>NZ_JANCLU010000019.1 GCF_024294805.1 Alsobacter ponti
CCCATGCCGGACATGCCGCCCATGCCGGACATGCCGCCCATGCCGGACATTCCGCCCATGCCGGACATGCCGCCCATTCCGGACATGCCGCCCATCCCGGACATGCCCTGCTGCTGGGCGACCGCCGGGAGTGCGAGCAGGCCAACGAGAGCCGACGCGCACATGAGACCCTTGACGGACGTTTTCATCATGAACTCCTGAAAATGATTGGCGCCTCGTCCGGAAAGGGGAAACGAGGCCTATGCATCAGACGCGGGTTCCCCCAAACCCGCCCCCACGGACTTAGGACCGTGACTTCGAAGCCGGCCGCGCGCCCTCGCGGGGCGTCCTGGCGTGCCATCCCCGCAAATCGTAGGGAGGCGTCGCGCCGGGCCGGTTGAACGGCGTGAACCAGTCGCCCTGGTCGGCCTCGCCGAGGCCCGGCGGATAAGGCTGGGCGACGCCCTTGTAGAAGCGGGCGCGCCAGGCGGCGTCGTGCTGGACGCTCTTGATGGTCGGCGCGCCTTCCGGCCGCCGGTCGGGGTTCACGCCCGCGATCGGATACGCCGTCTGCGCCGCGCCCGGCGCGGCGAGACAAAGCGCAACCGCAAAACCCGCTGCCCAACCCGCGACCCGCATGTGCGACCCTTTCGTCGTCCGCTCAAAGCGGCGGACCACCATCGGATTGGCAATCGGCGTGCCAACGCGGAAGATGTTTCCAAGCGATTGAAATGACGAAGATAATTGGACTCGACGGGAGCCGGCTTCATGCCCGCCGATCTGCCAAGCTGGCAGTAAGCCACGCCGAAAGACGAAAAATCCTGATTGAAATCAGAAGGATAGGAGGCGGACCGCCATTCTGGCAGCGCCCGCCGGATCGGCAGAACCCGCCAGTCCGCGGGGTCGCCGATCGGGTGCGAACGTCCCTTCGGGTTCGCCCGGACAGTCTCAGGACGGTCCTTCGGAAAGGTCTGGCACGCGGACGCAAGCCGCCCCGTCCGGCGCGGGACCGCCGTTCAGAGCCAGCCGTTGCGCTTGAAACGCCAGTAAAGCGTCGCGCAGGCCGTCACGATCACCAGGATGGTCGCGTGGTAGCCGTATTCCCATTCCAGCTCGGGCATGAACTTGAAGTTCATGCCGTAGATGCCGGCGACGGCGGTGGGAACGGCGAGGATGGCCGCCCAGGCCGCCAGCCGCCGCGACACGGCGGTCTGCTCCGCCTGTCCGGCCATGACGCTGGCTTCGTAGGTGAAGGCGAGGACCTCGCGCTGCGCGTCGATGGCTTCCTGCACCCGCCGCACATGGTCCGTCACGTCGCGGAACAGCGGCTGCAAGGCCGCCTCGATCGGCATCACCTCCGAATGCTCGAGCCTGCGGCAGACATCGACGAGCGGCACCACGGCGTTGCGCAGGCGCAAGAGGTCGCGGCGAAGCTGGTAGAGCCGCTCGACCTCGTTGCCGGTGAGCAGCGAATTGACCACACGCTCCTCGAGCGCGTCGACCTCGTCCTCGATCATCTCGATGACGGGCATGTAGTTGTCGACGATGAAATCGAGGATGGCGTAGAGAATGTAGTTCTCTCCCCGCGCGAACGCGCCGGGGCAGGCCTCGGCCCGGTCGCGCACCGCCGCGTAGGAGGTGGAGGGGCCGTGGCGGACCGAAATCAGGTAGCCGTGGCCGAGGAAGACGTGCGTCTCGCCGAAGGCGATCCGGCCGTCCACCATCTGCGCCGTGCGCGCCACGATGAACAGCGTGTCGCCGTATTGCTCGATCTTCGGCCGCTGGTGCCCGCGCGAGGCGTCCTCGATGGCGAGGTCGTGCAGCTGGAATTCCTGCTGGATGGTGCGCAGCAGCTCGGCCGTCGGCTCGTAGAGGCCGATCCAGACGACGTGGCCGGGCTTCTGGGCCCACTCGCCGGCGCGCTCGACGGTGGTGTCCGTGATCCAGCGCCCGCCGCTATAGACGCGCGCCGCCACCACGCCGGGCTTGACGATCGGGCCCGCGCCCGCCCGCGCTCCTCCCGCTCCATCCGCCCGCTGCAACATGGCCGCCTTCCGTCGAGGTCCCGGCCGAGCATGCGCGCGAACGGGATTTCCGGCAACGGTGGGGCGCGGCGGAACGCCGGCCGGAGCGCGCGGGCCAGCCCGTCGGCTCCGCCGTCACGGCCGACCTCGTGGCCGTGCGCGGAAATTGGTTGGCGCGGAAGAGATGGCACTCTCATTTCGGGACGATGTGCACGAAATGGAAGGAGAATCTTCCACCGGCTCCATCCGCGGCAAGGCGGAAGTCTGACTTCGCGTCGGGGCGTCCGGTCGATCTCGCGCCCGGGACGAATGCTTACACGTTCAAACGAGCGGCCTTTTAAGCGGACCTTTCAACGTTCAACGAGACATATTTCCCTTACACACCTTCTACCGCCCAAATATCCAACACCGCAGCATCCTCGCGAATCTTTTTTACCGGCGCGTATTCGGGTGAATTCCAGAATTTCTTGATATGGTCGAGAGACGGAAATTCAAATATGACGAGCCGCCTCCCATCGTGAGTTCCTTCAAGGACAACCACTTCGGGACGCCGTACTATAAACCGACCGCCAGCCTTCGTTATCAGCGGGACGACCGCCTCAACATATTTTGCGTATTGTTGAGGGTCATTTACGGAGGATTGCACAACCATGTATGCGGGCATGAATTGACCTCCTGGTCGTGAGGGGCTCGAAGTTCATAAGAATGTTCTTAACACAGCGTCGGGAAAGTGCGCAGATCGGCCATCGGGGCGTTGACGCCAGGTCGTCCGATTCCGTGCAATTCCGCTCCGCTCTAGGCTTCGCCATCCCGGGACGGCAACCGGAGGCGGTGTCGCCCTGGGCGCAGCGGATGGCGAGCGGATATCAGGAGTAACGCCGGCCGGTGACACGTTTCCAGGCCGTAGTGACACGGGAGATTTTCACTAAAAGAAAGATATTTGGCTGGGGGACCTGGATTCGAACCAAGATTAACGGAGTCAGAGTCCGCTGTTCTACCGTTGAACTATCCCCCAGCGGGACCGGTCGCCGGCGGCGAGGCGGCCGGCGCGGTAGGCGGGTTCAATAGCGAAGCCGGGCGGCGTTGACAAGCGGGTCGTGGCGGATTTTCGCGCGGCTCCCGCCGGCCGGCGCGCGGCCGCCGGCAGGGTTTCCAAGGCCGGTGGGCCGTGGTCTAAAACGCGGGCGCGCGCCGCGCATCGCGGAGGTCCCCCCATGTGGCAGCCCAGTCCGTTCTATCCCGACCCCGCCGTCGAGGTGCTGGATCCGCGCTTTGAGGCCTACAGGATCGGCTCGGCCGCGGTGGAGCGGCTGGCGACGGGGATGCGGTGGAGCGAGGGGCCGGTGTGGTTCGGCGACGCGCGCTGCCTGTTGTGGAGCGACATCCCCAACGACCGCATCATGCGCTGGGACGAGGAGACGGGCGCGGTGTCGGTGTTCCGCAAGCCGTCGCGCAACGCCAACGGCAACACGCGCGACCGCCAGGGCCGGCTCGTGACCTGCGAGCACGGCGGACGGCGCGTCACCCGCACCGAGTATGACGGGCGGATCACGGTGCTGTGCGACAGCTTCGACGGCAAGCGGCTGAACTCGCCCAACGACGTGGTGGTGAAGTCGGACGGCTCGGTGTGGTTCACCGACCCGCCCTTCGGCATCGCCGGCAATTACGAGGGCGACCAGGCCGAGCCCGAGCTGCCGCAGAACGTCTATCGCGTCGACGGCGAGACGGGCGCGGTCTCCGTCGTCGTCGAGGCCTCGGCGGGGCCGAACGGCCTGTGCTTCTCGCCCGACGAAAGCGTGCTCTATGTCGTCGAATCGCGCGCGCGGCCGAACCGGCTGATCGTCGCCTACGATGTCCGCGACGGCGGCCGGGCGCTCGCCAACCGCCGCGTCGTCATCGATTGCGGAGCCGGGACCTCCGACGGAATGCGCTGCGACGTCGACGGCAATCTGTGGTGCGGCTGGGGCATGGGATCGCCGGAGCTCGACGGCGTGTGCGTGTTCGCGCCGGACGGCGCGCCGATCGGGCGCATCGCGCTGCCCGAGCGCTGCGCGAATGTCTGCTTCGGCGGGCGCAAGCGCAACCGGCTGTTCATGGCGGCGAGCCAGTCGGTCTACGCACTCTACGTCAACACGCAGGGCGTCGCGGGCGGCTGATCGGCGGGCTCAAGGCGCGCGGGGCAGGGGCCTCGCGGCGCGTGCGATGTCGGCCCAGGGGTCGCCCTTTGTCTTCAGCCGGTCGGGGATCGTGCGGACGTTGAAGGCGGCGGGGTCGAGCCCCGGCCGCAATTCGTCCCATTCGAGCGGCGTCGCCACCGGCGCGCCTTCCCGCGCCCGGCTCGAATAGGGCGCGACGGCGGTTGAGGTGGCGTCGTTGCGCAGATAGTCGATGAAGATACGGCCGACGCGCTCGGCCTTGGCGATGCGCGTGAGGAAACGGTCGGGCTCGCGCTCGCCGAGCCGGTTCGCCATGGCGCGCGCGAACGCCTTCACCTGCGGCCATTCGTGATCGCGCGTCAGCGGCGCGACGACGTGCAGGCCCTTGCCGCCGGTCGTCTTGACGAAGCAGACGAGCCCCGCCTCCTCGAGCTCGCGGCGGACGTCGCGCGCCGCCGCGACGACATCGGAGAAGGCGAGTCCTTCGCCCGGGTCGAGGTCGAGGATGACGCGGTCTGGCCTCGTGGGCTCGTCCACGCGCACGCCCCACGGGTGGATTTCGAGCACGCCGAGCTGCACGAGCGAGACCAGGCCCGTCGCGTCGCGCAAATAGAGATACGCGCCCGAGGTCTCCAGGCCCGGCACCGTGACGCGCGACAGCGACGCGGGAACGCCGGAGCCGGCGTGGCGCTGGTAGAAGCATTTCGAGCGCCGGCCCGTCGGGCAGCGCACCAGCGTGATCGGCCGGTCCGCGACGTGCGGCAGCATGGCCGGCGCCACGGCCTCGTAATAGGCCGCGAGGTCGCGCTTGGTGATGCCCTGTTCCGGATAGAGCACCTTGTCGGGGTGGGTGAGCCGGACCCCGGCGATCTCGGCCGTCTCGGCGGCGGGCTTGGCTGTGGCGCGTCGGGCGGCGGGCATCACGTCTCCGTCAGTTCGGCGATGAGGCGGGCGGGGCGGCCCTCGCTCGCCAGCTGCTCCATCGTGCATTGGCGCGGCGCCTTGTCGGGACGCCAGCGCACCAGCCGCGCCCCGTGCCGGAAGCGCTGGCCCGTCACCTGGTCGAACTGGACCTCGACGACGAGTTCGGGCCGCAGCGGTTCCCAGGCCGTGTCCTTGCCGGCGTTCCAGCGGCTGGGCCCGCCGGGCGCCTTGCCGGTGAAGCCCGGCGGCTCCACCAAAGCGAGAAGGCGAGGCGTCAGCTCCGCGCGCTCGGCCGCCGAGAGCGCCGAGGTGAAGCCCACGTGGTCGAGTAGCCCGGCTTCGTCGTAGAGGCCGAGCAGGAGCGAGCCGACGGTGCGCTTGCCGGCCTCGAAGCGGAAGCCGCCGACGACGCAGTCGGCGGTGCGCAGGCGCTTCACCTTCACCATGGCGCGCTCGCCCGGCGCGTAGGGAAGGTCGAGCCGCTTGGCGACCACGCCGTCGAGCGCGTCGCCCGCGAGGTCGAGCCAGCGCAGCGCCCGGGCGCGGTCGGGCGCGACGGGGGAGAGGCGCAGCGGCGCGTCGGCGGGCAGGCGGGCCATAAACGCCTCCAGCAGAAGGCGGCGCTCCGACAGCGGGCGGTCGGTCAGCGGGGCGCCGTCGGCCGCCAGCAGGTCGAAGGCGATCAGGACCGAGGGCGACTGCGCCGCCAGCTTGCGCACGCGGCTCTCGGCCGGATGCAGGCGCATCTGCAGCGCGTCGAAGGACAGCGAGTCGCCCTGCGGGATGACCAGTTCGCCGTCGAGCACGAAGCGGTCGGCGGGCAGGGCCCGCAGCGCCGCGACCATCTCGGGGAAGTACCGCGCCAGCGGCTTGCCCGACTTGGCGCGCAGGTCGACGTCGTCCCCCGAGCGGAAGGCGAGGCAGCGGAATCCGTCCCATTTCGGCTCGAAGCGCCAGTCCGGGCCGTCCGGAAGGTCCCCGGCGAGGCGGGCTTCCATGGGCTCGAAAGAGAGCGGCAGGGGCAGTCGCGGCAGGGCTCCGGACGCCGGGGCCGAACCGTCCTGAACGGGGGTATCGCGAGGCTTTAGCGGCATCGAATTCCGGGCATTGGCTCGCCGGTCAACGCGCGGGACCGGTCATCCTGTTCCCGCGAAAATTCAATCCGCCGCCGGAAGTCGCTTGCGCCCCTTGTTAATTGCCGCTTGACAATTGTGTCAGGAAACCGACGTTTTCAGGGCGCGCTCTGTCCCGCCATCCATGGCGTGGAGCAGCGTTGCGGTGTCGCGGGGGATGGAATGGTCAAGTCGACGGGTCGCAAGGCGACGCCCGGAAAGACCCTCGGGACGCAGGAGCTCCGCAAAGCCGTGGCGAAATCCGCCGCCGCCCCGAAGTCGAAAACCGCCGCCGAACGTCCCTCGCCCGCCACGCCCGCCGCGCCGAAGGCCTCGCCGTTGAAGGCGTCCTCGCCGAAGACGATTCCCGCCAGGCCCGCCCCGGCCGCGCCCACGAAACCCGGGGCTGCGGCGGCCAAGGCCGCGAAGGCGGCCAGGCCGGTCGCCAAGCCGGCGCAAGTCCCCAAGCCCGCGCAAGTCGCGCCGGTCGCCGCGCCCGCGCCGAAGCCGGGCCCTTCGCCGAGGGACGTGCTGGCGCGCATGAAGTCCCGCGGCGGGCCCCGCCGGGGCGTGAGGCTCTACGATCTGCGCGACAGTCACTGCCGCTGGGTCATCGAGGAGGCGGGGCAGGAGCTGGTGTTCTGCGGCGCGCCGCGCGTCGGGTCCTCGTCCTGGTGCGCGGAGCACCGCAAGATCGTCTATCCGCGCACGGCGCGCGACGGATCGGCCGAGCCCCCGACGCCGACGCGGACCAAGTAGCCGCGCGGTCAGCCTCCGGCGCGAGCCCGCTCGCGCAGTTCACGGCGGATGATCTTCCCCGTCGTGGTCAGCGGCAGGTCGTCGACGAACTCGATTTCCCGTGGATATTCATGGGCCGCGAGGCGGGTCTTCACGTGGTTCGCGATGTCCGCGGCGAGCGCGGGGTCGGGTGTGACGCCCTCCTTGACCACCACATAGGCCTTGACGATCTCGGTGCGGTCCGCGTCCGGCTTCCCCACCACGCCGGCGAGGCGCACGGCCGGATGGCGCAGCAGGCAATCCTCGATCTCGCCGGGCCCGATCCGGTATCCCGCCGACGTGATGACATCGTCGTCGCGCCCGACGAAGCGCAGCGCGCCGTCCGCTTCACGGACGCCGATGTCGCCGGTGACGAGCCAGTCGCCGCGAAACTTGGCGCGGGTCGCGGCGTCGTTGTTCCAGTAGCCGAGGAACATCACCGGGTCGCCCCGCCGCACCGCGATGTCGCCCTGCGTCCCGTCGGGGCAGCGTCGTCCGCTGGCGTCGATCACGTCGACGTCGTGGCCGGGGACGGGGCGGCCCATCACGCCGGCACGGTTCGGCGTCAGCCGCCCGCAGGAGGAGACGATCATGTTGCACTCGGTCTGGCCGTAGAACTCGTTGATCGTCACGCCGAGCACGTCGCGTCCCCACGCCAGCAACTCCGCCCCCAGCGTCTCGCCGCCACTCGCCACCGTGCGCAGGTCGAGCGTCCAGCGTGAGCGCGCGTCGGGCACGGCGCGCATCATCTTCAGCGCCGTCGGCGGGATGAAAGCGTTGCGCACGCGCTGGTCCTGAAGCAGCGCGAACGCCGCCTCCGCCGAGAACTTCGGGAAACGCCGGGCGACGACCGGCACGCCGTGATGCAGAGCCGGCAGCAGCACGTCGAGCAGGCCGCCGATCCAGGCCCAGTCGGCCGGCGTCCAGATCCGGTCGCCGGGCTGCGGAAACAGGTCGTGGCTGATCTCCACCCCCGGCAGGTGCCCCAGCAGAACGCGGTGGGCGTGCAGCGCGCCCTTGGGCTGGCCCGTGGTGCCCGAGGTGTAGATGATCAGGGCCGGGTCGTCCGGCCCGGTATCCACGGGGGTAAACCGGTCGGACTGTCCCGCCATCACGGAGGCGAGATCGACCGCGCCCTCCGGCTGGCCGTCGGTGGTGACGACCAGCTTCAGGTCGGGAAGGCCGTCGCGGATCGCGGCCAGCTTGGCCGCGCCTTCGGCGTTGGTGACGACCGCCGACGCGCCCGCGTCGCGCAGGCGATGGGTGAGCGCCTCCACGCCGAACAGCGTGAACAGCGGAATGGCGATGGCGCCGAGCTTGTAGGCCGCGATATGGGCGTAGGCGGTCTCCGGCGCCTGCGGCAGCAGGATGCCGACACGGTCGCCCCGGCCCACGCCGCGCGCGGCGAGGCCGTTGGCGAGGCGGTTGGTCGTGTCCCGCAATTCGCCGAAGGTGATGTCGCGCGCCGATCCGTCGTCGCGCACATGCACCAGCGCGACCCGGCCGGGGTCGCGCGCCGCCCAGCGGTCGCAAACGTCGACACCGATATTGTAGCGCTCCGGAATCACCCAGGAGAACCGGTCGCGGACCTCCTCGAAGCTGTCTCCGTTCGGAAGCATGCCGGCCCCGTCTGCTGCTGCGCGGACGATTTGTCGGTCATTCCTCGATGGGCTGCAAGCTCGCGTCGTCCTCACGCCCGCGCCTGACGGCCAGCTCCACCGACTCCGCGAAGCGCAGTTCGGCCGCCGCCGCGATGCCCTCCAGCCCGACGCCGATCTCGTGGCCGTGAATCTGCGCGGCGAGGCGGCGGCTGCGCTCCATGGTGTCGCGCAGCACGGCGGGATCGGGGGAGGGGCCGGGCGGGCGTTCCAGCGCGCCAGGAACGGCGATGCGATGCGTGCAGACGATCAGGAACTCCACGCGCTGGCGGTGGAGGCCGAAGGGCATCGTCAGGCGGATATAGTCGTAGTCGGCCGCGTTCCAGTGGGCGGATACGCGGCGGCAGACGGGCTGCCGCGCGTCGACGGCTTCCTGGTAGTGGGCGGTCACGAGCGCGCCGAACGCCTTGTCCTCGTAGTCGGCCGTCGTCAGGCCGGACATGTCGCGCGCGTCGGGATTGGTGACCGTCGCTCCGTAGTGCAGGAAGCGGAACCGGTTGGGCCCCTCGACCCGCAGGAGGTGGACGCGCCCCGGCTCGACCTGAATTCGCCTTGCGTCGAGGTCCGCCAGGGAGGGCAGGCCGTCGACTTCCAGCGACCACCAGTAGTCGACGAGCCTCCGAAGGTGGGGAGGTTCGATGTCGCCGAGCGGTACAAGGTGGGATCGGTCCAGCGAAAACACCGTCAACCTCGTCGCGGCGAGGCACGCCCGCCGCGCCACACGGTGGGCCAGCGCCACGCCGCGTCCCACGCGCCGACACTATCACGCTCCGCCGACGAATTGTGCATACAACCGTGGATAACGAAGCGGCGACGCTGGCGTGCTGACTCGCGGCCGTCAGGAGCAGATCTGGACGCGCCGCCAGTATGGGCGACCCCAGGCGTCATAGACACGCGCGTTCCGCCAGTAACATCCGGGGTTGTAGTAAACCGGGCCATTATAGGCGGGGTAGCCGTATCCGTAGCCGCCGTAACCGCCATAGCCATACCCGTAGGGAGCGGTCGCCAGCGCGCCGAGCGCCAGCCCTCCGATCAATCCCGCCGCGATCGCGGGGCCGGCATTGTAGTGCCGGTAGCCGTAACCGTAGTACCGGCCGGGATAATAGTGTCCGCCGCCCGGATAGTGGCGCGCGCCGTAGAAGCCGCGCGCCTGAGCCTGCGCCGGCGCAGCCGACGCGGCGATCGTGCCAACGCCGAGGGCAAGGGTGAGGCCCGCCGCCACGACACCGCGAACCGTTGACCGAACGAACATGGCGAGAACTCCCGTTCGAACGCGGCGTCCCTTGCTTCCGCGCCTTCGGACGCAAGCGCCGCACCTCCAGGGTTCAAGCTTTATTGAGATCGGCGGCGCGGTCGTGGAGAAATGCGAGCAAATTGATGGCGAGCCCTGCGAGGTCAGCCATATCCGCCGATAATCGGCAGGATTTCGCCGGTGATGTAGCTGGAGCACGACGGCGCGGCGAGGAAGACATAGGCCGGCGCGATCTCCTCGGGCTGGGCCGGCCGTTTCATCGGCACCGACGCGCCGAATTGGGCGACGTCTTTTCCCGTCTTGTCGGCGGGATTGAGCGGCGTCCACACCGGGCCCGGGGCGACGACGTTGACGCGGATTCCCCGCTCCAGCAGATGCCCGGCGAGCGACCGCCCGAACGCGTGGATGCCGCCCTTCGTCATCGAATAGTCCAGCAATTGCTTGCTGCCCATGATGCCGGTGACCGAGCCGGTGAGAAGGATGGAGCTGCCTTGCTTGAGATGGGGCAGGGCGGCCTTCACCATGTTGAAATAACCGTAGAGGTTCGTCTTCAGCGTGCGGTCGAAGTGTTCGTCCGTCAGGTCCTCGATTTTCTCGACATGCTCCTGGAAGGCGGCATTGTTGACGAGGATGTCGAGCTTGCCGAAGGCTTCGACCGTGCGGGACACGGCGTCCTTGCAATAGGCGGAGTCCGCCACGTCTCCGGGCAGCAGGATGCACCGGCGGCCTTCCTTCTCGATGGCCTGCTGGGTCTCGCGCGCATCCTCATGCTCGTCGAGATAGGCGACGGCCACGTCCGCGCCCTCGCGGGCGTAGAGCACGGCGACGGCGCGCCCGATGCCGGAATCCGCGCCGGTGATCAGCGCGGCCATGCCTTCGAGCTTGCCGGAACCGCGATAGGCTGGCGCCTCGAACATGGGACGCGGGTCGAGCTTCGACTCGAGGCCGGGCTTCGCTTGGTGCTGTTCGGGGAGCGGATTTTCGGGATAGCGCCGCTGCCCGAGCTGCGCCGGGCCCGCTTCGCCGCCGCCGCCGCCCTTCTTCTCGTCGATGCCGCGCTGGATGTCGCGCTCCGCCTGCGCCGTGCGGTCGGCCCGCGCGCGGTGCGCCGTGTCTCCGCCCTGGCCGCTACCGTGCTGCGTCGCCATGCTTTGTCTCCTCGGCCTTGTCTCCTCGGCCTCGTCTCCCCGGATGATGCGAATGACGGCGCGGCCCCAGGACCGGGGCCACGCCGCGAGTGGGTTCAGGACCCGCTGAGTCCCGACTTCGTCGACGTGCCGGAGGACGTTCCGCTGCCGTAGACCGACTGCGAGCTGCTTCCCGTCGTGGTCGACGAGGCGCCCGTGCTCGACGTCTGGCCGGAGCCGAGGCCGGTCGAGCCGATCGGGGTCGACTGGTTCTGGCTCACGCGCAGATTGTTCTGCACGTGGTTCACGCCGGAGACGCGCTCGGCGATGTCCTCCGCCCGGCGGCGGATATCGCGCCGGTCGACATTGCCGCTCAGCGTGACCTCGCAGTTCGAGACCGAGACCTCGACGTCGCTCGCGTCGATCATCGGATCGTCGGTCAGCCGGTCGCAGATCTCTTCCCGGATGCGGTCGTCGGAGCGCGCATAGCCCTTGGGGCCTCGGCCGCGATGTTCGCCGCGCTCGTCCATGCGGCGGCGGCGCTCGGCGTCCTCGTCGCCGAACCACGAGGCGACCTCGTCGGTCGCCCGGTCCAAGAAGCCGCGGTCGTTGTCGCCGCCATAGCGGCCGGACGATCCGCGCCAGCTCTCGTCACGGCCGTAGCCGCCCCAGCCTTCGCTCGAGCCGCCCGTCCACGACGAGCCATAGTCCTGCCGGCCCGAGCGGCCGTAGCCGGAACCGTAGCCGCGCTCGCCGGAACCGTAGCCGGACGGACCGGCCTCTCCGCGATAGGAGGAGTCGCCGCGATAGCCCGAGCCGCCGCCATACGAAGAGCCGCCGGAGCCGCGCCCATAGCCGCCGGAGCCGCCATATTCACCGCCCTGCGACATGCCGCGGTGATGGCTCGGCCCGTAGTCGGGGCTGCGTCCGCCCTCGCCGGACCACATGCCGCGGTCGTCGTCGCGCCGCTCGTCCCAGCGCTCGCGTTCGTTCCAGCGCTCGCGGCCCGAGCCGTAGCGGTCCTGCTCGTGTCTCCATCGATCCTGATTGGCCATCGAAGCCTCCCGATTGGCTGATGTCCGACCCTCTGGTCGGGCTGGGGAGCGGATGAAACGCCATCTCGATAGGTCGGTTCCGCGCCGCTTCGGGGAGCCTCACCGACGTTCGGGCTTGCCTCCGGGCCGCCGCCGACGCCATCTGGACGGGCGGGAACGAGGGAGCTTCGGCATGGCGAGCGACGAGATCCGGGTCGAGCGGGCGGACGGGGTGACGACGATCACGATGGCGCGCGCCGCCAAGAAGAACGCGATCACGACCGCCATGTACGCGGCGATGGCCGAGGCGTTTCGCGACGCCGATTCAGACCCTGGCGTCGGGGCCGTCGTGCTCTCCGGCGAGGGCGGCGTGTTCACCGCCGGCAACGATCTGCGCGACTTCCTCGACAATCCGCCGCGCGGGCCCGACGCGCCGGTTCGCCGCTTCCTCGACGCGGTCGCCTTTTGCCGCAAGCCGGTCGTCGCCTCCGTGCCGGGGCTCGCCGTCGGCGTGGGCGCGACCATCCTGCTCCACTGCGATCTCGTCTATGCGTCGCCCAAGGCGCGGTTCCTGACGCCGTTCGTGGGGCTCGGCCTGGTGCCGGAGGCGGCGAGCACGCTGCTCTTGCCGCGCCTCGTCGGGCACGCGCGGGCGGCGCGGCTCCTGATGCTGGGCGAGGGGATTGACGCCGACACCGCGCTCGCTTGGGGACTGGCGAGCGCCGTCGTCCCCGAGGACGAGCTGGAGCGGGCGTCGCGCGCCGCCGCGAGCCGCCTTGCCGCGCTGCCGCGCGAGGCGCTGCTGGAGACGAAGCGACTGATGCGACCCGACCCGGACGAACTGGCCGCCGCCATGCAGCGCGAGTTCGACGCTTTCGCGGAACGTCTCGATTCGGCGGAGGCGAAGGCGGCCTTCGCGGCCTTCCTCGCGCGCTAGTAGACCCACTGCTCGGGCACGCGCACCTCCACCGCGTCGCCGGCGCGGACCGTCCCGGCGCGCTCGACCCACGCCACCAGCCCGCGCAGCCGGGCGGCCGCCTTGACGAAGGCGAGGTCGAGGCCCGCGCGGTCCGGGTACTGCTTCGCGATCGCCCGTCCCGGGTTGCGGCAAGGCGTGTTCAGCTCCTCGACCGCGAGCACGGCGCCCCCGGCGAAAAACAGGCGGGAGCCCCGCGCCAGCATGGACAGGTTCTCCACCCCGTCGATCACCATGTTGGCGCCCAGCCATTCGGGCCTGACGGCCGGGACGTCGAGCCCCCGGGCGATCGTCGCCAGCTCGGCGGTCGAGACGATCGAGACCTGGCGGGAATTGCGGATCGGCTCCCCGCGCCGGTACCACGGCGTCCGCGCGTCGGCGGCGCGGGCATGGCCCCGGTGACGCTCGATCGCGATCCCCGGCAGGACGAAGCCCTCGAGGTCGAGCTCGGCCTCGTCGACCGGGCGGGTGACGAAGCCGTCCCCGTCGGCGACAAAAAGGCCGGCGAGGGTCGCCGGAATGCGGCGCGCGGGGGTGATTCCGAAGGACCTGGACATTGGAACTTTCAATGGAGCCGGATTCCAACATGCATTCTGTCGAACCGCCGACATTCGGGCTGGAGATCGCGGCCGAAACCGGCAAGACGATCGCGGTTTCGGATCGACTTCCGTGTCAGTCGTCCGGTCCCCGGGCCCTGAGCAGGTCGAAGTCGCACCCCTCGTCGGCCTGCAGCACGTGGTCGCGAAACAGGCGGGCATAGCCCCGGTTTTCCGCCGGCCGTGGCGGCCTGGGGGTCCATTCCTCCCGCCGGCGCGCCAGTTCGGCCTCGTCCACCAGCAGGTCGATGGTCCGCGCCTCCACGTCCAGGCGGATCCTGTCGCCATCCCGCACCAAGGCGAGCGGCCCCCCGACCGCCGCCTCCGGCGCGATGTGAAGCACGATGGTGCCGAAGGCCGTCCCGGACATGCGGGCGTCCGAGATGCGCACCATGTCCTTCACTCCCTCGCGGGCGAGCTTGCGGGGAATCGGCAAATAGCCGCTCTCGGGCATCCCCGGCGCGCCCTTCGGGCCGGCGTTGCGCAGCACGAGCACGTCCTGCGCCGTCACGTCGAGCGCGGGGTCGTCCATGCGCGCGGTCATGTCCTCGACGTCCTCGAACACCACCGCGCGGCCCTCGTGTCGCATCAGCGCGGGAGAGGCGGCCGACTGCTTGATGACCGCGCCGCGAGGGGCGAGGTTGCCGCCGAGCACCGCCATGCTGCCCTCGGGCGACACGGGGTTGTCCCGGCTGCGGATCACCGTCTGCCCGGGCGTGTCCTCGGCCGCGTCGATCCACGCGCCAAGGGTCTCTCCCGTGATGGTGGGAGCGCCGGCCGCGAGATGCTCGCGGATCTCGCGCAGCAGTCGCGGAACGCCGCCGGCATGGTGGAAGTGCTCCATGTAGTGCTGGCCCGAGGGCTTGAGGTCGACCAAAACCGGCACCTCCCGGCCCAGTCTGTCGAACGTGGCGTAGTCGAGCGGCAGG
Organism: Alsobacter ponti; assembly: GCF_024294805.1. Taxonomy (GTDB): domain Bacteria; phylum Pseudomonadota; class Alphaproteobacteria; order Rhizobiales; family Beijerinckiaceae; genus Alsobacter; species Alsobacter ponti. Next base: position 14,545 of record NZ_JANCLU010000019.1, read on the forward strand.
CCCGCCCGCCCCGCGATCGCCGCGAGGTGCACCAGCCCGTTGGTGGACCCGCCGATCGCCTGAAGCACGGCCATGGCGTTGCGCAGCGAATCCGCCGTCACGATCTCGTTCGGCCTGGGCCCCTTGCAGGCTGCCATGGCGGCGGCGGCGCGACCGGTCGCCTCGGCGATCCGCAGCCGGTCGGCGTGGGTGGCGGGCGCGGTCGCGGAGCCGGGCAGGGCGATGCCCATCGCCTCGGCCATGCAGGCCATCGTGCTGGCCGTGCCCATCACCATGCAGGTGCCGACGGACGGCGCGAGACGGCCGGCGATGGCTTCCATCTCGGCCGCGTCGATACGTCCGCCGCGATGCTCGCCCCACAGGCGGCGGCAGTCGGTGCAGGCCCCGAGCACCTCGCCGCGATGATGCCCGACCACCATCGGTCCCACCGGCAGGACGATGGCGGGGATGCCGGCGCTGACGGCGGCCATGATCTGCGCCGGCATGGTCTTGTCGCACCCGCCGATCAGCACGATGGCGTCCATCGGCTGCGCGCGGATCATCTCCTCGGTGTCCATCGCCATCAGGTTGCGCAGGTACATCGAGGTCGGATGCGCGAAGGATTCGTGGATGGAGATGGTCGGGAAGGCCATGGGCAGCGCCCCGGCCAGCATGACGCCGCGGCGGATCGCCTCGACCAGCTGCGGAACGTTGCCGTGGCACGGATTGAAGTCGCTGCGGGTGTCCGCGATTCCGACGATGGGGCGGTCCAGGGCGTCGTCCGAATAGCCCGCCGCCTTGATGAACACCTTGCGCAGGAAGAGCGAAAAACCCGGGTCGCCGTAGGAGGTGAGCCCCTTGCGCAGCCCGCTGTTCTCGGCATCCCGCGTCATGTCCGTTCCTCCGCCTGCGCGCGGCCGGTTGTGTCGACTCGCGTGGGCCTGCATCAAACAGGCCGTCACCGGCCACCGCAACCTCGCAGACCGTCCCGCATGCGCCGATGTGCTATGCACAGGCCGGTCCACTCCTCGGGCAAGCCCATGATCCGCGTCACAGGCCGCATTTCCCTCGATGAGCGTGAGCTCGACGAAAGCTTCCTGCGGGCGTCGGGCCCCGGCGGGCAGAACGTCAACAAGGTGGAGACGGCGGTTCAGCTGCGCCTCGACGTGGCCCGCTCGCCGTCTCTCCCCGACGAGGTCAAGGAGAGGCTGAAGGCGCTCGCGGGCAGCCGGATGACGCAGGACGGCGTGCTGGTCATCACGGCCCAGCGCCACCGCACGCAGGAGCGCAACCGGCAAGACGCGCTGGAGCGCCTGCTCGACCTCATCCGTCAGGCGGCCGTGCGCCCGCTCGTGCGCCGTCCCACGCGTCCGACTCTCGCCTCGAAGAAGCGGCGTCTCGACAGCAAAAGCCGCCGGGCGACCGTCAAGAAGCTGCGCGGCGAGAAGCCGCCGGGAGATTGATTGCCGGGCCGCCATTCTCCCGCCAGCATCGTCTTGCATGGAAAGCGGTTCGCGGCCGGGTTCGGCGAGCCAAGTCGCTTTGCAGTGCGGCACGACACCGTTTACGTTATGCCGTGAATGAGATGAAGGAGCCGACGTGCCGGTTGACGACGCAGGCGCAGTCACCAGCAGCCTCGACGGGGACACCGCCGAGCTGACGACGGTCGCGCGTCCACTGGCTCCGCCGATCCCTCAGCGGCCGCACCACCAGGCCCCATCGCGACGGCCGGAGACGTCCACCTACGCGGCGCTCGATCTCGGCACCAATAATTGCCGCCTGCTGGTCGCGCGGCCGTCATCCGACGGATTTCGCGTCGTCGACGCCTTCTCGCGCATCGTCAGGCTGGGCGAAGGGCTGGGCGCGTCGGGGCGGCTCAAGGAAGCCGCCATCGGCCGCACAATCGAAGCGCTGAAGGTGTGCAGGAGCAAGATGGAGGCGCGCGGCGTCGGCCGGGCGCGGCTCATCGCCACCGAGGCGTGCCGCGCCGCCGCCAACGGAGGCGAGTTCATCGCCCGTGTCCGGGAGGAGGCCGACCTCGAGCTAGAGATCGTCGACCGCGAGACGGAAGCCCACCTCGCCGTGGCCGGATGCGCCGCGCTGGCCGATTCCCGCGCGTCCGGCGTACTCCTGTTCGACATCGGCGGCGGGTCGTCGGAGCTCGTCTGGCTGGACGGGCCCGCCGGCCGGCGCGGCGAACTGCGCGATCGCGTCCGCTTCTGGACGTCGCTGCCCGTCGGCGTCGTGACGCTCGCCGAGCGGCACGGCGGCGTGGAGGTCAGCCGCGAATCCTTCGAGCGCATGGTGATCGAAGTCGAGGACATGCTGTCGCAATTCGCCGCTGACGTCGCCGGCTCCGAGCGCTGCGACAAGTTTCATTTGCTCGGCACGTCCGGCACGGTCACCACCATCGCCGGCGTCCATTTGCGGCTGCCGCGCTACGACAGGCGTCAGGTCGACGGGCTGTGGATGCACGACGCCGACGTCGAGACCGTGATGGACCAGTTGCTCGACATGAGTTTCGACCAGCGCGCCGCGAACCCCTGCATCGGGTCCGAACGCGCCGACCTGGTGCTGGCCGGCTGCGCGATCCTCGAGGCGATCCGGCGGGCTTTCCCCGCCGACCGCCTGCGCATCGCCGATCGCGGGCTCAGGGAAGGCATCCTGATGGAGCTGATGAGCGCCGACGGCGTCTGGACCTCAAGGCGCGGGCGGTACGCGTGAGCGGCAAGGGCGCATCGGGCCGAGAGGGCGGACGGTCCCTCAAGCAGCGCGTGAAGACCGCCCGGAAGCGGACGGTATCGCAGACACGCTGGCTGGAACGTCAGCTCAACGATCCGTACGTGGCGCGCGCCAAGCGCGAAGGCTACAAGTCCCGCGCCGCCTACAAGCTCAAGGAGATGGACGAGAAGTTCCATCTGTTCCGGCCGGGCCAGCGCGTCTTGGACCTCGGGGCCGCTCCGGGCGGCTGGTCGCAGGTGGCCGCCGCGCGCGTCGGTTCGGTGGAGGGGCGCGGCCGGGTGATCGGCATCGACCTCCTCGACATCGATCCCTTGCCCGGCGTCGAGTTCACGGTCATGGACTTCCTCGACGAGGACGCCCCCGAGCGGCTCAAGGCCATGCTGGGAGGGCAAGCCGACGTGGTCATGTCCGACATGGCGGCCAACGCCACGGGGCACAAGAAGACCGATCATCTGAAGATCGTCGCCCTGGCCGAACTCGCCATCGACTTCGCCCGGCAAGTGCTCGCGCCCGGTGGCGCGTTCGTCGCCAAGGTCCTCCAGGGGGGCACAGAAGGGCAGCTTCTGGCCGATCTCAAGCGGGACTTCGCGGTGGTGCGGCACGTCAAGCCGGCCGCCAGCCGCGCCGATTCCGCCGAACTCTACGTTCTCGCGACCGGCTTTCGCGGGGGGAAGACGAGCCCGGCCGTCGCGGACGGCTGATTTCCGCTTTCGACTCGGGTCGGTCCGTGCTAACAGCACGCGCCAACTCGTCATCGCGAGCGCCGGGCGTAAGCCTCGGCGCTTTTTCTATTCGCACATCCATCCGGGGAGTTGGCCATGCTCATCAGGGAAGCGTTGACATTCGATGACGTGCTGCTCCAGCCCGGTCATTCCGAGGTCATGCCCGGCGATGTCGATATCCGGACCCGCCTGACCCGCAGCATTCATCTCAACCTGCCGATCATCTCCTCGGCGATGGACACGGTGACGGAAGCCCGGCTGGCGATCGCCATGGCGCAGGCCGGCGGCATCGGCGTCATTCATCGCAACCTCACGCCCGACGAGCAGGCGATGGAGGTTCGCTCCGTCAAGAAGTTCGAGAGCGGCATGGTGGTGAACCCGGTCACCATCCATCCCGACGAGACGCTGGACGACGCCCTCAGCCTGATGCGCCGGCACGGCATCTCGGGCATTCCGGTGGTCGAGCGCGGGCCCGCCAACAAGCCGGGCAAGCTCGTCGGCATCCTCACCAACCGCGACGTGCGCTTCGCCACCAGCCCCAATCAGCCCGTAGCCGAACTGATGACCAAGGATCGGCTGATCACCGTGCGGGAAGGCGTCGGCCAGGACGAGGCGAAGCGGCTGCTGCACCAGTTCCGCATCGAGAAGCTGCTCGTCGTCGACGATCATTTCCGCTGCATCGGCCTGATCACCGTGAAGGACATGGAGAAGCAGGTCGCTCATCCCAACGCGTCCAAGGACGCGCAGGGCCGCCTGCGGGTGGCGGCCGCGACGACGGTCGGTGAGCAGGGCTTCCTGCGCTCGGAAATGCTCATCGAGGCCGGCTGCGACGTCATCGTCGTCGACACGGCGCACGGCCATTCGCAGCGCGTGCTGGAGTCCGTCACGCGGGTGAAGAAGCTGTCCAATTCGGTGCAGGTGATCGCCGGCAACGTGGCGACCGGCGCCGGCACCCAGGCGCTGATCGACGCGGGCGCGGACGCGGTCAAGATCGGCATCGGGCCGGGCTCGATCTGCACCACCCGCATCGTGGCGGGCGTCGGCGTGCCGCAGCTCACCGCCATCATGGACGCGGCCGAGGTGGCGCTGCGCAACGACATTCCGGTGATCGCGGACGGCGGCATCAAGTTCTCGGGTGACCTCGCCAAGGCGCTGGCGGCGGGCGCCGAGTGCGCCATGGTCGGTTCGCTGCTGGCCGGCACGGACGAGAGCCCGGGCGAGGTGTTCCTGTACCAGGGCCGCTCGTTCAAGGCCTATCGCGGCATGGGCTCGGTCGGCGCGATGGCGCGCGGCTCGGCAGACCGCTATTTCCAGCAGGACATCAAGGACACGCTGAAGCTGGTGCCGGAAGGCATCGAGGGGCAGGTGCCGTACAAGGGACCGGTCGGGGGCGTGCTGCACCAGCTGGCCGGCGGCCTTCGCGCCGCGATGGGCTATGTCGGCGCGAGGACCCTGGCGGATTTCCGCGAGCGCGCGGAGTTCGTGCGCATTACCTCGGCGGGCTTGCGCGAGAGCCACGCGCATGACGTGACCATCACGCGCGAAAGCCCGAACTATCCGATGTCGCGGTGACGTCGAAGGCCGCTCAGTAGGTGCGGCCGGTCTCGAGCTGCGTCTTCGCGTCGAGCTTCTTGGCGGGCGGGGCGGCGGGCGCGGGCGGCGGAGGCGGCGCCGTCGCGCAGGCGGCGAGAGCGACGGCGACGGCGGCGAGGCAAGCAATGCGGGAAATGCGGGTCATCGTGAAATCCATCGTGGAAAGGCCGGAATCGGCGTGGAAATGTTGAAAGCTCAAACATGGCCGCAAAACGGCGAGAGCCCGGCCGAGGGATCTGACGCATGACGCCGGCCGCCCGACTCTCCGCCGCCATCGAGGTGCTGGCCGATATCGAGGCCCGCCGCCGGCCGGCCTCCGACGCGTTGAAGGACTGGGGGCTCGGCCACCGCTTCGCCGGGTCGGGAGACCGCTCGGCCATCGCTGGCCTGGTCTATGACGTCCTGCGCCGGCGCGCCTCCGCCGCGCACGTCATGGGCGAGGCCTCGCCGCGCGCCCTGCTGCTGGGAGGAATTCGGCTCGCCCGCAACTGGTCAGTGGCCCGGTTCGACGATCTGTGCTCCGGCGCGCGCTTCGCGCCCGAACCGCTGACCGACGCCGAACGCGCGGCCCTGGAGCATCCCTCTCTGGCCGATGCGCCGCCTCACGTCGCGGGCGACTATCCCGAATGGCTCGACGCGCAACTGGCCGAGGCGTTCGGCGAGGGGCGCGTGGAGGAGGCGCAGGCGCTGGCGCAACGCGCCCCGGTGGACCTGCGCGTCAATACGCTCAAGACGACGCGCGAGAAGGCGGCTGCCGAGCTGGCGCATTTCGGCGTGACGCCGACCGCGCGCGCGCCGCTCGGCCTGCGCATCGTGATCGGCGAGGACGCGCGCGCTCCCGCCGTGCAGGCCGAGCCGGCGTTCCAGAAAGGCTGGATCGAGGTTCAGGACGAAGGCTCGCAACTGGCCGCGCAACTGGCGGCGGCCGATCCCGACATGCAGGTCGTCGACCTGTGCGCCGGCGCCGGCGGCAAGACCCTGGCGCTCGCCGCGGCGATGGATAATCGGGGGCAGATCTTCGCCACCGACACGGACAAGCGTCGGCTGGCCCCGATCTTCGACCGCCTCACCCGGGCCGGCGTGCGCAACGCGCAGGTGCTCGCCCCAAGGGGCAAGGACGACGAGCCTCTCGCCAAGCTGGCCGGGCGGGCCGATCTCGTCGTCGTCGACGCGCCGTGCACCGGCTCCGGCACCTGGCGGCGAAACCCGGACGCCAAGTGGCGGATGCGGCCCAACAGCCTCGACGACCGGCTGGCCGACCAGGCCGCCGTGCTGGCCCGCGCCGCCCGGCTGGTGAAGCAGGGCGGGCGTATCGCCTACATCACCTGCTCGTTCCTGCCGGCCGAGAACGACGGGCAGATCGAGCGCTTCCTGGCCGGCAATCCCGGTTTCCGGCTGATTCCGCCCGCGCGGGTGGCCGAGGATGCGGGCCTGGCCGACCTGGCCGCCTTCACCAGCATCCGCGGCCAGGGACTGCAATTGAGCCCGCGCAGAACCGGGACCGACGGGTTCTTCGTCGCCCTTCTGCGCCGGGTGGAGTAAAAGGCCGGCGCGTCCCGCCGCCCAGACCGAACGAATGATACGGGGTCCGAATGTCCGAGCAGCAGCACGAGAAGGTTCTCATCGTCGATTTCGGCAGCCAGGTGACGCAGCTCATCGCGCGCAGGGTGCGGGAAGAGGGCGTGTACTCCGAAATCGTGCCGTTCCAGTCGGCCGAGGCCGCCTTCCACGCCATGAAGCCGAAGGCGGTGATCCTATCCGGCGGGCCTGAGTCCGTGCATGAGGAAGGCAGCCCCCGCGCGCCCCAGGCCATTTTTGAAAGCGGCGTCCCGGTGCTGGGGATCTGCTACGGCCAGATGACCATGGCCGCCCAGCTCGGCGGCGAGGTGGAGGGCGGACACCACCGCGAGTTCGGCCGCGCCGAGGTCGAGGCCCTGGACGATTGCGGCCTGTTCGAGGACGTCTGGCGCAAGGGCGAGTCCTATCCCGTGTGGATGAGCCATGGCGACCGCATCACCAGGCTGCCGCCGGGCTTCGCCCGGTATGGAACGTCGGAGAACGCCCCCTTCGCCGTCATCGGCGACGAGAAGCGGCGCTATTACGGGCTGATGTTCCACCCCGAGGTGATCCACACGCCGCATGGCGCCGCCCTGTTGCGCAACTTCGTCCGCCGCATCGCCGGGCTGAAAGGCGACTGGTCGATGAAGGCGTTCCGCCAGGAGGCGGTGGCGCGCATCCGCGAGCAGGTCGGCTCCGGGCGGGTGATCTGCGGGCTGTCCGGCGGCGTTGACTCGGCCGTTGCGGCCGTGCTGATCCACGAGGCCATCGGCGACCAGCTCACCTGCGTCTTCGTCGACCACGGACTGCTCCGCCTCGGCGAGGCCAAGAAGGTCGTGGCGCTGTTTCGCGACAGCTACAACATCCCCCTCGTTCACGTCGACGCTTCCAGCGAGTTCCTGGGCGCGCTGGCGGGGGTCACCGATCCCGAGGTCAAGCGCAAGACCATCGGCTCGCTGTTCATCGACGTGTTCGACAAGGAGGCCAAGGCGGTCGGCGGGGCGGACTTCCTCGCCCAGGGCACCCTGTATCCGGACGTGATCGAGAGCGTATCGTTCACCGGCGGCCCGTCGGTGACCATCAAGTCGCACCACAATGTCGGCGGCCTGCCGGCCCGCATGCGCATGAAGCTCGTCGAGCCGCTACGCGAGCTGTTCAAGGACGAGGTGCGCGAGCTCGGGCGTGAGCTCGGGCTGCCGGAGGCCTTTGTCGGCCGCCATCCGTTCCCGGGCCCGGGCCTGGCCATTCGCATTCCCGGCGAGGTGACGCGCGAGAAGTGCGATGTCCTTCGCCTGGCCGACGAGATCTTCCTCGAGGAGATCCGCAGGGCAGGGCTCTACGACGACATCTGGCAGGCGTTCGCGGTGCTGCTGCCGGTGCGCACCGTCGGCGTGATGGGAGACGGCCGCACCTACGACCACGTCTGCGCGCTGCGCGCCGTCACCTCCGTGGACGGCATGACGGCCGATTTCTACCCGTTCGACATGTCGTTCCTGGGACGCGCCGCCACGCGCATCATCAACGAGGTGCGCGGCATCAACCGCGTCGTCTACGACGTCACCTCCAAGCCGCCCGGCACGATCGAGTGGGAGTGAGCCGGCGGTTCTCTCCATTGCCGGGCTCGTGCTTCGTCCTGCACACTGCCGCGCGAGGCGGGCTGCGGGAGCGATTCCCGCGCGGCGCCGCGTGAACGCGGGATGGGAACGACCATGCTTACCTTGATCGCCGGACTGATCCTCCTGTTGGGCGTCCATGTTCTGACGACCCTTCGGCCGCTGCGGGCGCAACTCGTCGGGCGGTTGGGGGAGGGCCTCTACAAGGGCCTCTACAGCCTGGCCTCGCTGCTGGGCCTGCTGCTGATCGTGTTCGGCTACAAGGCATACCGCGCCAGCGGCTACATCGACGTGTGGAGCCCGCCGCTCGGCATGCGCCACCTCGTCATCCTGCTGATGTGGTTCGCGATGGTGGCGCTTGTCGCGGCCTATGCCCCGCCGAGCCGGATCAAGAGGGCGCTCAAGCATCCGATGCTCGTCGGCGTCAAGATCTGGGCGCTGGCGCATCTGCTCGCCAACGGGGATCTCGGCTCCATCGTGCTGTTCGGCTCGGTCCTCGCCTGGGCGGTCTACGACCGCATCTCGCTGAAGCGGCGTGAACCGACCGAGGGCGCACCCGCCCTTGCGCAAGGATCGGCGAAGAACGACGTCATCGTCGTCGCGGTCGGCACGGTGGTCTGGGTCGCCGTGATCTGGCTGCATCCTTACCTGATCGGCGTGCCTGTGATCGGCTGACGGCCGCGACGCATGACAAACCGGGCGTCCCGTGCTAATCGCCGGGACCGACTCCGCGGGCCAAGGCCCGCCTGACCGTGGACGCATGCCGTCCGGAAGGAACCCACCACGGCCATGGCCGATATTTTTCGCGAAATCGACGAGGAAGTCCGCCGGGACAAAGCCCTCGAAGCCTGGAAGAAGCACGGCAACAAGGTGATCGGGCTCGCCCTCGTGGCGGTGCTCGCCACGGCCGGCTGGCGCGTCTACGACTTCTACGCCACCAAGCAGGCGCAGGAAGCGGGCGCCCGCTTCGAGACCGCGCTCGAGGCCTCGCGCGACGGCCGGACCGAGGAGGCCGAGCGTGAGCTCGCCGCCATCGCGAAGGACGGCAGCAAGGGCTACCAGACGCTCGCTCGCGTCCGCGAGGCCGCGGAAATCGCGAAGTCGAAGCCGGACGAGGCCGTCAAGACCTATGACGCCATCGCCGCGGACGCCTCCTACCCGGCGACGCTGCGCGACGTGGCCCGGCTGCGGGCGGCGCTGCTGCTCGTCGACACCGCGGGCCCGGCGGACATGAAGGCCAGGCTCGACCCGCTGCTTTCCGGGCCGTTCGCAGCCAACGCGCGCGAACTCCTGGCGCTGGCCTCGCTGAAGGCCGGCGACCTGGACGGCGCCGGGCGTTATCTCGACGAGATCATCGTCGACCGGGCCGCGCCCTCGTCGCTGCGCCAGCGGGCCGACCTGCTGATGGCGATCGTGCGCGCCGGACCGGTCAAGCCGGCGAACTGAGCCCGTTCGAACCGGCCCGACAGGGGTAGAGGATCATGACTTTCACGGTGGCCATCATCGGCCGGCCGAACGTGGGCAAGTCGACGCTGTTCAACCGGCTCGTCGGCAAGAAGCTCGCGCTGGTCGACGACCAGCCCGGCGTCACCCGCGACCGCCGGGAGGGCCAGGCGCGCCTCGGCGACCTCGATTTCACGGTGATCGACACCGCAGGCCTGGAGGAGGCGGATCCCGCCTCGCTCGCCGGGCGCATGCGCGCGCAGACCGAGGAGGCGCTGGCTTCCGCCGACGCCATCGTCTTCGTCGTCGACGCGCGCGCCGGCATCACTCCTCACGACCGCCAATTCGCCGATCTGGTGCGCCGGGCGGCCAAGCCGGTGATCCTGCTGGCCAACAAGGCCGAGAGCCGGGCCGGGATCCTGCAGACCTACGAAGCCTTCGGGCTCGGCCTGGGCGACCCGATTCCCTTCTCGGCCGAGCACGGCGAGGGCCTCTCGGAGCTCTACGACGCGCTGCGCGAGGCGCTTCCCGAGCAGACACGCCTGCCGGATCCCGAGGAGGAGGGGGCCGAGGCGGAGCCGGCCGACGACGCCGACCGGCCGCTGCGGGTCGCGATCGTGGGGCGGCCGAACGCCGGCAAGTCGACGCTCATCAACCGCATGCTGGGCGAGGAACGGCTTCTGACCGGCCCGGAAGCGGGGATCACGCGCGATTCCATCGGTCTCGATTGGGAATGGCGCGGCCGCAAGGTGAAGCTGTTCGACACGGCCGGCATGCGCCGACGTTCAAAGGTGGAAGAAAAGCTCGAGAAGCTCGCCGTTTCCGATGGTCTTCGGGCGGTGAAATTCGCGGAAGTCGTCGTTCTTCTGCTCGATGCGACAATTCCATTCGAAAAGCAGGATCTGGCCATCCAGAACCTGATCGAAAAGGAGGGCAGGGCGCTCGTCATCGCCGTCAACAAGTGGGACCTCGTGGCGGGCGATCCCGGACGGCTGAAGCGCCTGACGGACGATTCGGAGCGACTGCTGTCGCAGGTGAAGGGCGCGCGGATCGTCCCCGTCTCGGCGCTGACCGGTGACGGCGTCGACCGGCTGATGGAGGCCTGCTTCGCCGCCGCCGAGGTCTGGTCGCGGCGCATCTCGACGGCGCGGCTCAACAAGTGGCTGTCGCGTGTGCTCGAAGGGCATCCGCCGCCGGCTGTCTCAGGCCGCCGGATCAAGATCCGCTACATGACGCAGGTGAAGGCCCGCCCGCCGCACTTCGCGCTGTTCGGCAACCAGCTCGACTCGCTGCCGGAGAGCTACACGCGGTATCTGATCAACGGCCTGCGCGAGCAGTTCGACCTGCCGGGCACGCCGATCCGCCTCAGCATGCGCACGAGCGACAATCCCTACGACAAGGAATGACGGACCAGCAGTGACGCGCCCGGCGCGAGCGCGTCCGCTCAGGCCGGGTGCTGGAAATCGACGACCCGCCCGGTGGGGAAGTCGAACAGCTTGCCGCTCTGCTCCCAGGCGGGCGACGCCAGGGCGACGAGGTGCGGCGCCAGATCGTCGGGCGTGCGCAGCGTCATCGGGTCCTCGCCGGGGACCGCGGATTCGCGCATCCGCGTGCGCAGCGGGCCGGGGTTGACCAGCATCACCTTCACATTGGTCGAAGCAGTCTCGGCGGCGTAGGTGCGCCCCAGCGCGTCGATGGCGGCCTTCGAGACGCTGTAGGGGCCCCAATAGGCGTTGCTCTTCCACGAAGCGCCCGAGCTGATCAGGATCGCCCGCCCGGCGTCTGAGGCGCGCAGGAGCGGATCGAGCGAACGGATCAGCCGCCAGTTGGCCGTCACGTTGACGGTCATCACCTGCTCCCACTCCTTGGGCTGCACGTGGCCGAGCGGCGTGATCGGGCCCAGGATGGCCGCGTTGCCGAGGAACACGTCGAGCTTGCCCCAGCGCTCGAAGATCGCGCCGCCCAGCCGGTCCAGCGCTTCCATGTCCTTGATGTCGACCGGCACCAGGGTAGCGCTGCTCCCCACGGCGCGGATCTCGTCGTCCAGTTCCTCCAGCGCGCCCTGCGTCCGGGCGACGGCGACCACGTGGGCCCCGGCCCGGGCGAAGGCCAGCGCGGCGGCCCGGCCGATGCCGCGCGAGGCTCCGGTGACGAGTGCGATGCGATTGTCGAGCGGCTTTGTCATGGACAACTCTTGATCGGAAAAGAACGGCGGCGACGGTCGGTCAGCCGACTTCGGCCAGAAGCGACAACTGCTTGGGTCCCTGCAGGTCGAGGTCGGCCAGCGGGGTAGGATAGTCGCCGGTGAAGCAATGGTCGGTGAACTGCGGCCGCGCCGGGTCGCGGGCCCCTTCTCCCATGGCGCGGTAGATGCCGTCGACGGAGAGGAAGGCGAGGGAGTCGCAGCCGATATAGTCGCGCATCTGATCGAGATTGTGCGTCGCGGCCAGCAGCTTCTCCCGCTCCGGCGTGTCGATGCCGTAGTAGTCGGGATGGGTGATGGGCGGGCTCGAGATGCGGAAGTGCACTTCCTTCGCGCCGGCCTCGCGCATCATCTGCACGATCTTCACCGAGGTGGTGCCGCGCACGATCGAGTCGTCGATCAGCACGATGCGCTTGCCGGCCACCACCGAGCGGTTGGCGCTGTGCTTCAGGCGCACGCCGAGCGCGCGAACGGACTGCGTCGGCTGGATGAAGGTGCGCCCGACATAGTGGTTGCGGATGATGCCCAGCTCGTAGGGAATTCCGATCTGCTGCGCGAAACCGAGCGCCGCCGGAACGCCGGAGTCGGGCACCGGAACCACCACGTCGGCGTCGACCGGCGACTCCATCGCCAGCTCCGCGCCCATCCGCTTGCGCACGTCGTAGACGTGGCGGCCGTGGACGATGGAATCCGGCCGGGAGAAATAGATGTACTCGAAGATGCACGGGCGAGCCGGCTGGACGCCGAAGGGCTTGATCGACTCGATGCCGTCCTCGGAGGCCACGATGATCTCGCCGTTCTCGACGTCGCGGACGAAGCGCGCGCCGATGATGTCGAGAGCGCAGGTCTCGGAGGCCAGGATCGGGCAGCCGTCGAGGTCGCCCAGCACCAGCGGGCGGATACCGAGCGGGTCGCGGGCGCCGATCAGCTTCTTGTTGGTGAGGCCGACGAAGGAATACGCGCCTTCGAGCGCGTGCAGCGCGTCGATGAAGCGGTCCATGAAGCGCGGCCTGCGGCTGCGCGCCACGAGGTGAAGGATCACCTCGGTGTCCGAGGTCGACTGGCAGATCGCGCCGTCGCGCACGAGCTGGCGGCGCAGCGTCAGGCCATTCGTGAGGTTGCCGTTATGCGCCACGGCGAAGCCGCCGCCGTCGAGCTCGGCGAACAGCGGCTGCACGTTGCGCAGGATCGTTTCGCCCGTGGTCGAATAGCGCACATGGCCGATGGCGCGGTTCCCCTGCAGCCGCGCCACCGTGTCCGCGTCCGAGAAGGTGTCGCCGACCAGCCCCAGCGCCCGCTCCGTATGGAAGCGCGCTCCGTCGAAGCTGACGATGCCGGCGGCCTCCTGGCCCCGGTGCTGCAAGGCGTGGAGGCCGAGCGCCGTGATGGCCGCCGCGTCGGGATGCCCGAAGATGCCGAAGACGCCGCATTCCTCGCGCAGGCGGTCTCCGTCGAGGTCCAGAAGGTCGTCGCCATAGGAGGCGGACCCGGCCAAGCCGCGACGCTCGTTCATCACCGACCTCATCTTGTCCGCCCGAAGGCGCGGTTCACGGGCTCGGGGCCGGAGTGGCCGTGGAGCCGATCAGCTGTTGAAGGGTCTGCTGCTCGGCCTTCTTGTAGAGCGGGCCGGGCGCGTTCTCCGTCTTCTTCTGGCCCGCGGGCGGCGCAGTCTGCGGAGCCAGCGGCGCTCCGGGCGCGGCCGGCGGCTCGCCGGGGTCGCCCTGGTTGCGGTTGCGCGCCTTCCACTTGGCGAACAGGCCTTCCGGATCGTCCGGCAGCACCGCGATGATCTGGTCGCCGGCCGACCGCAGCACCGGCTGCAGCTTGGCGCCACGCACCCAATCCGGCTGCTGCTTGTCGCCCACCAGCTTGTCGAAGAAGACGAAGGCGATGACGGCGATCAGCAGTCCGCGCGCCGCGCCGAACAGGAAGCCGAGCGTGCGGTCCAGCGCGCCGATGCGCGAGTCCAGCACCAGGTCCGACAGCTTCACCGTCAGGAAGGACACGATCACCAGCGTCGCCAGGAAGACGCCGCCGATGGCCGCGGCCAGCGCGACCTGCGGGTTGCTGATATAGTCCTTCACCAGCGGCAGCACCATGGGGTGGAAGGCGTAGGCCGCCGCCGCCGCCGCGACCCACGACACGATGGCCAGCACCTCGCGCGTGAACCCGCGGATGGCGGCCAGAAGCGCCGAGATGAACACCACGCCGATGACGACGAGATCGAGGGCTGTGACCGGCAATTGGCTCATGGGGTCTCGGCGATGACAGGTCCGATGGGCAACGTCTTATAACGGCGCAGGTCAGGCCCGTCACGCCTCTTGGTCAGCGTCACGCGCGCCGTCCCCCGCCTTGCGCCACGTTTCTGGAAGCGGCCTTGGCCGCGATCCCCGCGACCAGTTCGGAGACGTCGCCCGCCGTTTCGATCTCGATGGGCGGCCGACCCGCGCTGTCGATGCCGGCCCGGGGAGCCAGGGCGGACTGAAATCCGAGTTTTGCGGCTTCTTTGAGGCGGCTCGCCGCCTGCGCGACCGGCCGCAACGCGCCCGTCAGGGCGATCTCGCCCATGTACACGCGGTCGGCCGGCAAGGGCACACCGGCGAGCGAGGAGACGAGGGCGGCGGCGGCGGCCATGTCGGCGGCGGGTTCGTTGATTCGCAGGCCGCCGGCGACGTTGAGGTAGACGTCGTGCTGGCCCAGGCGCAGCCCGCCATGCGCCTCGAGCACGGCCATCACCATCGACAGGCGGCTCGGGTCCCAGCCGACCACGGCGCGGCGGGGCGTACCCAGCGCCGTCGGCGCGACGAGCGCCTGGAACTCGACCAGAAGCGGGCGCGTCCCTTCCATTGCGGCGAACACGGCGGTCCCCGGCGAGGCGGTGTCGCGGCCCGCCAGAAACATCGCCGACGGGTTGGGCACCTCGGCGAGGCCGAGGCCGGTCATCTCGAACACGCCGATCTCGTCCGTCGGCCCGAAGCGGTTCTTGACCGCGCGCAGGATGCGGAACTGGTGCGCGCCGTCGCCCTCGAAGGACACGACGGCGTCGACCATGTGCTCGACCACGCGCGGCCCGGCGATCTGGCCGTCCTTGGTGACGTGGCCGACGAGGATCACCGCCGTCCCGCTCGCCTTGGCGAAGCGGATCAGCGTCTGGGCCGAGCCGCGCACCTGCGTCACGGTGCCGGGCGCAGCCTCGACCGCCTCCGTCCACATGGTCTGGATCGAATCGATCACCACCAGGCGCGGCGGCTCGCCCTGCGAGAGCGTGGCGATGATGTCCTCGACGCTCGTTTCGGCGGCCAGCTCGACATTGGCGCCGGAGAGGCCCAGGCGCTCGGCGCGCAGGCGCACCTGACCGGTCGCTTCCTCGCCCGAGATGTACACGACGCGATGGCCCGCGCCGGCGAGCGCCGCGCAGGCCTGCATAAGCAGGGTGGACTTGCCGATGCCCGGATCGCCGCCGAGCAGCAGCACCGAGCCCTTGACGAAGCCGCCGCCGGTGACGCGGTCGAGCTCGGCGATGCCCGACGCCACGCGGGGCGCTTCGGCCTGGTCGCCCTTCAGCCCCTCCAGCCGGAACACGCGCCCACGGCCGCGCGGACCGCGCACCGGCGAGCCGCCTCCCGGCAGGGGCGGCGAGGCGGCCTCCTCGGCGATGCAGTTCCATTCGCCGCAGGCGTCGCAGCGTCCCTGCCAGCGCCCGTACACGGCGCCGCAGTTCTGGCAGACATAGGAGAGGGTGCGTTTGGCCATCAGCGTCCGATCACCCGCCTGTGGGCGCGCCGCCCGAGCTGGGTCAGCACCTCATAGCCGATCGTGCCGGCGCGCGCAGCGAGGTCGTCGACGGTGATTTCGTGGTCGAGGATCGAGACCAGCGCGCCGCGCCGGACCGCGGCGGTCGGCGCGTCCGTGACGTCGAGGACGAGCATGTCCATCGAGATGCGGCCCGCGACCGGGCAGCGCACGCCGGCGACGATCGCTTCCGCCCCCGAGCGCATGTCGCTCGACGAGGCGTTGCCGGGAAAGCCGTCGGCGTAGCCCAGCGCGACCGTGGCCAGTCGCGAGGGGCGGCGGGCCGTCCAGCGACCGTGATAGCCGACCGTCTCGCCGGGACCGACCTCCCTGACCTGCAGGATGCGGGCCTCCAGCCGGACCACGGGGACCATCGGATTGCGCTCCCACGGCGTCGGATTGCCGCCGTAGAGGGCATAGCCGGGGCGCAGGAGATCGTGATGGGCGCGCGAGCCGAGGAACACGCCCGACGAGTTGGCGAGGCTGCCCGGCACTCCCGGAAAGCTCTGGCGCAGGGCGGCGAAGATCTCGATCTGGCGCTCGTTGACGAGGTTGTCCGGCGTCTCCGAGGCGACCAGGTGGCTCATCAGCAGCGAGATCGCGAAGCCGGGCCGGAAGACCTTGTCGCGGCGGGTCCATTCGACGGCGTCGCGCGCGGTCAGGCCGAGGCGGTTCATCCCCGTGTCGACGTGGACCGCCGCCTCGCCCGCAATGCGCTCCGCCGCCACGAACGCCGCCCACTCCGCGATCTCGTCCAGCGAGCCGAGCACCGGGCGGAGCCGATGGCGCGCCAGCGTCGCGGCTGTTCCCGGCAAGAGGCCGTTGAGGACGTAGATGTCGGCCTCCGGCGCGAGCGCCCTCAGGGCGACTCCCTCCGAGGGTAGGGCGACGAACATCGTCCGGCATCCCGCCGCGACGAGGGCCGGGGCGGCGACCTCGAGCCCCGTTCCGTAGGCGTCCGCCTTGAGGACGGCCGCGCACTCGCAGGACGGCGCGCGCGCGCCGATCCGCCGCCAGTTGGTGGCGATCGCCTCCGCGTCGATGGTGAGGATGGCGCCCGACGCATGGTCCGACGCGCCGGCGGGCGCGTCGCCCGGCGGGCGTCGGTTCAGGCCGGCGTCGGCGTTCACATCCGCTCCGGAAGGTGGTCTTCGCGGGCCAGATCGGAGAAGCGGGTGATCTCGGCGTCGAAGTGCAGCTGCACGGTTCCCGTCGGGCCGTGGCGCTGCTTGCCGATGATCACCTCGGCGCGGCCGTGGATCTGCTCCATCTCGGCCTGCCACTTGAAGTGTTCCTCGGTGCCGGGCTTCGGCTCCTTGTTCTTGTGGTAGTACTCCTCGCGATACACGAAGAGCACGATGTCGGCGTCCTGTTCGATCGAGCCCGATTCGCGCAGGTCCGACAGCTGCGGGCGCTTGTCGTCGCGGTTCTCGACCTGGCGGGAGAGCTGCGACAGCGCGACGATCGGCACCGAGAGCTCCTTGGCCAGCGCCTTGAGGCCGGTGGTGATCTCGGTCAGCTCCTGCACGCGGTTCTCGCCCTTCTTGGCCGAGGCGGACAAGAGCTGGAGATAGTCGATGACCAGGACGTCGAGGCCCTTCTGCCGCTTCAGCCGGCGCGCCCTGGCGGTGAGCTGGGCGATGGAGATGCCGCCGGTCTGGTCGATGTAGAAGGGAATGCGCTCCATCTCGCGCGCCGCGTCGGCCACGCGGGCGAACTCCGTTTCGCCGATCTCGCCGCGCCGGATTTTGTAGGAGGCGACGCCGGACTGCTCGGCGATGATGCGGGTGGCGAGCTGCTCGGCCGACATTTCCAGCGAGAAGAACCCGACGATGCCGCCGTCGAGCCGCTTCACCGTCCCGTCCGGCTGGCGCTCGCCGGCATAGGCCCGTGCGATGTTGAAGGCGATGTTGGTGGCCAGCGACGTCTTGCCCATGGCCGGGCGGCCGGCGAGGATCACGAGGTCGGAGCCCTGCAGCCCGCCCATCATGCGGTCGAGGTCGGTGATCCCCGTCGAGATGCCCGACAGCTTGCGGTCGCGCTTGAAGGCCTCGGCCGCCATGTCGATGGCGCCGCGCAGGGCCTCGGAGAAGTTGAGGAAGCCGCCCTCGTAGCGGCCCTTCTCGGCAAGCTCGAACAGCTTGCGCTCGGCGTCCTCGATCTGCTTGCGCGGCGGCTCGTCGACCGGCGCATCGTACGCCATGTTGACCAGGTCCTCGCCGATCGTGATGAGCTGCCGGCGCATGGCGAGGTCATAGATCGTGCGCCCGTAGTCCTCCGCGTTGATGACGGTCGTCGCCTCGGCGGCGAGGCGCGCGAGGTAGTGCGACACCGTCATGCCGCCGAGGTCCTGGTCGCCCAGGAAGGTCTTGAGCGTGATCGGCGTGGCGATCTTGCCGTTGCGGATCAGCGAGCGGGCGATCTCGAAGATCCGCCGATGCACGTCTTCGGAGAAATGCTCGGGGTCGAGGAAGTCCGAGACGCGGTAGAAGGCGTCGTTGTTGACGAGCAGCGCGCCGAGCAGCGCCTGCTCCGCCTCGATATTGTGCGGGGCGGTGCGGTACTGGGGCTCCATGCCCCCGGCCGCCGGGGACGCAAGAGTAAGCGCGGTCGCCATGTCGATTCGGTATCCCGTTGAGCGCGCAGTCTAGCAGGACGGGTCCCGAATGGCGGCTGCAACTCGCGCGCCGTCCCGGCAGTCCCCGTTCCCCACATGGCCGAGAAGGCGTTCCGGCGCCGCTTGACTGCGGCCCAAATGCCTCACGCGGGAGCGCGCAAACGAAAACGCCCGGCCGGAGCCGGGCGTCTCTTGTTCGTCGGACCGGGGCTCAGAGCTCCTGGTCGCCGCCGGCCTCGGCCAGCGCCGCGCCGATGTCGAGGCCGAGCTCGTCGAGATTGGCCTCCTCGCGGCCCTGCAGCACGCTCTCGCCGCGACCCTGGCGCTCGGCCTCGTCCTGGCTGCGGGCGACGTTGATCGTCACCGTCACCTCGACCTCGGCGTGCAGGTGCACGGGCACCTGGTGCAGGCCGATCGACTTGATCGGGGTGTTGAGGACGATCTGCTGGCGATCGACCGAGAAGCCGCCGGCGGTGAGGACGTCGGCGAGGTCGCGCGTCGAGACCGAGCCGTAGAGCTGGCCCATCTCGCCGGCCTGGCGGATGATCACGAAGCTCTGGCCGTTCAGCTTCTCGCCGACGGCGGCGGCCTCGCCGCGCGCCTCGAGGTTGCGGGCCTCGAGCTGGGCGCGCTGCTCCTCGAAGCGGGCCTTGTTCTCCTTGGTGGCGCGCAGCGCCTTGCCGCGCGGCAGCAGGAAGTTGCGGGCGAAGCCGTTCTTGACGCGAACGGTCTCGCCCATCTGGCCAAGCTTGGCCACGCGCTCGAGCAGGATGACTTCCATGGGACTCTCCTTGGGTTCAGATCGTGGGTGTGGGTGGTGAAGGGGTGGACCCCGCCAGCTTGCGGGCGCGCATGCCGAACAGGCTGTCGGCGACGCCGGCCAGCGCGTAGAGCAGCACCGGCCAGCCCGGCAGGATGAAGAACGTGATGTAGACGGCCGAGAGGATGCCGCCGCGCCCGGCGACGCCCGTCGTCAGCACGTGGACCACCGCGAGGCCCTGCAGGCAGTAGGCCATCAGGGCGGCCGCCGCGACGGAGCGCGCGAACAGGCCGGCGAAGCCGGACAGGACGAGCCCGCCGACGATCCCCACCCCGAGCAGCGCCAGCCCGATGCGGGGAATCTCGGTGCGCGCGATGGCCGGCCACGGGCGGGGCAGCCGCCCCGACGCCCGGACGATGCGGGCGGCCAGCCACAACAGCGCGATGGACGAGCCGACGCTGAGCGCCGTACTGATCGGCAGGGCCACCGCCGCGAGCAGGCGCGCCAGGTCGGTGACGGTCGCGGTGCGGTCGTCGGCCGCGAGGCCCTCGAAGGCGTTGGGGTTCATCCGCTCGATGAGCGGCACGACCCGCTCCGCGAAGCCGGCGACCAGGCCGTCGTAGTCGGTCGAGATCATGAGCGCGCCGAGCAGCGTCAGGCCGGCGGAGACGCCGACGATCCACAGCAGCAGCCGGCCGAGCGGATACCACTCCTCCGTCGCGCCGTCGCTGCGCGCGAGCAGCAGGAGATAGGCGAACAGCCAGGCGGGAGCCGCGATGCTGACGAGATAAAGCAGCCCCGGAGCGAGCCCGAAGGCGAGCCCGACCATGGCCGCGCCGGACAAAGCGGCGATCAGGCCGGCGCGATGGTTCCAGCCCAACGCGGCCAGAAGCACGGGGAGCGGCGCGACGAAATAGAGGGCGAACGCGATCGGGTTCCCGGTCGTCAGGACCGCGAACAGAAGGGCGGAAACGAATCCCGCGCCGGCGCCGATGCCGAGAAGCGTACCCATGTCGAGCTGTCCCGCCTCATCCGAGGGGTTAGGGCGGGGGCTGGCCCCGTCCAACAAACCCGGCGGCGACCGCCGGGCGACGAAGCCGGCCGCGCGAGCGGCCGGCGAGACGAAATCCGGCGAGGCCGGACGAGGCGGGCCGGCTGACGCCGGCGCGCCAGACTTACGCGATCACGTACGGAAGCAGGCCCAGGAAGCGGGCGCGCTTGATCGCCTTGGCGAGCTCGCGCTGCTTCTTGGCCGACACGGCCGTGATGCGGGACGGCACGATCTTGCCGCGCTCGGAGATGTAGCGCGACAGCAGGCGCGTGTCCTTGTAGTCGATCTTCGGCGCGTTCGGGCCGGAGAACGGGCAGGTCTTCCGACGGCGGAAGAACGGACGACGGGGAGCAGCAGCAGACATCAGATGGCCTCCTCGGCCGGAGCCTCGTCACGACGGGGCGGGCGGGGCCCGCGATCACGGTCGCCGCCACGGCCACCGCCGCCGCCGAAGCGGCCGCCGCCGCCGCCGAACCGGCCGCCGCCGCCGAAGCCACGGTCGCCGCGGTCGTCACGCTCGTCGCGGTCGCGCTTCTGCATCATCGCCGACGGGCCTTCCTCGAGCTCCTCGACGCTGACCGTCATGAAGCGAAGGATGTCTTCGTTGATGCGCATCTGGCGCTCCATCTCGGCCACGGCGGCCGGCGGGGCGGAGATGTTCAGAAGCGAAAAATGAGCCTTGCGGTTCTTCTTGATCCGGAAGGCGAGCGTCTTGACGCCCCAGTACTCGATCTTCTCGACCTTGCCGCCGTTGGCCTCGATGACGGACTTCATCTGTTCCGTCATGGCCTCGACCTGCTGGGCAGTCACGTCCTGCCGCGCAAGGTACACATGCTCGTAAAGAGACATTCAGTGTGGCCTTTCACTCGGTTCGCTTCCGGCGCGAAGCCCTTCGGGCCTCGTGAAAGGCCCGAACGGGAGGTATCCGAAGGCGGAGACACGGGAAGACGGGGCGAGCGCCCCTGCCTCGATCCGGCGAACCGGCGCAAGACCTTCCGTTCAGCCCCCGGCCGGAAGCTGCGAAGGGCGCTCTTTATACCGGCGGCCCGCCGCGCGCAACCCGTGCGGCCGTCTCGCACTGCAAAAATCCCGCCCTCGGCTTGACAAGCCGGGCTCGCCACAGCACCACCACGCGACTTTACAGGTTCTCACGCGAGGGTCGCATGTCCGCTGCGTTCATTTTTCCCGGTCAGGGCAGCCAGTCCGTCGGCATGGGCAAGGCGCTCGCCGAGACGTTCCGTCCCGCGCGCGAGGTGTTCGACGAGGTCGACGCGGCCCTTGGGCAGAAGCTCTCGGCCCTGGCGTTCGAGGGCCCTGAAGCCGAGCTGACCCTGACCGCCAACGCCCAGCCGGCCCTGATGGCGGTGAGCCTCGCGGTGCTGCGGGTGC
This sequence comes from Alsobacter ponti, assembly GCF_024294805.1. Taxonomy (GTDB): domain Bacteria; phylum Pseudomonadota; class Alphaproteobacteria; order Rhizobiales; family Beijerinckiaceae; genus Alsobacter; species Alsobacter ponti. The sequence goes on from NZ_JANCLU010000019.1 coordinate 36,006, forward strand.
TGGAGGCCGAAGCGGGCCTCGACCTCGCCCGCGACGCCAAATTCGTCGCCGGCCATTCGCTCGGCGAATATTCGGCGCTCGCCGCGGCCGGCTCGCTCACGATCGCCGAGACGGCGCGCCTGCTGCGCATCCGCGGCGACGCGATGCAGGCCGCCGTGCCGCCCGGTCAGGGCGCGATGGCGGCGTTGCTGGGGCTGGAGTTCGACGCGGCGGCAGAAGCCGCGGCCGAAGCCGCCCAGGGCGAGATCTGTCAGGCCGCCAACGACAATGGCGGCGGGCAGGTCGTGATCTCCGGAACGAAGGCCGCCGTCGAGCGCGCCATGGAGATCGCCAAGGGCAAGGGCGCGCGCCGCGCGGTGCTTCTGCCCGTCTCCGCTCCCTTCCATTGCGCGCTGATGCAGCCGGCGGCGGACGCCATGGCGAAGGCGCTGGCGGGCGTCGACATCCGCGCGCCGCGCGTGCCGCTGGTGGCCAACGTGCATGCCGCTCCTTTGACCGACCCGGCCGCCATCAGGGACTCGCTCGTGGCGCAGGTCACCGGGACCGTGCGCTGGCGCGAGAGCATGGCCTATATGGCTAATGCCGGCGTGACGGCGTTCTACGAGCTGGGCGCCGGGAAGGTCCTGTCGGGCCTCGCCAAGCGGCTCGCCGAGGGGGCCGAGGCCGTCTCGGTCGGCACGCCCGACGACATCGCCGCCTTCATCGCGCGCCGCAAGGCCTGACATCCCCAGTAATTCACGGAGACGCTCCATGTTCGACCTGACCGGCAAGACCGCCCTGGTGACGGGCGCGACGGGGGGAATCGGCGGCGCGATCGCGCGCGCCCTCCACGGGCAGGGGGCCGTCGTGGCGCTCTCCGGCACGCGTGTCGAGGCGCTGAGCGCGCTGGCCGCCGAGCTGGGCGAGCGCGCCCACGTCCTTTCGGCCAACCTCGCCGACAAGGACTCCGTCGAGGCGGTCGTGCCCGCCGCCGAGGCCGCGATGGGCCACCTCGACATCCTCGTCAACAACGCCGGCGTGACGCGGGACAATCTGTTCATGCGCATGAAAGACGAGGAGTGGGACACGGTGATCCGCGTCAACCTCGAGGCCGCCTTCCGCCTGATGCGCGCCAGCGTCAAGGGCATGATGCGCCGCCGCTACGGCCGCATCATCTCCATTACCTCCATTGTGGGCGTGACGGGGAATCCGGGGCAGGGCAACTACGCCGCGTCCAAGGCCGGCCTGGTCGGCATGACGAAGTCGCTCGCCGCGGAGGTCGCCAGCCGCAACATCACCGTCAACTGCATCGCGCCGGGCTTCATCGAAACGCCGATGACCGACGCCCTGAACGACAAGCAAAAGGAATCGATCCTCGGCAACGTGCCCATGGGCCGCCTCGGCACGGGCCCGGACATCGCCGCCGCGGCCGTCTACCTGGCCAGCCAGGAAGCCGCCTACGTGACGGGTCAGACGCTGCACGTAAATGGCGGAATGGCAATGATCTGAGCGGCTTGCAATATCTTGTTGAAACGGCGCGTCACCATGTCGCGCCACTCGCCTTCTGAAATAAAGCGTGTTATCTACCGCCGACGTCCAATGGGGGCTTGACGGCACTTCCGCTGCGGCGTTTTCAGGTCGTGCTGTAGCCGGGCTGAGCACCAGTCGGTCTGCAAGACCCCCAACCGACCGACCCGAGGGGGCCGGTATCCTTTCCTGGCTGAGGCGCCGTGCGCCCGGCCGCTGTGAATGAGGTTCAAACATGAGCGACATCGCCGCCCGCGTGAAGAAGATCGTTGTCGAGCATCTCGGCGTCGAGCCCGAGAAGGTGATCGACAGCGCCAACTTCATCGACGACCTCGGTGCGGACAGCCTCGACACCGTCGAGCTGGTGATGGCTTTCGAGGAAGAGTTCTCGGTCGAGATCCCGGACGACGCGGCGGAGACGATCCGCACGGTCGGCGATGCGGTGAGCTTCCTGGAGAAGAAGGCGGCCTGAGCCGCCTTCCGTCGTCTCCGGCAGGGATATGGGCACCATGCGGCGTGTTGTCGTCACGGGTCTCGGGATGGTGACGCCGCTGGGATGCGGCGTCGACGTCTCCTGGAAGCGGCTGATCGAGGGCCGCAGTGGCGCGGTCCGGATCCAGAACTTCGACGTCAGCGATCTGCCGGCCCGCGTCGCGTGCCAGATCCCGCGCGGCGACGGCTCCGACGGCACCTTCAATCCCGACCAGTGGATGGAGCCGAAGGAGCAGCGCAAGGTCGACGAGTTCATCGTCTACGGCATCGCCGCCGCGACCCAGGCCCTCCAGGACGCCGGGTGGAAACCCGAATCCTACGAAGACCAGATCTCGACCGGTGTGCTGATCGGATCGGGCATCGGCGGCATCGGCGGCATCTACGACGCCTCGATCACGCTGGCCGAGAAAGGCCCGCGTCGCATATCCCCCTTCTTCATTCCCGGCCGCCTTATCAACCTGGTGTCGGGCTACGTCTCGATCCAGCACGGACTCAAGGGCCCCAACCACGCCGTCGTGACGGCCTGCTCGACGGGCGCGCACGCCATCGGCGACGCCGCGCGGCTGGTCGCCCTGGGCGATGCGGACGTGATGGTGGCCGGCGGCGCCGAGTCGCCGATCAACCGGCTGTCGCTGGCCGGCTTCGCCGCCTGCCGGGCGCTGTCGACCGGCTTCAACGACGAGCCCACCCGGGCATCCCGCCCCTACGACAAGGACCGCGACGGCTTCGTGATGGGCGAGGGCGCGGGCGTCGTGGTGCTCGAGGAGCTGGAGCACGCCAAGGCGCGCGGGGCCAGGATCTACGCCGAGGTGATCGGCTACGGCCTGTCGGGCGACGCCTATCACATCACCTCGCCCAGCGAGGATGGCGACGGCGCGTATCGCTGCATGACCGCCGCACTCAAGCGCGCCGGCATCGCGCCGTCCGACGTCGACTACATCAACGCGCACGGCACCTCGACGCCGCTGGGCGACGAGATCGAGTTGAAGGCGGTCGAACGCCTCGTCGGCAACGCGGCCGGCGACCTCGTGATGTCTTCGACGAAGTCGTCCACCGGGCATCTTCTCGGGGCCGCCGGCGCCATCGAGGCGATTTTCTCCCTGCTGGCGATCCGTGACGGCGTCGCTCCCGCGACGTTGAACCTCGAGAATCCGTCGGTGGAGACGCCGGTCGACCTCGTGCCGCTGACGCCGCGCCGGCGTCAAATCGACGTGGCCCTGTCGAACTCCTTCGGCTTCGGCGGGACGAACGCCTCGCTGGTGTTCCGCCGGGTCTGACGAGCCGATCCGGCCGCCGACACGGTGTTCGGCGGACCGGAAACGGTTCGCCCTTTCGCCATATTTCGGGTTAGGGTGCTGCCGTGCGCGCGAGCGGCCGCCGATTCCGCACGCCCGCCCGGAAGCAAGCAGGATCTATGGTCGAACAGAACGAGCCGACTCCCCCGGACGAGACGCCGACGAAGCCCGCGCGCGGCCTGTTCGGCCGCACGAAGAGCGCCCCGCCCACGCCGCCGTCCGAACCCGCTCCCGACCTTCGACGCGAGCGCCCGCGCCGCCCCATCGTGAACTTCTTCAGCGGCGCGCTGACGCTGGTCATGGTGCTGGCCCTGGCGCTCGGCGCCGCGCTGTTCGTCGGCAAGGTGCAGTTCCACGCTCCGGGGCCGCTCCAGGCGGAGAAGGTCGTGATGGTGAAGGGCGGCGTCGCCGACGTCGCCGACCAGTTGCAGCGGGAAGGGGTGATCGAGCACCCCATGCTCTTCATCACCGGCCTGCAGGTCCTGGGCAAATCGTCGCAGATCAAGGCGGGCGAGTACCTCTTCAAGGAGCACGCCAGCCTCAACGACGTGGCCGACACTCTGGTCGAGGGCAAGGCGATCCTGCACACCCTCACTATCCCCGAAGGCCTGACCAGCCTGCAGATCGTCGAGCGGCTGCGCGAGAACGACGTGCTGGTGGGCGACATCCTCGACATTCCGCGCGAAGGCGCGCTGCTGCCCGAGACCTACAAGTTCTCGCGCGGCATGACGCGCGCCCAGCTCGTCGAGCGCATGCAACAGGAGCAGGCGAAGGTTCTGCGCGAGGTCTGGGCCAAGAAGTCGGCGGACCTGCCCATCCGCAGCCCGCAGGAACTGGTGGTGCTGGCCTCGATCGTCGAGAAGGAAACCGGGCGCGCCGACGAGCGGCCGCGGGTCGCGGGCGTTTTCGTCAACCGGCTCGTGAAGAACATGAAGCTCCAGTCCGACCCGACCATCGTCTACGGGCTCGTGGGGGGCAAGGGCACGCTCGGGCGCGGTCTTCTCAAGAGCGAGATCGACCAGGCCACGCCCTACAACACCTACGTGATCCCCGGCCTTCCGCCCGGCCCGATCGCCAATCCCGGCCGCGCCGCGCTCGAAGCGGTCGCCAACCCGTCGCGGACGCGCGAACTCTACTTCGTGGCGGATGGCACCGGCGGCCACGTCTTTGCCGAGACTCTCGACCAGCACTCCAAGAACGTCGTGCGCTGGCGTCAGATCGAGGGCGAGAAGAAGGACGTCACGCCGACGGCGGCGGACGACCCCGCCGCGAACGGCAAGAAGACCGACGCTGGCGGCCCTGCCAACGGCCGGACGACGCCGCTCGGCCCGCGCGGCAACCTGGACGCCGTGGCGGGGACGCCGAAGGATCCGCTGCTCAACAAGAGCTTCGACCTGAATTCCCCGAAGACGGTGCCTCAGCTCAAGCCCTGACGCTCCGGCGGGCTTGAGACGGGGCGAGGCGGGCCTTATGGTGCCGCCGCGTCGCCGAGCGAGCGGCGCGGCTTCGCCCGTTTTCGGCGCGTCTCGCGCCGGTCCGTTCCGCACCGGAGTAGGTGGATGGCACTGTCGAGCATGACCGGCTTCGCGCGGGAGACCGGCGCGTCCGGCCCGTGGACGTGGGCGTGGGAGCTGAAGACGGTCAACGCCAAGGGTCTGGACGTGCGCGTCCGGGTTCCGCCGGCGCTCGAGTCCATCGCCGAGGAGTGCCGACAGCGCATCGGCAAGGCGATCAGCCGGGGCACCTGCTTTGCCACGCTGAACGCCACCCGCGAGGCCGCGCCCACCGTGGCCCGCGTGAACACCGAGTTGCTGACCTCGCTGGTGGAGGCGCTGGCGCCCTTCGATGGGCGCATGGGCCTGCGCGCGCCCTCGGTCGGCGACCTGCTCGCGGTGCGCGGCGTCGTCGAGGTCGTCGAGGGCGCGGAGGACGCCGGCGCGGTGGCCGCCGCAGGGGCGGCGATGCTGGAAGGGCTCGACATCGCGCTCGCCGCGCTATGCGCCACGCGGCTGGAGGAGGGGCGCGCGCTCGCCGCCATCCTCACCACCCGCATCGAGACCATCGCCCGCCTGGCGGCGGCGGCCGACGCCTGCCCGGCCCGCAAGCCGGAAGCGATCCGCGCGCGCCTCGCCGAGCAGATCGCCACCCTGGTCGGCGCCTCGGCCGGCCTCGATCCGAACCGCCTCTACCAGGAGGCCGTGCTGCTGGCCTCCAAGGCCGACGTGCGCGAGGAGATCGACCGGCTAGGGGCGCACGTGGCGGCCGCCCGCGACCTTCTCGCCAAGGGCGGCCCGATCGGCCGCCGGCTGGACTTTCTGGCGCAGGAATTCTCGCGCGAGGCGAACACGCTTTGCGCCAAGGCGAACGACGTGTCATTGACCGCCATCGGGCTTAACCTCAAGACGGAGGTCGAGCAGTTCCGCGAGCAGGTTCAGAACGTCGAGTGATCGCCATGTCCGCCCATCTCGAAAACGACATCATCGGGCGGCGGGGCCTGATGTTCGTGCTTTCCTCGCCCTCCGGCGCGGGCAAGACCACGCTGACGCGCCTGCTTCGCGACGAGGAGCCGAGCCTCACGCTGTCGGTGTCGGTCACCACCCGCGCGCGCCGGGCCAGCGAGGTGGACGGCATCCACTACCGGTTCATCAGCCCCGAGGAGTTCTTCGACCTGCGCGAGCGCGGCGAATTGCTGGAATGGGCGGAGGTCCACGGCAATTTCTACGGCTCGCCCCGGCGCGAGATCGAGCGCTCGCTGGCGGCCGGCCGGGACATCCTGTTCGACATCGACTACCAGGGCGCCATGCAGGTGCGCGAGAAGGCGCCGGACGACGTGGTCAGCGTCTTCATCCTGCCGCCGTCGATCCCGGAACTGCGCCATCGTCTGGAGCGGCGCGCCGAGGATTCCGCCGAGGTGATTTCCCGCCGGCTGACCGCCGCCAAGGGCGAGATCGGCCGCTGGCGCGACTACGACTACGTGCTGGTCAACGACGACCTGCAACGCACCTTCGCGCGCCTGCGGGCGATCCTGTCGGCCGAGCGGCTGCGCCGCGAGCGCCAGACGGGGCTGACGAGCTTCGTCGAGGGACTTCTCAACGACCTCTGAGGTCGCGCATCGCGTTCGCGAGGGAGACGAAGCCCTCGACGGGGATGGTCTCCGCGCGGGCCGTGGGATCGAGGCCGGCCCGTTCGATCAGGGCGGCCGTGTCCAAAGCGAGAGGCTTCAGGCTCTGCCTCAGCATCTTGCGCCGTTGCCCGAACGCCGCCTGGGCGACCTCCGTCAGGTCGCGGAGGCGGCAGGGCAGCGGATCCGCCCTGGGCGTCAGGTGCACGACGGACGACGTGACCTTCGGCGGCGGCGTGAAGGCGGCCGGCGAGATGTCGAACAGGATGCGCGCGCTCGTGCGCCAGCCGCACAGCACGGCCAGCCGCCCGTAGTCCTTGGGCTGGGCCGGCGTCGCGACGATCCGCTCGGCCACCTCGCGCTGGAACATCAGCGTGAAGCTCTCGAAGATCGGCGGCCAGGGCTCCGCCTCGATCCACCCGGTCAGCAGCACGGTGGCGATGTTGTAGGGCAGGTTCGCGACAATGCGCACCGGTCCCTCAAGGCCGAGCCGGCTCCAGTCGATCTCCAGCGCGTCGCCCGAAATCACCTCGAGCCGCCCGGGATAATGGCCCGCGATCTCCGCCAGCGCCGGAAGGCACCGCTCGTCGCGCTCCACCGCGACCACTTTCCTCGCGCCCATCGCCAGCAGGGCGCGCGTCAGCCCGCCCGGACCCGGGCCGATCTCGACCGCCGTGACGCCGTCGAGCGGCCCGGACGCGCGGGCGATGCGCGCCGTCAGGTTGAGGTCCAGCAGGAAGTTCTGCCCCAGCGACTTCTTGGCCTGCAGGCCGTGCGCCTGGATCACCTCGCGCAGCGGCGGCAGGGCGTCGATGGCGCTCATGGCGTGCCGGCGACGCTCAGGCGGCCGGCCAGGCGCAGCGCGGCGATCAGGCTGTCGGGCCGCGCCACGCCCCGCCCGGCGATGTCGAACGCCGTGCCGTGATCGGGCGACGTTCGCACGAAGGGCAGGCCGAGCGTGACGTTGACGCCGTCGTCGAACGCGAGCGCCTTGATCGGGATCAGCGCCTGGTCGTGGTACATGCACAGCGCGACGTCGTAGCGGGCGCGCGCGCGGGCGTGGAACATCGTGTCGGCGGGCAGGGGGCCGGTCACGTCCAGCCCCTCGGCCCGCAACTGCTCGACCGCGGGCCGGATCACCGCGTCGTCCTCCAGCCCCAGCGCGCCGCCTTCCCCCGCGTGCGGATTGAGCCCCGAGAACGCCAGCCTGGGCCGGGGCAGCCCGAACCGCGCCGCCATGTCGCGCGCGACGATCCGGGCGGTGTCGACGATCAACTCGGTCGTCAGCAGGTCCGGCACGCGCCGCAGCGGCACGTGGATGGTGATCGGCACGACGGCGAGGGTTTCGGACCACAGCATCATGACGGGGAGCGGCGACACGCCCCACAGCCGGTTCGCCAGTTCCGCGAGATACTCGGTGTGGCCGGGATGCGTGAAGCCGGCGGCGTAGAGGACCGACTTGGCGATCGGATTGGTGACCATCGCGGCCGCGCGGCCGTCCCGCACGAACTGCGCCGCCATGTCGATCGAGGCGATCGTCCCTGCCGCGCTGGCGGGTTCCGGCAGGCCCGGCTCGACGGCGGCCGAGTGGCCGGTCGGAATGACGGGCAGTGCGTCGTCGCCTGGGTCGAGGGCGTCGGGCGAGGCGACTTCGACGACGCGGATGGCGAGGCCCAGGCGCTGGGCGGTCCGCCGCATCAAGTCGGGGTCGGCGATGAGCGCGAATCTCGGCGCTCCGGACTCTGCCCGGCCCGCCCATGCGCGCAGCGCCAGCTCGGGACCGATTCCGGCGGGGTCGCCCTGGGTCAGGACCAGCGGCGGACCGCCGGCGCGGACGCTCACTGATTCACCCCGTCCGTCGCTCCGATGGACGGCGTGAACGAATAGCCGGCCGCGCCGAGCGTGCGCAGTTCCAGCCGGAGCATGACCGTCTGGACGCGGTCCTTCGTGCCTTCGGAATAGGTTTGCTTCGCCGAATTCGAGTAGATGATGCCCAAGGTGGTGCAATCGTCAGTGTAGCCGGCCCCGACCGTGACGGCGCTGATCGAGATGGCGTTCGAGATCTGGCCGCCGGGATTGTAGAACTTCTCGGCGTCCTGGCGGCCGAGGTCGACGGCGACGCCGCCCGACACGTAGATGTTCGGCGTCACGGCCAGCTTCGCCTGGGTGACGAAGCCTTCCCGCGTCGTATAGAGGCCGAGCTCGGGCTGCGGAGCGTAGCGCGCGTAGAGGATGCTCGCGGTCAGACGGTCATAGGTCCCAACCGCCTGGAGCTCGAGCCGCTGCAGCGCGAAATCCTCCTGCGAGAAGCGCCCGCGCGCGATGAAGTTGATGTTCCCGAAGGGGCTCATCTGGATGCGGGACACGTAGGAGGAGCGCGCGTCGCTCAGGCCCGAATCGAGCCCGGTCCGCGCGAGGTCGGGGTTGGCGTAGGAATTGAGGCCGGCGACCTGGTAGGACTGGCCGAACAGGAAGCTGCCGAAGCCCCCGTTGGGGCCGTTATAGGTGTACTGCGCGCCGACATTGGCGCGCGTGCCGCCTTCGATCCGGTCGTAGCCGGAGAACTTGTTGACGCTGAACAGCGTGGTGTCGTCGAACACGAGGCTTTGCGCGTCCTCGTTCGGCATCCGGCCGATCTGGGTCTCGTTGGGGCGCGCGATGAGCTGCGCGATCGGCTCGACGATGTGCGTGCCGAAGTCGGTCTGGGCCACGAACGGGTAGCGATACGTGCCGCCCACGGCGGGCATGAACCGGCCGATGACCTCGCCGCTCGTGTCGATGAACAGCGGCAGGTACTGGTTGTACTGGCCCGTCGTGCTCAGCGCCGGAAAGGCCACGTCGCCCCGCATCGAGGCGAACGGGGTCCATGTCTGCCCGAGCGGATCGATGAAGGTCCTGCGCCAGGCGACGTCGACCGAGCCGCGGGAGTAGGTGCCGGCGACGCCGCGCACGAAACAGTCAGTCGGGTTGTAGAAGCCCGGGGCGCAGGTGTCGTACGTGGCCTTGCCGTCGACCTTGACCTGATAGTTTCCAGGCTGCCCGGCGGCGTTCACAAGGCTCTGGTAGGCCGTCTGCTCGCGCGTGATCGTGGTGATGTTGCCGCCGATCGTCAGTTCGCCGCCGAGGACGCCCGGCCCCGTGAAGCGGCGATCATAGTCGACAACGGGCGCGGCGACCGGCAGCTGCTTCTGCCAGTCGGCGTAGGAGAGGCCGCGGAAATAGTAGCCCCGCGCGTCGAAGAAGCTGCGTTCGCCCTGTCCCCGCAGGAACATGGTCGAGACGCTTTCGCGGAAGCCCGTCCAGTTGAAGTCGGTGATGTTGGTGACGTTGTACTTGTAGTTCTGGTTGAACCACTTGTCGCTGGCGGCATGGATATCCCAGCCCCACTGCCACTTGTCGTTGATGACGAAGTTGCCGGCGGTGTCGACGGAGCCGCGGAACGTCTTGTCGCCCGCGCCGAACGGAGGCTGCAGGAACGCCGACCTGTCCTGCTGGAAGATGCCGGCGGCCCGGATGTTGTAGCTGCCGTTGACGAGGCGATGCCGCCACTCGGCCTGGCCCAGCACGCCCTGGCGGGTCAGGAAGGTCGGCGTGATGGTCAGGTCGTAGTTGGGCGCGATCGCCCAGAAATACGGAATCGACACCCCGTAGCCGAGCGCCGTCGACGCGATGTAGTGCGGGGCGAGGAACCCCGACTTGCGCTTCACCGTCGTGTCGGGAGCCGAGAAATACGGGAACCACGCGACGGGCATGCCCCAGAACTCGAGCGTCGCGTCCTCGTAATAGACGGTCTGCTCTTCGTTCTTGTGGATGATTCGCTTGGCGCGGACCTGCCATGTCGGCGGCTTGGAGGGATCGTCCTTGCACGGCTCGCACGCCGTGTAGGTGCCCTTCTCGAACACCGTCGTCTCGCCGGCGGTGCGCTCGGCGCGCGGCGCCGCGAAGCGCGTGCGGTCGGTCGTTTCGATCCGCAGGGAATCGATGAACCCGTCCTTGAAGTCGTCGGTCAGCTCGAAGCGGTCGGCATAGAACACCTGGCCGTCGGCTTCCGTCAGCTTGGCGTTGCCGCTTGCATAGACCCGGTTGGCCTTGCGGTCGTAGGTGACCTTGTCGGCCTCCAGCACGCGGCCCTGGTAATAGAGCTGGGCATTGCCCGACGCGGCGACGGTGTCGTTGTCGCGGTCGTAGACGAGCTCGCGCGACTCCACGAGGAGCTTGTCGTCGCCCTTCTTGGCCGTAGCCTGGGTCTTGCGCGCCAGGATGTCGGACGCGGTCTGTCCATAGGCGAGCTCGATGACCGACGCCGTCGCCCCGAGCGTGCTCAAGCCGAGTGCCAGGGCGGTTATGTAACGTCTGTCAACCATGCTCGAACCACGTTGGCCGAAGATACGCACGGCCCGTCATCACCCGTCCTCTTGATACAATAGAGCGAGCGTTCCGAGCAAACTCCCAACGACGGCCGGAGACCACGCCGCGACCGTCGTCGACAGAATTCCTGCCGCGCCGAGATCCTCAACGAGTCGGGTTGCGACGTACAGCAGAAAGCCGCACGCGACGCCGCCGAGAACCATCCGCGCAATACCACCAAATCGGAAAAATCTTAAGGAAACAGAAGCGGCCACGAAGACCATCGCCACAAAGAGGAGAGGGCGGGCGAGCAGGGACTGGTACTGCAGGCGGTAACGCGTCGCGTCGAGCCCGGCCCGCTCGGTGCGCTCGATCAGGGCCGGCATGTCCCACACGGGCACGGCCTGGGCCGCCGAAAAGGACTGGCGCACCTGCTCGGGCGTCAGATTGGTGGCGATGACGTAGGAGGCGAAGCTCCTGGGCTCCTCCTCCGGCGTGAACAGGCGGGCGTTCTGCAATTCCCAGAAGCCGCTGCGCAATTCGGCCGTATCGGCTTCGACCCGGCTCTGGAAGCGGCCGTCCTTGTCGAACTCGAAGAACGTGACCTGCCCAAGCTGCTCGCCGGACGCGCTGGCCCGTTCCGCCCGCACGATCGCCTGCCCGTCGACGCTTCGCTGGCGCACCCAGTATTGCTGGTCGGCGGCCGGCTTCGACTTGCCGAAGCGCTTCGCCTCGATCTGCGTCGCCCGGTCCTTCAGCGTCTGCGCCAGCGGGTTGTAGACCGTCACCGTAAGCAGGCCGATCACGGTCGCCACCACGATGGCCGGGAACAGGAACTGCCAGGCCGACACGCCGGCGGCGCGGGCGACCACGAGTTCGAGCTTGCGCGACAGGTTGAGCAGCGCCGCCATGGCCCCGAACAGCACCGCGAACGGCAGGATCTGTTCGGCGATGGCCGGCGTGCGAAACAGCGCGAGTTGCGCCAGCAGCACGGTCGGAATGTCGGCGACATCGCCCGTCCGCCGCACCAGCTCGACGAAATCGAGCGTGTAGATCAGCCCGAACACGGTCAGGAACACGCCGGCGACGGCCCGCAGGAACTTGCCCGAGAGATAAAGCCCGAGGGTCTTGCCGATCACCATGGTCAGCCCCGCGCGGCCTGCAGCCTGGCCGCCCGCGGAACGCGCGGCGATTTGCGCTGGAACAACCCCGGATTGAGAAGGCCGACGAGGCCGATCGCCGTGCCGGCGAGCGGAATGAGATAGACCAGCGGGACCGCCCACGCCGCGCGGACGATGAGGCTCGACGCGGCGAAGCCGGCGATTCGCAGCGCGATGACGGCGACCACCGCGCCGGCGATGGCCATGCCCCGGCCCTGGCGGGTCGTGCGTGCGGCGCCGAGGCCGGCGAGCCCGAGGGCCATGAACGCGAACGGATAGAGCGGCGCGGAGAGCCGGTCGTGCAACTCCGCGCGGAACCGGCCGGCATTCGCCTTCACGTACGGGTCGTTCATGTCGAGCCCGAGGATTTCGCCGGTGCTGCGCTCGCGCGGCTTGTAGGTGACGACATCGCCGTCCGAACCGAACTGGCTGAGGTCGATGGCGTAGCGCTCGAACGTGACGATGTTCGGGCTGCGGCCTCCCGGCTGGTCCGCCTGGACGCTGCCCTTCTCGAGCACGAGATAGGGCACGCCGTCGGATTCGGTCGTCTGGCCGCGCTCGGCGATGTAGGTGCTCACCTTGTCCTTGTCGCGCCGGTCCTGCATGAAGATGCCGAGCAGCGCCTCGCCCGATTTTTCGCGGTAGTGGAACGTGATTCCGGCGTCCAGCGTGGTGAACTGCCCTTCCTTGACGATCTTCGTCAGGAAGTCCGCACGGATATGCGTCAGCAGGTCGCGCAGGTCGCGGAAGCTCGCCGGCATGGCCCAAAGGGTCATCGTGCTGACGAGCAGGGAGGCGAGCACGGTGAGCGCCAGGAAAGGCCGCAGCAGCCGCTTGGGCGGCAGGCCGGCGGCGCTCATGACGATGAGCTCGCTGTCGCCGTTCAGCTTGTTGAGCGTGTAGAGGGTGGCGATGAACACCGCCACCGGCGCGATGATCGTGATCAGGGCGGGGATGGACAGGCTGGTCACGGCGAGGAAGACCAGGATGGTCTGGCGCTTGGCTGTGAGCAGGTCGAATTCGCGCAGGGCCTGCGTCGTCCAGATGACCGCCGTCAGCGTCAGGAGGGTCGCGAGGAAGGCGACCATCGACGTCCGGAAGATGTACCGATCCAGGATGCTCATCGAGGCGCGCCGTTCTCCTTCGCGGTCAGCCGTAAAGGCTCCCGCCGCCGCCGACAAGTGCGGCTTCGGGGGACACCATGCGGGCCGGGCGGAGGCGCCAGCGCTCATGTGACTGGAAAGATGGCGAATGGCTCGGTAGAAGCTGGAATGTGGCCTTCACGAGGCGCGTCCCGCGCCGTCGGCGGCTCCTGACCGTTTCCCGGAGTTCTTGATGTCGGATCGTCTCAAGCTCGCCTTTTCCGCGCCTTCGTTGCCCGCCTCCGGCGCGGTCGTGGTCTTCGTGGGCGACGATCTCATGCTGCCGGTCGCGACCCGCGACCTGCTCGGCCCGGCCGCCGTGGACGCTGTCGCCCGCGCGGCGGCGGCGGAGAACTTCAAGGGCAAGGCGCTGAGCGGGCTGACACTGCTCGCTCCCGCCGGCCTTCAGGCGGACCGCCTCGTGGTCGTCGGGCTGGGGACCGCCAAGGACCGGGCCGAAACCAACTTCGTGACCCTGGGCGGCGCCGTGATGGGCCGCGTCGGCCCGAGCAAGGCGGTGACCGTGCTGCTGGACGGCCCGACCGATTGGGCGGCGGGCGCGGAAGCGTCGGCCGAATTCGCGCTCGGCCTGTCGCTGCGCGCCTACCAGTTCGACAAGTACAAGACCCGCAAGTCCGACCAGGACGCGCCCTCCGGGGCCGTGGCGGTGACGATCGGCTGCGCCGATCCCGCCGGCGCGCGCAAGGCGATGAAGACCCGGGCCGGCGTCGCGGAAGGCGTCACGCTGGCGCGCAACCTCGTCAACGAGCCGCCGAACGTGCTCTATCCGGCCGAATTCGCGAAGCGGGCCGAGCAGTTGCAGAAGCTCGGCGTCGAGGTCGAGGTGCTCGACGCCAGGAAGCTCGAGAAGATCGGCATGCGCGCGCTGCTGGGCGTCGGGCAGGGGTCCGAGCGCGAAAGCAAGGTCGTCATCATGCGCTGGAACGGGGCGCGCTCGTCCAAGGCGAAGCCGGTGGCGTTCGTCGGGAAGGGCGTGTGCTTCGACACCGGCGGCATCTCGATCAAGCCGGCGGGCGGCATGGAGGACATGAAGGGCGACATGGCCGGCGCGGCCTGCGTCGTCGGCCTCATGCACGCTTTGGCCTCGCGCAAGGCGAAGGCGAACGTCATCGGCGCGATCGGCCTGGTCGAGAACATGCCCGACGGCGCGGCGCAGCGGCCGGGAGACATCGTCACCTCGCTATCGGGCCAGACGATCGAGATCATCAACACCGACGCCGAGGGCCGGCTCGTGCTGGCCGACGTGCTCTGGTACGTGCAGGATCGCTTCAAGCCCGCCTTCATGATCGACCTGGCGACGCTGACGGGCGCGATCATCGTGGCGCTCGGCCAGGAGAACGCCGGCCTGTTCTCCAACGACGACGAACTGGCCGAGCGCCTCCTCGCCGCCGGCAAGGCGACCGGCGAGGGCGTGTGGCGCATGCCGCTCGCCCCCGCCTACGACAAGATCATCGATTCGAAGTTCGCCGACGTGAAGAACTCCGGGGGCCGCCACGGCGGATCGATCACCGCCGCGCAGTTCCTCAAGCGCTTCGTCAACGACACGCCCTGGGCGCATCTCGACATCGCCGGCACCGCGATGGGCTCGCCCGCCAGCGAGGTCAACCGGAGCTGGGGTTCCGGCTGGGGCGTGCGCCTCCTCAACCGGCTCGTGGCGGACCACTACGAAGGCTGATCCGCCGCGCCGGGGCTCGCGGCCGGGAACACCCGGCTTTCCGATGCGTTTCGAAGCGCATTGGAGGTTAAAGCCATGAAAGCCAGAAATCTGCTGGCGGTCTCCGCGACCGCCATGTCCCTCGTCCTTGCGTATCCGGCGATGGCCCAGAGCACGGGCGGCGCGGCGACCGGCGCGGTCGGCGGCGCGGCGGCCGGCGCTGTCGTGGGCGGGCCCGTGGGCGCGGCCGTCGGCGGCGTCACAGGCGCCATCGTGGGTGGAGCGCTCGCCCCGGCCGACACCGGACGCGTGAAGGAGTACGTCGTCCGCGAACACCGGCCTTCGGTCAAGCTGAAGGAGAAGGTCGTCGTCGGCGAAGCCCTGCCGAGCTCGGTCGAGCTCTATACGGTGCCGGCGGATGTCGGCGTGAAGACGGAGTACCGCTACACGGTGGTCAACGACCGCGCCGTGCTGGTGGACCCGCATTCCCGCAAGATCGTGCAGATCATCGACTGACGTTCGCGCCAGCAAAAAAGGAGCCTCCCGGACGCACCGGGAGGCTTCGGCTCGCGAAGGGGGTCGGCGCGAGTCTCAGGAGTTCTCAGAAGGAGCCGACGATCCTGTCGGCGTAGGCGACGGCGGACCCTGCCAGGATCACGCAGCAGATCGCGGCAAGGCGGTAAAACGCGGCGGGCATCGGTCGTCTCCCCATCAATCTCGATCAGGACGCTAACGCTTCGTTCACCGGTCCGAGGTGCGCTTCGTCACGCGGGCCCGTGGCGCGGGGTCGACGCGGCGCGTTCGAGGTGCGAAAAGGCACAGGCCGGCGGGATTGCGGCAGGGGGACGAGGTTGGCCGACGTCGAAGTGCTCTTCTACCACCTGGAGAGACGCCCCCTGGAGGCGGTCTTGCCCCAGCTCGTCGAGAAGAGCCTGGAGCGCGGCTGGCGCGTCGTCGTGCAGGCCTCCACGCAGGAGCGGCTCGGCGCGCTCGACGACCTCCTCTGGACCTGGTCGGACGACAGCTTCATCCCCCATGCGCCGGATCGGGAGCCGGAGGCCGACCGCGAGCCGGTGGTCCTGACCCTGACCGACCGCAATCCGAACGAGGCGCAGATCCGCTTCCTCGTCGAGGGCGCGCCCCTGCCCACCGACGCGCGGGGCTATGCGCGGATCGTGCTCCTCTTCGACGGCACCGACGACGAGGCGGTCGCCGGCGCGCGGCGGACCTGGCGGTCGGTGCGGGAGGCGGGCTACGCGGCGACCTATTGGCAGCAGAGCGAGGCGGGACGTTGGGAGAAGAAGGCGTGATGGCGGTTGGAGAACACCGCGTGCGGAAGGGGCTCGTCGTCGCGGCGCTCGCGCTCGGGCTTGGCGGCTGCGCGGCGGAGGTCTCGGGCTTCGTGAACGACAAGTCCGTCACGGCGCGCGCGGCGACCACGGAAGCGGTCGTCGGCGAGGACGGCCGCTGCACGGCGGACCTGAGCATCGACCCCGCCCTATTCCGGGGGCGGGACGGGGACGGGCTGATCGGCCTGACCGAATGCGAATTGGTGGCGCTCAAGGGCGAGCCGTTGAGCGTGCAGACGGGCGCGAGCTCCAGCGCCAAGCGCGAGACCACGATGCTCTACATGGAGCCGACCGGGAAAGCGATCTACCTGTTCGCCAACAACCGCCTCGTGCGGGTGGTCCGCTGACCGAGCGGGATCAGGCCGTGGCCGCGTCGTAATCCGCGGACAGGGCCAGCCATTCCTCCTCGGCGGCCGTCAGGTTGCGCTCCAGCTCGGCTCGCTGGGCCGCGAACTGGGCGGCCTTGGCAGGCTCGCGCTGGAAGATGTCGGGCTCGGCCAGCACCGCGTCGACGCGCGCGATCAGCTCCGCGAACTTCGCCATTCTCGCCTCGATTGCCTCGATGCGACGTTTTAGAGGCGCGTTCGCCAGCCGTTTCCCGGCATTGTCCCGGCGCTGGTCGCCCGCCGCGCGCTCGGTCTCGGCCTTGCGCTTCGCGCCCGCGTCCGGGCCTTCGAGCACCAGTCGACGATAGGCGTCGAGGTCGTCGTCGAAGGGCTTGACCGTGCCGTTGCCGACGAGCCAGAGCCGGTCGGCGCAGGCCTCCAGAAGAAAGCGGTCGTGCGAGATGAGGATGACCGCGCCCTTGAAATCGTTGATCGCTTCCATCAGCGCGATGCGCGAGTCGATGTCGAGGTGGTTGGTCGGCTCGTCGAGGATCAGCAGATGCGGCCCGGCGAAGGTGGCGAGCCCCATCAGCAGCCGGGCCTTCTCGCCGCCCGAGATGTTGGCGACGGGCGTATCCGCCTTGGCGCCGGGAAAACCCATCTGCGCGCAGCGCGCCCGAACGCGTGCCTCGGGGCTGTCCGGCATCAGCTCGGCCACATGCTGATACGGCGTGGCGTTCAGGCGCAGCTCGTCGAGCTGGTGCTGGGCGAAATAGCCAACCTTCAGCTTGGTCGAGCGCCGCACCGTTCCCGCCATCGCCTCCAGCTTGCCGGCGACGAGCTTGGCGAAGGTGGACTTGCCGTTTCCGTTGGATCCGAGCAGGCCGATGCGGTCGTCGTCGGCGATGACGAGCGACAGGCGCGAGAGCACGGGCTTGTCCGCGTAGCCGACGCTGGCCCCCTCCATCGCGACGATCGGCGGTGACAGCGGTCGTTCGGGCGAGGGGAAGTGGAAGGGCAGCACCTCGGCGTCCAGGATTGGCGCGATGGTCTGCATTTTCTCCAGCCGCTTGACGCGCGACTGGGCCTGCTTGGCCTTCGACGCCTTGGCCTTGAAGCGGTCCACGAACGCCTGCAGGTGCTTGCGCTCGTCGTCCTGCTTCTTGCGGAGCTTCGCCTGCAGCGC
Source organism: Alsobacter ponti (assembly GCF_024294805.1). Classification (GTDB taxonomy): domain Bacteria; phylum Pseudomonadota; class Alphaproteobacteria; order Rhizobiales; family Beijerinckiaceae; genus Alsobacter; species Alsobacter ponti. The sequence continues at coordinate 53,605 of NZ_JANCLU010000019.1, forward strand.
CTGCTGCTCCGTCCGCTGGCGCTCGAACTGGTCGTAGCCGCCGCGATAGAGCGTCAGCTTGGCCTGGTCGAGGTGCAGGATCTGATCGACGGCCTGGTTGAGGAGGTCGCGGTCGTGGCTGATGACGAGCACGGTGTGCGGATACCGCGCCAGGTAGTCCATCAGCCAGAGCGTGCCTTCGAGGTCGAGATAGTTGGTCGGTTCGTCCAGGAGCAGGATGTCCGGCTCGGCGAACAGCACGGCGGCCAGGGCCACGCGCATGCGCCAGCCGCCGGAGAACGAGGAACACGGCCGGGCCTGCGCCTCCGCGTCGAAGCCCAGTCCATAGAGGATGGCGGCCGCCTTGGCGGGCGCGGCGTGGGCGCCGATGTCGACGAGGCGCGTCTGGATCTCCGCGATCCGGTGCGGGTCAGTCGCCGTTTCCGCTTCCGCCAAAAGGCTTTCGCGCTCGACATCCGCGGCAAGCACGACTTGCGTCAGCGTCTCGGGCCCCCCGGGCGCCTCCTGCGCGACGGAGCCGATGCGCAGCCCGCGTCCGACCGCAATGGAGCCTCCCTCCGGCGAAATCTCGCCACGGATCATGCGAAACAGCGTCGTCTTGCCCGTGCCGTTGCGGCCTACGAAGCCGACGCGCGCGCCGGAAGGGATGGCGACGGTCGCCTTGTCGAACAGCGTGCGGGCGCCGAGCCGGTAGGTGAGGTCGTTGACGTGAAGCATGCGGGCTTGTCGCAAAGCCGACGGTCGCGCGCAAGCGCAAGGGGCGCGGCCGCGGCCCTCTATTCCACGATATCGGCCGGCTCGCGCCCCGCGCCCAGCTTGGCGTCCGCGAGCATCTGGATGGCGTTGGCGATGAGGCGATACTTGGTCTCGGTGACGGTGAGGTCGCGGAACCAGTTTACGAGGTCCCCCCACGGGTCGTTGATCTTGGTGAGTCCCGACACGAAGGCTACGACCGTCCCGATCTCGGTCTGCCCGCGCACCACGAACCAGCCGCCGATGCCCAGCACCAAGGCGGTGCCGCTGTGGTGCAGGATGTTCATGAAGAAGTTCATCGAGAACTTCAGCTTGTAGATGCCCATGTTGAAGCCGAAGACCTGCCCGATCCGGTCTTCCTGAGCGCGGCCCAGCACCCCGACGCCGGCCGGATCGGCGATCATCGACATGCTCACCTCGCGCAACGTCTTGATGCGCCGCGCGACACGCCGGTTGATCGCCCGCTGGATCAGCGGCACGAAGACGATCTGCGGGCAGAACACCACGAACGCGACCAGCGCCATCAGCGGCTGCAGGTAGATCATGTAGGAGAAGACGCTGATCAGGATGCCGCCCTGCATCATCGGCTCGGACACGTAGACGCCGACGAAGCCGCCGATGGGCTCGGACTCCGACAGCATCATCGAGGTCTCGACGCCCAGCGCCTCGGCGCTCGATAGCTCCTCCGGCAGGCCATGGATGAGGCGATGCACGGTCATGCGCAGGCTCAGGACCGAAACCTCCCCGACCCAGGCGCGATAGATGTTCATCACGAGCTTCAGCAGCCCCTCGCCGAGAGCGAGGCCCAAATAGATCAGCGCGAGCCAGATGATCGCGACGTAATCCCCGCCCTTGAACGCGTCGTTGACGATGCGCCTCTGCACTTCGAGCGGCGCTGTCGACAGCACGAAGACCAGCACCGATAGCAAAGAGAGATAGAACTGGTGCCTGGCGCTGACCTCCCAGACGAAGCCGAGCAGCGTCTTGGGCATCGTCGCGCCGCTGAACACCGGCGCCGAGCGCGCCGCCGGGGCGGCGAGATTCGGATCGTGCTGGACCATTTCGGCGATGTTCATGGCGAAGACTTGTCCCCCCGCCATCTTGCAATCTGGCGGGGAGGCTGCAAGCCCGGCGTGAACTGAGCCACGATACGAGTGGGCGGCGAGCCTCAGTCGGGCAGGGGGATGAACTCTTCGTCGCCCGGCACGCCCGGGAACCGACCCGCCCGCCAGTCCGCCTTCGCCTGGTCGATGCGATCCTTGGACCGGGAGACGAAATTCCACCACACGTATCGGGGGCCGTCCATCGGCTCGCCGCCGAACACCAGGATGCGCGCCGGGCGGACGCCGGTCACCGTCACCTGCTCGCCGGGCGTGAGAATCAGCAGCCGCGCTTCGTCGAACACGTCTCCCCCAACCTCGACGGCGCCGCTCGCGACATAGATGGCGCGCTCGACGTGCTCGGCCGGCACCGGCAGCTTCGCTCCCGGCTCCAGCGTGACGTCAGCATAGACCATGTCGGAGAAGGTGCGGGTCGGCGACGTCAGGCCGTACAGCGACCCGGCGATCAGCCGCACCGTCTTGCCTTCCGCCGACAGCGACGGCAGCTCGGCCGCGCCGTGGTGCGCGAATCCGGGATCGGTTTCCTCGTACCGCTCCGGCAGCGCGACCCAGGACTGGATGCCGAACAGAGGCGCCGGGGAGCGGCGCGCTTCCGCCGCCGTGCGCTCCGAATGCACGATGCCCTTTCCGGCGGTCATCCAGTTGACCTCGCCCGGATCGATGGCCTGCAGGCTGCCCAGGCTGTCGCGATGAAGGATCTGGCCCTCGAACAGGTATGTCACCGTCGCGAGGCCGATATGGGGATGCGGGCGGACGTCGATCCCCTCGCCGGCGCGGAACACGGACGGCCCCATCTGGTCCCAGAAGATGAAGGGTCCGATCATCTGGCGCTGGGCGGAGGGGAGGGCGCGCCGAACGGAAAACCCGCCGAGGTCGCGGGCGCGGGGCACGATCACCGTCTCGATCGACGGGTTGGGTTCGGCGGGGCGTCACCCGCGGATCGTTGAACTGGGTCATCGCGGCCCTCCGGCGGCCGCCTCTCGGCCGGCCGGAAGTCTAGCCTACCCGACGGCCCCTCGCCACGCGCCCGCGTTTGCCGACCGGATCACAATCAGCGGCGTCGCGCCGGCCTGCGGACCGGCACCGGACGCAGCGCGGGCGTCGGCCGCGCGAGCCCGAACATGCCTGCGGTGATCGCCATCGAGAAAAGGGTGAACCCGGTCATCAGCTTCGTGGCGAACACGGCGGACTGGGTCATGACGTCCTGCGAATTGGAGTCCATGGGGCACAACTCCCGGGCCTCTGCCCAGCGTTTTCCAAGATCGACTGGGGTTTGAACGGTTCGGCGGCGACGTTGTTCCTGCCCGCCGGCCGCAGGTCGAACGGGAACCCGCGCGCGGGCGCGACGTTGGCCGGCCGCTGGCGGCGGGCCGGGTCGGTCGTCCGGTCCAGCGCGCCGAGCCTCGGTATTCCTGCCGAGCCGTCGTCCGGCGCAGGGTGGAAGCGGCGCGAGCCAGCGCGGAAATACACGCTTTGCGTGCAGATCGAGGCGGGGCTATCGTTGATGATTGTCATCTCTCGAGAGGAGCGTAGGTCATGAAACGGATGGTGATCGCGGTGGTGTGCTGCCTCGTCTCCGGAAGCGCGTTCGCAGCCGAGGCGACATGCAAGAGCCAGGCGGCGGACAAGAAGCTGGCCGGCGCGGCGCTGACCAGCTTCACGAAGAAATGCACGACCGACGCCACGGCCTCCTGCGAGAAGGCCGCCGCCGACAAGAAGCTCTCCGGCGCGGCGAAGACGAGCTTCACCAAGAAGTGCGTCAGCGATTCCGTGGGAACCTGAGGCGCCGCGCGCCTGGCCGCCGGCTCTTTCCGGCGGCCGATCCGCGCGCTTTCGTACAAAGTTCCGAATTTTGGAACCGTGAACTAATCAATGGTATCCGGACAGATGAATTGAATTGCTTGGAAGGTGTCTTTTCTGAAATCTCCTTGTTTCTACATTGACATAAACTCTTGAATTGTACGACATCGTTCCCCGCGGGGCATTCTGGCCGGCGACGGACATTCTGCGACATCATGAAATTGCCGATCTTAGACAGCGCGAATGCGTCTTTGCTTCCTGGCTTTGACCACGACTTGCTCAGCGCGATACGCCCGACGCCCATCGAACGGATGCTTCCTTCGGGAGTGGTGATCGAGGAGCAGGGGCAACATCCCGAAACGCTGCAGTTCCTGCTCGAGGGCGACGTGCAGATGTACGCCCGCGCGGTCGGGCGCACCTCGACCGTGGAACTGATCGCGGCGCCTGACGCCATCGCGCTCGCCGCCGTGGTGGCCAGCGAGCCGGTGCTCGCGTCCTACGTGACGCTGACCAAGTGCCGCCTGCTCGCCATTAACGCCAATGCCGTCAGGACGCGGCTCGGCGAGGACGCCGCGTTCGGGGCGGCGATCGCCCGATTGCTGGCGACGCAGGGAAGGCGGCGGATCCGTTCTCTCTACAACCATAAGCTGCGAACCGGCGTCGAGCGCCTGGCGAGCTGGGTGCTGGTGAAGTGGATCGAGGCCGGCAAGGTCGAGGCGTTCCGCCGTCCCATCAAGAAGCAGGTGCTGGCCTCGCTGCTCGGGCTCACGCCCGAAAGCCTGTCGCGGTGCTGCGGCCAGCTCGAGCAGCACGGGGCGACGCTCGATGGCGCGGAGATCAAGGTATTCGATCCCGCCCGGCTGGCCATTCTGGCTCAGCCTGACCACCTCATCGACGGGATTTCGCTGTCGCACCACTGAGCGGTCGCGCTGCGTGCGCGGCCACTCCCGCGCGTCTCACACGTGGAGCGCCGGTTCCCGGACTGCGGAGGCCCCCCCGAACACGTCGGCGAAGGCGGCCTCGTAGGCGCGCCAGGCCTGGATGAATTTCTCGGTGAGCAGGATTGACTGGTTGCGGCCATCCTCGCCGTCCCGCGCGCGGACCAGGTAGCCGCTTCGCTGCAGGCGCTGGATATGCAGCCGGAGCGCGGCCTCGGAGTATCCAAGCGTTTCGTAGAGGCTGCGCGCGGGAGTCCTGGAACCCGAATCGATGGTCGCGGCGAGGAACACGACCACGTCGTACCCGAGGATCGTGCCGGCGGTCGGAAGGTTGCGGTTTTCCCAGTCCCGCAGGCGAGCCAATTTGGCGGCGAATGACTCTGAAGACATCTGTGAAGAATCGCTTTGTAGGAAAAATTGCAGTGAAAAACTGCTACATCATGCCCGATTTGAAATAATAAGCAATATTGTTTTTCGCAGCTCGACCCCAGTCACGCCTCGCCAGCCGGTTTAGAGTTGTTCCAGGTCGGCGCTCCTCGGCGGGGATTGCGTATGAACGGTAATTGTCTTGCTTGAGCGCGGTTTCGTGCCAACTTATAACTTGGGCACGGCGTGGAATATGCAACCGGTAGTTGTGTATCCCACGCCTGCACCCCTCACATCCGCCGCGGGTCCCGCCGAGGGCGCGCCGGGCGGGCCCTTTACACAAGGGGCGCGCGTGACTAACTCTCCGCCACCGGCGGCGCGAAAGCGCGGGCCGGTTCTTCTTTTTTCAACGGAACCCAGCGATGCGCGCCGAAATCGAAGCGCTTCTCGATGCCGCCAAGCAGTCCGTGGGACTGCTGAGGAGGCATCTTTGACGTCGACACCGCCACCCGTCGTCTCGCGGAGCTGAACGCCCGCGCCGAAGACCCGAATTTGTGGAACGATCCCGACGCCGCGCAGAAGGTGATGCGCGAGCGCACGGACCTCGAGGAAAGCCTCACCTCGATCGGGCGTCTCGAGGGCGACCTCGAGGATGCCGTCACGCTGATCGAGCTGGGCGAGGCCGAGGGCGACGAAACGGCCATTTCGGAAGGCGAGGCGGGCATCCGCGCCGTGCAGACGGAGGCCGCGCGCAGGCAGGTCGAAACCCTGCTGTCCGGCGAAGCCGACGGCAACGACGCGTTTCTGGAAGTCCATTCCGGGGCCGGCGGCACCGAGAGCCAGGACTGGACCAACATGCTGATGCGCATGTACGTCCGCTGGGCCGAGAAGCGGAAATACAAGGTCGAGGTGATGGACGTCGCCGACGGCGAAGAAGCCGGCATCAAGGGCGCGACGCTCCAGATCAAGGGCCACAACGCCTATGGCTGGCTGAAGACGGAGAGCGGCGTCCACCGTCTGGTGCGCATCTCGCCGTTCGACTCCAACGCGCGGCGTCACACCAGCTTCGCGTCGGTGTGGGTCTATCCGGTCATCGACGACAGGATCCAGATCGACGTCAACGAGTCCGACTGCCGCATCGACACCTACCGGTCCTCGGGCGCGGGCGGGCAGCACGTCAACACCACCGACTCGGCGGTGCGCATCACCCACATCCCAACCGGTATCGTCGTGGCCTGCCAGCAGGAGCGCTCGCAGCACAAGAACCGCGCCAAGGCGTGGGACATGCTGCGCGCGAGGCTCTACGAGCGCGAGCTGATGATCCGCGAGGAGAAGGCCAACGCCGAGAACGCCTCGAAGACGGATATCGGCTGGGGCCACCAGATACGCTCCTACGTCCTCCAGCCCTACCAGCTGGTGAAGGACCTGCGGACCGGCGTCACCTCGACGAGCCCGGATGACGTGCTGGACGGAGAGGTCGACCCGTTCATGGAGGCGGCCCTGGCGCAGCGCGTCTATGGCGGCACGGTCGAGGTCGAGGACGTCGACTGAGCTCAGTCGGGGTTGAGGTTCGCGGCGACGCGCAACCAGCGCTGCGGATCGACGGGATCTCCGTCGAGCCGGATTTCATAGTGCAGATGGGGGCCGGTCGAGCGGCCGGTCGACCCGACGCGCCCGAGCAACGCGCCGGCGGCCACCTCGTCCCCGACGCGCACCGACGCGGACGACAGGTGCCCGTAGCGCGTGGCGACGCCGCCGGCGTGCTCCACTTCGACCATCAGGCCGTAAGCGCCGGACCACTCGGCCGCGGTGACGCGGCCGGGGGCGGTGGCGCGAACCGGCGCGCCCCAGTCGTCGCGCAGATCGAGGCCGGTGTGCATCGCCAGGCCCCGGGTGAACGGGTCGATGCGCGTGCCGAAGCCCGACGTCCAGTCCGGCGCGCCCGCCAGCGGACGGCGCAGCGGCAGGGCGGCGATGCGTCGCCGCCAGGCCTCCGCCTCGGCGCTGACGCGCCGCGCCTGCGCCAGGGCCGTCTCGAACGCCCCGCCTTCCGACGCGATGGCGACGGGGACGAGCGGGCCGCCCATCGGCAGGGCGCGATCGAGCGCGGCCACGCGCGCCGGATCGAGCCCGAGGGGGCGCAGAGCGTCGCCGAGCTGAAGCGCGCGCTCCCGGGCCCGGCGGTCCGCGGCCGACAGCAGCGACAGGAGGCCCGTGTCGAGGCTGGAAACGGCGTCGGCGAGCGCCGCCAGATCGCGCTGCCCGTCGTGAGGCTGCCCGTCGCTGCGCGAGGGATGCGCGTCGAGCGACGCGCGCGGCTGCGGCTTGATGCGCCCCCAGGCGGGCAGGGGGATCGGCTCGCCGAGCGGAAGGAACGATGACGCCGCCTCCGGCGCCGGGGAGGCGGACTCGGACGGCGAGGGCGGGGCGGGGCGGGCGGAGGCCTGCTTTCCCGTAGGGTCGAGCAGCTCGGAGAGCTGCGTCTGGCGGTTCTCCAGGCGGATCTGCCGTTCCCGCAGCTCGTCGAGCGCCGCGTCCCAGCGGCCGCGATCGACGATGCGCCGGCTCGACAGGTCGTCGAGAGCGGCGCGGAGAGTCGAAATCTGCTCGCGCTGGCGCTGGCCTTCGTCACCCTCGGCGAGCGCGGCCCCCGCTCCGGCGAGGGTCCGCGACACCGTCGAGACGCCGAACAGGCCGGCGACCACGACCAGGGCCGCGGCTAGCGCCCACAAGCCGGCCGGCGCGGTCCAGCGGCGCGCCGTGCCGCCACCTTCGACGACGATGGTGACGGGCAAGCTCAGCTGGGGAAAAGAAGTCCTGGGTATCGGCATCGAAGCCTCGCGGCGTAATGCGAGGCATTTGGCGCTTGTTAAGGTTAAGCAATCGCAAAGGTCGGGCGTTCCCGACCTCGCCTCGCTTCAGAGCGCGCGCGCCGCTTCCAGCACCTCGGCGGCGTGTCCGGGCACCTTCACCTTGGGCCAGATCTTCGCGATCCGTCCCTGGCCGTCGATCAGGACGGTGGTGCGCTGGATGCCCATGAACTTGCGGCCATACATGCTGCGCTCCACCCACACTCCATAGGCGTCGAGCATCTCCTTCTTCTCGTCGGAGGCGAGCGGGAAGGCCAAGTCGTACTTGCTCTTGAACTTGTCGTGGCTCTCCGGGCTGTCAGCCGAGATGCCGAGGATGTCCGCGCCCGCCTTGGCGAAGTCCCCGCGCAGCCGGTTGAATTCGATGGCTTCCTGCGTGCAGCCCGAGGTGTCGTCCTTGGGGTAGAAATACAGGACGAGTTTCTTCCCTCGATACTGGGCCAGAGAGACGGATGCGTTTCCGTCCGCCGGCAGCGTGAACTGGGGTGCGGGGCTGCCAACCGCGAGTTTTTCCGACATTTTGCCTTCCTTTCGTCGAATCGCCATGCCCATTACGATACGCAGGCGGCCTGGCCATGGATCGGCCGCGCAAGGGTACGGGGTTCGGCCGGCGCCGGTCGAGAGGGGGCTGGAGGATCGGCCCTGAAACCAGGATCGCGGAACACGGACTGTTGCAAAACGAGCATCCTCATTCCGGTCCGGCCTCGCCCGCCCGCCTGTGTCGCCTGCGACGTCGCGGGCGGCCCGCTTCGGCGTCGCCGCCGGCCGGGGGAGCCGAGGCGGCCCAGGCCGCCGTCAGTCCGCCGGAGAAGGTCGCCCACCAGCCGCACCCACCAACGAAGGTCCGGCAGACGCGGCCTCGGCGCAAGCGTCGCTCTGCCTGGAGCCGCGCGCTTCTGACGGTTCTCGTTCCCGCGGCGCTCATTGCGCTCGCCGTCGGGGCCATGGCGTGGCGTCTGTCGCTCGGGCCGCTGGCGTTCGACAGCATGGCCGAGCGCGTCGCGCAGGCGCTGGAAGCGCAGTTCGGCGACGGCTACGACGTCGACGTCCGCCACGCCGAGATCGACTGGACGTCCGGAGGTCCCGTGCTGGGGGTCACGGGCGTCACCGTCCGCGACATGGCGGGCAACCTCGTGGTCGCCGCTCCGCAGGCCGAAATCGGTTTTTCAAGCCTGGCCCTGGCGACGGGCAACCTCGTCCCGCGCAACATTTCCTTCGTCGGCCTCGCCGTGACGCTCACTGTCGCGCCGGACGGCGCCGTCTCGATCTCGGCCTCGGGCGACGAGCCCGCCCCGCCGCACGGCGGGCCGGCGACGCAGCCGACGGACACCTCTTTCGGCCCCGGCGCGGTGCTCGCCGCCATCGCCTCGCACAGCGGCCCGATGGCCGTTCTCGAACAGGCGGGCATCCGCGACGGGCGGCTGCGCATCAACGATCGCCGCCGAAACCGCAACGTCACCTACGACCGCATGTCGCTCGCCTTCGAGAAGGTGGCCGGATCGCAGGTCGCGGCGCGCCTCGCGGCGCAGGGATCGAGCGGCGCGTGGGGGCTCTCCGCCACCATCGACGACGCCGCTGCCGAGGGACGGTCCGTGACCGTCGAGACCCGCAACCTCCCGCTCTCCGATCTGTTGGGCATCGCTCAGCCCGGCGCCCTGCCGGTTTACACGGACATGCCGGTCAGCGGTTCGCTGCGGCTTCGCCTCGACGGCGCCGGCGCGGTCTCCGACCTCGAGGCCCGGGTCGATGGCGGCGCGGCGGTCGTGCTGATCGACGATCCGGACGCGCGACCAGTGTTCGTCGACCGGCTATCGGCCGATCTCGGCTGGAACGCCGCCGACCAGGCGCTTGCCGTTCGCAGCCTCGCGATGAAGGCGGGCGAGACGCGGGTATCGCTGACCGGCTCGGTGTCGCCGCCGCGCGCCGCCGGCGAGACCTGGCGGCTCGCCCTGTCCGGCTCCAACGCCACTCTGGCCGGCGAAACCCCGCAGGATCCGACGGTTCGCATCGATACGATCTCGCTGACCGGGCGGATGCCGATCGGCCTCGGTGGCCTGCTGATCGACCGCTTCGAGGTGGCCGGGCCCGACCTCGGCATTGCCGGCTCGTTCGCGGTGGGGCGGGCGGACGACTTCGAGGGCTTGCGGCTGGATATGACCGCGCGGCCGATGCCCGCTCGCGCGGCGCTCGCCTTCTGGCCGGCCTTCATTGCCGCGGACGCGCGGAAATACCTCCAGGACGCCGTCCTCGGCGGCCGGATCGAGCGCTTCGAACTCGTCAATTCGTTCACGCCCCAGACGCTGGCCGACGCCATCGCGCACCGCCCCATCCCGGAGAGCGCAGTGCGCATCGACGTCGCCGTGTCGGGCGGCTCGCTCAGGCCAGCGCCCGGATTGCCGGTTCTCACCGGAATTTCCGCCACGTCGTTGACGACGGGGCATGCCGTGCGGGTGGACATTCCGCGCGCCAACGGCCCCGCCTTCGGCGCGCGCCCGCTGGTGTTCTCCAACGGCGTCTACGCCATTGACGACCTCGCTGCCAAGCCGCCGCTTGCGCGGGTCGAGTTCGACGTCAGCGGCGGCTTCGACGCCACCGTCGACGCGCTCAGGGCGGAGCCGCTGAAGCCCTTCGTGGGGCTGCGGCTCGATCCCGCAGCGGTCAAGGGGACGGTGGACTCGCACGTGCGCATAGGCCTGCCGCTGAAACCGGGCCTGACGCCCCAGGACGTCGCCGTGCAGATCGCCGGCTCCGCCACGGGCGTCTCCGCCGATCTCCCGGGCCGGGACCGGGTGGAGAACGGCGCCTTCACCTTCACCCAGGACGCCGCCGGGCTCGCCATCAAGGGCGAAGGCAGGCTCAGTGGCGCGCCGGCGACGTTCGACCTGCGGCAGCCGCGCGGAACCGCGGCCGCCGACCTCACCGTGGCGATGACCATGGACGAGGCCGCGCGGGCGCGCCGCGGCATCAAGCTGGGCGCACAGCTTGCCGGTCCCGTCGACATCAAGGTCGCCGTCCATGACGCCTTCGGGGCGAAGCCCGCGACCCGGGTAGAGGCCGACCTCGCCAAGGCCACCGTCAACGACCTCATCCCCGGGTGGGACAAGCCCGCCGGCAAGCCGGGCAAGGCAAGCTTCCGGCTCGAAGGCGACGCGGACACGCTCTCTCTCGAGGACCTCGTGCTCGACGCCGCCGGCGGCGTGTCGGCGCGCGGCTCCGTCAGGCTGGGCGCCGACGGCTCGCTGCTGGGGGCCCACCTCACCGGGCTGCGGCTGACCCCAGGGGAGGACATCCGCGTCGACCTCGACCGTCAGGGCGGGGTTCTCAAGGCGGTGCTGCGGGCCGGGATGGCGGACGCCAGGCCGGTGCTGCGGTCGCTGATGTCGCCGCGCCCGAGCTCGCTGCCGGCGCTGGGCGACCTCGACCTCGACCTCAAGGCGCAGACCATCGTCGGCGAGAACGGCGAGAAGCTCTCCGGGGCGGAGATGCGGCTGGTGCTGAAATCGGGCGAGTTCCGCGACTTCCGCCTGTCCGGCCGGTTCGACAACGCGCCGGTATCCGGCCAGATGGCGCGCACCGAGGGCAACCTGCCGGGGATCGTGGTGGAGAGCGGCGACGCCGGCAGCTTCCTGCGCTTCGCCGACATCTACAAGCGCATGCTGGGCGGGACGCTGCTGCTGCAGCTGACCGGCTCGACCCAGCAGCTCGCCGGCACCCTCAGCGCCAACAATTTCCACCTCTCCAACGAGCCGGCCCTGGCGCGCGTCGCGGGGCAGGGGAATGGGGACCAACGTCCTGTGAACGTTGCGTTTTCCAAGCTGCGCGCCGGCTTCGTCGCGGAGAAGGGCCGGCTCGATCTGCGCGAGAGCACGATGTTCGGCCCCTCCGTCGGCGGCACGCTGGAGGGCATGCTGGACTTCACCAAGGACCGGGTCGATCTCAGCGGAACTTTCGTGCCGGCCTATGGGCTTAACAACATCGTCAGCCAGGTGCCGTTGGTGGGGCCGATCCTGGGCGGGGGCAAGAACGAGGGGCTGTTCGGGGTCAATTTCCGCATCACCGGGCGGGTGACCCAGCCGGTGCTGTCGATCAACCCGCTCTCGGCGGTGGCGCCGGGGTTCCTGCGCAAGTTCTTCGGGGTGATCGGCCCCGGCGAGGTGTCGGCGACGGGGGCGGCGACCAATCCGGCCGCGCCGACCGGCTCCGCCAACCTGCCGAGCGCGATCCGCTAGACCCGCCAAACGCGGCTTCGAAAGAACACCCGAGAACGCCTTCGTCAGGCGCGAATTCCGCGCCGAACACCGCCTCGATGCGCAATTCGGGTCGCCCGTTCGCCTGATAAGCCGTGTTCGGGCCGAATTCCGCTCAGTTCGGCTTCAGCAGCACGTGCTTCTTGCGGCCGAGCGACAGCTTCGCCGCGCCGCCGGCCGTGAGGTCGGAGGCCGTCAGCGTGGCGCGCTCGTCGGCCACCGGGGCGTCGTTGAGGCGCAGCCCGCCGCCCTTGATCTGGCGGCGCGCCTCGCCGGTCGAGGCGACCAGCCCGGCGCGGACGAAAGCGGTGAGGACGCCCATGCCGATCAGCTCGGACCCGGGGACCTCGACGGTCGGCAGCGTGTCGGCGGCGACGCCTTCCTCGAAGGTCTTGCGCGCCGTCTCGGCGGCGCGCTCGGCCTGCTCGCGGCCGTGCAGCAGCGCGGTGGCCTCGGTCGCCAGCACCTTCTTGGCCTCGTTGATCTCGCCGCCGGCCAGCGCCCCGAGCCGGGCGATCTCGTCCAGCGGCAGCAGGGTGTAGAGCTTGAGGAAGCGCACGACGTCGGCGTCCTCGGTGTTGCGCCAGAACTGCCAGTAGTCGTAGGGCGAGAGCTGCTCGGCGTTGAGCCACACCGCGCCCGACGCGGTCTTGCCCATCTTGGCGCCGGAGGCCGTGGTCAGCAGCGGGCAGGTGAGGGCGTAGAGCTGGGGCGTGCCCATGCGCCGGCCGAGGTCGATGCCGGTGACGATGTTGCCCCACTGGTCGGAGCCGCCCATCTGCAAATTGGTGCCGTAGCGCCGGCTCAGCTCGACGAAGTCGTAGCCCTGCAGGCACATGTAGTTGAACTCGATGAAGGAGAGTTCCTGGTCGCGCTCCAGCCGCAGCTTGACCGAGTCCATCGACAGCATGCGGTTGACCGAGAAGTGCCGGCCGACATCGCGCAGGAAGTCGATGTAGTTGAGCCTGGTCAGCCACTCGGCGTTGTCGACCATCAGCGCGTCGGTGCGGCCCTCGCCGAAGCGCAGGAAGTTCGAGAACACCCGCCTGATGCCGTCCTTGTTGGCCTCGATGTCCTCCACCGAGAGCAGGCGGCGCGACTCGTCGCGGCCCGAGGGGTCGCCGACGCGGGTGGTGCCGCCGCCCATCAGCGGCAGCGGCTTGTTGCCGGTCTGCTGCAGCCAGTGCAGCATCATGATCGAGATCAGGCTGCCGACATGCAGCGAGGGCGCCGTGCAGTCATAGCCGACATAGGCGACCACCTCGCCCCTGGCCGCCAGCTCGTCGAGCCCGGCCAGGTCCGAGCACTGGTGGACATAGCCGCGCTCCAGCATGGCGCGGAGAAAGTCGGACTTCGGGCGGAAATCGGCGGGCGCGGACATGGCGATCGGCCTTGCGGTCGGGAACTGCGGAAGGAGCGCGGGGCGGGAAGGGCTCAGCCTTCCATCGGGCCGAGGCGGCGGTCGAGATAGCCGCCGACGATCTCCATCAGCTCTTCGGTCTTGTTCTCGAAGAAGTGGTTGGCACCCTCGACGGTCTGGTGCTCGATCTGGATGCCCTTCTGCGTCTTCACCTTCTCGATGACGCTCATGACGTCCTTGATCGGCGCGACGCGGTCCTGCGAGCCGTGCACGAACAGGCCGGACGACGGGCAGGGGGCGAGGAAGGAGAAGTCGAAGCGGTTGGCCGGGGCGGCGACCGAGATGAAGCCCTCGATCTCCGGACGGCGCATCAAAAGCTGCATGCCGATCCACGCGCCGAACGAGATACCGGCGATCCAGCAGGCCCGCGCCTCGGGGTTGATGGCCTGCGCCCAGTCGAGCGCCGCCGCCGCGTCCGAGAGCTCGCCCTGGCCGTGGTCGAAATTGCCCTGGCTGCGGCCGACGCCGCGGAAGTTGAAGCGCAGGGCGGAGAAGCCGCGCTCCACGAAGCCGTAGTACATGGCGTAGACGATCTGGTTGTTCATCGTCCCGCCGAACTGCGGATGCGGGTGCAGCACGATGGCGATCGGCGCGCCCTTGGTCTTCGACGCGTGGTACCGGCCTTCGATGCGGCCGGCGGGGCCGTTGAAGATGACCTCAGGCATACTGGTGTGACCTTTTCTCGCGGCGATCCGGCCCGCGCGGACAGGGTGAACGAGGCCTTCACACCTTGACACCGGACGTGCCGACCGCCACAATCTCTTAGAATTATTCTAACAGCCCACACAGCCGGGCCCGCGTCTGCGGAACCGGCGGCGGGCTGCGGAGCGCCGCTTGTAGCACAAGCGCCGGGGTTCGTTGCAAGCTTTTGCTGCTCCGGCGCTTTCCGCCACCCCGCGATCAGGATCCCCCGGACGTCGAGCGATGAACGCCGCCTCGCGCACCTATCTGGACCACAACGCGACCTCGGCCCTGCGGCCCGACGCGCGCGACGCCATGCTCGCAGCGCTGGAGCATGCGGGCAACGCGTCCTCGGTCCACGCCGAGGGCCGCGCCGCGCGCGCTCTCATTGAGCGGGCCCGCGAGGAGGTGGCGGCGCTGGTCGGCGGTCAGGCCCGCAACGTCGTCTTCACCAGCGGCGGCACCGAGGCGAACGTGCTGGCGCTTACGCCGGGGCTCGAGGCCTGCGGCGACAAGCGGCCGCTGGACCGCCTGCTCACCAGCGCGGTCGAGCATCCGAGCGTGCTGGACGGCGCGCGCTTCCCGGCCGACCGCGTCGAGCGCCTGCCGGTCGACGGCGACGGCGTGCTGGACCTCGACGCGCTCAGCGCCCGCCTCGCGGTGCTCGCCAAGGCCGGCGAGCGCGCGCTCGTCAGCGTGCAGGCCGCCAACAACGAGACCGGCGTGCTGCAGCCCATCGCCGCCATCGCCGGGCTGGTCCACGACCATGGCGGGCTGCTGCATTGCGACGCCGTGCAGGCGGCGGGCCGGACGGATTTCGCGATGGCGAGCGGGGCCGACCTGGTGACGCTCTCCGCGCACAAGATTGGCGGCCCGCAGGGCGTCGGCGCGCTGGTGCTCTCGCCCGCCGTGACGATCGCCGACAGGGTGCTGCGCGGCGGCGGCCAGGAGCGCGGCGCCCGC
Source organism: Alsobacter ponti (assembly GCF_024294805.1). GTDB lineage: Bacteria > Pseudomonadota > Alphaproteobacteria > Rhizobiales > Beijerinckiaceae > Alsobacter > Alsobacter ponti. Next base: position 68,764 of record NZ_JANCLU010000019.1, read on the forward strand.
GCCGGCACCGAGAACGTCGCCGGCATCGCCGGCTTCGGCGCGGCGGCTTCCTGCGCCCGCGAGGGGCGCGCCGAGGAGGCTGCCCGCCTCGCCGCGCTGCGCGACGTCTTCGAGGCGGGGCTGCGCGCGGTCGCGCCGGATATCGACGTGTTCGGGGCTCGTGTCGGGCGGCTGCCCAACACCACCTTGTTCGCCATGCCCGAGGGCACGGCCGAGACGGCGCTGATCGCCTTCGATCTCGCCGGCGTGGCGGTGTCGTCGGGCGCGGCGTGCTCGTCGGGCAAGGTGCGCGCCTCGCACGTGCTGCTCGCCATGGGCGTGCCGCGCGAGCGCGCGGCGGCCGCCATCCGGGTCAGCCTCGGGTGGACGACGACGCGAAACCATATTGAAAACTGCCTCGAGGTCTTCGAAAAGACCGTCGGCGCCCTACGTAATCGGCGGGGTCGGGCGGCCTGACCGTCCTGCCCCGCGCCAGCCCTCGGCCCTTGAAGCCGAAGAGGAAGGAGATAGTCCGATGCCTGCAGTGCAGGAAACCGTCGAACAGGTCCGCGCGATCGATGTCGACCAGTACAAGTACGGCTTCGTCACCGACATCGAGGTCGACAAGGCGCCCAAGGGCCTGAACGAGGACATCGTCCGCTTCATCTCGGCCAAGAAGGGCGACCCGGAGTGGATGACGGAGTGGCGGCTGGAGGCCTATCGCCGCTGGCTCACCATGCGCGAGCCGACCTGGGCGCGCGTCTCCTATCCGCCCATCGACTTCCAGGACCAGTACTACTACGCCGCGCCCAAGAAGCAGGCCGGCCCGAAGTCGCTCGACGAGATCGACCCGGCCATTCTCGAGACCTACAAGAAGCTCGGCATCCCGCTGCGGGAGCAGGAGATCCTGGCCGGCGTGCAGACCTCCCGCGTGGCGGTCGACGCGGTGTTCGACAGCGTCTCCGTGGTCACCACCTTCAAGGAGGAGCTGAAGAAGGCGGGCGTCATCTTCTGCTCGATCTCCGAGGCGATCCGCGAGCATCCCGAACTGGTGCGCAAATATCTCGGCTCGGTCGTGCCGGTCACCGACAATTTCTACGCGACGCTGAACTCCGCCGTGTTCACGGACGGCTCGTTCGTCTACGTGCCGGAGGGCGTCCGCTGCCCGATGGAGCTGTCGACTTATTTCCGCATCAACGAGAAGAACACCGGCCAGTTCGAGCGCACGCTGATCATCGCCGACAAGGGCTCCTATGTGAGCTACCTGGAAGGCTGCACCGCGCCGCAGCGCGACGAGAACCAGCTGCACGCGGCGGTGGTCGAGCTGATCGCGCTCGACGACGCGGAGATCAAGTACTCGACCGTCCAGAACTGGTACCCCGGCGACGCCGAGGGCAGGGGCGGCGTCTACAACTTCGTGACCAAGCGCGGCGACTGCCGGGGCCGCAACTCGAAGATCTCGTGGACCCAGGTGGAGACCGGCTCGGCCATCACCTGGAAGTACCCGTCCTGCATCCTGCGCGGCGACAATTCGCGCGGCGAGTTCTACTCGATCGCCGTGTCGAACGGCTACCAGCAGGTCGACAGCGGCACCAAGATGATCCACCTCGGCCGCAACACGACGAGCCGGATCATCTCGAAGGGCATCTCGGCGGGCCGCTCGCAGAACACCTATCGTGGCCTCGTCTCGGCGCACCGCAAGGCCGCCAACGCGCGCAACTTCACCAACTGCGACTCGCTGCTGATCGGCGACCAGTGCGGCGCGCACACCGTGCCCTATATCGAGGCGAAGACCGCGAGCGCGGTGTTCGAGCACGAGGCGACCACCTCCAAGATTTCCGAGGACCAGCTGTTCTACTGCATGCAGCGCGGGCTCTCGGCCGAGGAGGCGACGGCGCTCATCGTCAACGGCTTCGTCAAGGACGTGCTGCAGCAGCTCCCCATGGAGTTCGCCGTGGAGGCGCAGAAGCTCATCTCGATCTCGCTGGAAGGAAGCGTGGGGTGACGACCTCGGGGGCGGCGCGCGCGCCGCTGCCCGCAACGCAGCACTCCGTTCCGCAAGCCATCGCCGGCACGCCCGCCTGGGCCGCCCGGCAGCTCTATTGTCAGGATTGACCCATGCTCGAAATCCGCAACCTGCACGTCCAGATCGAGGACAAGAAGATCCTCAACGGCCTCACCCTCACCGTGAACGACGGCGAGGTGGCCGCCATCATGGGGCCGAACGGCTCCGGCAAGTCGACGCTCAGCTACGTCATCGCCGGCAAGGAGGATTACGAGGTCCTCGACGGCGAGGTGCTGCTGGACGGCCGCAACCTGCTGGAGATGGACCCCAACGAGCGCGCCGCCGCCGGCGTGTTCCTGGCCTTCCAGTACCCGCTGGAAATCCCCGGCGTGGCCACGATGAGCTTCCTCAAGGCGGCGCTGAACTCCCAGCGCAAGGCGCGCGGCGAGGACGAGCTGTCGACGCCCGAGCTGATGAAGCGCGTGCGCGGCGCCGCCGAGCGCCTGCAGATCCCGCAGGACATGCTCAAGCGCGCCCTCAATGTCGGCTTCTCCGGCGGCGAGAAGAAGCGCATGGAAATCTTGCAGATGGCGCTGCTGGAGCCGAAGTTCTGCATCCTCGATGAGACCGATTCCGGCCTCGACATCGACGCGCTGAAGATCGTCTCCGACGGCGTCAACGCGCTGCGCGGCGACAAGCGCTCCTTCCTCGTCATCACCCACTACCAGCGTCTGCTCAACTACATCGTGCCGGACACGGTGCACGTGATGGCGAACGGCCGGGTGGTGAAGTCGGGCGGCAAGGAGCTGGCGCTCGAGCTCGAAGCCAACGGCTACGCCGATTACCGCACGCAGGCGGCGTGAGGACGCCATGGCTGACGTAACCCCCATCCGCACCGCCGCCGAGACGGCGCTGGCCGAGCTGTTCCCCGCCGTGAAGGGCCGCCTGCCGGGCGACGCCACCATCGCCGGGCAGCGCGCCGAGGCGTTCAAGAGCTTCGTCGACGCGGGCCTGCCGCACCGGCGCATCGAGGCCTACAAGTACACCGACCTGCGCGCCCTGCTGCGCGACGTGCCGCCGCTCGCGACCGAGCCCTCGGCCGACGCCGTCGAGGCCGCGCGGCAGTGGGCCGACCCGTTCGCCGGCGTCGACGCGCTGCGCTTCACGATCGTCGACGGCCACGTCGTGGCGGGCCTGTCGGACTTCAAGCTGCTGCCCGACGGCGTCGAGGCGTGGCCGCTCGCCGCCGCGCTCTCCGCCGGGCCCGTCGCCAGCGGCCTGATGGGCCGCGTCGCGCCGGCTAAGTCCGACCCGGTGCTGGCGCTCAACGCCGCGCTGATGACCGACGGGCTGGTGGTGCGCGTGCGCAAGGACGTGGCGCTCGACCGCCCGATCCTGGTGCGCTTCCTCGCCGCCTCGGGCGCGCCGTCGCTGATCGTGACGCGCATCCTGCTGGTGGTCGAGGACGGCGCCCGCGCGACTCTGATCGAGAGCCACGAAGGCGCGGGCGTCGCCCACCACGCCAACACGGCGGTCGAGATCTCCTGCGGCGACGACGCCATCGTGCACCATTTGCGCGCCAACGCCTCCGGGCAGGCGGGCGTCGACCTGTCGACGCTGGGCGTCGACGTCGGCGGGCGCTGCGCCTTCACCTCGGTGGCGATGGTCACCGCGCCGAGCCTGTCGCGGCACCAGATCTTCGTGCGCTGCACGGGCGAACACTCCACGGTGACGCTGGGCGGCGGGGCGCTTCTGAAGAACCGCCAGCACGCCGACACCACGCTGGTCGTCGACCACGCCGTGCCGGACTGCGTCAGCCGGGAGCTGTACAAGACGGTGCTCGACGACGAGGCCACTGGCGTGTTCCAGGGCAAGATCATCGTCCAGCAGCCGGCGCAGAAGACCGACGGCAAGATGATGAGCCAGGCCGTGCTGCTCGCCGACGGCCCGACGATGAACAACAAGCCGGAGCTGGAGATCTTCGCCGACGACGTGCAGTGCGCCCATGGCGCGACCTGCGGCGCGCTCGACGACGACCTGCTGTTCTACCTGCGCGCGCGCGGCCTGCCGAAGCCCGAGGCCGAGGCGCTGATGCTGCGCGCCTTCGTCGGCGAGGCGCTGGAGCTCGTCGACGACGAGGCGGCGCGCGAACGCCTCGACGGCATGGTCGCCGCCTGGCTCGCGGCGCGGGCCTGAGCCCGGCCTGTTCATGGGGCGGGCGCGCGACCGGCGCGCCCCTCCCGATCCCGAACGAAAGGCCCACGAGGCTCAGATGTCCGTCACCGCGCAGCCGACCCGCCCCTTCGACCTCGACGCGATCCGGGCCGATTTCCCGATCCTGTCGGAGAAGGTCTACGGCAAGCCGCTCGTCTATCTCGACAACGCCGCCTCGGCCCAGAAGCCGCGCCAGGTGATCGAGCGCATGGTCCACGCCTACGAGCACGAATACGCCAACGTGCATCGCGGCCTGCACTACCTCGCCAACGCCGCCACCGAGGCGTTCGAGGACGCGCGCGAGAAGGTGCGCGCCTTCCTCAACGCCGAGTCGGCCGAGGAGATCGTGTTCACCCGCTCGGCCACCGAGTCGATCAACCTCGTCGCCGCGAGTTTCGGCCGCATGGCCATCCGCGAGGGCGACGAGATCGTGCTGTCGATCATGGAGCATCACTCCAACATCGTGCCGTGGCATTTCCACCGCGAGCGCGAGGGGGCGATCATCCGCTGGGCGCCGGTCGACGAGGCGGGCGAATTCCAGCTCGACGCCTTCGAGAAGCTGCTCAACGAGAACACCAAGATCGTCGCCATCACCCACATGTCGAACGTGCTCGGCACGGTGACGCCGGTGAAGGAGATCATCCGCATCGCCCACGCGCGCGGCATCCCGGTGATGGTCGACGGCAGCCAGGGCGCGGTCCACCTGCCCGTCGACGTGCGCGACCTCGACGCCGACTTTTACGTCTTCACCGGCCACAAGGTGTACGGGCCCACCGGCATCGGCGTGCTGTACGGCAAGCGCAAGTGGCTGGAGCAGATGCCGCCCTTCGCCGGCGGCGGCGAGATGATCCGCGACGTCACGCTCGACGACGTCACCTACGGCGCGCCGCCGCACCGCTTCGAGGCCGGCACGCCGCCCATCGTCCAGGCCATCGGGCTCGGCGCGGCGCTCGACTACATGACCTCCATCGGCCGCGACGCGATCCTGGCGCAGGAGACCAAGCTGCGCGACTACGCCATGCAGCGCCTCGGCGAGATGAACTCGCTGCGCATCTTCGGCCGGGCGCGCGACAAGGGCGCCATCGTCTCCTTCGAGATGCGCGGGGCCCACGCCCACGACGTCGCCACGGTGATCGACCGGGCCGGCGTGGCGGTGCGCGCCGGCACCCATTGCGCGCAGCCGCTGCTCGCCACCTACGGCGTCACCTCCACCTGCCGCGCCTCGTTCGCGTTCTACAATACGCTGGACGAGGTCGACCGCCTTGCCGAGGCCCTGCAAAAGGCCGAAGCTCTGTTCACCTAGGCGCCGCGCGCCGTCCCCCGGACGAATGCCATGAATGACGTAACCGATTTCACTCCCAACAAGCCGGACATCGGCGTTCCCTCGGCGCTGCCGCCGGAGGAGATCGACCGGCTGACCGACGACATCGTCGCCGCGCTCAAGACCGTCTACGACCCCGAGATCCCCGCCGACATCTACGAGCTCGGCCTCGTCTACCGCGTCGACGTCGACGGCGAGCGCAACGTGGCCATCGACATGACGCTGACCGCGCCGGGCTGCCCGGTGGCGGGCGAGATGCCCGGCTGGGTCGAGAACGCCGTGGCGTCGGTGCCCGGCGTCAACTCGGTCAAGGTGACGATGGTGTTCGATCCGCCGTGGGACCAGAGCCGCATGTCGGACGAGGCCCGCGTGGCGCTCGACATGTGGTGAGGGCGCGTTCACGTCTTTTCATTCCGAATCGCGTTGTTAGATAATCAGCGTGTTCCAGCCCGGGCCTTGAACCCGGCCGCATGGAGAGAGCCGAATGGGATCGCTTGCCGACTTCAAAGTGATGTCGCTGACCGACGCCGCCGCCGAGCGCGTGCGGGCCATCGTCACGAACTCGGACCGGCCGCTGGTCGGAGTGCGCGTGGGGGTGCGCAACGGCGGCTGCGCGGGCATGTCGTACACGCTCGACGCCGCCGAGAGCATCGCGCCGGGCGACGAGGTGGTGCGGGACAAGGGCGTCACCGTGCTGGTGGACCCGAAGGCCGTGCTGTTCCTGCTCGGCACGGAGATGGACTTCGTCACCACCAAGCTCGCCTCGCAGTTCGTGTTCAACAACCCCAACCAGACGGCGGCCTGCGGCTGCGGCGAGTCCGTGTCGCTCAGCGCCGCCAGCCCCGACGCGCTGGCGCAGCGGGCCTGAACGGCGCATGGACGCCGCCGACCTCGCCGACCTCTTCGAACCCTGCGGCAAGGTGGCGGTCCGCCGCCTGTTCGGCGGCCACGGCGTCTATGCCGGCCCGGTGATGGTGGCGCTGGAGTCGCGCGGCGTCGTCTATCTGCGCGTCGACGCGCTGAGCCGCGCGGCCTTCGCGGCCGAGCAGTCGGAGCCCTTCGTCTACGAGCGCAGCGGCCGCAAGCCGATGTCGCTGCCGTACTGGCGGCTGCCGGAGGCGGCGTTCGAGGATCCCGACGAGATGCGGCGCTGGTTCGCGATGGCACGCGACGCCGCCATGCGCGCCGCCTCGGCCCGCCGCCCGTCCAGCCGCCGGCGCGGCGATATCGACGAATAAGCGGGACTTGCGGGACGCCCGCCGTCAGGCGACGTCGGACGTCACATCGTCGTCGTGCGGCAGGGAGAAAGGCTCCATCGCCGGCATGTTCGGCGTCTCGCACACCGTGCGGTTGCGGCCTCGGCGCTTGGCCTCCAGCAGGCACTTGTCGGCGCGGTCGAGCAGCATGGCGGCGGTGTCGCCGATGCCGAACGTGGCGACGCCGATGGAGACCGTCAGCCGCCCCAGCGCCTCGCCCGTCGAGCGCTTCACCAGTTCGCGGCCCATCACCGTCTTTCGGATGCGCTCCGCCACCTCGAGCGCGCCGGACAGCTTCGTTTGCGGCAGCAGCACGGCAAACTCCTCGCCGCCGAACCGCGCGGCGGTGTCGATGCTGCGCACTTCGGCGCGGATCGACAGCGCCACGAGCCGCAGCACCTGGTCGCCGGTCAGGTGACCCCAGGTGTCGTTGAACTGCTTGAACCTGTCGACGTCGACCATCAGCAGGCTCAGCGGCTCGCCCGAGAGGGCGGCGTGGTTGCTGCAGCGGTCGATCATGTTGTCGAGGTGCTTGCGGTTGGCCAGCATCGTCAGCGGGTCGGTGAGCGATTCGGTGCGGATCGCCTCCAGCGTCTCGCGCAGCTCCTGCACCTCGTCGCGCTTCTGGCGCAGGCTCGCCTCCAGCGACCGGTTGGCGGCGATGGTCTGCTGGGTGGCGACGAGCAGGCGGCGGACGGTCGCCCGCACGCGGTCGCCGTCGCTGGCCTCGTCGAGGTCCGTCGTCAGCGCGGCCAGCGAGCGGGTGAATTCGTCGTTGGAGCCGATGGCGGACTGGATCAGCATGATCAGCGCGCCGACCTCGGTGAGCACGGCGCCGCCGGTGGACTCGGCGACGGCGGCGAATCGGCTGTCGGAGAGGTGTTCCTCGTAAAGGGCGTCCGTCTGGGCGGGCGAGATGGGCGTCCCGGCGGCCATCAGGCGGGTGAGCGCCGTGCTTAGCGCGGGCCGCTGGCCCTCGCAGTGGGCGTAGAAGACATGATAGGCGCGAGGGTCGCCCGATGCGCCATGGGCGCGCATCAGTTGGATGGCCTGTTCGGCCGTCCTCAGGCTGCTGGCCACGTCCGACATGTCTGTTGCCGTCTCCCGCGATAGTGGTGACGCTTTAGCATCGCCACTGTTAAAGCGGGCCTAACAACCATCATTCGGCAAAGACCAGAACGTATTACCGCGTCCTGACGCTTCGCAACAGGAACGGCGGCACATGATCGCCGAGTCCGATGACCGGCGCCTCGTCGCGATCCTCGCGCGCGGGGCGCTTGCGATCCCGGGCCTGGTCGCCGCGAGGCGCACGAGCCGGGGCAGGGGACCGCTCGGGACGGGGTTCGCGGGGCGCGGGCGCGGCGGCGCGCTCCTCGCGGGGGCGCTCCTCCCGGGGACGCTCTTCGCGGGAACGCTCCTCGCGCGGACGATCCTCGCGGGGACGATCGCCCCTCGGGGCGCGGTCCTCACGGGCGCGGTCCTCGCGGCCGCGGCCCTCGCGGCCTCCGGTGCGGCCCCGGCGCTCGCCCGTGCGGGCGCGGCGCTCGCGCGGCGCGCCGTCATCGTCGGCAGCGGTGGTCGGCCCGTCCCACTCGATGGCGTTGCCGATCATGTGCTCGATGGCGGCGAGCGACTTGCCGTCCTCCGAGGTGACGATGGTGTAGGCGGTGCCCTTGCGGCCCGCGCGGCCGGTGCGGCCGATGCGGTGGACATAGTCCTCGGCGTGATGGGGCACGTCGAAGTTGAACACGTGGCTGACATCGGGGATGTCGAGGCCGCGCGCCGCCACGTCGCTGGCGACGAGAAGCTGCGTCGCGCCGCTGCGGAAGCCTTCCAGCGCCGCCATGCGGGCGCGCTGGTCCATGTCGCCGTGCAACGCCGCGACGTTGAAGCCGTGGCGTTCGAGCGACTTGTGAACCACCTGCACGTCGCGCTTGCGATTGCAGAAGATGATGGCGTTCTTGAAGTCCGGCTGGTTGCGCACGAGGTTGCGCAGCACTTCGCGCTTTCCGGCGGGGTCGTGCCGGGCCGCTATCAGGCGTTGCGTGATCGTCGAGGCTGTGGTTGCCTGACGCGCAACTTCCAATCGTACCGGGTTGTGAAGGAACGTCTCGGTCAGCCGCTGGATTTCCGGCGGCATGGTCGCGGAGAAGAACAGGGTTTGCCTCGTGAAAGGCACCATGCGGCAGATGCGCTCGATGTCCGGGATGAAGCCCATGTCGAGCATCCGGTCGGCTTCGTCGATGACCAGGATCTCGATGCCCGTCAGCAGCAGCTTGCCGCGCTCGAAATGGTCGAGCAGCCGCCCCGGCGTCGCGATCAGCACATCCACGCCGCGCGTGATCTTCATGTCCTGGTCGCCGAACGACACGCCGCCGATGAGCAGCGCGACGTTCAGCTTCTGCTGCGCGCCGTATTTGTTGAAGCTTTCCTCGACCTGCGCGGCCAGTTCGCGCGTCGGCTCGAGGATGAGCGTGCGCGGCATGCGCGCGCGGGCGCGCCCCTGTTCGAGCAGCGTCAGCATCGGCAGCGTGAACGCCGCCGTCTTGCCGGTGCCCGTCTGCGCGATGCCCAGCACGTCGCGCCGGGCCAGCACTTCGGGAATGGCCTGCTCCTGGATGGGAGTCGGCTGCGTGTATCCGGAGGCGGTGACGGCCTCGAGAACTTTCTGGCTCAGTCCAAGATCAGAGAAATTCATGTTTCGCTGCCGCCTCGTATCGCGGCGATCGACGCTCGGTGGCGTGGAATCTCGGTTGGCCGGAAAGCGCGTCGCAGATGATCCTCGGCCAAACCTTATGAGGATGCCGGGAACATAGGGAAATTTGCCCGCAAGTCAATTCGCACATTTACGGGCGTCCCGAACACCCCCGAAGACAGGACATCATGACAGAACCGCTCGTCCTCATTCCCGGCCTCAATTGCACCGATGCGCTGTTCGCCGATCAGGTCGCGGAACTCGGCCGGGGCAGGGCGGTCAGCGTCGCCGATCATCGGCAGGACGAGAGCATCGCCGCCATCGCGGCGCGCGCGCTCGCCGCCGCGCCCGAGCGCTTCGCGCTCGCCGGCCTGTCGATGGGCGGCTACGTCGCGCTCGAGATCGTGCGGATGGCGCCGGCGCGCGTGACCCGCCTGGCGCTGCTCGATACTTCGGCGCGGCCCGACACGCTGGAGGCAACCGCGCGCCGCGGGCGGCTGATGGAGATCGCCGGCCGCGACTTTCCCGCCGTCCACGGGGAGCTGTGGCCCATCCTCGTCGCTCCCGCCCGTCGCAATGACGCGGAACTCGACGCAAAGGTGCGCGCGATGGCCGACGAGACCGGGCCGGAGGCCTTCGTGCGGCAGGAGCGGGCGATCATCGGGCGGATGGACTCGCGGCCCTTCCTCGCGTCCATCGCCGTGCCGACGCTGGTTCTGGTGGGCGAGCACGACGTGCTGACGCCGCCCGACCACGCCATCGAAATGAAGCAGGCGATCCCCGGCGCTAGCCTCGCGGTGATCGAGGAGGCCGGTCACCTCACCGCACTGGAGCGGCCCGGCGAGGTCACCGCCGCGCTTGCGGCATGGCTGGAACGGCCGGCGGCGTGAGGGAGAGGGGCCGCTCGACCCGCCCGATCGAGCTGGTCGTCAGCTCGGGCTCGCGTGGAAACGCGGGCGAGGCGGGGTAGCGACTGGGGCTGGCGGTCGGCAATTCGGCCGAGACCGCCGGCCGCGTCGAGGTGAGGTAGTGGGCCACGGCCGCCGAGCCGACGCACAGCGCCGCCCCCGCGAACAAGGACCCCAACAGCAGGCTCCGACCGGCGATACCGTCCATCGTCCGCGCTCCACGCCGCGCGCCCCCATGTCGAGGATCATGCGCGCGCAAGGTTAACGGAGACTTGCGGACACTCAGGGCGTGCGCGGGCCGAGCATGCGCTGCATGGTGCCGTCGCGCAGCACGCGCTCGTGCCACACCGCGGCGGCGGCATGCACGGCCACCATGGCCATCAGCGCCCAGGAGAGCAGTTCGTGGACCTCCTTCGTCGGGCGCGCCAGCGCGCGGTCCGCGGCGATCGGGGACGGGATCGAAAAGATTCCGAAATCGATGGGCAGGCCGCGCGAGAACGCCGTGGCCAGCCCGGCCACCAGCACCGCGGCGACGACCACGTAGAGCCCCAGGTGCCCGACCTTGGCCAGCAGCGCCATCAGCGCGCCGCCTGCCTCGGAGACCGGCGGGGCCGCGTGGGTGAGTCGCCAGGCCACACGCAGCACGAGGAGCAGCAGCGTGATCGCCCCGAAGGCGACGTGCACCTGCACGACGCCGCGTTCCCAGTCGCGCGGGAAGGCGTCGACGGCGAGCCCGAGCGCCATCAGGCCGAGAACCAGCGCCGCCATCGTCCAGTGGAACGTGCGCGACACGCTGTCGTAATGATGCAAACCCTGCTCGGCGGCCATGCGACCCTTCCTTTCGGCGATCTTCGTTCCCGGGGGATGGGTGCGACCCTAATGGCCGATGCTGACGCGAGGCTGACGGCCGCGCGGGATTTCACGCAGGCGAGGCGTCGCGCCGCCGCCTCAGATGTCGACGAGCTCCGTGGCGAAGGCGGCCCGCTCCTGGATGAAGGAGAACCGCGCCTCCGGCTTGTTGCCCATCAGCCGCTCCACCGAGTCCGCGGTGTCCTCGCGCTCGTCGGAGACGATGCGCACCCGCAGCAGCGTGCGCTTGCGCGGGTCCATCGTGGTTTCCTTGAGCTGCGCCGGCATCATCTCGCCGAGGCCCTTGAATCGGCCGATCTCGACGTTCGACTTGCCCTTGAACACGGTGCGCAGCAGCTCGGCCCGGTGCGCGTCGTCGCGGGCGTAGACCGTCGTGCCGCCGTGCGACAGGCGGTAAAGCGGCGGCACGGCGAGGTAGAGGTGGCCGTTGTCGATGAGGCGCGGCGTCTGGCGGTAGAAGAAGGTGATGAGCAGCGAGGCGATGTGGGCGCCGTCCACGTCGGCGTCCGTCATGATGACGACCTTGTCGTAGCGCAGGTCCTCGTCGCGGTAGTGGCTCCCGCCCCCGCAGCCCAGCGCCTGCATGAGGTCGCCGAGCTGCTGGTTGGCGGCGAGCTTGTCGCGCGTCGCGTTGGCGACGTTGAGGATCTTGCCGCGCAGCGGCAGCACCGCCTGGGTGGCGCGGTCGCGGGCCTGCTTGGCGGAGCCGCCGGCCGAATCGCCTTCCACGATGAACAGCTCCGACCCGGCCGCGCCGGCGGCCGTGCAGTCGGCGAGCTTGCCGGGCAGGCGCAGCTTGCGCACGGCCGTCTTGCGCGCGACCTCCTTCTCCTGGCGGCGGCGCAGTCGCTCCTCGGCGCGGTCGATGCTCCAGTCGAGCAGCTTGTTGGCCTGGGAGGGCGAGGCGGCCAGCCAGTGGTCGAAGGCGTCGCGCACGGCCGTCTCGACGATGCGCGAGGCCTCCAGCGTCGCCAGCTTGTCCTTGGTCTGGCCCTGGAACTCGGGCTCGCGGATGAACACCGACAGCATCGCCGCGCAGGTCGCCATGACGTCGTCGGTGGTGACGGCGGCCGCGCGCTTGCCCTGGCCGACGCGCTCGGCGTGGTCCTTCAGCGCGCGCAGCAGCGCGATGCGCAGGCCCGATTCGTGGGTGCCGCCCTCGGGCGTCGGAATGGTGTTGCAGTAGGAGTTGACGAAGCCGTCCTCGCCGCCGCCGAGCCACGCGATGGCCCATTCCAGCGAGCCGTGCCCGCCCGGCTTCTCGATCTTGCCGGCGAAGATCTGGTCGGCGACCAGCTCGCGCCCCTCGATCTCGCGCGCCAGGTAGTCGCGCAGGCCCGCCGGGAAGCGGAACGTGGCCTCCTCCGGCACGCCGGCGACGCCCTCCAGCAGCGACGGCGCGCACGACCAGCGGATCTCGACGCCGCCGAACAGATAGGCCTTGGAGCGCGCCATCTTGAACAGGCGCTTGGGCGAGAACTTGGCGTCCGCCCCGAAGATCAGCGGGTCCGGGTGGAAGCGCACGCGCGTGCCGCGCCGGTTCTGCACCTTGCCGAGCGCCGTCACCGGCCCCTGCGGGTGGCCGCGCGAGAAGCTCTGGCGGTAAAGCTGCTGGCCGCGCGCCACCTCGACGTCGAGCACGTCCGACAGGGCGTTGACGACCGAGACGCCGACGCCGTGCAGGCCGCCTGAGGTCTCGTAGACCTTGGAGTCGAACTTACCGCCGGCATGCAGCGTGGTCATGATGACCTCGAGCGCCGACTTGTCGGGGAACTTGGGGTGCGAGTCGACCGGGATGCCGCGCCCGTTGTCGGTGACGGTGACGAAGCCGCCTTCCTCCAGCGCCACGTCGATGAAGCTGGCGTGGCCGGCCACCGCCTCGTCCATGGCGTTGTCGATCACCTCGGCGAAGAGGTGGTGCAGCGCCTTCTCGTCGGTGCCGCCGATATACATGCCGGGGCGGCGGCGGACGGGCTCCAGCCCCTCCAGCACCTCGATGTCGGACGCGGTGTAGCCGCTCTCGCCCGGCGTGCCGGACGGCACCGCCGCCAGAGGCGGGCGCTTGCCCGCGGCCTTCGACGCCTTTCCGCCCGCCGCCTCGGCCGGCGGCAGCTTGCGCGCCGCCGCGCCGCCGAAGAGATCCCCTGAATCCGCCATGTATCCCGGCCGCCCTCGATTGATTCGCTTCCGCTTAATATGCCACGCCGCCGCGCGCCAGCCCTCCCCGCGCGAACGAAGGGGATACGCGGGCCGGCCTCACGCCGCCGAGGCGGCGCAAGCGGGGGCGTCGTCATCAACGCCGCAAACACGGCGGCGCGATGGCCGCTTGCTCAGCGACTCGCCCGCGGCCGAGTCGCTTCCGTCGAGCCGGGCGGCCAGCCGCTCCGCGCCGGCGAGCGGCGAGGGGGCCTCGTGGAAGGCGCGCATCACCTCGTCCGGCCGCAGCCCGGCCCGCCTGATGCTGACGCCGCGCCGCTTGCGCAGATGGCGGTTCACCGCCACGAGCCAGGTCATGAACGCGTCGAGCTCGTCGGTTCCGAGCTCGGGCAAAGGGAGGCCGGCGAAGGTCGTCATGGCGGGAATCCGTTGGGTCGATCCGCTGGGTGTCGAGTGGAACAGAGTGCATTCGAGGCGCGAACAAATCAAGTACGATTTCCATGCGACGCGGCCCGCCTCTTGCCGACGCCCAGCATGGGCTTCACAGTGGGGCCAACAAGCTGGCGCCCCCCGGCCGGCGGACATGGAGGGAGCGCATGAGCGGGCAGGGGCTCGGGAGCGACGCCGTTTCGGTCGCGACGGAAGGCGGCGGGCCGGCGGCGGACGCGGCCCCGGCGCGCCGGCCGGATCCGGTGATCCGCAAGATCGGCTTCAACGATCTCGGCGAGGCGCTCGGCGCGGGCCTGCGGGACTTCCAGGCCGCGCCTTTGTTCGGCTTCTTCTTCGGCGGCATCTACGCGCTGGGCGGCATGGCGATCACGTGGTCGGCCTGGGCGGGCGGCCTGCTCTACCTCGTCTATCCGCTGGCGGCCGGCTTCGCGCTGATCGGGCCGTTCGTGGCGGTCGGGCTCTACGAGGTGTCGCGCATCCGCGAGCAGGGGCGGCGGCCGGGCTGGGGCGAGGTGATGCGCGTGGTGTTCGCGCAGAGCGGGCGCGAGTTCGGCTGGATGGCCTTCGTCACCATCTTCATGTTCATGATGTGGATGTACCAGGTGCGGCTGCTGCTGGCGCTGTTCTTCGGCTTCCGCTCGTTCTCGCCGGAGGAGTTCCTCTCCACCGTGCTGACCACGCCCGAGGGGCTGCTGTTCCTCGCCATCGGCCACCTCGACGGCGCGGTGCTGTCGCTGATCCTGTTCTCGCTGACCGTGGTGTCGTTCCCGCTGCTGCTCGACCGCGAGGTCGATTTCATCACCGCCATGATCACCAGCGTGCGCTCGGTGATCGCCAACCCGGGGCCGATGGTCGCCTGGGCGGCGGCCGTCGTGCTGCTGCTGATCGCCGCGTCGCTGCCGCTGTTCGCCGGGCTGTTCGTGGTGCTGCCCATCCTGGGCCACACCACGTGGCATTTGTACCGGCGGCTCGTCGCGCCCGTGCCGGCCGACGGCCCCGCCTGAGGTGGCGGGGCGCGGGGCGATCCACTAGCTTCCAACGCACCCCGCCGCCCGACTCGCCCGGCGGGTTCCGTGGAGACCGCCATGCCGACCGACCCGACCCCGCTCCCCCTGCCGCGCCTCGTGGAGGGCATCTCGCGCTGGGCGGAGATCGAGAGCCCCACGCATGACGCGGCGGCGGTCAACGCCTGCCTCGACGCGGTCGAGCGGGAGGTCGCCGGCGCGCCCGTGGCGCTGGAGCGCCTTCCCGGGCGCGACGGCCTCGGCGACATGCTGGTGCTGCGCGCCGGCCCCCGCACCGAAGCGCCGGGCGTGCTGGTGATGTCCCACCTCGACACGGTGCATCCGGTCGGCACGCTGGCCCGCGACCTGCCGGTGCGCGTCGAGGGCGACCGGCTCTACGGGCCCGGCGTCTACGACATGAAGGGCGGCGCCTATCTGGCGCTGCGCGCCTTCCTCAGTGTCGCGGCCGAGGGCTCGGCGCGCCTGCCGCTGACCTTCCTGTTCACGCCCGACGAGGAGATCGGCTCGCCGATCAGCCGGCCGGTCATCGAGGATTTCGCGCGCCGTTCCGCCTACGCGCTCGTCACCGAGCCCGGGCGCGACGGCGGCAAGGTCGTCACCGGCCGCAAGGGCGTGGGGCGTTTCGACGTCCGGCTGGAAGGGCGGCCCTCGCACGCCGGCTCGCGCCACCAGGACGGGCGCAGCGCCATCCGCGAGGCGGCGCGCCAGATCCTCGACATCGAGGCGATGACCGACTACGGCCACGGCGTCACCACCACGGTCGGCATGATGCAGGGCGGCACGGCGGCCAACGTGGTGCCGCAGCATGCGGGCTTCTGCGTCGACCTGCGCGTCGTCACGGCGAAGGACGGCGAGGACTACGCGGCGCGCATCCTCGGCCTGCGCCCGCACGACCCCGACGTGCGCATCGCGGTGACGGGCGGCATGAACCGCCCGCCCTACGAGAAGGACGACAAGGTCGAGGCCTTGTTCGCCGTCGCCCACGCGCTCGCCAGGGCGGACGGCGTCGAGCTGCTCGACGTCCCGCTCACCGGTGGCGGCAGCGACGGCAACTTCACCGCCGCGCTCGGCGTGCCGACGCTGGACGGGCTCGGCATCGACGGCGACGGGGCGCACACGCTGCAGGAATACGGGCTGATCTCCTCCATCCTGCCGCGCATGCGGCTGATGGAGGGCCTGCTGCGCACGCTGGGCTGAGGCGTTCAGCCCGCCGTCACGATGGCGCGCACGCCGTCGGCGACGAACTGCACCGCCAGCGCCGCGAGGATCACTCCCAGCAGCCGCGTCAGCACGACGTTGCCCGTCACGCCGAGCGCCTTCGAGATGCGCGTCGCGGCGAGGAAGGTGACGAGGCACGACAACGTCACGCCGGCGATCACCGCCATCAGCAGCGCCAGCTTCACCGGGTCGCCCTGGGCCCGCCCGGCCAGCAGGATCGTCGCGGTGATCGCTCCTGGGCCGGCCATCAGCGGAATGGCGAGGGGGAAGGCGGCGACGTTGCGGATATGGTCGAGCGTGATCGCCTTCTCGGCGTGCTCGCCCTTGCGGTCCTGCCGGTTGGCGAACACCATCTCGAAGGCGATCCAGAACAGCAGCAGGCCGCCGGCGATGCGGAACGCCGGCAGGGTGATGCCGAGCGCGGAGAGCAGTTGCGCGCCGACGAAGCCGGACGCCGCCATGATCAGCGCGGCGATGATGCAGGCGCGAATCGCGACCTGGCGGCGTTCCGCCGTGCTCATGCCCGGCGTGATGCCGAGGAACAGCGGCGCCAGGCCGGGCGGATCGACCGTCACGAGCAGGGTGACGAGGGCGGAGGCGAGGAAATCGATCGGCATGGCGCGAGCGTAGCCTGCGCCGGCCCCGCGTGGCCAGAGGGCAGGGCGGGCCTCGCTCGAACCCGCCCCGCATTGCGCAATGTCAACGACGCGGACGACCCCGCGCGGCCACACTCGTCCTGCTCATCCTCCGGAGACCATCATGGCCCATGCCCATTCGTTGAAACGCATCCTGCTGAACCTGGCCCGCTCCAAGCAGCACCCGGACGGGTCGGCCCGGCACGGTTACGACCTCGTCGCGCCGCTCGACGCGGAGGGGCGTCTCGATCCGTCGGCCTGGCACGACGCCAAGGCGCTCTGCCGCGTGCGTCGTTTCTGGGCGGGCGAGCCCGACATGATGGGCCACCTCGTCCACCGCGCCGGCGGGGCTGGCGGGGCGACCTGGCTGTTCGACTACGACGCCACCCAGTCCGACGACGACGAAGCCGGCTACCGCCTCGCCCAGCACGTCTTCCGTCCCGGGGAATACGTCTCCGTCCGCGACGACGAAGGCGAGATGCACACCTTCAAGGTGGTCACCGTCACCGCCGCCTGATCGCGCCGAGGCGGCGGGCTCCGCCCGCCCCACGTCGCCGTTTCCGGTGCAGCGAAGCGCATCGGGCGGGCTCCCGGCGGCCCGTCCCCGGAATGCCGGAGCCTTGGCGCATAGGGCGGACTGGCGTCCGCCCGTCCCCGGAATGCCGTAGCCTTGGCGGAGGCATGTCCGGGGGCCAGCGCATGGATGTTGCCGCGCAGCGGCGCTTCATAGGCCCTTTCATCGGGACGCGCTGACGCGCGACATATTTCGCTAGGCCCCGGACACGGTTCCGCTGGCGCTTCACCGTTCCGGGGACGAGGGGGCGGACTGGCGTCCGCCCGGTGGGCTTTCGGTGCAACGTTCCAGGGACGGCCGAGCCTGTAGGCCCGCAGCCCCAAAGGGCGGACGCCAGTCCGCCCGTCCCCGGAATTCCGGAGCCTTGGCGCACAGGGCGGACGCCAGTCCGCCCGTCCCCGGAATGCCGGAGCCTTGGCGGAGGCATATCCGGGGGCCAGCGCATGGATGATGCCGCGAAGCGGCGCTTCATCAGCCTTTTTCATCAAGACGCGCTGACGCGCGACATATTGCGCTGGGCCCCGGACACGGTTCCGCTGGCGCTTCACCGTTCCGGGGACGGGGGCGGACTGGCGTCCGCCCTGTGCGCTGCGGGGCTCCGGGAACGGGCGGACTTGCGTCCGCCCTTTGAGGCGCGATGTTTGCCGGCGGCAAGGCTTAGACGCGAATTGACGAGTCGACCGTCTACCGCCGCAGCTCCAGCTTCGCCGTGGCGGGCGGGGGAGAGGCGCTGGCGGTCGGCGGTTCGGCCGGGGCGCGCAGCACCATGTTCTGTCCGAGGATGATGGCGCACACGCTCAGCGTCAGCCCGAGCAAAAACGCCGCCGTGCCGCGCAGGAGCGCGCTCATGCGAGCCTCCCGCCGACGGTCGGATCTGCGTGAAAGAGGGCGTCGTTCACCATGCGGGTACGCTGAACACAACTCGGCTGGGTACGACATCGAAAAGACGATGCCCGCCATCGAACAATCATAGGACTTAGCGAAGGCTTAACGGAGGCGGGGCAGGGGGACAATCCGGGGCGGCGTGGCATTTGCGCCGCGCCTGCCGCCCCCGCGCTCCGGGCCGGCGGAGGCGGCCGGCGGGGAACGCATGGCTTGACACACCGCAACGTGGCGGCGGCCGAACCGCTGCAACATCGCCCCGATCGCGCGGCATCATCGAACTTCGTCGCGCCAACAAGGAGTGTTCGCCATGGCCCGGATGAAAGCCGCCATTTTCGTGGAGCCCGGCCGGATCGTCCTGGACGAGAAGCCGGTCCCGGACATCGGACCCAACGACGCGCTGGTCCGCATCACCACCACCACCATCTGCGGCACCGACGTCCATATCCTCAAGGGCGAGTACCCGGTCGAGAGGGGACTGACCATCGGCCACGAGCCCGTCGGGGTCATCGAGAAGCTCGGCTCCGCCGTCACCGGCTACCGCGAAGGCCAGCGCGTCATCGCCGGGGCGATCACGCCCAGCGGCCATTCCTATGCCTGCCTGTGCGGCTGCCACTCGCAGGACGGGGCGGGGACGCGACACGGCTTCAAGGCGATGGGCGGCTGGCGCTTCGGCAACACGATCGACGGCTGCCAGGCCGAGTTCGTCAGGGTGCCCGACGCCATGGTCAACCTGAGCCCCATTCCGGACGGACTGACCGACGAGCAGGTGCTGATGTGCCCCGACATCATGTCGACGGGCTTCTCGGGCGCGGAGAGCGGCCGCATCCGCATCGGCGACACGGTCGTGGTGTTCGCGCTCGGGCCCATCGGCCTGTGCGCGGTGGCGGGCGCGAAGCTGATGGGGGCCACCACCATCATCGGCGTCGACACCGTGCCGAAGCGGCTGGAGACGGCGCGCCGGCTCGGCTGCGACCACGTCATCGACTTCAAGGCGGTCGACCCGGTGGAGGAGGTGATGCGGCTCACCGACGGGCGCGGCGTCGACGTCGCCATCGAGGCGCTCGGCACGCAGCAGACCTTCGAATCGGCGCTGCGCAGCCTGCGGCCGGGCGGCACGCTCTCCAGCCTGGGCGTGTATTCGACGGACCTGACGATCCCGCTCTCCGCCTTCTCGGCGGGGCTGGGCGACAACACCATCGTCACCACGCTGTGCCCTGGCGGCAAGGAGCGCATGCGCCGGCTGATGGAGGTCGTCGCCTCGGGGCGCGCCGACCTCGGGGCGCTCGTCACCCACCGCTACAAACTGGACGACATCGAGGCCGCCTACGACCTCTTCTCGCACCAGCGCGACGGCGTGCTCAAGGTCGCCATCACGCCCTGATCGCGTCGTCTCGGGCTCAGTCCCCGATCTCCCTCGCCGCCCGCGCCTTGTGGGCGGCGAGGGCCATCAGGCGGCGGTCGCGCCACGCCTGGCGCTCGCGCAACTGCTCCGCCGGCAGGCGCTCCCGGCGCTCGCGCTCGATGACGTCGAGCACGTCGCCGCTCCAGTCGGCGCGCCATTGCACGGTCGGGAAGATGCTCGAGTAGATCGACTCGTAGCGCTCCACGTAGTCGCGCACGCCGCCCGGCGCGTTGAGGTCGATGGTCTCGAACGGTCCCATGAACGACCAGCGCAGGGCCAATCCATCACTGATCCCGGCGTCGACGTCCTCGACGCTGGCATAGCCCTCCGCCACGAGGCGGAACGCCTCCTCCAGCAGCGCGCCCTGCAGCCGGTTCATGACGAAGCCGTCCAGCTCGCGTTTCATGACGATGGGCCGGTGGCCGGCGGCGCGCAGGAAGTCGGCCGTGCGCGTTACAGCGGCGGGGTCGGTCCAAGGCGCGGGCACGACCTCGGCGGCCGGGATGAGGTAGGGCGGGTTGATCGGGTGGGCGACGAGGCAGCGGCCCCGCCCGGCCAGTCCCTCGGTGAAGCGCGACGGCAGGATGGCCGAGGTCGAGCTCGCCAGCACGGCCTCCGGCGCGGCGAGGCGGTCGAGTTCGGCGAAGACGGCCTGCTTCAGCTCGACCCGCTCCGGCGTGTTCTCCTGCACATGGACCGCGCCCTCCACCGCCTCGGGCAGCGTGGCGACGGGGCGCATCCGCGCGCGGATCTCGGCCGGCGTCGCGCCGCCGAGCAGATCGTGCGCGGCGAGGTCCGGCAGCAGGTCCTCGATATAGGCGAGCGCGGCGTCGGCGGCCCCCGGCGCGGCGTCCCACAGCGCCGCCTCGTGCCCCGCTCGCGCGAAACTGATGGCCCAGGCGCGTCCGATGAACCCCGACCCGACAATGGCGACCTTGGCCATGCGTTCTCCCTCCCTGCATCGGGCCGCCGGTTCGCGCCCCGTTTCATCCATGGTGGCCCGGATCGGGGAGGAAGCGAAGCGTTTCGACGCGGCGGAACGCGGAAGGGGTTTGCGCGTTGCGGTGACGTGCGAGTCCACACCGCGACGGGACCGCTCTCAGGCCACCATGACCTCCGACGCACCGCCGCCCCGTGGGCGGCCGCGCGCTCTTGGACCGCTCCGCGGAAGGGCGGCCCCAAGCCGGAGACGTCCCATGTTCGAACAAGCGGTTATGGCCAGCGACGCGATGCGCCACACGCGGCTCGGCTCGCTGATCCCGGCGCTGCGCGGCTGCCGCGGCTGCGGCACGCAGCGCATGGTGATGTCGCCCCAGGCGGTCCACTGCTCGGGCTGCGGCGCGGAGCTCGCGATCCTGCCGCGTCCGACCCCGCGCGCCGAGGCGGCCCGCTGATCACAGGCCCTTCGCGACCTCGTCGAGGAGGGCGTAGGAGCGAACGCGCGCGCCGTGGTCGTAGATGGCCGCGGCGATCATCACCTCGTCGACGCCCGTCTCCGCGATGAAGCGGGCGAGCCCGTCGCGCACGGTCTGCGGCGCTCCGACGAAGGAGCGCGCCAGCATCCGCCCCACCTGCATCTTCTCCATCGGCGTCCAGAACGCCTCGATGTCGTCGATGGGCGGCGGCAGCGTTCCGCGCGTGCCGCGCACCATGTGGACGGCTCGCTGCTGGGCCGAGGTGAACAGCCGCCGCGCCTCGGCGTCGGTGTCCGCGACGATGGCGTTGACGCAGGCGATGGCGTAGGGGGCTTGGGCCTGCTCCGAGGGCTGGAAGCGCTCGCGATAGACCTGCAGCGCCGGCAGCAGCGCGTCCGGCGCGAAGTGCGACGCGAAGGCGTAGGGCAGGCCCAGCATGGCGGCGAGCTGCGACCCGAACAGGCTCGAGCCGAGGATCCACAGCGGCACGTTGGAGCCTTCCCCGGGCACCGCCCGCACCGCCTGCTGCGGATCGGCCGGTCCCAGCAGCGCCTGCAACTCCAGGACATCGTTGGGGAAATTGTCGGCTTCCTCGGGCGCGACGCGCAGCGCGCGCAGGGTCCGCTGATCGGTGCCGGGGGCGCGGCCGAGGCCGAGGTCGATGCGGCCCGGAAACAGCGCCTCCAGCGTGCCGAACTGCTCGGCGATGACGAGGGGCGCGTGGTTGGGCAGCATGACGCCGCCGGACCCGACGCGGATGCGGCGCGTCGCGGCGGCGACCTGGCCGACGACGACGGCTGTCGCCGCGCTGGCGATCCCCGCCATGTTGTGGTGCTCCGCCAGCCAGTAGCGGACATAGCCCATGCCGTCGACGTGGCGGGCGAGGTCGATGGTGTTGCGCAGCGCGTCGCCGGGGGTCGCGCCCTGGGGCACCGGGGCGAGGTCGAGCACGGACAGCGCGGTCATGGGCGGGTCTCCTGGGAAGCCAGGATGTAGAGCGGCGGGGCTCCTGCCGCAATGCCCGGGCCGCCTACCCGGCGGCCCGCGCGGCGGCCAGGAGGTCCAGCGTGCGGCCGTCCGCCGCGCCGCCGTAGAACGTCTCGAGCCCTTGCTGGAAGAGCCCTTTCTCCTCGCCCTCGGCGGCCTCACGGAAGAGGGTGAGGCAGGAGCGCAGCTTCATGTCGTCGGGGCGACCGAGGATGTCGGTGGCGCTGCTTGGGGCGTGGGCGAGGACGAGTTGCACGGAGTGCCGCAGCCGCTCGCCCAGCACCGCGTGGGCGAGGTAGGCGCGCGCCTCGGCGAGGTCGGCGATGCCGTAGAACTGGGCGAAGTCGCTCGCCCCGAGCCCGCGCAGCTGGGGGAAGATGAACCACATCCAGTGGGTCTGCTTGCGGCCGGCCGCCAATTCCTGGTTCACCCGGCCGATCACGGGGTCCTGGGCCTGCACGAAGCGGGAGAGGTCGGCGGGCCGCATGGGAGCCTCCGGAACCGTTGACGCGGGCGCGAGCCTAGACCCTCCCGACGCCGCGCGCGAGCGCGACCGTGGCCCCAGGCGACGGTTTGTTTCGCGGCGTTCAGCGGAAGGTGGAGAGGTGGATGCTCGTCTCGGTGGCGTGGATGCCCTTGATCAACCGAATGCGCTCCAGCACGGCCGAGAGCTCCGCCATCGAGGCGGCCCGCAGCTCGGCCAGCAGGTCCCAGCGGCCGTTGGTGTCGTGCAGCGCCTCGACGCCCGGTTCGCCGAGCAGGCGACGCACCACGGCGCGCGACTGGTTGCCCTCGATCTGGATGCTCATCCAGGCGCGGATCACGTTGGGCTCGGCCTCGGGGCCGACGAGGGCCTGGTAGCCGCGGATGACGTGGTCCTTCTCCAGCTTGCGCATGCGGTTGGTGACGGTCCCGCGCGACACGCCGAGCGTGGCGGCGAGCTCGGCGACGCTGGCGCGGGCGTTGTGGCGCAGCAGCGCGATGAGTCGGGCGTCGGTGTCGTCCATGGGCGGCTCCCGTTGCCGATCCGGCAATTCTCCATTGCAGAATGACAGAAAATGCCCGGATTCGCGAGACTTCTGCCGATTTTCACTGACGCCGTTCCCCGCCATGCTTCGCCCATCGCCAGCATCCATTGCCAGCAGGAGAGGACGACGACATGCGCCACCCCCGGGACACGATGTTTCTCAGCACCGCCGACGTGATCGCCATCGTCCGGCGGCTCGGCGTCGCCGCGTGTCTCGACCGCATGGCGCGGCGCATCGAGGCGGATTTCCGCCGCTGGCCGGAGTTCACCAAGCAGGCCCGCGTGGGGCATCACAGCGACACGGGCGTCATCGAGCTGATGCCGATCTCCGACGCGCGCGCCTATTCCTTCAAGTACGTCAACGGCCACCCCGGCAACCCGCGCCACGGGCTGCCGACGGTGATGGCCTTCGGCGTGCTCGCCGACATGGAGACCGGCCAGCCGGTGCTGCTCAGCGAGCTGACGCTGACCACGGCGCTGCGCACGGCCGCCACCTCGGCCATGGCGGCGCGATTCCTCGCCCGGCCCGACAGCCGCACCATGGCGCTGATCGGCAACGGCGCGCAGAGCGAGTTCCAGGCGCTGGCCTTCCACCACCTTCTTGGCGTCGATCGGCTGCGGCTGTTCGACACCGAGCCGCAGGCCACCGCCAAGCTCGTGCGCAACCTCGCAAACGTGCCGGGGATGACCCTCGAGGTCTGCTCCAGCGTCGCCGAGGCCGTGCGCGGGGCCGACATCGTGACGACGGTGACGGCCGACAAGGCCAACGCCACGGTGGTGACGCCGGACATGATCGCGCCCGGCATGCACCTCAACGCGGTGGGCGGCGACTGCCCCGGCAAGACGGAGCTGCACGCCGACGTGCTGCGCGCCGGGCCGGTGTTCGTCGAGTTCGAGCCGCAGTCGCGCATCGAGGGCGAGATCCAGCAGATGCCGGAGAGCTTCGCCTGCACCGAATTGTGGCGCGTCATCCTCGGCGAGGCGGAAGGGCGGCGCGATCCCGCGCAGGTGACGATCTTCGACTCGGTCGGCTTCGCGCTGGAGGATTTCTCGGCGCTGCACGTGATGCAGGACGCGGCGCGTGAACTCGGCCTCGGCCGCAAGCTGGACCTCATCGCCCGCTCCGACGACCCGCGCGACCTGTTCGGGCTGATCGGCGGCGCGACGTCCTCGCGCGCCGCCGCGTAGCGAAGGTCACGGTCCGCTCCGGCGCGTGGAACGTCACGCCGCGCGCGGGGTTTCCACTTCCGAACCAACAGAGGGAGTGGACCATGGACCAGAACAGGATCGAGGGCGCCGCGCGAGAGGGCGCGGGCGTCGTGCGGCAGGCGGCCGGCAGCATCATGGGCGACACCGGCGCCGAGATCGGCGGGCGCATCGACGAACTGGCCGGCCAGGCGCAGCGCGCCGTGGGCCGCGCCATGGACGACGTGCGCGACACCGCCTCCTACTACGCCGACCACGCCAACGAGTACGTGGGCGAGTACATGGGCGACTATGTGGACGGGGCGCGCCAGCACCTCGACACGGCGACGGGCACGGTGTCCGAGTATGTGCGCGCCAACCCGCTCCTGGCGATCGGCGCGGCCTTCGCCATCGGCGTCTTCCTCGGCTCCCGCCGGTAAGCCGACCGGCCCGCGGGCGCGCAGCCCGCGGGCTTATCTCCACGGCGGCGAACTTTGGAATAGAGTTGAGAAGGTCTCCACAAGTTATTGGCCTATAAGGCTCCGCACGTCCCCGGACCGGCGCAGCGGAGCGGAACCGGATACGGGGCCCAGCGCAATTTGTCGCGCGTCAGCGCGTCCTTATCGGTTTCCCATTGAGCGCCGCTTCGCGGCATCATCCATGCGCTGGCCCCCGGATTCCCCTCCGCTTCGCTGCGGGGCTCCGGGGACGGGCGGACTGGCGTCCGCCCGTGTGACTCGCGGGCCTCCGGCCCGCCCGTTCCCGGACCGGTGGAGCGCCAGCGGAACCGGAGCCGGGACCCCGCGCAATATGCCGCGCGTCAGCGCGTCCCTATAAGATGGCTCACTGCCCGCGCTACTGCGCGGCGGCGACGGCGCGGGGGCCGAGCAGGCGGTCGATGGCGCGGGCGAGGTCTTCCTGGCGGTAGGGCTTGGCGAGGCGCGGCAGGTCGAGGCGGCCCGCTCCGCCGATCTCCGACTGGCCGCTGGTGATGAGGATGGGCAGGTCCGGCCACGAGGCGCGGATGCGCTCGGCGAGCTGCAGGCCGTTCATGCCGGGCATCGAGAAGTCGGACACCACGAGATCGAAGGGTTCGTCGCCGCCCAGCAGTTCCAGCGCGCGCGCGCCCGATTCCGCCTGGGTGACGTGGTGCTCCAGGTCCTCCAGCATGGCCGCCGTGCTGAGCATGACCAGCGGATCGTCCTCCACCAGCAGCACGCGGTAGCCCCGCGCGGCGCCATGGGGCTGTTCCGCCTGCGGCTCGGCGGAGCGCGGCTCGGCCTGGGCGCGCGGCAGCCAGAGTTCCACGGTCGTGCCGTGGCCGGCGAGGCTGAGCAGGCGCATCGCGCCGCCCGACTGCACCGCGAAGCCGTGCGCCATCGACAGGCCGAGCCCGGTGCCCTTGCCAACGCCCTTGGTGGTGAAGAACGGCTCCGCCGCGAGCGCCAGCGTCGCCTCGTCCATGCCCACGCCGGTATCGGTGACGCGGATGCAGACATAGGAGCCCGGCGCGAGCGCCAGCGCGTTGGACGCGCCGACGGTTTCCTCGCGCGCCGAGATGCCGATGCGGCCGCCCTCCGGCATGGCGTCGCGCGCGTTCACCGCGAGGTTGAGCAGCGTCAGCTCGAGCTGGTGGGGGTCGACCCGCACGGGCGGCAGGCCCGGCGGAAAGGCGGCGTCGATCTGGACGGCGTGGCCGATGGAGCGGCGCATGAGATCGCCCATGCTGCGCACGAGCTGCGCGACGTCGACCACGTCGGGCGCGAGGTCCTGCTTGCGCGCGAAGGCCAGCAGGCGCTGGGTCAAGGACGCGCCGCGCTGCGCGCCCTGCAGGGCCGTTTCCAGCAGCCGCGAGACGCGTGCGTCGGGCTGCATGCGCTTTCGCGCCAGCTCGAGGTTGCCGATGATGACGGCGAGCAGGTTGTTGAAGTCGTGCGCGATGCCGCCGGTGAGCTGGCCGATGCTCTCCATCTTCTGCGATTGCAGAAGGCGCTGCTCGGCGGCGAGGCGCTGGCTGGTTTCCTCTTGCAGCCGCCGCAGCGCGAGCTGTTCCGCGCCGAAGCGGCGCAGCGCCATGCTGGAGACGCCGACCAGCGTCAGCGAGGCGGCCAGCGCCACAAGGCCGTAGAGCTTGAGATTGTTCCACCACGCGTCCAGCACGCTGGACACGTCGCGAGCGAACACGACAAAGACGGGGTAGGGGGCCACGCGGCGGGTGGCGAACAGGCGGTCGACGCCGTCGATCATCGACACGACGCGCCCTTCCTGCCGGTCCGGCGCGTCGGTGAAGGCGCTGACCTTGGCCATCTCTCCTGAAGGCAGCGGCGGGTCGCGCACCAGCACCGTGCCGTCGCGCCGCACCAGTGTGGCGGCGTGGCCGCCGGCCGGCGCCATCTCCTCGTAGAAGCGCGCGAAGTAGTCGGGGCTCAGCGCCACGTGGATGGTGCCGTCGAAACGGCCGTCCGGCGTCGAGCGCCGGCGGCTCATGGCGAAGGACGGCGTGCGGGTGGCGCGGCCGGTGAACGGCAGGCTGATATAGGTGCCGGCGTTGCGTTCGACCTGCGCCCGGAAGAAGTCGCGGTCGGCGATGTTGACCTTGCGGTCCCAGTCCTGGCTGCCGGCCCGCACGACGCCATCCTTGTCGGCGATCCAGATCGACACCGCCTGGGCGAGCGGCCGCTTCAATGCGCGCAGGAAGTCGCTGGTCTCGGGGGCCGAGATCTGGTCCCAGCTCTGGTCGCGGATGCGGTCGTCGACCCGCGACAGCACGAGGTCGATCGTGTCGAGCACCTTGGCCGCATGCTCGTGCATGGCGGCGGCGGTACGCACGGTGGCCTCCTGCCCGGCGCGCAAGGTTTCGAGCCGGTTCGAGTAGGCCGCGCCGACGAACACCACGGCGGGAACCAGCAGTGCGGCGGCGAGCACCACCTGGAACACGCGCGTGGCGGAGCTGGGCGGGCCCGGCGACACGACGGGCGTCAACGGCGCGCGCCTTCGGCCGCCCGCGGAACAGCCCGGTCCCTACCTGGCCGCTCTAGCGCCATCTGGAAAAGCTGAAACATCGCGGCGCCGGTCGTCGGAAACAGAATAATCCCAACGCGCGGAGGGGGAGATGGTTCCCTCGAAGTGCGGGCTCCCGGCCCGGATTCCCGGGGGGGACCGGCGTCCGCCCTTTGGGGTTGCGGGCGCGGCGGGCGCATTAAAAAACGCGCAGTTGTCATAACCGGACGGTTACAAGAGCCGTCCGGAAAGGGCGTTTCGCCGGCATTGACGCCCGACCTGGACGCCCGATTGGGACCCCGCCTCGAGGGCCCGCCTTTCGGGCGGTCTCAGGGCCGCAGGTAGGAGAGAACCACGTCGACCACGTGTTCGCCCCAGGCGTCCAGCTCGGCCGGCGCGGCGAGGTCGCGGCCGAACACGGTGGAGAGCGTATAGCGGTTCGAGAGATAGAAAAAGCCCAGGCTTGCGATCGTGATGTAGACCTTCACCGGCTCCGCGTCGCGGCGGAACACGCCGTCCTTCGCGCCCTTCTCCAGCAGGTCCTTGATCATCGCGACCAGAGGCGAGTGCAGGTTGAAGATGCGCGCCGAGCGCTTCAGGAACTTGGCTTTGTTGAGGTTCTCCGTGCCGAGCAGGCTCAGGAATTCGGGGTGGTCGATGAAGTAGCGCCAGGTGAACAGCGCCAGCTCGCGCATGCCCTCGCGCGGGCTCTTCTCGGTGAGCCGCAGCCGCGCCTCGGCGGCGCGGATCGCCACGTAGGCGCTTTCCAGCACCGCCAGGTACAGCGCCTCCTTGTCCCCGAAATAGTGGTAGAGCATGCGCTTGTTGGCGCCCGCCCGCTTGGCGATGGCGTCGACGCGCGCGCCGCCGAAGCCCTTGTCCATGAACTCGCGCGTGGCGGCCTGCAGAATGGCCGCGCTGGTGCGCTCGGGATCGCGCACCCCTTTCTCCCGGCGGATCACCGGCCGCATCCTCGGGGTCCCCGGTGCTGACGTCTCGGACACGCCTGTGCTCCTGTGGCCGCCTTCGCGGGCGGCGTCTCTATCGCCGCGGGGGCCGGCGCTTGCCCAATCCTGACCGCTTCGCCGGGGCGTCGCGGCCTCTCGTTTCCTCTCGTGCCCCGCCGCCGTTCCCGCCGCCATCCGGCGGCCTCCCAGCCTTCAGGTTGACTCCGCGAACGAGCACTTGTACGACATAACCATACAGTTACAAGCCGCCGCACGGCAAGTCCCGCGGCGTCGAGGGGGAAGCGAAGGGAGCAGGCGACCATGACAGGCGCAATCCATGCGATCCGCGAGCCCTTGCCGCGCGGCCTCGCCATCCCCGTCCATCCGTCGACGCCTTGTTGCGAGGGGGTCGCGCCGTGACCTTGGCCGTGCGCGAAAGCGCGCCGGCGACCTCTCGCCGCATCGCCCGCAAGGTGCTTGGGCATGACGCCGGGGCCTATCTCTTCCTCGCCCCGTGGCTGATCGGCATCTTCGTGCTGACCGTCGGGCCGGCGCTCGGCTCGCTCTATCTCTCCTTCACGCGGTTCGACCTCATCACCGAGCCGCGCTTCGTCGGCCTCGCCAACTATACGCGCATCTTCACCAACGACGCCAAGTTCCTGGCGGCGATGAAGGTGACCTTCACCTACGTGCTGCTCGCCGTGCCGCTGAAGCTGATCTTCGCGCTGTCGGTGGCGATCGTGCTCAACAAGGGGCTGCGCGGGCTCACCGTCTATCGCGCGCTGTTCTACCTGCCGTCGCTGCTCGGCGGCAGCGTCGCCATTGCGGTGCTGTGGCGCAAGATCTTCGCCAAGGATGGCCTGTTCAACGACGTGCTGTCGACCTTCGGCATCGACGGCGTGAGCTGGATCGGCGACCCCGACTACGCGCTCTACACGCTCGTCGTGCTCAGCATCTGGCAGTTCGGCTCGCCGATGATCATCTTCCTCGCCGGGCTGCGGCAGATCCCGCAGGACCTCTACGAGGCCGCCAGCCTCGACGGCGCCAGCAAGCGCCGGCAGTTCTGGAAGATCACGCTGCCTTTGCTGACGCCGATCATCTTCTTCAACGCCATCATTCAGACCATCGAGGCGTTCAAGGCGTTCACGCCGGCCTTCATCATCTCCGAGGGCACGGGCGGGCCGGTGAACTCGACGCTGTTCTACACGCTCTACCTCTTCCAGGAGGCATTCAGCTATTTCCGCATGGGGTACGCCTCGGCGCTGGCCTGGATCCTGCTCGTCATCATCGCCTGCTTCACGGCGGTGTCGTTCATCTCCGCGCGCTACTGGGTGCACTATGAAGAGTGACGCCGCCGCCCACGTGCCGGGCACGCCGCGGCGCGGCGCGTTCGGCTCTCTCGCCACCCACGCCGTGCTGATCGGCGTGTCGCTGGTGATGGTCTATCCGCTGCTGTGGATGATCGCGAGCTCGCTCAAGCCCGACAGCGAGATCTTCAACTCCGCCTCGATCTTCCCCGCCCATCCCAACCTCAGCGCCTACGCGCGCGGCTGGTACGGGCTGAAGGTGAGCTTCGGCAAGTTCTTCACCAACTCGGCGGTGATCGCCGTGCTGGCGGTGATCGGCAACGTGATGTCGTGCTCGCTGGCCGCCTACGCCTTCGCGCGGCTGCGCTTCCGGGGGCGCAATTTCTGGTTCGCGATCATGCTCGGCACGCTGATGCTGCCGTACCACGTGACGCTGATCCCCCAATACGTGCTGTTCCTCAACCTGGGCTGGGTCGACACCTTCCTGCCGCTGGTCGTGCCGAAGTTCCTCGCCGCCGACGCCTTCTTCATCTTCCTGATGGTGCAGTTCTTCCGCGGCATCCCGCGCGAGCTGGACGAGGCGGCGATCATGGACGGCTGCGGGCCGTGGCGGATCTACTGGAAGATCATGCTGCCGCTGGCCGTGCCGGCGCTGGCGACCGCGGCGGTGTTCTCGTTCATCTGGACGTGGGACGACTTCTTCGCGCCGCTGATCTACCTGAACGACATGGAGTCCTACACCTTCCAGGTCGGCCTGCGGACCTTCGTGGACTCCAGCGGCCAGTCGGACTGGAGCGGCCTGTTCGCCATGTCGGTGGTGGGGCTGGTGCCGATCTTCGTCATGTTCATCTTCTTCCAGCGCCTGCTGATCGATGGCATCGCCACGACGGGCATGAAGCGCTGATCGCGCAGCGCCGCGAAGCAACGGGAGCGTCGCCTTGGCCTCAGTCGAACTCAGGAACATCAAGAAGCGCTTCGGTGACGTGGAGATCATCCACAACCTCGATTTGCGCGTGGAGCCGGGGGAGTTCACCGTCTTCGTCGGCCCTTCGGGCTGTGGCAAGTCCACGCTGCTGCGGATGATCGCGGGGCTGGAGGAGATCACCGCCGGCGACATGAAGATCGACGGGCAGCTGATGAACGACGTGGCCGCCGCCAGCCGCGGCATCGCCATGGTGTTCCAGTCCTACGCGCTCTACCCGCACATGAACGTGTTCAAGAACATGGCCTTCGCGCTGGAGACGGCGCGCTTCCCGAAGGCGGAGATCGAGCAGCGCGTGCGGCGGGCGGCGCAGATCCTGCAGATCGAGCACCTGCTGCAGCGCAAGCCCAAGCAGCTCTCCGGCGGCCAGCGCCAGCGCGTCGCCATCGGCCGCGCCATCGTGCGCAACCCGCGCATCTTCCTGTTCGACGAGCCGCTGTCCAACCTCGACGCCGAGCTGCGCGTGCAGATGCGCGTCGAGATCGCCAAGCTGCACCGCGACCTCGGCACGACGATGATCTACGTCACCCACGACCAGGTCGAGGCGATGACCATGGCCGACAAGATCGTCGTGCTGCGCGCCGGGCGCATCGAGCAGGTCGGCACGCCGCTGGCGCTCTACAACGAGCCCGCCAACCAGTTCGTCGCCGGCTTCATCGGCAACCCGAAGATGAACCTGCTGAAGGCCGAGCTGGCCGACGCGGGGCCGGGCAGGGCGCTCGTCAACGTCGCCGGCAAGCCCATCGACGTGCCGCGCCAGCTCGTCGAGCAGCACCGCGGCGCCGTCACCTTCGGCATCCGGCCCGAGCATATGGAGCTGGGCGGCGCGGGGCTGACGCTGGGCCCGGCGCGCGTGCAGGTGGTCGAGCAGCTCGGCGGCGAGACGCTGATCTACGCCGAGCTCGCCGACGGCCAGCCTCTGACGCTGCAGATGCAGGGCCAGAAGCGCGTCCTCCCGGGCGAGACCGTGGAGGCGAGCTTCGATCCGGCGCAGTGCCATCTCTTCTTACCGGAGGGCCGGTCGCTGTGCTGACCGGCGCTTTCCGCTAGCATGCGGCCGGGCCCGGGCCTGGCCGTCCGAAGCCAACACCGCCGAGGGCGGGTAGGGAGGAAACCATGGATATCACGATCGACCGCCGTTCACTGCTGAAAGCCGGCGCGGGCCTGGCCGCGCTGGGCGCCATGGGCGCGCCGTCCGCCTTCGCGCAGGCCGAGACGAAGCTGCGCATGTACTGGTGGGGCTCCAAGGAGCGCGCCGACCGCACCTTCGCCGCCAACAAGCTCTACACCGACAAGAACAAGAACGTCTCCATCGAAGGCGAGACGCTGGGCTGGAACGACTACTGGACCAAGCTCGCCACGCAGGTCTCCGGCCGCAACGCGCCCGACCTGATCCAGATGGACTACCGCTACATCTTCGAGTACGCCCGCCGCGGCGCGCTGCTGAACTTCGATCCCTACATGGGCAAGGTCCTGCAGATCGAAGACTTCGGCAAGGAGGCGACCGACGCCGGCCGCGTCGACAACAAGCTGTTCGGCGTCAACCTCGGCATGAACTCGATGGTCACGCTGGTGAACCGCTCCGTGCTGGACCAGCTGGGCTTCAAGGCGCCGACAACGGAGACGACCTGGGCGCAATTCGCCGAGATGGCGGCCGAGATCACCAAGAAGGCCAACCGCCCCGGCTTCTTCGGCGTCTCCGACGCGAGCGGCTACGAGCCCGAGTTCGAGGCGTTCTGCCGCCAGCGCGGCAAGGCGCTCTACACCGCCGACGGCAAGCTCGCCTTCACCGCCGAGGATGCCGGCGCGTGGTTCGACATGTGGGACAAGATGCGCCAGGCCAAGGCCTGCGTGCCGCCGGACGTCCAGGCTCTCTACAAGAACTCCATCGACACCAGCCCGGTGACGCTCGGCAAGTCGGCCATCGACTTCGCACACTCCAACCAGCTCGTCGGCTTCCAGGCGCTCAACAAGGAGAAGGTCGGCATCGCCCCGCTGCCGAATGCCGGCGCGGGCGGCAAGCCCGGCCAGTACCTCAAGCCCTCGATGCTGTGGAGCGTCTCGGCGCAGTCCAAGAACCCCGAGGAAGCGGTGAAGATCGTCAACTTCTTCGTCGCCAGCCCCGAGGGCGCGGCCGCCATCGGCCTGGAGCGCGGCGTCCCGGCCTCGGCCAAGATCCGCGCCGCCCTGCTGCCGGAGCTCGACGCGCTGGGCAAGGAGACGGTCGACTACATCTCGCTGATGTCCAAGCATGTCGGCGCGCTGCCGCCGCCGCCGCCGAAGGGCGCGGGCGAGATCGAGTCCGTGCTGCGGCGTGTCTCCGAGGAGATCGCCTTCGGCAAGGTCAAGATCGCCGAGGGCGCCAAGAAGCTGGTCGCCGAGGCCGACGACATCCTGTCGCGCGGCTGATCCCGGCCCGAGCATGACAAACGGCGGGCGCACAACGCCCGCCGTTCCCTTTCCCGCCGACGCCAACTTCCGGAAGAACCCCATGAGCGCGCTTCGCTTCGCCGTCATCGGCATCAATCACGATCACATCAACGGCCAGACGAAGTGCATGCTGGACGCCGGG
This sequence comes from Alsobacter ponti, assembly GCF_024294805.1. Lineage (GTDB taxonomy): Bacteria > Pseudomonadota > Alphaproteobacteria > Rhizobiales > Beijerinckiaceae > Alsobacter > Alsobacter ponti. Next base: position 101,780 of record NZ_JANCLU010000019.1, read on the forward strand.
GCCGAGTTCGTCGGCTTCCACGCGCCGGAGGACGAACTTGCGGCGCAGTTCTCGGAGCGCTTCCCGGGCGTGCCGCGCATCGCCGACAAGCGCCGCATCCTGGAGGACAAGTCGATCCAGCTCGTGGTCAGCGCCTCCATCCTCGACGAGCGCGCCCCGCTCGGCATCGAGGTGATGCGCCACGGCAAGGACTTCATGTCCGACAAGCCCGGCATGGTGTCGCTGGAGCAGCTCGCCGAGGTGCGCAAGGTGCAGGCCGAGACGAAGCGGATCTATTCGATCTGCTACTCGGAGCATCTGGAGCAGCGCTCCACCGTGAAGGCCGGCGAGCTGGTCCATTCCGGCCGCATCGGCCGCGTCGTGCAGACGGTCGGGCTCGGCCCGCACCGCATCCGCAAGCCGCAGCGGCCCGAGTGGTTCTTCGACCGCAAGCGCTATGGCGGCGTCCTCACCGACATCGCCTCCCACCAGTTCGAGCAGTTCCTGTTCTTCACCGGGGCGGCCGACGCGCAGATCCTGTCGGCGACGGTCGGCAACCTCGCCAACCCCGACAAGCCCGGCCTGCAGGACTTCGGCGACGTCCACCTGCGCACCGGCGACATGACCGGCTACATCCGCGTCGACTGGTACACGCCGGACGGGCTGCCCGTGTGGGGCGACGGCCGCCTGACCATTCTGGGCACCGAGGGCTATGTCGAGCTGCGCAAATATGTCGACATCGCCGGCCGTCCGGGCGGCGACCACCTTTTCGTGGTCGATCGCAACGGCATCGAGCACATCGACTGCTCGCAGGTGGACCTTCCCTACGGACGCCAGCTCGCCAACGACATCCTGAACCGCACCGAGACGGCGATGCCGCAGGCGCGCTGCTTCAAGGCGATGGAGCTGGCGCTCACCGCCCAGGCGATGGCCGAGAAGGCCGGCCCGCTGACCCCCGCCCGCTGAGGAGGCCCACATGTCCGTCAAGAACGTCGCCATCGTCGGGCTCGGCATCGGCAAGTCGCACATCGAAGAGGCCTATTCGAAGCAGCCGGAGCTGTTTCGCGTCGCCGCCATCTGCGACCTCAACGAGGCGCGGCTCGCAGAGATCGGCGACGCCTACGGCATCGCGCGCCGCACGACCTCCTTCGACGAGGTGCTGGCCATGCAAGACATCGACATCGTCGACGTCTGCACCCCGCCCGGACTGCATTTCGAGCAGATCGTCGCCTCGCTGAAGGCTGGCAAGCACGTCATCTGCGAGAAGCCGCTGGTCGGTTCGCTGGCGCAGATCGACGAAGTGGCGGCGGTCGAGCGCCAGTCGCGCGGGCGCGTCATGCCGATCTTCCAGTACCGCTTCGGCAACGGCTTCCAGAAGGCCAAGCTGCTGGTCGACAGCGGCATCGCCGGGCGGCCCTACGTCGCCACGGCCGAGACGTTCTGGACGCGTGGGGCGGCCTATTACTCGGTGCCCTGGCGCGGCAAGGTCGCCACGGAGCTCGGCGGCGCGCTGCTCACCCACGCCATCCACATCCACGACATGCTGTGCGGCCTGATCGGCGACATCGAGTCGGTCGCCGCCGACGCCATCACCCGCGTCAACACGATCGAGGTCGAGGACTGCGCCGTCGCCGCCCTGCGCATGACCAACGGCGCGCTGGCGTCGCTGGCGGTCACGCTCGGCTCCTCGCGCGAGATGAGCCGGCTCCACATCGCCTTCGAGAACGTGACGATGGAGAGCTCTCACGCGCCCTATTCGCCGGGCGACGAGCCGTGGACCTTCATTCCGGCCAACGACGAAGCCAAGGCGCGCATCGAGGAGGCGTTCGCGTCGTTCGAGCCCGTGCCGCGCCGCTTCGCCGGACAGATGCTGCGCTACCACGCCGCGCTGGACGCGGGGACCGACTTCCCCGTCACCCTGGCCGACGCGCGCCGCTCGCTGGAGCTGATCACGGCGCTCTACGCTTCCTCCGACACCGGCCAGCGCATCCGCCTCCCCATCGCCGCCGGCCACGACCGCTACGCCAACTGGACGCGTCGGGGCTGAGGCGGGGCTCGCTTTTGGGGTTGCGGGCCTCCGGCCCGCACTTCCCCGGACCGGTGCAGCGAAGCGGAACCGGATCCGGCAACTGTATTTTTCGGTCAAGCGGATCGGTAGTCCTTCTGGTCTCGGAGCATGGCGTTG
>NZ_JANCLU010000001.1 GCF_024294805.1 Alsobacter ponti
GGCGTCGCGCGCGGCGCGGCGAAGGCGGCCGCCGCCGGGCCGCGCCTGCGCTGCGGCGAACCGACCTCCGCCGAAGGCGCGGCCTCGGCTTCGACCTGCGCCGGGGCAGGGGGAACCGGCGTGGCGGCGCTCGGGGAGACGGGCGCGGCGGGTCCGTCCGGGAGGGGGGCAGCTTGGGCGATCTCGCCCGAAGAAGCCGCGTCCGGCAGGGGCGAATCCGGGGGAGCCCCGTCCGGGAGCGACACGTCCGTGGCCTCGTCCTGTTCGGCGGCTTCCGACGCCACAGGGGAAGCGTCGCTGGCAACCGCCGGCTCGGAGACTGAAGGTTCCAAATCGGCAAGCGATGCCCCCGCCGCCGGGGCCGGCGGTTCGGCGGACGCCGGGGCTGGCTCGGGCTCGTGCGTCTCGCGGGCGGCGGCCGCGACCGCCTGTCCGAAGGCTTTCCGGCTATCCGCCGCGGCGCCGTCCCCGGCCGGCACCGTCGGCGGGACTGCTTCAACCGGGGTATCGAGGGGGGAAGCTTCGATGGTCCCGCTCGCCTTGGGGCCGGCCTCGGCGCGGGCTTCCACGCTGCGGATGCGCCCGAAGTTCTCCACCGCGCGGCCGGGCGCGCCCGGCTCGGCCGGCATCGCCGGCAGCAGGTCTTCGAAGGCGGAGAGGGCGTCCGGGGCGTCGGCGCGCGGCGGGGCGGCGTCTCGGCTGGCTAAAGCGGCGCGGGCGTCGCGCCGGAAGTCGGGGAAGGACAGGGCTGGCATGGCGGCTCGCGGTTGCGTGTCGTCCGGAGCCTGCAAGCCGCCTGCCAGTCGCCTGTCGAAAAAAAGCCAGAGATTTCAACCACAGCTCCCTGCAACCGTCATCGTCGCCCGGCGGAAAGTGCGGGCCGCCCGGCAAAAACTGCCGGGGCGGGCCGCGACGCTGGCCCCTCGCGGGCGGTTTCGGTAGACTGCGCGCGACCTCCGGCGGGCGCGCCCCCGGCGCTGAAAGGAACTCCAGGCCCATGCTGAACAGCCTCGATCTGCCCGGGCGTCCGCAGGACACCCGCGTGGTCGTCGCCATGTCCGGCGGCGTCGACTCGTCTGTCGTGGCCGCGCTGCTGAAGCGCGAGGGTTACGACGTGGTGGGCGTGACGCTGCAGCTCTACGACCACGGCGCGGCGCAGCACCGGGCGGGATCGTGCTGCGCGGGGCAGGACATCCACGACGCGCGGCGCGTCGCCGAGGCGCTCGGCATTCCCCATTACGTGCTGGACTACGAGAGCCGCTTCCGTGACGAGGTGATCGACCGTTTCGTCGAGAGCTACATGGCGGGCGAGACGCCGGTGCCCTGCATCGAGTGCAACCGGCAGATCAAGTTCCGCGACCTGCTCGACACGGCGCGCGACCTCGGGGCGGCGGCCCTGGCGACGGGGCACTACATCGCCAGCCGGGCCCTGCCGGGCGGCGGGCGCGGCCTGTTCCGCGCGCTCGACGCGGACCGCGACCAGAGCTACTTCCTCTACGCCACCACGCGCGAGCAGCTCGACCTGCTGCGCTTCCCGCTCGGCGAGATGCCGAAGAGCGCGGTGCGCGCGCTGGCGCACGAGATCGGCCTGTCGGTCGCCGACAAGCACGACAGCCAGGACATCTGCTTCGTGCCCACCGGCCGCTACACCGACGTCATCGAGAAGCTGAAGCCGGAGGCCGCCGCGCCGGGCGACATCGTGCATCTGGACGGGCGCGTGCTCGGCCGCCACGCGGGCGTGATGCACTACACGGTGGGCCAGCGGCGCGGCCTCGGCATCGCCTCCGGCGAGGCGCTCTATGTTGTCCGAATCGACGGCGAGGCGGGCCGCGTGGTGGTGGGGCCGCGCGAGGCGCTGGCCACGCGCACCATTCGCCTGCGCGACGTGAACTGGCTGGGCGACGCGCCGCTCTCCTCCCTGCCCGAGGCGGGGCTGGAGGTGGCGGTGCGCGTGCGCTCCACCCGCGCGCCGCAGCCGGCGCTGCTGCGCATGCGCGCCGGCGGGCTGGAGGCGGAATTGGCCGACGGCGAATACGGCGTTTCGCCGGGGCAGGCCTGCGTGTTCTACGACTCGGCCGAGGGGCGCGCCCGCGTGCTCGGCGGCGGCGTCATCCGACCCGCGCCCGTGCTGAGCGCGACGCCGGCGCGCCGGCCCGCCGAAACCCTGTCGCGCGCCTGACATGGCGGGCGCTTCCCTGGACAACCGCGCGGTCGAAGCGGCCTACGCCCGCTGGGCGCCGGTCTACGACGTGGTCTTCACGGCGGTGATGGCCCCGGGCCGGCGCGCCGCCGTCGCCGCCGCCGAGCGGCCGGGCGGCGTCGTGCTGGACGTCGGCGTCGGCACCGGCCTCGAGCTGCCGATGTTCTCGCCGCGCACGACCGTCATCGGCGTCGACCTGTCGGAGCCGATGCTGCGCCGGGCCAAGGCGCGCGTGGAGCGCGGCGCGCTCTCCGGCGTCGCCGGGCTGCTGGTGATGGACGCCACGCGCCTCGCCTTTCCGGACGCCAGCGTCGACGTCGTCGTCGCGCCCTACGTGATGACCGTGGTGCCGGACCCCGCCCGCACGCTGGACGAGTTCGCGCGCGTGGTGAAGCCGGGCGGCGAGATCGTGCTGGTCAACCACATCGGCGCGGAGACGGGCCTGCGGGCGCGCGCCGAGGCATGGCTGGCGCGCCGCAGCGCCAGCCTCGGCTGGCGGCCCGAGTTTCCCTGGGCGCTGATCGGCGACTGGATCGCCGCGCGCCCCGACATGGACCTCGTCGAGCGCCGCGCCTTGCCGCCGGCCTCGCTCTTCACCCTCGTCCGCATCCGCCGCACCCCACCCCCGCCGCAAAGCGGCGCGCGGGAGAATGCTGCGCGGGAGGCGGGGGTCGTCGAGGCGTAGGGAGACGAGCTTTTGGGGCGGCCTTAGTGCCGGCTTTCGGAAGCACAAAGGGCGTCACCCGAAGCCCCGCGTGGGGGCCGGCGACATTCTTGACACCGCCGCCGCCGCCGTCCTATACCGCTCCCGCCCCGCGGCCCGACCGGCCGCGCGCGAACGGGGCGGAGTAGCTCAGTTGGTCAGAGCAGAGGAATCATAATCCTTGTGTCGGGGGTTCAAATCCCTCCTCCGCTACCACCTCACCCCGTAAGCTTAAAAACTGAATGCGACAACCGACCCTCGGATTGCCGATAAGGCCCCGATTAGAGTTGAACACACTTACGGCTTGATGACGTCCTTGACTGTCAGGATGCGGTAGAGCGCTGGTTTGCCCTCGGCGGCTCTAATTTCCGCATCGACCAAGAACACCTTTCTGAACGGATAGGGCTCATCAAGAATCGCCTTCTTGACCTCCTCACTGGCGAACAGAAGTTTCACCGGATTCAGGCTGACCGATTCAATAATTCCTCTGTCTCCTACCTTCGAGGCCGCATCGCCCCGAACTTGGTGGAGGGTCAGAAGGAGATCCTGCTCGATCTGATTTAAGGGCGGTCGGGGGCCTAAGAATCTGCGTGCAGCGTTTTGAATGGCGTTCGCTTCCTGAGAGTTGAAATTGAAGTTGATTGTCATGGGACCATTCACCTGAAACAGCGGGCCGTTGGTCTGGAGGATGAGGTTAGAGCCGCCGTCCTTAGCGACAGGCTCAAACACCTTCATCACGTTCTCCGCTTCCCGACGTGCGGGTTCGACAACTCCGCCCGACCGCTTGCCTAAAAAGAACTGAGCGATCTCATTGAAGTGAGTAAGGAACCCGGCTGCGACGTCTACATGTTTAAGAATGATCGACGCCTGCTCGCTATAAGAAGCGAGATCGGCAATGATGCTACCCGTCGTGATTGCTTTGACAGCAAGGCGAACGTTCCCTCTCTCCGGCTCAAAGCCTGCGGATACAGCGTGATCCAGGTAGGCCTCCGCAAAGGCCGACAAGGATTGAGTTAAGTCTAATAAATCAACGGGTTTAGTATTATTCAGTTCAAAACGAATAATTGCTTCGTCAACGAAGTCTGACATCTATGTGCCCCGTCGAACATCTTAATTGAAAAAGAATAGCATAGCTGCAAAAAAATTTTCCAGCCAAATTTTATCTCAGGCATTAGCATGTTCAATTCCGCATAAATCGACAGACACCATTTGCTCGGTCACCCAAACCTAAAGCGTCGACTGAGCCGACTAACTGCCAGCAGGTATTACCTAACATAAAGGCGCGAGCGCCTTCTTCTCTGAAGTCTGTGTCTCCCTCACTGCCCCACCTGCTTCGGCGGCAGGTCGGGGGTGTTGGGTGGGGTGGGGTGGTCGCGCAGGTCGGCGATGAGGGATTTCATCTCGCCGATCTCGCGGACCTGCGCTTCGAGGATGCCGTCGGCCAGCTTTCTGACCCGGGGGTCGCGGATGTGGGCGCGGTCGCTGGTCATCACCGCGATCGAGTGATGCGGGATCATCGCTTTCATGTAGGCGATGTCGGAGACCGTCTCCTGGCTGCGCACCAGCCAGAGCGACACGGCGAACACCAGCACGCTCGCGACCATGATCGCCACGTTGACGGCGGTGTTCCTGTACATGCTCCACATGAATCCGAGCATGACGATCGCCATGGTTGCGCCCATCAGCAGGGCCATCCACGTCCGTGTCTGGCTGTAGAACACGTGGTCGAACGCCCAGGTGTTCAGGTACATCAGGGCGAACATCACGACGGTCGACGTGACGATCATGGCGGCGAAACGGGTGTAGGACATGGTCGGCCTCCCCAAGGGAGACGCCGCCCGGCCGCGCGGAGTTCCGGGGGGCCTGTGACACCGTGGCGAGCCGGGCTGCCGCGGGAGGGGCGTCAGGGCCGCCCTGGACGGCCGAGAGGACGCGGTCCTTCCGCCTGCCTCACTTCTCCCGCGCCACCCACGTGCCTTCCCAGTCCGCCGGCGTCGGCTTGCCGGCGAACTGAGTGACGCGGGCGAGCAGGGCCGTGGCGGGGCCGTCGGCGGGGCGGAGCTCGAGGCAGGCGCGGAACGCGGCGGCGGCGTCGTCCCACGCCTTGCGGCGATAGGCGGCGAGGCCGGTTTCGTAGAGGCGTAGCGCGCGCTCGGTGTCGGCGGGCAGGTCGTCCGGCCGGCCCACCAGCTCGAACACGCTCAGCGGCGTCTCGCGGCCGAGCACCACCACGCGGTCGACCTCGCGCAGGGCGAACTCGCCCTGGACGAGCCGGGCGGTCGCTTCCGACACCAGCACGACGGTGCCGTAGACCCTGTTCAGCGCCTCCAGCCGCGAGGCGACGTTCACCGCGTCGCCCATCACCGTGAAGTTCATGGCGGTGGCCGAGCCGACGCTGCCCGCCACGACCTCGCCGGTGGCGATGCTGATGCGCAGGCCGAGGTCCGGCGTGAAGCTGCGGATGCCGAGAAGGTCCGGCAGCTCGGCCTGGAACTGGGAGAAGCGGCGCGCTTGCGCCAGCGCCGTCTCGCAGGCGAGCCGCGCCTCGTCGGCCTCGCTGACGAAGGGCGGCCCCCAAAACGACATCACCGCGTCGCCGATATATTTGTCTACCACGCCGTTGCGCGAGCGGATCTCCTCGGTGAGCACGGTCAGGTAGCGGTTCAGCACGGAGACGAGCAGCGCGGGCGTGACCTGCTCGGACAGCCGCGTGAAGCCGCGCATGTCGGCGAAGGCCACCGTCATCAGCCGCCGCTCGCCCGCCGCGGCGACCAGATCGGGGCGGTCGAGCAGCCCCTCCACGACCTTGGGGTCGAGATAGCGGCCGAAGGTTTCGCGGATGCGCGTCTTCAGGCGCAGCTCGGCGAGCATGGCGTTGAAGGCCTGCGACAACCGGCCGATCTCGTCGCGCGAGACCACCGGGAGGTCGGTTTCGTAATGGCCCTTCTCGGCCGCCTCGGTCGCCACGACGAGGCGGCGGATGGAACTGACGACGCGTCTGGTGATCCAGAACGCCATCAGCAGGCCGAGCAGGACGGCGAAGGCGAGCGTGGCCAGCGTGAGCCGGATGACGTCGCGCCCGCTCTCCCGGGTGAGATCGACCGCGCCTGTGGCGAAGGCGAGGCTTTCGCGCCGCGCCTGTTCGAGGCCGTCGTTCTGGGCGTCGCGCGCCGCGTCGAGCCGGCCCAGATGCGCTTCGGCCGCGCTCATGTCGCGGCTGCGCAGGGCGGCGACGAACTCCGCCACCTCCCGGTCCTAGCCGGCGCGCGCCTTGATGGCGGCCTCGATCTGCGCATCGAGCCGCCCGAGCAGCACGCGGTCCTCGACGCCCGAGCTCTCCGCCGCCTGCGCCGCGATGGTCTGGCGGGCCTGCGTGAGCTCCTGCACGACGAGCGCGCCGCGCTCCTTCTGCTCGTCGACGAAGGCGGCGATGTCGCCGTCGCCCGAGAGCGCGGCGATGGCGGCCTGACGCAGCGCCAGCGACTGTTCGAGCGAGCGCACATGGGCGCGGGCCAGCATGCCGTAGATCGGGATGTAGGTGCGGCTGATCGTGCCGATCATGCCGCCGACGCGCACGCTCAGGCCGCTATTGATCGCCGCCACCACCGCCATCAGCGCGATGAGCAGAACGGCCAGCGCGAAAATCGTGTTTCCGATCGACGGCCTGAGGCGAAAGCGCATGCCGGTCCCCGTCCCTAAAGCTCGGTCCAAGCTTAGGGGGAGCGCGGCGGCGCGTCGAGCGCGGGACGGCCGGGCCGGCCCGCGCTCATGGCGGTCAGCTCCAGGTGCGATCCCACGAATACTCGTCATTCCACGAGTCTGTCGGCTCCCAGATGTCGGTCACGCCCCGTTGCAGGTGGGCGCGGAGCACTTCGTCGTTGAGGTCGTCGATGCCGAGCCCGGGCTTGTCCGGCACCTCGATGAAGCCGCTGCGCGCGACGGGGCCGGGGAGGCCGACGGCGATGTCGTCCCACCAGTCGACGTCGACCGCGTGCTGCTCCAGCGCCAGGAAGTTCTCGGTCGCGACGGCCACGTGCGCCGCCGCCATCGCCGCGATCGGGCTCTCCGCCATGTGGATCGCCATGGCGACGCCGTGGTCCTGCGCCGCGTCGCCGATCTTCTTTGTCTCCAGGATGCCGCCGCTGGTCAGCAGGTCGGGGTGGATCACCGCGATGCCGCTCTTCAGCAGCGGCATGAAGCCTTCCTTGAGGTAGATGTCCTCTCCGGTGCAGATCGGCACGGCGGTGGCGCGGCAGAGCTCCTCGTACTGGGCGGTGTACTGCCAGGGCAGCACGTCCTCCAGCCAGGCCGGATTGTACTTCTCGATGCGGCGCGCCAGCTTGATGCCGTCGTGCAGCGAGATGTGGCCCAGGTGATCGATGGCGAGCGGAATTTCGTCGCCGATCACGGCGCGCACCTCGGCGAGGTACTGCTCCAGCAGGTCCAGGCCCTTCTCGGTGAAGTGCAGGCCGGTGAAGGGGTGCATGACGTTGTGCGTGTCATAGATCGCGTTGGCGCGGCGGCGTTCGTCCAGCGCGGCGGGGTGATGGCGCAGTGGATGCCGGGCGAAGTGCTCCAGCACGCCGGCGGGCGCGTTGACGGTGCCCTTCTCGTGCGTCACCTGGCCGAGGCCGAGATCCATCTTGAGGAAGGTGAAGCCGAGCTCCATCCGCTCCTTGAGCCGCCGGCCGGTCTCGGTGCCGCTCGGCACGCTGGCGTCGGTGTCGGAATAGAGCCGCACCTTGTCGCGGAACTTGCCGCCGAGCATCTGGTAGACGGGGACGCCATAGGCTTTGCCGGCGAGGTCCCACAGCGCGATCTCGACGGCGGAGACGCCGCCGCCCTGGCGGCCATGGCCGCCGAACTGCTTGATGCGGCGGAACAGCCGGTCGACGTCGCAGGGGTTCTCGCCCAGCAGGCGGCTCTTGAGCATGAGCGCGAAGGTCTTGCTGGCGCCGTCGCGTACCTCGCCCAGGCCGACGAGGCCCTGGTTCGTGTAGATCTTCATCAGCGACGAGGTGAAGGGCGCGCCTTCGATATCCGCGAAGCGGATGTCGGTGATGCGCAGGTCGGACGGCTTCGAATGCGTGTTGACCGTGTCGAGCGCCTGTTCGGCTGTTCTCATGGCGATTCCTCCGTATAGGTCTGATGTATACGGGGCCCATCGCCCGCGCGCCAGCGCGAGCGTGGCGGAATCGGCGCGGGACGCGCGTCAGCGCGCGAAGCGCGCCAAGGTCAGCGCGCCCAGGTCAGCGCGCCCATGAGACCAGGGCGTCCATGCCGGCGCTCATTTTCACGAGAGCGACCGCGAATGCCACGATGACGAGGATGAAGAAGATGCGCGAGAACCCGCTCATGCCGCCCTCCCGGGCCGAACGCCGCGGCTCAGCCTAGGCCGGGCCGGGCCGGTTGGAAAGCGATCCCGGCAAAGCGCGAGGCGGCCCTGTACATCCCCCCGGCGGAGGGCCAACACTGTGCGTCGACCGCAACTTCGCTCGAGGACCAAGCCGCGATGATCCGACACGACGTCCCCCCGCCGCCCGTGACGCTGACCTCGCCGCGCCTTGATGCGCCGAGCCTGGCGGAGCGGCAGGCGATCCTCGGGCTGCCGCTCACCCTCAAGTCGTTCGATTCGGCCTTCGAGGCGGTCGGCGCGCTACATCAGGTCGAGGTGTCGCCGCCGCCGAGCGCCGCGCCCGCGGGATCGCGCTCGCGGATCGTCTACTGGAACGCCGAGCGTCTGAAATACCTGCCGGGCTCCATCGCCATGCTGAAGGCGCAGGCCGCCGACGCGCTGCTGCTGTGCGAGGTGGACGTCGGCATGGTTCGCTCGGGCAACCGGCACACCCTGGCCGAGCTCGCCGCTACGCTTGAAGCCGGGTACGTGTTCGGCGTCGAGTTTGTCGAGCTCGGGTTGGGAGACCTGCGCGAGCAGGCGGCCTTCGCGGGCCAGGACAATGTCGCCGGCCTGCACGGGGCGGGCCTGGTGTCGCGCTCCGCGCTAGGGCGGCCGGCGATGGTGCGCCTCGAGAACTCGGGGCGATGGTTCGACGGCGCGTTTCACGAAAGGCGGGTCGGCGGCCGAATCGCGATGCTGGCCGAATACGATCTCGCGGGCGGTCCCGTGCTGCTCGCCTGCGTCCATTACGAGAGCCATACCGATCCGGCGGACCGGCTGGCGCAGACGCGCGTGATGCTGGACGCCATCGACGAGCTGGCGCCGGGCCGTCCGGTGCTGATCGGCGGCGACTTCAACACCAGCACGTTCACCCTGCCGGAGAAGCGCGACGAGGCTCATGTGGCCGCGGCGCTGGCGGCCGATCCGCAACGCCTGACGAGCCCGGAATCTTACGAGCCGATGTTCGCGCTGCTGGCGGAGCGGGGCTACGACTGGAGCGGATGCAACGTCCTGGGCGCCGGCACGCAGCGCACCCGTCCGGACGGCACGCCGACGCCGCCCTTCGGCAAGATCGACTGGTTCTTCGCGCGGGGGCTGCGCTGCTCGGACCCCGCCGTCATCCCCGCGGTCGACGCGGCCGGCGTGGCGATCTCCGACCACGAGGCGCTGGCGGTCACCATCGAGATCGCGTGACGGTCAGGCGCGGGCGGGGGGCGGCGCGCCGCACTCCGCCACCAGAGCGCGGACGAAGGCCGCGTCGTCGCCGGCCAGCACGTCGATGAGGCCGGCGCGCAGGGCGTCGCGGATGGGCGGCAGCAGGTCCAGCCCGCGCGCCGCGCGGTAGGCGATGCGCTCCGGGCGCGGAATGGTCACGCGCGTCGCGATGCCGTCGGAATGCAGCGCGCGCGCGTCGTCCGGGTGGAACATGTCCCACTCGATCGCCACCGACGCGACGCGGGCGGAGCGGGCCACGGCGACGGGGTCGACATGCCGCGCGTGGGTGATCGCTTCCGTTCGCACATAGGGCAGGCGCTCGCGCATGGCGCGCAGCGACGGATGGTCGAACGAGATGACCAGCACGTCATCGACCGCGCCGGCTCGCGTCAGCGTCTGCGCCAAAAGCTCGATCATCAGGCCGGCGCGCTGGCGCTCCTTGATCTCCACCAGCAGGGAGATCCCGAGACCGCGCGCCGTGTCCAGCGCTTCGGCGAGGGTGGGCGCGCGCACGCCGGCGAAGGCGGGGCCGAACCACGCGCCGGCGTCGAGCTTGCGAAGCTCGGCGAGCGTCATCGCGCCGACGCGGCCCTCGCCGTCGGTGGTGCGATCGCAGATCTCGTCGTGCATCAGCACGATCTCGTCGTCGGCGGTGAGCACCACGTCGATCTCACAGACGCTCGCGCCGAGCCGCGCCGCCTCGGTCAGCGCGGGAATCGTGTTCTCGGGCGCGCCGACGCTGTGGCCGCGATGGCCGCAGACATGGATAAAGCCACTGGTGGAGGCGAGGGGAAGGTAGGGCATGGAAAGCCTCAGGCGGCCGCTTCGGCCAGCAGGGGAGCCAGAAGGTCGGGATCGTTGCTGGTGATCTGCCCGCATCCCGCCGCGACGAGGCGGGCGAGCACGGAGGCGAGGCCGGGCCGGTCGGCGTCGACGGTCCAGGCGTCGACCATCGCGCCGTTGCGCGTGACGAACGGCACGACGTTGACGCCGCGCGCGAGCCCCGCGAGCAGCAGCGACGCCTCGAGATAGAAGATCGCCGCGTCCGGCGCCGTGGCGTAGGTCCGCTCTCCGAGGCTGCGGAAGCCGGCGTCGTCGAGGTCGAAGCCGCGGGGGTAGGTTCCGAGAGGGTCGTAGCCGGCCGCAAGGCCCGCAGCGGCCTCGGCGAGATCGCGGATTGCGTCCCAGTCGCACCCGCCCGCCACGAACAAAGCGGCGTCGCGACCGAGCGTGTCCCCGATGCGCCGCGCGGCGGCCGCATCCAGCGCCTCGCGAGGGACTTTCACGTCGAGCTGCACCAGCGCCGGCACGCGCACTCCGGAGGCGCGGACGATGTCGACGACCTCGTCCAGGAACAGCGGCGGCTCGGCGAGCGGCGTGCCGTCCGGCGCACGCTGGCGCAGGCGCTCGACCTGCGCCCGGGTCGCCGCCGCGACCGGCCCGGAGCCCGTGGTCTCGGCGTCAAGCGTCAGGTCGTGCAGGCACAAAGCGTGGCCGTCGCGGGTCAGCACGAGGTCGACTTCGCAGGCGGCGCGGGCGGCCAAGGCCGCGCGCAGATTGGCGCGCAGGAACGCCGGGTCGCTCTTGCGCCGGCGCAGCATGTGCCATTTCAGGCGAGGCGTCCGCGCCGTCACTGGACGGCGCTCTCCAGCACGCAGCCGTCGATGCGCCGCGTCGTGTCCGGGTCGAACAGCAGGCCGTGGCCCAGCCCGAAGGTGAGCGCGTCGCCCATCGCGAAGCGCGCCTTCGCCCCGGCCTCCAGCGCCCGCAGCGGGCCGAGCGGAGTGTCGAGGTGATAGAAGGTTTCGCGGCCGTGCGCCTCCGTGTCGACGACGCGGCCGCGCAGGGGGCCGCTGCCGAGCGTGATCTGCTCGGGGCGCACGCCGAGCACGACGGCCCCGCCGCACTCGCCGGCAAGCGCCAGCTCGGCCTGCCCGACGCGCAGCGCGCGGCCCGAGGCGCTGCCTTCCAGGAGGTTGATCGGCGGCGAACCGATGAAGCTCGCCACGAACAGGCTGCCGGGGCGGTGGTACAGGTCCTCGGCGGTGCCGACCTGCTCGATGCGCCCCTTGCTCATGCAGATCACGCGGTCGGCCATGGTGGTCGCCTCGACCTGATCGTGCGTCACCAGGATCGTGGTCACGCCGAGCTTGCGCTGCAGGCCGCGGATCTCGCTGCGCATGGTGAGCCGGAGCGAGGCGTCGAGATTGGACAACGGCTCGTCCAGCAGCAGAAGCTTCGGCTCCTTCACCAGAGCGCGCGCCAGGGCGACGCGCTGCTGCTGCCCACCGGAGAGCTGGGTCGGGCGACGGTCGAGCAGCTCGGACACCTGGACGAGCTGGGCGGCGGACCGCGCGCGGCGCTCCGCCTCGTCCGCGCCGACCTTCTTGAACCGCAGCGGGAACTTGATGTTGTCCAGCACGCTCATGTGCGGATAGAGCGCGTAGGACTGGAACACGATGCCGACGTTGCGGTCCCGCGCCTCGACGTCGTTGACCTCCGCCCCGTCGAACAGGATCTGGCCGTCGCTCGGCACGTAGATGCCGGCCAGCATGAACAGGGTCGTCGATTTGCCGCAGCCGGACGGCCCGAGGATGGCGACGAACTCGCCGTCCTCGATGGCGAGGTCGGTCGGCTCCACGGCGGTGACGTCGCCCCAGCGCTTCGCGACGCCTTTCAGTTCGATCCTCGCCATGGTTCAGCCCTTGATCCCGCCGAAGGACATTTGCGTCAGATATTTCTGGCACATCACGTAGAGCACGATGGACGGCAGCACGTAGAACACGCCGATGGCCGAGACCATGGCGTAGTCGGTGCCCATCACGTCCTCGTACATCCAGAACAGATAGAGGCTCATCGTCCAGTTGGTCTTCTGGAAGAGCAGGGTGCGGACGAAGACATATTCCTCCCAGCCGCGCAGGAAGGCGAACACCGCGACGGCCAGCATGCCGGCCTTCACCTGCGGCAACACCACCATGTAGAAGGCCTGCCGCCGCGACGCGCCGTCCGTCATGGCGCTCATCTCGATGTCCCACGGCACGGCGTCGAAGAAGCCTTTCATCACGAAGATCGCGAAGGGCAGTTCCAGCGCGGCGATGACGAGCACGACCCCCGTCAGCGTGTCGAGCAGGCCGATCCAGTACATCAGCAGGAAGATCGGAATGATCAGCGTCATCGCCGGGAAGGCGTGCAGCAGCAGCAGGCCCTTCAGCGTCGCCGCGCGGCCCGGGAAGTCGAAGCGCGACAGGTAGTATCCGGCCAGCGTGCTGACGATGACCACCAGCGTCATTTGCGTCAGCGCCAAGATCAGCGAATTGCCGAAGGCTGTCCACACGCTGGGGAACGCACCGCCGACGCCGGAAGCGCCCTTCAGCGTGTCGGCGATGTTCGAGTTCCACAGGAAGCGCCAGTTCTGGGCGTGCAGGTAGGGGCCGGTCACCACCGCGAGTGCGCCGAGCGTGACGGCCGCGAGCGCCAGTTGCGTCCACAGCAGCCGGCGCGGCTCGACGATGCTCACGCGCAGGATTGACCACGCCAGCAGCGCCGGCATGAGTATGGCGAGGGTCCGCCACAGCACCGTCGTCGACGCGCCGGTGCGTCCCGACACCGAGACGGTGAACAGCCACAGATACGGCACCAGGATCGGCAGCGAGCCGAGCGCCAGGACGCCGTAGAGAAGCGCGGTCGTGGCGCGCCGCCGCAGCCGCGCGCGTCGGGCGAGTTCGGCCCAGTCGGCCGCCGGGGCGGCCTTGACGTCGAGCGCCACCGTCATCGCCGCGCCTCGATGCGGGGCCGCTGCAGCAGCGCGCGCATGTCGAAGAAGCGCCACATCACCATCGCCATGATCATGCCCACCACGACGAGGCCCAGGGCCAGCGCGGCTCCGTAGGCGTACTGCCCGTTCTCGAAGGCGCGGCGGTAGACGTAGAGCGCGTAGACGGTGGTGTCGAAGAACGGGCCGCCATTGGTGATGAGCCAGATGTATTCGAAGCTCACCATGAGCGAGAGCGCCTGGTAGATCGTCACGAAGCTGAGCTGCCAGCGGATCGCCGGAAGCGTCACGTGGCGCACGATGGCGAGCTCCCCGGCCCCGTCGACGCGCGCCGCGTGGAACAGGTGCTCGGGGATCGAGCGGATCGCGCTGGTGAAGATGATCATTCCGAACGACGCGCCGATGAAGCCGTTGGCGAGCACGATGACCAGCATCGGCGCGTTGCTCTTGGGGTCGACGGCGGGGAAGCCCAGCCCGGCGAGCACCTGGTTAAGCAGGCCGTACTCGGTCGGCGCGACGACCCACGTCCACAGCAGGGCGTAGACGACCGACGGGCTCATGCGCGGCAGGATCCACACGGCGCGGAAGAACGCGCCGGCGCGGTCCGGCAATGCCGTCGTCAGCAGGGCGAGCAGCAGGCCGTAGCCGACGTTGAAGATGGCCAGCGTGGCGAGCACGTAGGTCAGCGTCACGGCCATGATGCCGGTCAGCCGGCTGTCGCCGCCGAGCATGCGCGCGACGTTCTGCGTGGTGTACTCGGAGACGCGCAGGTTGCGTCCCATGTCGGTGAAGGCGATGGCGACGTCGATGATCGCCGGAACGAGGAAGAACATCGCGAGCAGGGCGACGGCGGGTCCCAGAAACAGGACGCGGTCGGCCGTGCTGCGAGACAGCGGACGGATTGCGAATGCCATGGCGGACCGGGGGTACGAGAACGGGACGGGGCTCCCGGCGCGGGCGCCGGGAGCCCTACCGGTCAGTTCAGCTTGTCGACCACCTTCACGCTTCCCTTGAACTCGTTGCTCATCTCGTCCTCCAGGAAGTCGATGGCCTGGGCGGGCGTCAGGCGGCCCGTCTCGACGCCCTGCAGCGCCTTGAACAGGATGCCGTTATAGCGGCCGAAGTCCGGGTGGTTGGGGATGAACGTCGAGCGCGCCAGCATCGGCGTGGCGGCTTCCAGGTACCACGCGCCGGCATAGTCGGGCATCGAGCGCTGGCCGTTGAGGATCGCCGTGTGCGCCGTCGTCACCGCGTGCTTGGTGTTGTAGTAGGGCAGCGTCGCGTAGGCGACGAGCTGCGCCGCCAGTTCGGCGTTCTTCGACTTCGGATTCACGACGTAGACGATCGGGTGCGAGAGGTTGGCCGGCTGACCGCCCTTCGTCCCGGCCGGCGCGTGAATCCAGCCGATCTTCTTGAAGTACCAGTCCTTGTCGTTCGGCCAGGTCGCGCCCTTGGCGTCGCCCACCATCCATTCGCCCACGGCCCACACGCCCTGGTGATAGATGAAGGCCTTGTCGGTCTTGAACGCGCCCTGGATCTCGTCCCACGACATCGCGGTGTTGTTCTTCGGGGTGACGCCGTTGGCGGCGTTCCAGGCGAACCATTCCAGCCCCTTGCGCAACTCCGCCTTGGGCAGCAGCAGCTGGCCGGACTTGTCATCGACGAACTTCGCGCCGAAAGCGGCGAAGGTCATCAGGTAGTCGGGCCCGGGGTTGGGGCGGTGGAGGATACCCATTTGCGCCGCGCCCTTGTCGACGACCTCCTTGGTCAGCTTGGAGAGGTCCTCCATGGTGAACTCGCCCTTTTCCACCATGGCGGGCAGGCCGTTCACGAACGCCTCGTCCTTGCCGATCTTGCGCAGCATGTCCTTGTTGTAGAAGAACATGCGGATCTCGGAATCCTGCGGGATGGCGTGGATCTTGCCCTTGTATTTCGTCGACTCCCAGAGGACCGGGATGACGTCGGCGAAAGCCCATGGGTTCTTCTTGACGAAGTCCTCGAGATCCATGGCGTAGCCGGACTTGGCGAACTCGCCGACCCATTCGTGCGCCGCGACGTAGAGGTCCGGCCCCTGGTTCACCGCGAAGGCCTTAAGAATGTCGAGCGCGTCGGCGTCGTAGCCGGCGGCCGGACCTTCGAACACCTCGACCTTGACCGTCTTGTCGGAGCCGGCGGCCTTCAGCGCGGCGTTCAGCGGTTCGGCGGCGGCGACGATGTTGCCAGCGCGCAGCGGGCCGGAGCGATCCGCGCGGGCCCACATCTTGACGACGACTTCCTCGGCGTAGCTCGCGGCCGTCGCCCCGAACAGCGTGACGCCGGCCAGCAAAGTGGCGGCGAGCATGGAAACTGGTTTCATCGAATGTCCTCCCCAGGTAGTGCCCGGAACGCACGGCGGAGCCTGACGGGGCGACGCCCCGCGGCGACCGCTTCATGCAGCCCGGCGATGACACCCGAGTGACAGGCGCTTCCGCGCAGCTTCGCCGCGTCTTCTCGACGCTTGCGGCTGTCTGGGAACGCCCGGTCCCGGTCGCCAATCCCTTCCGAATGCCTGTCTCGACGGGGCCGACGCCCCGGAAACCGGCGTTGAGAACTATTCGGGGTCGAGCATGGCACAAAATTTCGCCGGAATCATCGGCTCATGCGACAACTGTCGGAAGTCCGGCGAACCCCGCCGGCGGACCCCCGGATCACCGGGCGGGCGACGCCCAGGCCAGGTTCGACGTGGCGGTTTCGACGACCACGAGTCGGCTGACCTCGCCCCGCAGGAAGGCGGTCAGGAACGCGTCGTAGTCCTTGAACGACACGCAGCCGTTGGAGTCGCCGCGCGGGCCGAGCATGTAGGTGTGCGCCAGCATGCCGTCGCGGCCATGCATGCGGCTCTCGTCCACCGGCGTCAGGCGGATCGCCCGCACGCCATGAAACAGTTGCTCGCGCAGACGAAGCGTGTACACGTTGGGTGGCGTGACGCCACGCATCTTGACGCGCGCCGAGCGCGGGTCGTCCATCAGGTCGCCCAGGCCTGAATGCGCTTCCAGCCGCCTGCCGTTGGGCAGGATCACGACCTTCGCCGAAATGTCGTACACCGCCGTGCCGCCGCGCGCGGCCGGGTTCTGGGGCTCGCCGGCGAGTCCGCCGCGCAGGCCGCCGGAATCGGCGGGCGCGTAGGCCAGGGCGGTCTCCGGCTTCGACTCGCCGACGCCGAACAGCCGCTCCAGAAAGCCCTTCTGCTCGGCGGGCTCCGCCACGCCGGCGGCGACGCGGGCCGGGGCGGAGGAGCGCGGCGCGCGACTGGCGACGACGACCGGCACAGGCGCGGCCGCCTGAACGCGGAACGGGTTTTGCGGAGGCAGGGGAATGTCGATGGACGGGGCGACTGGCGCGGCGATCTCGCCCGGCGTCAGCGCCGCGGCCCGCATGGGCGCGTCGACCGGAGGCCGGGAGACGGTCGCGATTACGGCGGCCGGCGCGGTTTGCGGGGCCCAGGCGAGCCCGCCGGCAACGAGCGGAGCGAATCCGGTCCGCGAGGCGAACGCGCCGAGTGGCGTGGGGCCGGAGAACAGCATGCCCGCGAGTTCAGGATCGCGGACGGGAGATGCGGCCGGGGCGAGAGCCGCCGCCGCCGTGCCCGGATCGAGGTCAGGCGCGGACGTTAGGAAGACGCCGGCGGGGGTTGCGGCGGCGACACCGGCGAGCAGCACGGCGGCTCCCGCCGCGCGCCGCGCCTCCATCGTCAGCGGGAAGGCGCGCCGCCTCTGCGAGGCGCGACGCCGGGAAGGGAATGAACTCGCCATACGGACTCACACGCCACGCCACGTCCCGCTTGCGCGCCGGGCTCCGGACGACCGGAGCGGCGGCAAGGGATTGGTTCACCATGATCGCGGAGTCCTGGTTAACGCTTTGCCACCGGCGCGCGCGGACCGTCGCCGCGCCCGCGGCGGAAGCGGAGCCTCGCGCGCCGCCCCCGACCGTTATGGCGACGCGGGCCTTCTGGCCGGCGACCGTGGCCGCGGCGGGGCGGCTGTGCGTCGCGAGCGAGGCGAAGCGCCATCCCATTCATCGTTCACAAGCAAGAAGGAGACAGACATGCAGGCCTGGATCGAGGTTCTGAAGGCCGCCGACGCGGCGGCGCGCTGGCACGTTCACGACCGCCGCAAGGGCGCCGCGAAGGAGCCCTACATCAACCACCTGCTGGAAGTGGCGCGGCTAGTAACGGAGGCGACGAAGGGCGCGGACCCCGAGCTCGTCGTCGCGGCGCTGCTGCACGACGCCGTCGAGGATCAGCAGGTGCCGCCCGAGATGATCACCGCGCATTTCAACCAGGGCGTCACCGACCTGGTGCTTGAAGTGACGGACGACAAAAGCCTCGACAAGGCAGAGCGCAAGCGCCTTCAGGTCGAGAACGCGCCCCGCAAGTCTCCGCGCGCCGCCATCCTCAAGCTCGCCGACAAGACCAGCAATCTGCGGGCCGTGGCGCGCAGCCCGGGGGAGGACTGGTCGGTGGCGAGGCGGCTCGAGTACGTCGCCTGGGCGCGCCGGGTCGTCGAGGGACTGCCACAGGCCAACGGTTGGCTGAAGGGGGAGTTCGAGAAAGCGGCTGCGGCGGCCGAGGCCTCCGTCAAGCCGCTCGACTGAACGCGGCGGGGGACGGCGAACGGGACTGGACGCCGGCCCTCGGCTCCCTTCATAGTTGAGGGGTCGAACCGGTCGCTGCCGGAATAACGACACGACTGCGCCGCCCTCGATGGCGGCGCAGGCTGCGACACAGACAGGGAGGACTGCATGAGGACCTTGCTTCGGGGTCGCCTCGCGCCCATCGCGCTGGCGGCCGGCTTCACCTGCGTCGGCATGGCCGCCTTGGCCCAGACGCCTGCGGCGGCTCCCGCCGCCCCCTTCACGCTCACCTCGCCGGACATCAAGGATGGCCAGCCCATCGACAAGAAGTTCGCGGGGCCGCAATCGGCGCAGCTCCCGTGCGGCGGCGAGAATGTCTCCCCCGCGCTGAGCTGGTCGAATCCGCCCGCCAACACCAAGAGCTTCGCGGTGATCGTGTTCGACTTCGAAGGCGGACGCGGCCCGGGCGTCGTGCACTGGATCGCCTACAACATCGCGCCGGACGTCACCGGCCTCGCCCAGGGCGAGGGCGGGGCGCCGTCGCCGAAGATGACCGGCGGCGTCAACGCCCGACAGACCAACGTGTATTTCGGCGGCTGCGGGCCCAACACGGACATGCCGCACCACTACATCTACAGCGTTTATGCGCTGGACGTGCCGAAGGACGAACTGCCGCCGGGCCTCACGCGCGACCAGTTCCTGGAAAAGGTGAAGGGGCGCGTGCTGAACCTCGTCAGCATCATCGGCTCCTACCGGCGCCCCTGAGGCCGCCGGAAGCGGCGCGCCGCCGGTCTCCGGCGGCGCGTCCCGCGCTCACGGCCGCGACTCGCTCGGCCGGATGCGGGCGAGGTTGCCGTATTCGCCGGGCTCGACGAGTTCGTAGAAGCCGCTGAGCCGCAGCCGCACCAGGGCCGATTTCCCGGACTGGTTCTGCAGGTACCAGCCGTGCACGCCGGGGATCGGCGCCACCAGCGCGCCGTGCGACTGCGTGCCCGATTGCTGGATGTACTCGCGCACGATCGGCTTGGGATTGTTCGGCCCGGCGGGCGTTTCGCCGTGGAAGTCGAAATAGAACTCCTCCGGGTCGTCGACGCCGGCGACCGTCATCGACCAGACCATCCGCGCCCCCTCGCGCATCCGGACCTTGTATTCGAGCTCGTAGCCGTTCGGCCCGGCGTCGGGGGAGCTCAGGGGGATCTCGACGAGGTCCGAACGGAACGGCGCGTCGGTGGTCCAGACCGCCTCGACCGGGTTGTCGGGGGCGGTCGGGGCGTCCGCCGTCGGGGCCTGCGGCGCGCGCAGCAGCCCCGTCGCGCGGCCCAGGCCGGTCGGGTCGACGCCGAACTCGAACGGAAGCACGAACAGCACGGTCATCAGCGTCCCCAGGGCGAGGCTCGCCCCTGCCAGCGTCAGGGCCGCGCGGCGCGACAAAGGCCGGGGAGCGCCGGCGGTCCTGGGCGCGTCCGTCATCGCGGTCCCCCCTCGGCGAGGCTCCACGCCGCGAGCTGGGTTTCCATCAGCACGACGCCTCCGATCATGATGAGCCCTCCGGCCACGACCCTCGCCCGCTGGAAGGAGGCGCTGGCCCGCCACGCTCCGATTGCGGCGAGCATTGCGAGAAGGGCGGCGAGCTGGCCCGCCTCGACGCCGAGGTTGAAGCCGAGCAGGTTGGCGAGGCGCGCCGGACTGGCCGCCGACAGCTCCTGCAGCCGCGACGCCAGCCCGAGGCCGTGGACGAGGCCGAACAGGAACACCATCGCGATGACGTTCGGCCGCCGCCCGAACAGCGCCTCGACGCCGCCGATCGCATCGAACGCCATGTAGGCGACCGAGAAGCCGATGGCCGCGTCCACCAGGCTCGGGTCCACGCGCCAGCCGCCCCAGGCGGCGGCCAGCAGGGTGGCGCTGTGGCCCAGGCTGAATGCGGTCACCGCCGCGACGATGCGCGAGGCGCGGTCCAGCAGCATGACGATGCCGAAGAGGAAGAGCAGATGGTCGACCCCCGTCACCATGTGCTTCGCGCCGAGATAAAAGAACGCGAGGACGTGGCGTCCCCCCGTGCGGACGAAGGCGGCGTCCGAGTCGGCGACGCCGTGCGCCTGCGCGAGGCGGGTCAGCAGCGCCAGCGCGATCAAGACGATGGCGGCGACGGCCGCGGGGCGCATGCCGCCGGCCATCCGGTGTCGCAACGCAAGGTGCGGCGTCACGGGCAAGGCTCCTCCCTGTCGGTCCGCGCGTCTTGGCGACGTCGGCGCGGCTTTCGCGCAGAATGCCCGCCAAGATTGGGCTTGTCGACGGTCCATCTTCTGTTGTGCGAACCGTACGGCTTGATACCATCGGTTCCGAACCCGGAGCGAACCGGGACCGGCAGGGAGGTGAAGATGCGTGCTCCATGGCGCGACCGTCGCGGCCGCGTGTCGTGGGTCAAGGCGGCGGCGCTGGCCGTGGTCTGCGTGCCGGGCCTGTCGATGGTCCACGACTGGACGTCGGGCGGGTTCGGGCCGCTGCCGTTCATCGGTCTCGTCTACTGGTCCGGCGTCTGGGCGGTGGGGCTCATCCTGCTCACGCTCGCCGTCACGCCGGCCCGCGCTCTCTTTCGCGCCCCGTGGCTGATTGACGCACGCCGCATCTTCGGCGTGGCGACGCTGGTCTACACGCTCGTCCACGTGGCGGCCTTCGCAGGCCTCTACAAATGGGACTGGCCCGCCGTGCTGCGGCAGACCTTCACCCGGCCGTCGCTGCTGGTGGCCACCGCCTCGCTGATCGGGCTGATCGCCTTGGGGGCCACCTCGTCGGACGCCGCGGTCCAGCGGCTCGGCGGGCGGGCCTGGAACCGGCTCCACCGCGCCAACTATGCCGTCAGCATCCTCGCCCTCGCGCATTTTCTGCTGTCCCCAGGCATTTTCGGCCTTCAATACAGCCTCACCGGACTGCTGTTCTGGCTTCTCGCCTGGCGAGTGCTGGACCGGCGGGCGGGCGCGCGGACGCCGCTCGCCTTGGCGGGCCTGACGGTCGCCGCGACCCTGTTCGTGGTGGCGCTGGAGATCGCCTGGCTGCTTGTCTGGCAGGACCAGCCGCCCGGCGAGACGATCGAGACCATCTTCTCGCTCGAGGATGAGGTGGCCCCTCCGTGGGTGGTGCTGGCGAGCGGGCTGGCGGTCATGGTCCTCGCGGCGGCCTGGGCGGCGGGCTCGAAAAGGCTCGCGGCAGGCGAGCCCGGCGTGTCGGGAAAAGCGGCTTTGCGCATTTTACCGGGAAAACGCTCTTTCCTCCGGCGCGAACCGTGATCTAGGATTGAAACACAAGAACAAACGGCGCGGGCCGGCAAGGAACAGGGATGGTTGAAGCGCTCACCCGAGGGCGTCCGACGGGCGTCCGAGGCATCGCGATCTCGTGCGCGATCGCCGCTGGCTGGTTGCTCGCCCAGACGGGCGGCGCGGCGGCCCATTCTCCGCTTCTGAGCTGCTTCGACAACGACGACGGCACCGTGACGTGCGAGGCCGGCTACAGCGACGGCGCGTCCTCCGCGGGCCAGACAGTGCGCGTGCGCGAGGCTAGCAACCGGCTGATTCTGGAGTCCGTGTTCGGAAGCGACGGCACGTTCAGCTTCAAGAAGCCCGAGGTAAGCTTCGTGGTGGAGTTCATCGGGGATTCCTCGCACTTCGTGTCGTTCGACGGCGAGGATCTGGCCAAA
Organism: Alsobacter ponti; assembly: GCF_024294805.1. Classification (GTDB taxonomy): domain Bacteria; phylum Pseudomonadota; class Alphaproteobacteria; order Rhizobiales; family Beijerinckiaceae; genus Alsobacter; species Alsobacter ponti. The sequence goes on from NZ_JANCLU010000001.1 coordinate 21,594, forward strand.
TGAACCGGCGGCGCTCGCCGGCGGGAACGAAAAGCTGACCCGCGCGACGGGCGGGACGCGGCAGGGAGGACAGGGCGACGATGACGGGGCGGGGGAGATTTGCGTTCGTCGTGGCGGCGCTGCTGGCCGCCGGTGGGCCGGCTTCGGCCCACTTCCTGCTGCTCTACCCGGGCGACGCGGCGCGCATGCCGGGCGGAGCGATCGAGCTGCTGATCGCCTTCGCCCATCCGTTTCCCGGCGCGCCCATGATGGAGCTGGAGAAGCCGCCCGGCTTCTACGTGGTGCGCCAGCGCGGGGCCGAAGCGAAGCCCGAAAAGATCGACCTGACCCGCTTCCTGCAGCGGATCGACTTCATGGGCACGGACGAAAAGTCCGCCGCGGCCTACAGGGCGGCGCTGCCCCGGCAGGAGTTCCGCTCCACGGGCGACTACGTCTTCGTCGTCGAGCCGGCGCCGTTCTACGAGGCGACGGAGGACAAGTACATCCAGCAGTTCACCAAGACGGTGGTCAATATCGGTGGCGTGCCCGGCAACTGGGACCAGGACGTCCATTTGCCGGCCGAGATCAGGCCGCTCGCCAAGCCCTATGCCAACTGGACCGGCGGCGTGTTCAGCGGCGTCGTGCTGTCCGACGGCAAGCCCGCGCCGTTCGCCGAGATCGAGGTGCAGTACATGAACCGCGATCCGGACCTCGCGGCCGCACGGTGGCAGGGCGAGCCGAAGGTGAAGCTGCCGCATCCGGCGTTCGAGACCGTGAGCCTGCGCTCGGACGCGGCCGGCGTGTTCACCATCGGCCTGCCGAAGGCGGGCTGGTGGGGCATCGCGGCGCTGGCGGTCGGGCCGGAGACCACGTTCCAGGGCAAGCGGCTTTCCCAGGACGCGGTGCTCTGGGTGCAGGCCCGGGACATGAAATAGGTGGCGCGGATGGCGACGATCCCGGCAGTCAACGCGCGCACGCTCGACAGGCGCGAGACGCTGTTCGTGGCGCTCGCGCTGGCCGTGGCCATGCTGGGGACGGGCGGCTTCGCCCTGCTGCGCGCGACGGGCGGTCCCCGTCCGCCCGAGTTGCTCGATTGGCAGGTGAGCGCGTTCCGCGACCTCGGGCCGGACGACCAGGCGATCCATTCCTCGCTGTCCGTCGCCGCCGAGGAGATCGGTGGGCTCAACTTCGATTTCGGCGACTGGCCGAAGCCGGAGGAACTGGACAAGCTGCTGATCCCGCCTTTCTACAAGGACGATTTCTGGGAGCAGCATGGCCGCGTACAGTGGCGGCAGCTCAACGCCGCCGACTTCAACCGGGGCGGCGACACGTCCTATCTCGGCGTCGGGGGATCGGCGCCCGGCCAGTCGGCCTACCTGCTGATCTTCCGCCATCGCCATATCGGCTCGGCCTACACCAACCAGACGGAAATCTGGGTGCACCGGGACGTCAATGTCGGGGAGCCGGACGGCTACCGCGCCGAGGCCCTCGCCAAGGCCGGCTGGCGGCAGGTCGTGGCCTATCGGGGCGCCGACGAGGCCGAACATCAGAAAGGACATTGAGGTGGCGACGACCGTCCTTTCAAGACGCATGGCTCTCGGCGGCCTCGCCTCGGCCGCGGCGCTCGCGGCCGCCGGGGCGCGGGCGCAGGCCAAGCGCCTGCGCATCGGCGTGACGCTGCACCCCTATTACAGCTTCGTCGCCAACGTGGTCGGCGACGGCGCCGAGATCGTGCCGATCGTGCCCGCCGAGGCGAACCCGCACGGCTACCAGCCGCAGCCGGAGGACATCAAGCGGGCCATGACCCTCGACGTGCTCGTCGTGAACGGCATCGGCCACGACGAGTGGGTGTTCAAGATCATCGAGGCGGCCGGTCGCAAGGACAATCTGCCGCTGATCTGGGCCAACGCCTCGGTCGCGCTGATCCCGATCGGCGGCGACAACGGGGCCGAGAAGGTGGTGAACCCGCACACCTTCATCGCCACCACCGCGGCCATCCAGCAGGTCTACGAGATCGCCCGCCGGCTCGGCGAGATCGACCCGCCCTCCGCGGCGCGCTATCGCGCCTCGGCGCGCGACTACGCCAACCGCTTGCGCAAGCTGCGGGCCGACTTCATGCAGCGCATGCCGGCGCACGCCAAGGCGGATTTCCGCTGCGCCACGATGCACGCCGGCTACGACTATCTGTTCCAGGAACTCGGGTTGAAGATCACCGCCGTCGTTGAGCCGAGGCACGGCGTCAACCCGACCGCGCGCCAGTTCGCCCAGACGCTCGCGGACATCCGCGCCGCCAACATCAACATCCTCTTCGCCGAAAAATACTTCGGCGAAAGCAGCCTCGCCGAGACGGTCCAGCGCGAGACCGGCGTCAAGGTGTTCACGCTGTCCCACATCACCGACGGGCCGTTCACGCCGGAGAAATTCGAGGTCGAGATGGCGGAGAACCTGGCGACGATCGAGCGCGCCATGCAGGCGGTGGGCCCATGACGAAGGGACCGCATGTCAGCATCCGAAACCTCAGCGTCCGGCTCGGCGGCGTGCAGGTGCTCGCGGGGATCGACCTCGACGCCGCGCCGGGGCGCGTCCACTGCGTCGTCGGGCCGAACGGCGGCGGCAAGACGACGCTGCTGCGCGCGCTACTCGGCCAGATGCCCTATGACGGCGAGATCGCCTTCGAGGGAGAGCCGGGCTTCGTCACCGGCTACGCCCCGCAGTCGCTGGACCTCGACCGCTCGCTGCCGCTGACGGTGAACGACCTGATGGCGCTGATGGGGCAGCGCCGGCCGGCATTCCTCGGCCGCGCCCGGGCGACGGCGCAGGTGCAGGACGCGGCGCTCGGCCGGCTCGGGCTGGCTGGCAAGGGCGAGCGTCTGTTCGGCGTTCTCTCCGGCGGGGAGCGCCAGCGCATGCTGTTCGCGCAGGCGCTCGCGCCCATGCCCGACCTGCTGGTGATGGACGAGCCGACCTCCAACATGGACGAGGCCGGGGCGCGGCTGGTCGAATCCATCGTGCGGGACCTGCGCGCGCAGGGCTCGACGATCCTGTGGGTCAACCACGACTGGGAGCAGGTGCGCCGGGTCGCCGACGACGTCACGCTGCTGCGCGGGCGCGTCGCGGCGCGCGGCGCGCCGGCGCAGGTGCTGGAACGTGTGGCGGGAGAGCCGGCATGAGCCCTGTCTACGACGCGCTGCGCGCCCTCATGGAATGGCTCGCCGGCCACGGCGCGCTGCCCAACGCCTTTTTCCTGCAATTCGTCGCCAACGCCGTCATGGCCTCGCTGCTGATCGGCCCGCTGCTCGGCGTGCTCGGCACGATGGTGGTGGTGAAGCGGATGGCGTTCTTCAGCCAGGCCATCGGCAACGCGGCCCTCACTGGGGTGAGCATCGGCGTGCTGCTGGGCGAGTCGAACACCTCTCCCTACATCTCGATGTTCGGCTTCTGCCTGATCTTCGGCGTCGTGCTCCGCTACACCCAGCAGCGCACCAGCCTCTCCAGCGACGTGCTGATCGGCGTGTTCCTGTCCATCTCGCTGGCGATCGGCGCGTCGCTCCTGCTGTTCGTGTCGGCGCGCATGAACACGCACGTGCTGGAAAACATCATGTTCGGGTCGATCCTCACCGTGAACTACGGCGACCTCGACCTGCTCGGCGTCGTGTTCTTCATCTGCATGACGCTGGGCGGAACCTTCTACAACCAGATGCTGCTCGGCAGCATCAGCCCCAGCCTGGCCGAGGTCCGCGGAGCGCAAGTGCGCGTGCTGGAGTACGCGTTCGTCGTCCTGATCACCATCGTCACCGTGGCCTGCGTAAAGATCGTCGGAGCGGTGCTGGTGGAGGCGCTGCTGGTGGTGCCGGCCGCGGCGGCGCGCAATGTCAGCCGCTCGCTGCGGGAGTTCGTGGGCTACAGCGTGCTGTTCTCCACCGCGTCCTGCATGCTCGGCATCGTGATGCCGATGCAGTTCAACATCCCGATCCCGTCGGGAGGCGCGATCATCCTCGTCGCCGCGGCGCTGTTCGCCGTGACGGCGGTGTTGCGCAACGCACTCGGCGGCTTCCGCGTCGCGAGGCCGGCATGAGACGCGCCGCGCTCCTCCTCGCCGCCGCTCTCGGCTTCGCCGCGCCGGCCCGCGCCGGTGACAGCGTGTTGGCGGCGCAGCGGCCGACCTTCGCCATCGCGACGGCGCTGGCGAAGGGAACCGGCCTCGACATCCAGGCCGCGCCGCCGGCCCTGCCGGGCATGGCGCGCCTGCCGCGCGCGCTGGCCCGCCCCGACCCGGCGCTGGACAAGCTGATGGCCGGCGCGACGGCCACCGTCGGCATCGAGAGCGTGTGGCCCGAAGACCCGCTGTTCCGCGAGGCGCGGGCGCGCAACATCAAGGTGGTGCGGATCGACGCCGCGCGGTCGCTCGACAAGGCGGGCACGAGCGTCGCGCTGATTGGCCAGCCGGCCAGCGACGTGCCCTGGCGCAAGGCGGAACGCGGCGGCGGCTCGTCTCCCTATGTGTGGCTCAGCACCGCCAACGCCATCCGCATGGCGGCCATCGTGGCGGCGGACCTGAAGCGGCTGGCCCCGGCCGACGCCGCCACCGTCGACGCCAACCTCGCCGCGTTCACCGGCGACATGCAAGCCCTGCGCGCCGCCACCGAGACGCGGCTGGGGGGAGCGCCCGACCCGCGCGTGTTCGCGCTCACCGACCGCTTCGTCTACCTCACCAACGAACTCGGCATCGACGTCGAGGGCTATTTCCTCGAGGAAGACGTGCGCTGGACGCCGTCCGATCTCGAGCGCTTCACCCAGTTCCTGAAGGACCGGCAGGTCCGCGTCGTCATCCACCACTGGCAGCCGGCCGAGCCGATCCGCCGCGCCGTGGCGGAAGGCGGGGCGCGGCTGGTCGTCCTCGACGACGGCGACGCCGGCGCGCAGGCGTCGCGTCCGGCCGACCCGAACGCCTGGCGCGACGCCCTGCGCGCCGATCTCGACGCGCTGGCCGGCGCGCTGCTGGAATGAGGTGGAACGATGCCTGAACCCTGAGAAGAACGCGCCACGGGACCTGAATTCCAGTGGACTTCTGTAGAATCCGATGACACTCTTTAAAAAAAGATCAGACAGGGAGGAATGCGCCATGATTAAATGGAGCGTCGCGCGTCTTTTCACCTTGACGGCCCTGGCGGCTGTCGTTTCGTTCCTCGTGTCGCCGCCGCGTGAGGCGTTCAGCCAGACGAAGGCCTCGCCTCCGGCCGTGGTGACGTCGCTGGGCCAGAGCCTGGACGCGTTCCAGGTGCAGCTCGCCGTCAAGCGCAGCGGCATCCCCTACAAGTACGACGCGCACATCGAAGCCAACCAGCTCGGCGACGCCAAGACGCTGATCCTGGCCGTCGGCGCCAGCCTCAAGGGCTTCGGGGACGCGGGGATCAGCATCAACGACGAGCTGGCGCGCACCAGCCACCTGCTCGACGCGGCCAAGAGCAAGGGCATGACCATCGTCGTCGTGCATATCGGCGGCGAGGAACGGCGCGACGCGCTCTCCAACCAGCTGATCGAACTGGCCGCGCCGCGCGCGCAATATCTCATCATCCGCAACGACAGCGACGCGGACGGGATCTTCACCAAGATCGCCAAGGCCGGCAACATCCCCGTCGTCGTGGTGGAGAACGCCGCCGGCCTCAAGGCCCCCCTCGAGAAACTGTTCGCCGGGAGCTGAGCCGCCGCGACACGGAGCCGGCCCATGCCCGCCTTCCTCCTGGAGCCCGTGTGGGGCGAGCCGGTCGCCTCCGCGCGCCTGCTCGCCATCGCCGGCGCGGCGCTGGCGCTGGCCGTGGCGTGGCTGTGGACGCGGGCACGCGCGTTGCGGCTGGCGCGGGAGCGGATTGCCGTCCGCATCCACGTCGCCGGCACGCGCGGAAAGTCGACCACGACGCGGCTGGTCGCCGCCGGGTTGCGCGGGAGCGGCCTCGCTGTGATCGGCAAGACGACGGGCTCCGAGCCGCGCCTGATCCGCGCCGACGGTTCAGAGGAGGCGATCCGCCGCCTCGGTCCGCCCTCGATCCGCGAACAGGCGTGGGTGCTGCGCCGGGCGGCGCGGGAGGGCGCGGATGCGGTCGTGCTGGAGTGCATGGCGATCCAGCCCGAAACGCTGTGGGCGTCCGAAACGCTGCTGGTCGGCGCGACGACGCTGGTCGTCACCAACGCGCGGCCGGACCATTTCGAGGAAATCGGCGAGGACGAGGAGGCGATGGCGCGCTCGCTGGCCTGGCTCGTGCCGTCGGGCGGGGTCGTGGTCGCGACGCGCGAGGCGGCGACGCCCGCCTTCGTGGCGGCGGTGGAGGCGCGCGGGGCCGTCCTCGTCCCCGTCGACACGGACGGACTGCCGCCCGACGCCGCCAATCGCCGCCTGGCGCTCGCCGTGTGCGCGCGGCACGGCGTGTCGGAAGAGACGGCGCTGGCCGGGATGGCGGACGCGACGCCGGACCCCGGCCACTTCACCGAGCGCGAGGTGTCGGTCGGCGGCAAAACGGTGCGCTTCGCCAACGCGTTCGCCTGCAACGACGTCGAGTCGCTCGACCTGTTGTGGCGGGAGCGGGCGGGAGAGGGGCGGCCCGTCGTGTTATTGAACGCGCGCGCCGACCGGCCGGTGCGGACGCGCCACTTCCTCGATTTTCTGGCGCGGCAGACGCCCGAGCCCATCGTGCTGCTGGCCGGCGACGGGCTGGCGGCGGCGCTGGCGCGGCGCGCCGGCTTCGGGCCGGGGGCGTTGCGGCGGCTGAGGACGCGCCGCGCGTCCGAGGCGCTGGCGGAGGCGGTCGCGGCGGCGTCGCCCGGCGGCGTCGTGTGGGGCGTCGGCAACTACCACGGCCTCGGGCGGCAGCTCACGGTCGCTCTGGCGGAGGCGGGCAAGCCGTGCTGACAGCCACCCTTGTCATCGGCGTCCTCGCCAGCCTGCTCATCACCGAGATCACCGGTCTCACGGCCGGCGGGATCATCGTGCCGGGCTACGTGGCGCTGATGCTGGAACGGCCCTCGGCGCTGCTCGGCTTCCTCGTCGTCAGCCTCGCCAGTTATGGCCTCGTGGCATTGCTGCGGATGCGGTTGATGCTGTTCGGCTCCCGCCGCTTCGCGGTGACGGTGCTGGCGGGCCTGTTCCTCAGTCTCGTCGCGGAATGGCTCACCGGGGTGGTCGGCCCGGGGCCGGTGGAGTGGGCCGGGCTCGGCTACGTGGTGCCCGGGCTGCTGGCGCACCAGTTCGACCGACAGGGCGTGCTGCCCACGCTCGCGGCGCTCGCCGTCGCCGCGCCGGCGACGCGCATCGTCGCGGTGCTGGCGGTGCGGCTGTGAGCCGGGCGCTCGCCTCCGCTCCGCCGCGCGTCGCGGGCCGCTGGCCGGCCGCGGCGCTGGCGCTGGCGGCGCTGGCGAGCGTCCTGGTCTGGCAGGCGGTGGAGCGGCTGGGCGCGACGCGCCTGCACCCGCGCGCCTACGAGATGCTGGCGGCGGCCCAGACCCTGCAGGCTGCCAGCCGGATCATCGCCGCCGAGAAGACGGCGCGCGGGCTGATGCAGCCCGAGTCCGTCGATCCGAACCGTACCGGGCTGATCGGCCCGGAATACACGCCGATCACGACGACGGTCGGCGAGTTGCCCGCCAAACGCAGCGTCGCCAACCCCGATTTCGCCGCCGCCCTTGTGCGCCTGATCGACAGCGTGGGCCTGCCACGCGGCGCGCCGGTGGTGGTGATCCTCTCCGGCTCCTTCGTTGGCGCGGATATCGCCGCCGTCGCGGCGGTGGAGGCGCTGGGGCTGCGGCCCGTGCTCGTGGTGTCGCTCAGCGCGTCGATGTTCGGGGCGACGGACCCCGACTTCAACATCCTCGACATGCTCGGCCTTCTGCGCCGGCGCGGCGTGCTGCAGACCCGCCCCGAACTCGCCGTGCTGGGGGGCGAGATGGGCGTCGCGTCCGGCATGGAGCCCGAGGCCGTGGCGCTGCTGCGCCTCTCCGCCTTCCGCGAGGGCGCGAAGCTGGTCTCCGAGCCGACGCTCGCGGGGCTCGTCGACCGCCTGGTCGAGCAGACGCAGGCCGCCCTCGGCCCGGGCGTCAGGCCCGGCCTCGTCATCAATGTCGGCGGGGCCCTCGTGGCGCTGGGGAACTGCCCGCAATCCTACGAGATGCCGCCCGGCCTGTCGCGCCGCCCGCTCGCCTGCGGGCAGGGCACGCCGGGCCTCGCGCTCCGCCTCGCCGGAGACGGCCGTGCGCCGATCCTGCACGTCATCAACATCCGGCGAATGGCGCTGGAGTTGGGCCTGCCGTTCGATCCGGTCCCGCTGCCGCGGCCCGGGCTCAATCCCGCCGTCTACGGAACGACGGCCACGACCAACGAGAAAATTCGACAGGGGGACATGAAGTGACGCTTGGATTGCACCCGGGCATCCTGCTCGTGCTGGCCATCGCGATATTCTTCGCGACGCATGTGTGGATGCGCTGGCCTTTGCCGCTGGCCTTCATCGCCGTCGCGGTCGCCACCGCGCTCCTCGGCGACTACGGCGTGCCCTTCCGCCATCTGGTGGAGGGCGGCTTCGGCTTCATCAACCTCGTCCTCGCGCTCTTCGCGGGCGCGTTCTTCGGCCATATGATGCGCAGCTCCGGCGCGTCCGAGGCGGCCGCGGCCGGCCTCGTGAGCCTGGGCAGGGGCCGCGCCGTGCCGATCCTGCTGATGGCCGGAGTGCCCCTGTTCGCCGTCGGCATGTTCGTCGGGCTGGCGGGCGTGGCCGTGCTGTCGGCCGGCGTGTTCGCGGTTCCGGCGCTGCGGCGGATCGGCTTCGACGATGCGACCACCGCCGCGTTCATCGCGGTGATGGCGACCGCCGGCATGATCGCTCCCCCGATGAACGTGCCGGCCATGCTGATCGCCGATGGCACCAACATGCCGTGGACCAACGTGTCCGGCGCGCTGCTGGCGCTGTCGCTGCCGATGGCCATCTCCGGCGTACTGTGGTTCGCCTCTCGCCGGCGCAAATTCGAGCCCGCTCCCCATGACGGGGCGGCGACGGACTGGGCCGCGATGCTGCGCGGCATGGCGCCCCTGCTCGTCATCGTCGCGGCGTGGGTGGGCGTGCGCCTGCTCGGGAACAGGGTCATCGACCCGTCGAGCCCGCTCATTCTGATCCTCGGGGGGCTCGTCGCGCTGCCGGCGCTGCCGAAGGGCGAGCTGCGCCGCGTCACCGCCGCCACCTTCACCGGCACGCCGCTGCTGCTGGCCGCGGTGCTGGTCTCGGTCGGCGTGCTGGTGCAGATCATGACGCTGACGGGCGTGCGCGGATGGATCGTCATCAGCACCATGTCGCTGCCGACGCCGTGGAACTATCCGAGCCTGCTCGTCGGAATGCCTCTGGTGGGCGGCGCGCTCACGTCGATGGTGACGAGCGACGTCGTCGGCGTGCCGGCCGCGTTCTCCTTCATCAAGCAGGACATGATCCTCAACGTGGCGGCGTTCTCGGCGATCTCGGCGATCGCGGAGTTCGTCGCGCCAACCTCCATCGCGGCGGCCTTGTCCTGCTACGTGGTGGACGGGGGGACGGTGGGGCAGGTGTTCCGCCGCGCCTGGGTGCCGCTGGCCGTGCTCGCGGCGTGCGCGATCCTGATGCTGGTCTTCGCCTCGCGGCTCACCGGGATCCTGACGTGATCGGCGGAAGGAACGGAGTATTCCCTTCGAACGGAAGTCGATGACGTAGGGACCGCGAAGCACGTGGCCCGAGATCGCTGGGCAGAGAAGGGGGGCATCTGATCGGGATGACGATGGGGTCTTTCGCTGTTCTGAGGCGAGAAAGACGATTGCAAAATCAGATGGGATTGGTTCTACTTCTGGCCAAGTCGCTCGACTGAGGCGGCACACTGACAGGGAGGATAAGATGCGCACTGGACGTATCCAGTTCGCGGCCACGGTCGCATTCGCGCTCGCGACGTTGGGCGCGCAGGTCGCACTAGCCCAAACGAAACTGAAAATTGACGTGCTCTCCTCTCGTCCCGAGCTGGTGACGGGTGGAGACGCGCTCGTACGCGTCACCGGAGGCGATGCGGCGCCGAGCGTCGCCGTCGACGGGCGCGACGTCTCCGCCTCGTTCAAGGCCGATCCGAAGGGCGGCTGGGTCGGCCTCGTCACCGGCCTCAAGGACGGCGACAACAAGCTGACCGTGAAGGGAGCGGGTGGCGAGCAGGCGCTGACGCTGACCAACTATAAGGTCAACGGCCCGCTCTTCGCGGGCCCGCAGCAGGAACCCTTCGTGTGCGAGAACGAGACCTTCGGGCTCGACCCCGCGACGGACGCGAGCTGCGCGGCCCCGGCCAAGGTGTCGTACTACTACCGCAACAAGGGCGGCGAGTGGAAACCGTTCGATCCGAACGGCCAGCGCCCGTCGGACATCGGCACGACCAAGACCACCGAGGGCAAGGAAGTCCCGCTCATCGTCCGCCAGGAGAAGGGCGTCATCAACCGCTCCGCCTATCTCATCAACATCCTGCACGACCCGGCGGCCGGCGCGCCGCCCGCGCCCGGCGCGGCATCGACCGCCTCCGGCTGGAACGGCAAGCTCGTCTACAGCTTCGGCGGCGGCGTGCAGGCCAATTACCACATGGGCCGCAGCCTCGGCATGATGACCGGGACGGACAACAAGTACTTCATCGAGGACCTGGGCGGCGGCCTCTACGACTACTTCGTGACGCGCGGCTACGCGGTGGCGACCGGCTCGCTCAACGTCATGGGCACCAACAACGACGACGTGAAGTCGGCCGAGACGATGGCCAAGGTCAAGGAGCATTTCGTCGAGGAGTTCGGCGCGCCGGCCTTCACCATTGGTCACGGTGCGTCCGGCGGCTCGATGCAGCAGCACCTGATCGCCAACAACTATCCCGGGCTGTTGGACGGCATCATGCCGGCCCGCAACTACCCCGACACGATCAGCTTCCTGCAGCCGCTCTACGACTGCGAATTGCTGCAGAACGTCTTCAAGTCCTCGTCGCAGAAATACTCGCGCGAGCAGATGGACGCCATCTCCGGCAAGTACTGGGGCTATTGCGTGAGCAACGGAACGCGCTATCCCAACGCCCGCGCCGAAAACTGCGACGCGTCGGTGAAGGACGTCATCGCCAACGATCCCAAGGTCAAGGCGCTCGGCGTGCGCTGCACGTACCAGGACAACCTCGTCAACGTGTTCGGCAAGGATCCGAAGACCGGCTTTGCGCGCAATCCGTTCGACAATGTCGGCGTGCAGTACGGGCTGGTTGCGCTGAACGAGGGGAAGATCACGTTCGACCAGTTCCTCGACGTCAACCAGCGCGTCGGCGGTCTCGACATCAACGGCAAGGTGCAGCCGCAGCGCATGGTGGGCGACACGGAGGCGCTGCGCCGCGCCTACGAGACAGGCCGCATCACCGGCACCGGGGCGCTCGCCAACGTGCCGATGGTCGACATCCGCTCCTACGTGGACGGCGATCCGCTCGGACTCGGCGACCCGAACGTCGACGTGCATGACGGCTACCACAGCGCCGTGATGCGGGCCCGGCTGCAGAAATATCTCGGCTCGGCCGCCAACCACGTCATGCTGACCGCCGCGAGCCTCGGCCGCGTGCAGCTCGACACCCGCACCGGCGGCTCGCCGCTGATCACGGTGTCCGGAGACGGCCTCGCAGCCATCGACAAGTGGCTGACGGCGGTGGCCAACGACAAGTCGGACCAGCCGCTCGCCAAGAAGGTCGCGGCCCACCGCCCGGCCGATCTCGTCGACGCCTGCTTCCCCACCAAGCAGGGGGCGCTGGTCGGCGCCATCGAGAAGATCACCGACATGGAGAAGTGCAAGACGCTGTTCAAGTTCTCCGGCGACGCCCGCCTCGCGGCCGGCGCCCCGGCCACCGACGACGTCTTCAAGTGCCAGCTCAAGCCGGTCGACGCCAAGGATTACAAGACGGCGCCGAACGAGGAGCAGCTCGCGCAGCTTCGCAAGACCTTCCCGGACGGCGTCTGCGACTACACCAAGCCCGGCGTGGCGCAGGTGAAGACGGGCGGCACCTGGGCGTTCTTCACCGGTGACGGACAGTACAAGTTCCTGGACAAGACGCCCTGAGCCGGCATGCCGAGACCGACGCGCGGGCCCTCGCGGCCCGCGCGCCCCAACTCCGGAGTGGAGCCATGGGATCGAAGACAACTCGAGGCGAAACGAGAGGGAAGACGGCGCGCGCCCTGGCGCTGGCGGGCCTGACGGCTCTCGCCGCCACCGCGGCGCTGGCGCAGTCGGGACCGGCGACGTTGCCGGACGATCGGCGCGACGACGTGATCCAGGCGCGCCAGCTTTTGATGGACGCCATCGAGGAGCAGGTCGCTCCGGTCGACCTCGCGGCGGCCGGCGCGAAGGCCGACCTGCAGGCGGTGAAGGACCGCGCGTATCTCATCAACACGCTGCTCTCCGCGTTCCCGCATTTGTTCCCGCCGGGCACCCGCCCGTCGGACGTGCCTGACGGCGGCGTCACGACCAACGCGACGCCGGCGCTCTGGGACAAATTCGATGCCTTCTACCAGCTGTCGCGCACGGCGGCGTCGGAGGCGCTGGAGGCGAGCCAGGCGGGCGACGCGTCCGCCTTCGCCACCCACGCGACGGCGTTGCGCAAGGCCTGCGACGCCTGCCATGCCGACTACATGGTGATTCAGTCGAACCCCGGGGCGCCGCAGAAATAAGGGCAGGACAGTCAGTAAATTTCCATTGACGCGATGTTGATCTCGCTCTGTAATACAGATCAATGGAACGTGAAGACGGCCCCGCGAGGGGCCGGCGTTCAGACAAGCCCGCTAACGCCCGGCATAGCCGGTCGGACAATCCGGCGGGCCGTGACAGGGAGGATGTGATGAGGGCTGGTAAACGGCTGATGGTGACGGCTGTCGTCTCACTCGGCGCGGGATTGGCCGCGAGCGCGGCCTGGGCGCAGAGCCCCTGCGCGGCATGCGGCCCGCAAGTGGCGATCAAGGATATCCCGAAAGCGCTCGGCGAGGCCGGCACCGCCATGGGCCTGGTGCGCTCCCAGCAATTGCTGATCGGGCAGATCAACATCTACGAAATGCTCGGCAAGGGCACGATGGTGGACCTCGAGGCCCCGTCGCTCGGGCAGCCGATGGAGGTCAGCCGCTACGTCGTCAACGTGCAGCAGCAGCAATGGGCGTCGCGGGTCGACTTCGAGGGACCGCAGACGCCGCGCACCATCCGGGTCGTCAAGGGCGACCGCGCCTGGAACGAGAGCTGGTCCGAGGAGAAGACCAAGCTCGGCAAGTTCAACAAGCTCAAGACCGCCCCGGCCGACGCCGTCGCCAAGCTGCGGCAGCAGATGGTGTGGCTGGAGCCGCACGCCTTCTTCACGCAGGTGGCGTTCGCGGCGGGCAAGAAGTGCCTCGGCGAAGTTCCCAAGGCCTGCACGACCGCCAACTCGGTGTCGGAGGAGGGCGGCAAGACGGTCCTCTCCGTCGAGATCAACGGGCGGACCTACAAGGGCACGCTCGACGCCAAGAAGCGCATCGGCTCTGTCGAGACGACCCTGAGCCTGCCGAGCGGCGAGAAGAAGATCGTCGCGTCCTATACCGGCTGGCGCACCGGCGCGGCCGACACCACCAACGCCAAGGACGTGTCGGCCGAGGGCGACGCCGCGCTCGACAAGTTCCACAACGGCGTCTACTGGCCGGAAAAGATCGTCTACGAGATCGACGGCGCCAAGGTGCTCGACATCACGGTCAGCGGCGGCTGGGGCAACCCGTACACGGTCTATCCCGACCCTGATCTGATCGCCAAAACTCAGTAACGCGGATTCCGGGCGCGCGCCCCCGGGCGCGCCCGCTGGTCTCCCCCCTCATTCAGACTGACGGAGCTGGTTTAGATGAAGAAAATCGCCCTCATGGGTTCGGCGCTCGCGCTCGGGCTTCTCACCGGTTCGGCCACGCAGGCGCATCACGCCGTGCAGGCCCAGTTCGACGTGTCCAAGAACGTCATCATCACGGGCAAGCTGCTCAAGGTGGAGTGGCAGAACCCGCACGCGTGGTTCCACTTCGAGGTGACGAACGCCGACGGGACCACGGACGTGTGGTCGACCGAGACGGTCGGCCCGAACGGCCTGCGCCGCCTCGGCCTCAGCGACCGCCGCCTGTTCCAGATTGGCGAGACCTACAAGGTCGACCTCTGCCCGGACCGTTCCGGCGCCAAGCTCGGCTTCACCAACGCCTTCTGGTTCCCGGACGGCAAGTTCGTGAAGGTCGGCTTCCCGGAAAGCCCGAACGGAGAGATCCCGGCCGACGCGCCGAAGGTCGGAAACTGAGCGGCGAACAACGCCGCCCCATCACAACAGGGAGGAGACAAGGCATGGAAATGCGCGCAAGTCTCGGTTCGATGCTGCTCGCCGGCGCGCTGTGCTCGGTCATGGCGCTTCCGGCCGCTGCTCAGAACCGTCCGAACTTCAATGGCATCTATGGCGGCGCCGGCGTCGCGGACCTGAAGGCCGCCACGTGCGGCGAAAAGGTGGACGGCTTCGCGCAGTCCAACAACGAGCGCTACAAGGCCGGCGCCGTCGGCGGCCTCGCCGAGGGCAACAAGGGCGCGGCCGGCTGGATCACCTTCGAGCAGGATTGCGGCCCGCAGCACCGCGGCCGCGTCAGCAAGCCCATGTACAAGCCCCAGTACTGGGAAACCGTGCGCATGCACGACAACTACGCCAACGCCGGCGGCAAGTACGAGGAATATGCCGATCCGCAGTGGAAGAACTACCCGCTCGGCGTTCCGCGCATCGGGCCGCCGAACCAGATCGTCCAGGTCGGCGACAACATGTTCTTCCTCTACGAGAACCAGAACACGTTCCGCTCCATCCCGACCGACTGCCGCGAGCACGACCCGGTGCTGAAATACGACCAGTCGCCGAACGGCCTCTCGGTGGGGTGCTGGGACGGCGACACGCTGGTCGTCACCACCATGGGCTTCACGGACGTCACCTGGCTCGACTGGCCCGGCTACATCCACAGCAACGAAATGGTGGTGGTGGAGAAGCTGAAGCTAGACGGCGACGCGCTGACCTACGACGTCACGGTGAAGGATCCGGTCTACTTCATGCAGGACTGGCAGTTCGACACCACGAAGCTCGCCCGGAACAAGAATCCGAAGGCGCAGCTGATGCAGGATGTGCCCTACATCGATCGTTCGCTCGGCAAGCTGTCCGATCCGAACTATCGCGGCTGATCCGCGCGGAGCGGCGGGCCGAGAGGTCCGCCGCCGCCGAGCGACCCGCGGGCGGGGCCGCATGAACGCAGCATCGCACGGGATTGTTGATGACGCGCGCACTTGCCGTTGTCAGGCGCGCGCGGCGAGGCCGCGCCCTTTGCCGGCCCCTTCCAGGCTCTTGAGACATGAAAGGTCCGCCGATGGAGCTCGGTGTGATGTACGCCTATCGCCTGCTGGCCCTCGCCGTCGCGGCGATGATGCTGGTGGTGATCTGGCGCGCCCGTAACTGGCGCGACCAGCTCTTCGCCACGCTCGTCTTCGTGCCGTTCGTCCTGCGCGGGCTGGGGATCAAGTGATGGCGGTCGGCGACATTCTGTCCACGCACCGGGCCGCGCTCGGCTTCATGGCGCTCGGCGCGGCGCTCGCCATCTCGGCGGGCGCGGTCTTCCAGTCGATGCGCCAGCCCGAGCCGATCGTGGCCGGGCCGGGCGTCACGCGGCAGTCCATGCTGGGGGACCTCGCGCCCAGCCTGGCGGGAGGCCCAGGCGACACGCCCGTGTTTGAACTCGTCGGCGCGGAGCCCGGCCCGACCGTGATGATCCTCGGCGGCACGCACCCGCAGGAGATCGCGGGGATGATGGCGGCGGTTCTGCTGGTGGAGAACGTCACGGTCAAGAAGGGCCGGCTGATCGTCGTGCCGCAGGCCAACCGCAGCGGCTTCACCCACACCGACCCGATGGAAGCCTACCTGCACACCTTCGAGGTTCCCACGCCGGGCGGCACGCGCTGGTTCCGCGTCGGCATGCGGCTGACCAACCCCGCCGACCAATGGCCGGATCCCGACATCTTCGTCCACAAGCCGAGCGGAGAGGGCATGGTCGGCCACGAGCAGCGCAACCTCAACCGCGTCCACCCGGGCTCCGCGACAGGGTGGCTTACCTCGCGCGTCAGCGCCGCCCTCACCGGGCTCGCCGGCCAGAGCGACGTGGTGTTCGACCTGCACGAGGCGCAGCCCGAATACCCGGTCATCAACATGATGGTGGTGCACGAGCGCGCCTTCGAGACCGCCGCCACGGCGGTCGGCAACCTGGAGGCGCGGCGCATCCCCATGGGCCTCAGCGCCTCGCCCAAGAACCTGCACGGCCTCAGCCATCGCGAGTTCGGGGACTTCACCAAGGCCGAGGCGATGCTGGCGGAGAGCGCCAATCCGGCGATGGGGCGCTTCCGCGGCCGCACCAGCGACGACCTCGTGGTCGGCGGCCATGACGCCAACTACGAGGCGGCGGCGCGGCTGGGACGCCTGTTCGTGAAGTTCGACCAGAACGGCTGGCCGCTGAAGCTGCGCGTGGCGCGCCACGTCGCGGCGATCGAGGAGGTCATCAACGCCTATAACGAACTCAACCCGGACAAGCAGATCGTGGTGGAGAACATCCCCGCCTACAAGGACATCAACGACAAGGGCCTCGGCGCCTTCCTGAAGCCGCCGCCCGCGACGAAGTCGTAGGCGGGGGGGAGGGGACGCGCGGGTCCGCCGGAAGCGGGTCCGCCGAGGACGCAAGAGGGCCGGAGACGCATCAATGTGGAACGCAATGCGCACTTTCGAAGCCGGGGACTTTTCGTCCTGGCTGCGGGAGGGCAACTTCATCATCGAGCCCTTCGCGACCTACTACGTGCTGCTGGGCTTCCACGCCATCGGAATGGCGGTCGTGGTCGGCATCTGCTTCATGCTGAGCTCGCGCATCCTCGGCTTCCAGCTGGTCGTGTCGATGGCCGCCGCGCGCCACATGCTCCGGCTGGCGTGGTGGGGCTTCTGGCTGAACCTCGCCTCCGGCGTGCTGCTCATCCTCGCGCAGCCGCGCCGCGAGTTCATGACAGAGCTGTTCTGGGTGAAGATGGCGGTGATCGTCTGGGCCGTGCTGGCGATGCGGTCGATGGGGCGGGGGCTCGCCGCCGTGCGGCCGGTCGCCGACGCCCGGGGCGGCGTGGTCGAGCTCGCGCCGTGGAGCCTGCGGGTCACCGCGCTGATGGTCGATCTCGGCTGGCTGCTCGCCATCGTGAGCGGGCGGCTGGTGGGCTACACGCAGCCGCCGCCGCCGCTGTGAGCCGCGCGCCCGTGTCGGACCCGTTCATCCAGAGGCGATCATGATCATGAATCCCGCGCAGCTCGAGTGGTTCAAGCAGGCCTGGCCCGGCCCGCTGGTGCGCTCCACGAGCTGGTTCTTCTCCTTCGGCGAGATCCTGCACTTCATCGGCCTGTGCCTGCTGCTGGGATCGCTGCTGGTCATCGATTTGCGGCTGATGGGCTTCTTCAAGAAGCTGTCGGTCAGGTCGGTGCTGTCCTTCCTGCCCTACACGCTGTTCGGCTTCCTGCTGAACGCGGTGAGCGGCTGGATCTTTTTCACGTCCAACCCGGCCTCCTACATCGAGAACCCGGCCTTCCTGCTGAAGATGGGGCTGATCGCGCTGGCTGGCGTCAACGCGCTCGCCTTCACGCTGCTGGAGCACCGCCGCATGTTGCTGATCGGACCGGGGGAGGACACGCCAGCCCTGTCCAAGGCGCTGGCTGCGAGTTCTCTGCTGCTGTGGTTCGGCGTGCTGCTGCTCGGGCGCTGGCTGCCGATCTTCACGGTGGGCACCAATTGATGCGGGCGCGGACGGGGTGCGCCGCCATCGCGATCGCAGCCGCCGTCATGGCGACCGGCGCGGCGCGGGCCGAGCCGGAGGCGGGAGACCCCGTGGCCGGCAAGGACGTGTTCGAGCAATGCGTCAAGTGCCATGCCGTGGGGCCAGACGCGGCAACCAGCAACGCCGGCCCTCGCCTCAACGGCGTGGTCGGACGTCGCTCGGCGGGCGACAAGGAGTATAATTACTCGCCGCAGTTCCGCAGCGCGCGGCTCACCTGGGACGTGGCGACGCTCAGCCGCTTCCTGAAGGCGCCGAAGAGCACCGTGCCGGGCACGCGCATGCTCTTCAACGGGCTGGCCTCACCGGCGGAGATCGCGAACGTCATCGCCTACCTCGCGCAGTTCGACGAGGCGGGCGCGGTGAAGAAATGAGCGGGCGGCAACGGATCGGGACGGATGTCCCCCGAGGGCGGAAGGACGACGCAGCATGATCGCAATCGGACTCGTGGTGATGGCCGTCGGGGCGGCGCTGGTCGGCCTCTTCGTGCATGTGATCCTGAACGTCCAGCCGGTGTGGTTCCCGGGCGAGGCGGCGGCGCGCGGCGGCGCGATCGCCCCGCGTGGGCCCGCGCCAATGTCGCACACGCTGTTCGGCGTGCTCGTCGCGGCGCTGTTCTTCGGCGGCGTGGCGCTGTTCAGCCTCGGCAGCGCGATCGTCGGGACGACGATGGGCTACGGGCACGGGTGACGGCGTCGCCCGGCTCGCCGCGCCGCAACCGCGTCTCGCCGTTCGGTGACATCGAGGCGACGCCGGCGCGCGGCCTGCTGATGGGCAATCGCGGCATTCTGCACGACGACAAGGGTGAGCTGGGCCGAGCGCGCTGGCGGAGCCGGGCCTGGATCTCCTGCGTGCTCGCCTACAAGGGCGCGAGGCGCGCGATCATGTCGCCGGGCAGCTATACGGAACTGTTCTTCTGCGACGAGGCGGTGGCGATGGCCGCCGGGCACCGCCCGTGCGCGCTGTGCCGGCGCGCGGATTTCGAACGCTTCCGGGCAGGCTGGGCACGCGGCCCCGGCGAGGGCCGGGCAGAGCGCGCCTCTACCATCGACGCGCGTCTGCACGCCTCGCGGCTCGACGCGGCGCGGCGGCCGGCGCGCTTTCCCGCCCGCCTGGGCGACCTGCCGGACGGGGCGATGGCGACGCGCGCGGGGGACCCGGGAGTGGCGTGGCTCGTGCGGCAGGGCGGCGTGCGGCGCTGGTCGCACGACGGCTACGGTCCGCGCGAGGACGCCGACCCCGGCGAAACCGTGACGGTGCTGACGCCGCGCCTTCTCGTGGAAGTTTTGCGGGCCGGCTACACGCCGCTGCTGCACCCCTCCGCGGGGTGAAGCGGCGCGCCGCTCACGCGGCGGAGCCGAACTGCAGCTGGTAGAGCCGCGCGTAGAGCCCGTCGCGCCGCAGCAGCTCGGCGTGCGCGCCCTGTTCGGCGACGCGGCCGTGGTCCAGCACGTAGATGCGGTCCGCGGCCGCCACCGTGGCGAGCCGATGCGCGATGATCAACGTCGTGCGGTTCTTCATCAGCACCTGCAGCGCCTTCTGGATGGCCGCGTCGGACTCCGCGTCCAGCGCCGAGGTCGGCTCGTCGAGCAGCAGGATCGGCGCGTTCTTGAGGAAGGCGCGGGCGATGGAGACGCGCTGCCGCTGCCCGCCCGAGAGCTGGCCGCCGAACTCGCCGACCCGCGTCTCGTAGCCGTTCGGCAGGCGCGTGATGAAGTCGTGCGCCGAGGCGGCGCGCGCGGCCTCGATCATCTCCGCCTCGCTGGCGCCGGGGCGGCCGCGCAGGATGTTCTCGGCGATGGTGCCGTCGAACAGGAAGACGTCCTGGCTCACCAGCGCGACCTGGTCGTACAGGCTCGCCGCGGTGACGCCGGCGAGGTCGACGCCGTCGATGTCGACGCGGCCGGCCTGCGGCGTCCAGAACCGCAGCACGAGGTTGAAGACGGTGCTCTTGCCGCTGCCCGACAGGCCCACCAGGGCCGTGGTGCGGCCGGCCTCCGCGACGAGGTCGACATCGTGCAGCACCGGCGCGGCGGGATCGTAGCCGAAGCTCACGCCGTGGAAGCGCACCTCGCCGCCGGCCACGGCGAGCGGCGCGGCGTCCGGCGGGTCGACCACGACGGGGCGGCTGTCGATCATCTCGTAGAGCATGCGCACGCCCACCGAGGCGGCGGCGAGCGTGAGATTGAGGCGCGCCAGACGGCGGGCGGGATCGGTCGCCATCAGCAGGGCGGTGATGAAGGCGAAGAACTCGCCCGGCGTCGCGCCGGTGTAGATGACGCGCCAGCCGCCGTAGAAGATGACGCTGGCGACGGCGACGCCGCCCAGCGTGTCGATGAGCGGCACGGTGCCCGCCTGCACGCGCGCCATGCGGTTGGCGAGGCGTTCGACGCTGGACACCGAGTCTTCCATGCGCGCGCGCATCGTGTCCTCGAGGCGGAATGCCTTGATGACGCGGATGCCGTGCACCGTCTCCTGCATGGTGGCGACGATGGAGGCCAGCGAGGCGACCTCGCGCGAGAACAGCTTGCGCACCAGCTTGAGCAGCCGCGACAGCGCCAGGAACAGAACCGGCATGCCGATCAGCGCGATGGCGGTGAGCAGCGCGTCCTGCGAGAGCATGACGGCCAGCAGGCTCGCCAGCGTGAACAGGTCGCGCCCGAGCGAGGTCGCCACCAGGTTGAGCGTGACGCTGGCCGCCTGGGCGTTCTGGGTGAGGCGGGTGATCAGCTCGGAGGAGGCGTGCCGCTGGAAAAAGGCGAGGTCCTGCCGCAGCATGGTGTCGAAGATGCGCCGCTGCATGGTGGCGACGATGTTGTTGCCGACGCGCGCCAGCAGCACTTCCTGCCCGTAGGAGGCCGCGCCTTTCAGCGTGTAGAGGGCCACCACGGCGCCGCAGATGACCCACATGTACCAGGGGTCACGGTCGACGAAGACCTTGTTGATCAGATCCTTCATCAGCCAGGCGCTGATGCCAGTGGTGACGGCGACGATGGCCATCAGCGCCAGCGCCACGGCGTATTGCGGCGCGAAGCGGCGGAAGTTCTCCGAAACGAGCCGCCTCAGGACGGGCAGGTCCGGGCGACGCGGCTTGATGGGCTGCATGGGCCTTCCGGGTTGGGACGCCGCGGGGCGGCGCGCCGTGTCATACCGGCTGGCGCGGCGCGAGACAATGTGGAGGCCCAACCCGCGGGCCCGCCGCCGCGCCGACCCCGCCCGCGTCGACGCCCGATTCCGCTTCCCTTACTCCTCCCGCGCCAGCTCCGCCAGGGCGTCGGCGCCGGCGGTGGCGGCTTGGGCGAGGTCGTGGAAGAGCAAAGAGAGTTCGAGGAAGACGCTGCGGTCGGTCTCCTCGCTGGTGAGGTGATCGAGTTCGTCGAGCAAAGCGAGGATGGCGGCGGCGTCCTCGCGGCGGGCGCGGGCTTCGGCGAGGGCGCGGCGGGCGGCGCGGCGCGTCTCCTGCGTGGCGAAGCGGCGCAAGGCCGCGTCCAGCCGCTCGCGGCATTCGCAGTCGAGCCCGGCGTGGCTCAGCACGGCGCGAAGGCGTCCGGCCGCGCCGGCCGCGCCGGGGGCGTCAGGACCGGCGGAGCGGCGGGCGGGGGACGAACTGCGGGCGGACATGCCGGGCTCCATAGGGCGGTGGCGAAAGGCGCGCCGGCGGACGGCCGGTTCCGAAACGGACATGCCGCGCCCGGGGATGGGGGCGCGGCATGGGTGGGGCGCGGGCGCGCTCAGGGACGCCGACCGCCCGGTCGCAGCGGGGGCCGGCGACGTCGCCGACGCGAAACCCGCCCGGGGGGAACCGGGCGGGTCCGCGCGTCGAGGGCTCAGTGGCCGCCGGTGGACATGGCGGACTTGGCGGGGTTGTGGTCGAGGAACACGTCGGGGTTGTTCGGTCCGTCAACCTTGAGAATGCCGACCAGGCCCTTCTCCATGCGGCTCAGCGCGTGGTCGACCAGGACGTAGTTGCCGGGCACTTCGAGCTTGAACTCCACGGCGGAGGCGCCGCCCGGGGGCACGGTGATGGTCTGCACGTCCTTGGTGACGCCGCTCGTCATCGAACCCATCGGGTACACCTTGTCGAAGATCTCGCCGATGACGTGGAAGGACGAGGTGTAGTTCGGGCCGCCGACCCCGAAGAAGATGCGCACCGTCTCGCCGACCTTGGCGCTCAGGGGCTTCTCCTTCGACAGCGCGCCCACCGCGCCGTTGAAGACGAAGAACTCGGGCCGCTCGTTGACCAGCTTGTCATAGCTCTCGGAGAGCTGGCCCTTCGCGCCGATCTTCTCCTCGGTGTAGATCTCGCCCTGCATCACGTAGAACTCGTGGTCGACCTTCGGCAGGCCGCCTTCCGGCTCCACCAGGATCAGCCCGTACATGCCGTTGGCGATGTGCTGGGAGACCATCGGCGTGGCGCAGTGATAGACGTACAGGCCGGGGTTCATGGCCTTGAATTCGAAGCCGCGGCTCTCGCCGGGGGCCGCTTCGGTCGCCCGCGCGCCGCCGCCGGGGCCGGTCACGGCGTGGAAGTCGACATTGTGCTGCATGATGCTGTCGTCGGCGTTGCGCAGCGCCACCTCGACCGTGTCGCCGACCCTTACGCGGACGAACGGGCCCGGGACCTTGCTGTTGAACGTCCAGTACTTGTAGGTCGCGCCGTCGGCGAGCTTGCCTTCGACTTCGGTGGTCTCGAGGTCCACCTTCACGCGGCGGGGGCCGACTGCGGTGATCGGGCCGGGCAGGTCGGTCGGGTCGCGGACGATGCTCACCGGGCCGGCGGGAACCTGGGCCGGGGCCGGCTGCGTGGCCGGCGCGGCCGCCAGAACGATCGGCTTGCCGTGGTCGTGCCCGTCATGCGCCAAGGCGGCGAGCGGGGCGGCCATCCAGGCGGCGGCGGCGACCAGCGCCGTCATCGCGACGGTCGCGGCGAGGGGGCGGCTGGCGTTGCGTTCGGTGAACATCGTCATCTCCATCGGTTGATGAGGAGTGTTTAGTCCCGACCCCGCCACCGCTCTTTGTCGCACTGCAAACAGATTCCACATCCGTCAATCGCGACCCCGGCTTCGGACCGAAACGGCTCACGCGCGCGTTCCTTCGCAGCGCGGCGGCGCTGGGCGCGACTTGACCTCCGTGCCCCGTCACGCATAGCTGCGGACGACGGACCCGCGCGTCCGTCCGCTCCCCCGGCGCACAAGGAAAGGCGCGACACGTGTCTCCGCTCGACCGCTCCCTCATCGCCAACCTGGCGATCTTCTCGCCGCTTTCGCCCGCCGAGCAGGACGAGGTGATCCACGAGGCGCGTTCCGTGCGCTACCCCAAGGGCGCGGCCGTGTTCGAGCAGGACACGGAGGCGACCTCGTTCTTCGTGCTGCTGCACGGCAGCCTGCAGGTGGTGAAGCTGACGCCCTCCGGCCAGCAGGTGGTGGTGCGCTACGTCTCGCCGGGCGAGCTGTTCGGCATCGCGGTGCAGATGGGCCGCGCCAGCTATCCGGCCTCGGCTCTCGCCGTGGTCGACAGCGTCGCGCTGGTGTGGCCGTCCTCGGCGTGGCCGACGCTGCTGGCCCGCGCGCCCGGGCTCGCCGGCGCGGCGCTGCACACGGTCGGCAGCCGCCTCGCCGACGCGCACACGCGCGTGGTGGAGATGTCGACGGAGGAGGTGGAGCGGCGCGTCGCGCACGCGCTGCTGCGGCTCGTCAAGCAATCCGGCCGCAAGGTCGAGACGGGGATCCAGATCGACTTCCCGATCAGCCGGCAGGACGTCGCGGAGATGACCGGCACGACGCTGCACACCGTCAGCCGCATCCTCAGCGCCTGGGAGGACCAGGGTTTGGTCGAGGGCGGCCGGCAGCGCATCGTGGTGCGCGATCCCCACCGCCTGTTCATGCTCGCCGAGCGCAAGTAGCGCCCGGCGAGACTCGCCTCAGGCGGGCTGCACCTCGGCGGCGACGGCCCGCAGCGCCGCCAGGAACACCGGCAGCTCGGTCTTGTGCTCGCGGCAGGCGTCCTCGACCGTGTGGAAGCAGGCGATCGGGCAGCCGACGCACATGAACTTGTATTTCAGGAAGACGGCGATCGTCGCGGGCTGCCGCCGCATGACGTCGTCGACCAGGCAGTGGGATGTGATGAGGGGCATGCTCGCCTCCATTTTGAAGAGGCAGAATATTGCGAAAGGACGAGCCGGTCTTTGTCGTAGCACAAGCAGGCGTTGCGTCCGCAGCGGCTCCCGGCGGCGGGGCGGCGCAAAAAAGAGGCCCGGCGAGGGCTTCCAAACCCGCCGGGCCGCAATCGACGTCTTCGCCGTGTCAGGCCGATTTCTTGGCGGGCTTGCCGCGCGCGTTTTTGCGGCGCTGCTGGCCCAGGCCCATGGTGCGGGCCAGCGCCGAGCGGGCAGCCGAGTAGTTCGGCGCCACCATCGGATAGTCCGGCGGCAGGCTCCACTTGGCGCGATATTCTTCCGGAGACATGTTGTAGGCGGTGCGCAGGTGCCGCTTCAAAGAACGGAACGAGCGCCCGTCCTCGAGGCAGACGATGTAGTCGGGATGCACCGACTTCTTGACCGGCACGGCCGGTTTCAGTTCGGGCGCTGGCTGCGGCTCCGCGACGCCGTGCTGGATATTGGCGAGCGCGCGGTGAACCTCGGTGACAAGACCCGCGAGCTCGGCCGACGCCACGGAATTCTTGCTGACATAGGCGGCGATAATCTCGGCGGTGAGCTCGACGACGTTTGGCGATGCTTCGTTTTGGTGGTCCATTCCTCAAGGCCCCCTCAGGCTCAAGCTTGAACCTCACTTTCGTAATACAAGTTTAAGGTGCTGTCCATTTTGGACACCAAAGTCTTGCAAAAATTTCAATCGGGCGCACGCTTCCGGACGAAAGTAACCTCGCCGGCCCGTACAGGGCGCGCCGGGAAGGATCGGCGGAGGTAAGGCCGGCACGTGCAATGCCGGATCGGCGCCGGACGGAGCGCTCCCGGGGAGAGGACGGGACATTTAATCGCCGTTGCTCCCGGTGCGGAAGTCCAACAACGCGGCGAAATTTTTACTCTAACCACACTATCGGATGAACTTCGGGCGGAGTTTCCAAGTTGAGGGGTGATCACCCCGGAGGGAGGGCGCCGCCATGGACGATTCGAATCATTCCCAGTCGCACATCGTCGAACTCGCCGCCGAGATCGTCTCGGCCTA
Source organism: Alsobacter ponti (assembly GCF_024294805.1). Lineage (GTDB taxonomy): Bacteria > Pseudomonadota > Alphaproteobacteria > Rhizobiales > Beijerinckiaceae > Alsobacter > Alsobacter ponti. Next base: position 46,663 of record NZ_JANCLU010000001.1, read on the forward strand.
TGTCAGCAACAATACGGTCGCGTCGGGGGAATTGGCGGGGCTGATCGACAACGTCCATCGCGCCCTCTCGGGCTTGCGCAACGGCCCCGAGGAGCCCGCCGCCGCCGAGCTGAAGCCGGCCGTGCCGGTCAAGAAGTCGGTGCATCCCGACTACATTGTCTGCCTGGACGACGGCCTGCACTTCAAGTCTCTGAAGCGGCACTTGCGGACCGCGCACGACATGTCGCCTGCCGAATACCGCACGAAGTGGGGCCTGCCGAAAGACTACCCGATGGTGGCCCCCGGCTACGCGGCCCGGCGCTCCGACCTCGCCAAGTCGATCGGCCTCGGCCAGCCACGCGCCAAGCCGCCGGGCGGCGAGGCCGAGCCGAAGAAGGCCCGCAAGGCGAAATAGCTCGGACGCGACGTCGGCCGGCAAGCCAGGCCGACGGTTCGGTTCCATCGCGCGCCGGCGCCTCCTGGTCGGGACGGGCCGCTTCGGCCCGCGTATAGTCGCACCGGGCCGCCACCTTGGCGGGCCGCGCGCGCGAGACCTCCCCCACCGCGCGTGCTCGCTCGCCCTGCGCTCCGGCCGGGCAGGAATTCGGAGACCCATCATGAAATCTGTCGTGGGCATCGGCCACGTCGCCATTCGCGTGAAGGACGTGGACCGGACGCTCGCCTTCTATGTCGGCCAGCTCGGCTTCAAGGAGATGATGCGGCTCGACCGCGACGGGCGGCTCTGGCTGCTCTATCTGCGCATCACCGACACGCAGTTCCTGGAGGTGTTTCCCGATGGCGAGGGCGAGCGCGCCTCGGGCAAGGAGGCGGTGGGCTACAACCATCTCTGCCTGGAAGTGTCCGACATCGAGGCGGCGGTCGCCGAGCTCGCCGCCGCCGGCGTCGCGCTCACCGCGCCGCTGAAGACCGGCGCGGACGGCAACCTTCAGGCCTGGATCGAGGACCCGGACGGCCACCGGATCGAGCTGATGCAGATGGCGCCGGACTGTTTGCAGGCGCAGGCGCTGGCCCGCATGCGCGCCGACCGGGTCTGAGGAGCCGTGCCATGAGCATCACGGGCCAGGAGCATCGCATGACGACCAGGAACGGCATCCCCGTGATGGGGCTTGGAACCTACCAAAGGCTGGGACCGGAGGGCTGCGAGGCGATCCGCGTGGCGCTGGAGATCGGCTACCGCCATCTCGACACGGCGCAGAGCTACGACACGGAGGAGAACGTCGCCGAGGCGATCCGGCGCAGCGGGGTGCCGCGCGGGGAGGTGTTCATCACCACCAAGGTGGCGACGACCAATCTGGCGCGCGGCGCGTTCCTGCCGTCGGTGGAGAAGAGCCTGAAGCGGCTCGCGACCGAGCGCATCGACCTCACGCTGATTCACTGGCCCTCGCCCAACGACGCCGTTCCGTTCGAGCATTACATCGAGGATCTCGGCACGGCGCAGGAGCGCGGCTGGACGCGGCTGATCGGCGTCTCCAACTTCCCCATCGCGCTGCTGAAAAAGGCCGAGGCGATCCTCGGCAAGGGCCGCCTCGCCACCAACCAGGTGGAGGTGCATCCCTTCCTGCAGAACCGCACGCTGCGCGACTGGTGCGACGGCGCGGGCATCTCGGTCACCGCCTACATGCCGCTGGCGAAGGGGCGCGTCGCCGCCGATCCCGTGCTACGCGACATCGCCGCCGCGCGCAACGCGACGCCGGGACAGATCGCGCTCGCCTTCCTGCTGCAGGAAGGGCTGATCGTCATCCCCGCCTCGTCGCGCCGCGACAACCTCGCCGCCAATTTCGCCGCGACCGGCATCGTGCTGTCAGCGGAGGAGATCGCCCGCGTCCGCGCGCTCGACAGGCATGAGCGGATGATCAACCCCGCCTCGCCGCCGGCCTGGGACCGGTAGTCAGCTCGCGGCCACCCGCAGCTGCGCCGCGCGCCACGGCGTCTCGCACTCGCGCATGTAGCGCTCCAGCGCGCCATCCAGGCCGGGCATCAGCACGCCGCGCGCGCTGGTCAGCGTGGTGTCCGCGGGGGCGCCGCCCAACTCGGCTTCGACGACGAGGTCCGGATCGAGGCCGGCCAGCCGCGCGGCGCGGCGCGCCAGCTCGGCCCAGGAGAGCGAGCCGGGCGTCGCGAGGTGCCAGACGCCGCTCGCGTCGTCGATCAGCAGGTTCAACGTCTCGTGGACGAGGTCGGGGACGTAGGTGGGCGACACGACGTCCGCCCCCGCCTCGAAGCGCCGGCGACGGTCGAGCGTGTTCAGCGCGGCCCAGACGAAGTTGTACCTGTCCCATGGGCCGAAGAAGGCGCTGGCGCGCACCACCAGCGCGCCGGGGTGCGCCGCTAGCACGCGCCGCTCCGCCTCCGCCTTGCTCGCCCCGTAGACGGTCGTGGGGTTCACCGGGTCGGTCTCGACATAGGCCCCGCCCTTATGGCCGTCGAACACGAGGTCGGACGAGAAGGTCACGTAGGGAATGCCCAGCTCCGCGCAGGCCTCGGCGAGCATGGCCGCGCCGTCGACGTTCTCGCGGAAGCAGGCGTCGCGCGCGGTCTCGGCCTCCGCCACGCGCACGAAGCCGGCCGTGTTGACGACGGCCCATGGCCGCGCGCGGGCCAGCGCGGCGCGCACGCGGGCGCGGTCGGCGATGTCGAGCTCGGCGCGCGAGGTCAGCATGTGTTCGAGCCCGCGCGCGTCGCAGATGCGGGAGAAGGCGCGCCCGAGCGTGCCCGTCGCGCCCGTCACCAGCAATTGCCGCGGGGAGCCGACCAGCCGGCAGGCGCTCCGGTGGTCGCGCGGCCGCCGGTAGAAACGGTCGGCGCGCTTCCACCATCCGGCACGATCGAGCACGGGGTGGTCGTAGCTGCCGGTCCTGGCGAGACCCTCGGTGGCGTGCGCCAGGGCGGTGCGGCGCGGCGCCTGCCCGCGAACGTCGAACAATCCGGGCTCGTAGAAGCCGTCGCGGCGGGTCAGCAGCGAGTTCCAGTCCACCGCGCCGAGGATCGACCAGGCGGTGATGGCGCGGATGTCCGCCCCCTCGGCCCTGACGGTCTCGGCGGCGTTCCAGACTTCCACGAGCCAACGCAGCTGGTCGTCGCGGCTGCAGCCGTGGTGGACCTCCGTGACCGCGACGGGCCGCCGGTAGCGCTCCCACACCTCGCGCAGCCGCGCCGCGGGGCCGAGATCGGTGTGCGGGATGGGCATCCTCACCGCCTCGGCGTCGGCGTAGCGGTGCGTGTGGTTGCCGCCGCGCAGGTTCTCGGGATAGCGCTCGACGCGCTCGTCGAGGTAGCGCTCGCTGGTGAGGTAGTGGTTGACGCCGATGATGTCGGGGGCGGCGTCGCCGGGCAGGAAGAACTCCAGCTCCTCTTCGCCGATGCCGTGGTCGACGAGGATGCGCCACCACTCGTGGTTGCGGTCCACCATGCCGCAAAGCAGGTCGAAGGTGAGCCAGCGCCGCGAGTTCTCGTGCGCCGCCTGGTAGGCGAGCAAAGGCGTCGAGAAGGTCTTGCCGAGGTCGTCCGTCTGCACGAGGCGGGCGTCGGGCCGCACGGTGCGGATGGCGCGCATGGCCAGCACGGTCGCCTTGCACTCCGTCACCAGCGCGCGGAGGAAGGCGCGGTACGAGCGCTCGTGCGGGTACCAGTGGCCGTAGAGGGCAGCGAAGCGCGCCGTGGTCAGCGGCTCGTTGACGGGCGTGTAGAGCTCGAGGTGCGGGTAGCGCTCGGCGACACGCAGGGCGTGCGCGGCCAGCAAGGTCGGCCAGTCTGGGTCCAGCAGGTGGGTGTAGCGCGGCCCCGAACCGTGGTGGCAGAGCCCCGCGATGGCGCGGACGCCGAGCGCCTTCAGCCGTTCCAGCCTCTCGTCGTGCCAGGTGAAGTCGGCGCGGGCCGGGTCGTCGGGCGAGATCGTCTCCCACAGAACCGGGTACCGGAGGGTGGAAATGCCGAGGTCGGCGATGAGGTCGAGGTCTTCGATGCGTCCGGCGTGTCCGGTTTCTCCGGTCTGGTCGCGAAACGTGTCGCCGATGCGGACCACGGTGCATTCCAGGCCGCCCCACATTTCTATCATTTTGTCGGCTCCGTCCCTGGCGCCGGCCACACGACGTCCCCCAAGCCCCCCGGCCGGCAAGCCCGCGACAACCTCTCAGGCCGGTGAGGGTTCCCGCCGCCGTCGCCCGACCCATGCGGTTCGCGCATGAACGATCCGCCCGTTCCGGCGTTCAAGCGAGTGAGGCCCCCTGGTGCGGCGGCCCAGCTGGAGGCGTCTTGAATCCGAGTTCCACACCTGATGCGCATCGCCCGCGCTTCCATGCGCGCGGCCTCGTCGTCTATGTCGCCGCGCTGGCGTTCTGCGTGTTCGGGCTGCCGTTGGTGGCCCGCGGCCTCCAGCCTGTCGACCACTGGCTGATGAAGCGCGTGACCGGGCCGGCCGCGATGGCGGAGGCGCGGCCGCAAGGTAACCGCTACTGACGGCAACCGCTACTGACCGCGGCCGCCCACCTTCAGACATGGACGTCGCCATAGGCGAGCTCGCCCTGCGTGCGGTAGCGCCACAGCGCCGCGACGAGCAGCGCGGCGTAGAACAGGCATACGGCGGAGATCACCGTCCAGCCCGCGAACGGCCCCAGCGCGGCGTTTTCCAGCACGTCGCGCGTCGACTGCACGAACTCCGCCTGGCCCGCGCCCGGCTGCAGTTTCGACGAGGTGATCTTCAGGATCCAGGCGAGCAGCAGGATCAGGAACAGCCAACCGTAGTTGCGGCGCAGCCGGCGCGAGAACGCCTGGCGCTTGGAGATTAGGAAGCAAGGGCGGCGCAGATCTTCGCCCAGCGCGTGCGACCAGTCGGGGTCGGGGTCCGGACGCGGCGCGAGCCACTGGGCGTAATAGTGGCGCTCGAGCCGGCGCACGCGGGCGCGGTAGACGTCGAAGAAGCGGTAGCGCCGGGCCTCGATGGTGAGCAGCAGCATCACCAGCAGCATGGCGAAGAGCAGCACGCCGTGATGGGCGGTGGGCGTCGACAGCGACACCGACAGCATGGCGGCGACGACGGTGATGGCCCAGTTCGTGGTGCGGTCGATGCGGTCGCGCCAACCCGCCATCCGGGCGATTTCCGCCCGGTGATAGTGGGCGAGAACCGTCAGGGCCTCCGCCGGCGTGCGCGGGGTCGGAGGCGCGACGCTTTCGCCGGTTCTGTCGACTGGCGCGTTCACATCCCGGTCATCCCTCGCCGACGAAGCGTCCCATTTCGTCGAACACGGACGCGGCATCCATCATATAGCCGTCGCGGCCATGATACAGCGGCGCGTGGCGCGTGCGCAGCCTGTAGCGCGGGGCCGGTTCGCGCGCCGGGCCGACCGCAGCGCCGGGGAAGAAGCGGTCGACGACGGCGCGCATCGACACCGGCTCGGTGAACAGGTTGACGAGGCCGAGCCCGGCGTCCCGCGCAACCTCGATGTCCTCCCACAGGCGACGGACGGGATACCACTGGAACTCCGCCGCCGGGTTGATCGCCTCGACCATGTTGCCGTGCATCAGGTCGAACAGCGCGTTCTTGGCCAGGTTCGGGCCGAAGAGCGCGGGCAGGCGGACGACCAGCGAGTCCTCGAAGCGGCCGCGCGCCCATTCCTCGAGCTTCAGCCGGTGGCGGCCATAGGCGTGGTTCTCCTCGCCGCTCGGGTCGACGTCCTCGTCGGCCGGGACGGAGGGGTCCGGATAGACGTCGATGGTCGAGATCAGCACGAAGCGTTTCGCGCGGACAGTCTCCAGCCGGCGGATCAGCGCCGCGATGGCCGCCCAGTCCTCGTCCGGCTGCTTGTTGGCGAGCCACTTCTTGGCGGACACGCCGGCGCAGACGATCTCGTCGAAGGTCTCGCCCTCGATGTCCTGGATCGAGCCGGAGTTGTAGCGCGCGGCGAAGCGGTCCGGGGCGTCCAGATTGGAGCCGACGAACCCCGTGTGGCCGATCAGGGCGCGACGGACCATTCAGGCCTCCTTGCCATTCAGGCTTCCTTCCGGGCGAGGTCGGGCGCGCCGAGCTTGTACGCGCCATGCTCGTCGGTGACGTTGAGGCGCGTCGCACGGCGGCTCAGCGGGCTGCGCAGCTCCCGCGCCACGACGTGGCGGCGGCGGGGCGACAGCGCGCCGTGAATTTGCAGGACGTATTCGGATAGTAGGCCGAACATCAGCGACAGCATGACCGTGACGAACGAGATCTGCAGCGACAGCGTCGTCCAGCCCGGCTGCACGTCCTTGCGCCACAGATAGACGCCCACCGTGTAGAGCGAGTAGAGGAAGCCCAGCGTGCAGGCGAGCAGCGCCAGCAGCGTCACTACGCGCAGCGGCACCGTGCTGGATTGCAGGAACAGGCGCACCGCCTTGGCGCTCGACTCGCGCAGCGTGCGGTCGATCTCGCCCTTGTCCTCGTAGTCGCAGTCGACGATGCGCGTCGGGTAGCCGCCCGGCAGCACCGTGGACTTCAGCAGCATCTCTCCGTCGAAGCGATTGACGATGTGCATGGCGGCGGCGCGCGAGAACAGCCGCAGCGGCGCGGGGCGCGGCTCCAGCCTTGTGCCGTTGAGGCGGTCGTACACGCGGTAGAAGACATCCTGCAGGGCGCGGTAGAAGCGCTTGCTGCCCGGGCGGCGACGCCACTGGCCGATCACCACCTCGTCGCCGGGCTCGAATTCGTCGAGGAAGCTGTCGAGCACGCGCAGTTCGTCGGCATCCGGCGTGGCGAACAGGGCGAAGTCGCTGACGGCGTTCTCCAGGCCGACGAGCCGGGCCACGTCGCTGTCGGTGCGCTGTGGCAGGAACAGGGCGGTCGAGTCCGGCAGGCTCTCGACCACGCGCGCCACGACGCGCGCCACGTCGTCGGAGACGCCGTTGGCCACGATCATGAACTCGACGTCGGTGAAACGCCGCTCCAGCATCGCCGCCAGGCGCTGCATCAGCTCGGCGTCGGGCGGCGTCGACTCGACGAGAACGACGACGCTCACCGACGCCCCGATGGGGCTCGTTCTCGGCATCATCGTCATAGCGTCGTCCGGATGGTTTCGATCACGTCGTAGACGTTGTCGATCTTGGAGCCGAGGATCGAGACGAGGCGCGGATTGTCGGGATGCGCCTCGTAGAGCACCGGGCGGGCGTCGTCGTCCTCGTGGCGGCGCAGCACCGCCTTCACGTCGAATATGGAACGATGCAGGCGGGAGCGGGCCAGGCCCGGCATGTAGCGCGCGGCGTCGCGCAGCATCATCGTCGCGTTGGAGCGCCGGGGCGCGTCCATCGCCTGGCCGGGATCGATCCACGAGGCCTGCGGCGTGTAGCGGACGTGGCTCAGCGTGTGCAGGCCCGCGGCCGGGAACGGCATCACCGAGAAGAACGGCCCGTCCATCACCGTGACGCCGGCATGGGCCAGCTCCGGCGGCGGCTCGATCAGCGCCATTTCGGCCAGCTCGCGCTTCACGGGCGTCGACACGCCGCAGCCGGCGGCGTCGATGGCGGCGTAGGTGCAGTTTAAAACCGCGTCCGCCAGCACGGATTCGACCGGGCCGGACTCGCGCGCCAGCGACAGCTGGGCCGGCGGGCCGGCGGCCTCGACATGGGCCGAGCACTCCAGCGCCAGCGTCACCCCGGCGGCGTGGAGGTCGCGGCGCAGCCGGGAGGCGATCAGGCTGGCGTCGAAGGCGGCTTCCTCGACCTCGAAGGCGTCGTCGATGAAGTCGGGGTCGAACAGCGGGGCGAGCCGCGACCAGGCCGGCCGGCACGGCGCGCCGATGCCGTCGCAGAAGCGCTGGAACTGGTCGGCCGTCACCCGGGACCCCTTGGCGATGGCGTAATATTTCCGCATGCCCCGCACGATGGCGAAGCCGTATTCCTCGCAGAAGCGGGGATAGTTCTCGCGGGCGCGCTGCGCGGTGGGGAAGGAGCGGGGGTAGTGGTAGCCGTTGTGAACGCGCGCCTGGTTCACGAAGGAGGCGCGCCGCATGATGTCGCGCTCGCGCTCGACAAGCAGCACGCGGCGCAGGCCGAGCTGGCGCAAGGCGAGCGCCACCCGGCAGCCGAAGAACCCGGCCCCGATCACCACACCGTCCCAGCGCGCCATCGCACCCCCTTTGACCGCGGCGTCGCCGCGCGCGTCGGCACGCGGCGCGCGTCCGGCGCCCGCGTCCACCATCCGACAATGCTTCAGCACCGGATTGTTTCCATTCTCAGCGCAGGTCGATGAGCCACGAGACGCCGTCGGCGAGGCGCACGCGCGGGCGCATGGCCGGGCTCTCGACGAAGCGGCGGAAGGCGCACTCGCCCTCGTACATGCGGCGATACCATTGGGCGGGGTCGTCGAGGCGGGCGCAGGCGTCGTCAGGGTCGGCGGTCGTCGCCAGCACGAAATCCACCCCCGCCCCGCGCAGATAGGCGCGCACCGCCTCCGGATCGTCGGCCGGCGGCCAGAACGGATCCGGCCCGGCGCGGCCCGGCTGGTCGTCGATGAGGATGCGGTTGCGGCCCATGGGAAGCAGGTAGGCGCGCGGCCAGTAGGCAACCAGCGTCGCGCCTTCCGGCAGCGCCGCCGTCACCGCGCTCGCGGAGGCGAGTTCGGCCGGGCTGGGCCGCACGGCGGCGTAGCGCGGAGCCAGCCGCGCGTCGAAACTGTCCAGCAGCGCCTGCGGCCCGACCGCCCATACGCCGGCCGCGGCCGACACCGCCGGCAGCATGGCGGCTGCGACGAAGGGCGAGCGGCCGGCCCGCGCCATCGCGAAGGACGGCGCGCGGGGCCAGCGCGCCGTCGCCAGGACGGCGACCGGCAGAGCGATGGAGAAGGAGAAGCTGTAGCGCAGCAGCGCGATGCCTTCGGTCGCCTGGGCGATCGCCAGCGCGGCGACCGCGACGGCGCACCAGCCGAGAGCGTTCCGCGCGCAGCCTTCCCGGTCGCCCTCTCGCCATCGCCCCACCACTCCCGCCAGCGCCGCCAGCGTCGCGAGCAGCAGGCCCGGATCGGTCGCCAGCGAGTCGAGGGCGCCGGCGAGCTTTTCGGCCAGCGTGCCCGCCACGAAGGCGGCCCCGTCATGGCGCGAGGCGTGGACGCCGGGGCCGAGCAGCGGGAACAGCGGCGTGCCGCTCGCGCCCTGCAGCACCAGTGCAAAGGGCACGAGCGCCGCCGCCATCGCGAACGGCGCCAGAAGCGCGGCCCAGGGCGCGCGCCGGCGGCGCAGCTCGCCCCACGCCTCGACCGCGCACCACGCGCCGAGCACGGCGAGCGCGAAGGGGAGGGAGGTGGCGCGGAATGTCGCCGCCGCGCCCGCGAGCAGTCCCATCTCGACCGCGCGCTCCGTGCCGAGCCGGCGGCCGCCCGGCGGCGCTGTCTCCACAAGGCGCAGCATCATCAGGCTGGCGAAGGCCGCGGGCAGGAGGATGGGAATGGTGTTCTTGATCGGCGAGGCGGCCGCGATGAAGCCGGCGAACAGGGCGAGCACGGCGAGCCCGGCCAAAGCCGGCGTCCGGCCGGCGCGCACCCGCTCGACGACGAGGAGCCCGATCAGCGCCAGCCCGAGCCCGGGGTCGACGGCGCTCAAAGCCTCCGGCCCCGCCAGGCTGTCGAGCAGGCCCGCGAGCGGGAAATGGCCGCCATAGGTGAACAGCCGCCGCTCGCTGAAAGGCTGCGCCAGGCTGGTGCCCGCGTTCGCCACCTCGCGCATGAAGGCGACATAGGCGTAGCCGTCGTCCACCGCGTTGAACGAGGGCGGGAGCGCGAGCAGCGCGAGCAGCGCCAGGCCCAGCACGCCGGCGACCAGCGTCCACCCCCGGCCTGGAGGCGTGGCGGAGACTCGGCGGCGCTCCGCCAGCAGCGACACGACGCCCAGCACCGCCAGCATCGCCACCGCCGCGCCGACCAGAGCCGCGCCGGCGACATCCGCCGCCATGGCCACGCCCCCCGCGATCGTCAGCAGCGCCGCGCCGCGCGTGGCGCGGGTACCCGTCCCGTCGCCTTCGGGGCCCTTCAGGCCCGCCGCGCGGCCCAGCGCGTCGGCGCCCAGCGCGGCGAGAAGGAACGCAAACAGGGCGAGCACATTGACAACCAGCATCCAGACCTCATGTCGGCGCGCGCGGCGGCCGCGTTTCCGGGGAGCTCCATGAATCGAAGCGGGACGTCGGCGGGACGAGACGAACAGGGCCGGCCCGGATCCGGGGCTGACAGGGGCCTGCTCGCCAAAGCTTTGCGCTTCGGCGTTGTCGGCGTCGTGTCGAGTTTCTTCTACGTAGGCACGATGGCCGCCTGCGTGGACGGATTCGGCACGAGTGCAACTCTCGGCGCGGTCGCCGCGTTCCTCGTCGGCACCGCGATTTCCTATGTCGGGAACACGCTGTGGTCGTTCGGCGCGCAGGCCAGCCCCGGCAACGCGGGACGATTCCTCGTCGTCACACTGGCGGGGCTCGGCCTCAATCTCGCGCTCGCCTGGACGCTCGAGACCGCCGGCCTGCACTACCTCGTCATCGCCCTCGTCATCCTGATGATCGTTCCCGTGTTCAATTTCGTCTGTCACAACGCCTGGACCTACCGGCCCGCCGGGGACGCCTCGCCGGCGCGGAGCCGCTCGGCTTGAGCGTCGCCGCCGCGCGTCCCCGCGCCCGCCTCGCCGTCTCCAACATCGCCTGGCCGCGCGAGGCGTGGCGGGACGCGCTCGCGCTGCTGCGGGATCTCGGCGTGGAGGGCGTCGAGCTCGCGCCGATGAACGTCTTTCCCGCCTGGGACGACGCCCTGCTCGACGCCGCCGCGGGCCTGCGCGACGACCTCGCCGGCCGCGGGCTCGCCGTGCCGGCGCTGCAAGGCTGGCTGTTCGGCGTCGACGGGGCCGCCCTGTTCCGCGGACCGGAGGCGACCGAGGCGTTCGTCGCCCACTGCGCCAAAGTGGCGAAACTCGCCGGCGCGCTGGGCGCGTCGGCCTGCGTCTACGGCGCGCCGCGCAGCCGCGACCCCGGCGTGCTCGCGCCGGAGGCCGCGTGGGAAGAGGCGGTCGCCACGCTGCGCCGCGTCGCGCCCCTGTTCGTGGAGGTCGGCGCTTCGTTGGCCTTCGAGCCCAACGCGGCGCGCTACGCCTGCCGCTTCGTCACCGGCACCGACGAGGCGATCCGCCTCGTGCGCGAGGTCGACCGGCGCGGCGTCGCGCTGCAGATCGACACCGGCACGGTGTTCCTGGAGGACGGCGATCCCGCGGTTCTGCCGCGCGCCGCGCCCTGGGCCGCGCATCTGCACGTCAGCGAGCCTGACCTCGCGCCGCTCGGGACGTCCGGCGTCGACCACGCGCCGCTCGGCGCGGCGCTGGCGCACTCGGGCTACTCGGGGTGGGTGTCGATCGAGATGCGCGCCACGCCGGAGTGGCGCGAGAACGTGAGCCGGGCCGTGGCGCTCGTGCGCCAGCATTATGGAGACGTGTTGCAATGAGCGCCCAGCGCGAGGACACACGCGAGCTGCCGGCCTTCGAGGCGCGGAGCCTGGGGACGAAGAAGCACGCCCACGCTCTGGTGATCCCGGTCATCAACGAGGGCGAGCGCATCCGCGCCCAGCTGCGGCGCATCGCCGAGGCCGCGCCGCGCGTCGATATCGTGGTCGCCGACGGCGGCTCCACCGACGGCTCCCTCGACGACGCCGTGCTGCGCGAGACGGGCGTGCGCGCGCTGCTCGTCAAGACGGGGCCGGGCAAGCTCTCGGCGCAGCTGCGCATGGCCTACGCCTGGTGCCTCGACGAGGGCTATGACGGCATTGTCACCATCGACGGCAACGGCAAGGACGGCGTCGAGGCCATCGACGCCTTCGTGGCGAGGCTCGAGGAGGGCTACGACTACGTGCAGGGCTCGCGCTACAAGCCGGGCGGTGCGGCAGTGAACACGCCGTTCGACCGCGAGGTCGCGGGCCGCCTCATCCACGCGCCGCTGATCAGCCTCGCCGGGCGGGCCTGGTACACCGACACCACCAACGGCTTCCGGGGCTATTCGCGCCGTTATCTGCTCGACTCCCGCGTCCGGCCGTTCCGCGACGCGTTCGACCGCTACCAGCTGCTGTTCTACCTGTCCGTGCGCGCCGGCCAGCTCGGCTACCGGACGTGCGAGATCCCGGTGCGGCGCGCCTATCCGGCCGGCGAGCCGGCGCCCACGAAGGTCAGCGGCGTCAAAGGCCGCTTCGCCATGCTCGGCGAGCTCTTTGCCGTGGTGGGCGGGCGTTACCACCCGCCGGCCTGAACGGCGCGGTTTCCGCGTGACAGCGGCGCGCCCGGATGCACAATCCGGGCGAACGCGTGAGGAGACCGCCGCATGACATGGTCCATCGTGGCCCGCGACCCCGAGACGGGGGCGCTGGCCGTCGCCGTGACGACCTGCGCCTTCGCCGTGGGCGCGCGCGTGCCCTACGGGCTCGGCCTTGTCGGCGCCATCGCCACCCAGTCCTATGTCAGCCCGTTCTACGGTATCGACGGCCTGCGCTATCTGCAGGAGGGCCGCTCCGCTCAGGAGGCCATTGACATCGTGCGCGCCGCCGACCCCGCCTCGGCGCAGCGGCAGGTGCACGCCATCGACCGCTGGGGCCGCACGGCGGTGTTCACGGGCGAGGACTGCGTCGACTGGGCCGGCTGCCAGGCGGCGGAGAACGTCTCCGTCGCCGGCAACATGCTCGCCGGTCCGCAAGTGGTGGAGCGCACGCTGGAGACGTGGCTCCAGACCCCCGAACTCGACTTCGACGACCGGCTGCTGACCGCTTTGGAGGCCGGGCAGGCGGCCGGCGGCGACAAGCGCGGCAAGCAGTCGGCGGCGCTGAAGCTGTGGACCACGGAGGTCTATCCGGCGATCGACATCAGGGTCGACGACCACCCCGAGCCCCTCGTCGAGCTGCGGCGGCTGTGGCGCGTGGCGCACCAGCGCTACGTGCCGTTCCAGGCGGCGGGTCCGACCCGGCTGCGTCCGGCCGGCATCCAGGACCGCGCCTTGCTCGACGAGGCCACCAGCGCCTACGCGCGCGACTGGAACGCCCGGCACCCCGAGACGCCGTCCGCGCCCGAGCCGGTGGGCTGAGCGCGACCGGCTTGACGCTGGCCGTCATGCCGTCATGCTGCGATGCAATTCCGGCGCATGGGAAGGGGGCGGGCCGTGATCATCTGCGTGGGAGGCACCAAGGGCGGCACGGGCAAGTCGACGGTGGCGACGAACCTCGCCGTCATGCTCGCGACCGCCGGCCGCGACGTCCTGCTGATCGACGCCGACGAGCAGCGCACGTCGGTCGACTTCACCAACATGCGCAACCAGAACCGCGCCGACGGAGCGGGCTACACCTGCATCGCGCTGTCCGGCCGCGCGGTGGTGACCGAGACGCGCCGCCTGTCGCCGAAATACCAGGACATCGTCATCGACGTGGGCGGCGGGCATTCGGCCAGCCACCGCGCCGCTTTGGCCGTGTGCGATCTCTACCTCGTGCCGCTGGCCCCGCGCTCCTTCGACGTGTGGACGCTCGACAAGGTGGCCGAACTGGTCGAGGAGGCGCGCGTCACCAACCCTGATTTCCGCGCCTGCGCCTTCCTCAACCGCGCCGACGCGGTGGGGGCGGAGAACACGGCCGCGGCCGAGATCATCCAGTCTCAGCCGGCCGTCGAGCTGCTGAAGGCGACGCTCGGCAACCGCAAGTCCTACTCCCGCGCCGCCACCGCCGGCCTCGCCGTCGTCGAGCTGCGTCCGCAGGACCCCAAGGCCAGCGACGAAATGCGCGCGCTCGCCCGCGAACTCGGCCTCGGCATCTCCGCGCGCAAAGCCAAGCCCAAGGCGAAGTCCGCCCGCGCGGGGGCGTAGAGCCCGGAAAAGCTCGTGGCCCCGGACACCCTTCCGCTTTCGCTTCGGGGTTCCGGGGGCGGGCGGACTGGCGTCCGTCCCTTTGGGTCGGCGTCGGGTCGGGCGAAGGCCCGCACGCCAAATGGTGGGCGCAAGCCCGCCCCGTCCCCGGACTGCCGGAGCCTTCGGCGGAGGCAAATCCGGGGCCTAGCGCAATCTGTTCGCGCGAAGCGCGTCACTATGAAAAGGCTGATGAAGCGCCGCTGCGCGGCATCATCCATGCGCTGGATCCCGGATGCCCCTCCGCAAACGCTGCGGGGCTCCGGGAACGGGCGGACTGGCGTCCGCCCTTTGGGTCGGCGTTCCGGGGGCGGGCGGGCGAAGGCCCGCCACTTAGCGAACCGAAGTCCGCCCTCCGTTAGGTTCCGGCGCTCAGGCGACCGGGCGCAGGTCGGCCTGGACGGCGTGGGGGCGTTCGTCGCGGGCGAAGACGAAGGCGCGGGTGAGGTTGGCGAAGAAGCACAGCGTGCCGGCGAACCAGAGCAGCGAGGCGGCGATGGCGAGGCCCGGGTTGTCGTGCGCGATCGAGAGATAGATGCCGAGCGGAAACAGCACCGCGCTCGGCGCGGCGACCGCCAGATGCGCCGCCGCGAGGCGCGAGCGGCCGAGTTCGGGGTAGAGCTTGTAGACGATGCCGAACACCGCCAGCGACACGAAGCCGAGCAGGTTGATGTGCGCGTGGACCGGCGCGAACTGGAAGTCGTGCGCGATGCCCATGCCGATGCCCAGGCTGACGCCGACGATCAGGCAGGCTGCCGACAGAAGAAGGAAGTAACGGTCGACTCGGTTCATCAGGTCCTCCGGCGATGTATTAGCGTTCTTGTTGAACGGCGTTGGCCGGAGGACGTATTAGTCTTTCGATCCCAAGACGTAGGTGTGAAACCGCACAGGTTGCGCGGCGTCGCGTCGCGCTTTCACACCGTCTCCCAGGCGCCGCCGCGGGCGGAGCGGAACAGGGCGTCGATGACGCGCATGTTGGCGATCGCGTCCTCGAGGGGGAAGGCAAGCGCCTCCTCCCCGCGCACCGCGCGCGAGAACGCCGCGCCCTGCAGGCCGTACTGGTCGCAGGGCGGGAACTCCTCGATCCGGACGCCGGAGCCGTACACGTCCCGCCCGTCGTCGACGACGAGGGTCGATGCCCGCGCCGGCACGGGATTGAAGGGCACCTGGATCTCGACGCGGCCCCTGTCGCCCAGCACCTGCACCCGCTGGTACAGGCTCGTCTGGGTGGAGACGCTGAACACGAGCTGGCGGCCGCCGCCGAACTCGGCGAGGCCGGAGGTCAGCCGGTCGGTCTTCATCGCCGGGTCGCGGTCGATCAGCGCGACGACGCTGCGGGGCTCCTCGGCGAAGAAGTACCGGGCCGCCGCGACCGCGTAGCAGCCGATGTCGTAGAGCGCGCCGCCGCCGATGTCGGCGCGGTTGCGGATATTGGCTGGATCGGTGTTGTTGTAGTTGAACAGCACGTTGACGCTGCGCAGCTCGCCGATCTCGCCGGAGCGGGCGATTTCGCGGGCACGCAGCCATTGCGGATGGTGGCGCACCATGAACGCCTCCGCGACCAGCCGGCCGGTGCGGCCGCGCGCCTCGACCAGCGCTTCGGCCTCCTCGGCGGTGAGCGCGATCGGCTTCTCGCACAGCACGTGCTTGCCGGCGTCCATCGCCTTGATCGTCCACGGCACGTGCAGATGGTTGGGCAGGGGGTTGTAGACCGCCTCGATCTCGGGGTCGGCCAGCAGCTCCTCGTAGGAGCCGTAGGCCTTCGCCAGCCCGAGCGCGGCGGCGGCCTTGCGCGCCTTGTCGAGATCGCGCGAGGCGATGCCGCGCACCTCGACGTTGGATGCGCCGAGCATGCCGGGAACGACCTTCTCGGTGGCGATGCGGGCGACGCCGAGCACGCCCCAGACGACGGGCTTCGCGGATTCGGACATGGAAACCTCCAGGGTGGGCGGCGGTCAGCGCAGGATGGGGTTGAGCAGGCCCAGCGCCCGCCACAGGTCCCGACCGTCGACGAGAGCGTGGCGGTCGATCTCGGCCAGCTCCTCGGGCGTGAAATCGAGCCGGTCGAGGGCGGCCAGCGTGTCGTCGAGCTGGGCGACCGTCCGTGCCCCGACCAGCGCGGAGGTAACGCGGCCGCCGCGCAGGATCCAGGCCACCGCCATCTGCGCCAGGGTCTGGCCGCGGCGGCGCGCGATGTCGGCGAGGCCGCGCAACCGCGCCAGGTTGTCGTCGGCGAGCAGCGCCTGGGGGAAGGTGCCGGGGCGCGCGGCGCGCGAGTCGGCCGGCGCGCCGTCGATGTACTTGTCGGTGAGGAAGCCCTGCGCCAGCGGCGAGAAGGCGATGGAGCCGATGCCCTCCTCCTCCAGCACCGCCTGCAGGCGGTCCTCGATCCAGCGGTTGACGATGGAGTAGGAGGGCTGGTGGATCAGGCAGGGCGTTCCCAGATCGCGCAGGATGCGCGCCGCCTCCCGCGTCGCGTCGAACGGGTAGTTGGACACTCCAACATAGAGCGCCTTGCCCTGCCGCACGGCGGAGGCCAGCGCGCCCATCGTCTCCTCGAGCGGGGTCTCCGGGTCGAAGCGGTGGGAGTAGAAAATGTCGACGTAGTCGAGCCCCATGCGCGCCAGGCTGGCATCCAGGCTGGCCAGCAAATACTTGCGCGAGCCCCACTCGCCGTAGGGGCCAGGCCCCATGCGGTAGCCCGCCTTGGTCGACACGATCAGCTCGTCGCGATAGGGCCGCAGGTCGGAGGCCAACACGCGCCCGAACATCTCCTCGGCGGAACCGGGCGGCGGGCCGTAATTGTTGGCGAGGTCGAAATGGGTGACGCCACGGTCGAAGGCGCGAAGCAGGATGGCCCGGCCGGTCTCGTGAACGTCGCGGCCGCCGAAGTTCTGCCAGAGCCCCAGCGATACCGCCGGCAGCTTGAGGCCGCTGCGCCCGCAGCGGCGGTAGGGCATGGCTTCGTAGCGGTCGGCGGCGGCGGAATAGGTCATCGCTTGTCCTCGCGGCGGGCGGGACGGGGCGGGCGGGACGCCCGCCCGCGCCTTCGTTCAGAGGCCGAGCAGCCGGGCGATCTGCGCCTTGTCGACGCCGCCGGCGGCGAAGTCGTCGAACGCCTTCTCGGTGACGCGGATGATGTGGCTGCGGATGAACTCCGAGCCCTCGGCCGCGCCCTGTTCCGGGTGCTTCAGCGCGCACTCCCACTCCAGCACGGCCCAGGACGAATAGCCGTACTGCGCCATCTTCGAGAAGATCGCGCCGAAATCGACCTGCCCGTCGCCCAGCGAGCGGAACCGGCCGGCGCGATTCACCCAGCCCTGGTAGCCGGAATAGACGCCCTGCCGTCCGTCCGGGTTGAACTCGGCGTCCTTCACGTGGAAGGCCTTGATGCGCTCGTGGTAGATGTCGATGAAGGCGAGGTAGTCGAGCTGCTGCAGCAGGAAGTGCGACGGGTCGTAGTTGATGTTGCAGCGCTTGTGGCCGTTCACCGCGTCGAGGAACATCTCGAAGGTGGCGCCGTCGAACACGTCCTCGCCGGGATGGATCTCGTAGCAGAGGTCGACGCCGACCTCGTCATAGGCGTCGAGAATCGGCTTCCAGCGGCGGCCGAGCTCCTCGAAGGCGGTCTCGATCAGGCCGGCCGGGCGCTGCGGCCACGGATAGACGAACGGCCACGCCAGCGCGCCGGTGAACGACACCGAGGCGTCGAGGCCGAGGTGGCGCGATGCCTTGGCCGCCAGCTTCAGCTGCTCGACCGCCCAGGCCTGGCGCTCCTTCGGCTTGCCGCGCAGGGCCGGCGGGGCGAAGCCGTCGAAGGCCTCGTCGAAGGCCGGGTTCACTGCCACGAGCTGGCCCTGCAGGTGGGTCGACAGCTCGGTGATGGCGACGCCGTGCCGGGCCGCTGTTCCGGCGAGCTCGTCGCAATAGGCCTTCGATGACGCGGCCTTGGCGAGGTCGATGAGCCGGCCGTCCCAGGTCGGAACCTGCACGCCCACATAGCCGTGCCCGGCCGCCCACTCGCAGATCGCATCGAAGGAATTGAAGGGCGCTTCGTCCCCCGCGAACTGCGCGAGAAAGATCGCGGGCCCTTTCAGGTTGCTCGCCATGTCGTCCTCCCAGGATGTCCGTCGGCTTGTCGCCGTCACGGCGCGGGCCGGCTCCCGCGTTCGCAAAGGTCTTCCCACAGCCTATTGAGGTGCGCAACTCAATTCGCTGGGCCGTCCGGAAGGAAAGGCCGGGAAGACACACGGTCGCGCCGCGAGCGGGGGCCGATTCGAGCCGTCCCGGGATCAAAAATCCGGCTTCGGCGTTGGGGACCCAACGAAACCGCATCGTCGGGAGAACATAATGTTCGGAGCAAAGCCACTCAGTCTTCTGGCGGCCGCGACTCTCGCGGCCGGCCTCACCGTCGCCGCGCCCGCCCCGCAGGCCATGGCGCAGGGTCATTCCTCATACGGCGAGGGCGGCGACCCCGGACCGCGCCAGCCCGGCATGTACCGCTGGAACCACCGCGGCGCCTACGCGCCCCGCTATTCCTACGGCGTGCCGCGCTACAACGGCCGGAACTACGCCTACTACCCGCGTCATCGCTACTACCCGCGCTACGGCTACTACCGCCACGGCTACAATCCGGGCGCGGCGGCGGCGGCGGGCATTATCGGCCTGACCACGGGCGCCATCATCGGCAACGCGCTGTCGAACCACGCGTCGCCCAACTCCTGCTACCGCTACAAGTCCTACAATCCGTCGACCGGGACGTACCTGGGCTATGACGGGCGGCGGCATTATTGCCCGTAAGCAGGGCGTCACGTCGTCGAACGACGACGGATGGTAACGGTCAAGGTTCAGGGCCGGCGCGCCGATATTTCGCGGCGCGCCGGCTCAAGCCTAAGCTTGCGTATGCGACCTTCCGACGCAGCCGCCCGAGTATTGGCCGCTCACGGTAAAGTCATCGCCATCGATTGAGGAACTTCGGGCCCGCGATCGCATTGATCGGGTCCCGGATTTCCGACGCCGTTCATGCCCCCGCGACCCGCCAGCGTCGCGCCGCGTGAACGGAGAGGAGGAGGCCGGCTACCGCACTGCGCCCTTCCGGAGAGCACTTGATGTCGACGACCGTTCCTCCCCGCTCGGGGATGACCCTTTCCTTCTCCGACGAGTTCGACCGCACGACGCTGAACGGCGACGGCTACAACTGGATGACCTATTTCCCGTGGGGCGCGCGCAACCAGCCTAACCTCGAGCAGAGCAGCCTCTTCGTCGACACGGACTATGTCACGCCCACCGGCATCATGCCGGGCATCAACCCGCATCAGATGATCGCCGACCCGAACGAGCCGGGCGACGGCATCCTCGCCATCACCGCCGACCTGACGCCCGCCGACCTCGTCGACGACATCGGCGCGAAGTACACCTCGGGCCACATCAACTCCGCCAACATGTTCGACTTCCGCTACGGCTATGTCGAGATGCGGGCGCAGGTGCCCTTCGGGCAGGGCCTTCTCAGCACGTTCTACCTGCTGCGCACCGACACCGCCGCGCTCGGCGAGATCGACATCAACGAGCATGTCGGCCAGTGGCCGAAGAACCTGTTCTCCAGCGTCCACTACTGGAACGGCCAGTACACGGCGATCGACAAGACGGTGCGCGAGATCGTCACCACCGACCTGTCGGCGGGCTTCCACACCTACGGCGTGGACTGGCAGGCCGACTACATCACCTTCTACGTGGACGGCCAGGTGAAGGGGAAGATGGTGACGCCGGAGTCGCTCAAGGCGCCGATGTACATCATCGCGGACATGTCGGTGGGCAGCAACTGGGTCGGCTACCCCGACAGCACCACCGTGTTCCCGAACCAGTACAAGATCGACTACATCAAGGTTTTCCAGGACGCCTCGGCCTTCGTGCCGCTCACGGTCAATGGCACCAGCGCGAGCGAGACGCTGTCGGGCGGCGACGGCGCCGACACGATCTCGGGCGGCCTCGGCGACGACACCATCATGGGCGGGCAGGGCGCCGACACCATCTCCGGCGGCGACGGCGCGGACCGGATCATCGGCAATATCGGCAACGACACGATCGTCGGCAACGGCGGGGCCGATACGCTGGAGGGCAGCGGCGGCGACGACCTGTTCGTGATCGACGCCTCCGACACGGTGTACGAGCGTCCCACGGCGGGCTTCGACACCGTCATGACCAGCAGCAACACCTACAATCCGCCGGGCAATATCGAGGGTGTGATCTTCACCGGCGTCGGCAATTTCAGCTCCGTCGGCACCCCGGGGCCGGGCCTCTATATCGGCTTCGACGGCAACGACACGATGAACGGCGGAACGGGCGACGACACGATCCGCGGCGGGCTGGGCAATGACAGCCTCACCGGCGCGGACGGCGCGGACTGGCTGTACGGCGGCGACGGCAACGACACGATGGTCGGCGGGACGGGCGCGGACCGCTACATCTTCACCACGCCCGTATCCGCCTCCTCGGACCTGATCCGCAGCTTCCGTCCCGGCGAGGACAAGATCGACCTGCGCGCGCTGGGCCTGACGGACTGGACGCAGATCCAGGGCAAGATCACCGCCAACGCGTCCGGCTACGCGGTCATCACGTCCGGCAACGAGACCATCACGCTCGAGAACGTGAAGCCGACGGCGCTCTCTTCCGGCGACTTCATCCAGGGCGCGGCCGACGTCGCGCAGGCCCCGACGGGCCTGAAGCTCTCCAACAGCACGGTGTTGGAGAACAGCGCGCTAGGCACCGAGGTCGGCACGCTGATCGGGCTCGATCCCGATCCCACCCAGGCGCACCGCTACTCATTGGTCGACGACGCGGGCGGCCTGTTCGCCATCTCCGGCCGGCGCATCGTCGTCGCCGGCGCGCTCGACTACGAGACCGCGACCTCGCACCAGGTCACGGTGCAGATCACCAACGAATCCGGACTGAGCACCACGAGGGTGCTGACGATCGGCGTCGGCGACGTCCTGGAGGGCAACCAGCCTCCCCCGCCGCCGCCCCCGCCGGAAGGCGTGCCGGGCGGCACCACCATCGACGGCACCGCGGCCGCCGACACGCTGACGGGCACGACGGGTGTCGACACGATCATCGCCGGCGGCGGCAATGACAGCCTCGTGGGCTACGCCGGCAACGACAGCCTGGACGGCGGCTCGGGCGCGGACACGCTGCTCGGCGGCGCTGGCGCCGACACGATGCTGGGCTACACCGGCTTCGACGTCGCCAGCTATTCCTCGGCGGGCGGTGCGATCCAGATCGACATGGGCAATGGCCTGTGGGGCGGCGCGTCCGGCGACGCCGCCGGCGATCGGCTCTACGGCATCGAGGGGCTGGAAGGCAGCGCCTATAACGACCTCGTCTACGCCGGCACGGGCGGCAGCCGCATCTGGGGCATGGCCGGCAACGACCGTCTCGAGGGCCGCGGCGGCGTCGACTCGCTCTACGGCGGCGACGGCAACGACCTGATCGTCGGCTGGGGCGGCAACGACAGCCTCAACGGCCAGGGCGGCAGCGACACCTTCGTCTTCGCGCCCGGCTCCGGCAAGGACCTCGTCGCGGGCTTCCAGGCCGGCAACGGGCTGGGCGACGTGATCGCCTTCCAGGGCCAGTTCACCAGCTTCGAGCAGGTGATGGCGGCGACCGCGGACGTCACCGGCGGGACATCCCCGTTCGGCAGCTTCAACGGCGCGGTCATCACCATGGGGGCGGACCAGATCTTCCTCCTCAACGTCTCCAAGGCGCAGCTCGTCGCCGACGACTTCGATTTCACCACCTACCAGCTCACCGCGCCGCCGAACCCGCCGGACCAGGGCCCCGACCCGGTGAGCCAGGATCCGCAGGCGAGCACCGGCGGCGCGGTCGGCACCAACGGCGCCGACAGCATGGTCGGCACGGACGCCGGGGACACGATGTCCGGCATGCTCGGCAACGACTCCCTGTCGGGGCTCGGCGGCAATGACAGCCTCGACGGCGGCGGCGGAGCCGACACGCTGGCCGGCGGCGCGGGCGCGGATACGCTCAGCGGCGGGGCGGGTGTCGACGTCGCCTCCTATCTCGGCGCATCGACCGCCATCGCGCTGGACATGGACAACGCCGCCTGGGCCGGAGCCAAGGGCGACGCCGCCGGCGACAGCCTGATCGGGGTCGAGAGCGTCGAGGGCTCGAACTTCGCCGACGCCATCCTGGCGGCGTCGTCGGGCGCGCGCCTGTTCGGCATGGGCGGCGACGACACGCTCACCGGCCGCGTCGGAAACGACACGATCATGGGCGGCGACGGCAACGACCGCATCCTCGGCGACGGTGGCAACGACAGCCTCAACGGACAGGCGGGGAACGACACGTTCGTGTTCCTCGCCGGCTCCGGGAAGGACCTCGTCGCCGGCTTCAGCGCGGGAGCGTCGGTCGCCGACACGATCGAGTTCCACGGCCAGTTCACCAGCCTGTCCGACGTGCTGGCGCACGCGCAGCAGGTGAGCAACGTGACCTCGCCGCTCGGCACGGCCTTTTCCGGCACGGTGATCACGGCAGGCTCGGACGAGATCTGGCTCGCCAACGTCAACAAGACCGCGCTGGCCGCCAACGACTTCGTTTTCCTCTAGGACGGCCTCTCTCAACACGCGGCCGCCGTCCCTCGGGGCGGCGGCCGTCGCATGGGGGGGCAGGCGCTCCGGCCTGGGTCGATCTGGCGTTCCCTCGATTGACTTTCTTCTCCTTTTGCTGCGGATGCTGGGCGTCCGGGCGTCGTCCCGGCGCACGCAATCCGCTTCGTCGAAGGGCGCGCATGGTCAAGATCGCAGGGTCCAGGGAGGCGGCGTCCGGCCAGGGCGCGGGGCGGCGGGCGGCGGCGCTCGCGCTCGACGAGTTCCTGCCCTACCGACTGAACGTGTTGGCCCAGATCGTGGCCGAGGGGCTTGAGCGCGAGTACTCGGCTGCCTTCGGCATCCACATTCCCGAGTGGCGCATCCTCGCCGCGCTCGGCGAACAGCGCGAGATGACGGCGCGCGACATCGGCCGCCACAGCCGCATGCACAAGACCAAGGTGTCGCGGGCGGTGGCCCACCTGCTCGACCGCGGCCTGCTCGACAGGCGCGCCAACGAGACGGACCGACGCGAGGCGTTCCTGAAGCTCAGCCCCGAGGGGCGGGCCATCTACGAGGCGATCGTGCCGATGGCGAAGGCCTACGAGGCGCGCCTGACGGAAGGTCTATCGCGGCAGGACCTTGCGGCCGTCGACCGGGTGCTGCGGCTGATCCTGCGCCGGGTCGGCACGCCGTCGCGCGAGCCTCGCGACACTGGCGCCTAGTCCGGAGATCAGCCGGCGGCGACGGCGTCGCCCACGGCGCGGCGCAGTTCCACGATGCCTGTGTCGCGATGCCGGGTGGGATGCACGCGATTGGTCAGCAGCGTCCAGGCGCGGCCGCGCTCCCTGTCGATCCACAGGCCCACGCCGGTGAAACCGGTATGGCCGAGAGTCCCGGCCCCGCAGGCGTCGCCGCCCGACCAGCCCGGATAGGCGATCTCCCAGCCGAGCGCCCGTGTCGGGCTCTGCCGCCGCGTCAGCTCCGCCATCGTCGCCGGCGACAGCAGCGAGCCGTCGAGAATGCGCCCGGCGAATTCGAGCAGCGCGTCGACCGCGCCGAACAGGCCGGCATGCCCGGACGCGCCGCCGAGCGCGAAGGCGTTCTCGTCGTGGACCTCGCCGCGCATCACCCGGCCGCGCCACGAGCAGCGCTCGGTGGCGGCGCACTGGGTCGGATCGGGCCGGAAAGTGAAGCCCGGCTGGAGCGGCTGCTCCAGCAGGGGGCGTCCCGTCAGCCGCTCGATGACGATGCCGAGCAGGATGAAGTTGATGTCGGAATAGACGGACGGCCCGGCCCGCCATTCCCGCTGCAGCACGAAGGCGCGCAAGGTCTCCGGATCCTGCCCGTAGGTGTAGAGCGGCTCCACCGCCGGCAGATGCGTCTGGTGCGTCAGGCACTGGCGCAGCGTCAGGCGGCGCTCCGGCGCACCCGCCACGTCGTATTGCCGCAGGTCCGGGATCGCCGCGGCGAGCGGATCGTCCAGGCCGATGCGGCCCGCCTCGACGAGGCGCAGGATGGTTGTGGTGGTGAACACGACCTTGGTGAGCGAGGCGAGGTCGAACACCGTTTCGCGCCGCATCGGCACGGCGTCCGGCTCGCGCTGGGCGAGGCCGGCGACGCGCACCGCGCGCCCGCCGTCGGCGGAGACGACGCCCAGCACGGCGCCGGGGATGCGCCCGGCCTCGACGGCGTCGCGAGCCGGCGCGAAGGCCGCGTCGGCGAGGCTGGCGGGATCGGTCATGACACGGGCTCGTACAGGTGGCAGGCGGCGAGCGCGACGTCGTCGCCGACCCGCCGCGGAACGAGCGCGGGAATGTCGACGGCGCAGCGCGGCATGGCGTGGCGGCAGCGGCCGTGGAAGGCGCAGCCCGGGGGCGGGGCGGAGGGGTCCGGCAGGTCGCCCTCCAGCACGATGCGCTCGCGCTTCGGCTGGCCCGGAGCCGTCGGCACGGCGGAGAGCAGCGCCTGCGTGTAGGGATGCGCCGGCCGCGCGAAGATGTCGGCGGCGTCGCCGGTCTCGACGATGCGGCCGAGATACATCACGGCGATGCGGTCGCTGACATGGCGGATGACCGAGAGGTCGTGGCTGATGAAGATCATCGAGAGCGACAGCTTGCGGCGCAGCTCGGCGATCAGGTTGATGATCTGGGACTGGATCGACACGTCGAGCGCCGACACCGGCTCGTCGGCGACGAGCAGCTTCGGCGAGAGGGCGAGCGCGCGGGCGATGGCGATGCGCTGGCGCTGGCCGCCGGAAAACTCGTGCGGAAAGCGAGACCCCGAATCGGGCGGCAATCCCACCATGTCGAGCAGCTCCGCCACCCGGGCCTTGACGCCGGCGACGCCGTGCACGACCAGCGGCTCGCCGACGATGGTGGACACGCGATGGCGCGGGTTGAGCGAGCCGAACGGGTCCTGGAACACCATCTGCATGTCGCGCCGCCGCTTCGTCATGGCGTGGCGGGACAGCCCCGTCAGTTCCTCGCCGGCGAAGCGGATCGACCCGGAGGTCGGCTCGGTCAGCCGCAGCACGGCGCGGCCGAGCGTGGACTTGCCGCAGCCGGATTCGCCGACCACGCCCAGCACCTCGCCCTCGGCGAGCGTGAAGCTGACATCCTGCAGCGCGCGCAGCGTGCGGCCGTGCGGGCCGGCATAGTGCTTGGTGAGTCCCTGGACCTCGAGAAGCGGCGTCATGAGGCGGGGTTCCAGCAGGCGGCGCGGTGGCCCGCCTCGCCCGTCAAGGGCGGGAGGACCTTGCGGCAGGCCTCGACCGGCGCGGCGCAGCGCGGCGCGAAGGCGCATCCGTCGCCGCGCGCGCCGGGCGGCGGCACCATTCCGCGGATCGAGGGAAGCAGCGCACCGGGCGGGTTGCTGGCCGGCATGGTGTCGATCAAGGCCTGGGTGTAGCGGTGGCGCGGCCGGGCGAACAGCTCGGCGACGCTCGCCTCCTCCACGATACGGCCGGCGTACATCACGGCGGCGCGGTCGCACACGTCGGAGACGACGCCGAGGTCGTGGGTGATCAGCAGGCAGGCCATGCCCATGTCGCGGCGAAGCCGGTCGATCAGCGCCAGGATCTGCGCCTGCACGGTCACGTCGAGCGCGGTGGTCGGCTCGTCGGCGATCAGCACGCGCGGCTCG
This sequence comes from Alsobacter ponti, assembly GCF_024294805.1. GTDB lineage: Bacteria > Pseudomonadota > Alphaproteobacteria > Rhizobiales > Beijerinckiaceae > Alsobacter > Alsobacter ponti. The sequence goes on from NZ_JANCLU010000001.1 coordinate 72,249, forward strand.
CAGGCGAGCGCGATGGCGATCATCACGCGCTGGCGCTGGCCGCCCGAGAGCTGGTGGGGATAGCGCTCCAGCTGCTCGCGCGGGGCGGGCAGGCCGACGAGCGCGATCAGCTCGGCGGCGCGCGCCAGGGCCGCGGAGCGCCCGAGGCCGCGATGGATCTCCAGCACCTCGGCGATCTGGTCGCCCACCGTGAACACCGGGTTCAGCGAGGTCATCGGCTCCTGGAAGATCATGCCGACGCGGTCGCCGCGCAGCCGGCGCAGCCCCTCGGAGTCGAGCGCCCGCACGTCGGCGCCGTCGATGACGATACGGCCCGCCGCGATCTCGACCGGCGGGCTCGGCAGCAGCCGGATCGTGGCGAGCGCCGTCAGCGACTTGCCGCAGCCGGACTCGCCGACGAGGCCCATCATCTCGCCGGCGGCGAGGTGAAAGCTGACGTCCTCGACGAGCGCCTTGCCGCCCACCGTCAAAGTGAGCCCTTCGACGCTCAGGACCGTGGAACTCATGCGGCCTTCCACAATTCGCCGCCGCGCATCGGCTTCGGCGCGCCGGTGGTCGTGGGCAGGCTCAGGGGCAGCCCCGCCAGCGAGCGCACCGCGAGATAGCCGAAGCACTGCGCCTCGATGAAGTCGCCGTTCCAGCCCACCGCTTCGACCGGGTCGACCGGGACGCCGAGCCGCTCGGCGAGGAGGCGCATGAAGGTCGCGTTGAGACGCCCGCCGCCGGTCACCAGCCAGCGCAGCGGGGCGCGCGGAACGTGGCGCAGCGCGTCGGCGGCGGAGGCCACGGTGAAGGCGGCGAGCGTGGCGGCCCCCTCCGCGTCGCCGAGCGACTGCACGGCCTCGGCCCAGGCGTGGAAATCGTTGCGGTCGAGCGACTTGGGGGCGGGCCGGTCGAAATAGGGGTGGCGCATCAGCCGCGCCACCATCGCCGCGTCGGGCGCGCCGGAGGCCGCCAGCCGGCCGCCTTCGTCGAACGGCTTGCCCAGCCGCTTCAGCACGAAGTCGTCGAGCAGGGCGGAGGCGGGGCCGGTGTCGAAGGCGATCACCGTGTCGCCGTCGATATAGGTGACGTTGCCGACGCCGCCGAGGTTCAGGACCATCACGGGCTGGGGCAGGGTCGCGGCCAGCGCCCGGTGGTAGAGCGGGGCGAACGGCGCGCCTTCGCCGCCCGCCGCCACGTCGGCGTGGCGAAAGCGGTTGACGACGTCGAGGCCGATCCGCCTCGCCATTCTCGGCCCGTCGCCGAGCTGGCGCGTGAAGCGCTTCTCGGGCCGGTGCCAGACGGTCTGGCCGTGCAGGCCGACGACATCCACCCGCGCCTTGTCGATGGCGAAGTCGCGCAGGAAGGCGAGCACCGCGTCGGCGTGAGCATCGCTGACCCTCGCCTCGAGCCCGGCCAGCGGGTCGGTCTCGGCGATGGCGGGGTCGCGCAGCAGGTCGAGCAGTTCGGCGCGCAGCTCCGGCGCGTAGGGATAGGTGCGCCCCGGGCCGGGCCGCACGGCCAGATCACCGTCGGTCTCCACGAGTGAGACGTCGATGCCGTCCATGGACGTGCCGGAAATGGCGCCGACGGCGGTCTTGAGGGGGACTTGCGGCACGGTCGGCCTCCGGGTTTGCAGCTTGCAATTGGTATTATACTGGCATACCGTCCGGCAACACGAAACTACGGCGGTTTCGCCGCGCTCGGAGGGGTTGTGATGGCTCGTGTCTCGCTTCGTTCGACTCTGCTGGCCGGGGCCTTCGCCCTTTGCGTTGCGCCCGCCTCGGCGCAGGTGCTCGAGGCGGCGATCGACCAGTCGCCCGCGGGCCTCGACCCGCATATCATCACCGCCTTCGCCTCGTTCATGGTCGTCAACGGCACGATCTACGAGGGCCTGACCGCCATCGACAAGGACCTGCGCGTGCAGCCCGGCATCGCCGAGAGCTGGACCGTGGCCCCGGACGGCAAGACCTACACCTTCAAGCTGCGCTCGGGCGCCACCTTCCACAACGGCGCGCCGGTTGAGGCAGCCGACGTCGTCTCCTCGCTGAAGCGCGTGCTGTCGAAGGACATCGCCTCGCCGCTGGCGAGCCGGCTGGCCGCCGTCGACACCATCAACGCGCCCGACGCCTCCACCGTGGAACTGAAGCTGAAGGAGCCGGCCGCGCCGCTGCTCACCTCGCTCGCGACGCTGGCGATCGTGCCGCGCGGGTTCGAGGCCGACAAGGACTCGCTGCAGAAGCAGCCGGTCGGCACCGGGCCGTTCAAGTTCAAGGACTGGCAGCCCAACGGCTTCATCCAGCTCGCCCGCCACGAGGGCTACTGGAAGAAGGGCGCGCCCAAGCTGGAGGGCGTGAAGTTCAACATCGTGCCCGAGTCCGCCACGCGCCAGGTCGGCGTGTCGAGCGGCCAGTACGCCATGCTGCCCAACATCGACGCGGCGACGGCGCTGCAGCTCAAGGGCAAGCCCAACGTCAAGCTCGCCGAGACGCTGGAGCTCGCCTACTCGCTGGTGGGCATGAACGTCTCCCGGCCGCCCTTCGACAACGCCAAGGTGCGCGAGGCGCTGAACACCGCGATCAACCGCGACGAGATCGTCGCCGCCGCGCTGTTCGGCGCGGGCGTGCCCGGCGGTCCGCTGTCGCCGGCGCTCAAGGACTGGGCCGTCGATGTCAAGGAGTTCCCCTGCTACAAGTCCGACCCGGCCAAGGCGCAGGAGCTGCTCAAGGCCGCGGGCGTGCAGACGCCCGTCGCGGTGACGATGATCGTGCTGCCCAGGCAGGACATCAAGGACATCGCCCAGGTGGTGCAGCAGCAGCTCAACAAGGCCGGCTTCAAGGTCGAGCTGAAGACGCCGGAGCTGGGGCAGTTCATCCAGGATTGGCGCAACAGCAATTTCGACCTGTTCGCCTCCACCAACGCCGGCAGCCCGGACCCGGACGACTATTTCTACCGCACCTTCCGCACGGGCGGTTCGACCAACGTGTTCAAGTACTCGAACCCGGAGGTCGACACGCTGCTCGACAGGGCGCGCGCCACCACCGACACCGCGGCGCGCAAGGCCGACTACGCCAAGGTGCAGAAGACGCTCGCCTGCGAAGGGCCGATCGCCCACCTCACCTACGGCCAGCTCTTCACGGCGCTGCGCTCCAACGTGCAGGGCTTCGAGATCATCGCCAACCGCTCGCTGTCCTCGCTGGCGGACGTCTCCGTCCTGAAGTGAGCGCGAGCGCGTCGAACGGCGGGGCGCGCGGCTCGCGCGCCCTTCGGGCCCCGACATGATCGGCCGCCTGCTCCTCAACCGGCTCGCCGACCTCGCCCTCGTGCTGTTCAGCGTGTCGGTGATCGTGTTCTTCATGATCCGCTTCATCCCCGGCGACGCGGTGGCGATCATGCTGGGCGCGAACACCGAGGTGACGCCGGAGCGCATCGCCGAGATGCGGGCGCGGCTGGGGCTCGACCTGCCGATCGTGCAGCAATACGCGCAATGGGCCGGCAAGGCGCTGCGCGGCGACTTCGGCACCTCGCTGTGGACCGGCCGCCCGGTGCTCGACGAGATCGCCGTCCATGTCTGGCCGACCGTGCAGCTCACCGTGCTGTCGCTGGTCATCGGCGCGGTGCTGGCGGTGCCGGCCGGCGTGCTGATGGCGCGGCTGCGCGGCCAGGCCGCCGACGCGGCGATGCGCGTCGTCACCGTCGCCGGGCTGACGATCCCGTCCTTCTGGCTCGGCATCGTGATGATCCTCGTCGTGGCCACCGTCGCGCCGGGCCTGCAGGCGCTCGGCTACGTGCCGTTCTCGCAGGACCCGCTCGGCAATATCGGGCGGCTGCTCCTGCCGGCGCTGGCGCTCGGCCTGCCCATTCTCGCCAATCTCTCGCGGCTGGTGCGCTCCGCCATGCTGGACGCGCTGTCGCAGGACTATATCCGCACCGCCCGCGCCAAGGGCGTCAGCGAGCGCAAGGTGCTGTACAAGCACGCGCTGCGCAACGCGCTGATCCCGTTCGTGACCAGCGTCGGCATCATGACCGGCTACCTGCTGGGCGGCGCCATCGTGGTGGAGCAGGTCTTCGCCATTCCCGGCCTCGGCCGCCTCATCCTCGGCGCGATTGCCGAGCGCAACTACCCGCTGCTGCAGGCGACCATCCTGGTCGTGACCAGCGGCTTCGTCTTCGTCAACTTCGCGGTCGATCTGCTCTATCTGGCGATCGACCCGCGCGTGCGGGCCTGAGCATGGAGGCGCTGCGTCGCAACAAGCTGCTGGCTTTCGCCGTCGTGTTCATCGCCGCGCAGGTGCTGGTGGCCGTCTTCGCCGACTGGATCGCCCCGTACGACCCGGTGGCGCAGGACGTGATCGCGCGCATGAAGGGGCCCAGCGTGGCGCACTGGCTGGGCACCGATCAGTTCGGCCGCGACATTCTCTCGCGCGTCATTCACGGCTGGCGGTCATCGCTCGCCGTGTCGGTGTCCTCGGTCGGCGCGGCGCTCGTGGTCGGCGGCGCGCTGGGGCTCGTCGCGGCCTATTACCGGGGCTGGACGGACCGCATCGTCATGCGCGCCATGGACGTGTTCTTCGCGTTCCCCGTCATGCTGCTCGCCATCGGCGTAGTCGCGGTGCTGGGGCCGCGCAGCTTCACGGCGGCGGTGGCCATCGCCATCGTCTACACGCCGATCTTCGCGCGCTTGCTGCGCGGGCCGGCGCTGGTGGTGTGCGAGAGCGACTACGTGACCGGCGCGCGCGCCGTCGGGGCATCGGACGCGCGCATCATCCTCATGCACGTACTGCCCAACCTCGCCAGCGTCGTGCTGGTGCAGACGAGCCTGCTGCTCTCCGCCGCCATCCTGGTGGAGGCGTCGCTTTCCTTCCTCGGTCTCGGCGTCCAGCCCCCGACGCCGTCGCTGGGCTTGATGCTGTCTGAAGGTCGCAACTTCCTGATGCTGTCGCCGTGGAGCGCCATCTTCTCCGGCCTCGCCATCCTGCTGCTGTCCTTCGGCCTCAACCTGCTCGGCGACGCCCTGCGCGACACGCTGGACCCGCGCCTTCGAGGCCGGGCGTGATCGTTCGGTCGGCGACGGACGCCGACGTGCCGGCGCTGGCGCGGGTGGCGACTTCCTCCTACGCGAGCGGCTTCCGCGACATCCTCGAGCCCGAGACGCTGGCCAGCCGGGACGAGGCCTTCTTCGCCCAGCGCTTCGCCGGCGAACTCGCGTCCCTGCGCGTGGCGGAGGAGGGCGGCCGGACCATCGGTTTCTCGAAGGTCACCGACACGCATCTCGACATGCTGTTCGTCGACCCCGCCGCGCAGGGAACCGGCGGCGGCGGCGCGCTGCTCGCCGAGGCGGAGGCGCGCGGCGTGCGGACGCTCGAATGCTTCCGCGACAATGCCGCCGCGCGGCGCTTCTACGAGCGCCACGGATGGCGGCTGGCGCGCGCCTACGAGCGCGACTTCCTCGGCAAGTCGCGGGCCTTCGTCTTCTACGAGAAGCCCTGAGGCCTACAGCGTCTCCGTCACCTTCTTGAGGAAGGGCGGGCTGTCAGGGTCGAGCCCCATGGCGCGCGCCGCGCGCTCGATGGCGAGATAGGCCGGCACGAGCATGGCGACCGGGTCGCACGCCGGGTGATCGTCGCCGATCCACGGCAGCGCCGAGCGCTCGCCGCCGGCCAGGAACACGCTCTCCCCCGCCGCGCGCAAATCGTCGACGAGGCCATCGACCGTCTCCGCCGTGGCGTCGTGCTGGCGCAGGGCGAGCACCGGCGTGTCGCGGTCGATCGCCGCGCGCGGGCCGTGGCGCAGCTCCGCCGCGCTGTAGCCGAGGGCGGGCAATCGCAACGTCTCGCTGAGCTTCAGCGCGATCTCGCGCGCCGGCCCGAAGCCGTAGCCGCGCGCGGCGACGAACGCCGCCCTGGCCTGCGGCAGCGCCTCGCGCCAGCCCTGCCAGTCGAGCGCCAGCGCGGCGCGCAGGCGTTCCGGAGAGCGGACGAGGGCGCCCGAAAGCTCCGCGTCGCCGGCGATCTCCGCCACGAGGCGCGCGCCGGCGAGCATGGAGCTGACGACCGACTTGGTGGCGGCCACCGCCAGTTCCGGCCCCGCGTGCAGCGGCACAACGAGTTGCGCCGCCTCGGCCACGGGCGAGGCGGTGACGTTGACGAGAGCGAGCGTCAGCGCGCCGGACTCGCGCGCCGCCTCGGTCGCGGCGACGAGGTCGGGGCTGCGGCCGGATTGCGAGATCACGACGAAAAGCGCGCCGCGCATGGCGGAGCTCTTGCGGTAGTTGGTCACCACCGACGGCGCGGTGTGCGACACGACGATGCCGAGCCGTGTCTCGATCAGATAGCGCAGATAGACGCCGGCGTGGCCGGAGCTGCCGCGCCCGCAGATCACCGCGAAGGGCGCGGGGTGGCGCGCCAGCGCGGCGGCCGCCGCCGCGAAGGGCCCGGCGTCGGCGAGCAGCCGCTCGGCGGCGTCGGGGATCTCGAACGTCTCGCGGGCCATCGCGGTCGTCATCGCTGGGGCTCCTCGGCGGGGCGCAGGCCGGGGTCGCGGACCTCGGTCACGAAGTCGTAGCGGTCGCCGCGATAGGCCGAGCGGGTGAACTCGACCGGCGTGCCGCTGGCCAGATAGCTCCGCCGCTCGATGCGCAGGATCGCCGCGCCCACGGGGATGTTGAGCAAACTCGCCTCGGCCGCCGTGGCGAGCGAGGATTGCAGCCGCTGCAGCCCGCGCACCGGCCGGTTGCCGAGCCGCGTCAGCGCCGCGTAGAGCGACTCGCCGATCTCCTCCGGGCGCGGCAGCAGCGCGGCGGGCACGACCGCCCGCTCGATGGCGAGCGGCTCGTCGTCGGCGGTGCGCACGCGGGTCATCCGCATCACCTTCTCGTCTGGCGAGATGGCGAGCGTCATCGCCTCCTCGGGCGTCGGCGATGCCACCACCTTCTCGATCCAGACCGAGCCGGGGCGGCTGCCCCGGTTCGCCATGTCGGCCGAAAAGCCGGCGAGCAGCGAGGCCGGCTGTTCGATGCGCGTCGCCACGTAGGTGCCGGAGCCGGGGCGGCGGGACAGCATGCCCTCGCGCAGCAGCGCGTCGATGGCCTTGCGCACCGTGACGCGCGAGATCTGCGTCATGGCGCTCAGCTCGCGCTCGGAGGGCAGGGCTTCGCCCACCCGCACCGCGCCCTCGTTGATGAGCGTCCGCAGTCCCTCCGCGAGCTGGATGTAGAGCGGCGTGGGGCTGCGGCTGTCGAGCGCGATCCTACCGGGATTGAGCATTGGCGGCCCTGTCGAGATCGGCGAGCGCGGCGCGCAGGCTGCCGTCGTGGCGGTCGAGCAGCGCCCCGGCTTCGTCCGGGGTCAGCCCGCTGACGATCAGGGAAGCCAGCTTGACGTCGAAGCCGCACAGGCGCAGCGCCTTGTCGGCTTCCGTCTCGGGGCAGCCGGTGAGCAGCGCGACCATGATCGCCGCGCGCCGGTGCAGCTTGGCGTTGGTCGCCTGCATGTGGACCATCATGCCGCGGTAGACGCGGCCGAGCCGGATCATGATCGCCGTCGAGAGCAGGTTGAGCACGATCTTCTGTGCGGTGCCCGCCTTCATGCGCGTGCTGCCCGCGACGACCTCGACGCCCGTCTCGATCAGCACCGCGTGACGGCCGGCGGCGAGCAGCGGCGAGCCGGCGTTGTTGGCGACGCCGATGCTCACCGCGCCGCGTTCGGTGGCGCGGCGTACGAAGGCGACGGTGTAGGGCGTGGTGCCGCTCGCGGCGAGGCCGATGACCACGTCGTTGGGGCCGACGCCAATCTCGTCGACCTTGCGGATCGCGTCCTGGGCGTCGTCCTCGGCCCCTTCCGCGCTGCGGATCAGGGCGGAATTGCCGCCGGCCATGGCGAAGACGAGCTGGTCGTGCGGCCAGTCGAAGGTGGGCGGCAACTCCGCGCCGTCCTGCACCGCGACGCGGCCCGAGGTGCCCGCGCCCGCGTAGACCAGTCGGCCGCCGGCGCGCAGGCCGGCGGCGGCGTCGTCGGCGGCGCGGGCGATCGCCGCGAGGGCCGGGCGGACGGCGGCGACGGCCGAAAGCTGGGCCTCGTACATGGCCTCGACGGCGTCGAGCGTCGGCCATCCGTCCAGCTCGACATAGCGGGCGCTGATGTCTTCGGTGGCCATGCTCATTCGTCCTTCGAATAATACCAGTTGAGATACCAGTCTAATGCCTGTGACCGGAAAAGCTAGATCGCCGAGGCCTCCGAAGCGCCGCTCCCGGCGGCCTCCCGGGCCATCAGGATGGCTCCGGAGACGGCGTCGGAATCGACCGGCTTGAGCTTGCGGCGCACGTCCGGGGCCAGCCAGGGCTCGATGGCGCTCGACAGGCCGCCGATCAGCGCGATGCGCGGCGCGCCGCGCTCGACCAGCGCGCGGACGAGGCCGTCGATCTGCTCGGCCGCGCCCTGCACGATGCGGCGTCCGGCCGGGTCGCCGTTGTCGGCATGGCGCATGACCAGCGGCGCGAAGGTCGCGTATTCGGTGGCGCTGGCCTTGTCCATCCAGGCCACAGCCTCGGCGGGGTCGCCGCCGAACCGGGCCAGCACGTCGGCGAGCAAGGGCGTCGAATCGAGACGGCCGTCATAGGCCCGCAGGGCGAGGCGGATGGACTGCAATCCGAGATCGGCGCCGCTGCCCTCGTCGGAGATGGGGAAGCCGTAGCCGCCGAGCCGGATCTCCTGCCCGGCGACGCGCGCCAGCCCGAAACTGCCCGTGCCGACGATCACGATGCCGCCGTCCTGGCCCGAATGCGCCCCGAGGCAGGCGATCAGGCCGTCGGTGGCGAAGCTGACCGAGGCGAAGGCGTGCGGCCGGGCTTCCAGCGCCTCGCGCGCGCCCTTGCGGCCCAGGCCCGCCAGCCCGATGCCGACGTGAATGGACGCGCGGTCCTCTGGCTTCTGCCCGGCCTCCTCGAGCGCGCCCTGCATGGCGGTCTCGATCGACTCCATGGCCTGGTCGAAGCCCAGCCGCGTGGTCGCCGGGCCGGAGATGCCCGCGCCGCGCACGTTGCCCTCGGCGTCCTCGACGCGGGCGCGGCAACCCGTGCCGCCGCCGTCGACGCCGATGAACAGCGGGGTCGTCACGACACGCGCCTGATCTGCGCGCCGCACCGCACCAGCTTGCGGTCGAGGCATTCGTAGCCGCGGTCGAGGTGATAGACGCGGTTGACCACCGTCTCGCCCTCGGCCGCCAGCGCCGCCAGCACGAGGCTGACGGAGGCGCGAAGATCGGTCGCCATCACCTGCGCGCCGCGCAGTATCTCGACGCCGCGCACCAGCGCGCTCGTGCCTTGCAGCGTGATGTTGGCGCCGAGCCGCGACAGCTCCGGCACGTGCATGAAGCGGTTCTCGAACACCGTCTCGCGGATCATCGACGCGCCCTGCGCGATCGTCATCAGCGCCATGAACTGCGCCTGCAGGTCGGTCGGGATCCCGGGATAGGGCTCGGTGGTGATGTCGACGCCGCGCAGCGGCCCGGAGCGCGACACCATGAGGCCGCGATCGGTCGGCCAGATCTGCACGCCGGCGGCCTCCAGCGCCTGCCCCACGGCGGAGAGATGCTCGAGCCGCGCGCCCGTCAGCTCCAGGTGGCCGCCGGTGATCGCGGCGGCGATGGCGTAGGTGCCGGCCTCGACGCGGTCGGGGATGACCTCGTGGCGCGCCGGGCCCAGCGCCGCCCCGCCCTGGACCAGGATGCGGTGCGTGCCCGCGCCCTCGATGGTCGCGCCCATGGCGCAGAGGCACTGCGCGAGGTCGGCGACCTCCGGCTCGCGGGCGGCGTTCATGATCTCCGTCTCGCCGCGCGCGAGCACCGCGGCCATCATGGCCGTCTCCGTCGCGCCCATCGAGGGCGTGCCGAAGACGATGCGGCCGCCTGTCAGCCCGCGCGGCGCGCTGGCGTCGATGAAGCCCGCGTCGATGGCGATGGTCGCGCCGAGCGCGGTGAGCGCCTTGAGGTGGAGGTCGACGGGGCGCGCGCCGATGGCGCAGCCGCCGGGCATCGACACGCGGGCATGGCCGAAGCGGGCCAGCAGCGGCCCGAGCACGAGGATCGTCGCGCGCATACGGCGCACCACGTCGTAGGGCGCCTCGACGTTGCGCGCGGCCCCGGCGTCGAGCGTCACCGAGTGCGCGGTCCGGTTGCCCAGCGCGACGCCGTAATGCTCCATCAGCGCCAGCATGGCCTGGATGTCGGTGACGTCGGGCAGGTTGGTGAGGGTGAGAGGCGCGCCCGAGATCAGCGACGCCGCGATCTGCGGCAGGGAGGCGTTCTTCGCGCCGCAGATTTGCACCGTGCCTTCGAGCCGGCGCCCGCCTTCGATGACAAGCCGTTCCATGGCGTCTCCGTCCGCTCGGCCGCCCCCGCTTGAATCCCACTAAGTGGTATACTATTGGTCTTGTCAACCGCGCGCCGCGCCGCGACGTCTCCCGAGGCTCGCGGCGCCGGAGACCCGCCCATGCCGCGCCCCCGCCACGCCTCGCCCGCCGCCGCCGGCTTTCTGATCCTCTGCCCGCGCCTGTTCGATGGCGAGGCGATGCGGGAGGACGCCTGCGTGTGGGTGCGGGACGGCCGCATCGCCGCGGTCATGCCCCGATCCTCGGCGCAGGACGGGTTGCCGCACGTGCGGTTGCCGGACGGCGCGCTGCTCGCGCCGGGCTTCATCGACACGCAGGTCAATGGCGGCGGCGGCGTGATGTTCAACGACGCGCCGACGCCCGAGGGGGCCGCCGCCATCGTCGCCGCGCATCGCCGCCACGGGACGACCGGCCTGCTGCCGACGCTCATCACCGACGCGCCGGAGGCGATGGACCGGGCCCTGGACGCGGGGCCGGCCATTCTCGCCCAACCGGGGGTGCTGGGGCTGCATCTGGAAGGGCCGTTCATCAACCCGGCGCGCAAAGGCGTCCACCGGGCCGACTACATCGTCCCGCTCGACGCCGCCACCATCGCGCGCCTGCGCCGCGCGGCGGCGCTCGGCCGCTCCTTCGTCACGCTGGCCCCGGAGCTGGCACCGCCCGGCGTCGTCGCGGCGCTGACCGGCGCGGGCTTGCGCGTCTCGGCGGGGCACACGGAGGCGACCGGCGCGGACATGGAGCGCGCCGCCGGCGAGGGCCTGACCGGCGTCACCCACCTGTTCAACGCGATGTCGCAATTGCAGGGCCGCGCGCCGGGCGTGGTGGGCGCGGCGATGGCGGACGAGCGGCTCTTCGTCGGCATCATCGCGGACGGGCTGCACGTCGACCCCTTAAGCCTGCGCGCCGCCTTCCGCGCCATCGGCGCGGAGCGGCTGATGCTCGTCACCGACGCCATGTCCTCGGTGGGCGCCGCGACCGACCGCTTCATGCTGATGGGACGCGAGGTGCGGCTCGCCGGCGGGCGGCTGACGACGGCGGACGGCACGCTGGCGGGCGCGCACCTGACCATGGCGGAAGCGGTGCGCAACGCCGTCGCGATGATGGGCGCGAGCCTGCCCGAGGCGCTGCGCATGGCCTCGCGCACGCCCGCCGAGTTTCTCGGCCTTGGCGGCGAGCGAGGCCGCGTCGCGCCCGGCATGCGGGCGGACCTGGTGGCGCTCGGCCCCGATCTCGACGTCCTCGACAGCTGGGTCGACGGGGAGGGCACGGGCGCGCTGGGCTGACGCCGGCCGGCCGCGAGGCTTGTCCGCCGACGCGGGCTGGATTAATCGGGCGCGTCCAGGAGAGCGCCCGTGCCCCAGCCGAAATCCACGACAGCCGACGAACTCGTCACCGTCCGCGACCTGTTCCGCTGGGCGATCAGCAGGTTCAACGAAGCCGACCTGTATTTCGGACACGGCGCGACCACCGCGCTGGATGAAGCCGCCTTCATCGTGCTGGAGGGGCTGCACCTGCCGGTCGACCAGCTTGACCCGTTCCTCGACGCGCGTCTCACGCTGGCGGAGCGGCGTCGCCTCGTCGATCTCATCGAGCGGCGTGTGAGCACGCGTAAGCCCGCCGCCTATTTGCTGGGCCGCACCTACATCCAGGGCATCCCGTTTCGCGTCGACGAACGCGTCATCGTGCCCCGCTCCTTCCTTGGCGAACTGATGCTCGGCGACGCCTTCGCGGGCGACGACCTGCTGCCCGAAGGGCCCGGCGCGGTGGAGAGCGTGCTGGAGCTGTGCACCGGCTCGGGGTGCCTCGCCATCATCGCGGCGATGCGGTTTCCGAACGCCAGGGTGGACGCGGTGGACCTGTCGCCCGAGGCGCTGGAGGTGGCGACGCTCAATGTCGCGGAGCACGCCATGACGGAGCGCATCGAATTGCTGCGCGGCGACCTGTTCGCGCCGGTGGCGGGACGGCGCTACGACCTCATCCTCACCAACCCGCCTTATGTCGACGCGGAGACGATGGCGCTGCTGCCCCCGGAATACCGGCACGAACCCGAACTGGCGCTGGCGGGCGGCGAGGACGGGCTCGACATCGTCCGCCGCATTCTCGCCGGCGCGCCCGATCACCTCAATCCGGGCGGCGGGCTGCTGTGCGAGATCGGCACGGGGCGCGAGGTGCTGGAAGCCGAATACCCGAACCTGCCTTTCCTCTGGCTCGACACCGAGGACAGCGAGGGCGAGGTGTTCTGGCTGTCCGAGGCGGACTTCCGCTGAAGGCGCGCTCCCGTCTCAGCCCTTGAAGGCGTCCTCGCTGGCGAGCCATTCCCGTTCCTGGGGCGTGGTCTCGCGGCCGAGGACGGCGTTTCGATGCGGGAAGCGCCCGAACCTCGCGACGATGTCGCGGTGGTGGCGCGCCCATTTCAGCGAGTCGGCGTCTCCCATCGCCTCGTACAACGCGACGCAGAGGTCCTGCGCCTCGATGCTCTCCGCGTGCATGAACGGCAGGTAGAAGAACTGCCGCAACGCGGGCTCGACCTCCGTGTCGTGGCCCGCCGCGATGGCGGCCTCCGCCACCTCGCGGGCCTTGGCGTCGCTGGCGTAGGCGCGCGGCGTGGCGCGGAACATGTTGCGGGGCATCTGGTCGAGAAGCAGGACGAGCGCCAGCGCGCCGTCCGGCGAATTTGCCCATGCGTCCAGCCGGCCCGCCGCGGCGTCTTCCCAGACGTCGCGGAAACGGTCGATGCAGGCACGGTCGAACGCCTCGCCGCCGCGGAACCAGCGGTCGCGGCCGGCCTCGCGCCAGAAGGCGAGCACGTCGTTGGGCGTCATCTGTGGCATCGAAGCCTCACTGTGGTCCGGAAAGACGCGATCGCTCCCAGCATCGTCACGAAAATGTGGTCGAGCGACGTCTAGGCAATGCGCGAATCACGAATATTCATGTAGTGTACAGGTCTATGGTGTAAGAGTAACAGGGTCGCAGGGCGAACCTGTTGGCTCAAATCGGCTCCGGCAGGAAGCAAGTCTCAAGCTCTTGCCGCCGGAATGCTTCGGTCCAACGGACCGACCACGCGGGTGGTGGCGTCACAGGATTTTGATGGGCGCGTCGTGCGTCTCAGAGTCGGCTGCCGGGGCGCAACCTCCGGCAGGCCACGCGGTTATCTTCGTAGCTGTCAATTCGGGCGGAAATCGCAATGTTTCCTGAGAATGACCTCTTCGCAAGCTTCGCCAAGACGTATGAGGCTCGCCGCGAGACGGAAATGACCCTCACCGACTATCTGGAGGGGTGTCGGACCGATCCCATGATGTACGCAAGCGCTCCCGAGCGCATCCTGGCGGCCATCGGCGAACCGGTGCTCGTCGACACCGCGAAGGACGGTCGGCTCGGTCGCATCTTCATGAACCGGACGATCCGGGTTTATCCCGCATTCTCCGAGTTCTACGGGATGGAGGAGACGATCGAGCGCATCGTCTCGTATTTCCGCCACGCGGCGCAGGGGCTGGAGGAGCGCAAGCAGATCCTCTACCTGCTCGGCCCGGTGGGCGGCGGCAAGTCCTCGCTGGCGGAGCGGCTGAAGGCGCTGATGGAGGTCAACCCCATCTACGTGCTGAAGGCCGGCGACGAGATCAGCCCGATCTTCGAAAGCCCGCTCGGACTGTTCGATCCCGAACGGATGGGCGCGACGCTGGAAGAGCGCTACGGCATTCCGCGCCGCCGCCTCAGCGGCCTGATGAGCCCGTGGTGCGTGAAGCGCCTCGACGAGTTCGACGGCGACATCTCGCGCTTCCGCGTGCTCAAGGTCTGCCCCTCGCGGCTGCGCCAGATCGGCATCGCGAAGACCGAGCCGGGCGACGAGAACAACCAGGACATTTCCTCGCTGGTCGGCAAGGTCGACATCCGCAAGCTGGAGACGCTGTCGCAGAACGACCCGGACGCCTACTCCTACTCGGGCGGCCTGAACCGCGCCAACCAGGGCATCCTCGAATTCGTCGAGATGTTCAAGGCGCCGATCAAGATGCTGCATCCCCTGCTCACGGCGACGCAGGAGGGCAACTATGTCGGCACCGAGAACATCGGCGCCATCCCGTTCACCGGCATCGTGATGGCCCACTCCAACGAGGCGGAGTGGCAGAGCTTCAAGGCCAACAAGAACAACGAGGCCTTCATCGACCGCATCTACGTCATCAAGGTGCCGTACTGCCTGCGCGCCACCGAGGAACAGAAAATCTACGAGAAGCTGATCCACAGCTCCGAGCTCGCCGGCGCTCCGTGCGCGCCGGCCACGCTGGAGATGCTGGCGCGCTTCGCGGTGCTGTCGCGGCTGCGCGAACACCCCAACTCCAACCTGTTCTCCAAGATGCGCGTCTATGACGGCGAGAGCCTGCGAGAGGTCGACCCTCGGGCGCGTTCGCTGCAGGAGTACAAGGACTCCGCCGGCGTCGACGAAGGCATGGACGGCGTCTCGACGCGCTTCGCCTTCAAGGTGCTGGCCGCCACCTTCAACCACGACACCACGGAGATCGCCGCCGATCCGGTGCACCTGATGTACGTGCTGGAGCAGACGGTACGGCGCGAGCAGCTGCCCGACGCCACGGAGAAGCGCTACCTCGAGTTCGTCAAGGCGGAGCTGGGGCCGCGCTACGCGGAGTTCATCGGCCACGAGATCCAGAAGGCCTATCTGGAGAGCTACCACGACTACGGGCAGAACCTGTTTGACCGCTATGTCGACTACGCCGACGCGTGGATCGAAGACCAGGACTTCAAGGATCCCGACACCGGCCAGCTGATGAATCGCGAGCTGCTGAACCAGGAGCTCACCAAGATCGAGAAGCCGGCCGGCATCGCCAACCCGAAGGACTTCCGCAACGAGGTCGTCAAGTTCGCGCTGCGGGCGCGCGCCAGCCACGGCGGCCGCAACCCGTCCTGGACCAGCTACGAGAAGCTTCGCGAGGTGATCGAGAAGCGCATGTTCAGCCAGGTCGAGGAGCTGCTGCCGGTCATCAGCTTCGGCTCCAAGAAGGACTCCGACAGCGAGAAGAAGCACGGCGAGTTCGTGAAGCGCATGATGGAGCGCGGCTATACGGAGCGTCAGGTTCGTCGGCTCGTGGAGTGGTACATGAGGGTGAAGCAGGCCGGCTGATCCCTCGCGGCAAACGGACCTCGCGGCAAACGGACCTCGCAGCAAACGGACCTCGCAGCAAACGGACTTGGCGTCATGCACATCGTCGACCGCCGCCTCAATCCCGGTGGCAAGAGCCTGGGCAACCGACAGCGCTTCCTGAGGCGCGCCCAGGCGCTCGTGCGGCGAGCGGTGCGCGACAGTTCCCGCGATCGCGGCATCCGCGACATGGAGAAGGGCGGCGAGGTCGGCATCCCGTCGGACGGCGTCCGCGAGCCGACCTTGCGCCGCTCCGCGCAGGGCGGACGACGCGACCACGTGCTGCCCGGCAACAAGGACTTCCTGGAAGGCGACACCATCCCGCGCCCCGACGGGGGCGGCGGACGCGGCGGCTCGCAGGGCTCGCCGGATGGCGGCGGCGAGGACGATTTCCGCTTCGTGCTCTCGCAGGACGAGTTCCTGAACCTGTTCCTCGAGGACCTCGAACTGCCCGACCTCGCCAAGCGCAAGCTGGAAGGCGTCGAGCACGTCGAGTGGCGGCGCGCCGGCTACTCGGTGTCCGGTTCGCCGGCCAACCTCGCCCTGCTGCGCACCATGCGCAACAGCCTGTCGCGGCGTATCGCGCTGAAGCGGCCCCGGTCCGACGAGGCGGTCGCTCTCGAAAACGAGATCGCGGAGCTGGAACGCGAGGGCGGTGAGCCCGACCGCCTGGCCCTGCTGCGCGAGTCGCTCAACGTGCTGGACCGCCGCCGCCGGCGCATTCCCTACATCGATCCCATCGACCTGCGCTATCGCCAGTTCGCGCCGCATCCCCGGCCTGTGGCGCAGGCGGTGATGTTCTGCCTGATGGACGTCTCCGGCTCGATGACCGAGCCGATGAAGGACCTCGCCAAGCGCTTCTACGCGCTGCTCTACATTTTCCTGAAGCGCCGCTACCGGCACGTCGAGATCGTGTTCATCCGCCACACCCACACGGCGGAGGAGGTGGACGAGGACGATTTCTTCCACTCCACCGAAACCGGCGGGACGGTGGTCTCCACCGCCATCGAGGAGATGGCCCGCATCGTCGCCGAGCGATTTAGCCCGGCCGACTGGAACATCTACGCCGCCCAGGCGTCGGATGGAGACAACGCGCCGAACGACAACGAACGGACGGCCGCGCTCCTCAAGGACACAGTGCTGCCGGTGTGCCAGTACTACGCCTATCTCGAGGTGGGGACCGAGGACGAACCGTCCTCGATCGGGCTGGGCTCGCGCGCCAGCGACCTGTGGCGCACCTACGAAACGATCCGCGATTCCGAGCCTGCCTTCGCGATGCGCAAGGTTCGCCATCGCCGCGACATTTTCCCCGTCTTTCGTGAACTGTTCCAGCGGCGCGACGCCAAGGCGGCGACATGATCCTGAAACTCGATCCCGGCGAACGTCTTCTCTACCGCGGGCCGGATTGGGACTTCACGACCCTGCGCCGCATCCACGACGCCATCGAGCAGGTCGCGCTCAAGGACATGGGGCTCGACGTCTACCCCAACCAGATCGAGGTGATCACGGCCGAGCAGATGCTGGACGCCTACTCGTCCTCCGGCATGCCGCTCTTCTACAAGCACTGGTCGTTCGGCAAGCACTTCGCGCAGCACGAGACGGTGTACCGCCAGGGCCTCGGCGACCTCGCCTACGAGATCGTCATCAACTCCAACCCCTGCATCACCTACATCATGGAGGAGAACACGGCGACGATGCAGGCGCTGGTGATCGCGCACGCCTCGTTCGGCCACAACCATTTCTTCAAGAACAACTACCTGTTCAAGCAGTGGACCGACGCCGACGGCATCCTCGACTACCTCGACTTCGCCAAGGGCTTCATCGCCGAGTGCGAGGAGCGCTACGGCCACCGCGAGGTCGAGCGCGTGCTGGACGCCGCGCACTCGCTGATGAGCAACTCGGTGCACCGCTATCCGCGCCGGTCGCGCCCCGACCTGCGCACCGAGGAGAAGCGGGAGCGCGAGCGGCGCGAGCACGAAGAGCGCATGTACAACGATTTGTGGCGCACCGTGCCGGCGGCGCGCGACGGCGCGCCGTCCTCGGCGCTGGAGGAGCACCGCAAGGCGCTGCTGCAGCTGCCGCAGGAGAACATCCTCTACTTCCTGGAAAAGACCGCGCCGCGCCTGAAGCCGTGGCAGCGCGAGATCCTGCGTATCGTGCGGCTGATCGCCCAGTATTTCTACCCGCAGCGCCAGACCAAGCTGATGAACGAGGGCTGCGCCACCTGGTGCCACTACCGAATCATGACCGCCCTGCACGAGCGCGGCGAGATCAGCGACGGCGACTTCATGGAGGCGATGCACTCGCACACCAACGTCACCTACCAGCCCTCGTTCGACCATCCGCGCTACAACGGCGTGAACCCGTACGCGCTCGGCTTCGCCATGATGCGCGACATCGCCCGCATCGCGGTCGAGCCGACGCAGGAGGACCGCGAGTGGTTCCCCGACTTCGCCGGCAAGGGCGACGCCGACGGCGTGCTGCGCGACGTGTGGGCGAACTACCGCGACGAGAGCTTCGTGATGCAGTTCCTCAGCCCGCGGATGATCCGCGACTGGCGGCTGTTCCACCTGCTCGACGACACCAACGAGCCGGCGCTGCGCGTCGACGCGATTCACGACGAGCGCGGCTACCGGCGCATCCGCCGCGCCTTCGCCAAGCAGTACGACGTCGCCTGCCTCGACGCCGACATCCAGGTGGTGGACGTCGACCTCGCCGGCGACCGCCGCCTCATCCTGCACCACAATGTGCTCAACCGCGTGCTGCTGGAGACCGAGGACACCGGCCGCGTGATGCAGCATCTGGCCGATCTGTGGGGCTACGACGTGCTGCTCAAGGAAATCGACACGACGACGGGCATGGTCCTCAAGGAGCACCACGCCAAGCCTCATCCGGCGGGCTGAGACCCGGGCCGGAAGCCGCGCCGCCGAAGGGGCCGTGCGCGAGACGACGAACGACAGCGCCTTGGCGGGACGTCGGAGACGGCGCCCGGCGCTCGGCGTTTCGAGATCGGAGACGGGAAGGGGCTCGTCGAAGGTCGGCGGTGGCCGATCACCGCCCATCTTCATCCGATGGGAGAAGGTCAATGGAATACAAGAGCGTGGAACAACTCCGCGACGTCGCGGAAGTGCGCGTGGCCGAGCGGCGCCCCATGACCCGCCGGGAGAAGCTCGAGCGGTGGGCCGAGTTGCTGGAGCGCGACCCGGCGCGCCGGCTTCGCTCGCTGGGCGAGATCGAGACCAAGGCTCCGGCCGAGCGGCTGTTGATGCGCGCGCCGGATTCGCCGCTGACGATCGCCTTCGAGGACAAGACGCTGCGCGAGGAAGGCCTGGCCAGCGACCGGCTGGGCGACGCGATGACGTTCTTCGAAATGTCCGAGGACGACGCGCACCGCCTGCTCTGCTCGTGCATGAACGGGTGGAGCATGTCGGCCGGGAAAGTGGCGCGCGGCGTTCACCGCATCGCGCGGCCGGCGTCGCGTTTCGACACGGCGCTGTGGTTTGCGATCGGAACGATCGTGGCGGCGCCCGCGCTGGCGTTCATGTTCGGCTGAACGCGGGAGAGCGGTCCGGCCGAAATCGTCGACGCCGCCGGGCCGGCGGACGGGACCAGGGCTGACATGGCCTTCCCCCGACGAGACGCGGGACGGTCATCCGAGGTATGGCTTCCGGGATCAGTGGCGCCCGTTCCCCCGGCGCCTTTCGGGAGACCTCCGGATGACCGTTTCCGCCCTGCCGCCGCGCGATGCGCTGACGATCGGCTTCGCGCACGTGGCTTACCGCATGCAGGATGCGTTCGCGGCGCGCCGGACCGGCATCCGGCACTTCGAGGTGCGCACGCTCGACGACCTCGAGGCCCGCGTGGCCGAGGCGGATGTGCTCGTCGTCTCCGGCCTGTGGCGCAACCACCTGCTCGAGCGCGCGCCGCGCCTGCGCTTCGTGCAGTCGCTCAGCGCCGGCGCGGACCAGTACGACAAGGCGGCGTTTCGCGCCCGCGGCGTGCGCCTGGCGAGCGGGCAGGGCGTCAACGAACGCGCCGTCGCGGAGCACGCCATGGGGCTCGTGCTCGCCCTCACACGCCAGCTTCACCTCGCCCGCGACCACCAGGCCGCGCGAAGCTGGCGTCCGATGATCGGGGACCGCGCCATCCGCGAGGACGAACTCGGCGGGAAGACGCTCGCCGTCGTCGGCTTCGGCCGCATCGGCCAGCGGCTCGCCCGGCTGGCGCGCGGTTTCGACATGCGCGTCGTCGGCGTGCGGCGCGAGGCGCGGCCGATGCCGGAGCTGGCCGACGCCGTGCTGCCGACGGAGCGCCTGGTCGAGGCGCTGGCGCAGGCCGACATCGTGGCGCTCACCTGCCCGCTGACGCCGGAGACCGAGGGGCTGATCAACCCCGCCGCCTTCGCGGCCATGAAGCCCGGCGCGATCCTTATCAACGTGGCGCGCGGCAAGGTGGTGGACGAGGCGGCGCTGCTCGCCACGCTGGGCGACGGCCGGCTCTCCGCCGCCGGACTCGACTGCTTCCACGATGAGCCGCTGCCGAAAGGCTCGCCCTTCTGGGAGCTGCCGAACGTGCTCGTGACGCCCCATTCGGCGGGCGAAACCCGCCGCTACGAGGAGAACGTCACCGACATCCTCCTCGCCAACCTCGACCGCCTCTGGCGCGGCGAGACGGAGCTGGTGAACGGGCTGGCGTGAGGGGCGGGCCGCGGCTACGCGTCGGCGTTCGCCCGTTCCATGCGGCGCAGGGTGACGCTCAGCGCCAGCACGGCGTGGACGGTCAGCAGCACGCCGCCCGGCACCCACATGACGAGCCCGCCGAGCTGCTGGTCCTCCAGCGGCGACAGGCCCCAGGGTGCGGTCGTGCCGAAGTGGACCGCATAGAGGGCGCGCGGCAGCAGGGTCAGGCCCGCGCCCAGCAGGCCCATCTGCATTCCGGTGGCGAAGCTGACGGCGACCCGGGCCCCTGGCGTCGGGGCGCGCAGGATGGCCCGCCACAGCGCCAGCGCCGCAAGCAGGTTGGTGACGTGCATCGTCCAGTACACGGCGTTGTCGCGCAGCGTGGCGTCGTAGAGCGCCGGCGCGTGCCAGGCCCACAGCACCGCCGCGTAGAGGATCGGGGCGAGCACCATCTCGGTGCGGCCC
This sequence comes from Alsobacter ponti, assembly GCF_024294805.1. Taxonomy (GTDB): domain Bacteria; phylum Pseudomonadota; class Alphaproteobacteria; order Rhizobiales; family Beijerinckiaceae; genus Alsobacter; species Alsobacter ponti. The sequence goes on from NZ_JANCLU010000001.1 coordinate 92,909, forward strand.
ACGGGCGCGTCGCGGCCGGTGAGCCCCCGCCACACGGCGAGGTCGGCGCGCCCCGCGACCAGAAGCGGGGCGGCGACGAGCGCGATCGCCACGTGCTGGGCCACGCGTGCGGAAAACAGCGCGACGCCGAGATTGCACAGGGGGCTCACCAGCGCCAGCGCCAGCGCGAGCCAGCCGGGGAGGGACGTCGTGCGCATCGCGCGGTCGCCGCCGCCGCGCAGGCTCAGCGCGACCAGGCCGACGAGGATCGCCGCCAGCACGGGGTCGGTGTTCCAGGCGAGCGCGCCGGGCGTGGGAGCGACGCCGCAATAGGGAATGAAGCCGGTCACCGTCGCCTCCTGGCGGAATCGCCCGCCGGCCCTGGCGCGTGTGGATGAAGCGCCGCGGCCCTGGCTTGCCGAAGCGGGAACGTTGACGCCGACGGTGCGGTTCCGGCGCGGCCGCAGCCGCGGACGCCCCCCGACCCTACACCACCACCGTGATGCGCCGCGCCGCGCGGGTGAGGCCGGTATAGAGCCAGCGGGCCCGGTGCTCGCGGAACGCGCCGCTCTCGTCGAACAGCACGACGTCGTCCCACTGCGAGCCCTGCGCCTTGTGGACGGTGAGGGCGTAGCCGTAGTCGAACTCGTCCGACTCGCGGCGGATCAGGAACGGGATCGTCTCGTCGCCGCCCTCGAAGAACTCGCGCAGCACCTTCACGCGCACGGCCTTGCGCGACGGCTCCTCCTCGGGCGTCACCTCCATGCGCACGAAGCCCTTGAGCGGCTCGCGCAGGCGCTTCACCGTCCAGGTCCCGCCGTTCAGAAGGCCCTTCTGCTTGTCGTTGCGCAGGCAGACGAGCTTTTCGCCGACGGCGGGCATGGGGTCGCGGAAGCCCAGCAGCTCGCGGATGCGCCGGTTGTAGAGCCGGCGGGTGCGGTTCATTCCCACCAGCACCTGGTCGGCCTTCAGCACCGCCTCGGCGTCGATGTCGGCGCGGCGGATGACGAGGCTGTCGCCATGCGCGCCGCGGGGCAGGGACTCGCCCTCGCGCACCGCCATCGAGAGCCGGATGATCGGATTGTCGCGCGCCTGGCGATGCACCTCTGTGAGCATCATGTCCGGCTCATGCTCGGTGAAGAAGCCGCCGCCCTTCACCGGCGGCAACTGGGCGGGGTCGCCCAGCACCAGCACGGGAACGCCGAAGGAGAGCAGGTCGCGCCCCAGCTCTTCGTCGACCATCGAACACTCGTCGATGACGATGAGGTCCGCCTTGGAAGCCGCGGAGTCGCGGTTGATGACGAAGGACGGGTCTTCCTCCTCGAGGGACTTGGGACGGTAGATGAGGCTGTGGATGGTCGTCGCGTCCGTGCAGCCCTTGGTGCGGAGCACGTGGGCCGCCTTGCCGGTGAAGGCGCCGAAGGCGACCTCGCCGTCCATGCCCTCGGCGAAATGGCGCGCCAGCGTGGTCTTGCCCGTGCCGGCGTAGCCGAACAGGCGGAACACCTGCGGCGAACCGCTCTTGAGCCAGGCCGACACCCGGCTCAGCGCCTCGTCCTGCTGCGGCGACCAGTCCATGCGTCGTTCCGATTCCGGGGTCCGGAAGAGTGCGGACCCGATTCGACTTCAGTAGACGATTCCCGCGGTCTTGGCCCGCTTTCAGGCCCTTTTCGCCCGTCCGGCGGCCGCGGGGCCGGAGACGGCGCGAATTTAGGCAAGTTTGTGGCAGCTTCGGGGAGGCCCATTGATGTGGGTCAACGAAGCCCCGCGCGTCTTGGGCCAAAGGTAACCATCAACCGGCCGGGCGTCGCACCTGGCCGGTCCCGTGCGCCTAGGCAAACGGGAATGCACTGGACCGCCCGATTTCAGGGGGAAGTTATGACGCAAGCAGCAGCCGTCAGAAAAACATTGAGGATAGGGGAGGGCGGGACCGCAATCGCGATGCTGGCGCTTGCGGTCATGAGCATCATCATTGCCGCGAAGGCGTACACGCCCGAATACGCCTTCCACGCCTATCTTTTCGCGGCGGCGAGCGTGGCGACGGTGTTCGCCATCTTCAACCGCTACTTCTCGCGGCCGGCCGAGCCGATCCCGCAGGAGATCGACGGCAAGCCCAACTACAATCTGGGCCCGATCAAGTTCGCCACCGCCATCGCCATGTTCTGGGGCATCGCCGGATTCACGGTCGGCCTCATCGCGGCGCTGCAGCTGGCCTATCCAGTGCTGAACTTCGATTTCGCCTATACGAATTTCGGCCGGCTGCGTCCGCTGCACACCTCGGCGGTGATCTTCGCCTTCGGCGGCAACGTGCTGCTGGCGACGTCCTTCTACGTCGTGCAGCGCACCTGCCACGCGCGCCTCGCCGGCGAGATCGCCCCGTGGTTCGTGGTGCTGGGCTACAACTTCTTCATCCTGATCGCCGGAACGGGCTACCTGCTCGGCATCACCCAGGGCAAGGAATACGCCGAGCCCGAGTGGTACGCCGACCTGTGGCTGACGGTGGTGTGGGTGGTCTACCTGCTGGTCTTCCTGACGACGCTGTGGAAGCGCAAGGAACCCCACATCTACGTGGCCAACTGGTTCTACCTCGCCTTCATCGTCACCATCGCCATGCTGCACCTGGGCAACAACGCCACGGTGCCGGTGTCGATCTTCTCGCCCAAGTCCTACATCGTGTGGTCGGGCGTGCAGGACGCGATGGTGCAGTGGTGGTACGGCCATAACGCGGTCGGCTTCTTCCTGACCGCCGGCTTCCTGGCCATCATGTACTACTTCGTGCCGAAGCAGGCCGATCGCCCGGTCTATTCGTACCGGCTGTCGATCGTGCACTTCTGGGCGCTGATCTTCACCTACATCTGGGCGGGCCCGCACCACCTGCACTACACGGCGCTGCCCGACTGGGCGCAGACGCTCGGCATGGTGTTCTCGGTCGTGCTGTGGATGCCCTCCTGGGGCGGCATGATCAACGGCCTGATGACGCTGCAGGGCGCGTGGGACAAGCTGCGCACCGACCCCGTGCTGCGCATGATGGTGGTGTCCGTCGCCTTCTACGGCATGTCGACCTTCGAAGGTCCGCTCATGTCGATCAAGTCGGTGAACTCGCTCAGCCACTACACCGACTGGACCATCGGCCACGTGCATTCCGGCGCGCTGGGCTGGGTCGGCTACATCTCCTTCGGCGCGATCTATTGCCTCGTGCCGTGGCTGTGGAACCGCTCGCGGCTCTACTCGCTGAAGCTCGTCAACTGGCACTTCTGGATCTCGACCCTCGGCATCGTCCTGTACATCTCGGCGATGTGGGTCTCGGGCATCCTGCAGGGCCTGATGTGGCGCGCCTACACGAGCCTGGGCTTCCTCGAGTTCTCGTTCATCGAGACGACCGAGGCGATGCATCCGTTCTACGTCATTCGCGCCATCGGCGGCGGCCTGTTCGTCCTCGGCGCGCTCATCATGGCCTACAATATCTGGATGACGATCCGCTCGACGGAGCTCGCCACGAGCCCGGCCGCGCGTCCCCAGATGGTTCCGGCCGAGTAAGGGGGCACGCATGTCCGTTTGGGCCAAACATCAGGTCTTCGAGAAGAACTCGATCATCCTTCTCGTCGGCATCCTCATCGTGGTCGCCATCGGCGGCCTCGTCGAGATCGCCCCGCTCTACTACCTGAAGAGCACCATCGAGAAGGTGGACGGGGTTCGCCCCTACACCCCGCTCGAGCTGGCCGGGCGCAACATCTACGTCCGCGAGGGCTGCTACAACTGTCACTCGCAGATGATCCGCCCGCTGCGCGACGAGGTGGAGCGCTACGGCGCCTACTCGCTCGCGGCGGAGAGCATGTACGACCACCCGTTCCAGTGGGGCTCGAAGCGCACGGGTCCGGATCTCGCCCGCGTCGGCGGCAAGTATTCGGACGAGTGGCAGCGCGCCCACCTCGTGAACCCGCGGGCGGTGGTGCCGACCTCGATCATGCCGGGCTACCCCTTCCTCGCGAAGACGACGCTCAACGCCACGCATATCCAGGAGGACATGCGCGTCCAGAAGCTGCTCGGCACGCCGTACACCGACGAGATGATCGCCAAGGCGGGGACGGACATCGTCGCCCAGGCGACGCCCGACGACGCCGGCGCGGCGGACCTGGCCAAGCGCTATCCCAAGTCCATCGCGCGCGATTTCGACGGCAACGCCGGCGCGATCACGGAGATGGACGCGCTGATCGCGTATCTGCAAATGCTCGGCACGTTGGTCGACTTCAAGACCTACGACCGCAAGGCGAACGTGCGCTGAGGAGCTCACCCATGGCCGACTATGAATCCCTGGCGAGTTTCGCGCAGATCTGGGGCACGCTCAGCTTCGTGGCGTTCTTCGCCCTCGTGCTGATCTATGCCCTGAACCCGAAGAAAGGGGCCACCTTCGCGGAGGCCTCCCGCATCCCCCTCGAGAAGGACTGAACCGATGGCCGTTGAGAAACTCGACAGCGTCACCGGTACCGCCACGACCGGACACGAGTGGGATGGTATCCGTGAGCTGAACACCCCCCTGCCGCGCTGGTGGCTGTGGCTGTTCTACATGTGCATCGTGTGGGGCATCGGCTATGTCATCGCCTACCCGGCGTGGCCGATGGTGAGCTCCTACACCAAGGGCGTGCTGGGCTACGCCAGCCGCGACCAGATCGAGGTCGACCTGGCCGCCCTGCGCAACCAGCGCAGCGGGCTCGTTTCCCAGATCGAGGCGACTCCGCTCGCCGACATCGAGAAGAACCCGCAACTGCTGACCGCGACCCTGCAGATCGGCAAGCAGGCCTTCGGCACCAACTGCAGCCCGTGCCACGGCACCGGCGGCGCTGGCTCCGTCGGCTTCCCCAACCTGAACGACGACCAGTGGCTGTGGGGCGGAACGCTCGACCAGATCCAGCAGACGATCACCCACGGCATCCGCAACGAGAGCCCGGACTCGCGCCAGGGTAACATGCTGGCGTTCGGCAAGGACGGCACGCTGTCCAAGACCGACATCCCGATCGTGGCGGCCTATGTCGTGTCGCTGTCGGGGCGCAAGCCCGAGGGCGCGCACGACCTCGCCAAGGGCAAGCAGATCTTCGCGGAGAACTGCGCCGTCTGCCACGGCGACGACGGCAAGGGCAATCCGGAACTCGGCGCGCCCAACCTCACGTCCGGCCTGTACCTGTACGGCGGCGACCAGAAGACGATCGAGGAGACCATCACCAACGGCCGCGGCGGTGTGATGCCGGTGTGGACGGGCCGCCTCGACCCGACGACGATCAAGATCCTGACCGTCTACGTCCACTCCCTGGGCGGCGGCAAGTAAGACGACCGGCGGGGGCGGGCTTCGGGTCCGCCCCCTCCAGCAACGATCCGGCGAGCGCGGAGGGCGCCGGATGTTTCCCCCGCACCTTCGAGGACTTTCATGTCGACCGCCGAGAGCGCCGAGCCGAAGGCCGTAAGCCCAGCGTCCGTTGACGACGCTCCGCTGTACGAGGCGCGCAAGGACATCTTCCCGCAGGCCGTGCGCGGCCGCTTCCGCACCATCAAGTGGACGATCCTGATCGTCACCTTGGGCATCTACTACTTCCTGCCGTTCGTGCGCTGGGACCGCGGCGTCCACGCGCCCGACCAGGCGGTGCTGATCGACCTGCCGGGCCGGCGCTTCTACTTCTTCTTCATCGAGCTGTGGCCGCAGGAGCTCTATTACGTCACCGGCCTGCTGGTGCTGGCGGCGCTGGCCCTGTTCCTGACCAACGCCGTGGCCGGCCGCATGTGGTGCGGCTATCTCTGCCCGCAGACCGTGTGGACCGACCTGTTCTACGCCGTCGAGCGGCTGGTCGAGGGCGACCGCCGCGAGCAGATGCGCAAGGCCGCCAGCGGCGAGTGGAACCTCGAGCGCGTGGCCGAGAAGATCCTCAAGCACTCGCTCTGGCTGATGATCGCGTGGTGGACCGGCGGCGCCTGGGTGCTCTACTTCGCCGACGCGCCGACGCTGGTCTACGACCTGTTGACCTTCAACGGGCCGTTCGTCGCCTATGTGTGGATCGGCATCCTCACTGTCACGACCTATTCGCTCGCCGGCTTCATGCGCGAGCAGGTGTGCCTCTATATGTGCCCGTGGCCGCGCATCCAGGCGGCGCTGACGGACGAGCACGCGCTCAACGTCACCTATCGCTACGACCGCGGCGAGCCGCGCATGTCGGCGAAGAAGGCGGACGCGGCGCGCGCCAGGGCGGAGCCGGCGGGCGACTGCGTCGACTGCTTCCAGTGCGTCAATGTCTGCCCCACCGGCGTCGACATCCGCGACGGCTCGCAGCTTGGCTGCATCCAGTGCGGGTTGTGCATCGACGCCTGCGACAACGTGATGGCGAAGATCGGCCGGCCGTCGGGCCTGATCGGCTACGACACCGACGAGAACGTCAAGCGGCGCATCGCCCGCGAGGAGCCGGTGGTGCGCATCATCCGCCCGCGCACGGTGCTCTACGCCGGGCTGATCGTCGGCGTCGGGGCGCTGATGACGGCGACGCTGGCGACGCGCACCACGCTCGGCGTCAGCGCGCTGCACGACCGCAATCCCGTCTTCGTCAAGCTCGCCGACGGCGGCGTGCGCAACGCCTACACGGTGCGCCTCACCAACAAGGCGCTGGAGGCGCGGCCGTTCCGGCTGGAGGTGCTCGGCCTTCCCGATGCGACGCTGGACGTGGTCGGCGAGCCGCACCGCGCCGAGCAGTCGGCGGTGCTCGAGGTGGAGTCCGACCAGACCCGCGAGCTGCGCGTGCTCGTCACCAATCCAAGGGCGCTCGACAACCCGTCGACGCCCGTCCGCTTCCGGCTGACCGACATCACGACGGGCGTGACCGCGCAGACGGGCGATTTCTTCAAGGGGCCGGGGAGCAACTGAAGACCATGGCCATGATTGACAGACAGACCGACCTCAACCCCTCCGGCTTCCGCCTGAACGGCTGGCACGTTCTCGCCATGCTCGTCGCCTTCTTCGGCGTCGTGTTCGCGGTGAACTTCACGATGATGCGCTACGCCGTGACGACGTTCAGCGGCGTCGAGCGCGCCTCGCCCTACCAGGACGGGCTGGCGTTCAACTCGGAGCTGGCCGACTCGCGCCGCCAGGACGCCATGGGCTGGAGCGTCGACGCCAGCATCGAGCGCGGCGTCGACGGCGTGGCGAAGATCTCCGTGCAGGCGAAGGACGCGGGCGGGACGGCGCTGTCGTCGCTCGCCGCCGGCGTCGTGCTGGAGCGCCCGGCCGACCGCCGCGAGGACCGCAAGGGCGAGCTGGCGCTCGTCGGCGCGGGCCGCTACGCGGGCGCGGTGTCCGACGTGGCGCCCGGCCAGTGGGACCTCGTCGTGTCGCTGCTCCAGGGCGGGAAGCGCGTCTTCCTGTCCCGCAGCCGCGTTATCCTGAAATAGACCGCCGCGCCGAGGCCGCATCGATGTCCCCCGCGATCGACTACTCGGCCCTCGTCGAAACCCGGCCCGACGGTTCGCGCCGGCTGGAGCTCGCCGTCGAGGGCATCACCTGCGCCGCCTGCATCGGCGACATCGAGCGCGGGCTGGCGACCGTTCCCGGCCTCGACCGCGCGCGGCTCAACTACACCAACCGCCGGCTCGCCGCCGATTGGACGGCGCCGCAGTTCGACCCCGGCGCCATCGTCGCGCGGCTGGCCGAGCTGGGCTACAAGGCGCACCCGTTCGAGGCGTCGCGCGAGGAGGCGCGCGACGAGGCGGAGATGCGCTTCCTGCTGCGCTGCCTCGCGGTGTCGGGCTTCGCCGCCATGAACATCATGCTGTTCTCGGTGTCGGTGTGGTCCGGCAATGTCAGCGACATCACGCCCGAGACGCGCGACCTGTTTCACTGGATTTCGGCGCTGATCGCGCTGCCGGCGGCGGCCTACGCCGGGCAGCCCTTCTTCCGCAACGCGTTGCGCGCGCTGCGCAACCGCTCCATGACGATGGACGTGCCGATCTCGCTGGGCGTGTGCCTGGCGCTGGGCATGTCGCTCTACGAGACGATCCACAGCGCCGAGCACGCCTATTTCGACAGCGCGGTGATGCTGCTGTTCTTCCTGCTGCTCGGCCGCGTGCTGGACCAGGTGATGCGCCGCAAGACGCGCGCCGTGGCCGGCAATTTGCTGGCGCTGCGCGGCGAGACGGCGGTGGTGCTGGGCGAGGACGGCCAGGCGCGCGAAACGCCGGTGAAGGGCGTGCGGCCCGGCGACCGCGTGCTGGTGCGCCCGGGCGACCGCGTCGCCGTCGACGGCGAGGTCATCTCCGGCGCGTCCGAGGTCGACGCCAGCCTCGTCACCGGCGAGACGGCGCGCGAGCCGGTCGGCCCCGGCTCGCTCGTCTATGCCGGCACGGTGAACGTCAGCGGCGCGCTGACGGTGCGCGTCACCGCCGCCGCGGAGGGCACGCTGCTGCAGGAGGTGAACCGCCTGGTCGAGACGGCGGCCGGGGCGCGCTCGCGCTATCTGCGCCTCGCCGACAGGGCGGCGCGCATCTATTCGCCCGTGGTCCACGTCACCGCGCTGGCCACGGCCATCGGCTGGTTGGCGGCGGGGGCGGGCCTGCACGCGGCGATCATCACCGCCATCGCGGTGCTCATCATCACCTGCCCGTGCGCGCTGGCGCTGGCGGTTCCCGCCACGCAGGTGGTCGCCTCCGGCGGCCTGTTCCGGGCCGGGGTGCTGCTGCAATCGGGCGAGGCCATCGAGCGCCTGGCCGCGTGCGACACGGTCGTGTTCGACAAGACGGGCACGCTCACCACGCCGGACCCGCGCATCGTCAACCGCGCCGAGCTGGATCCCGGGCTGCTGGCGCTGGCGGCGCGGCTGGCGCTATCGAGCCGGCATCCGCTGGCCTCCGCGCTCGCCGCCGAGGCGCGCGGCCAGCGCCCCTTCGAGGGCGCGACGGAGACGCCCGGCCAGGGCGTGTCGGCCGTGGTGGAGGGCGAGCCCGCGCGGCTCGGCAGCGCCGCGTTCTGCGGCGCCGAGGCGCAGGCGCAGACGGTGCTGGGCGCGAGCCCCGACGCCACGGTGATCTGCTTCGCCCACGGCGCGCGCCGCGCGGTGATCCTGATGCGGCAGGTGCTGCGGCCGGACGCCGTGGCCGTCGTCGCCGAGCTGAAGCGCGCCGGCTACGAGCTGGCCATCCTGTCGGGCGACCGGGAGGAGCCGGTGGCGCGGGTCGCCGCGCAGCTCGGCGTCGAGAACTGGCGCGCGGGCCTGAAGCCGGCGGAGAAGATCGCGGCTCTCGACGAATTCGCCGCGCGCGGCCGCCGCGTGCTGATGGTCGGCGACGGGCTCAACGACGCCCCGGCGCTGGCCGCCGCGCACGCCTCGATCTCGCCCGTCACGGCCGCGCATCTGGCGCAGGCGTCGGCCGACGCGCTGTTCCTGGGCGACCGCCTCGCGCCCGTCGTCGACGCCGCGCGGCTGTCGCGCCGGGCGGTGGCGATCATGCGCCAGAACCTGTGGATCGCCGTCATCTACAACGTCGTCGCGGTGCCGCTCGCCATCGCCGGCTTCGTCACGCCGCTCATCGCGGCGGGGGCGATGTCCGGCTCGTCCATCATCGTCACGCTGAACGCGCTGCGGGCGCGGCTCGGCTCCCGGCCGACGCCGTCGCCGGAGACCGCGCCGTCCGCCGCGCTGCCGCCACATCGTCCGGCCACTCTCGCGCCATGAACGTCCTCGTCTATCTCCTCCCCATCGCCCTCGGCCTGGGATTTCTCGGCCTCGTCGGCTTCCTTTGGGCGCTCAAGAGCGGCCAGTACGACGACCTCGACGGCGCGGCGGCGCGGATCCTCGACGACGACGACATTCGCAAGCCGGGGTTGTGACGCCTCTGCGAAAAGATACCTAGACAGGGCCGTCGCCGTCGTTCACCTTGCGGCGGCGCGTCTCGCCAAGGTTTTCTTGCCAAGGTGCTCTTGCATCTGGACGCGTCCGCCGACAAGGAACACCGATGAACGACCGCACCGCCGAGCGCGCTCCCCAGCTCTATCGCAACGTCGTCGACGGCCGGCTGGCGGACGCCCTGGATGGCCGCACGCTCGACGTGGTGTGCCCCTCGGACGGCGCGGTGTTCGCGCGCATGCCGCGCTCCGGCGCGGCCGACATCGACGCCGCCGTGGCCGCCGCGCGGCGGGCTTTCGAGGAAGGCCCCTGGGGCCGGCTGAGCGCCACCGAGCGCGGCCGGCTGCTCGTGCGGCTCGGCGAGGCGGTCGCGGCGCGGGTCGACGAGCTCGGCGCGCTGGAATCGCGCGACACCGGCAAGCCGCTGTCGCAGGGGCGGGCCGACATGGTGGCCTGCGCGCGCTATTTCGAATTCTACGGCACGGCCGCGGACAAGCTGCACGGCGAGACGATCCCGTTCCTCAACGGCTACACGGTGGCGGTGGTGCGCGATCCGCACGGCGTCACCGGCCACATCGTGCCGTGGAACTATCCGGCGCAGATCTTCGGGCGTTCGGTCGGCGCGTCGCTGGCGTGCGGCAACGCCTGCGTCGCCAAGCCGGCCGAGGACGCCTGCCTGTCGCTGCTACGCATCGCCGAGCTGGCGCTGGAGGTGGGCTTCCCGCCCGGCGCGCTCAACGTGCTCTCAGGACTCGGCGAGGAGGCCGGCGCGGCGCTGAGCGGGCACCCGGGCATCGACTTCATCTCGTTCACCGGCAGCCCCGAGGTCGGCACGCTCATCCAGAGCGCGGCGGCCCGAAACCATATCGGCTGCACGCTGGAGCTGGGCGGCAAGTCGCCGCAGCTCGTGTTCGCCGACGCGGACCTCGAGGCGGCGACGCCGGTGCTGGTGCGCGCCGTCGTCCAGAACGGCGGCCAGACCTGCTCGGCCGGCAGCCGCGTGCTGGTGGAGCGGCGCATCTATGACGACGTGGCCGCAGCGGTCGCGCGGCGGTTCGAGGAGGTCCGCGCCGGGCATCACGAACGCGACCTCGACATGGGCGCGATGATCAATCGGGGCCAGAAGGCGCGGGTCGAGCGCTTCCTTGCCCGCGCCCGCGAGGACGGCGTGCCCGTGCTGGCGGAGGGGCGGGTGGACAACGACGCCCCGGCGGGCGGCTACTACGTCACGCCGACGCTGTTCGGCCCGGTGCCGCGCGCCAACCATCTCGCCGTCGAGGAGGTGTTCGGGCCGGTGCTGTCGCTGATCCCGTTCGAGGACGAAGCCGACGCGGTGCGCCTCGCCAACGGCACGCCCTACGGGCTGGTCGCCGGCGTATGGACGCAGGACGCCCGCCGCTCCATGCGGGTGGCGCGCGCGATGCGCTGCGGCCAGGTGTTCGTCAACGGCTACGGGGCGGGCGGCGGCATCGAGCTGCCGTTCGGCGGGGTCAAGAAATCCGGTCACGGGCGCGAGAAGGGCTTCGAGGCCCTCTACGAGTTCTCCGCGTCCAAGACCATCGTCGTCAATCACGGCTGACCGGCGGGGCCGGCGAAGGAGTTTGCAATGGCGCGGCTGGCGGGGAAGGTGGCGCTGGTGACCGGCGCGGGGCAGGGCTTCGGGCAGGGCATCGCGGAGACGTTCGTTCGCGAGGGCGCGCGCGTGGCCGTGCTCGACATCAACGAGGCGCAGGCGCGCGACGTGGCGCGGGGACTGGGCGAGGCGGCGATCGCGCTGCGCGCCGACGTGTCGAAGGCGACCGACATCGCCGCCGCGTTCGACGCCACGCTCCGGGCGTTCGGGCAGGTCGACATCGTCGTCAACAACGCCGGCGTCTCCCACCGCAACCAGCCGATGCTCGACGTTTCGGAGGAGGAGTTTGACCGCGTCTTCGCCGTCAACGTCAAGGCGATCTACCTGATGGCGAAGCACTGCGTGCCGCACATGCGGGAGCGCGGCGGCGGCGTCATCCTCAACATCGGCTCGACGGCGGGCGTCCGGCCCCGGCCGGGCCTCACCTGGTACAACGCCAGCAAGGGCGCGGTGAACCTGATGTCCAAGTCGATGGCGGTGGAGCTCGCGCCCGACCGCATCCGCGTCAACGCCATCGCGCCGGTGGCCGGCGAAACGCCGCTGCTCGCCACCTTCATGGGGGAGGACACGCCCGAAAAGCGCGCGGCGTTCAAGGCGACGATTCCGTGGGGGCGGCTGTCGACGCCCCAGGATATCGCCAACGCGGCGGTGTTCCTGTGCTCCGACGAGGCGGAAATGGTGACCGGCACGGTGCTGCAAGTCGACGGGGGCCGCTGCATCTGAGGCGCGCCGCAACCTTGCCGTGCGCCACATCGGGGGTGGAAAAGGCCGACGCCCCGCTTCGCGCGGAGGGCCCGGCCCGTTAACCTCGGCCCACCGGCGGTCCGCCGGCGAGTCGAACCATCCGCGTGACGCAACTTCCGGTCGCAGGACCGGCGTCGCGCGCCAACACGGGGACTGGGCGAGGCCTCGCGAGGGGCGCGGCGTCCAGGCGCGACACAGCCGATGAAGGACGACCCTGTCACTCCCTTCCCGCAGCCTTCGGGCGGCCAGACGCTCGACCTGCGCGCGGCCGTGCGCCGCGCCCGCATCGAGGACGCCGAGCGGTCCACCGTGACGGCCGAATTGCGAGGCGCGGAGATCGCGCGGCTGGAAATGCTCAAGGAACGGCTTGAGCCGGTGTTCCTGCAACTGCCGAAGGAGGCCGAGCTGTTCGATCTCGGCCTGATCCCGGGCGAGAAGCCGCGCCTCTTCGTCGACATGGTGGCCTTCGTGGAGATGGCGCGGGACCGGCGCACCTTCCGCTTCATCCAGGAGACCCGCGCCGGCCGGGTTCTGCTCGCCGAGAGCGACAGGATCGAGCCGGTCGCCGAGGCGGTGACGGCCTATCTCGGCCGTCGGCTGGTGGAGCGCGAGCGGGCGCTGGCCACGCTGGCCGACGCGCTGCCCGCCGCATTATCCGAGCCCATCGAGGCGGCGGCCGTGCCCGCAGCGCCACAGCGGTCGACGCGGCTCTCCGACCTGCTGTTCATGCTGGTGCTGGGCCTGATCCTCGGGGCCGGGCTGCTCTATTGCGTGCTGCTGTGGAAGACCGGCGCGGTCGAGACAGGCTTCCTGATGGACCTGTTCCGCCGTCCCTGACGCCGCTCCCGGTGACGCCGCTCAGAGCGGCAGCGCCCCGAGGTCGCCGATGGAGCCGTCCGCCGTGAGGCCGCGCGTGCGCCCGGACAGCGTGACGCCGCGCTCGGTGAGGTCGATGTCGAACACGTGGTAGCCGGCCCGGTGGGTCAGCGTGCCGCGAACGGCCGAGCAGGACGGCACGCCGACCACCGGCACGAGCCCCTTCGGCCCCGGGATGCGGGCGATGGACGTGACGTGGTTGTGTCCGTGCAGGATCAGCTCCGCCCCGGCCTTGTCGATGATCTCCTCGAACGCCGAGGCGTCGGTGAGGCCGCGGCCGGTCTTGGCGCCGGTGCGGTGGGGCGGGTGGTGGATCAGCACCACACGCGCCAGAGGCTGCTGGCCGAGGAAGGCAAGCACGTTGGCGAGCCGCGCCCGCTGCTCCCGCCCCAGCGTTCCCGACGCCATGAAGGGGCCCGTCGGCACCGCCGAGGACGTGCCGATGAGCGCCATGGGGCCGATCAGCCGCACATAGGGGAAGCCCTCGAAGCGGCCGTTCTCCGACGTCATCCACGGGCCGAGGAAGCGCTCGATGTCGCCCATCGAGGTGCGCACATAGGCGTCGTGGTTGCCCGGAACGAAGGACACCCGGTCCGGCGGCCCCAGCTTTTCGAGGAAGGCGCGGGCCAGGGTGAATTCGCCGTGCAGGCCGATATTGATGAGGTCGCCGGTGCAGGCGATGTGGTTCGGCTCCTGCGCCCGCATGTCCTCGATGAGCCGGTCGAGCAGGCTCATGTCGTGCGTGCGGTCGCGCCCGCGCCGCCAGTTCATGTAGCCGGTGATCCGCTTGTTGGCGAGGTCGCGCAGCCGGGGCCGCGCGATGGGGCCGAGATGGGGATCGGACAAATGGGCGAGGCGAAACATTCGGGACCCTTTTTCCTCGTCTTTCCCGGGCGGGGTCCCGCCGTCAAGCGCTGCCGATGAGAATTCCGGCCAGGAACACCAGAACGCCGCCGAGCACCACCTGGAACGCGGCCTGGAGGAAGGGCGTGTCCATGTAGCGCGCGCGGATCCAGGCGATGGCCCACAGCTCCACCAGCACGATCACCCCGGCGATGGAAGTCGCGATCATGAACGCGTTGGGCCAGGCGTCCGGCACGAGGTAGGGCAGGGTGTGGCCGATGCCGCCGACGGTGGTCATCAGCCCGGTGACGAAGCCGCGGATCCACGGCGCGCCGCGCCCGGTGAGCGAGCCGTCGTCCGAGAGCGCTTCCGCGAAGCCCATCGAGATGCCGGCGCCGATCGACGCGGCGAGGCCGACGAGGAACGTCTCCCAGTTGCTTTGCGTCGCGAAGGCGGCGGCGAAAAGCGGCGCGAGCGTCGAGACGGAGCCGTCCATCAGGCCGGCGAGGCCCGGCTGGATGTATTGCAGCACGAACATGCGCCGCTTGGTGGCTTCCTCCTCGGCGGCGGCGTCGCCGCGCAGATGCGTTTCCGCCAGCGCGCCGGCCCTGCGCTCGTGCCCGCGCTCGATATCGGCGAGGCGGGTCAGCAGCTCGCGGACTGAGACGTCGAGCGTCTGCGTGGCGGCCTTGTCGTAGAAGCGCGCCGCCTGCACCTCCATCACCTCGGCCTCCTGGCGCATGCGATCGACGCTCATCGCCTGGCTCAGCCAGACGGGCCGGCGCTTGAGGAAGCCCTTGACGTCCTCGCGGCGGATCGGCGGAAGATGCTCGCCAAAGCGCTCGCGATACAGGTTATACAACATGGCGCGGTGGCCGCGTTCCTCCTCCGCCATGGCGTCGAACATCTCGGCGGAGTGGGGATAGGTGTCGCGGAGCTGGTCGGCGAAGGTCTGGTAGATGCGCGAATCCTCTTCCTCCCCGGCGATGGCGAGCGCCAGCACCTCGCGTTCGGTGAGTTCCGGCAATGTTTTCTGCGCCATGACCGACTCCGAAGACCTCGCGACGGACCCGATGGTCCCCTGCCTCGCTCGCGCCGGCAAGTGGCGAGGGCGCGCATCGGTTCCGTCGGGCGCGCGGGGCGGGGGCGCGTCGCGGTGACGCGCGAGCGCTCGATGCCGCCCCTCGTCCACCGCGCCATGCAGCGCGGCATGCACGCCTACTGGCGCTTCGCGCGGCCGATGACGCTGGGCGTGCGCGCGGCGCTGATCGACGAGGAGCGCGGCGTGTTCCTCATCCGCCACGCCTACACGCCCGGCTGGCACATGCCCGGCGGCGGCGTCGAGGCGGGCGAGAGCGCGCTCGAGGCGCTGGCGCGCGAATGCGCGGAAGAAGGCCACATCGCGCTCGACGAGACGCCCGTGCTGCACGGCCTGTTCCAGAACCGGCACGTGTCGCGGCGCGACCACGTCGCCGTCTACGTCGTCCGCCGGTTCCGCCAGCTGGCCGAGCGTCGGCCGGACCGGGAGATCCTCGAGGCGCGGTTCTTCGCGCTCGACGCCCTGCCGGCGGACGTCACCCGGGGCACGCAGGCGCGACTGCGGGAGATCCTCGATGGCGCGGCGCCGGCCGAGCGGTGGTAGGGCGCGCCGGCCACACCGCGCCGCCATCGCGCGCGACCCGATGGACCTTCGGCCGCGCCCGTGCTAGCCAAGCCGCGTCCGGCGCCGTGGCGCGCCGAGCAGGGGAGCGTGCGCCGATGCGCATCAGGGTGGAGCGACGACGCTGAGCGCCGGGCCAACGCGCACCGGCCTGACGCGCGCGGCCTGACGGCCGGCCGTCTTCCCCACCCGGGACGCCCCGCGTCCCTCGCCGCCGTCACGGCGGCCCGATCCGGACCCTCCTGCGCGACCGGCCCCAAAGGGCCCGCAGGCCGGTGAGGCCGCACACCGCCCCGGAACCGCCATGTCCGACCTGTCCCTCCACATCCGGCCCGAAGCCGAATCCGACAGCGCCACCATCGAGAAGCTGCACGAGCGCGCCTTCGGCCCCGGCCGCTTCGCCCGCACGGCGTATCGCCTGCGCGAGGGCGTGCCGCACGAGGCGAGCCTGTCCTTCACCGCGCTGGTCGGCACGCTGATCGTCGGCTCGATCCGCCTCACGCGCATCGTGGCCGGCGGCGTGCCGGCGCTGCTGCTCGGTCCGGTCACGGTGGAGCCCGCCTTCATGAACCGCGGCATCGGCATGGCGCTGGTGCGCCGCTCGCTCGCCGCCGCCGCGTCCGAGGGGCATCGTCTGGTGCTGCTGGTCGGCGACGAGCCGTTCTACAAGCGCGCCGGCTTCCGCAAGATCCCGCGCGGCCAGCTCGACATGCCGGGGCCGGTCGATCCCGACCGGCTGCTCGCGCTCGAGCTGGAGCCGGGCGTGCTCGCCGAGGCGAAGGGGGCGATCCGGCCCGATCTCGCCGGGGCGCTGGCGGCGCGCGCCGAGACGGCGGCGTGAGGCTCAGCCCCGGTTAACGCGCCCCAGCCGCGCCTCGCCCAGCCACGCGGCGAGCAGGCTCGCGGCGAGCAGCAGCAGGCCCATGAACCCGAGGAACACCGGCACGACGCCGACGCCGCGCACCACCGAGGCGTCGGTGCGGCGGATGCCGATATAGTCCGAGCCGGAGAAGCGCGACGCGCCGCCCAGCGCGACGATGCTCGGCACGCGCGGCGTGTCGTCGGGCCGGGTGGCGACGCGGCGCACCGAGCCGCCTGTCGCCTCCGCCAGCGGCGTCAGCGCGGCGGTGGTGGAGAGCACCTCCTGGTACTCGCGCGGATTGGGCGGGCCGACGCTGACGAACGCCGTCAGCTTGCCGTCGGTGAGGCGGTAGAGCCCCGTCTCCGTCGCATCGAAGTTCGCCTCCCACAGGCCGGGGCTGGCGGCGGCGAGGTTCACCGTCTTCGCCGCGCCGGAGGGCCCGGTGTAGGTGACGGGGGCGACCTCGTCGGCCAGGCTCTGGCGGGTGATGGTGACGGTGTTGCCGCGCGCGGCGGCGCGCAGCGCCTCCTCCTCCAGGTCCGGCTCCTTCATCAGCCAGTGCCCGAGGCGGCGCAGCAGGTCGAGATGCGGCCCGCCGCCGCGATAGTTGCGCGCCCACAGCCAGGTCTGGTCGGAGAGCAGCAGCGCGACGCGCCCCTTGCCCTCGCGCGACAGCACCAGCAGCGGCTTGTCGTCGGCGCCCTGCATCACGGTCGAGCCCGTCCGCACCGTCGCGGAGATCTGGCGCAGCCATTCGCCCCATTGCGGCTGCTCGCCCTCGGAGCCGGGCAGGGCGCGGGTGACGGGGTGGCGCTGGCCGGTGAGCGTGACCTGCGGCAGGTAGGCGCGCTCGACGATGCGCCCGTCCGGCTGGGCGGGGATGACGACGCCCAGCGGCGTGCCGGAGAGGCCGGAGCGGCCGGCGAACTCCGGCCCGGCGGACACCAGCACCGCGCCGCCGTCGCGCACGTAGCGCGCGATGTTGCTGAAATAGATCGACGGCAGGATGGACTGGTTGGCGTAGCGGTCGAAGATGATCAGGTCGAACTCGGAGATCTTCGTCTCGAACAGTTCGCGCGTCGGGAAGGCGATCAGCGACAGCTCGCTGATCGGCGTGCCGTCCTGCTTCTCCGGCGGGCGCAGGATGGTGAAGTGGACGAGGTCGACATTGGCGTCGGACTTCAGGATGTTGCGCCAGGTGCGCTCGCCGGCGTGCGGCTGGCCGGAGACGAGCAGCACGCGCAATTTCTCGCGGATGCCCTCGATCGGGATGACGGCCTTGTTGTTGAAGGTCGTCAGCTCGCCCTGCGCGGTCTCGGCCTCCACCTCCACCACGTTGGCCCCGCCATGGTCGATGCGCACCGGCAGGCGCAGCACCTCGCCCGGCAGAGCGCGCCGCTCCAGCACGCGCTGGCCGTCGCGGCTCACGGTGACCTTGACGGCGTCGGTGAAGCCCGGGTCGTCGATGCGCAGGCGGATCGTCTGGTCCTTGCCGACGATGCCGAAGCGCGGCGTATCCAGCAAAGCGATGCGGCGGTCGCGCTCGGCCGTGTGGCCGGTGATCAGCCCGTGGACGGGGGCGTGGAAGCCCAGCGCCTCGGCGGCTTCCGGGATGTCGTGGATCACGCCGTCGGTAATGAGGATCGCGCCGCCCATGCGGTCCGGCGGAACGTCCGCGAGGCCGCTCTGCAGCGCGGAGAACAGGCGGGTGCCCTCGCCCCCGCCGGAGGTTTCGCCGACCTCGATCGTGCGGGTCTCGACATCGGGCAGCGCGGCGAGGCGGGACTGCACGGCAGCGGCCACGGCGTCGGTCTGCGCCGCCCGCTTGTCGAGCGTCTGCGAGGCGGAGCGGTCGACGACGACGGCGACGACGTCCTTCAGCCGCTCGCGCTCCTCGCGCACGAAGGAGGGGTTGAACAAGGCGGCGATGAAAAAGGCGACGGCGAGCGCGCGCAGCACCGATCCCGTCTGGCGCACGGCGAGCGCCAGCCCCGCCGCCAGCACGCCGAGCAGCGCCAGCGGAACCAGCACGGGCAGCGGCAGAAGGGGCGACCAGTCGAGGCTCATGTCACTGCCCCAGCCGTTCGAGCAGGGCGGGCACGTGCACCTGGTCGGCCTTGTAGTTGCCGGTCATGGCGTACATGGCGATGTTCACGCCGGCCCGGAACGCCATCTCGCGCTGGCGCGGCGCGCCCGGCACCAGCGGATAGAGCGGTTCGCCGCGCCGGCCGCTCGCCCAGGCGGCGGCGAGGTCGTTCGAGGTGATGATGATCGGCGACACGCCGTCGCCGGCCCGCGCCGGGCGGTCGGCCTCCGGCCCCTCGCGCGGCAGCGCCTCGATCCAGGTCTGGCCGTCATTGTAGCGGCCGGGGAAGTTGTCGATCAGGTAGAAGGCCTTGGTGATCACGTGGTCCTTCGGCACCGGCTCCAGCTCGGGCACGGCGATGCCGGAGAGGATCTGGCGCAGGATGCGGTTCTCCGGCGTCTGCGGCGCGCCCGGACGCGACGACAGCGCGTCGCGCGTGTCGAACACCACGGTGCCGCCGTTCTTCATGAAGTCGTCGAGCTTGCGGATCGCGGCCTCGCCGGGCGCGGGCCGGTTCGAGACGATGGGCCAGTAGATCAGCGGATAGAGCGACAGCTCGTCGCGCGCCGGGTCGATGCCGGCCGGCTCGGCGGGGTCGAGCGCCGTGCGCGCCGACAGGTAGACGCCGAGGCCAGCAAGCCCCGAGCGGCTGATCTCGTCCACCGCCGCGTCGCCGCTCAGCACGTAGGCGAAGCGCGTGGCGAGCGCCGCGTCGGCTTCCTTCGGGCTCACCGGCGGGCGCGGCGTGGCCTGCGGCCGGGCGGCCGGCGCGCCTTGGGCAGGAGAGCCTTGGGCCGGAGCGCCTTGGACCGGAGGCGGCGCCTGGGCCAGCGCGGCGCGCGGATCGGCCAGCGATAGCGCCAGCGCGGCGGCGAGCACGAGGCCGGCGGCGGCGGCGCGGCCGCCGCGCACGAAGGCGAGCCGGCCGGAGAGCCAGAGCACCGCCAGCGTGTCGAGCGCGAAGCCGAACAGGGCGAGCGCAACCAGCCAGGGACGCAGATCGACGGGGGCCTCGCGCACCAGCGGTTCGGGCCGCGCGCCGAGCGCGGCGAAGTCGACAGGGGCGAGTTTCGCCGCGGCCGACAGCGTGTTGACCGCCAGCGGCGCGTCGGCCGAACCGTAGAAGCCCGGCGGGTGGTCGCGCGAGCCGGTGAGGTCGCCGCCCACGGCGACGGGCCTCGCCGTGGCGGGAGGCGGCCCGAACACGCCGAAGCCGTCCAGTGTGCGCAGCGGCGATACGAAGACGGGCGGGCCGGCGTTGCCGGCGGCGCGCGCCTGCGCCTCGCCGGTGCCCGCGAGCCCGACGATCCGGCGCAGCATGTCGACGAACAGGCCGGAGAGCGGCAGGTTGGACCAGCTCGTGTCGGCGGTGACGTGGACGAGCACGACGAGGCCCTGGCCGCGCCGCTCGGCGGTGATGATCGGCGTGCCGTCGGAGAGCGCGGCCCAGGTCTTGCGCGTCAGGTCGGCGTCGGGCTCGGCCAGAAGCTGGCGGTTGATGCCGACATCCTTCGGGGTCGCCAGCCCGCTGAACGGGCTCAACGCGTCGAAGGGCGCCAGCGTGCGCGGGCTCTCCCACGACAGCGCGCCGCCCAGCGCGCGTCCGCCCCGGCGCAGCCGCACCGGCACCAGCTCGTCACCGGTCGCCGCCGCCAGCCGGTTGCCGGCGAAGCGCAGCAGCACGCCGCCCTGCTGGACGTACTGGTTCAGCCGCTCGCGCAGATCGGCGGGCAGCGTGCCGATGTCGGCGAGCACGAGCATCGGCGTCTTTTCGTCGAGCAGGGTGCGGATCGCCTCCACCGGTCCCATGCGGGGCTCGCGCACGTCCGCGTAGGGAGAGAGCGCGCGCGACACGTAATAGGTCGGCGACAGCAGCGGCTGCGCCACGTCCACCGTCGCGCCGGAGACGACGCCGACGCGCCGCCGGCGGCTCGCCTCGTCGACCAGCGCCACCGCGCCGGCGGTGCGCTCGTCCGCCACGTCGAGGCGGGCGATGTCGTTGCGCAAATCGACCGGGAGCTTCAGCGTCGCCTGCGTCTCGACGGCCCCGGAGGGGAAGGCGAACGACGCTTCGCCCAGCGGCAGCCCGCGCCGGTCGCTGGCGCGGATGACGCCGGAGTCGCGGCCGTTGGGCGCGGCGCGCAGCACGCGCACCGACATGCCCGCGCCCGTGTTGTCGACGTTGGAGAGCGCCAGCGGACGCGCCACCGGGCCGGCGAGCACCGTCAGCGCGTGGTTGCCGATGGCCTGCTTCAGAGACGCCGCGAAGCCGGCGCCGTCGTCGATGGCGACGCCGTCGCTGATCCAGACGATCTCGGCCGTGGGCTCGCGGGACAGGAAGCGCTGCAGCGGCACGAGCAGCGCCATCCGGTCCGGCGAATGCGGCGCGGGCCGCAGCGCGCGCAGTTTCTCCAGCGCGGAGCCGGAATCGGCCATCTGCACGTCGGCCGCGCCGTCGGCCGTGGCGACGACGGCGGCGGGCCGTCCGGCGCGCGCCGCGCCGCGCAGCAGGTCCTCGGCCGCCTCGGTGCGCTGCGTCCAGTCCGGCGCGGCGGCCCAGCCGTTGTCGACCAGCAGCACCAGCGGACCGGAGCCGCCGGCAAGGTCCTTCGTGGGGTTCCAGACCGGCCCGGCCATGGCGACGATGACGAGGCCCGCGACCAGCAGCCTCAGCAGCAGCAGCCACCACGGCGTGCGCGCCGGCGTCTCCTGCCTCGGCACGAGGTCGAGGATCAGCTTGAGCGGCGGGAAGTCGATGCGCCGGGGCTGCGGCGGCGTCACCCGCAGCAGCAGCCACAGCGCGGGCAGCGCCGCCATCGCCAGCAGCACGGCGGGGGCGGAAAAGCCGAACGGCAGGGCCTCGAACATGGTTCAGCCTCCCGCCGCCAGAACCGGCCCGACCCCCGCGCCCCCGCGATCGGCGATGCGGCGGGCCAGCGTCAGCAGGGCCTCCGAGGCGGGACGGTCGGTGCGGTGGATCGTCAGCGTCCAGCCGCGGCGCGCGCACGCATCGCGCAGCGCCTCGCGGTGCGCCGCCATGCGCTCCAGGTACATCGCGCGGAACGAGCCGGCGTCGCCGACGCGCAGCGTGTCGGGGCCCTCGAGGTCGGCCAGCACGGCCTGCCCCTCGAAGGGGAACGTCTCCTCGACGGGGTCGACGACGAGCACGAGGTGGCCGCGCGCGCCGCGCGCCGCAATGCGCTCGATGGCCTCGCGCACCTTCGTGGCCGGGGAGAGGAAGTCGCCGATCAGCACCGCCTCGGTCAGCGGCGGCAGCGGCATGGCGGGCGGCAGGTCCTGGGGCGCGCGGTCGGCCGCCAGCGCCTCGGCCAGCTTGTCGACGATGGCGCGGGTCGCCGCCGGGTTGCTCAGGCCCATCAGGCCGACGCGCTCGCCGCCGCGCACCAGCACGTCGGCCAGGGCGAGGCCGAGCACCAGCGCGCGCTCCACCTTGGGCGCGAGCGCCAGCGACGACGAAAAGCCCATCGAGGCCGAGCGGTCGATCCAGAGCCAGATCGTGTGCGCCGCCTCCCACTCGCGCTCGCGCACGTAGTGCCGGTCGTCTCGGGCCGAGCGCCGCCAGTCGATCCGGTTCGCCGGCTCGCCGGGCGTGAAGGCGCGGAACTGCCAGAACGCCTCGCCGGGTCCGGCCTGTCGCCTGCCGTGGATGCCGTGCGCGGCGGTGGCGGCAATGCGGCGCGCCTCGATGACGATGCGGGGCAGGCGGCGGGCGAGGTCGAGCGCGTCCGTGGCCTGCCGGGGACCGGCCTTGGCTTCCTGGCGATCGAGCACCCGGACCTTGATCATGAGGGTCAGCCGATCCTCTCGACGAGCCGCGCGATGATGCCGTCGACGGTCGCGCCCTCCGCGCGGGCGGCGAAGGTGAGCGCGATGCGGTGCTTCAGCACCGGCCCGGCCAGCGCCACGACGTCGTCCAGCGACGGAGCCAGCCGGCCCTGGATCAGCGCGCGGGCGCGCACCGCCAGCATCAGCGACTGGCCGGCTCGCGG
Organism: Alsobacter ponti; assembly: GCF_024294805.1. Classification (GTDB taxonomy): domain Bacteria; phylum Pseudomonadota; class Alphaproteobacteria; order Rhizobiales; family Beijerinckiaceae; genus Alsobacter; species Alsobacter ponti. The sequence continues at coordinate 115,471 of NZ_JANCLU010000001.1, forward strand.
GCCGGGGCCCCAGGCGAGATGGTCTGCGATCTCGGCCGCGCCCTCGCCCGGCCGGGCCGAGCGCACGAGGTTGAGGATGGCCTCGACGACGCTCTCGCCGACGGGCAGGCGGCGCAGCAGGCGCTGGGCCGCCATCAGCTCTTCGGCCGTCATGGCCTGGGTGGGACGGGCCACGGCGTCGGTGGTGGTCTCCAGCAGGATGCGGCGTTCGGTGGCGGCGTCCGGGTAGGACACGTCGATCTGCATGATGAAGCGGTCGAGCTGCGCCTCGGGCAGCGGATAGGTGCCCTCCTGCTCGATCGGGTTCTGGGTGGCGAGGACGTGGAAGGGGCGCGGCAGGTCGTGGCTCTCGCCGGCGACGGTGACGTGGTACTCCTGCATCGCCTGCAGCAGCGCCGACTGGGTGCGCGGGCTGGCGCGGTTGATCTCGTCCGCCATCAGGAGCTGGGCGAAGATCGGGCCCCGGATGAAGCGGAACGAGCGCCGGCCGGCGGCGGCCTCCTCCAGCACCTCGGAACCGAGGATGTCGGACGGCATCAGGTCCGGCGTGAACTGGATGCGGCGGGATTCGAGCCCGAGCACCGTGCCCATGGCGTCGACCAGCTTCGTCTTCGCCAGGCCCGGAACGCCGACCACGAGGCCGTGCCCGCCGGCGAGAATGGTGATGAGGGCGTTCTCGACGACCTGCTCCTGGCCGAAGACGACGCTGGCGATCGCTTCCCGCGCGCGCCCGACCTGGGCCACCGCGGCCTCGGCCGATTGCACGATGGCGGTGTCGAGGCTGGCCGTGTTGGAAACCTCAGCGCTCATGGAGTCCCCGTTTTTCGTTTGGGCGGTCCGCCCGCCGTCTTGCCCTGTGGTCGTCTCGCCGGTCAAAACCTACCAAGCATCAGTTTCGCCCGGAGTTCCGGCCGCCTCAAGGCCGACGACGCCCCTCCGCGCAACTGTCGCCCACACGATCGCGTGCGCGCAACCAAGAAGTCGGGCGCGGGCGGCGCGCGGCAAGAGCTTCCAAGCCGCGCGCGGCGAAAGCGTGGCGCGAGCGTGGCGTCTCAATCGGCGCTGGGGAGGCGACGGATCGTGAACTCGATCTGGCCGTCGTCCAGCTCGCGCCACCACTCGATCTCGGTCATGTAGGCGGCCTTCGGGAAGCGGGCGAACCATTCCAGCGCCTTTTCCCGCGCTTCCTGGCGCGGCAGGGTGAAGGTGTCCCGACGCCAGCCGCCGCCGGCGCTGGGCGCGTCCTTGCGCTCGCGGCTCCGATTGGCCAGCCTCTGCGCGATGTCCGCCGGTCGCTGCGGCTGTCGGCTCATCGTCCCGCCTCGTTCCCGGGGCCTGGGGCCCCTGAGGGCGGATCGTAGCCCGCCGCACCGGCAAAATGGAGTCGAAAGCGCGCCGGCGCGTCTACGCCTCGGCGAGCGCGCGGGCGAGCAGCGCCCGGTGGGCCTCCGGGTCGGCCGGGAATCCGGCCGCGATCCACAGCGTCCGCGCCCGCTCCAGCACCGCGCCGACGCGCGGGCCGCGCGGCACGCCGAGCGCCATCACCGCCGCGCCGGAGAAGGGCGAGGCCGGCAAGGGTTCGTCCAGCGCGCCGGCGGCCTCGGCGAGCGCGGCCGGCCAAGGCAGGGCGCGGCGGCGGGCGGCTTCGACCGTGAGCGCGTCGCGCACCGGCTGCGCGCCGTGGCGGAAGGCGAGCTCGCGCAGACGCGCGCGGTCGAGCCCGTCGAAGCGCTCGTGCAGATGCTCCAGCAGGCGCGCGACGAGGGCGAGGCGCGCGCCCTCCGCGTTGGAGAGGCGCAGCCGCGCGTGCAGGCGCTCGGCGTCCTCGCGCGTCCGCACGGCGACGGCGGCGAGGCGCAGGATGGGGTCGTGCGCCGCCTCGTGGGGAGCGAGCGCGGCGAGCGCGGCGGCGTCGCCGACGCCAGCGAGGATGCGGTCGAGGAAGCCGCTGCCGGCCACGAGCGCCAGCGTTTCGGCGGCGCGGCGCGTCACCAGCAGCTTCAGCAGCTCGTTGCGGATGCGCTCGGCCGACAGGCGCGAGAGCCCGGCGCGCAGCCGCACGGCGGCGGTCAGCGCTGGGCGGTCGATTTCGCCATGCCCATAGTGGGAGTGGAAGCGGAACAGGCGCAGGATGCGCAGGTAATCCTCGCGGATGCGGGTCTCCGGGTCGCCGATGAAGCGCACGCGGCGCGCCTCGATGTCGGCGAGCCCGCCGATATGGTCCTCCACCGTCCCGTCGGCGCGGGCGTAGAGCGCGTTCATGGTGAAGTCGCGCCGCCTGGCGTCGTGCGAGAAGTCGCGGCCGAAGGCGACGACGGCGCGCCGCCCGTCCGTCTCGACGTCCTCGCGCAGCGTCGTCACCTCGAAGGGGTGGTGGGCGATGACCAGCGTCACGGTGCCGTGCTCGATGCCGGTCGGCACGGCGCGGATGCCGGCGGCCCGCGCGCGGCGCGTCACCTCCTCGGGCAGGGCGGTGGTGGCGATGTCGATGTCGCCCGGCGCGAGGCCGAGCAGGGCGTTGCGCACGGCCCCGCCGACGACGCGGGCCTGCTCGCCGTCGCGGTCGAGCAGCGCCAGGATGGCGCGCACCTCCGGCATCTCGATGAAGCCGCCGGGGGGCAGGCGCGTCGTCAGGGGGGCGCTCACCGTCCGTCCTTCATCGCGTCTGGGCCGGCACGAACACGCCGTTCTCCATGTGGGCGGGCACGTAGTCGCCGTGCCCGCGCGGCGCGGTGAGGCCCGTGTAGACGATCCAGCCCAGCGCCAGCACCAGCCCGGCGATGGTGAGCCAGGAGACGTTGCCGCTCCAGTGCAGCCGCTCGAAGAGCTTGCGCCGGCGCACCGCCAGCCACAGCGCGAACAGCGCGAAGGGAAGCAGGAAGAGGATGGCTTCCTCGAACAGAGCTCGGCTCATGTGGCGAAGAGCCTTTCATACATGTTCCGGACGATGCCCGCCGTGACGCCCCAGATGAGGTGGTCGCCATACGGCATGGCGTAGAAGTGCCGCTGCCGGCCGCGCCACTCGCGCGAGCGCCGCTCGTGGTTGTCCGGCGTCATCAGGAAGGCCAGCGGCACCTCGAACGCCTCGTCGACCTCGTCGGCGTTGACGGCGAGCGTGAAGCCCGGGCTGACCAGCCCGATCACCGGGACGATGCGGAAGCCCGTGCCGGTGAGGTAGAGGTCGAGGCAGGCGAGCGGACGCACGAAGCGGCGGTCCAGGCCGATCTCCTCCTCCGCCTCCCGCAGCGCGGCCATCACGGCCGAGCCGTCCGCCTCGTCGATCTTGCCGCCGGGGAAGGCCACCTGCCCGGAATGATCGCGCAGATGCGAGGCGCGGCGGGTGAGCAGCACCGTCGCCTCGCTCGGCCGCGCCACCACCGGGATCAGCACGGCGGCCGGGCGGGGAGGGCGCTCGGCGTGGCGCGAGGCGGGATCGTCGTCGGGGTTGAGCACGTGGTCGCCGCGCGCCGGCACGTGCGCGGGGTCGGCGGGGGCTTCCGGCTCGGCCAGCGACAGGCGCGCCAGCGCGCGCGCCTCGAACGCCTCGGGGCTGAAGGCGTCGCCGAGCACGGTGGAGCTCATGGCGCGTCCTCGCCGGCGGCGAGCTGGGCCGCCAGCTCCGCCGCCTCCGCCATCGGGAAGAACGTGCCGGCGGAGGCGACGCCGAACATCGCGACGCCCGCGACGTCCCGCTCCTCGCCCAGCTCGACGAGATCGTAGAACACCGGCCGGGAGACGCGCGCCCACAGCTCCCCGCGCACCAGCACGTAGGGGCGCAGCCCGCCGGTGGCCTCCCGCTCGAAGCGGAGCGGGTGGGAGGAATCGGCGATCACCCAGTCGTCGACATTGGTGCGGAAGGCGAGGGCGCGCCCGGCGCCTTCGCCGCGCGTCTCCATCGCCACCGCCACGAAGGGCGCGTCGTCGACCCGGATGCCGACGCGTTCCACCGGCGTCACCAGCACGAAGCGCTCGGGGTCCTTGCGCAGCACGGAGGCGAACAGCTTCACCAGGGCCGGCCGGCCGATCGGCGTGCCCATGTAGAACCACGTGCCGTCCGCCGCAATCCGCATGTCGATCTCGCCGCAATAGGCCGGGTTCCACAGATGGACGGGCGGCGGCCCCTTCCCGGCCGCGGCCTGCACGCCGGCCGTCAGCGAGTCGAGAGCCGGCGCGGGGGAAGACGGGCGTTCGCCTTGGGTCATGCTCCACATATAATGCGCGGCGCGGCCGGCCTCCAGCGCTCAGGGCCAGCGCACGCGGGGCGGCATGCTGGAGAGGATGCTCTCGACATTGCCGCCGGTGCGCAGGCCGAAGATCGTGCCCCGGTCGTAGAGCAGGTTGAACTCGACGTAGCGGCCGCGCCGCACCAGCTGCTCCTCGCGGTCCGCCGTGGTCCACGGCGTCGCCATGTTGGCGCGCACCAGCCGGGGATAGACGGAGAGGAAGGCGTCGCCCAGGTCGCGCGTGAAGGCGAAGTCGGCGTTCCAGTCGCCGCTGTCGAGCCAGTCATAGAAGATGCCGCCGACGCCGCGCGGCTCGTTGCGGTGCTTGAGGAAGAAGTACTCGTCGCACCACGCCTTCAACCGGCCGTGGTCGGCCACCGCCGCGTTGGCCTCGCAGGCGCCGCGCAAGGCGGCGTGGAAGGCGACCGTGTCCGGGTCGTCCTGCGTGCGCCTGCGATCGAGCACGGGGGTGAGGTCCGCGCCGCCGCCGAACCAGGCGCGCGTCGTCACCACGAAGCGCGTGTTCATGTGGACCGCCGGCACGTTCGGGTTCCAGGGGTGGGCGATGAGCGAGATGCCCGACGCCCAGAAGCGCGGATCCTCCGACGCGCCGGGGATCTGGCCGCGGAACTCCGGCGCGAACTCGCCGTGAACGGTGGAGACGTGGACACCGACCTTCTCGAACACCCGTCCGCGCATCATCGACATCTGCCCGCCGCCGCCCGGCGCGCCGGTGGAGTCGGTCCGCTCCCACGCTTTGCGCTCGAAGCGGCCGGCCGGGCCGGCCTCGGGGTCGAAGGGCCCGCGCGCCTCCTGCTCGATGCCCTCGAACGAGCCGCAGATGCGGTCGCGCAGCGCGCGGAACCAGGCGGAGGCCTGCTCCTTGCGGGCGTCCAGCACCGGGGCCTCGGGCAGGGGAGTGGCGGAAATCGGCTTCTCGGGCATCTCGAGTCCTTCGCGGGCGGCGTGTCGGCGCCGGGTCACGCACTCAAGCCGAACCCGCCGGTCTGGCGCAAGGCCTCGCCGACGATCATCGCCGCCGCCACGGCGACGTTGAGCGAGCGCAGGCCGGGTCGCATCGGCACCGTGATCCTGGCGTCCGCCGCCGCGTGGACCTCCGCCGGGACGCCGGCGGACTCGCGGCCGAGCAGGACGATGTCGCCGGGCGCGAAGGCGAAATCGGTGTAGGCCAGCTCCGCGCCGGTGGTGGCGAGCACCAGCCGCGCGCCCTCCAGCTTGCGCGCCGCCTCGAACGCCGCCCAGGAGACGTGGCGGCGGATCGCGACATGGTCGACATAGTCCATGCCGGCGCGGCGGAAATGACGGTCGGAGACCGGGAAACCGGCGGGCTCGATGATGTCGGCGGCCAGCCCGAGGCACGCCGCCATGCGCAGCATGGTGCCGGTGTTCTGGGGAATGTCGGGCTGGAACAGAGCGAGGCGCAAGGTCAAGGCGGCGGTCCGGCAGTCGAAATGCGGGGCGAAAACGCCCGATACGGCGCGGCCGGACGTATCCCCCGCGCCACGCTGGCGAATTGATGGGGATTCGCGGCCCCGATCATCATTCCGCACTATAGACAAGGCTTTCCTCTCATGCGAAACAGCCGCCGCGTGGCGACTCCCGTCGCCGGTCGCGCCGTTGCGGCGCGCCGATGGCGGACTTCGCCTGAGCCGATCGATCGAACGCCTGCCCGGCGCATCCCGGGGCGGGCGCAGGGTGCGAGGATGACGAACGTGGCGACTGCAGTGGCCGAGCCGACCCGGCGGGATTTCCTTTTCATCGCGACTGGCGCCGTGGGCGCGGTGGGCGCGGTCGCGATGGTGTGGCCCTTCGTGAGCCAGATGGCTCCGGACGCCGCCACGATCGCCGCCGGCGCGCCCGTCGAGTTCGACCTCTCGCCGGTCGGCGAGGGCCAGATCGTCAAGCTGTTCTGGCGCGGCAAGCTGATCTTCGTGCGTCACCGGACGCCTGAGGAGATCAAGGCGGCGCAGGACGTCAACCTCGCCTCCCTGCCCGACCCGCAGCCCGACGCCGAGCGCGTCAAGGCCGGCAAGGCGCAGTGGCTGGTCGTCTACGGCAACTGCACGCATCTGGGCTGCGTGCCGCTCGGCCACGAGGGCGCGTTCCACGGCTGGGCGTGCCCGTGCCACGGCTCGATCTTCGATACGTCCGGCCGCATCCGGCAGGGGCCGGCGCCGGTGAACCTCCCGGTGCCCCCGTACGCCTTCCTTTCCGATACCAAGATCCAGATCGGTTGAGATCAGCGGCTCCCTCGCGGGGCCCGTCGCAGGATTAAGCCATGAGCGGACATTCCACTTACGTTCCCAAGAGCGCCGTCGGGAGGTGGTTCGAGAGCCGGCTGCCCGTGATGGGGCTGCTGCACTCCTCGTTCGTCGTCTTCCCCAATCCGCGCAATCTGAACTACTTCTGGACGTTCGGCGGCATCCTGTCGTTCATGCTGGTGGCGCAGATCGTCACCGGCGTGGTGCTGGCGATGCACTACACGCCGCACGCCGACATGGCCTTCAACTCCGTCGAGCACATCATGCGCGATGTGAACTACGGCTGGCTGATCCGCTACCTGCACGCCAACGGCGCCTCGATGTTCTTCATCGCGGTGTACATCCACATCTTCCGCGGCTTCTACTACGGCTCGTACAAGGCGCCGCGCGAGATCCTGTGGATCCTCGGCGTCATCATCTTCCTGCTGATGATGGCGACGGCGTTCATGGGCTACGTGCTGCCGTGGGGCCAGATGAGCTACTGGGGCGCCACGGTCATCACCAACCTGTTCTCGGCCATCCCGCTGGTGGGCGAGACGGTCGTCAGCTACCTGTGGGGCGGCTTCTCGGTCGCCAACCCGACCCTCAACCGCTTCTTCTCGCTGCACTATTTGCTGCCCTTCATGATCGCGGGCGTCGTCGTCCTGCACATCTGGGCGCTGCACGTGCCGGGCTCCAACAACCCGTCCGGCGTCGAGAAGCAGACCGAGAAGGATACGCTGCCCTTCCACCCCTACTTCACGGTGAAGGACGGGCTGGCGCTGGTCGTGTTCATCATGTTCTTCTCGTGGTTCGCGTTCTACATCCCGAACTACCTCGGCCACGCCGACAACTACATCATGGCCGACCCGTCGGTGACCCCGGCGCACATCGTGCCCGAGTGGTACTTCCTGCCGTACTACGCCATCCTGCGCGCCGTGCCGGACAAGCTGCTCGGCGTTATCGCGATGTTCTCGTCGATCGCGGTGCTGGCGTTCCTGCCCTGGCTCGACACGTCGCGCGTCAAGTCGGCCACCTACCGGCCGCTGTACCGCCAGTTCTTCTGGGTGTTCGCCATCGTGTGCGTGCTGCTCGGCTGGCTCGGCGCCAAGCCGCCGGAGGGCGGCTACGTGATCGCCGCGCGCATCCTGACCGCCTACTACTTCGCGCACTTCCTGATCATCCTGCCGCTGCTGGGCCTGTTCGAGACGCCCCGTCGTCTGCCGGGCTCGATCGCGGAAGCGGTGCTCGGGAAGCAGGGCTCGGCGAACGCCATGGCCTCCGGCGCGGCGGCCGCGCCGAACACGAAGGGCTGAGCGAGAGAGACGGGAACAATCCGATGACCATGATCAACTCGCTCCGCCTCGGCGCCGCCGCGCTCGCCGCCGCCCTCGTCCTCTCGGCCCCCGTCAAGGCGGCCGAGGGCACGGTCCAGCCGCCCCGGCAGAGCTGGACCTTCGCCGGCCCGTTCGGCTCGTTCGACTCCACCCAGCTGCAGCGCGGCTTCAAGGTGTACCGGGAGGTCTGCTCGGCCTGCCACTCGATCCAGCTTCTGGCCTTCCGCAACCTCGCCGAGAAGGGCGGGCCGGAGTTCTCCGAGGCGCAGGTCAAGGCGCTGGCCGCCGAGTACAAGGTGAAGGACGGCCCCAACGACTCGGGCGACATGTTCGAGCGTCCCGGCCGCCCCGCCGACCGCTTCCCGCCGCCCTTCGCCAACAAGCAGGCGGCGCAGGCGGCCAATGGCGGCGCCTATCCGCCGGACTTCTCGGTGATCGCCAAGGCGCGCACCTACGAGCGCGGCTTCCCCTGGTTCGTGATTGACATCTTCACCCAGTTCCAGGAGCAGGGCGTCGACTACATCACCGCGCTGCTGACCGGCTACGAGCAGCCGCCGGCTGGCTTCCAGGTGCCCGAGGGCAAGTACTACAACGAGTACTTCCCCGGCCACGTCATCTCGATGCCGCAGCCGATCAGCGACGGCCAGGTCGAGTACCCGAAGGACGCCGACGGCCGCCCGCAGGCGCCGGAGACGGCCGTGCAGTACGCCAAGGACGTCTCGGCGTTCCTGATGTGGGCGGCCGAGCCGCACCTCGAGGCGCGCAAGGAGCTCGGCTTCAAGACGCTGGTCTTCCTGCTGCTGTTCGCCGGCCTGCTCTACTTCACCAAGAAGCGCATCTGGAGCCGCGTCGAGGGCCACGCGCACGCGTGATCCCACCGCCGGTTGAGGTTGGAGAAAGGCTCCGGAGACGGGGCCTTTTTCCGTTTATTGCGGGATCGCGGGATCGGGCTACAACTCGCCCACCTCGCGCACGGGAGCGGCGGTCATGGGGAAAGCGGTGCTGGGCGTCATCGGAGGGTCCGGAGTCTACGACCTTCCCGGCCTGACCGACCTGCGCGAGGAGCGCGTCGAGAGCCCGTTCGGCTCGCCCTCCGATACGCTGCGCTTCGGGCGGATCGGCGGGACGGAGATCGTCTTCCTGCCCCGGCACGGGCGCGGCCATCGCCTGTCCCCCTCCGACATCAACTACCGCGCCAATATCGACGCGATGAAGCGGGTGGGGGTGACCGACATCGTCTCCCTCTCCGCCTGCGGGTCGTTCCACGCGGAGCTCCCGCCCGGAACCTTCGTCGTCGTCGACCAGTACATCGACCGCACCTACCGCCGCGACAGCTCGTTCTTCGGCAAGGGCTGCGTCGCCCACGTGTCGATGGCCACGCCCGTCGGCCCCCGCCTCGCCGCGCGCGTCGCCGAAGCGGCGGAGGCCGAAGCCGCGCCGGTGCGGCGCGGCGGCGTCTATGTCTGCATCGAGGGCCCGCAGTTCTCGAGCCGCGCCGAGTCTCTCGTCTACAAGGCCATGGGCTGCGACGTGATCGGCATGACCGCGATGCCCGAGGCCAAGCTGGCGCGGGAGGCGGAGATCACCTTCGCCACCCTGGCGATGGTGACGGACTTCGACTGCTGGCACCCCGGACACGACGTCGTCGACGTGAAGGCGGTGGTGGACGTGATGAAGGACAATGTCGAGCGCGCCCGCCGCGTGCTGGCCCGGCTGGCGCGGGACTTCCCGGCCGAGCGCGAGGCCTGCCCGGCCGGCTCCCACCGCGCGCTCGACGACGCCATCATGACCGCGCCGGGCGCGCGCGACGACGAGGTTCTGGCGCGCCTCGACGCCGTGGCCGGGCGCGTGCTGGGCCGCTGAGGCCCGCCGGCATCCGGAATTCCAGCCGAAGATCCCGTGTTCGGCGGAATGGACGTTGGAACGCGCGATCGCGGCGCTGTTCGGCGCGGAATCCGGGGCTGACGTTCGCCGTTTCGCACCGGAATCCGACCGACTGCGAACAGGCCGCCCTCAGCGCACCATCATCCAGCCGTGCTGCCCGAAGCCGAACAGGGTTCCCAGCACCATCGCCACGAAACCCATGATCACCCACAGGATCAGGGTGGCCGGGACCGCCGCCAGCGCCGCCTTGACGAAGAAGGCGACCAGCCGCCCGAAGGGGATGTCGATATCCGCGATCGTGACTCCGGCCGGCCTCGCCTCGACCCTGACCGCGCCGGTCTGGATCGGGCCGCCCTGGTTGGGAACGCTCATGGCACACTCCTCATGGCACACTCCTCATGGCAAACCTCTCTCGGCAAACCTCCCGGGGAGGGTTGTGGTCGGGCGGGGGAGCGGGTCTATAGTGCCACCCCGCGCCGGAAGGCGCGAACCCAATCGCCGCTCCGCCTTGCCACCTCCCGCGAGCCCTCCATGCCGTTTGCCACGAGCCTCAAAGACGCCATCCGGACGATCCCGGACTATCCCAAGCCCGGCATCATGTTCCGGGACATCACGACGCTGCTCGGCGACGCCCGCGCCTTCCGGCGCACGGTGGACGAGCTGGTGCAGCCCTACGCCGGAACGAAGATCGACAAGATCGCCGGCATCGAGGCCCGCGGCTTCATCCTCGGCGGCGCGGTCGCGCACCAGCTCTCGGCGGGCTTCGTGCCGATCCGCAAGAAGGGCAAGCTGCCGCACACCGTCGTCTCGGTCGCCTACTCGCTCGAATACGGGCTCGACGAGATGGAGATGCACGAGGACGCCGTCGCGCCCGGCGAGCGCGTCATCCTCGTCGACGACCTGATCGCCACCGGCGGCACGGCGACGGCCGCTGTCGAACTGCTGCGGCGGATCGGCGCGGAGGTCGCCGCCTGCGTGTTCGTGATCGACTTACCCGATCTCGGCGGGGCCGACCGGCTGCGCGCGCTGGACGTCCCGGTGCGCACCCTGATTTCGTTCGAGGGCCACTGAGCCCTCGTCCGCGCCAATGCGGGAGACATCCATGATCGAAGACCTCAAAGGCAAGGTCGCCCTCGTCACGGGCGCGAGCACCGGCATCGGCGCGGCGGCGGCGAAAGGCTTCGCCGCCAACGGCGTCAAGGTCGCCGTCCACTACAACGCCAGCGCGGACGCGGCCCGGGCCGTGGTCGACGCCATCCGCGACGCCGGGGGCGAGGCCATGGCCGTGCGCGGCGACGTCACACGCCCCGAGGACGTGAAGCGCATCGTCGCCGAGACGCTCGGCGCGTTCGGGCGCATCGACGTGCTCGTCAACAACGCCGGCGGCATGCTCGGGCGGCGGGCGCTCGCCGAGATCGACGACGCGCACTACGAGCGCGTCATGCAGCTCAACGCCTGGTCGGTGCTCGCCTTCATGCGCGAGATCCAGCCGGTCATGAGGGCCCAGGGCGGGGGCGCGATCATCAACGTGACCTCCATCGCCGCCCGGAACGGCGGCGGAGGCGGGGCCGTGCTCTACGCCGCCTCCAAGGCGTTTGTGTCGAATTTCACGCGCGGCATGGCGAAGGAGCTTTGGGCGGACCGCATCCGCGTCAACGGGGTGGCGCCGGGGGTCATCGACACGCCGTTCCACGATCGCTACTCGAATGCGCAGCAGATCGAGGCCATGCGCCAGAGCGTGCCGATGGGGCGCGTCGGCGCGCCGGACGACTGCGTGGGAGCGTTCCTGTTCCTCGCCTCCGACGCGCTCTCCGGCTACATGATCGGCCAGATCCTCGAGGTGAACGGCGGCCAGCTGATGCCCTGAGGCCCGCCGGTCAGTCGGCGGGCTTCATCGGCCAGAACACCGAGCCGTTAAACTCGAAGACGCGCTCGCCGACCTGATTGACGCCGGTGTTGTGGTGGCTGACCAGACCCCACCCCGGGCGCGAGGCGACCGGCCGCTTGGCGGTGACGGTCGAACGGAACGTCACGGTGTCGCCGGCCCGCACCGGCCGGAGCCAGCGCAGGTCGCGGAAGCCGGGCGACGGCCCGAGCCGCACCGGGGGCAGCCCCGCCGCCTCGCGCTCGGCCTCGATCCGCTTGCGGTGCTCGACCATCTTCGACATCCATACCGCGGCCGTGTGCCAGCCGGAGGCGCACAGCGCGCCGAAATGGCTGCGTCGGCCGGCCTCCTCGTCGAGGTGAAACGCCTGGGGGTCGTAGGAGGCGGCGAAGGCCTTGATCTCGTCGGCGGTGAACAGGTGCGCGCCCAGCTCTGCGGTATCGCCGATCTCGAGCTCCTCGTAGAAGCCGCTCATGCCGCCTCTCCCGCGCCGCGACGCCCGAAAATCACGCTGTTCGTCTGCTCCATCACGACGGCGCCGTCCTGGTTCGTCACCTCGAAGCGAAACCGCACATAGCCCCGGTCGGCGCGCGTCGCCGAGGGCCGGGCCTCGAGAACGGTCATGCGCACGCCGAGCACGTCGCCCGGCCGCACGGGCCGCAGCCATTTCAGCTCGTCGATTCCCGGCGCGCCCATTCCAGTGGAGTCGCGCAGAACATTGTCGGCGAACAGGCGCATCAGCATCGCGCAGGTGTGCCAGCCGGAGGCGGCGAGCCCTCCCAGCATCGAGGTGGAGGCGGCGGCCTCGTCGAGGTGCATGGGCTGGGCGTCGAAACGGCTCGCGAAGGCGACGATTTCCTCGCGCGTGACCTTGTAGGCTCCGTAGGTCGACACCGCGCCGGGGACGAAATCCTCAAAGGCAAGAGAGGTCATCGGCGCTCCGCGTCCTGGCGTTCCCCAGCGGTCTAGCGGAACCGAGGGCCCCAGATCAACCTCAACCGTCGACGGCAATTCCGGAACAGTTGATGCTTTTTAAGGAGCGTGTCCTTGTTGCACTTGACCGTAGCAACCTGGAGAAGCATCGTTCCAGGTGATTTCGACCCGGAGATTTTGACGATGCGTCACGTCGTGCTGACCGCGTTCGCTGCGCTGGCCCTTGTGTCCGCCGCGCGGGCGGAGACGAACATGCCCGCCGAGCAGTGGGCGGTTCCGTACACGGCCTCGCCCTCGGCGATTCCGCCGTGCACGGCGCCGGAGGTGCTGGCCAAGATCCAGACCCGGTTCGCCGACACCGAAGCGTCGTTCTGGTCGTCGAACCTGTCCATCGTGTCGATCGACAAGGTCCGCGCCATCGGCTTCCGTCCCTGGGGGCTGGACTTCATTCCGCGCCAGTTCTGCACGGGCGTGGCGACGACGTCGGACGGGCACCGGCGGCAGGTCAACTTCTCCATCATCGAGGACGGCGGCATCATCGGTTGGGGCTGGGGCGTGCAGTGGTGCGTCGTTGGCCTCGACCGCAGTCTGGCCTACGCGCCGGCCTGCAAGCAGGCGCTGCCGTAGGACGAGGGGCATATCCCAAACCCCGCGAATTTGCTCTAGCGTGGCAGCCTGACGGTCCGTCTGGATTTCAGGTAGAGGATTGCCATGTTTCTCCGTCGCTTTTTGACGATACTTGCGCTCGTGGGGCTCGTTTCGTGCGCCGCGACCGGCTCGCAGGCCCAGGAGCGGCGCGGGGCCACGCCGGGCGATTTCGATTTCTACGTGCTCGCGCTGTCTTGGTCGCCCGGCTTCTGCGGCGCCGGGGGCGGCGACGGCAAGAGCCTCGACCAGTGCCGCGCGGGGGCCGAGCTGGGCTTCGTCGTGCACGGCCTCTGGCCGCAGGGGGAGCGCGGCTTTCCGGTCGACTGCGCCCCCGCCAACCGCACGCCGTCCCGGCTGGCGATCGAGAGCGCCAAGGACCTCTATCCGGACGAGGGGCTCGCCCGTTACCAGTGGCGCAAGCACGGCACGTGCTCGGGCGTGAGCCCGACGGACTATTACGCCGGCGTGCGGACCGCGCGCGACCGCGTCGCCATCCCCGCCGCGTTGCGGTCACCCCGGGAGGCGCAGACCTGGACGGCGGTCGATCTGGAGCGGGCCTTCGTCGCGGCCAATCCGGGATTGCGGGCCGATATGCTCTCCATCGCCTGCCGGGGCGAGGTTCTGCAGGAGGTGCGCGTCTGCTTCTCCAAGGACCTACGCGGGTTCCAGACCTGCCCCGAGGTCGACCGGCGCGGCTGCCGGGCGCGGCAGATCACCGTTCCGCCGGTCCGCTGAACCGACTCGCGCCGGTTGACGGCGGCGGCGGGATTTCTCTACTGGCGGCATGAACTATCGCCACGCCTTTCATGCCGGCAACTTCGCCGACGTGCTCAAGCACGCCGTCTTTGCGCTCATTCTCGATTATCTCGGGCGCAAGGAAGCTCCCTTCCGCGTCATCGACACGCATGCCGGGGTGGGCCTCTACGATTTGGGCGGCGACGAGGCCCAGCGCACCGGCGAGTGGGCCGGGGGCCTCGGCCGAGTGGAGGCGGCGTCCCCGCCGGCCGAGATCGCCGCGCTGCTCGCCCCGTGGCGCGGCGTGGTCGAGGAGGTGCGCCAGGATCACGGGCCCAGCATCTATCCCGGCTCGCCGGAACTCGCGCGAAGGCTGACGCGCCGGCAGGACCGGCTCGTCTTCATCGAGAAGCATCCCGTCGACGCCGGCCTGCTCGCGGAGAACATGCGGCGGGACGCGCGGGTGAAGGCGATCGAGCTCGACGGCTGGGTCGCGCTCAACGCCTATGTCCCGCCCAAGGAACGTCGCGGCGTGGTGCTGATCGACCCGCCCTTCGAGGAGCCCGGCGAACTCGCCCGCATGGCCCGCGCCCTCGCCGGGGCCTACGGGAAGTGGCGCACGGGGGTCTATGTGCTCTGGTATCCGATCAAGGACCGCCGGGACACGGACCGGTTCGCGGCCGAGTGCGCCGCGGGGCCGGCCGAGAAGATACTGCGGCTCGAACTGATGCTCAACGACGGGCGCGATCCGACGCGGCTCAACGGCAGCGGTCTCCTCGTCGTCAACCCGCCCTGGACGCTGGCGCGGGACGGCGCGGCGTTGCTGCCCTGGCTCGCCGCCACGCTTGGCGGGCCCGGCGCGCGCGGCGCATGCGAATGGCTGGCCGGCGGAGACTGAAAACAGTACGAAATTGATCGAAGTTCACCCGTCAACCGACAACTGGTTTACGGTTGCATATCGCTTCGCTTTAGCCGACAAATCATGATCGAGTGCGCCCTCTCGACGGCGGAGGCGGCCGATCTCGCATTGCGAATCCGGCTCCGATCGCCGCTGGGCTGGCCCTCGTGCGCGGGCGGACGCGCAGACACGCCGGCCAGTCGCCGGTGAGGGGAGCGGTGAGCATGCCTCAGCAGGGGATCGTGAAGTTCTTCAACACGGACAAGGGCTACGGCTTCATCAAGCCGGATGACGGTGGGCGCGACATTTTCGTCCACGTGACGGCCGTCTCGCGCGCCGGCCTGCAGTCGCTGGACCAGGGCCAGAAAGTGTCGTTCGAAATCGAGCCCGACAAGAAGGGCAAGGGTCCGAAGGCCGTCGACATCGTCGTGCTGTCGGACGCGTGACCGGGCGGCGACGTCGCCCCTCCATGCGCACGCGCGGCGGCGCGGGCCAACCGGGTTGACAGACTCGGCACGGTGATCGGACATCCCGTGCCACAGTCCTCCACGCCCGGAGCATCCCATGCAGCTTCGCTATTCGCCGGCCTCTCCCTTCGCGCGCAAGGTGGTCATCGCGGCCCACCTGCTCGGCCTGAAGGACCGCATCGCGGTGACGACGACCGACACGGTCAACCCCGACGCCGCGTTCCTGGCCGAGAACCCGCTGGGCAAGATCCCCGCTTTG
This sequence comes from Alsobacter ponti, assembly GCF_024294805.1. GTDB lineage: Bacteria > Pseudomonadota > Alphaproteobacteria > Rhizobiales > Beijerinckiaceae > Alsobacter > Alsobacter ponti. The sequence goes on from NZ_JANCLU010000001.1 coordinate 131,001, forward strand.
GTCCTCGACGACGGCGAGGTGCTGTTCGATTCCCGCGTCATCCTCGACTATCTGGACCAGCTCTCGGGCGGCCGGCTGATTGCCGGCGGGTCGGCCCGCTTCGCCGATTTGCGCCTCGAGGCGTTGGCCGACGGCGTCATGGACGCCGCGCTGCTGCAGATCTACGAGACGCGCTTCCGTGACGAGGCGGGGCGCAGCCCGGCCTGGGTCGCCCGGCAGGCCGCCAAGGTGGACCGCGCCCTCGCGGTTCTCGAGGCGGCGCCTCCGTCGCTGGACGCCATCACGGTCGGGCCGATCGCGGTGGCCTGCGCGCTGGGCTATCTCGACCTGCGCTTCGGTGGGGCGTGGCGCGCCGGCCATCCCCGGCTCGTCGCCTGGCTCGACGCCTTCGCCGCGCGCGTCCCCGCCTTCGAGGCGACACGGCCGGCCTGAGCCGCCAACGAAAAAGGCGCCCGGCCAGGCCGGGCGCCTTCGACGCTTCGGGGGGTCAGCCGGGCGTCAGAACTTATAGTTCACGCCCCCGCGAATGACATTCGTCGAGGTGTCGATGCGGCCGAGGCCGGCCGCGGTCGGGTAATCCTGGCTGCCGAGGTCGTAGTAGAGATATTCGGCGCGCACCGTGACGTTCGGCATCACCATCATCTCGGCGCCGGCGCCCAGCACCCAGCCGGACGCGGTGTCCTTGGTCTGGCCGTAGATATTGCTGTACTTCGTGTCGCCGAAGCCCCAGCCCGCCGTCACGTAAGGCAGGATGTTGCCGAAGCTGTAGCCGGCGCGACCGCGGATCGAGCCGAGCCAGTTGATGTCGGACTTCTCCTGGAAGCTGGAGTTGCCGATGCCGGAATAGGTGATGTCCGCCTCGGCGCCGACGACGACCTTGTCGAACTGGAAGTTGTAGCCGCCCTGGAGGCCGCCGACGAAGCCGGAGGTGTCGATCGGGCCCGACGAGCCGAAGCCGCCGCCCAGATGCACGCCGGCATAGAAGCCCTGCCAGTTGGAAACCGGCGCGGCGTAGACCGGAGCCGGCGCGTAGGGATCGGTCCGGCGCGGCAAGTCGGCCGCCGCTGCGATCTGAACGCCGGCGAGGCCGGCGATGAGGGCGATGGTCGCAGTCTTTGCAGTTGACATGGCAGCATCCACTCGTGATGGCGGCAGTACGCGCCGCTGAACTGTGGACTTCATACGCCAATCGGAATTGAGCTTTAACCCTAACCCGTTCGTAAGGTAACCGATCACTTAACCTCACCGGGGGCGGGACAATGGCCCCTTTACACACGTGTACGAGACGTTAAGAACGGCGCAGCTTTCCCGCGCGCGGGGGCGCGGACGGGCGCCCGGATGGATCGATGACGCAGAAGTCCCCGCTTCCCCTCTCGGTTTTCATCATCTGCCGCAACGAGGCGGATCGCATCGGGCCGACCATCGAGGCGGTGCGGGCCATTTCCGACGATATCGTGGTGATCGACTCGGGATCGACGGACGGCACCCAGGCCGTCGCGGCGGCGCTCGGCGCGCGGGTGATCGAGCGGCCCTTCCCCGGCTACGGCGAGCAGAAGCGGTTCGGCGAAACCCAGTGCCGGCACGAGTGGATGCTGAACGTCGACGCCGACGAGGTGGTGCCGGCCCGTCTGGCCGACGAGATCCGCTCGCTCTGGGCGAACGGCGCGCCCGAGTGCGACGCCTACGCCATTCGCATCGCGGAGATCTTTCCGGGGGAGGGCGAGCCGCACCGCTTCGCCTACACGCTCGCGCCCGTGCGGCTCTATCGCAAGAGCGCGGGCTCCTACTCGCCGTCGCCGGTGCACGACCGGGTCGACCTCGTGCCGGGGGCGAAGGTGGGCCACCTGCACGGCGTCATCCATCATTACTCGGTGCGCTCGCTGGGCGCGCAGATCGCCAAGCTCAACGCCTACACGGACCGGCAGGTCGAGGACCTCGACGCGCGCGGCATGCGGCTGTCGACGCTGCGGCTCGTGCTGGAGTTTCCGGCGAACTTCCTGAAAGCCTATTTCGGGCGGCGGCACGTGCTGCGCGGGACGTACGGCTTCATGACGGCGATGAACTACGCCTTCTTCCGCTACATGCGCATCGCCAAGCACATGGAGGCGCGGCTCTTGCGCAAAAACCGCGACGGGCGGCGGTGAGCGCGGCGCTCGTCACCGGCGCGGCCAAGCGCATCGGCGCGGCGATCGCGCGACGCCTGGCCGCGGCGGGATACGCCGTGGCGATCCACTGCCGCGACTCGCGCGCGGAGGCCGACGCGCTGGCCGAGGAGATCGCGCGGCAGGGCGGCCGAGCCGCCGTGGTGGCCGGCGACCTCGCGGAGCCCTCCGCCTGCGCCCGTGTCGTCGCCGAGGCGGCGGCGGCGCTGGGCGGGCTGGACCTGCTGGTCAACAACGCCTCGCTGTTCCTGCCGGACACGCTGGCCGACGTCGAGCCCGGGCTGTGGGACCGGCACTTCGCCGTCAACGCGCGCGCGCCGGTGCTGCTGGCGCAGGCGTTCGCCGCGCAGGCGGGCGGCCGCTCCGACCCCTCCATCGTCAACATCGTGGACCAGCGCGTGCTGAGGCTGACGCCGCAGTTCTTCTCCTACACGCTGAGCAAGGCCGCGCTGCACGCGGCGACGGTGACGATGGCGCAGGCGCTGGCGCCGTCCGTCCGCGTCAACGCCGTCGGGCCGGGGCCGACGGCGGCCAATATCCATGACGGCGAGGAGGGTTTGGCGCGCGAGGCCGCCGGCGTTCCGCTGGCGCGCGCGGTGGACCCGGCCGAAATCGCCGAAGCCGTGCTTTACCTTGCCCGCGCGCGGAGCGTCACCGGCCAGTTGCTGGCGGTCGACGCCGGCCAGCACATCGGCTGGCGCACGCCGGACATCATCGAGACGTGAGCGCGATGGCGGAGACGAGCCGTCCGTAATCCGGCTCGCCGCGATGCGTGGCGCGGCGGTAGCTGTAGAAGCGCGACTCGTCGGCGTAGGTGCATTCGCCGATGTTCTCGAACCGGCCCACGCCGGCGGCGCGCAGCCGCGAACCGATGAACCCCGGCAGGTCGAAATAGGAGTGGCCCTCCCGCTCCGAGGGCCGGAAAAAGCGCCCGTGACCCGCATCCTCGTCGAGGAAACGGGCGACGAATTCCGGCCCGACCTCGTAGGCGGCGGCGCTGATGGTGGGGCCGAGCACGGCCGACACGCGGGCGCGCCTGGCCCCCAGGCCTTCCATGGCGGCGAGCGTCGACTCCAGCACGCCGGTGAACGCGCCCTTCCAGCCGGCGTGGCACGCGCCGACGACCCCCGCTTCGGCGTCCGCGAACAGCACCGGCCCGCAATCGGCCGAGAGCACGGCCAGCGCCACGCCAGGCGTGCGCGTCGCCATGCCGTCCGCGCGCGGGCGTTCGCCGGACCAGGGGCCTTCCACGACCAGCGTGTCGGGCGAGTGGACCTGATGCACCGTGACGAGGCGCGAGGGTTCGACACCCAGCGTGCGCGCCATGCGGGCGCGGTTTTCGACGACGTGCTCGGCGGTGTCGGACGACCCCTGGCCGCCGTTCAGGCTGGCGAAGACGCCGCCGGAGACGCCTCCCTGGCGCGTGAAGAAGGCGTGGGAGACGCCGGGCAGGTCCAGGGCCGGGGCGCGAAGCGTCGGGATCAAGGCTGGCTCCGATTCGGATGGGTCAGGCGCGAGGGTCGGCGGCGGGGACCGGGCTGTCAAACCCCGCGACGCCGTCGAGTCCGGGCTGCGTCACCGCGATGGCCTTGAACAGCGCGCCCATGTCCTCCGCCCCCGTTCCGGCAAGGCGGCTCACGGCGGCGTCGATGCCCGCCGCATCCGCGGTCGGGGCGCGCTTCAGCACGGCGGCGCGAGCCGAAAGGCCGAGCGCCTCCAGGAAGCTCCCCTGCGTCGTCGGGCCGAACACCGCCGCGCCCTCGGCCCGCGCCACTCGGGCGAGGGCCGCGAAGTCGACATGCACGGTGAGGTCCGCCTCGCCCGGCTCGGCCAGCGGATCGACGAAGCGGTGCCCCTTGACGGCCTGCAGGGTGTCGCCGAGGCCTGATGCGGCGTGGCCGTAATCGATGGCGAGCAGCGCGCCGCCCTCGCGCGCGATGCGGGCCGCCAATCGGCGCATGAGCGCGGCCGACGCCTCCGCGACCTCCAGCACCGCCCCCTCGGGGGCGGCGAGGGTGAGCGCCGGCTCCGGCTCGGGAGACAGGCCGATGGCGAGTCGGTCGTCCGCTCCGAGCCCGACGAGGCGCTCGCACCAGCCGCGCGGCGTGCGGACGAACTGGCGCAGCGGAAGCGCGTCGAAGAACTCGTTGGCGACCACCAGCATCGGGCCGGCCGGCAGGGTCGAGACGTCGTCGTGCCAGGTCGGCTCGATGTTCGCGCCGGCCAGCGTCCGCCTTTGCCGTTCGCGCAGCACCGGGCTCGTCTCGACCAGATGCACGTCGAGCGCGGCGCGAAAGGCGGGCAGCACGCGGGCGGCCCGCAGGGCGTCGGCCATCAGCGTGCCGCGGCCGGGGCCCAGCTCGACCAGGCGAAGCCGCGCCGGCGCGCCGAGGCGTCCCCAAGTATCGGCGCACCACAGGCCGATCAGCTCGCCGAACATCTGCGAGATTTCCGGCGCGGTGATGAAATCGCCCGCCTCGCCGAACGGGTCGCGGGTCATGTAGTAGCCGTGGCGCGGATGGCCGAGGCACAGCGCCATGTAGCGCGCGACGCTGATGGGCCCTTCGGCGGCGATCAGGGCCGCGATGTCGCGCCCCAGCGGGGTCACGCTGGGGTCTCGACCGCCGGCCGGCGCAGCGCCGCGAGAACGAGGGCGGCCCCGACCAGAATGACGGGGACCGATAGCAGCATCCCCATCGTCAGCCCGCCCCACAGGAAGCCGAGCTGCGGGTCGGGCTCGCGAAAGAACTCCGACACGATGCGGGCGACGCCGTAGCCGATGCCGAACATGCCGGATACGAGGCCGGCCCGGCGCAGCGCTCCCGCGCGGATGGCGAACGCCAGAAGCACGAGCAGGACCACCCCTTCGAGGAACGACTCGTAGAGCTGGCTGGGATGGCGCGGCAGCGGGCCGCCATTGGGAAACACGATGGCCCACGGCGCGTCCGAGACGCGGCCCCACAGCTCGCTATTGATGAAGTTCGCCACCCGCCCCAGCATCAAGCCGATGGGCGCGACGGCGGCGGCCACGTCGGCGAGCGACAGTACCGGCAGGTTCCTGCGGCGCGCCAGCACGATCAGCGCCAGCGCGCAGCCGAACAGCCCGCCGTGGAACGACATGCCGCCGTGCCAGACCGCGACGATCTCGCCCGGGTTCTGGATGAAGAAGGGCAGGTTGTAGAACAGCACGTAGAAGATCCGCCCGCCGAGCACGACGCCGAGCGCCGCCCAGACGAGAAGATCGTCCAGCACCTCGGGGGAGGGGCGGGGGCGTCCGCCCCACAGCGGCTCGGCGGCGGCGAGGCGCCGCGCGTACCACCATCCGCCGATCAGGCCCGCGACATAGGCGAGCGCGTACCAGCGGATCGCGAACGGCCCGATCTGCAGCAGCACCGGGTCGATCACGGGGAAGGGCAGGGCGAGCATGGGGGGCATCGGACTCAGCATTCGCGCGGCGGCCTCGTCGGTCTGCGTCGGTCTCGGGCGGCAGGCGCCCCGCCGACGGCACGCTGCATGCGCCTTCGAGGGAATCGCGTCAAGCCAGCGGCAACGGGCGGGGCCCCGGGCGCGTTCCATTCGTCGCGGGTGTCAGCGGGCGTGCGGCGTGCTACGAGAACGGCCAATTCGCGCGCCGCCCCCGCCATTGCATGGAGTTCCGACCATGGCCCAGAACCGTCTCCTCGACGACGTCGCCCGTCTCGTCACCGACGCCGCCGGCATGGCGCAAGGGGTTCGGCGCGAGGTCGAGGGCGTCGTAAAGGCGCAGTTCGAGCGGCTGATCCGCGACATGGACGTGGTCAGCCGCGACGAATTCGAGGCCGTTCGCGAAATGGCGATCCTCGCCCGCGATGAGAACGAACGGCTCGCCGCGCGCATCGCTGCGCTCGAGGCCCGGCTGGCCGGCAAGCCCGCCGAAGATCCCGCCGCGACGATCTGAGCGCCGGCCCCCCGGCTGCCGGCGACCGGTCCCGCTATCGCTGTGGACGGACCTCGCCTGCCGATTGTGCAGAGCGGACGAATCCCGGACGGTCCAACTCGCTCGTTGTGCGTCACGACTCGTGCGCGCTATCGTCGGAGCAAGAGGTGATTCGCCGGGAATCGCAGGGCCTTAACGGCTTCTTCGATGAGCGGAGAATTCGGGCTCGTCCGGATGCGTCGCGTCCAGGTCGGGTCGAGTTCCGACGAGTGTGCGTGTGAACCGCGTTTGACGGAGCCAGCCACGCGAGCCGGGGATCGGCATGACCGCCATTGAAGTTGACGTGATCGAACGAACCGAGCATCCGCTCGACGTCGTGGAACGCCTCGCCACCGTTCACGACTGGTCGTTCGACCGGGCCGACGAGAACGAAATCTCCGTGTCCGTCACGGGGAGTTGGGCCGAGTACCACGTGGCTTTCACGTGGCTCGAGGACATGGAGGCGCTGCATGTCGCCTGCGCCTTCGACCTCAAGGTCGCGGCGCGCCGGCGCTACGACATGCTCGAGCTGGTCTCCCTCATCAACGAGCAGCTCTGGGTGGGTCACTTCGACCTGTGGTCCGCCGAGGACGTCGTGATGTTCCGCCACTCGCTGCTCCTGGCGGGTGGGGCGGAGCCGAACGGCAGCCAGTGCGAGGGCCTGCTGAAAGTCGCCCTCGACGCCTGCGACCGCTACTACCAGGCCTTCCAGTTCGTGCTGTGGGCGGGCAAGTCGCCGCGCGAGGCGCTGGAAGGGGCGATGTTCGAGACGGTCGGCGAGGCCTGACGGCTCCGCGCCGGGGCGCGCTCTCGACAGGGCTCCGCCCGCGTGCTTTCTGAACTCCGAGAGGCGGCGCCGGGCCGCGCCGCCGGTTGATCGGGGTTTGCGCGATGTCCTCCTCCTCACTCGTACCGCCTGAGTCCCTGCCGTCCTCGCTCGTGCTCGTGGGCTGCGGCAAGATGGGTGGCGCCATGCTCGAAGGCTGGCTGCGGATGGGCCTGTCGGGCGAACGGGTCACCATCGTCGATCCGAACGCCGCGCATCATCTCGTCGCGGTGTGCGAGCAGCACGGAATCGCGCTCAACCCGAGCCCCGAACTGATCCGCCCGCCGGAAGTGCTGGTGCTCGGCATCAAGCCGCAAATGCTCGACGAGGCCTCGCCGACGCTCGCGCCCTTGGTCGGCCCGGAGACGCTGGTCCTCTCGATCCTCGCCGGCAAGACCATCGCCGACCTGAAGGCCCGCGTGCCGTCCATTCGGTCGGCCGTTCGCGCCATGCCGAACCTGCCCGCCTCGGTGCTGCGCGGCGTCACCGGCGTCGCGCCGAGCCCGGAGGTCAGCGCCCGCCAGCGAGAGGTCGCGGAGACGCTGCTGTCCGGCGTCGGGCGGGTGGAATGGCTGGACGGCGAGCACCTGATCGACGCGGTGACGGCGGTGTCCGGCTCCGGCCCCGCCTATGTCTTCTACCTCACCGAGTGCCTGGCCCGCGCCGGCGCGGCGCTCGGGCTGCCGGCCGACCTCGCCGACCGGCTGGCGCGCGCCACGGTGGAGGGCGCGGGCGAGCTGCTGCACCGGTCCGACCTGCCGCCCGGCGCGCTTCGCGAGAACGTCACCTCGCCCGGCGGCACGACGGCTGCCGCGCTGAACGTGTTGATGCGCGAGAACGGGCTCGATCCCCTGATGCGCGAGGCCGTCGCCGCCGCTCACCGCCGCGCCGGCGAATTGTCCGGCTGAGGCGGCCTCAGGCGTCGTCGCCAGCGCCGTGGAATTCGCGCGACGTGCGCCCTATCTCCGGAGTGTAGCTGCGCCAGGGAGACGAAGATGGCCAGGAAAGCCGATCCAAAGTCCGCCGCCGGCAAGGCCGGTTCGGGAGGTGCCCGCGGGAGCCGCGCCGCTTCCGCGTCGCGCACCGAAAGGGACGATAGCGCGGGCGGGACGTCGCGCTCGGCGCGCGACCGGGTCATCGACGCGCTGATGGCGCTGGCGGAGGAGCGGCGCTGGGACGAGATCGGGTTGACCGATATCGCGGAGGCGGCGGGTGTTTCGCTCGCCGAGCTGCGCGACCTGTTCCCCTCCAAGGGCGCGATTCTCGGCGGCTTCAGCCGCCGCATCGACCGGCAGGTCCTGGAAGGGACCAACGACGACCTCGTGGGCGAACCGGTCCGCGAGCGGCTGTTCGACGTGATGATGCGCCGGCTGGATGCGCTGGCTCCCTACCGCGAGTCGCTGCGGCGGATCATGCGCGACATGTCGCTCGACCCGCTCCACCTCGCCGCGCTCAACCAGATGCAGCTCAACTCGCAGCGCTTCATGCTGGCGGCCGCGGGCATCGACACCGAAGGCCCCGTCGGCGCGGTCAAGCTGCAGGGCGCGGTGCTCGTCTGGGGCCGGACTCTCCGGACCTGGCTCGACGACGACGATCCCGGCCTGGCGCGGACCATGGCGTCGCTGGACCGCGACCTGCGGCGGGGCGGCGAGTTCGTGCGCGGGCTCACCGACCTCACCCGCATGGCGTCGCCGTTCTGCGCCCTGTTCCGCCGCGTGGCGGAGGACGGGCGACGGCTGCGCCAGCGTCGCCGGGCGCGGCGCGGCGACGAGGACCGCGACCGCGGCCTCGACGACGAGGACTACGCCAGGGCCTGAGGGCCGCCGCGGCTTGGGCGCGGCCGCGTTCCGCGCTACATCGAAAAGGGGCGCGCCGGTGTGCCGGCCGCGCCCCTTTCTCGTGTCCGACCCGCAAGGATCGCCTCATGTCCAAGCCCGCCGCCGCGCCCGCGCCCGTGATCGCCTTCGACGACTTCCTCAAGGTCGACATCCGTGTCGGCACGATCGTCCAGGCCGAGCCGTTTCCGCAGGCGCGCAAGCCGGCCTTCAAGCTGGTGATCGACTTCGGCGAGGGGATCGGCCTCAAGAAGTCCTCCGCCCAGATCACCGTGAACCACCGGCTCGAGGATCTCGTCGGGCGCCAGGTGCTCGCCGTCGTGAACTTCCCTCCGCGCCAGATCGGCCCGTTCATGTCGGAAGTGCTGACGCTCGGCGTGCCCGACGCGGACGGTGAGGTGATGCTGATCGGCCCCGACCGGCCGGTCCCCAAGGGCGGTCGCCTCTATTGACGCAGGCCTAGACCGGCACGCGGACCGTGGCGCGCAGGCCGCCCAGCGGACTGTCGCCGAGCAGGATGTCGCCGCCGTGCGAGCGGGCGATGTCGCGGGCGATGGCGAGGCCGAGGCCGGTGCCGCCCTCGTCGACGTTGCGCGACTCGTCCAGCCGCACGAAGGGCCGGAACACCTCCTCGCGCTGGCCGACGGGAATGCCCGGGCCGTCGTCGTCCACCGTGATGCTGAGCCAGCGCGGATCGCGCGTGGCGGTGATCGCGATCTTTTCTCCGTGCCGGGCGGCGTTGGCCACGAGATTGCCGATGCAGCGCTTGAAGGCGTCCGGCCGCACCCTCGCCACCGGGTCGCCGCTGACCATGACCTGAGTGGCGTGGCCCGTGCGCTCGGCGTCGGTCTTCAGCTCCTCGAGGAGCTGGCCCATGTCGACGGGCGCGGAGGCCTCGCCCGCGTCGCCGCGCGCGAAGGCCAGGTAGGCCTCCAGCATGCGGCTCATCTCGTCGATGTCCTTCTTGATGTCGTCGAGCTCGGGCGTGTCCTCGTCCATCAGCGCGGTCGACAGCTTGAAGCGCGTCAGGATGGTGCGCAGGTCGTGGCTGACGCCGTTCAGCATCGCCGTGCGCTGCTCGATCGCCCGCTCCACGCGCCGGCGCATTTCGATGAAGGCGTGGCCGGCCTGCCGCACCTCGCGGGCGCCGCGGGGGTGGAAGTCGATCTCCTGGCCCTTGCCGAACGCCTCCGCCGCCTCGGCGAGCCGCAGCACGGGGCGAATCTGGTTGCGCAGGAACACGATGGCGATGGCGATAAGCACGAGGGAGGTGCCGACCATCCACATCAGGAAGATGTGGGAGTTCGAGGCGTAGGCCTGCGACCGTCGCGTCAGGATTCGCATGACGCCGAAATCGAGCTGGATGCGGATTTCGATCAGGTTCGAGCGCCCGACGGTGTCGATCCAGAACGGCTTGCCGATCTGCTGGCGCAACTCGCGCGAGAGCGTGCTGTCGAGGATGGAGAAGAACGGCTTGGGGCCGGGCGGCGGCAGCGGGCCCCGCGGCAGGATCTCCATGTCGAGGTTGAGCGAGTCGCTGGCGATGCGCGACAGCGTTTCGTAGTTGGGGTCCTGCGGGTAGCTCTCGGCCACCTGGATCAGCCCGGCGATGTCCTGCGTCACCGCCGCCGAGAGGCGCCGCGTCACCGTCTGCCAGTGCCGCTCCATGAAGGCGTAGGCGAGCACCGACTGCAGAATCACCATCGGCGCGATGATGATGATGAGCGCGCGCGCGTAGAGCCCCTTCGGCATGCGCCCAGCCAGCCAGCGGCCCGCCTTGCGGTACAGGGAGGCGGGCTGCTTCACGAGGGCGAGGGCGCGCATCGGGATGCCTAGTCGACCTGAAGGCGGTAGCCGAGCCCGCGCACCGTTTGCAGGTGCAGGGGATTGGCGGGATCGAGCTCGATCTTGCGCCGAAGCCGGTTGATCTGCACGTCCACCGTGCGCTCGTTGGAGGCGTCGCCCGAACCGGCCAGTTCCTCGCGCGCCACCGTCTCGCCCGGCCGGCTGGCCAGCAGCGTCAGCATTTCGCGCTCGCGGTCGGTGATGCGGATGATCTCCTCTCCCTGTCGCAATTCGCCGCGCTCCGGCCGGTAGACGAACGGGCCGAAGCGCACGAACTCGGGGGCGCTCGACGGCGAAGCCGCCGGCGCGCTGCGGCGCAGGATGTTGTTGAGCCGCAGCAGAAGCTCGCGCGGCTCGAACGGCTTGGCCACGTAGTCGTCCGCCCCGATCTCCAGACCGCGCACCCTGTCCGCGCCCTCCGAGCGGGCGGTGAGCATGACGATGGGCACGCTCGACGTGCCGCGCAGCCAGGCCGCGAGGTCGAACCCGTTCTCGCCCGGCATCATCACGTCGAGCACGCAGAGGTCGAACACGAGGTTGGCGAGGCGCGCCCGCGCGCGGGCGGCATCTGGCGCGGTCGTGACGCGATAGCCGTGCTCCGACAGGAAGCGGGACAGGAGGTCACGGATACGCCGGTCGTCGTCGACGACGAGAATGTGCGGGGCGTCGTCCGCCGGAGTGGGGCGAGGGCGCGGCGCGCTCACTGTGCCTCGTCCTCGTCGCGGCCGCCATGCACCAGGCGGTCGGCCGAGGGCCGCTCCGCCGGCTCGATCATCGCCTCCAGGAACCGGGCGGCGGCCTCGCGCGAGCCCGGCCCGGCCTCCTCGAGCGCCCGCGCAATGCGCCGCGTCTGCAGCCGGGCCATGTCGTCGGCGAGAGCTCGGCCGCGAGCGGTCGGGTAGAGGAGGCGCTGGCGGCGGTCGTTGACCCCGGCCCGCTGCTCCACGAAGCCCTGCTCCAGCAACTCCTTGAGCACTCTGTTGAGGCTCTGCTTGGTGATCTTCAGGATATCGAGCAGCGCCGCGATGGTCAGGCCGGGATTGCGGTGCACGAAATGGAGCACGCGATGGTGCGCCCGGCCGAAGCCATAAGCGGCGAGGATCCTGTCCGGGTCGCCGACGAAATCGCGGTAGGCGAAAAACAGGAGCTCGATCAGCTCGTACTGCGGCCGCTCCGTCGCCGGCGCGTCGGATTCGGTGCGGTTCATGTCGAGGGCGGGCTGCATGGGTTTCGGGCAGTGTCCCCGGTTACGTCAGTCATGTTGACATATTTCAGCTTGATTGTTACTCGTCAAGGCCTCGCGGCGAAAGGAAAGAACCCAGCGCGCCGCGAACACCGATCCAAGGAGCGAAACCATGTCCGTCATCCCGTTCGATCAGCGTGAAGGTTACATCTGGTTCAACGGCCAGATCGTGCCCTGGGCGGACGCGAAGCTCCATGTACTCACGCACGGCCTGCATTACGGCTCGTCCGTGTTCGAAGGCGAGCGCGCCTATGGCGGCGTCATCTTCAAGAGCACCGAGCACTCGCAGCGGTTCCACCGCTCGGCCGAAATCCTCGATTTCAAGATCCCGTACTCCGTTGCCGAGATCGACGCCGCCAAGGCCGAGATCATCGCCCGGAACGGCCTGGTGAACTGCTATGTCCGCCCCGTCGCGTGGCGCGGCAGCGAAATGATGGCGGTCGCCGCCCAGCACTCCAAGATCCACGTCGCCATCGCGGTGTGGGAGTGGCCGTCCATGTTCGACGTCGCGCAGAAGATGCGCGGCATCCGCCTCGACATTGCCGAATGGCGTCGTCCGGACCCCAGGACGGCCCCGCATGACGCCAAGGCGGCGGGCCTCTACATGATCGCCACGCTTTCCAAGCATGCCGCCGAAAGAAAGGGCTACGCCGACGCGCTGATGCTCGACTGGCAGGGCCGCGTGGCCGAATGCACCGGCGCCAACGTGCTCTTCACGAAGGGCGGGGTGATTCACACGCCGACCGCCGACTGCTTCCTGGACGGCATCACCCGCCGGACGGTGATCGATCTCGCCAAGCGCCGCGGCATCGAGGTCGTCGAGCGCCGGATCATGCCGGATGAGCTGGCGAGCTTCGAGGAATGCTTCATCGTCGGCACGGCCGCCGAGGTGAGCCCCGTGTCGGAGATCGGCCCGTACCGCTTCACCCCCGGCGCCATCTCGCGCCAGCTGATCGAGGACTACACGGCCGAGGTGAATCCGAAGGCCAAGGCCGCCTGATCCGATAGGAGCTGGCGCGCCGGCCGAAAGAAACCGGGGCCGCGAGCGGGGCGTTGGTGGGCGAAACCCACCGGAAGCCCGCTCGTGGCCCTTTTTCTTGCCGCCGGGATCGGCTGAATGCTGGTCTACGGCGACGCCGCATTCACCCGCTCGACCCGCGAAGCGCTCGCCGCCGCCGCCGAGCGCTGGCGCCGGGCCGACGCCGCCGTGGCGGCGCTGCGCCATTCCGAGCGCGTGACCGCGTTCCTGTCAGTCGCCGAACTCGCCCAGGGCATCGCCGACGCCGCGTTCCATCGCGACGGGCAGGACGAGACCGACCCCGCCTCCGACGGCGTCCTCGACCTCCTGACCGTGCTGGCGCGCGGCCTGCTCGACTCGTGGCGCGGCTCGGAGACGGCCGACGGTGAGGGCGAGGCGCGACGCCGCTTCGCCAGCCTGGCGGCGCTCGATGTGCCGGAAACGGTGTCGTGCCGGAAGGCGGAGGGCTACGCGTTCTATGCCCTCTATCCCGAGAGCTACGGGCTCGCGGCGCTGACGTCCGGCCTGAGGCCGCGCACCCGTGTCATCGGCCTGCGCAGCATCGGAACGGGGCTCGCCGCCATGGTCGCCGCCGCGCTCGGGGCTCGCGCCGTCACGCTGCGCCCGCACGGCGATCCGTTCCGGCGCGAACTCGCCATCGGGCCGCGCCTGTCCGCCTGGCTTCTGGCCGATGTCGACGCCGCGTTCGCGGTGGTCGACGAAGGGCCGGGCCTGTCCGGCAGCTCGTTCGGCTGCGTCGTCGACTGGCTGGAGGCTCACGGCGTCGCGCGCGAGCGCATCCACCTGTTCCCGAGCCACGCCGGGCCGCCGGGGCCTCAGGCCGACCCGGCGCACCGCGCGCGCTGGGAGACGCTGTCGCGGCATGTCGTGAGCTTCGAGGACGCCGTCCTGCCGCGCCTGGGCTCCTGGGTCGGCGACCTCACGGGCGGACCTCAGTCGCCGCTCGAGGATGTGTCGGGCGGCGCGTGGCGGGAGCGCGCCTTCCCGTCGGAGAGCGACTGGCCGGCGGCCAACGTGGCGCAGGAGCGGCGCAAATATCTGCTGCGGGCGGGCGGAAGGGCCTGGCTCCTGAAGTTCGCGGGGCTCGGCGAAGCGGGGGAGGCGGCGTTCGCCCGCGCCCGCGTGCTCGGCGAGGCCTGCTTTACGCCGCCGCCTTCCGGGCTGCGGAACGGCTTCTTGGTGCGGGAATGGATCGAGGGGGCGCGGCCGGTCGATAACGAGGGTCCGCTGCGGCCCAGGCTGCTGGCGCGCGTAGGCGAGTATCTCGGCTTCCGGGCGCTGTCGTTCCCCGCCGGGCCGGAGTGGGGCGCGAGCCTGGCGGAGCTGTCCGTCATGGCCGAGCGCAACGCCGGGCTCGCGCTGGGCCCCGAAGCCGCCCGCCGTCTCGCGCGGTGGCGTGCCCGCCTGCCGGAGTTGGAGCGCGCGGTTCGGCGCGTGGCGACGGACAACCGCATGCACGCGCATGAGTGGCTCGTCGTCGGCGGTGACGCGATCGTGAAGACCGACGCCGTGGATCATTGCGCCGCGCACGACCTGATCGGCTGCCAGGACATTGGCTGGGACGTCGCCGGCGCGGCGGTCGAGTTCAAGCTGACGGAGCGAGAGCTGTCGGGGCTGTGCGAGCGCGTCGGCGGGCGGGCGGGACGGGAGGTTTCGCGCGACCTGCTCGCTTTTCTGCTGCCCTGCTACGCGGCCTTCCAGCTTGGCGCGGCGACGATGGCGGCGGATGGCCTGGCGGGATCAGCCGAGGAAAAGCGCCTGCGCGCCGAGGCCACGCGATACGCGGCCGTGCTGAAGCGTCGGCTCTAGCGCCGCCAGCGCTCGGCGGCGCGGTCGTCCGCGTCCGTCGCGGCGACCCAATCACCCTCGCTGCCGTCGACGTGGTGCTCCTTCTTCCAGAAAGGAGCGCGCGTCTTCAAATAATCCATCAGGAACTCGGCCGCCTCGAACGCCGCCTTGCGGTGGGCCGAGGCCGTGACGACCAGGACGATGTCGCCGCCCGGCGGAATGCGGCCGTGCCGGTGGATGGCGGTGACGCCCATCAGCGGCCAGCGCGATGCCGCCTCCTCGGCGACACGCCGAATTTCCTCCTCGGCCATGCCGGGATAGTGCTCCAGCTCGAGCGCGGCCAGCCGGCCCGCCTCGGCGCGGCACAGGCCGGTGAACGTCACGACGGCCCCGACGTCCGTGCGGCCGGCGGAGAGCCGCGCCGCCTCCGCGGCGGCGTCGAAGGGACCGGGCTGGATGCGGACCGTGATCGGGCAATCCATCGCGCCCTCCCGCTCAGCCGCCCGTCATCGGCGGGAAGAACGCGATCTCCCGCGCCCCGGCGATCGGCGCGTCGGGCTTGACGTGCTTGCGGTCGATCGCCGCGCGCACGATACCCGGGTTCTCGAAGGCGTAGGCGTATTCCTCGCCCCGCCCGGCCAGCCACGCCGCGAGCTCGGCGACGGTGCGCACCTCGGCCGGCGGCGACAGCTCTTCCTCGGGCTTGCCGATGCGCTCGCGCACCCAGGCGAAATAGACGAGTTTCATGGCGTCCTCCGGGGCCTCACGCGCCGTGATCGACGATGTGGTGGATGCCCGCGCGGAAATAGTCCCAGCCCGTGTAGAGCGTCAGCAGGGCGGCGATCCAGAGCAGGATCAGGCCGGTCGCGAGCGTGCCGGGAAGCACCGCCTCGCCGGCCGGCCCGGCGATCAGGAAGCCGAGCGCCACGAGCTGCAACGTGGTCTTCCACTTCGCCACGGTCGACACGGGCACGCTGACGCGCAGTTCGGCCAGATATTCGCGCAGTCCCGAGACGAGGATCTCGCGCGACAGGATGACGATGGCGGCCCAGAGCGACCACCCGCTGATCGTGCGGTCCGCCACCAGCATCAGCAGAGTCGCGGCCACCAGAAGCTTGTCGGCAATGGGGTCGAGCATGCGACCCAGGGTCGATTGCTGCGACCAGGCGCGGGCCAGGTAGCCGTCGAAGAAATCGGTGATTCCCGCCGCGATGAACACGGCGAGCGCCGTCCACCGCATCCAGAACTCGTCCGGATAGTACATGCATACGACGACCAGCGGCACGGCCGCGACGCGCCCGTAGGTGAGCACGTTGGGAAGGTTGAAGGGGTTAGCCCGCCGCATGTTGGTCGCCAGGGTCATGAGGTCTCGAATGAACATGGCGCGGCGGGCGAGGTCAACCGCCGCGCCGGCATGGCGGACCGGGCCCGGGCGTCAGCCGCGCCCGTCGTGAAAGAAGTCGTACACCGCCCGCGCCGTCGCCATGTTGACGCCGGGCGCGGTGGCGAGGTCGTCGAGCGAGGCGCGCGCGATGGCCTTGGCCGTGCCGAAATGCAGCAGCAAAGCGCGCTTGCGGGCGGGGCCGATGCCGGAAATCTCGTCGAGCGGGCTCTTGGTGAACTCGCGCTTGCGCTTGGCCCGGTGGGCGCCGATGGCGAAGCGGTGCGCCTCGTCGCGCAGGCGCTGGATGAAGTAGAGCGCGGGATCGCGGGGTGCGAGCTTGAACGGGTCGCGGCCCGGCACGAAGAAGGTTTCGCGCCCCGCGTCGCGGTCCGGCCCCTTGGCGACGCCGACGAGCGGAACGTCCGTGACGCCCACCCCGGCAAGCGCCTCGCGGGCGGCTTCCAGCTGCCCTTTGCCGCCGTCGATCAGCACGAGGTCCGGCCAGGCCGGCATCTCCGTCGCCTCGCCGCCCGCCGAATCGCGCGGCGCTTCCTTGACGAGACGCCCGAAGCGGCGCGTCAGCACCTCGCGCATCATGCCGAAATCGTCGCCAGGCGTGAGCTCCTCGGAGCGGATATTGAACGTGCGGTAGTGGGTCTTCGAGAACCCCTGCGGCCCAGCCACGATCATCGCGCCGACCGCGTTCGAGCCCATGATGTGGGAGTTGTCGTACACCTCGACGCGGCGGATCGTCCCCGCGACGCCGAACGCCTGGGCCAGGGCGGCGAGCAGCTTCTGCTGCGACGACGTGTCGGCCAGCTTGCGGCCCAGCGCCTCGCGGGCGTTGGTGCAGGCGTGCTCCACGAGATCCCGCTTCTCGCCGCGCCGGGGAACGGCGACCTCGACCTTGAAACCGGACCTCGCGCCCAGCGCGTCCTGCAGCAGGTCGCGGTCGTCGATGTCCTGCGACAGCAGCACGAGGCGGGGTGTCGGCTTGTCGTCGTAGAACTGCGCCACGAACGCGCCCAGCACCTCGGCGGCCGGGGTCGACCGATCCGCCTTGGGGAAATAGGCGCGATTGCCCCAGTTCTGGAAATTGCGAAAGAAGAACGCCTCGATGCAGAACTGTCCCGCTTCCTCGTGAAGCGCGAACACGTCGGCCTCCTCGACGGTCCTGGGGTTGATGTCCTGGCTCGACTGGATCGCGCTCAGCGCGGCGAGGCGGTCGCGGTAACGCGCCGCGCGCTCGAACTCCAGGTCGTCCGACGCCTTCTGCATCTCGGCGGCGAGCGCCTGCTTAACACCCTGGCTCTTGCCGCGCATGAAGTCGCGCGCCTGCGCCACGAGGCGGGCGTACTCGACGTGCCCGACCTCGCCGGTGCACGGCCCGGCGCAGCGCTTGATCTGGTGCAGCAGGCAAGGCCGGGTGCGGTTCTCGTAATAGGAATCGGAGCAGCTGCGCAGCAGGAAGGCGCGCTGCAGCGCGCTGAGCGTGCGGTTGACGGCCCACACGCTCGCGAACGGGCCGAAATAGTCGCCCGGCCGGTTGCGCGCGCCGCGGTGCTTGGTCAGCTGCGGCGACACGTGGTCGCCGGTGATGAAAATGTAGGGGAACGACTTGTCGTCGCGCAGCAGCACGTTGAAGCGCGGCTTCAGCTGCTTGATGAGGTTGGCCTCCAGCAGCAGCGCCTCGGTTTCCGTCTCCGTGGTGACGAATTCCATCGCCGCCGTCTCGGAGATCATCCGGGCGATGCGGTTGCCGTGCCCGATGCCTCGGGCGTAGGAGGCCACCCGCTTCTTCAGGCTCCGCGCCTTGCCGACATAGAGAACGTCGCCGGCCGAATCGAGCATGCGGTAGACACCCGGCCCGTTCGGCAGGGTGTGCCAGAAATGCCGGATCACGGCGACGCCGGCCTTCAGGCGGGCGCCGCCCGTCGCCTCGTCGAAGTCGAGCGAGGCGCCCGAATCGGCCTCGGCGACCTCGCTCTCGCCTTCGTCCGCCTCGTCGGTCTCGTCGAAGTCGGTGTCGAAGCCGTCCGGCGGCGTATCGTCCGCCGGCGCCAGCCGCCTAGGAGGCGGCGGCGCGGAATCGGGGGTCTTGGGAGGGCGGCTCATGCGCCAGATGTAGGGTGCTGCGCCGGGGAGGTGAAGCCGGAATGTTACGAAGGCGGGGTTTCGCGGGGGCTGGACGCGGGGCATCCGGCGCGCCACCTTGCCGCCCGGTCAATCCCGGGAACAGACGCATCATGGCCCTTCATTTCACGCAGCAGGAATTCGCGTCGCGCCTCGTTCGCTTGCAGGCCGCCATGCAGGCGCGCGGCCTCGACGGCATGCTGCTCTTCGCCCAGGAAAGCCATTACTGGCTGACCGGCTACGACTCGTTCGGCTTCTGCTTTTACCAGTGCCTCTACGTGGGGGCGGACGGGCGCATGGCGCTGCTGACGCGCTCCGCCGACCTGCGGCAGGCGCAGCACACCTCGATCCTCCGCGACATCCGCATCTGGCGCGACGCCGCCGACGCCGACCCGACGCGCGACACGGCCGCAATGATCCGCGATCTCGCCGGGCAGGGCCGCCGCCTCGGCGTCGAGTACGACAGCTACGGCCTGACCCATTTCAACGGAAAGCGGCTGGAAGCGGCGATGGAGGGTGTGGCGACGCTGGTCGATGGTTCCGACGTCGTGCCGCGCCTGCGCGCCGTCAAGTCTGAGGCGGAAATCGCCTATGTCCGCAAGGCGGCCGAGTTGTCGGACCTCGCGGACGCGGCGGCGCTCGGGGCGGCGCGGGCCGGCGCGGACGAGGGGGAGATTCTCGCCGCGCAGCACGCGGCCATCTTCGCGGCCGGCGGCGACTATCCCGGCAACGAGTTCATCATCGGCTCGGACCGTGACGCCCTCCTGTGCCGCTACAAGTCGGGCCGCCGCCGCCTTGCCGGTAACGACCAGCTCACGCTCGAGTTCGCCGGAGCGTACCGGCACTACCACGCCGCGATCATGCGCACCGTGGTGGTGGGCGAACCCCGCCCGCTTCATTTGCGCTATCACGCGGCGGCGCGGGAGGCGCTGCTGGCCTGCGAGGCGGCGCTGAAGCCCGGCGCGACGGCCGGCGACGTGTTCGACGCGCATACGCGGGTGTTCGACGCGCACGGCCTGGCGAGCCATCGGCTCAACGCCTGCGGATATTCGCTCGGCGCGAAATTCACCCCGTCGTGGATGGATCCTCCGATGTTCTACGCCAGCAACCCCTGGGTGATCGAACCCGGAATGGTGATGTTCGCCCACATGATCCTGATGGATTCCGAGACCGAGACGGCGATGTGTCTCGGCCGCACCTACCTCGTGACGGCCGAAGGCGCGTTAACCTTGAACGCGGCGAAGCTGGACCTGATGCTTCGCTGACGTTAATCTTTGTTTAAGGAGTGGCTGCCCGGAGGGGGCTGCCAGACCGGGGAGGGGCTCATGCGCCAGCACGCCAGAACGGTCCGCCGCCTCGCCGCGGCCGGCGGCGCCATCGCCGGCGCGCTCCTCCTGTCCGCCTGCCAGCAAGGCCTGCAGACCGCCTCCGCCGTGCAGGCCCCGGGCGTGCCCGTCGCGTTCGACACGCTGGAAGGCGCGCCGGAGCCGGTGCTGAGCAAGGTCATGGCCGAGGTGAACAGCCAGGCCTCGGCCAGGCGCATCGAGATCGTGTCCAGCGAAGCGCAGCCGCGCTACCGCCTCCAGGGCTACCTCACGGCCTATCCCAGCGAGGACGGCGAAACGACCCTGGCCTTCGTGTGGGACGTGTTCGACTCCTCCAAGAAGCGCGCCCAGCGCGTCTCCACGACCACCGTCGCCAAGGGCCAGTCGAGCGACCCGTGGTTGCAGATCGGCGAAACGCAGATCGCCAAGGCCGCCGCCGACAGCATGAACGAGGTCGCGAGTTTCCTGGCGGCGGGCCAGAATCAGGGCGGCACGACGGCCGTCGCGGGCGCATCGTCGCGCGCCCTCGGCTTCAGCGCGGTCGAGCCGTGATGCGCCGCCCACGGGGGCGGCGTTTTTTCACAGTGCTCATGCGAATTCCGCAAGAGCCCATGCTTGTTTGGCCGCTTTCAGGCTGCTAAGAGCGCCCTGCGGGCTGCATCGCTGGCGCTGGCTCCGCTTCTTGTCGTTGCGAACCGAAATACCGGAGCGGACCCCATGAAGGCTGCGATCAAACTCGTAGCGGGCAATTCGAACCGGGCTCTGGCCGACGCCATCGCCGCCTATCTCGAAGTGCCCCTCGCCAAGTGCCAGGTGCGGCGCTTCGCGGACATGGAGATCTTCGTCGAGATCCAGGAGAACGTCCGCGGACAGGACGTCTTCATCATCCAGTCGACGTCGTTCCCCGCGAACGACCATCTGATGGAGCTCCTGATCCTCATCGACGCCCTGCGCCGCGCCTCGGCGCGCCGCATCACCGCCGTGGTCCCGTATTTCGGCTACGCGCGCCAGGACCGCAAGGCGGGGCCGCGCACCCCGATCTCGGCCAAGCTGGTGGCCAACCTCATCACCGAGGCCGGCGCCGACCGCGTGCTGACGGTCGACCTGCACGCCGGGCAGATCCAGGGCTTCTTCGACATCCCGACCGACAATCTGTTCGGCGCGCCCGTCATGGTCCGCGACGTCAAGGAGCGGATGGACCTCTCCAACCTCATGGTCGTGTCGCCGGACGTCGGCGGCGTGGTGCGCGCCCGCGCCCTCGCCAAGCGCATCGACGCGCCGCTCGCCATCGTCGACAAGCGCCGCGAGCGCGCCGGCGAAAGCGAGGTGATGAACATCATCGGCGAGGTGGAAGGCCGCACCTGCATCCTCGTCGACGACATCGTCGATTCCGGCGGCACGCTGTGCAACGCCGCCGACGCGCTCCTCAAGGAGGGCGCCAAGGAAGTCCACGCCTACATCACCCACGGCGTGCTCTCCGGCGGCGCGGTGGCGCGCATCGCCGCCTCCAAGCTCAAGACGCTGGTGCTGACGGACTCCATCCAGCCGACCGAGGCGGTGAAGGTGGCGCGCAACATCCGCGTCATCTCGGTCGCGTCGCTGCTCGGCGAGGCCATCGGCCGCACCGCGCTGGAAGAAAGCGTGTCGAGCCTGTTCGACTGAGGGCCCCGGCCTCTAGCCGGCCCGTCGCCGTAGCTGCCCAGCACGTTCGGTGACCTCGTTACAGACGGAAACCGCGCGGTTGTGAGATTCCTCCTTCGGCTCCCATCGAGCATTGGAGGAACCCATGTTTTCTTTGATCAATTTGCACCGTCGCGCCGCCGCCGCCGTCGTCATCGCCCTGGCTCTCGGCTCGTCGGCCTTCGCGGCCGACAAGACGCTTTACGACCGCCTGGGCGGCAAGCCCGCGCTCGAGGCCGTCGTCGGCGAGCTGTGGGCGATCACCTCGAAGGACAAGCGGATCAACAAGTATTTCGCGAACACGAAACCCGAGGCGTTCGCCGGGCAGCTCGTCGACTTCCTGTGCGAGGCGAGCGGCGGCCCCTGCAAGTACAAGGGCCAGGACATGGTCGCCGCCCACACCGGCATGCACCTGAAGAACAAGGACTTCGACGCGCTGGCGCAGAACGTCGTCAAGGCGCTCGACAAGTTCAAGGTGCCCGCCCGCGAGAAGAAGGAAGTGATGACGATGCTCGGCAGCCTGCGGAGCTCCATCGTCAATCACTGAATGCTCAATCACTGAAGGCGAGGGGACCCGGCCGCCGGCCGGGTCCCACCCTCGTTCTACTTTGCCCGCCGGCGTCTTGCTCCGCCGGGGCTTTTCCCCTATAGACCCCTGCGCCGCCCTGCACCCTTGGAGGAGAGCGGCCCACCCAAGTCCCGATGCGCCCGGAGACGGCGTGCCGCGGGACTGATTTTGTTTTGGAGAAACCCATGTCCACCGCAGTGAAGCAGATCCTGGCTTCGAAGCGGGCGGCTGGCGGCAAGGGGGCCGCTCGCGCCGTTCGTCGTGAGGGCCGCGTTCCCGCCGTGATCTACGGCGGCGGAGAAGCGCCCGTCGCGATCTCGCTCGACTACAAGTCCACCTATCAGCTCATCTTCGCCGGTCACTTCCTGACGACGCCGTTCGAAATCGACGTCGACGGCGAGAAGACCCGCGTCCTGCCGCGCGACTATCAGCTCGATCCGGTGCGCGACTTCCCGCTGCACGTCGACTTCCTGCGCGTGAAGGCGGGCCAGGAGCTGCGTGTTGAGGTGCCCGTGCACATCGTCGGCCAGGAGGCTTCGCCCGGCCTGAAGCGCGGCGGCACGCTCAACATCGTCCGCCACACGGTGGAGATGTGGGTGCCGGCCGACAACATCCCGGATTCGATCACGGCCGACCTGACCGGCTACGAGATCAACGACTCGCTGCACATCTCGGCGATCAAGCTGCCGGAAGGCTGCCGCCCGGTGATCGCTGACCGCGACTTCACGGTCATCACCGTGGTCGCGCCGTCGGGCATGCGCGAGGCCGAGGCCACCGCGGCCGCGGCCCCCGCCACCGCGCCGGCCGCCCCGGCCGCCGCTCCGGCCGCCAAGAAGTAAGGGGACGATCCGTCGTCCGGAGAGCCCCGCGGCGCATGCCGCGGGGCTCTTTTCGTTGGGAGTGGAGCCATGCTGCTGTTCGTCGGCCTGGGGAATCCGGGCGCGCGCTACGCCGGCAACCGGCACAATATCGGCTTCATGGCGGTCGATGAGATCGCCCGCGTCCACCGCGCCGGCCCGTGGCGGCGCCGTTTCCAGGGCGAGGCCACCGAAGCGACCATCGGCGGCGAGCGGGTGCTGCTGCTGCGGCCCGAGACGTTCATGAACGAGTCCGGCCGCTCGGTGGCGGAAGCGATGCGCTTCTTCAAGATTCCGCTCGCCGACGTCGTCGTGTTCCACGACGAGCTCGACCTGCCGCCCGCCAAGCTGCGCATGAAGGCCGGCGGAGGCAACGCCGGGCACAACGGGCTGCGCTCTATCACCGCGCAGTGCGGCAACGACTACCGGCGCGCCCGCATGGGCATCGGCCACCCGGGCGACAAGACGCTGGTGCATCCCTACGTGCTGAGCGACTTCGCCAAGTCCGAGCAGCCCTGGGTCGAGGATTTGTGCCGCGCCTGCGCCGACGCCGCCGAACTTCTCGCCCGCGGCGAGGACGCCAGCTTCCAGAACAAGGTTCACCTGGCCATGGAGGGGCGCGGCTGGGGCGAGGTGAAGGGCGTCAAGGACCGCGCCTGAGCTTGCCTTTTCCGCCGTTCCCCACCACAAGGCTGGCCAACAGCTTCACATCCGGACCGGACCTCCCATGGGCTTCAAATGCGGCATCGTCGGCCTGCCGAACGTCGGCAAGTCGACCCTCTTCAACGCGCTGACGCAGACGGCGGCGGCGCAGGCGGCCAACTACCCGTTCTGCACCATCGAGCCGAATGTCGGCGACGTCGCCGTGCCCGATCCCCGGCTCGACAAGCTCGCCGCCATCGCGGGTTCCGCGCAGATCATTCCGACGCGCATCACCTTCGTCGACATCGCCGGCATCGTGCGCGGCGCGTCGAAGGGGGAAGGGCTCGGCAACCAGTTCCTCGCCAACATCCGCGAGGTGGACGCCATCGCCCATGTCGTGCGCTGCTTCGAGAACGGCGACATCACCCATGTCGAGGGCCGCATCGACCCGGTCGCCGACATCGAGACGATCGAGACCGAGCTGATGCTCGCCGACCTCGAGAGTCTCGAGAAGCGCGTCGTCGCGCTGGAGAAGAAGGCGCGCGGCGGCGACAAGGAGGCGAAGGAGCAGCTCGACATCGTCACCCGCTGCCTCGCCCTGCTGCGCGAAGGCCAGCCGGCCCGCCTCGTCCAGCGTTCCGCCGAGGAAGAGCGCACGTTCCAGATGCTCAACCTGCTCACCGCCAAGCCGGTGCTCTACGTGTGCAACGTCGAGGAGGCCTCCGCCCACGACGGCAACGCCTTCTCCGCCCGCGTCTTCGAGCGGGCCAAGGAAGAGGGCGCGGTCGCGGTGGTGGTGTCGGCGCAGATCGAGAGCGAGATCGCCGTGCTCTCCGCCGAGGAGCAGGCGGAATATCTGGAGGCCGTCGGCCTCGACGAGCCCGGCCTCAACCGCGTCATCCGCGCGGGCTACGATCTGCTGCACCTCGTCACCTACTTCACGGTGGGGCCGAAGGAGGCGCGGGCCTGGACCATCACCAAGGGCACGAAGGCCCCGCAGGCGGCCGGCGTCATCCATACGGACTTCGAGAAGGGCTTCATCCGCGCCGAGACGATCGCGTATGACGACTACATCGCCTGCAAGGGCGAGGGTGGCGCGCGCGACGCCGGCAAGTTCCGGCTCGAAGGCAAGGACTACGTCGTCGCCGACGGCGACGTCCTGCACTTCCGCTTCGCCAACTGATCGGACGCGGGGCGTCCCGCGCCCCGCCCCGCCTCAGCCGCGCAGCTTGGGGTCGCCGTAGCCGCCGCCCGTCGGCGTCACCACGGTCACCGCCTCTCCGGCCTCGAGCCTTGTCTGGTCGCAGCCGCCCAGCTCGTCGACGCGGCCGTCCAGCCGGCGCACGAGCGTGCGGCCGCATTCGCCCGGCTCCCCGCCCAGCATCCCGAACGGCCGCACCTTGCGGTGCGACGAGAGGATGGCGCACTCCATCCCCGTGAGGAAACGCAGCGTGCGGCTTGTGCCGTCGCCGGCGTTCCACTGCCCCTTGCCGCCGGAGCCGGCGCGGATGTGGAAATCCTCCAGCAGCACCGGGAAGCGGTATTCCAGCACTTCCGGGTCGGTCAGCCGTGAGTTGGTCATGTGGACGTGCACGCCCGGCGTGCCGTCGAAGCCAGGGCCGGCCGGCGAGCCCGAGCAGATCGTCTCGTAATACTGGTATTCGTCGTTGCCGAAGGTGAGGTTGTTCATCGTGCCCTGCGAGGCAGCCATCGCCCCCAGCGCGCCGAACAGGCAGTTGGTGACGGCCTGGCTCACCTCGACGTTCCCGGCCACCACGGCGGCCGGGTACTCCGGCGACAGCATCGAGCCCTGCGGGACGACGATGCGGATCGGCCGCAGGCAGCCGGCGTTCATCGGGATCTCGTCGTCCACCATCACGCGGAAGACGTAGAGCACAGCCGCGCGCGTCACCGGGGCGGGGGCGTTGAAGTTATCCGGGCGCTGCGGCGAGGTGCCGGTGAAGTCGACCGTGGCCTCGCGGCGCGCCTTGTCGACGGTGATGCGCACCTTGATGGCGCAGCCCTGGTCCATCGGGTAGGTGAACTCGGAGTCGTGCAGCCGGTCGAGCACGCGGCGCACGCTCTCGGCGGCGTTGTCCTGCACGTGGCCCATATAGGCGTGCACGACGGGCAACGTGAACTCGGCGACCATCTTGCGCAGCTCGCGCACGCCTTTCTCGTTCGCCGCGATCTGCGCCTTGAGGTCGTTGACGTTCTGCACGACGTTGCGCACGGGGTAGCGCGCGCCGGTGAGCAGCGCGACCGTCTCGGCCTCGCGGAACCGGCCCTGCTCGACGATCTGGAAGTTGTCGATATAGACGCCTTCCTCCTCGATATTGGTGGCGAGCGGGCTCATCGAGCCCGGCGCGACGCCGCCCACGTCGGCATGGTGGCCGCGCGACGCGACCCAGAACAGGATGTCTCGGCCGGCCTCGTCGAACACCGGCGTGCAGACGGTGATGTCGGGCAGATGGGTGCCGCCATTGTAGGGCGCGTTGAGCATGAAGACGTCGCCGGGCCGGATGCGGCCCTCGTTCATGCGGATGATGGTCTCGACGGACCGGTCCATCGAGCCGAGGTGAACCGGCATGTGCGGGGCGTTGGCGACCAGCGTGCCGTCGCGGTCGAACACCGCGCAGGAGAAGTCGAGCCGCTCCTTGATGTTCACGGAATAGGCGGTGTTCTGCAGCGTCACGCCCATCTGTTCGGCGATGGACATGAACAGGTTGTTGAAGATTTCCAGCATCACCGGGTCGGCCGAGGTGCCGACGGCGCTGCGGCGGGGTAGCGGCACGACGCGAGTCAGGACGAGGTGGTTCTTGGCGGTCAACGCCGCCTGCCAGCCGTCCTCCACCACAACGGTCTGGTGCGGCTCGATGACGAGGGCGGGGCCGCGCACCGCGTGCCCGGGGCGCAACTGGTCGCGGGTGAACACGCCGGCGTCGCGCCAGCGCCCCTGCGAGTAGAAGCGGGTGCGCTCGACGGGCTCCGGCGTCGGTTCCGGCGCGACGGCGGCCTCCGCCTCGGCCGAGCGGGCGCCGCCGCCCACGGCCTCCACCGACACGGCCTCCACCACGAGCTCCTTCGTCTCGTCGATGAAGCCGAAGCGCGCGCGATGGGCGGCCTGGAAATGCGCCGTCATCGCAGCCAGCGTCGCGTCGTCGTCGCCGGCCGGCTCCACCGGGGTTTCCAGCGAGGTGTCGGTGCCGGCGTAGCGCAGGTGGGCGCGCACATGCACGACGATGGACTCGCGGTCGACGCCCTGTCCGGCGACCTCGTCCCGGCAGATCTCGCCCAGGCGCTCGGCCTCGCGCTTCAGCGACGCCAGCGCGGGCGCGCCGAACTTCACCTCCAGCGCCTGCTGGCGCGAGGCGCGGATGTCGGCGAGCCCCATGCCGTAGGCCGAGAGAAGCGACGAGAACGGGTGGATCAGCACCGTCTTCATCGCCAGCGCGTCGGCGACGAGGCAGGCATGCTGGCCGCTCGCGCCGCCAAAGGCGTTGAGCGCGTATTGCGTCACGTCGTAGCCGCGCGCCACGGAGATCTTCTTGATCGCCTCCGCCATGTTGGCGACGGCGATCTGCACGAAGCCGTCGGCGATCTGCTCGGGGGCGCGGGCCTCGCGCGTGGCGGCGTTCACCTCCTGCGCCATGGCATCGAACGCCGCGCGCACGGTCTCGGTGTCGAGCGGCTGGTCCTGGCCAGGCCCGAAGATGCGCGGGAACCACTGGGCCGGCAGCTTGCCCAGCATCACGTTGGCGTCGGTCACCGCCAGCGGCCCCCCGCGCCGGTAGCAGGCCGGGCCGGGATTGGCCCCGGCGGAATCGGGCCCGACCCGGAAGCGGGACCCGTCGAAATGCAGGATCGAGCCGCCGCCGGCCGCGACGGTGTGGATCAGCATCATCGGCGCGCGCATGCGCACGCCCGCCACCTCGGTCTCGAAGGCGCGCTCGTACTCGCCGTCGAAATGCGCCACGTCGGTGGAGGTGCCGCCCATGTCGAAGCCGATGACGCGGCCGAAGCCGGCCTCGCGCCCCGTTTCGGCGAGAGCGACCACGCCGCCGGCCGGGCCGGACAGGATGGCGTCCTTGCCGGCGAAGAGGTCGGCGGCGGTGAGGCCGCCCGACGACATCATGAACATCAGCCGCGCGCCAGAGCCCGCTTCGGGGTCGGCCGCGTCGACGCCGAGCTCGCTCGCCACCTGCGCCACGTAGCGGCCGAGAATGGGAGAGAGGTAGGCGTCCACGACCGTGGTGTCGCCGCGTCCGACCAGCTTGATCAGCGGGCTGACCTCGTGGCTCACCGACACCTGCGCGAAGCCGATGTCGCGGGCGATGGCGGCCACCAGCCGCTCGTGCTCGGGGTAGCGGTAGGCGTGCATGAACACGATGGCGACGGCGTCGAACCCGGCCGCGCGGGCCGCCTCCAGTTCGCGCCGCGCCACGTCGAGGTCCGGCGTCTTCTCCACCGCCCCGTCGGCGCGCACGCGCTCGTCGATCTCGACGACGTCGGAGTAAAGCTGCTCGGGCTTGACGATCTGTCGCGCGAAGATGCGCGGGCGCGCCTGGTAGCCGATGCGGAGCGCGTCCCGGAAGCCCTTTGTGGTGACAAGCAAAGTGCGCTCGCCCTTGCGCTCGAGCAGCGCGTTGGTCGCGACGGTGGTTCCCATGCGCACGTCGCCGATGCGGCCGCGCGGGATCGGCTGGCCGGGCGCGAGGCCCAGCAGGTCGCGAATGCCCTGCACGGCGGCGTCGCGATAGGCCTCGGGGTTCTCGGAGAGCAGCTTGCGCGCGTGCAGCCGGCCGTCGGGGTCGCGCCCCACGATGTCGGTGAAGGTGCCGCCGCGGTCGATCCAGAAGTCCCAGCGCGAAGCGCCCGACATGCCGCTCATCGACCCCTCCTCCGTTCGACGGCTCCGCATGGGCCGGGACGCCGGTTCCGGTTGGGTAATGGGTCGCCGGAGCGATGACAAGCGGGCCGGACGGCCTCAGCGGCCCACGGCGGCCGGCGGGCGCGGCGCGAACGGGTCGAAGCCGCGCGGCCCCGTCGGCATCACCGGCTCGCTCTCCACCTCCCCCTCGGCCTCGCCATCGTATGGCTCCTCGGAGGGCTGGGCGAGCATCATCGGGTTCGCCCCGCTCGCCACCGAGGGATAGAGCGCCGGCTGCTGCGGGCGCGGCGTGGCCGCCCGGGAGGCGAGCGCGTCGAGGCGCGGTTCGAACTTGATGACGGGCTTGCAGATCACCCGGCCGCGGCTGTGGCGGGCGAGGTCCAGGTGGAAGTGGTTGTAGTGCTGCGCGTCGGAGCCTGGGCCCAGCACCGTCGTGAAGTGGCGGCAGGAGCCGACGAACACCTCGCGCAGGAATTCCTGGTCGCGCGGCTGGCCGCGCCAGCCCTTCTCGACGTTGATCTCGCGCCCGTCGGCGAGGCGGAAGGCCATCACGTCCATGGCGTTGCCGAAGGCGTGCTCGGACTTCGGGCCGCCGAGCCGGTTGTTGACGCTGCGGCAGGAATAGGAGCCGGCCCGCAACTCGGCCACGGGCGCGCCGTAATAGAGCGCCGCGGCGGGCTGAACGACGTCCGCCAGCCACTGGTCGACGCCGGTCAGCATCGGGCAGCCGAGCACCGCCTTGTTGGTGAGGCCCACCGTGCCGTCGCCGAGGGCCGCGACGCGGAACGGCTGCAGCATGCCGCACGCGCCGGGACCTGAGATTTCGCGCGCCGGTTCGACGTAGGCCGAGATCTTGACGGACTTCGATGACAGGCAGGCCTGCTCGGCCTCGTCCCGCCAGGCCGCGCGCCGCTCGAAGTTGAACAGCCCGCAGCCCGACAAAAGGGCGAGAACGCCGGAAGCAATGGCGAGTAGAAGGCCTGAACGCCGCATGCGGCGACCTTGCGCCCGCATGTTTAAGCTCTGCTGAATCGATCGATTCGCGAGGAGTCCCAAACCGGGCTGAAAGGCTTGACGAACGTCGGCTCCCGGTCACACTTCGCCCCCCGGACCCCGCGCCGGCCGCACAATCCTGCCGCGCTCCCGCAACGAAAGGCTCGTCCCCCGTGCTGTCGCTTCTCGATCTTCGCCGCCGCATCGACTCCGGCGAACTGTCCGCGTCCGACGCGATCCGCCAGTCCCTGCAGGCGATCGGCGAGCGCGACGGCGCGCTGAAGGCCTTCGCCAGCGTCGACCGCTCGGCCGTCGCGGGGCATGGGCTGCTGGCCGGCGTGGCGCTCGGCGTGAAGGACATCATCGACACCGCCGACCTGCCGACCGAGATGGGCTGCAAGGCGATCTACGGAAGCTGGCGGCCGCGCGCGGACGCCGCTATCGTCTCGCTCGCCAAAATGGCCGGCGCGACCGTGGTGGGGAAGACCGAGACGACGGCGTTCGCGTTCCTCGATCCCGCGCCGACTCTCAATCCGCACCGCGCCGACCGGACGCCCGGCGGATCGTCCTCGGGCTCGGCCGCCGCCGTGGCGGCGGGGCTCGTGCCGCTCGCCATCGGCACGCAGACCGGCGGCTCGGTGATCCGCCCGGCCTCGTTCTGCGGCGTCGCGGCCATAAAGCCCTCGTTCCGCCTGCTGCCGACCGTCGGCCTCAAGACGTCCGCGTGGACCCTGGACACGCTGGGCCTGATGGCCGCCAGCGTGGCCGACTGCGCCTACGCGCTCGAGGCGATCAGCGGGCGCGAGATGCGCCTGCCCGACGACCCCGGCGCGCCCCGTTTCGCGCTGGCGCGCCAGCGTTTCGCGGGGGACGCCGCCCCGGAAGGCGAGGCGGCGCTGGAGAAGGCAGCCCGGCTGGCGGAGAAGGCCGGCGCGACCGTGGTCGAAATCGACCTGCCGAGGCCCTTCGCGGACGCGTGGGCGATCCACGGCACGGTGCAGAACTACGAAATCCGCGTGTCGATGGCGTGGGAATATCTGAACCGCCGGGCCGACCTGCCGCCTCGCATCGGCGGCCTGCTCGACGAGGCCCAGTCGATCCGGGCGAGCGACTACGACGCCGTGCGCGGCGCGGCCCGCCGGGCGCGACTCGCCGCCAAGGATTTCTTCGCGGAGCACGGAGTTGACGCGATCCTGACCTATTCCGCGCCGGGCGCCGCTCCCGACCGCTCCACCACCGGCGACCCCCGCTTCAACAAGCTGCTGACCCTGCTCGGCGCGCCCTGCGTCAACGTCCCCGGCCTCGTGTCGGGGGATAGCCTGCCGGTCGGCGTCCAGGTGGTCGCGCCGTTCGGCCGCGACGCGCAGGCGCTGCGGGCGGCGGCCTGGCTGGAACGTATCGTTCGCGCCTGAACAACTCTTCTATAAGACTGGGCATCCCTGGGCCGCCGGCCGCGGAAACGAGCATTCCATTGAGGACACTCGAAAAAATCGGGAGAAACGCGGCGTGTGCGTTGCAATAAGCCGCATGGACACCACTCGGAACAACTCTGTTTAAATCTGAAACATCTTGCTTCATCGCCCTCCAACGGTCCCCTGCCGGAGAGTGACTGTTGCGAACCGCAGAAAAGGTGGTATTTTTAACCGGTCGTTAAGAGCCAGCGGAGGCCAACATGGTTCTGACCCAGCGGCTGAATATGGCGGTGATGTTCGCCGCGTTCGCCCTTGTCGGCGCGGTCGTGATGGGCTGGATTTGAGAAAAAGCGCCCCACGGCGATCGCCACGACGACAGCGACAGGGCATGCAGGCCGTCGGCTCGACCCGACGGCTTTTTTTTGTGCCTGGCGGAAGCTCAACCGCGCGGACGCGGCGTGTAGGGGAGTTCGGCGGTGGGGCAAGCGCCCGACACCGGCTGCCACGACGGATTGTTGATCACCATCACGCAGCGGACCATGCGCGCGCCCTCGGGAGTGCGCAGGCACATCGTCTCGCCCATGGCGAAGGTCTGGCCGTTGGCGCGGCAGGTGCAAGGCGGCAGCTCAGGGGCGGGGCCGGGCGTCACGAAGCGATGCTCCTGCGCGCGAGCTTCGCCCGCCGGCAGCAAGGCCAGCGCCGGACCGACAATGGCGACCGACAGTACGGACGCCGGCAGGGACGCCCTTCGAAGCATGGCTGATCCTAGCACGAACGTCCCTCCCACGCGAGGGACGCACGCCGCGGACTTGGCTTGAGGGGCGCGGGCGTGCGACACCGGAGCGACCAACGCACCGGAGTCGCCCATGCCGCGCTACATCATCCTCGACAATGTCACGGGATCCATCCGGGCTGACACGCTCGACCTGGACGGGCCGCCGCGCGACGAGTCGCCGCTGGAGGCGGTGCGGCGCTACGACGCGCTGACCCTCGACGACGAGCGCAGCTACGCCGAGGAACACCCCAGCGCGGCGCTCAACAACGTGCTCGGCTACATCGTGTACCTGGCCCCGGACGACTATCCGAAGATCAGGGACGGCGAAGACCAGGATGTCATCGACGCGATGATCGCGGCGTGCGAGCCGGTCGCCTTCGTCGAGGTGCGCGAGCTCTGAGGGCGGGCCGGCGGCCTTGCCGCCGCCATGGACTCGTCCCATCTTCGGCCGATGGCGAAATCCCCGAAGAAACCGGCGCGCGAGACGCGGGCCAAGGCGTCGAAGCCCGAGCTGCTGCCGCTCGACGAGCATCTGGCCGCGCTGCTCAATCCCGCCCTCAACCGCGAGCGCGGCCGTGGCGCCGGCGGGCTGGCCGAGAGCCCGCAGGCGGGCTACGACCCGGAGGACGTCGAGAACGTCGACCCCGCCCTGGCGCGCAAGCTCGGCCTGCCGACCTCGGGCGGCGAGCGCGCCGCCGAACCCGACGCGCTGAGCCCGGGGGACCGCCGCCGCGACAAGGGCCTGTCGCGCGCCGACATCCTCAACGCCGCGCCGAGGCGCGTGCGGCAGGGCAACGTGCTGCGCGACGAGGAGGATGACGCGCAAACGCGCGGCAACGGCATTGCCGGCGCGGCGGCGACCGTCGAGTCGCTGAAGGCTCTGCTGGAGGCGGGCGACCCCAATCTGCGCCAGACCAGCGTGTGGACCCCGCACCGTCCGCCGCGCCCCGAGAAGTCCGAAGGCGGCATCAGGTTCGAGCTCGTCTCGCAATTCGAGCCGAAGGGCGACCAGCCGCAGGCCATCGCCGAGCTGGTCGACGGCGTCAGCCGCCACGAGCGGGACCAGGTGCTGCTCGGCGTCACCGGCTCGGGCAAGACGTTCACGATGGCGCAGGTCATCGCCCGCACCAACCGCCCGGCGCTGATCCTCGCGCCGAACAAGACGCTCGCGGCCCAGCTCTACGGAGAGTTCAAGAGCTTCTTCCCGAACAACGCGGTCGAGTACTTCGTGTCGTACTACGACTACTACCAGCCCGAAGCCTACGTCCCGCGCACCGACACCTATATCGAGAAGGAATCGTCGATCAACGAGCAGATTGACCGCATGCGGCACGCGGCGACGCGCGCGCTGCTGGAGCGCGACGACGTCATCATCGTCGCCTCGGTCTCGTGCATCTACGGCATCGGCTCGGTCGAAACCTACACGGCGATGACCTTCTCCATCCGGCTCGGCGAGCGGCTGGACCAGCGCCAGCTCCTCGCCGACCTGGTGGCGCTGCAATACAAGCGCTCGATGGGCGACTTCCAGCGCGGCACCTTCCGCGTGCGCGGCGACGTGGTGGAGATCTTCCCGGCCCACTACGAGGACCGCGCCTGGCGCGTCAGCCTGTTCGGCGACGAGGTGGAGTCGATCCACGAGTTCGACCCGCTCACCGGCCAGAAGACCGCCGAGCTCGAGTTCGTGAAGGTCTACGCGAACTCGCACTACGTCACGCCCAAGCCGACCCTCCAGCAGGCGGTGAAGAGCATCAAGGAGGAGATGAAGCAGCGGCTCGACGAGCTGAACCGCATGGGCCGCCTCCTGGAGGCCCAGCGGCTCGAGCAGCGCACCACGTTCGACCTCGAGATGCTGGAGGCGACCGGCTCGTGCGCCGGCATCGAGAACTATTCGCGCTATCTCACCGGCCGCCGGCCGGGCGAGCCGCCGCCGACGCTGTTCGAGTACCTGCCCGACAACGCCCTCGTTTTCACCGACGAGAGCCACGTTACCGTGCCGCAGATCGGCGGCATGTACAGGGGCGACTTCCGCCGCAAGGCGACGCTCGCCGAATACGGCTTCCGCCTGCCGTCCTGCATGGACAACCGGCCGCTGCGCTTCGAGGAATGGGACGCCATGCGCCCGCAGACCGTCCACGTCTCGGCGACGCCGGGCGAATGGGAGATGGAGCGCACCGGCGGCGTCTTCGTCGAGCAGGTCATCCGCCCCACGGGGCTGATCGACCCGGTGGTCGACGTGCGCCCGGCGCGCGCCCAGGTCGACGACCTGCTGGGCGAGGTCCGCGAGGTCGCCGCCGGCGGCTACCGCACGCTGGTGACGGTGCTGACCAAGCGCATGGCCGAGGACCTGACCGAGTACCTGCACGAGAACGGCGTGCGCGTGCGCTACATGCACTCCGACATCGACACGATCGAGCGCATCGAGATCCTGCGCGACCTGCGGCTCGGCGCCTTCGACGTGCTGGTGGGCATCAACCTGCTGCGCGAGGGGCTGGACATCCCGGAATGCGCGCTGGTGGCCATCCTCGACGCCGACAAGGAAGGGTTCCTGCGCTCCGAGACGTCGCTGATCCAGACCATCGGCCGCGCCGCCCGCAACGTCGACGGACGGGTCATCCTCTACGCCGACCAGGTCACCGGCTCGATGGAGCGCGCCATCGCCGAAACGAACCGCCGCCGCGAGAAGCAGCAGGCCTGGAACGAGGCCAACGGCATCACGCCCGAAAGCGTGAAGCGCAGCATCGGCGACATCCTCGACAGCGTCTACGAACGCGACCACGTGCGGGTGGATACGGGCGTCGCCAAGGAAGGCGCGCTGGTCGGCCACAACATGAAGGCGACGCTGTCCGACCTCGAGAAGCGGATGCGCGAGGCCGCGGCCAACCTCGAATTCGAAACGGCGGCGCGGCTGCGCGACGAAATCAAGCGGCTGCAGGCCACCGAACTCGCCATCGCCGAGGACCCGCTGGCCACCCAGACCGAAGTCGACGAGCGCACCGGCGGCTATCGCGGCCCGAGGAAATATGGCGCGGCGGCCAACATGCCGGAGACCCGCGCCCGCAAGCCGACGCTCGACGAGATGGGGCCGCACAATCTCGGCGGCGGCGCCGGCCGTCCGCTCGGGGCCGAGGCGGCTGCGCGCAGCAAGGCGGGCCGCCCGGGCACCCGCGCGTTCAAGGGGCGCAAGGCCTAGGAGGCGTCTTCCGGATTGACAGGACCGGGCGCGGGGGCCACACCGAAACGACAGCCCGAGGTTCGGATTCCCCCCAAGCACCGGTCCCCCCCAAGGTCCCCCTGAGGTCCCCCAAGGTTCCCAATGTCGCCTTTCCTCATCGAGGTCATCGGCGCTGTCGCCGCCGTGACGACGACCGTGTGCTGGCTGCCGCAGGCGCTGCGCGTCATCCGCACGCGCGACACGCGGGCCATCTCCGCGTGGGCGCAGGGTACGCTGCTCATCGGCATCATCTTGTGGATCATCTACGGCTTCGGCATCGGCAGCCAGCCGGTGATCTGGTCGAACACCATCAGCTTCATGCTGATCGGCACGATCTTCACGCTCAAGCTGCGCTACGGCTGAGCCGGCCGGGTCCCGGCCGCGACGCGCGGATCGGCCAGATAGCCGCGGATGCGCGCCAGGTTGGCTCCGAAATCGCTGCGCCCCAGCAGGCTGCGGCTGTAGATCGCCACCGTCGCGCCGCCGCCCGCAACCGGAAGAACCATCACGTCCACGGTGTCGGGGAAGCGCCACACCGGCGTGCGCACCACGAAACGGTCGCCGCGGCCGGGCGTCGCCTCGGCCACTTGCCGCGCGCCCGGGTCGGCGAGGATGACGGCGCGCAGCCTTTCGCGCAGGTCGTGATAGGGCACGTCCCACACCGGCGAGACGATGTCGGCCCTGGCGTCCGGGCACAATTCGCGCGGGCACGCCAGCGCGTCGTTGGGGTCGGCGCGGCGCATCAGCCGCGTGAAATCCACAGGGCCCTGGTCGGCCGGGCCGCCGATGCGCTCCCACAGGCGGTCGAGCCCGATCGGCCCGTCCGGAAAGGCGCGCGCCGCCGCGAACAGGACGGCCAGCAGAATCGGGACGGCGAACGCGATCATGCGCATGTCTGGAGCGTCTCGGATGCGACGCCGCGAGACTTCCCCGCCAGGCCCCGGAAAGCAAGGGCGCGGCGCGCTTCCCGATGCTAAGAGACCGACGACATCCCCCTCAGCGAGCCCGCTCATGCCCTTCGTCTCGTCCCCCTTCGTGCTCCCCGTCGCGATGCTCGTGGCGTCCAATGTCTTCATGACGTTCGCGTGGTACGGACATCTCAAGTTCCCGGCCAAGGCGCTCTGGGCCGTGGTGCTGGTGAGCTGGGGCATCGCTTTTTTCGAATACTGGCTCGCTGTGCCGGCCAACCGCATCGGCCATCAGGTCTATTCGGCGGCCGAACTGAAGACGATCCAGGAAGTCGTCACGCTGGTCGTGTTCGCGGGCTTTTCGACCGTCGTGTTGAAGGAGCCGCTGGGCTGGAACCACGCGGTCGGCTTCGCCCTCATCGCCGCCGGGGCGTTTTTCGTGTTCCAGGGGCGCGGTTGAGGCGGCGGCGCGGACACGCGAAAGCCGCGCCCTTCCCGCCATTCCTTCTTGCTCTGCCGCTGCGGCGGGACTAGGTTCCCGCGCGCCCTTCAAAGGGCGATTGTCCAGCAACCCGGAGCCTCGACATGGCCTTCCTCGCCGAAACTTTGTCCCGCGTGAAGCCTTCCGCCACGATCGCCGTGACGCAGAAGGCGCGCGAGCTCAAAGCGCAGGGCCGCGAGATCATCAGCCTGTCGGTGGGCGAGCCGGACTTCGATACGCCAGAGAACATCAAGCAGGCGGCCATCGACGCGATCCGCCGGGGCGAGACGAAGTACACGCCGGTGTCGGGCATCACGCCGCTGCGCGAGGCCATCGCGGCCAAGTTCAAGCGCGAGAACGGCCTCGACTACAAGTGGCAGCAGACGATCGTCGGCACGGGCGGAAAGCAGATCCTGTACAACGCCTTCCTGGTGACGATGAACCCCGGCGACGAGGTCATCATCCCGGCGCCGTACTGGGTGAGCTATCCGGACATGGTGCTCCTGTGCGGCGGCACGCCGGTGTTCGTCGACACCAAGCTGGAGAAGAACTTCAAGCTCCAGGCGGAGGATCTCGAGCGCGCCATCACCAAGCGCACCAAGTGGGTGGTGCTGAACTCGCCTTCCAACCCGTCGGGCGCGGCCTATACGCGCGACGAGCTGAAGGCGCTGACGGAGGTGCTGCTGCGCCATCCGCACGTCTGGATCCTCACCGACGACATGTACGAGCACCTGACCTACGGCGACTTCGTGTTCACCACGCCCGCCCAGGTCGAGCCCACGCTGTGGGAGCGCACGCTGACCATGAACGGCGTGTCCAAGGCCTACGCGATGACGGGCTGGCGCATCGGCTACGCCGGCGCGCCGGACTCGCTCATCAAGGCGATGGACATGGTGCAGGGCCAGCAGACCTCCGGCGCGTGCTCCATCGCCCAGTGGGCGGCGGTCGAGGCGCTGAACGGTCCGCAGGACTTCATCCCGAAGAGCCGCAAGGTGTTCGAGGGTCGTCGCGACCTCGTGGTGTCGATGCTCAACCAGGCCAAGGGCCTCAAGTGCCCGACGCCGGAAGGCGCGTTCTACGTGTACCCGTCCTGCGCCGAGGCGCTGGGCAAGGTGTCGCCGGCCGGCAAGCGGATCGAAACGGACGAGGACTTCGTCTCCGAGCTGCTGCAGGCCGAGGGCGTCGCGGCCGTCCACGGCTCGGCGTTCGGCCTCGGGCCGAACTTCCGCATCTCCTACGCGACGTCGAACGAGCTGCTGGAGCAGGCCTGCGCCAAGATCCAGCGCTTCTGCGCCAGCCTCCGCTGAAGCAAGCGCGCCGAAAACGGAAAGGCCCCGCCGGCGCAACCGGCGGGGCCTTTTTCGTTTCGGGGGCCGGGCGGGGGAGGCCGCCGGGCCTGCCGGTCAGAAGCGGTAGTTCACGCCGGCGCGGACGACGCTGAAGTCGGCCGCGCGCTTCTGCGTCCCGGTCACTGCCCCGGCGGCGTTCAGGACGTCCGTGCTGACCTTCTGCGAGCCGTTGTAGAGGTACTCGCCCTTCACCGACCAGTTGCGGTTGACGGCGAACTCGACGCCGCCGCCGGCGGTCCAGAAGGCGCGCGATGCGCCCGTCACGTCGGCGCCCGCGACGCCGCCCGTGGCGTAGACGAGCACGTTGTTGATGGCGTAGCCGGCGCGCGCGCGGGCCGTGCCGTACCAGGTCGCGTCGACCTTGGCGAAGTGGCCGGTCGCCCCGACGGCCTCGACGCGGCGCTGCAGCGGCAGCCAGCTCAGGTCGCCCTCGACGCCGAGCACGATGTTGCTGGGGAGCTGGTAGTTGTAGCCGACGGTGCCGCCGAGGCCGACGCCGGCGTCCTTGCCCCCCTTGTTCATGAATGAGGCGCCGACCGTCACGCCCGCATAGGCGCCGGTCCAGGTGAAGACGGGGGCCACCGGGGCGACATAGGCGGGCGCCACCTTGCGGGAGGGAAGGTCCGCGGCGACGGCCGAACCGGCCAGCAGGATCGAGGCAATGGCGGCCAGCGCGTACTTAGTCATGGTAAAAAACTCCTTACCGATCTGAAGAAAATCTTCGATGTGTCTATGGTTCGATAATTCTAAATGACCTCTTAAGGTCAAGCTCGGACAGAGTTCCGCATGGCGCCTATGCATCGTGATTTGTCGCGTTACTCGCCACGATTTCGCCATTCTCGCGATGAGGGCCGTTATTTCGGGCCATAGTTGCCACAATGCTTGCATAATTCGGATTCGGAACTGCAACTTGAAGTAGTGGGCCGCGAGAATTCTCGCTCCGAAGCGTGGCGCGCCGCGCCGTTTCCGATTCCACTTGCATCGGCCCGCGCGCGGGCAGAGCATCGGAACGCTGCAAGGCCAAGCAGTCCGATGATTGTTGGCCGGAGCCCGGCCAACGCCACCCCTAGGGAGG
Organism: Alsobacter ponti; assembly: GCF_024294805.1. GTDB lineage: Bacteria > Pseudomonadota > Alphaproteobacteria > Rhizobiales > Beijerinckiaceae > Alsobacter > Alsobacter ponti. Next base: position 169,378 of record NZ_JANCLU010000001.1, read on the forward strand.
AGCGCATGGCTACGTCTGGCTCGGAGCAAAACGCCTCAAGAAGAGAGCCCATGGGTCCGCGATGCATCGCCATCGTCGGACCCTTTCAAAGCGGCAAGACCACCCTGCTGGAAGCCATCCTCGAGCGAACCGGGGCCGTTCAGCGCGCCGGCCGCGTGACCGACGGCTCGACCGTCGGCGACTCGAGCGCCGAGGCGCGCGCCCACGGCCACGGCGTCGAACCCAACGTCGCGACGACGACGTTCATGGGCGAGCGGATGACATTCATCGACTGCCCCGGTTCGGTCGAGTTCATGCACGACATGCGGGCGGTGACGCCTGTGTGCGACGCGGCGATCGTCGTGTGCGAGGCCGACGAGCGGAAGCTGGCCGCGCTGCAGGTCGTGCTACGCGAGCTGGAGGAGGCGGGCATCCCGCGCTTCGTTTTCCTCAACAAGGTGGAGACGCTGACGGGGATGGTCCACGACCATCTCGCCATGCTGCAGACCGCTTCCCGCACGCCGCTCCTGCTGCGCCAGATGCCGATCTGGAAGAACGGCATCATCGTCGGCTACATCGACCTCGCGCTGGAGCGCGCCTTCGTCTATCGCGAGCACGCGCCGAGCGAGGTGGTCGACATCTCGGCCGAGGACCTGGTGCTCGAGCGCGAAGCGCGCTTCTCCATGCTGGAACGGCTCGCCGACTACGACGAGCGCCTGATGGAGGAGCTGATCGAGGAGATCGAGCCGCCACGCGACCAGGTCTTCGACGACTTGCGCAAGGAATTGCGCGACGGACACGCCGTGCCGGTGCTGTTCGGCTCGGCCGATCGCGCCAACGGCATCACCCGACTGCTCAAGGCGCTCCGCCACGAGGCGCCCGGCGTCGGCGCCACGCGCGACCGGCTGGGCGTGCCGGCGTCCGGCCAGCCGCTGGCGCACGTGATGAAGACCATCCACACGGCCCATGGCGGCAAACTGTCCGTCGCACGCGTGCTGCGCGGAAGCTTCAAGGAAGGCGACACGGTGATCGGCTCGGGCGGGGTGGAAACCCGCGTCGGCGGCGTGCAGAGGCTGGTTGGACAGGCCGGCGTGCGCGAGCCGGAGGCCAAAGAGGGCGACGTGCTCGCCTTCGGCCGCCTGGAGGGCGTGTCGACCGGCGACAGCTTCGCGGCGGGGCGCACGCCGCCCGCCGCCGTCGCGTCGGTCGCGCCGCCGGAGCCGGTGTTCGCGACCGCCATCTCGACGCGCGACCGCAAGGACGACGTGCGCCTCAACGCCGCCCTCGCCAAGCTGACCGAGGAGGATCCCGGGCTCATCATGCGGCACATGGCCGACAGCGGCGAGCTGCGCCTGATGGGCCAGGGCGAGGTGCATCTGCGCGTCTCGCTGGAGCGACTCTCCGGGCGTTACGGCGTCGAGGTCGACCGCCATCCGCCGCGGATCGGCTACCGCGAGACCATCCGCGGCAAGGTGACGGTGCGCGGCCGGCACAAGAAGCAGACCGGCGGCCACGGCCAGTTCGGCGACGTGGTGCTGGAGGTCGAGCCGCTGCCGCGCGGCTCCGGGTTCGAGTTCGTCGACAAGATCACCGGCGGCGTGGTGCCGCGCCAGTACATCTCGTCGGTCGAGCACGGGGTGCGCGAGGCGCTGGACGAGGGGACGCTGGGCTTCCCGGTGGTCGACGTGCGCGTCGCGCTGACGGACGGCTCCTACCACACGGTCGATTCCTCCGACATGGCATTCCGCGCCGCCGCGCGGCTCGGCATGGCCGAGGCGCTGCCCAAGGCGCAGTCGGTGCTGCTGGAGCCGATCCATCTCGTCGAGATCGGCATCCCGAGCGACGCGATGTCGAAGGCCAGCGCCATCGTCTCCGGCCGGCGCGGGCAGATCCTGGGCTACGACGCGCGACCGGGCTGGGAGGGCTGGGACACGCTGAAGGCGCTGATGCCGGAATCGGAGATCGGAGACCTCATCGTCGAGCTGCGCTCCGCCACCTCCGGCGTCGGCACGTTCAGCTCGTCGCTGGATCATCTGGCCGAGCTGAGCGGCAAGCCGGCGGAAGCGGTGATGCGCAAGGCCCATCCGGCGCGACACGCTTCCTGATCGGGGCATGCTCAAAAAAAGGCCGGGTATCGTTTCCGATACCCGGCCAAATTGGAGTCGTTCCGGATCAAAACCCGAAAACCGTCCAGAGGGGAACGGTCCAACGTGATCTCAACACCGGGAGGGGAAGGTGGAGACCACGGCCGGAACCGGGATCCTTATGCCGCAGTGCAACGCATGCGAGCAACGCATATGATGTCATAACTGCCATGCGCTGCGCGGCTCTTGGGCAAAACGCCTTGCAAATCAGCATGTTCCGCCACAATCGCAGGCGAGCCACGCGGTGTCGCGCCAAGGGGAGGCCGGCGGGCTCGGCCCGCCGCGCCGCCCTCAGAACGTCCAGCGCTGGGCCTTGCTGACGAGGAAGTCGCGGAAGACCTGCACGCGCGCCACGTTCTTCATTTCCTCGGGGTAGACCAGGTAGGAATCGAGCGACGGCATGCCGTCCGAGTTCAACACCTGCACGAGGCCCGAATCGGCCTCGACGAGGTAGTCCGGCAGCACGGCGATGCCGATGCCGCGCTCCACCGCGCGCTTCAGCGCGGTGATGTTGTTGACCGTCAGCGCGGCCGTGCGCGGGTTCTTCGGGTCGCGGCCCACCGTGGTCAGCCAGTGCACGTCCATCAAGTAGGAGGGCGTCACGCCGCCATAGGTGAGGATGCGGTGCTCCTCCAACTCGGACAGGTCCTTGGGCTGGCCGTGGCCCTTGATGTATTCGGGCGACGCGTAGGCGTGGAAGTGGACGGTGAACAGGCGGCGCTGGATGAGGTCGCCCTGCACCGGCTGGCGCAGCCAGATGGCGACGTCCGCCTCGCGCATCGACAGGTCCAGCTCCTCGTCGGTGAGCAGCACCTGCACCCGCACCTCGGAGTAGAGGTCGAGGAACTCTCCCAGCCGCGGCGTCAGCCAGTTGGCGCCGAGGCCGAGCGTGGTGGTGACGCGCAGGTCGCCGTTCGGCCGCTCGCGGCTGTCGCTGAGGCGCGAGCGCGTGGCCTCGAGCTTGAGCATCATCTCCTTGGCGGTGCGAAACAGCAGCTCGCCCTGCTCGGTGAGGATGAGCCCGCGCGCGTGGCGGTGGAACAGCGGCACGGAGAGGTCGCGTTCCAGCGCGCCGACCTGCCGGCTGACCGCCGACTGGCTCAGCCCCAGCGCGTCGCCGGCGTGGGTGAAGCTGCCCGCCTCGGCGGCGGTGTAGAAGATCCGGACCTTGTCCCAGTCGAGCGACGACGACAGCATGGTGAGCGGCATTATTCTGCAGCCTGACGTTCGAGGAGATGCCCGGCGAGCCAGCGCTCGGCGTCGAGCGCGGCCATGCAGCCGAGCCCGGCCGCTGTGACGGCCTGGCGATAGGTTTCGTCGGTGACGTCGCCGGCGGCGAACACGCCCGCGATATTGGTCTCGGTGCGGCCCGGCGTGGTCTCGAGATAGCCGGAGGGCCGCATGGCCAGCTGGCCGACGAACAGCTCGGTGGCCGGCTTATGGCCGATGGCGATGAACACGCCGTCGGTCTTCACCTCGCGCAGCGCGCCCGTCTTGACGTTCTTGAGGCGCACATGCGTCACCGCCGGCGGGTTCTGCTCGCCGCGGATCTCGTCGATGGCGCTGTCCCAGATCACCTCGACCTTGGGATGCGCGAACAGCCGCTCCTGCAGGATGCGCTCGGCGCGGAAGCTGTCGCGGCGATGCACCACCGTCACCTTCGAGGCGATGTTGGCGAGATAAAGCGCCTCCTCGACGGCGGTGTTGCCGCCGCCGACGACCACCACTTCCCTGTTGCGGAAGAAAAAGCCGTCGCAGGTGGCGCAGGCGGAGACGCCGAAGCCCTTGAACGCCTCCTCGCTCGGCAGGCCGAGCCAGCGGGCCTGCGCGCCCGTCGCGACGATCAGGGCGTCGCACGTGTAGGTCGTGCCGCTGTCGCCGACGAGCTTGAACGGGCGCTGCGTAAGGTCGACGCTGCCGATGTGGTCGGAGACGATGGTCGCGCCCACGTGCTCGGCCTGCTTCTGCATCTGCTCCATCAGCCAGGGGCCCTGGATGACGTCGGCGAAGCCGGGATAGTTCTCCACGTCGGTGGTGATGGTGAGCTGGCCGCCCGGCTGGTAGCCGGAGATCAGCACCGGCTCGAGCATGGCTCGGGCGGCGTAGATCGCGGCCGTATACCCGGCCGGGCCGGAGCCCAGAATCACCAGCTTCGCGTGCAGGCTCGACATAACGACGGTCCTCGATTCCGGCGCGGCGGGGCGCTCAGATGTCCGATCCGGAGCTGGAACGATGCCGCGCAAACGCCTCGGCGATGGCCGAGGCGATGAGAGGGGTGGAATTTAGTGCGGGATATGCATTGCTTTCAAGCTGCCCTTGAAAGAAACGCACGGCTCCCCGCTGCAAAAGCGCGTCAAGGAAGGCGCGGACCTTCCGATTCCCGGATTTTCCGCGCTCGCTGGGCTCGAAGACGTACACCGGCCTGCCGGTGGCGCATGCCTCGCCGACCATGTTCACCGAATCGGCGGTGACGACCAGCGCGTCCGCCCCCGCCAGCAAGGCCATGTAGGGGTTCTCTCCCGCGCCGTCCCACCACCAGCCGCCGCTCGCCTCCACGATCGGGCGCAGCGCGGCGACGAGGGCCGGCGGCGAGCGACGCGAGGGGGTCGCCATCAGGCGGGCTTGCTTCGAGAGTTCGGCAAGACCCAGCGCAAACCGCTCGATGTCGGCGGGCGTGAACACGTGGTTGCGGCTGTCGCCGCCGAGCAGCAGCGCGACGCGCGGGTGGGGCAGGGAGGCGATGGCGGGGGGCAGCGACGCGGCCGCCTCGGCGAGGCGCTGCGCGGACAGGCGGTGGGGCGAGGTCAGCGTCGCCAGCACGTTGGGGCCGCGCAGGCGGTCGTGCTCGGGCACCCAGATGAAGTCGGCGGCCCCGCATCCGGTGCGAGGGTCCTTCAGGAACACGGTGAAGGTGCGCCCGCCGGAGGCCTTCTTCACCGCCCTGACATAGGGCACGGCGCGCCGGCCCGAGGCGATCAGCAGGTCGGGGAAGGGGGGCGCGATGGGGCTGCCGGGCCGCGCCGGCGCATCGGCGGGGTCGATCGGCCCCCACGGCATCGCCCACACGAAGGGTCGTCGCGGGCGCACGCGGCGGATGTCGGGCGTCAGCCCAAGGGCCTCGGCCACGCCGAGGCATTGCACCTCGTCCCCGGCCTTGCCGTCCGTCAGCACCCAGCAGGTCGTGGAGGAGGCGAGCATGGCGGGAGCGCGGCCTTGCGACATGGCGAGTGCTGCGTGCCACGAACCGGCCCGGCAGGCAAGCAATCGGCACGAATTTCGCTGGAGGACGACGGGGCCCAGCCATTCCGGGCCTGTTCATGCAGCCTGGCCTTGTCTACACAGGAGCCAGAGAGATCGACGGAACCAAGCTAAGTGCCTTTCCGACTGGACGACATCGACCTGCAGATCATCCGCGAGCTTCAGGCCGACGGCCGCATGACGAATGTCGAGCTGGCGCGCCGCGTCGGCATGTCCGCGCCGCCCTGCCTGCGCCGGGTCCGCGCGCTCGAGGAGGCGGGCATCATCACCGGCTACCGGGCGCTCGTGGACGAGAAGGCGCTGGGGCTGGAGATCGTGTTCTTCGCCTTCGTCCACCTCTCCAGCCAGGCCGAGGCCGACCTCGCGACCTTTCGCGAGCAGATCCGGCAATGGAAGGCGGTCCGCGAGTGCTGGACGCTGTCCGGCGACATCGATTTCATCCTCAAGGGCGTCGCGCCGGACCTGCGCGCCTTTCAGGCGCTCGTCGGCGAACTAACGGCGCTGCCCAATGTGCGGACGATCCGCACCGCCGTGGCGCTCGAAAAAGTGAAGGACGAGCCCATCGCGCCGCTCTGAACGGGCGGACGCCAGTCCGCCCCCCGTTCCCGGAACCCCGGAGCGATAGCGGAGGGGGATCCGGGATCCAGCGCATGGATGAAGCCGCGAAGCGGCTCGGCATAGGCCTTTTCGTTCGGACGCGCTGACGCGCGACATGTTGCGCTGGGCCCCGGCTCCGGTTCCGCTTCGCTGCACCGGTCCGGGGACGGGCGGGCCGGAGGCCCGCGGGCTGGCCATGAGCACCGGGCCCCGGCCGGCGAAGCCGGCGGCTCAGCCGCCGAGCTTCTTGCGCATCCAGCCGACCCAGAAGTCGCACAGCGCCTGCAGACGCAGCGGATCGCCCATCGGGTTCAGCACGTCGAACCAGCGCGAGGTATAGCCGCCCAGCATCGGCACGCGCTCGATAACGGCGCCTTTCGAGACGATCAGCGCCTCGCCTTCCATGTAGTCGGTCGACTCGCCCGACCCCGAGCCGCCGCCCGGGCCTTCCGACATCGGCTCGGTGAAGCTGACCGAGGTGATGCGCAGCACGAGCTTCGGCGCGCTCTTGTCGGAGGGGTTGACCATGCCGGCGAGCAGCCGCGACGCCGCGTCGGCGATGCCGGCCTGGACGCGGTCCGCGAACAGGCCAAGCCCCTTGGCGCGCAGCGTGTCGACGTCCACGATCACGGCGCTGTAGCGCTGCGGGGTCGAGACCTGCGCCGTCACGCACCCGGCCAGCGCCAGCGACGCCCCGCCGGCCAGCAAAATGCGGCGCGTGAGACGCGCGCCGTCCACGCCGGGGGCGGCGCGGTCAGACGAAGGCGACGTCCACGATTTCATAGCTCTTTCCCCCGCCCGGCGTGTTCACCTCGACCGAGTCGCCCGTCTTCTTGCCGATAAGGGCGCGGGCGATGGGGGAGCTGATGGACACCTTGCCGGACTTCACGTCGGCCTCGGAGTCGCCGACGATCTGGTAGGTCTTTTCTTCCTCGGTGTCCTCGTCGATGAGCTTCACCGTGGCGCCGAACTTGATCGTCGACCCGGACAGCTTGGCCACGTCGATGATCTCGGCGCGCGACAGCTTGTCCTCGAGCTCGGCGATCCGGCCCTCGTTCAGGGACTGCGATTCCTTGGCGGCGTGGTACTCGGCGTTCTCGGAGAGGTCGCCGTGCGACCGCGCCTCGGAAATCGCCGCAATGATCCGGGGGCGTTCCTGCTGCTGGCGGAACCGAAGCTCCTCCTCCAGCGCCTTGTACCCCCCGGGGGTCATCGGAATCTTGTCCATCGTCTCATCCGTCCGATCAAAAAAGCACGAAGGCTGCCGCTGGTCCCAGGACCGAGCCGGCAGCCATCGTCGGTTCGCTGTCTAGGCCGCGAGCCCGCCCCGGAGGGGTCAGGCCGTCGTGGCCGAATAGTCCTGCAGGGCGCGCACCTGGAGATCTCCGCCGAGATAGGCCTTGATGCCCTGCGTCGCCGCCACCGCGCCTGCTAGCGTGGTGTAATAAGGCACTTTATGCAAGAGGGCCGCCCGGCGCAGCGATCTGGAGTCGTTGAGCGCCTGCTTGCCTTCGGTGGTGTTGAAGACGAGCTGGATGTCGCCGTTCTTGATGGCGTCGACGACATGGGGCCGGCCTTCCAGCACCTTGTGGATCTTGGCCGCGGCGACGCCGTTCTCTTCCAGGAAACGCTGGGTTCCGCTGGTGGCGACGATCTTAAAGCCCAGTCCGGCCAGTTCCTTCATGGCGTCGAGAATGCGCGGCTTGTGGCTGTCGCGCACCGACACGAACACCGTGCCCGACTTCGGCACCTTGGTGCCGCCGCCGAGCTGGCTCTTGGCGAAGGCGACCCCGAAGGACCGGTCGAGGCCGATGACCTCGCCCGTGGAGCGCATTTCCGGGCCGAGCAGCACGTCGACGCCGGGGAAGCGCGCGAAGGGGAACACCGCCTCCTTCACGCCGATATGATCGAGCCGCTTCGTCCGCAGGCCGAAGCTCCCTAGGCTCTCGCCCGCCATGATGCGCGAGGCGATCTTGGCGATCGGCTCCCCGATCACCTTGGCCACGAAGGGCACGGTGCGCGAGGCGCGCGGATTGACCTCGAGCACGTAGATCTCGCCGTCCTTGAGCGCGTACTGGACGTTCATGAGGCCGCCGACATTCAGCGCCAGCGCCAGTTCGCGCGTCTGGCGCTCCAGCTCGGCGATCACCTCCGGCTTCAGCGAGTGCGGCGGCAGGGCGCAGGCGGAGTCGCCGGAGTGGATGCCGGCCTCCTCGATGTGTTCCATGATGCCGGCGATGAACACGTCCTTGCCGTCGCACAGGCAGTCGACGTCCACCTCGATGGCGTCCGACAGATAGCGGTCGAACAGCAGCGGGTTCTTGCCGAGGACGGTGTTGATCTGGCCCGTCTTGTCGTTGGGGTAGCGCGCCTTGATGTCGTTGGGCACGAGCTCCGGCAGCGTGCCGAGCAAATAGCGGTCGAACGTCGCCTCGTCGTGGATGATCTCCATGGCCCGGCCGCCGAGCACGTAGGAGGGGCGCACCACGACCGGCAGGCCGAGCTCCTGCATCACAAGCCGGCTCTGCTCCACCGAATAGGCGATGCCATTCTCCGGCTGCTTGAGGCCGAGCCGGTCGAGCAGGCGCTTGAAGCGGTCGCGGTCCTCGGCGAGGTCGATCATGTCGGGCGAGGTGCCGAGGATCGGTATGCCGGCGGCCTCGAGCGCCTTGGCGAGCTTCAGCGGCGTCTGGCCGCCGAACTGCACGATGACGCCCATCAGCGTGCCGTTCTCCTGCTCCTTGCGCAGGACCTCGATGACGTCCTCGTTGGTCAGCGGCTCGAAATAGAGGCGGTCGGACGTGTCGTAGTCGGTCGACACCGTCTCCGGGTTGCAGTTGACCATGATCGTCTCGTAGCCCGCGTCGTTGAGCGCGAAGCAGGCGTGACAGCAGCAATAGTCGAACTCGATGCCCTGGCCGATGCGGTTCGGGCCGCCGCCCAGGATGACCACCTTCTTGCGGTCGGTGGGGCGCGCCTCGTCGGCCGGCTTGCCGGCGAAGGGCGGGGCGTAGGTGGAGTACATGTAGGCGGTGGGCGAGGCGAACTCGGCCGCGCACGTGTCGATGCGCTTGTAGACCGGGCGCACGTCGAGGGCGCGGCGGCGCTTGGCGACGTCCTCCTCGCGCAGCCGCGTCAGCATGGCGAGCCGGGCGTCGGAGAAGCCCATGGCCTTGAGCTGGCGGAACGCGCCGGTGGTGGTCGGCAGGCCGAGCGCGCGGACGCGGTCCTCGGTCGCGACGATCTGGGCGATCTGCTCGAGGAACCACTTGTCGATGCGGCAGGCCTCGTAGATCTGGTCGATGTCGAAGCCCAGGCGCATGGCCTGCGCCACCTTGAGCAGGCGGTCGGGCGTCGGGGTGCCGAGCGCGGCGCGGATGGCGTTCTTGTCGTCGCCCTGGCCGAGGCCCTCGATCTCGATCTCGTCGAGCCCGTGCAGCCCGGTCTCCAGCGAGCGCAGCGCCTTCTGCAGCGATTCCTGCAAGGTGCGGCCGATCGCCATCGCCTCGCCGACGGACTTCATCGACGTGGTCAGCGTGTTCTCGGCGCCGGGAAACTTCTCGAAGGCGAAGCGCGGGATCTTGGTGACGACGTAGTCGATGGTCGGCTCGAACGAGGCCGGCGTGGCGCCGCCGGTGATGTCGTTGGCGATCTCGTCGAGCGTGTAGCCGACGGCAAGCCGCGCCGCGACCTTGGCGATCGGGAAGCCGGTGGCCTTCGAGGCGAGCGCCGAGGAGCGCGACACGCGCGGGTTCATCTCGATCACGATCATGCGGCCGGAGTCCGGGTCGATCGCGAACTGCACGTTGGAGCCGCCCGTCTCGACGCCGATCTCGCGCAGCACGGCGAGCGAGGCGTCGCGCATGCGCTGGTATTCCTTGTCGGTCAGCGTCAGGGCCGGGGCGATGGTGATGCTGTCGCCGGTGTGGACGCCCATCGGGTCGATGTTCTCGATGGAGCACACGATGATGCAGTTGTCCGCGCGGTCGCGGACCACCTCCATCTCGTATTCCTTCCAGCCGAGCACGCTTTCCTCGATCAGCACCTCGTTGGTCGGCGAGGCGTCGATGCCGCGCTCGACGATGTCGAGGTACTCGGCCTTGTTGTAGGCGATGCCGCCGCCGGTGCCGCCCATGGTGAAGGAGGGGCGGATGATCGCCGGCAGGCCGATGTCGGACAGCACGTCGAGCGCCTGGGAGAGCGTCTTGACCTGGTGCGAGCGCGGCGTGTCGAGCCCGATCTTGGTCATGGCGTCGCGGAACAGCTCGCGATCCTCGGCCTTGTCGATGGCCTCGGCGGTGGCGCCGATCATCTCGACGTCGAAGGTCTCCAGCACGCCCATCTTCTTCAGCGACAGGGCGCAGTTCAGCGCCGTCTGGCCGCCCATGGTGGGCAGCAGCGCGAAGCCGCCGGGGACCGCGTGGCGCTCCTTCTCGATGATCTTGGCGACGATCTCCGGCGTGATCGGCTCGACATAGGTCCGGTCCGCGAGGTCCGGATCGGTCATGATCGTCGCCGGGTTGGAGTTCACGAGGACGATGCGGTAGCCCTCCTCCTTGAGCGCCTTCACCGCCTGCGTGCCCGAATAGTCGAACTCGCAGGCCTGGCCGATGACGATCGGGCCGGCGCCGATGATGAGGATGGTCGAAATGTCTGTCCGCTTCGGCATGTCGCCCTTCAAGTCCCGTCCGTGCGCGGCCCGGCCGGGAGGCCTGGGTCATGCCGCGCGCATAAAAAAAGGCCGCTCCCCGGCCATCCGGTGGGCGCAGCCTCGCTCGGGATCGATGATCTGCATCGAGCGGGGCACGCGCTGTCGTCCGACTTCCCGCTGAAGTCGGGAGTTCGTAAACGAGAATCGTCGGGGAGGGAAGGGGCATCGCCCCGCCGACGCCGGTTGACCCGCCGGCTGCCGCGCCCCACAAGCGGGCGCATGCGACGCGAGTCCCCCCACGCCGGCCCCTTGCGGGCGCTTTTCCGCCAGTTCTCGGCCTTCGCCGGCGTCGGCCTCGTGGCGGCGGTGGCGCATTACGGCGCGCTGATCGGGCTGGTGGAGGGCGCGGGCGCGTCCCCGGTGCCGGCGACGCTGGCCGGCTACGTGCTTGGCGGCGTCGTCTCCTACGCGCTCAACCGCCGCTACGCGTTCGACAGCGACCGGCCCCACCGCGAGGCGACGTGGCGCTTCGCCACGGTGGCGGGCGTCGGCTTCGTGCTGACGGGACTGTTCATGGGCCTGTTCAACGGCCGGCTGGGGCTGCCCTATCTGCCCGCGCAGGTGCTGACGACCGGCGTCGTGCTGCTGTGGAGCTTTTCGGCCAACCGGTTCTGGACGTTCCGGCCCTGAATTTCAGAGCGGGTGGGCGACGAAGGTCATCCGCGCCTGGTTGTGGCCGATATTCGGATGGCGGCGCTCGGCCGCGAAGCCGGCGTCGTCGAGGATGCCCAGCATGTCGGCCTCGTCGTAGGTCGACAGGCCGAGCCGGCCGCGCAGGCGGCGATAGTCGGAGAAGAAGGTCCGCGCCAGCCCGCCCAGCGCGGCGAGGAAGAAGCCGCCCTCGAAACCGAAGCGCAGCAGCGCGGCGGCGTCGGTCAGGGGGCTGACGTCGGGCGGGATCACGTCGCCCAGCACCAGCGTGCCGCCCGGCTTCAGCTTGGCGCGGAACACCGCGAGCCAGCGGATCAGCTCCGGCCGCGCCAGGTATTGCAGCAGCGAGTTCACCACCACGAAATCGAGCGAGGCGTCCGGCAGGGCCTCCACCTCGGCGGGGTCGATGACGCGGATCGTCGGGTCGCCCGGGTAGCGGGCGCGCACGCGGGCGAGCACGGTCGGCGCGGCGTCCGACAGATAGAGCGTGGCGCAGCGCCGCGAGAGCGTGCGCGCCTCGGTCGCCTCGCCGCAGCCGAAGTCCAGCGCCACCGGCTGGCCGGCCGGCGCCAGCGCGGCGACGTCGCGCGCGACCATGCGGTCGTGCAGCATCTTGTGGCGGGCGTTCACGTAGATGGCGTGCTCGCCGTTCCAGAAGTCCAGCCAGCTTGTCCCGGCCATGGGGTCAGCGCTTCCGGTTGACCGTCTTGAGATAGGCGGTGAGGTCGTCGATCTGCGCCGGCGTGAACTGGTATTCTGGCATTTCGAGGCCCTCGTGGCCGACGCTGATGCCCTCGGCCAGCGCCTCCTGCAGCGACTCGACCGGGTAGAACTCGGCCAGCGTGCGGAACGGCGGCGATTTCGGGTTGGGGCTGGCGCCGCGGCGGCCGATGGCGTGGCAGGAGGCGCAGTTCGCCTTGGCGAGGGCTTCGCCGCGCTTCGCGCTGCCCGCGGCCTCGGCCGGCTCCGCCAGCATCAGCGCCAATCCTGCCAGCGCAATCGCCACGCGCGCGGTCATGCAAGCCCTCCCCGGCCGCGAATCACCCCCGCGATGGTGGCGCGCCGCCCCGCGCCCCGCAACCGGGGGCTGCCTCCGGGTTCAGCGACCCTCCGACGCCTTGCGGGAGTCGATCATCTCGACGAAGCGGTCGAACAGGTAGTGGCTGTCCTGCGGGCCGGGCGAAGCCTCGGGGTGGTGCTGCACGGAGAAGGCCGGCCGGTCGGTGAGGGCGATGCCGCAGTTCGAGCCATCGAACAGCGACACGTGCGTCTCGCGCGCATTCGCCGGCAGCGTCTCGCGATCGACCGCGAAGCCGTGGTTCATCGAGACGATCTCCACCTTGTCGGTGGTGAAGTCCTTCACCGGATGGTTCGCGCCGTGGTGCCCCTGGTGCATCTTCCTGGTCTTCGCGCCGACGGCGAGCGCCATCATCTGGTGGCCGAGGCAGATGCCGAAAGTGGGGATGTTGCGGTCCAGCAGCTCGCGGATCACCGGCACCGCGTACTCGCCGGTCGCGGCCGGGTCGCCGGGGCCGTTGGAGAGGAACACGCCGTCGGGGCGCAGCGCCAGCACGTCCTCGGCGGTCGCGGTGGCGGGAACGACGGTCACCTTGCAGCCCCGGTCGGCGAGCAGGCGCAGGATGTTGCGCTTGACGCCGTAGTCGATGGCGACGACGTGGCGCGTCGGCGCGTCCTGGCGGCCGTAGCCCTCGCCGAGGGTCCAGCTCGTCTCGTCCCAGGAGAAGCGCTGCGTCGAGGTCACCATGGGCACGAGGTCCAGCCCGTCCATGGAGGGCAGGGCGGCTGCGCGCGCCTTCAGCGCGGGCAGGTCGAACGCGCCGGAGGGGTCGTGCGCGATGACCGCGTTGGGCATGCCCTTCTCGCGGATCAGCGCGGTGAGCGCGCGCGTGTCGATGCCGGCGAGGCCGACGATGCCGCGCGCCTTCAGCCAGGCGTCGAAATGGCGCGTGGCGCGCCAGTTGCTCGGGCTGGTGATGCCGGTGTGGAGGATGACGCCGCGCACGCCCGAATCGGCGGCCATGTTCACCGTCTCCACGTCTTCCTCGTTGGTGCCGACATTGCCGACATGCGGGAAGGTGAAGGTGACGATCTGCCCGGCGTAGGAGGGATCAGTGAGGATCTCCTCGTAGCCCGTCATGGCGGTGTTGAAGCAGACCTCGCCGGTGGCCTCGCCCACCGCGCCGACGCCGAAGCCCTCGAGCACGGTGCCGTCGGCCAGCACCAGCACGGCCGTGGTCTTGGGGTCCTCCCAGGCGTCGGCCGCGTTGGAGCCTACGGCCGCCGTGGAGGCCTGATCTTGAAGCATCGCCATTTTCGTCCTAAATCCCGTCGCCCGACGCGGAGATGAGGGCGAGGGGCTTTCGCGCGCCAGCGGGCGCGCGGTTCCGCCCCGGATCGCGGTCGCCGGGCTCAGGCCGGGAAACTATGACGGGCGGACGCCAGCGTCAACCCTTCTCGGTCTGTGAATTCATGTTGTTTATCAGGCACTTGGATTTCCGCGTGCCGGCCGGCCCGATTCGCGGGCAGGCTCGCGCGGGTCCGCAACGAAGGGCAGGAGCCCCATGCGCCAGCAGTTCACAGACGCGCTCAAGGAGGCCATGAAGGCGGGCGACAAACGCCGCGTCTCCACGGTCCGGCTCATCACCGCCGCCCTCAAGGACCGCGACATCGAGGCGCGCGGCGCGGGCAAGGAGCCACTGTCCGACGACGAGATTCTCGGCGTGCTTCAGAAGATGGTGAAGCAGCGCCAGGAGAGCCTGAAGATCTACGAGGACGCCGGTCGCGCCGACCTCGCCGAGCAGGAGCGCGAGGAACTGGCCATCATCATGGGCTTCATGCCCCGCCAGATGGACGAGGCGCAGGTCAAGGCCGCCATCGACGCGGCGGTGGCCGAGACGGGCGCGGCGAGCCTGAAGGACATGGGCAAGGTGATGGCCGCGCTCAAGGAGCGCTACGCCGGCCAGATGGACTTCGGCAAGGCCAGCGCCGCCATCAAGGCCCGCCTCTCCGGCCAGGCCTGAGCGCGGTCGCGACCGACTCGGCGGCGGGCGGCTGACGCGAAAAGCCGGCGAGCCTGGACGCGCCCCTCCATGGAGCGGCGCGAGCCGGGCTCGCGGGCCTGTGGATAGCGGGGATTGCGCACCGGAAGACCGGCGAAGTGACCCGCTTCGGGCCTCGGCGGGCGGCGCGGCCCCGTGCCGCTTGCAACCCCGACGCGCCGTGCTACCTCATCTTCGATGCGCTATCCGCCAGGACTTCTCGACGAAATTCGCGCCCGGCTGCCGGTGTCGGAAGTCGTGGGCAAGCGCGTGCGCCTGCAGAAGGCGGGGCGGGAGTGGAAGGGCCTGTCGCCCTTCAACGCGGAGCGCACGCCCTCCTTCTTCGTCAACGACCAGAAGGGTTTCTACCACGACTTCTCGTCCGGCCGGCACGGCGACATCTTCTCCTTCGTGATGGAGACGGAGGGGCTGGAGTTCCCCGAGGCCGTCGAGCGGCTGGCGGGGCTCGCCGGGGTGTCGTTGCCCAAGGTCTCCCGCGAGGCGGAGGAGCAGGAGCACCGCGCCAAGTCGCTGATCGACGTGATGGCGCTGGCCGCCGCCTTCTTCCAGGCGGAGCTGCGGGGGCGGCGCGGCGCCAAGGCCCGCGCCTATCTGGAGGGGCGCGGCCTCTCGGAGGAGGCGTGGACGCGCTTCGGCATGGGCTACGCGCCGGCCGACCGCTACGCGCTGCGCGACCATCTCGCCGGCAAGGGCGTTCCCGCGCAGGCCATGCTGGAAGCGGGCCTGCTGGTCGAGCGCGAGGACGTCAACGTCCCCTACGACCGGTTCCGCGACCGCGTGATGTTCCCGATCTGCGACGCGCGCGGCCGGGTGATCGCCTTCGGCGGGCGGGCCCTCGAAAAGGACGTGCCGGCAAAGTACCTCAACAGCCCGGACACGCCGCTCTTCCACAAGGGCCAGGTGCTCTACAATCACCACAACGCGCGCAAGGCGGCGCACGACCGCGGCACGGTGATCGCCGTGGAGGGCTATGTCGACGTCATCGCCATGAGCCTCGCCGGGTTTCCCAACTCGGTCGCCCCGCTCGGCACGGCGCTGACGCCGGAACAGCTCGCTTTGCTGTGGCGCATGGCCGACGAGCCGATCCTGTGCTTCGACGGCGACAAGGCCGGCCGGCGCGCCGCGTGGCGGGCCATCGACGTGGCGATGCCGTCCTTGCAGCCGGGCAAGTCGCTGCGCTTCGCGCTGCTGCCCGAGGGGCAGGACCCCGACGACCTCGCCCGCTCAGGCGGGCAGGCGGCGCTGCAAAAGGCGCTCGACCAGGCGATGCCGCTGGTCGACCTTTTGTGGATGCGCGAGGTTGAGGCCGGCCCCCTCGACACGCCGGAGCGCCGCGCGGCGCTGGAACGGCGGATGCGCGAAGTGCTCGCCACCATCAAGGACGAGGATTTGCGCCGCCATTACAGGGCGGAGATGGACGTGCGGCTGCGCGCCCTGATGCCCGGCGCGGGCGGCGGCAGGGGCGGCGGACGCGCCGGCGGCGGGCGCGAAGGCGGGCGCGGCCGGCCGGGGCAGGGGCGCGGATCGTCGGGCGGACCGCCAGAGCCGTTGCGCGCCAGCGCCAGCCTGTCGCGCAGCGCCATTTTCGCGGCGCCCTCGGCGGTGTCGCCGCGCGAGGCGATGATCCTGCTGATCCTCACCGCCCATCCCGTCCTGCTGGCGGAGCAGGCCGAGACGCTGGCCGCCATGGACTTCGCGCACGCCGATACGCGCCGCGTTCGGCAGGCGCTGGTCGACTTCGAGGCCCATCGCGAAGCGGGCGAGGAGGGCGATCCGCGCGGCTGGATCGTGGCCATGGGGCTCGGCCCCGTGCTCGACCGGCTGGAGGCCGTGGTGCGGCATGGCGACCGATGGTGTCTTGACTCCGGGGCCGATCCTGAACAAGTCAGGGACAGCCTCAGGCAGGCGATGACCTTGCATCGCCGCGCGCTGACGCTACATAACGAACTCGGGATGGCCCGCACGGCGTTCGCGCAGGACGAAAGCGAGGCCAGCCTGGCTTGGATACGCGACCTCGTCCTCCAGATTTCGACCCTCGACGGGACGGAAGCCGAGATCGATCGCGGCGCGCGGGCCTCCGGGCCGGACCAGGATCGATAGCGTTGCGGCCGCCTGGAAGGCGCGCCGACAGGAAAGTGCGTGAGAAGGAGCCGGTGAGGGAGCGGTCCGCGTGCGGCGGGGCGGCTCGTTCGGGCTCCGGTCGGAAACGGTTAAGGGTGACTTAAGCGATTCACGACATTGATCGAGGCCGGTTTTCGTGCAGGGCGGCGGGACGGGAGTCCCTGCTGCCCATTCTGACGTGAACTTCGTTGTTTCTCCGGGCGTTGGCGTGGCCCGGGCGGGTTTGGAGCGATCGGGAATGGCGACAAAGACGAACGAGAAGGCCGAAGGCGACGTCGCGGATGCACCGCAGGCGGACAGCCCGCTTCTCGACCTGACCGATCAGGCCGTCAAGCGAATGATCAAGCTCGCGAAGAAGCGCGGGTTTGTCACCTATGAAGAGCTGAACGAGGTCCTCCCCTCCGAGGAAGTCACGTCCGAGCAGATCGAGGACATCCTCGCCATGCTCAACGAGATGGGGATCAACGTCATCGAGTCCGAGGAGGCCGACGCGGACCGCCCGGAAGCGAGCGACGAGAGCGAGGACGAGGAGGGCGGCGAGCTCGTCGAGACGGCGCGCGCCCTGCCGGCCAAGGTCGAGCGCGCCGAGCCGGCCGACCGCACCGACGACCCCGTGCGCATGTACCTGCGCGAGATGGGCTCGGTCGAGCTGCTGTCGCGCGAGGGCGAGATCGCCATCGCCAAGCGCATCGAGGCCGGCCGCGAGGCCATGATCGCCGGGCTGTGCGAGAGCCCGCTGACCTTCCAGGCCATCATCATCTGGCGCGACGAGCTGAACGAAGCCAAGGTTTTGCTGCGCGACATCATCGACCTCGAGGCGACCTACGCCGGCCCGGAGGGCAAGGGCGGGCCAAAGGTCGAGGAGGGCGAGGAGGAGGCCGAGGGCGAGACGCTGGCGGCCGAGGGCGACGCCGTTCCCGAGGGCGACCTCGAGGAAGACGACATGGAGAACAACGTCTCCCTGTCGGCCATGGAGTCCGAGCTGAAGCCGAAGGTGCTGGAAACCTTCGACCGCATCGCCGACGCCTACAAGAAGCTGCGCCGCCTGCAGGACCAGAACGTCGAGTCCAAGCTGCAGAACACGTCGCTGACGCCGGCCCAGGAGCGCAAGTACAAGAAGCTCAAGGAAGAGATCGTCACCGACGTCAAGTCGCTGTCGCTCAACGCCAACCGCATCGAGGCGCTGGTCGAGCAGCTCTACGACATCAACAAGCGGCTCATCGGCCTGGAAGGCCGGCTGATGCGGCTGGCCGAGAGCTACCGCGTCTCGCGCGAGGACTTCCTGAAGAACTACCAGGGGTCGGAGCTCGACCCCAAGTGGCTGCTGCGCGTCTCCAAGCTCGGGACCCGCGGCTGGAAGGAGTTCGTCGCCAACGACAAGGACTCGATCAAGGACATCAGGCAGGACATCCACAATCTCGCCTCGGAGACGGGGCTGGAGATCCAGGAGTTCCGCAAGATCGTCCACATGGTGCAGAAGGGCGAGCGCGAGGCGCGCCAGGCCAAGAAGGAAATGGTGGAGGCGAACCTGCGCCTCGTCATCTCCATCGCCAAGAAGTACACGAACCGCGGCCTGCAGTTCCTGGACCTGATCCAGGAGGGCAATATCGGCCTGATGAAGGCGGTGGACAAGTTCGAGTACCGGCGCGGCTACAAGTTCTCGACCTACGCGACGTGGTGGATCCGGCAGGCGATCACCCGCTCCATCGCCGACCAGGCGCGCACTATCCGCATCCCGGTGCACATGATCGAGACGATCAACAAGATCGTCCGCACCAGCCGCCAGATGCTGCACGAGATCGGCCGCGAGCCGACCCCGGAGGAGCTGGCCGAGAAGCTGGCCATGCCGCTGGAGAAGGTGCGCAAGGTGCTGAAGATCGCCAAGGAGCCGATCTCGCTCGAAACGCCCATCGGCGACGAGGAGGACAGCCACCTCGGCGACTTCATCGAGGACAAGAATGCCATCCTGCCCATCGACGCGGCGATTCAGTCCAATTTGCGCGAGACGACGACGCGCGTGCTCGCCTCGCTGACGCCGCGCGAGGAGCGCGTACTGCGCATGCGCTTCGGCATCGGCATGAACACCGACCACACGCTGGAGGAAGTCGGCCAGCAGTTCTCGGTGACGCGCGAGCGCATCCGCCAGATCGAGGCGAAGGCGCTGCGCAAGCTCAAGCATCCCAGCCGCAGCCGCAAGCTGCGCAGCTTCCTCGACAACTAACGAAAAGCCCCCCGGAGACGGGGGCTTTTTCGTGAGCCGGGGCCGTGCGCCGCGCGGGGCAGACCGGCGCGGCCCGCCTGTCGCCCGCCTCCCGAAAGCAGCCTATGATTGCGGAACGCTCCTCCAAGCGGGGGAGTTCGTCTCCGCGCGCGCCGGCCCGCTTCGCGGCGCCCGGGAGCCGCGGAACCGCAACAGAACTCGGGAGATCGCCATGCGCACGGCTCTACTCATCTCCGCAGCACTCATGGCCGTGATGGCCGGCACGTCCGGCGCGGCGCTCGCGCAGGATCGTGGCGGACGCGGCGACATGGAGCGCATGCGCCAGATGGACCGCATGCATCGGGACTGGAACTCGGACGACCGGCAGTCCGACCGCCGCTCCTGGCGCGATGACCGCGGCGGCGACCAGGCCGACAACGAGGACGACGGCTACGACGACAACAATGACGACCATGACGCCATGGTGCGCATGCATCGCCGCATGATGATGGACCGCATGGGCGGCATGGGCCGCGGCATGGGAGGCGGCATGGGCGGCATGGGCGGCGGCATGATGGGCGGTCGCGGCATGATGGGCGGTGGCATGATGGGCGGCGGGGCGCGCTTCGTGTTCCGCTCCGGCGACACCCGCATGGCCGTGACGTGCAGCCCGAGCGAGACGATGAAGGCCTGCGTCGACGCGGCGACCGCGCTGATGGACCGCGCCCGCGCGGCCAATCCCGCGTCGCCGGCCCCGACGCCGACCCCCACGCCGACGCCGACGCCCAGCCCGCAATAGGCCCAGCGCCTTCGCCGGCAGGCCCGGCCGCGCCGCTCCCGAACGGGCGGCGCGGCTTTTCCGTCTGGTCCCCTGCGTGGCGACGTGCGCGAAAGCGCACGCCATCCGCGACCGATTGCGCTAGAAGCCCGTGCCATGACCGAGATCCCGATCCAGCGCGACATCGACCGCGAGGCCGAGATCGCCCGCCCCGCCCCGCGCGCGTGGTGGGAGGAGGCGCGCGCCACGATGGCGCTGGCGTGGCCGCTGATCCTCACCAACCTGGCGCAGACCGGCATGACCACGACCGACGTGGTGATGATGGGCCATCTCGGCCCGCAGGCGCTGGCGGCGGGCTCGCTCGGCTTCAACCTGCACTTCGCCATCCTGATCTTCGGCATCGGCGTCATCAGCGCCGCCTCGCCGCTGATCGCCGCCGAGCGCGGGCGCAACCGTCACGCGGTGCGCGAGGTGCGGCGCACGGTGCGCCAGGGCCTGTGGGCCTGCGTGGCGATCAGCGTGCCGAGCTGGCTGGTGCTGTGGCACGGCGAGGCGATCCTGCTGGCGATGGGGCAGGAGCCGCATCTGGCGGCGCTGGCCGGCGCGTATCTGCGCACGCTGCAATGGGGCATGCTGCCCTTCCTCGGCTACCTCGTGCTGCGCTCGTATCTCGCGGCGATGGAGCGCCCGCGCTGGGCGCTGGCCGCCGTCGTGGTGGCGTTCCTGTTCAACATCTTCGCCAACTGGGTGCTGATGTTCGGCCATCTCGGCGTGCCGCCGCTTGGCCTGCCGGGCTCGGGGCTGGCGACGACGCTGGCCTCGGTGGTGCTGTTCGGCGGCCTCGCGGTCGTCGTCCAGATGGACCGCCGCTTCCGCCGCTACCACCTGTTCGGCCGCTTCTGGCGGCCCGACTGGCCGCGCCTGCGCGACTACTGGCGGCTCGGCCTGCCGATCGGCGCGACGCTGGCCTTCGAGGTCACGATCTTCAACTGCGCGGTGTTCCTGATGGGGTTGATCGGCGCCGACGAGCTCGCCGCCCACTCCATCGCCATCCAGATCGCCTCGCTCGTCTTCATGGTTCCGCTCGGCTTCAACCAGGCGGTGACGGTGCGCGTCGGCCGGGCCTTCGGGGCGGGCGACCCCCACGGCGTCAGCCTCGCGGGCTGGGCGTCCTTCGCGCTCGGCGTCGGCTTCATGGTGCTCACCGCGACGGTGATGGTGGTCGCCCCGCGCGTGCTGGTCGGCTTCTTCATCGACATCGACGCGCCGGCCAACGCGGCGGTGGTCGAGTTCGCCGTGGTGTTCCTGTTCTACGCGGCTCTGTTCCAGGTGGCGGACGGCGCGCAGGCGGTCGGCTCGGGCATGCTGCGCGGGCTGCACGACACGCGCGTGCCGATGATCTACGCGGCGATCGGCTATTGGGGCGTCGGACTGCCGCTGAGCGTCGGGCTCGGCTTTGGCACGGGGCTGCGCGGCTCGGGCATCTGGATGGGGCTGGCGGCGGGGCTGACGGTGGTGGCCGTGCTGATGATGCAGCGCTGGCTGCGGCGCGATGCGCTGGGCCTCGCCGGGCGCGCGGGCGCGCTCAGCCGCTGAGTTCGCCGGAGCGGTCGAACGGCCGCGCCCACGCGGCCGGCGGCGTCCTCGCCTCGGTGTCGGCGAACACGCGCGTCATCATCCGGTACAGCGTGTCCTGATCGTAGGGCTTGGCGATCTGCGGCAGGGCGCAGTAGGGCGCGGGGATCACGTTGGTGGTCGCGTAGCCGCTGCACAGGATGAGCGGAATGGAGCGCTCGATCAGCATCTCGGCGACGGGGTAGACCAGCCGCCCGCGGACGTTGACGTCCAGCAGCGCGCCGTCGAGCCGTTCCTTGAGAATGATCTTCTCGGCTTCCCCGATGTCGGAGGCGGGACCGATGATTTCGCACCCGAACGTCTGGAGCATGTCCTCCATCGCCAGTGCAATCAGCAGTTCATCCTCGACGACGAGGATGCGGAGGTTCATGAGGTCCATCATCTACGGTGTTCACGATGGTTATTTGTTGGAATTTGAACGTTCGGAAGCGTCCATTCGTTCCATGACTCTGGAATTTCAGGGTTAACCGGACGTGAGGGCTGGACGGGCGCGGCCGCCGGGGCCAGCCTGCGTGGCAGGCGCGGGCGCGATTCCCGCGCCGCCAGACGCCGCCGATCCGGATCTCCCATGCACCGCGCCGCCACTCCCACCGCACGCCGCGCCGACGCCGCCCACCTGGAGCGGGCGCTGGCGCTGCTGGAGCGCCTGCCGCTCGTCGACGGGCACAACGACCTGCCCTGGGTGATCCACGACGACGCGCGGGCGCGCGGCGACGTCGCCGCGTTCGATCCCGGCCGCCCCAGGCAGGACCATGACACCGACATCCCGCGCATGAAGCAGGGCCGCGTCTCCGCGCAGTTCTGGGCCGCGTTCATCCCCACGCTGACGCCGCATCCCGGCCGTACGGTGATGGAGGTGGTCGACATCATCCTGCGCCTCACCGAAGCCTACCCCGACACGTTCCTGCCGGCGCGCCGGGCGAGCGACATCGCGCGCGCCAAGGCGCTGGGCAAGATCGCCTCCTTCATCGCCATCGAGGGCGGAGTGGGGCTGGAGAACAGCCTGTCGCCGCTGCGCGTGTGGAACGCCGCCGGCGCGCGGCTGATGACGCTCTGCCATAACGAGACGCTGGACTGGGTGGACAGCGCCACCGACGCGCCGCGCCACGGCGGGCTCACCCCCTTCGGCCGCGCCGTCGTGCTCGAGCTGAACCGGCTAGGCATGATCGTCGACCTCGCGCACGTCTCTCACGACGTGATGCGGCAGGTGCTGGACATCACGCGCGCGCCGGTCGTGTTCTCCCACTCCAACGCCTTCACCCTGTGCGACCACCCCCGCAACGTGCCCGACGACGTGCTCGACCGGGTGCGCGCCAATGGCGGGCTGGTGATGGCGACCTTCGTGCCGAACTTCATCAGCCAGGCCTCGCGCGACTGGTACCGGCCGCTGTGCGACGCCTGGGGCAAGGCGGCCCCGCCCTCCGGGCCCGGCGACGCCTTCGCCGACCTCGCCCGCCGCGCCGGCGCGCCGCCGCGCGCCACGCTGGAGCAACTCTGCGACCACATCGAGTACATCGCCGGGCGCGCCGGCCTCGACCATGTCGGCATCGGCTCGGACTTCTACGGCGGCCGCACGCCGGACGGGCTGGAGGACGTCAGCCGCTTCCCGCATTTGTTGGCGGGGCTGATGGCGCGCGGATGGTCCGACGAGGCCATCGCGGGCATCGCGTCGGCCAATTTCGTGCGGGTGTTCCGCAAGGTGGAGGCGGTCGGCCGCCGCCTGCGCCGCACGGAGACGCCGCGCGTCGGCCGCGTCGAGGCTTTCGACCGCGCCTAGTGAGCGCCGGGAACGTTGGCGCGGGCGGGCCGTTTCCGCCCACCGGGCCGCTCCGCGCGGCCCCGCGCCATCGAGCAGGAGCTTGCCATGTCGGACATCGCGCACCAGGCCCAGGACGTGGCCGCGGATCTGTGGGAGGGCATGACGTCCGGCCCGCCCAACGTGGGAGACGTCGAACGCATCGCCTCGACCGTCATGGGCCTCGGCCTGCTGGCGTGGGGGCTGCGCCAGGGCGGAACCTCCGGCATGCTCGCCGGGCTTGCGGGCGTCATGCTGACGACGCGCGGCGCCACCGGCTATTGCCCCGCCTACGCCGCCATGGATAGCGCCGGCGACGACGAAGGCATGGGCCACCGCCCTGATACATTGCATTAGAGCGAATTTCACAACCTTCGGTCTACGTTAACCGAACCTCAACGGCGGAGCGGGATCATTCGCGATCCCGCTCCGCGCCTTTTCGGCCCGGGCGGACCTCTCTGGAGGCGAGGCCCGACGATGAAGGCCCATCGCGACCACGGGTTCGAGGCCGACGCGCCGCCCCGCGTGCAATACGCCGCGCTTCCGTACCGCTACGACCGGGGCGAGCTGTTCGTCCTGCTGGTGACCTCGCGCGACACCGGGCGCTGGATCATTCCCAAGGGATGGCCCGTCCACGGCAAGAAGCCGCACAAATCCGCCGCCCGCGAGGCGCTGGAGGAGGCCGGCGTCGTCGGCGTGGTGGCAAAGAAGCCGGTCGGCGTATTCGAGTACTGGAAGCGGCTGAGCGACAGCTTCGCGCTGTGCGCCGTGCGCGTCTTCCCGCTCTATGTCGAGCGGCAGCGCGCCGAGTGGCGGGAGCAGGGCCAGCGCCAATTGCTGTGGACGCGCCCGTCGGAGGCGGCCGAGCTCGTCGACGAGCCGGGCCTGTCGGCCATCATCCTCGCCTTCGAAGAGCGGATGCGCGAGCGCATGGCGCGGCTCGCGAGCTGAGCCGACCTCAGCCGGCGGCGCGCCCCAGCAGCTCGCGCGCGATGATTTCCCATTCCGCTTCGAGCGTGGACTCCGGACGGGAGCGTCCGGCGCGCGCGTACCAGTAACCGGCATTGCCGAGGTCGCCTTCCTTGCGGTGCAGGTAGGCATGGACCCACGAGCCGTCGCGGGCCTCGTCGGCCTGGGCGTGCGTATGGGCCTTCTCCCAGTCACCCTTGCCGTCCCACCACAGGGCCAGCAGGGCCTCGCCGAGGCCCGGCGGCGGCGCGGCCTCGCCGAGCGAGGCCCGGAAAGCGTCGAAGGTCATGCGTCCTCGCCGGTTTCTCGTCCTGCCGGGATTATAGGGCGTCGCCCGGCGCGCGCCATGCACGGGGGAGGGGCGGGGCGCGCCCTCGCGGCGTTGCTTCGCCCGCCTCGCGTGGCCTATCGTGCGCCGCCATCGGAAGACACGAATTGACCACTCCCGCACCCGCGCCGCGCCGTGTCTGGATCGACACGGATTGCGGCTTCGACGACATGGCCGCCATCGCGATGGTGGCCGCGGACCCCAACTGGGCCATTGCCGGCATCGGCCTCGTCGCGGGCAACGCGCCGCTGCCGGTCGTCGTCGACAACGCCGCGCGCATGAGCGCCTTCTTCGGCTGGCGCGCCCCTCTGCATGTCGGGCGCGACCGGCCGCTGATCGGCGAGCCGATCACGGCCCAGGCCATCCTCGGCGACGACGCGCTGGCGAGCGCCGGCCGCGGCCTGCCGCCGGCCCCGGCGCGCCTCTCCCCTACCGGCGCGCTCGACGCGCTGGCGCAAGCCGCCGCGCCGGGCGGCCTCACCGTTCTGGCGCTGGGCCCGCTGACCAACCTCGCCGTCGCCCTGCTGGCCCGCCCGGAGATCGCGCGCGGCCTCGACGGGATGATCTGGATGGGGGGCAGCGCCGGCGCGGGCAACCACACCGCGGCGGCCGAGTTCAACGCGCTGTGCGACCCCGAGGCCGTGCAGATCGTGCTCGATGCCGGCGTTCCCTTCACCATGGTCGGCCTCGACGCCTGCCGGACCGTGCCGATCTCGATGGAGGACGTCGCCCTCATCCGGTCGCGCGGCGGCGAGCGCGCCGAAATCCTCGCCGACCTCACCGAAGGCTATGTCCGCATCGGGCGCGGGCGGCCGATGGCGCTGTACGATCCCGTCGCCGCCGCCGCCCTGGTCGCGCCCGGGACGGTGGAGACCGCCCCGGCGCGGGTCGAGATGGAGCGTGGCGCGGGGCCGGCGCGGGGCATGACGATCTGCGAGTTTCGCGCGCACAAGGCCGCGCCCAACGCGCTGGTGGCGCGCCGGGGCGACGCGGCCGGCATCCTGGCGCTGATGCGTGCCGCCTTCGACGCCGCCAGCACGGGAGCATCCGCATGACCGGCGACCCCACGAGGACCGAACTCGTCGACCCGGCCGAGCGCCGGGCCGCCGTCGACGCGGCGCTCGGCCGCCGCCCCTTCGACGTGCTGGTGGCGGGCGGCACGGTGGTCGACGTCGCCACCGGCGAGCTGCGCGAGGCCGATGTCGGCATCGTCGGCCGGCTGATCGCGAGCGTGCATCCGCGCGGCGCGCGCGCCGACGCCGCGCGCATCGTCGACGCCGCCGGCGGCTTCGTCGCTCCGGGGCTCATCGACTCCCACATGCACGTCGAAAGCTCGATGATGACGCCGCGGGTCTACGCGCAAACCGTGCTGCCGCAGGGCACGACGACCGTGGTGTGGGACCCGCACGAGGTCGGCAACGTGCTCGGCCTCGAGGGCGTGCGCTGGGCCATCGCGGCGAGCCGCGACCTGCCCTTGCGGGTGCTGACTTTGGCCCCCTCCTGCGTGCCCTCCGCGCCCGGGCTGGAGCTCTCCGGCGCGACCTTCGACGGGCCGGAGATGCGCGAGATGCTCTCCTGGCCCGAGATCGCCGGCGTCGCCGAGGTCATGGACATGCGCGGCGTGCTGGACGGCTCGGCCCGCATGCGCGCCATCGTCGGCGAGGGGCTGGCCAGCGGCAAGCTCGTCTGCGGCCACGCGCGCGGCCTCGCCGGCCCCGAGCTGGAGGCCTACGCGGCGGCCGGGGTGGGCTCCGACCACGAGCTCGTCTCGGCCGAGGACTGCCTCGCCAAGCTGCGCGCCGGACTGACGGTGGAGCTGCGCGGCAGCCACGACTATCTGCTGCCCGACTGCGTGGCCGCGCTCAACGCCCTGCCCATGGTTCCGCAGACGCTGACTTTGTGCACCGACGACGTGTTTCCAGACGACCTGGTCGACAAGGGCGGCATGGTCGACCTGCTGCGCCGGCTGGTGCGCTACGGGCTGGCGCCGACCCAGGCCATCCGCGCCGCGACGCTGAACGCGGCCATGCGGCTGAAGCGCGACGACCTCGGCCTCGTCGGCCCGGGGCGGCGCGCCGACATCGTGGTGTTCGACGACCTCGCCACCCTCGGCGTGCGGCACGTGCTGGCCGACGGCGAGCTGGCGGCGAGCGCCGGCCGCCTCCTCTCGACGCTGCGCCCGGACCCCGTCGCCGCGCCCACGGCGACGATGCGCCTCGCGCCGCTCGCCCCGGACGACTTCGCCCCGCGCGTTCCCGGCCGGGCCGACGGCCCGGTGCGGCTCAACGCCATTCGCGGCGCGCGCTTCACCGCATGGTCGCAGGTTGAGACGCGGATCGAGGCCGGCCGGGTGGTGCTGCCGGACGGCGTCTCGGTGATGGCCATGGCGCACCGCCACGGCCGCGGCCCGGCGACGCCAGCGCTCGCTCTGCTGGAGGACTGGGGCACGTTCCGGGGTGCGTTCGCGACCACCGTCTCCCACGACTCGCACAACCTCGCGGTGTTCGGCCGCGACCCGGCCGACATGGCCGCCGCCGCCAACGCGCTGATCGCCTGCGGCGGCGGCATGGCCGTGGCCAAGGACGGCAAGGTGACGGCGCTGCTTCCCCTGCCGGTGTGCGGGCTGCTCTCGGAGGACGCGCCGGAGGCCATCGCCGCCGGCTTCCGCGCCGTGAAGGCCGCCTGCGACGACATCGCCGAGTGGAAGCCGCCCTACCGGGTGTTCAAGGCCTTCGTCGGCGCGAGCCTCGCCTGCAACGCGGGGCCGCATCTGACCGACCTCGGCCTGACCGACGGCGGCACGGGGGAAATCCGCCCGGCCGTCGTCGCCTGATCAGCGCGCCAGCGCGCCGATCTCGGCATTGGCCCGGCGCAGCCGGTCCGCGAGGCTGGCCCCGACCCGCAGCAGGATCTTGGCGCACAAAGCCGGCTCGCGCCGTTGCAGCGCCGCGAAGGCCTCGCGGGTGAGCATGTAGCAGCGCACCGGAGTGGCGGCCACGACGTCGGCGGTGCGCACACCGTTCTCGAACAGGGCGAGCTCGCCGAACATCGTGCCGGCTTCCAGCGACCCCAACCTATGGTGGCGGTCAGAGCCTTCAACCTTGACGCGAATGTCGCAGCGCCCGGCGACCGCCAAGAACAGTCGGTCGGCCTTTTCGCCCGTTCTGGCCAGAACATCGCCTGTTCCGAAGTGTTCCAGAACAAGGTGCCGTCGAAAGACGTCGAACTCGTCGGAGTCCAGCGTGTTCAGGAGGGCGAAGTCCGCCAATTCCACTTCGGCTTCGAAAGAATGCAAAACTCCGGCGGCTGCCAGGATTGCATCCTCGCAAGCTTCGAGCGCTGCGTCGACGCCATCGGCGAGGCGGAAGCCGGCGAGGCGCGGCGTCTCGGGGGAGGGCGCCAGCAGCGCCGCCTTGCCCTGCGCCGCAAGCTCTTCCGCCAGCCCCGACAGGACCCTCGCGGCGACCTCGCTCATCGAGGAAATCCGCCGTGAATCCAGGACGATATGATCGAATGACGCGGCTTCTCCGAGGATCAGGCGGGTCAGCCTCTCGGCGTCGGAGAAGGACAGGTCGCCCTGGATCTCGTAGACGGCGATGCGATGCGCCGAGCGGTCCAGCGCCTCCGTCTCCCGCTCCCGCCGCGCCCGCTTCGAGCGCACCTCGGACCCCCGGTAGGCGCGCCGCACGGCGCTCGTCCGCGCGCCCCGAAAATCCAGCAGATGCAGCTTCAATTCCCGGGAGAGGTTAGTACACACCTTGATGCCGCGCCAACTGTTCCCCGTCTCGTCAAGACGCGGGGAGTAAACTCCAAGTCCAAGCTGCTCGGGCAACACGGCCATGATTCCGCCGCCCACGCCGCTCTTGGCCGGCATGCCGACATCATACTGCCAACCGCCGGCGTAATCGTACATGCCGCAGGTCGCCATGACGCTGAGAACGTCGCGGGCGAGGTCCGGCGCCAGCACCCGCGCCCCGGTCAGCGGGTTCACTCCCTCGTTGGCCAGGGTCGCCCCCACAACCGCAAGGTCGCGGGCGGTGACCCGGATCGAGCACTGCAGGAAATACAGGTCGAGGTGCTCCTCGACCGGCCCGTCGACCATGCCCGCGTTCAACTCCAGGTAGGCAATGGCGCGGTTGCGATGGCCGGTCTGCGCCTCCGACCGATAGACCGCCTCGTCGATCTCCAGGGGGCGCCCGACAAAGGCCTCGAACATCGCCATGATGCGCGCCAGCCGCGCCTTGCGCCCCTCGCCCCGCACCAGGGCGGTAGCGGCGATGGCGCCCGAGTTGACCATCGGATTGAACGGGCGATTGTGCTGCTCGTCGAAGGCGATGGAGTTGAACGGGTCGCCCGAAGGCTCCACCCCGATCTTCCTGAGCACCGCCTCGCGGCCATGGTCGCGCAGCGCCAGCGCGTACACGATCGGTTTGGAAATTGACTGGATCGTGAAGGGCTTGCGCGTGTCCCCGACCTCGTGGACGAAGCCGTCCGTGATGGCCATGGCGATGCCGAAATCGCGCGGATCGGCGAGCGTCAGCTCGGGGATGTAGTCCGCCAGCCGTCCCTCGTCGTGATCGCGGTAGCGCCGGTGAATGTCCTGCAGGATGCGCTGCACCGGATGGCCGGCGAGAAGCGGCGCGGCGGCGCTCCCGCCCGGGTAAGCCTGCGTGTCGTCGGCCGTTGTCTGCCTCATGGTCCCCCTCCTCTCGGCGGAAAGGGACAGGCAAGAAACACGCCGAAGTTGCGCAGCTTTTAGTAGCAGCCGCCGGTCGGGCAGACCTGGCCCGGAATCTTGTTGATCTCGGGATAGGGCATGATCGGCTCCGGCGCGCCCTGCCGGCGCATGCGCGCCTGGTCGCGCTCGAAGTCGTGCAGGCTGCGCTGCAAGGCCCTGCGGCCGCGCGCATCGTTCATGTCGGGCAGGATCAACGTGTCCTGCGGAGGGGCGGGCAGCGGCGTCAGGGTGCCGGGACGCTTGCTCGCCGGCACGGTCTTGGCGATATCCGGCTTCTGCCCCTTCGCCTCCTGCTCGCGCCGCTTGGCGATCTTTGCGTCAATGCAATCGCGGTAGCCCGGCTTGCCCCAGGTGCAGTCCTCCGCACGCGCGGAAGTTGCAGCGGTCGCGAGGAAACCGGCGGCCAGGAGCGCGACCGAGTTGACGCAAAAACGGGCGATGGACATCGGCTTTCCCTTGCTCTGCCCATCAGATAAGCGCAAGGCCGCGCCCGCGCCAGAGGCGGGGCCGATCCGCCGACTACAACCTTGGGGTGAACTGGTCCCGCAGGACGTTCTTCTGCACCTTGCCCATCGTGTTGCGGGGGAGCTCGGGAACGAAGATCACGTATTTCGGCTGCTTGAACCGCGCCAGGCGCTCCCTGAGGCCGGCGCGGACGTCGTCCTCCGACACTTCCGCGCCCGGCTTGCGCACGATCACGGCGGTCACCGCCTCGCCGAAATCGGCGTCGGGGACGCCGATGACCGCGCTTTCCTCGACGCCCGGCAGGCCGTCGATCTCGGTCTCGACCTCCTTGGGATAGATGTTCAGGCCGCCCGAAATGATCAGGTCCTTGCCACGGCCGACGATATGGACGTATCCGCGCCCGTCGATCTTGCCGAGGTCGCCGGTGATGAAGAACCCATCCGGCCGGAATTCGGCGTTCGTCTTCTCGGGCATGCGCCAATACCCCTTGAAGACATTGGGGCCCTTGACCTCGATCATGCCGACGTCTTCGGCCGCCAGCTCGCGCCCGGTCTCCGGATCGACCACGCGCAGCGACACGCCCGGCAGCGGGAACCCCACCGTGCCGGGCACGCGATCGCCGTCATAGGGGTTGGAGGTGTTCATGTTGGTTTCGGTCATCCCGTAGCGTTCCAGGATGGCCTTGCCGGTGCGGGCGGAGAACTCGCGGTGGGTTTCGGCGAGCAGGGGGGCGGAGCCCGAGATGAACAGCCGCATCCCGGCCACGGCCTCGCGGATCAACCCTGGGTTGCCGAGCAGCCGCGTATAGAAGGTCGGCACGCCCATCAGCGCGGTCGCGCGGCCGGCCAGCGCCAGAACCTGGGCCGGGTCGAACTTCGGCAGGAAGATCATCGTCGCGCCAGCCGCCAAGATGGTGTTGGTGGCGACGAACAGCCCGTGCGTGTGGAAGACGGGCAGCGCGTGGATCAGCACGTCGGCCGGGGTGAAACGCCAATAGTCCTTGAGAGTCAAGGCGTTGCTGAGCAGGTTGTCATGGCTCAGCATGGCCCCCTTGGAGCGGCCGGTGGTGCCGGAGGTGTAGAGGATGGCGGCGAGGTCGTCCGGTTCGCGTTCGACGGTCGGGAAGTTCGGCTCCTGGCGGGCTGCAACCTCCGCGAGTGTACCACAACCATGCTCGTCGAGAGTCTCGACGCGCGCCACTTTCGCCGCCGCCGCGATGGGCGCCAGCGCGTCGCGCTTTGCAGGATCGCACACGAACAGCGACGGCTCCGCGTCGCCCAGGAAGTAGCTCACCTCCGCCGCCGTATAGGCGGTGTTGAGCGGCAGGAAGATCGCCCCGGCGCGGATGCAGGCGAGGTAAAGCACGAGAACTTCAGGGCTTTTCTCCACTTGCACGGCGACGCGGTCGCCGGTGGCGACGCCCAGCGCGCGCAGCGCGCCGGCCCAGCGCGCGGTCGCCTCCCACAGCCCGCCATAGGTGAGCACGGACCCGTCCGTCCGCTCCAGGAAGGTCCGGTCGTCGGCAATCGTGCAAGCGCGAAGCGAGTCGAAAAGGTGGTTGGCCACGCTGTTCTTGTCCCTATTCAACCGGAATTCGGCATGGAAGTCGGATCGTTCCGGCGCGCCAGGCGGCGCAGCACGTCGACCAGCACGTCCACGGCGACGCCGGCGTCTTCCGTGGTGATATGCTCGGCCGGGTTGTGGCTGATGCCGCCCCGGCAGCGCACGAAGATCATGCCGATCGGGCACAGCGCAACCATGGCGAGCCCGTCATGACCCGCCCCGCTGGTCAGGCGGATGGGTTGTATATTCCGCTCGGCGATACTTTGTTCGATCGAAGCAACCAGATGTTCCGCGCACTTCGCGGCCGGTTCGTCATAGAAACCGCGCACTTCGACCGTGACATTCCGTTGCTTTGCGATTTCCGAGAATTGTTCCGAGAGCGCCCGGATGGCGGCATCCCGGATCTCGTCGCGCGGGCTGCGGCAATCGAGCGTGAAGCGCACGCCGGACGGGATCACGTTCACCGCGCCCGGCTGGAACTGGAGCTGGCCGACCGTGGCCACGAGATCGGTCGTTTCGCGCGCCAGCCGCTCCACGGCCAGCACCATCTCGGCGGCGGCGGTTCCCGCGTCGCGGCGCAGCGCCATCGGCACGGTGCCCGCGTGGCCGGCGACGCCGGAGACTTCGACCACGGCGCGGGTCGCGCCGGCGATGGCGGTGACGACGCCGACGGGCGCGCCTTGCGCCTCCAGCACCGGCCCCTGCTCGATATGCGCCTCGAGGTAGCCGATCACCTGGCTCGGGTCGCGCCTCAGCGCGGCGATGCCGTCCGGGTCGAGCCCGAACGCGACCAGCGCCTCGCGCAGGCTCACGCCGTCGTCGTCCCGGGCGTCGAGCGAGGCGGGGTCGAACAGGCCGGCCAGCGCGCGCGAGCTTGTCAGCGTCACCGGGAAGCGCACGCCCTCCTCGTCGCCGAAGGCCAGCACCTCGATGGCGAAGGGCAGGCGCTCGCCCCTCTCGTGCAGCCGCGCCACCGCCTCGATGGCGGCGAGCACGCCGAGATTGCCGTCATAGATGCCGGCGTTGCGCACCGTGTCGATGTGGGAGCCGAGCAGCATCGTCTTGCCGCCGGGCGCGGCAGCCGGATAGCGGCCGACGACGGTGCCGGCGGCGTCCATCGCCACCTCCATGCCGGCCTCGCGCATCCAGGCGGCGACCTGGTCGGCGGCCTGGCGATGCTCCGGGGTGAGATAGAGCCTCGTCATCTCGCCCGGCTGCGCCGTGAAGCGCGACAGCTCCTTGAGCCGCGCCATCAGCCGTTCGCCGCCCTTCGCCCCGTCCGTCATCCGTCGCCCTCCCGCGCGCCACGCCGCCCCGGCGGCCACCGTTTATGGCGCGGCCCCGCGCGGCGGCGCAAGGGGCCGCCCGGCCGCCCCGGCCCGCTTTATCACCGCCGGTCGAGCAGCTCCTTGGCGATCATGCAGTGCACGCCCTTGGAGCCGTTGACGGTCTGGGTCACGTGCAGATCGGCGGCGAGGGAGCAGAGCGTGTAGGCGTCCTCGCGCGACAGGCCGGCCTTCTCGCCCATCAGCACGATCATGTCGCGCAGGGCGCGGACGACACACTGGTCGAGGTCGGGGTCCATGCCCATGGTGATGTAGTGCGTCGGCGTCTCGGCGCGCGGGTAGGTGAAGACGAGGTCGTCGCGCAGCACGAACTCGAACGTGCCTTGCAGCGCGGTCTCGATGGCGGTGACGTTGACCTCGCCGTCGCCCTGCGCGCCGTGGCCGTCGCCGCACGAGAAATTGGCGCCGTCGACGAACACCGGCAGGAACAGGGTCGCGCCGGCGACGAGCTCCTTGTTGTCGATGTTGCCGGCGAAGGCGCGCGGCACGAGCGAGGTCAGCCGTCCCCAGCCGCGCGGCGGCGCGACGCCCATGACGCCGAAGAACGGCGCGAGCTTCAGCTCCAGCCCCCAGGGCAGGGTGGCGACATTGCGCTGCGCGTCGAGCGGGATGTGCAGCATCCGCGTCTCGTGGAAATCGTCCTGCAGCGTGCCGGCGAGCGGCCGGATGACGTTGTAGCCCCAGTCCTGCCGGAGCTGGATGTCCTTGATGCGCACCTCCAGCACGTGGCCGGGCTTGGCTCCTCGCACCGCCACCGGCCCGGTGAGGATGTGGCCGGGGAGCTGCTTCACGGCGCGCTGGTGAACCTCGTGGATCTCGGGCGGCACGTGGAAGCCGGGGCCGGGCAATTGCTCGGGCGCGCCGGCGAGGCAGTCGATGGTGACGCTGTCGCCGCTCTCCACGGTGAGCACGGGCGGCAGCGATCCGTCGAAGAAGCCCCAGTGGCAGGTTTCGGCGCTCGCTTTCAGGTGGTGATGGGCCATGGTGTCGATGTGTCCGGGTTGGGGGAAGGGTCAGCCCTCGCGGGGCGCGTAGTCGGTGGGGTCGAGCGTGGCCGGACGGCCGGGCAAGGAGAGCGCGGCGACGCGCGGGGCGGTCTCGGCGATCACCGCGCCGCGCCGGACCACGGCGAGCCGCGTCGCGCGCAGGCGGATCGCCTCGATCGGGTCGGCCGCCTGCAACAGCACGAAGTCGGCGTTGCAGCCGGGCTCCAGCCCGTAGCCCTCCAGCCGCATGGCGCTGGCGGCGTTGACGGTGACGGCGTCGAAGCACCAGCGCATCGCCTCGCGCGACGAGAGCTGGCCGACATGCAGCCCCATCGAGGCGACTTCGAGCATGTCGCCGCTGCCGAGCGAGTACCAGGGGTCCATGACGCAGTCGTGCCCGAACGCCACGTTGACGCCGGCGGCGCGCAACTCGGGCACGCGCGTCTGGCCGCGGCGCTTCGGGTAGGTGTCGTGCCGGCCCTGCAGCATGATGTTGATGAGCGGGTTGGCGATGGCGTGGACGCCGGCTTCGGCGATCAGCGGGATGAGCTTCGAGACGTAGTAATTGTCCATCGAGTGCATCGAGGTGAGGTGCGAGCCGGCGACGCGGCCCTGCATGCCGTGGCGCTGCGTCTCATAGGCCAGCGTCTCGATGTGGCGCGACAGCGGGTCGTCGGTCTCGTCGCAATGAATGTCGACCAGCAGGCCGCGCTCGGCGGCGATCTGGCACAGCGCCCGCAGCGAGGCCGCGCCGTCCGCCATGGTGCGCTCGAAATGCGGGATGCCGCCCACCACGTCGACGCCCTTGTCCAGCGCCCGGCGCAGATTGTCCGCCGCGCGGGGCGAGCGGTAATAGCCGTCCTGCGGGAAGGCGACGAGCTGCAGGTCGATATAGGGCGCGATGCGCTTTTTTACCTCGAGCAGCGCGTCGACCGCGAGCAGGCGGTCGTCGCACACGTCGACATGGGTGCGGATGGCCAGCAGGCCCTGCGACACGGCGAGGTCGCAGTAGCGCAGCGCGCGCTCGACCACGGCTTCCTGCGTCAGCAGCGGCTTCAGTTCGCCCCACAGCGCGATGCCTTCCAGCAGCGTGCCCGAGCGGTTGAGGCGCGGCAGGCCGAGCGACAGGGTGGCGTCCATGTGGAAGTGGCAATCCACGAAAGGCGGCGAGACGAGCCGGCCCTCGGCCTCCAGCGTGCGCCGCGCCGCGCCGTCGAGGCGGGGCGCGACGGCGGCGATCCGCCCGCCCTGGCAGGCGATGTCCTGGCCGGTCCGCCCGTCCGGGAGGGCAGCGTTGCGGACGACGAGATCGAAGGTCATGGCGGGCTCCTCGAAAGGCTCTCGGACGGGCTGGCGCGCACGCCGCGCGGCGCGCTCCCGCGTGGGCGGCGCGGCGCTCAGCGCTGGCCGCGAAAATAAGGCTGCATCAGCGCCCGTGGATAGTCCGCCCGGCGGGCCACGAGCAACAAGGCGAGGATGGAGAGGGCGTAGGGGACCATCAGGAACACCTGGCTCGGCGCCACGCCGCCCGACACGGTCTGCAGCCGCACCTGGAAGGCGTCGAAGGCGCCGAACAGCAGCGCGCCGAGCAGCGCCTTGCCGGGCCGCCACGACGCGAACACGGTGAGCGCGATGCACACCCAGCCGCGCCCGCCGATCATGCCGAAGAAGAAGGCGTTGAAGGCGGACATGGTGAGGAACGCGCCGCCGAGCGCCATCAGCGCCGAGCCCGCCATCACCGCGCCCATGCGCAGCGCCGTCACCGACAGGCCCTGCGACTCGACCGCCGCCGGGTTGTCGCCGCAGGCCCGCAGCGCGAGGCCGAGCGGCGTGCGGGCGAGGACGTAGCCGAGCACGACGACGAGCCCGATGGCGAGCCAGGTCAGCGCCGTCTGCTGCGCCAGCACCTCGCCGAGCACCGGGATGGCGCGCAGCGGGCCGGGATCGAGCGGCTGGAAGGGCGTGATGCGCGGCGGGCTGGTGACGCTGGGAAACGCCACCCGGTAGCCGAAATAGCTCATGCTGGTGGCGAGCAGCGTCACGCCGATGCCGGTGACGTGCTGGGACAGGCCGAGCGGCACGGTGAGGATGGCGTGCAGCAGGCCGAAGGCCGCGCCGGTGAGCGCGGCGACGGCGACGCCGCCCCACAGCGACAGCCCCAGATAGACCGACAGCCAGCCCGCCATCGCCCCCGCCACGAAGATGCCCTCGATGCCGAGGTTGAGCACGCCCGCCCGCTCGCACAGCAGCGCGCCGAGCACGCCGAAGATCAGCGGCGTGGCGATGCGCAGCGCCGCCGCCCAGAAGCTCGGGTTGGCGAGGATGTCGAGCGTCGCGGTCATGTCCTGGCATCCCGGCGGGTGAATTCCACGCGGTAGCGCGTCGCCAGCCCGCCGACCAGCACGCAGAGCAGCGCCATGGCGACCACGAGGTCGGCGAGATAGTTGGAGACGCCGATGGAGCGGCTCATCGTGTCCGCGCCCACGAACACCCCGGCGACGAAGATCGAGGCCGGGATCACGCCCAGCGGCGACAGGCCGGAGAGCATCGCCACGACGATGCCGGCGTAGCCGAAGCCGGGCGACAGGTCCGCCGTGAGATAGCCCTTCAGCCCCGCCACCTCGCACGCGCCGGCGAGCCCGGCGCACGCGCCCGACAGCAGGCCGACGCGCAGCATGGTGCGGGTGACGGGCAGGCCGGCATAGCGCGCGGCGGGCGCGTTCTCGCCGACGGCGCGGATCTCGAAGCCCCAGACGGTGCGGTCGATCATCAGCTGCGCCAGCACGGCGGCGACGACGGCGATGCCGAAGCCCCAGTGCAGACGCATCTTGTCGACGATCTTGGGCAGCACCGCCTCGTCGACCAGGGGCTCGGACTGCGGCCAGCCCAGCCCCATCGGGTCCTTCATCGGGCCTTCCAGCATCATCTGCACGAACAGCAGCACGATGAAGTTGAGCAGCAGCGTCGTCACCACCTCGTCAGCCGAAAAGCGCAGCTTGAAGACGACGGGCGCGAGCATCAGGAGCGCGCCGGCCGCCGCGCCCGCCAGCAGCACCAGCGGCACGAGGGCCGGCGCGGGCAGCGACACCGCGCCCGTGCCCACCGCCACGGCGGCGAGCGCGCCGGCGTAGAGCTGGCCCTCCGCGCCGATGTTCCACAGCCGGGCGCGGAACGCGATGGCGGCGGCGAGGCCGGTGAAGATCAGCGGCGTGGCGCGCGACAGCGTCTCGGTGAAGGCGAACAGCGAGCCCGCCGCGCCCTCGGCCATCAGGCGGAACGCGCCGGCCACCGGGGCGCCGGTGAGCGCCAGCGGCACGGCGGTGAGCGCCAACGCCGCCAGCGCCGCGCCGACCGACGCCACCGCCGACAGCCAGAGCGGGGGATTGTCGCGCCGCGCCAGCCGGATCATGGGGCCCTCCCGCCGGCCGTCTCGAACTCGGGCTCCTGCGTCGTCGGGTCATGCCCGGCCATCATCAGCCCGACGGCGCGGGTGTCGAGCGTCTCGGTGGCGAAGGAGGGCGTCAGCCGCCCGTGATGGATGGCGGCGATGCGGTCGGCCAGCACGAAGATTTCGTCCAGGTCCTCGGAGATCAGCAGCACGCCCGCGCCGCGGTCGCGCGCCGCGATGAGGCGGCGGTGGACGTCGGCCGTGGCGGCGACGTCGAGGCCGCGCGTCGGCTGGTTGGCGAGGATGAGCATGGGCGAGCGCTCCAGCGCGCGGGCGAGGATGACCTTCTGCATGTTGCCGCCGGAGAGCAGGCGGATGGGCGCGTCCGGCCCGGGGCAGCGCACGTCGAAGGCGGCGATGGCCTCCTCGGCGTGCTCGCGCGCGGCGCGGCGGCGGATGAAGCCGAGGCGCTGGAACGCGCCGTCGCGCACGCTCTCCAGCATCAGGTTCTCGGCGATGCTCATGCGCCCGATGCTGCCTTCGCGATGGCGGTCCTCCGGGATGCGTCCGACCCCCCGGCGCACCATCGCGGCGGGATCGGCGGCGCGGATTGTGCCGCCCAGCACTTCCAGACGTCCGCTGCGGGGCGCGGCGAGGCCGGCGACCAGCGCCGCCAGCGCGCCCTGTCCGTTGCCGGAGACGCCCGCCACCCCGACGATCTCGCCGCCATGGACGACGAGGCTCGCCTCGCGCAGCGCGCCGCGCCCGCGTTCGCCGTCGGCGCTGGCATGATCCAGCACCAGCACCGGCGGGCCGCCGGGCCGGCGCGGCGTGCGCGTCACCTCGATGCTGCGGCCGACCATCAGGTCGGCGAGGGTGGCGCGGTCGCAGCCGGCGGCGGCGCGGTCGGCGACGAGCCTTCCTCCGCGCAGCACGAGGATGCGGTGGCACAGGGCCACGACCTCGGCCAGCTTGTGGCTGATGAAGATGACGGCGAGGCCGCGCGCCGCCAGCGCGCGCACGGTCGCCGCCAGGCCGTCGGCCTCCTGCGGGGTGAGCACGGCGGTCGGCTCGTCGAGGATGAGCACGCGCGCGTCGCGGTAGAGCGCCTTCAGGATCTCGACGCGCTGCTTCTCGCCCACCGACAGGCGCGACACCGGCGCGTCGAGGTCGACGTCGAGGCCGGAGGAGGCGGCGATCGCCTCGACCCGGGCGCGCGCGCCGCCGCCGCCATAGGAGAGCCGCCACAGCGATTCCGTGCCGAGCACGATGTTCTCGAAGGCGGTGAGGTTCTCCGCCAGCGTGAAGTGCTGGTGGACCATGCCGACGCCGGCCCGCAGCGCCGCCTCCGCCGAGCCCGGCGGCAGCGGCGCGAGCGCGCCGTCGGGGCCGGCCACCGACACCTCGCCCTCGTCGGCGACGTAGTGGCCGAAGATGATGTTCATCAGTGTCGTCTTGCCCGCGCCGTTCTCGCCGAGCAGGGCGACGATCTCCCCGGGCGCGACCTCGAAGCCGATGTCGTCGTTGGCGATCAGCGGGCCGAAGCGCTTGGTGATCCCGCGCAGCGACAGCACCGGCCGGGCCGGCGCGCGCGCCTCGGCCTGCGGGCCCCGCGCGGCGCTCATCGGCGGGCCGCGCCGGGACGATCCCGCCGCGACGCGGCGGGGCGGAAGCGGCCGGCGGAGCGAGCCGCCGGCGCTGTCGGACGATCGGTCACGAGGGACCGTCCGGTCACATGGTCGACTTGGGCTCGGCGTCGTTGACGTCGACGCGGAACAGGCCGTCGGCGATCTCCTTCTCCTTCGCCTGCACCAGCGCGGACACGTCGGCGGGCACCAGCGCCGGGTCGAGCGGGGCGAGGCTCGCGCCGCCATAGGACATGTAGCTGAACTGCCCGTAGTCGATCGGCTCGAACGTGCCGGCGGTGACCGCCTTCACGGCGCGGTCGATGGTCGGCTCCATGTGCCACAGGGCGGAGGCGAGGATGACGCCCGGATAGTCCTTGGCGGTGTCGATGACGTTGCCGATCGCCTTGACCTTGCGCTCCTTGGCCGCGTCGGTGACGCCGAAGCGCTCGGCGTAGAGAATGTCCGCGCCCTTGTCGATCATGGCGAAGGCGGCCTCCTTCGCCTTGGGCGGGTCGTACCAGGAGTTGATGAAGGAGACGAGGAACTTGACATTCGGGTTGACCGACTTCGCGCCCTCCATGAAGGCGTGCATCAGCCGGTTGACCTCGGGAATGGCGTAGCCGCCCACCATGCCGATGACATTCGACTTGGTGGTCTTCCCGGCCACCATGCCGGACAGGTAGGACGGCTCGTGGATCCAGTTGTCGAACACCGCGAAGTTCGGCTTGGTCGGTCCGAAGGACGAGCCCATCAGGAAGGCGATCTTGGGGTAGTCCGCCGCCACCTTGCGGGCGGCGCGTTCCACCGCGAAGGCCTCGCCGACGATCAGGTCGTTCCCCTCCTGCGCGTACTGGCGCATGACGCGCTCGTAGTCGGTGTTGGCGACGTTCTCGGAGAACTTGTACGTCACCTCGCCGCGCGCCTGCGCCGCCTTGAGCGCCTTGTCGATGCGCGACACCCATTGCTGCTCGACGGGCACGGTGTAGATGGCCGCGACCTTGATCGGCGGCGTCTTCTGCGCAAAGGCCGTGCCGCCGGTCGCGGCGAGC
This sequence comes from Alsobacter ponti, assembly GCF_024294805.1. Classification (GTDB taxonomy): domain Bacteria; phylum Pseudomonadota; class Alphaproteobacteria; order Rhizobiales; family Beijerinckiaceae; genus Alsobacter; species Alsobacter ponti. Next base: position 208,787 of record NZ_JANCLU010000001.1, read on the forward strand.
GCGGCGAAGCCGGCCCCGAGGCCCAGCGCGGCGCGGCGGTTGAGGTCGGCGGTGATCCTGCTCGTCATGGTCGTCCCCCTGGTCGGCCCCTGAATCGCCGGAGTGTCACGCGGGACGAGGGCCAAATCAACGCGAAAGCCCGCCGCGCGGGGCGCTGTCCACCGCCGCCGGGGGGAGGCGGCTACGCCCGCCAGCCCGGCTCGGCGTCGGGAGGGGCGGGCGAACCGTCCCGGCCGGTCCGGATCGCCGCCTCCAGGGCGCGCCAGCGCGTGACGATGCGGTCATCCCAGGGCGCGCGGTCGAAGGCGCGGCGCGCCTCTTCCACCAGCACCTGCAGCTCGATGACGAGCTGTTGCGTCTCGGGCGTGCCGGGCGCGCGGGCCATGGCGTCGAGCACCGCGTCGAGCGCGACGAGGTCGAGCGGCCGATCGATGAAGCGCATGGCGTCGTTGTCCTTCGCGGGGCCGGCGGCGTGCCGGGGCTCATTCCGGCGGGCCAACTTCCGGGAGCCGCCGGGCGTTCCAGGCAGGCGGGCGGGAACGTCGCCGCGCGCGCCCGCGTTGGCGGCCGGGGGAGTACGGGACCTGATCGATGCCGACGACCGACGGTTCCGCTCCGTCTTCCACCCATTCGGACACCTTCGCCCGCCGCGTAGCGGTGGCGGTGTGCATTGCGCTCGGCATCGGCGCGCTGGCGGCGCTGCTCGTCGAGCTGTCGCAGGTGCTGCTGCTCATCTTCGGCGCGGTCGTCGTCTCGACCGTTCTGCACGCCATCGGCGATCCCATCGCCCGCCGCACCGGCATCCCGCGCGTCTGGGCGCTGCCGCTGTCGGCGCTGATCGTGCTCGGCGTCGTCGGCGGCACGCTGTGGTTCCTCGGCGCGCAGGTGGCGGGGCAGCTCGCCCAGGCCGCTCAGGCGGCGGAGTCCGCCATTCCGAAGGTCGGCCACGCCCTCGGCGTGCCGGACCTCGAGGCGGTGATCGCGTCCGAGTTCCAGCGGCTGGCGGGCGGCGACATGCTCGGCCGCGTCACCTCGCTGGGCGCGACGGCGCTGGGGGCCGCCACCGACCTCCTGATCGTGCTGTTCGGCGGCGTCTACATCGCGCTGACGCCGCGCCTCTACCGCGACGGGTTCGTAATGCTGCTGCCGCAGGCCGCGCGCGCCAAGACGTCGCGCGCCTTCGACGCCGCCGGGCGGGCGCTCAAGCTCTGGCTGCTCGGGCAGTTGTTCGCCATGGTCATCACCGGCGTGCTGACGGGGCTGGCGCTGTGGTTCATCGGCGTGCCGGCGGCGGCGGGGCTGGGGCTCATCGCCGGCGTGCTCGAGTTCATCCCGCTGCTCGGCCCCTTCCTCGGCGCGGCGGCGGGCATCCTCGCGGCGGCGGGCATGGGCACGTCGGCGCTGATGTGGACCATCGCCGCCTTCCTGGCGATCCAGCAGATCGAGTCGAACGTCATCCAGCCCATCGTGACGCGCCGCTCGGTCGAGATTCCGCCCGCGCTGCTGCTGTTCGCCGTCATCGCCTTCGGCGCGATGCTGGGCGTGCTCGGCGTTATTCTCGCCGTGCCGCTGACGGTCGTCCTCTACGTGCTCGTCAAGGCGCTCTACGTGCGCGAAGTGCTCGACGAGCCGACCAGCGTGCCGGGGGAGGCGAAGCCCGGCTGATCAGGGCAGGGCGCGCAGATGCCGCACGGGGCGTCCCGGCGCGACGGACTGGGCGGCCGCCGCGATGGCGTTCGCGTCGATGCCGAAGTGGCGGTAGAGGTCGGCGAGCGAGCCGGTCTGCCCGAAATGCTCGACGCCGAGCGCCCGCAGGCGGTGGCCGTGCACCGAGCCGAGCCAGGCCAGCGTCGCCGGGTGCCCGTCGATCACCGTCACCAGGCCGCAATCGCGCGACAGCGGCGCCAGCAGGCGCTCGACATGGCTCATCGCGCCGGTCTGGCCGCGCTGGCGGGCGCGCTCCGCCGCCGTCCAGCCGGCGTTGAGGCGGTCGGCCGAGGTGATGGCGAGCAGGCCGACGTCGCGGCGGTCCTCGCCGATCAGCCCGGTGGCGGCGATCGCCTCGGGGGCGATCGCGCCCTGATAGGCGATCACCACTTCGCAGTTCGGGCCCGGCGGGCGCAGCCAGTACGCCCCGTCGATGATGGCGGCGGCCAGCTCCGGCGTCATGGCCCGGCCGGGCTGCTCGACCGGCCGCGTCGACAGGCGCAGGTAGACGGAGCCGCCGGTCTCGTCGCGCAGCCAGCTCTTTTCCTCGATCGGCCTGTCGTCGTGCTCGCCCTCGCCGTGGCGCTGCATGTAGTCGAAGGCGAAGCGCATCATCACCGCCAGCTCGTCGACGAAGGCGGGCTCGAAGGCGCAAAGCCCGTCCTGGGCCAGGCCGATCAGCGGCGAGGAGATCGACTGGTGCGCGCCGCCCTCCGGGGCCAGCGTCACGCCCGAGGGCGTCGCGACCAGCAGGAAGCGCGCATCCTGGTAGCAGGCGTAGTTGAGCGCATCGAGCCCGCGCGCGATGAACGGGTCGTAGAGCGTGCCGATGGGCAGCAGGCGCTCGCCGAAAAGCGAGTAGGACAGGCCCAGCGCGGACAGCGCCAGGAACAGGTTCATTTCGGCGATGCCCAGCTCGAGGTGCTGGCCGGTGGGCGAGAACTCCCATTTCTGCGCCGAGGCGATGCGCTCCTCGCGGAACGTGTCGGCCATCGAGGCGCGGGCGTAGAGTCCGCGCCGGTTCACCCACGGGCCGAGATTGGTCGAGACGGTGACGTCCGGCGAGGTGGTGACGATGCGCTCGGCCAGCGGGCCGCCGGCGCGCGCGATCTCGTCGAGGATGCGGCCGAAGCCCATCTGCGTCGAGACGACGGGCTGCGTCGCGGCCTCCAGCGTGGCGGGCACCGGGATCGCCGGCGCGTCGAGCCGGCGGCGGCCGCGGGCGTGGAAGGGCGAGCGGGCGATGAACGCCTCCAGCTCGCGCCGCGGAAGGGCGAGGCCCTCGAACTTGTCCCATTCGTGCCCGGGCCGGACGTTCATGCCGGCGCGGAACTGGTCCATCTGCGCCGGGGTCATCAGGCCGGAGTGGTTGTCCTTGTGGCCGGCGAGCGGCAGGCCGTGGCCCTTGACGGTGTAGGCGATGAAGCAGACCGGCCGGTCGTGGTCGATGCTCTCGAACGCCTCCAGCAGGGTCGGCAGGTCGTGGCCGCCGAGATTGGTCATCAGCGCGGCCAGTTCCTCGTCGCTGCGCCGCTCGATCAGCTTCGTCACGGGCCCCTGGTCGCCGAGGTCGTCGAGCAGGCGCTTGCGCCAGGCCGCGCCGCCCTGGAAGGTCAGCGCCGAATAGACCTGGTTGGGGCAGGTGTCGATCCACTCGCGCAGGCGCTCGCCCCCGGGCTCGGAGAAGGCCTGCCGCATCAGCGAGCCGTGCTTCAGCGTCACGACGTCCCAGCCCATCGAGCGGAACAGGGCCTCGAAACGGGCGTACAGCCCCTCGCGGATCACCGCGTCCAGGCTCTGGCGGTTGTAGTCGATGATCCACCACGTGTTGCGGACGCCGTGCTTGAAGCCCTCCAGCAGCGCCTCGAAGATGTTGCCCTCGTCGAGCTCGGCGTCGCCGACCAGGGCGATCATGCGGCCTTCCGGCTCGTCGCCGCCCCAGCCGTGCGCCCTGACGTAGTCCTGCGCCAGCGAGGCGAACAGCGTCTGCGCCACGCCGAGCCCGACCGAGCCGGTCGAGAAGTCGACATCGTCGACGTCCTTGGTGCGCGAGGGATAGCTCTGCGCGCCCTTGTAGCCGCGGAAATTCTCCAGCTTGTCGCGCGTCTGCAGGCCGGCCAGGTACTGGATGGCGTGGAACACGGGACTCGCGTGCGGCTTCACCGCCACGCGGTCGTGCGGGCGCAGCACGGCGAAATAGAGCGCCGTCATGATGGCGGCGAGCGAGGCGGAGGACGCCTGATGCCCGCCCACCTTCAGCCCGTCCTCGTTGGTCCGCACATGGTTGGCGTTGTGGATCATCCACGATGCGAGCCACAGCACCTTTCGATTCAGCTCCGTGAGCGGCGGCAGGCGGGGATCGGACACGGACGGGCCTCCTCTGGGTGTTCGCGATCCTGTCCCGGCCGGAGCCGCCGCTCAAGTCCCGATTGACCGGTCCGGCCGTCTCCCTACGATGCGGCGGCGACGCCGCGCCGGCGACGCGCCTGCAGACCGCCCGATTCGAGAGCCCGATTCATGCCCGCCTCCGCCGCCAAGTCGACCATCGCGCTGATCGGCGTTCCGCTCGAGCTGGGCGCCGGCGCGGCCGGCACCGTGATGGGGCCGGCGGCGCTGCGCACGGCCGGCCTGCGCGCCGCCATCGCCGGGCTCGGCCACCACGTCGTGGACGAAGGCGACATGGACGTGCCCCACGCCGTACCCGAGTTCGCGCCGGGCGAGCTCGCCAATTGCCGCAACCTCTCCGACGTAGCGGCCTGGACCGGCGAGATCCACGACCGCGCCCTCTCACTGCTGGCGAGCGGCGCGCTGCCGATCTTCATGGGCGGCGACCATTCGATCGCCATGGGCACGATCAGCGCCGTGTCGCGCTTCTGCGCCGAGGCGGGGCGGCGGCTGGTGGTGCTGTGGCTCGACGCCCACGCCGACTTCAACACGCCGGCGACGTCCCCCTCGGGCAACATGCACGGCATGTCCGTGGCGTTCCTGTGCGGCGAGCCGTCGCTGACGCCGGTGCTGGGCGAGCGCGCCTTCCCGGCGCTGGCGGCGGGCGACATCCACCTGTTCGGCGTGCGCTCGGTCGACGCCGAGGAGCGGCGGACGCTGGTGGAGCGCGGCGTCGACTGCGTCGACATGCGAATGATCGACGAGTTCGGCATGTCCGCCCTGCTGCGCGGCATCCTCGACGGGCTCGACCCCGAAACGACGCACCTGCACGTCAGCTTCGACGTCGATTTCCTCGACCCGGAGCTCGCCCCCGGCACGGGGACGACCGTGCCCGGCGGCGCCACCTACCGCGAGGCGCACCTCGTGATGGAGATGCTGCACGACAGCGGCCTGGTGCGCTCGCTCGACATCGTGGAGTTGAACCCCTTCCTCGACGACCGCGGCAAGAGCGCCCGCGTGGCGGTCGATCTGGTCGGCAGCCTGTTCGGCCGCTCGATCGTGCACCGGCCGTCGCCGCGTGCGTAGCGATGTGCGCGGCGCGACTTGCGCGCGCGGCGGGAACGGTGTTCCTCAATCGAGTGGCATCGTGATTCGCGGCCCCGCCGCCGCTTGCCCCCGGAGCGCCGCCCGGCTGCGCCCGGGCGACGCCGGGCCTTCAGGCAGGACAGAGACGTGAGCACCAATACCGACCCTCGTCCCTCCATCCGCTTCCGCGGCCGCAACTTCCTCGCGCTCGTCGTCGCGCCCGATCCGCCGCTCGACAAGTGGTACCAGGACCTCGATTCCTGGCTTGCCCGCGCGCCGGCGTTTTTCATGGGCCGGCCGGTGATCCTCGATCTCTCCGCCGTGGCGCTGGACAAGGCCGGCATCGCCGCGCTCGTGCAGCAGTTGCAGGCCCGCAACGTGCGCGTGATGGGCATCGACGGCGCGGAGGTCGAGTGGCTCGGCCTCGGCATCCCGCCGAGCCTCGTCGGCGGCAAGGGCGAGCCCGCGCCGGCGGTCGCCGCCGAGCAGGCCCACGCGCACGCGGTGGCGCCGTCCGACGGCGAGCCCAGCTCGCTGGTCGTCGACGGCGCCGTGCGCAGCGGCCAGTCGATCTATTTCCCGCGCGGCGACGTCACCGTCGTCGGCGCGGTGCAGTCGGGCGCGGAGATCGTCGCCGGCGGCTCCATCACCGTGCACGGGGCGCTGCGCGGCCGGGCTATCGCCGGCGCGTCGGGCAACGACAAGGCGCGTATCTTCTGCCGCAAGTTCGAGGCCGAGTTCCTGTGCATCGACGGGTACTATCTCGACGCGGACTCGCTGGACCCCCGGCTGCACGGCAAGCCGGTGCAGGCGCGCCTCGACGGCGGCCGCCTGATCACCGAGCCGATGGACTGACGCGGTTCGCCGCATCGCCGACGCGACGCGCATGAAAAAGGCCGCCGGGCGAACCCGGCGGCCTTTTCGCATCAAATTGGCGCGCGCGACTACTTCTTGGCGCGGGCCTTCACCGACTTCTTGCGCTGCTGGCCGAGGCCCATGCTCTTGGCGAGCGCGGAGCGGGCGGCGGCGTAGTTCGGGGCGACCATCGGATAGTCGCTCGGCAGGCCCCACTTGGCGCGGTATTCGTCCGCCGTCATGCCGTAGGCCGTGCGCAGATGCCGCTTCAGCGACTTGAACTGGCGGCCGTCCTCAAGGCAGACGATGTAGTCCGGCATCACCGACTTCTTGACCGGAACGGCCGGCTTCAGTTCGACCGGGGCAGGCTCGGCCGCGCCGCTCTGCAAGGTCAGCAGCGCCTTATGCACGTCGTTGATGAGGCTGGGCAGTTCGCCCGAAACGACTGTGTTGTTGCTGACATAGGCGGAAACGATATCCACCGCGAGTTCGAGCACGGGCGCGGGAGACGCGGACTGATCCATGATGACGGGGCTTCCCAAAGGTGAGTTGATAATGGAGTGATGTGCTCCATTTCGAATCCGTTTTCAAGAGGGGCTTTCGCAATCACGCAAAATTAAAACATCTCCGGATGGCGCAAGATGGCAAGTATTGGTGGGCCTGTATCCCCTGTCTGCCCCTCTGCAACCAACCGTCGCAAACCGCCATGTCGCGCGGTTATTTTTTAACGATATCCGCGCCAATCTTACCGATATGTAATGGCAGCTCGCTGCGCCGGACAGTGGTGCCGAAACCTGCATTTGACATTTCGCGCCAGATGCACGGGGCCGAGCGGCGGTCGCCGCGGCCGCGAACACTTTGTGAATCGCCGTTAACGGGCGCGCTTGATTGGAGGGCGAGACGAATTCTCGCGGCTTGTGAATTGTCAAGACTTTCCGCGAACTCGTGACGCCGCCGTTCAACCTTGTGTCGGCGCGAAGCGAGCGACCAGTTCGTGCGCGTCTCCCGGGTAGGTCAGCCGCACGAAGGTGACGGGGCGCTCGGCGCTCCAGGTGCGCCGCTCGACGGCGAGGCAGGCCGCGCCCTCCGCCATGCTGAACAGCGCCGCCGCGTCGCGATCCGCGCCGACGGCCCGGATCCGGTGCTCGGCGCTGGTCCACGGCACGCGCCCGACCAGCCACGCGCCGGGGGCGACCTCGTCGAACCGCTCTTCGGCCGCCTCGGGCACGGCGTCGAGGCTGATCAGGCGCTCCTCCCGGCAGAACGGCCGCGCGCCGGCGAAGTGGACGCAGCCGAGCTCCAGCACGGGCGCGCCGGCTTGCAGGTCGATCAGCGCGCGGTCGGCCCCGGCCGCCCGGCGTCGGCGGCGCACCGTCACCTCGTAGCGATAGGGCAGGCCGAGCGCGGCGACCTCGGTGCGGATGTCGCGGATGTCGAGCACGGCGGATTGGGTCAGCGGCCGGCTGACGAAGCTGCCCGCCCTTCGCCGGCGCTCGATCAGGCCGCCCGCCGCGAGCTGGGTCAGCACCTTGTTCACCGTCATGCGCGAGACGCCGTAATGGGCGGTCAGCTCGTGCTCCGACGGGATGCGGTGACCCGGCGGCCACGCGCCGGACAGGATCTTGTCCTCGATCTCGCCGAGGATCGACTGGTGCAGGGATTGCGGCCGCGTCATGGATCAGCGCGAGGCCAGGTCCGCCATCACGCGGCGGAAACGCTCCGCGACGCGCTCGCGCTCGACGTGGCGGCCGGCTTCGACGCGCTTGCGGCCCGCCGTCCAGACGCTGTCGACGCCCGTGCCGCGCGCCGAGAACACCAGGCTGTCGAGCAGGGCGTCGCCGCCGCGGCCGGCGAACGCGACATCGTCGACGTCGAGCGACACCATGTCGGCCGGCGCGCCCGGCGCGAGGCCGCAAAGCGGCGCGCCCAGCGCCGCCGCGCCGCCGGCGAGCGCCGCGTCGAACAGGAAGCGCCCGGTCGAGCCGCCGGGCTGGGCCAGCACGTTGCGGGCGCGCAGCTTGAGGCGCTGCGAATATTCGAGCTGGCGCAACTCGTCGCCGAGCCCGACCAGCACGTTGGAATCCGAGCCGATGCCGAAGCGCCCGCCGGCCGCGACGAAACGGCTGGCGTCGAACACGCCGTCGCCGAGGCTGGCCTCGGTGATCGGGCACAGGCCGACCGTCGCGCCGCGTCGCACCACGGCCTCGTTCTCCTCCCCGGTCATGTGCGTGGCGTGGATCAGGCACCAGCGTGGGTCGACGGCGGCGTGCTCCAGCAGCCACTGCACCGGGCGCGCGCCCGACCATGTGCGGCAGTCCTCCACCTCGCGCATCTGCTCGGCGACATGGATGTGGATCGGCCCGCCGCCCGCCATGTCGAGCACATGGCCCAGCTCGTCCGGCGTCACCGCGCGCAGGCTGTGGGGCGCGACGCCGACAACGCCGCCCGGAAGCGCGGCGACGGCGGCGCGGCTCTCCTCCAGCAGCCGCGCGTACAAGTCGAGCCCGCAGACGAAGCGGCGCTGCAGAGGCGAGGGCGCGATGCCGCCGAAGCCGGCATGGGCGTAGAACACGGGCAGCAGGGTGAGGCCGATACCGGTGTCTCCCGCCGCCGCGACGATGCGTTGCGCCATCTCGGCGGGGGCGGCGTAAGGCTGGCCGTTGCGGTCGTGATGCAAATAGTGGAACTCGCCGACGCGGCCGAACCCCGCTTCCAGCATCTCGACATAGAGCTGCGCCGCGACGGCCTCCACCTGCTCCGGCGTCATCGACAGGGCGAAGCGGTACATCGTGTCGCGCCAGCTCCAGAAGCTGTCCGCCGAACTTCCCCGCGTCTCCGCCAGCCCCGCCATGCCGCGCTGGAAGGCGTGGCTGTGGACATTGCCCACGGCCGGCAGCAGCACCGCGCAAACTTCGTCGTTGGCCTCGGCCGCCGCGTTCGCCTGGACGGAGGCGATGCGGCCGTCCTCGACGACGATTCGAACGTCGCGCAGCCATCCGGAAGGGGTCAGCGCCTGGCCGGCGTGCAGGGTCGTCATTCGTGTCTCCCGCCCAAGATCCACAATCGGGGTTGCGTCCGTTCGAACATTATGTCTATACAATAACGAACGACGCGAGGAACTCAAGGAGAGAATGCGCCCATGTCCGTCGCGGGCAAGGAGAACCGGGAGGAGGGCCGCGCCAGGCTGTGGACGGGCGCCCGCCTCGCCACGATGGCGGCCGGCCAGCCGGGACTGGGCATCGTCGAGGACGGCGCCGTCCTCGCGGAGAACGGCCGCATCGTCTTCGCCGGCCGCCGCGCCGACCTGCCGGCCGCCGCCGCCGCGCGCGCCGAGACCGTCGATTGCGACGGGCGCTGGATCACGCCGGGCCTCGTCGATTGCCACACCCATCTCGTCCACGCCGGCAACCGGGCGCGCGAGTTCGAAATGCGCCTCGCCGGCGCGAGCTACGAGGAGGTGGCGCGGGCCGGCGGCGGCATCGTCTCCTCGGTGCGGGCGCTGCGCGCGGCGAGCGAGGACGACCTCGTCCGCGAGACGCTGCCGCGCCTCGACGCGCTGGCGGCCGAAGGCGTCACCACGGTCGAGGTGAAGTCCGGCTACGGCCTCGACCTCGCCAACGAGCGCAAGTCGCTCGCTGCCGCGCGCCGCCTCGGCGAGCTGCGCGACATGCGCGTGGTGACCACCTTCCTCGGCGCGCACGCTTTGCCGCCCGAAGCCGCCGGCGACAAGGACGCCTATATCGCGCAGGTCGCGGACGTCATGCTGCCGGCGCTCGCCGCGGAAGGGCTCGTCGACGCCGTCGACGGGTTCTGCGAGGGCATCGCCTTCTCGCCGGACCAGATCGCCCGCGTGTTCGAGCGGGCGCGCGGGCTCGGCCTGCCGGTGAAGCTTCACGCCGACCAGCTGTCCAACCTGCACGGCGCGGCGCTGGCGGCGCGCTACGGCGCGCTGTCGGCCGACCATCTGGAGCACACCGACGAGGACGGCGCGGCCGCCATGGCGCGGGCGGGCACGGTCGCGACGATCCTGCCCGGCGCGTTCTACTTCATCCGGGAGACGCGGCGTCCGCCGATCGACCTGTTCCGCCGCCACGGCGTGCCGATGGCGGTGGCCACGGACTGCAACCCGGGCACCGCGCCGCTCACCTCGCTGTTGCTCGCCATGAACATGGCCGCGACCCTCTTCCGCATGACGGTGGAAGAATGCCTGGCGGGCGTCACACGCGAGGCGGCCCGCGCCCTTGGCCTCTCCGCCGAGATCGGCACGCTGGAGGCCGGCAAGGCCGCCGACCTCGCCATCTGGACCGTCGAGAGCCCGGCGGAGCTCGTCTACCGCATGGGCTTCAACCCGCTTCACGCCCGCATCAGGAGGGGACAGTGACCAGCATCGTACTACGGCCCGGCGACGCCTCGCTCGCCGACTGGCGCGCCATCTATCGCGGGGCGACGCCGTCGCTCGATCCGGCCTGCGCGCGGGCCGTGGCGGCCGGCGCCGAGGCCGTGGCCCGGATCCTCGCCAGGGGCGAACCCGTCTACGGCATCAACACCGGCTTCGGAAAGCTCGCCAGCGTCCGCATCGACGACGCCGATTTGGAGACGCTTCAGCGCAACATCGTGCTGTCGCACGCGGCGGGCGTCGGCGAGCCGATGCCGCGCCCGGTGGCGCGGCTGATGATGGCGCTGAAGCTCGCCAGCCTCGCGCAGGGGGCGTCGGGCGTGCGCCCGGCCACGCTGCGGCTGCTGGAGGACATGCTGGCGCGCGACGTCGTGCCGGTCGTGCCCGCCCAGGGCTCGGTGGGCGCGTCGGGCGACCTCGCCCCGCTGGCGCACATGACGGCGGTGATGATCGGCGTCGGCGAGGCGATCACGCCCGCCGGCCGCGTGCCGGCGCGCGACGCGCTCGCGGCGGCCGGGCTCGCGCCCGTCGCCCTGGGGCCGAAGGAAGGGCTCGCGCTGCTCAACGGCACCCAGTTCTCCACGGCCAACGCGCTCGCCGGCCTGTTCGAGGCCGAGACGCTGCTGCGCGCGGCGCTGGTCACCGGCGCGCTGTCCACCGACGCGGCGCGCGGCTCCGACGCGCCGTTCGATCCGCGCATCCATCTTCTGCGCCGCCATCCGGGGCAGATCGAGACGGCGCAGGCGCTGCGCGCGCTGCTCGCCGGCAGCGCCATCCGCGCCTCGCACCTCGTCGGCGACGAGCGCGTGCAGGATCCCTATTGCCTGCGCTGCCAGCCGCAGGTGATGGGCGCGGCGCTCGACGTGCTGCGCCAGGCCGCCGCGCTGCTCGCCACCGAGGCGAACGGCGTGTCGGACAACCCGCTGATTTTCGCCGAGGACGGCGAGGCGCTGTCGGGCGGCAACTTCCACGCCGAGCCGGTGGCCTTCGCCGCCGACATGATCGCCATGACCGTGTGCGAGATCGGCTCGCTGGCCGAGCGCCGCATCGCCATGCTGGTCGACCCGGCGCTGTCCGGGCTTCCCGCCTTCCTGACGCCGAAGCCCGGCCTCAACTCGGGCTTCATGATCCCGCAGGTCACCGCCGCCGCGCTCGTCTCCGAGAACAAGCAGCGCGCCTACCCGGCCAGCGTCGACTCCATCCCCACCTCCGCCAACCAGGAGGACCATGTGTCGATGGCCGCGCACGGCGCGCGCCGCCTCGCGCCGATGGCCGAGAACGCCTTCGCCGTGATCGGCATCGAGCTGCTGGCGGCGGCGCAGGGCTGCGACTTCCACGCGCCGCTGACATCGAGCGCCGCGCTGGAGGCGGTTCGCGGCCTCGTGCGCGGGGAGGTCGCGCATCTCTCCGACGACCGGCACATGCATCCCGACATGCAGGCCGCCATCGCGCTGGTGCGCTCCGGCGCGCTCGCCGAGGCGGCCGGCATCGCCCTGCCGGCGCTCGCGGAGGCGCGGCCATGACCCGCCCCGACTGGCTCGAGGTCGTCGAGCGCGACGCGCCGCTCCTCGTCAGCATTCCGCACACCGGCGTCGACCTGCGCGGGCTGGAGAGCCGCGTCGTGTCGCCCTGGCTGGCGCGCAAGGACGCCGACTGGTGGATCGACCGCCTCTACCGCTTCGCCGACGAGCTGGGCGCGACGGTGGTGCGGACATCCGTGTCGCGCACCGTCATCGACGTCAATCGCGATCCGTCGGGCGCGTCGCTCTACCCCGGCCAGGCGACCACCGGGCTGTGCCCGACGACAACGTTCGACGGCGAACCGCTCTACCGTGACGGCGAGGCGCCGGACGAGGCGGAGATCGCGGCGCGCCGCCGCGACTATTTCGAGCCTTACCATGCGGCCCTTCGCGAGCAGATCGGCCGTCTGCGCTCGCGCCACGACGCCATCGTGCTCTACGACTGCCACTCGATCCGCTCGGTCATTCCGCGCCTGTTCGAGGGCGAGCTGCCGGTGTTCAACCTCGGCACGAACTCGGGCGCGTCGGCCGACCTCGCGCTGGTGGACGCGATCACCGAGATTCTGCGCGCCTCGGGCCGCTCCTTCGTCGTGGACGGCCGCTTCAAGGGCGGCTGGATCACCCGCGCCTATGGCAGCCCGGAGGCGGGCGTCCACGCCCTGCAGATGGAGCTGGCCTGCCGCTTCTACATGCGCGAGAGGCCCGGCCCGGTCGATTCCGGCGCGTGGCCGACGCCCTTCGACTCCGACTTCGCCGAGCCGGCGCGCCAGACGCTGGCCCGCGTGCTCGAAACCGCGCTCGCCTTCGCGCGGGCCTGACACCCCGAACCCGAGGACACGCCGATGACCTTCAATCCGCGCATCGACAATTCCCGCGTCGTCCGCGCCGCGCATGGCGACCGGCTCAGCGCCCGCTCCTGGCTCACGGAAGCGCCGCTGCGCATGTTGATGAACAATCTCGATCCCGAGGTCGCCGAGCGGCCGGGCGAGCTCGTCGTCTATGGCGGCATCGGTCGCGCGGCCCGCGACTGGGACAGCTTCGACCGCATCGTCTCGACGCTGAAGCGGCTGGACGGAGACCAGACGCTGCTCGTGCAGTCCGGCAAGCCGGTGGGCGTGTTCCGCACCCACGCCGACGCGCCGCGCGTGCTGATCGCCAACTCGAACCTCGTGCCGCACTGGGCGACGTGGGAGCACTTCCACGAGCTCGATCGCAAGGGCCTGATGATGTACGGCCAGATGACGGCCGGCTCGTGGATCTATATCGGCTCGCAGGGCATCGTGCAGGGCACCTACGAGACCTTCGTGGAGGTCGGCCGGCGCCACTATGGCGGCGACCTGTCGGGCAAGTGGATCCTCACCGCCGGGCTCGGCGGCATGGGCGGCGCGCAGCCGCTCGCCGCCGTGATGGCCGGCGCGTCGTGCCTCGCCGTCGAGTGCCAGCCGAGCCGCATCGAGATGCGGTTGCGCACCGGCTATCTGGACGCGCAGGCGAACACGCTGGACGAGGCGCTGGCGATGATGGAGGCGTCGTGCCGCGAGCGCCGGCCGATGTCCGTCGGCCTGCTCGGCAACGCCGCCGAGGTGCTGCCGGAGCTGGTGCGCCGCGGCGTGCGTCCGGACGCCGTCACCGACCAGACCTCCGCGCACGACCCGATCAACGGCTACCTGCCGAAGGGCTGGACGCTGGCGCAGTGGCAGGAGGCGCGCGAGCGCGATCCGCGCGCCGTGGAAGCGGCGGCGCGGGCCTCGATGGCGGAGCACGTGCGCGCCATGCTCGACTTCCACCGCCAGGGCGTGCCGACCTTCGACTACGGCAACAACATCCGGCAGATGGCGAAGGAGGAGGGCGTGCTGGACGCGTTCGACTTCCCGGGCTTCGTGCCGGCCTATATCCGGCCGCTGTTCTGCCGCGGCGTCGGGCCGTTCCGCTGGTGCGCGCTGTCGGGCGACCCGGAGGACATCCACCGCACCGACGAGAAGGTGAAGGAGCTGCTGCCCGACGACGCGCATCTCCACAACTGGCTCGACATGGCGCGCAAGCGCATCCACTTCCAGGGCCTTCCGGCGCGCATCTGCTGGGTCGGGCTCGGCGACCGCCACCGCCTCGGCCTCGCCTTCAACGAGATGGTGGCGCGCGGCGAGCTGAAGGCCCCCGTGGTGATCGGGCGCGACCATCTCGACTCCGGCTCGGTGGCTTCGCCCAACCGCGAGACGGAGGCGATGCGCGACGGCTCGGACGCGGTGTCGGACTGGCCGCTGCTTAACGCCCTGCTCAACTGCGCCTCGGGCGCGACCTGGGTGTCGCTGCACCACGGCGGCGGCGTCGGCATGGGCTTCTCCCAGCACTCGGGCATGGTCGTCGTCTGCGACGGCACGAAGGAAGCGGCCGCGCGGGTCGGCCGCGTGCTGTGGAACGACCCGGCCACGGGCGTGATGCGGCACGCCGACGCGGGCTACGACATCGCGCTCGATTGCGCCCGCCGGCACGGGCTCGACCTGCCGGGCATCCTGGGATGACGTTCGGCCGCCTGGTTCGCGCGGCGGAGGGACGTCCCGCGCCGTGGAAGAACGGTCGCGGGACGACGGTCGAGATCGCGGTCGGGCCCGTGGGGGCGGGCTTCGACGATTTCGACTGGCGCGTGAGCCGGGCGACCATCGCCGCCGACGGTCCGTTCTCGACGCTTCAGGGCGTCGACCGCGGCTTCGCGCCGCTGGACGGATCGGGCGTGCGGCTGACGGTGGAGGGCAGGGGGACGGTCGCGCTGCGGCCGGGCTCTCCACCGTTCGAATTCGACGGCGGCGCGGCGGCGGTCGCGCGCCTGATCGACGGGCCGGTGACGGCCCTGAACGTGATGACGCGGCGGGGGCGCTGCGCGCACCGCCTGTTCCTGCATGGCGAGGGCCCGCTCGCGCCGGCCGCCGGCTTCGCGGCGGCGCTCGTTTGCCTGGGCGAGACGGCGCGGCTGCGGGGCGGGCCCGAGCTGCGCCGCCTCGACACGCTGGTCGCCGAGGACGGGCGCTGGCCCGACTGGAGCGTCGAGGCCGCCCCGGGAGGCTGCCTCGTCGCGCTGATCGTGGCGGCGGCGCGGAGCTGAGCCCCGCGCCTACATGGGACGCGGGTGGGCCGGCTCGGGCCGGCTCGGCGGCGGCGTCACGGCCGGCGCGGCGCGCATGTCGTCCGGCTTGACGAGATCGCGAGCCGCGCCGCGCGAGGCGGACAGCCCCTTCGGATAGCCGCTGCGGTTGCCGTAGTCGCGCGGGCGGCCCGAGCGCCGCGTCTTGCCGCGCAGGCTGGCGGCGGTCGCCGCGTCGAGCAGCGTGACGCCGAGCACCAGCGCCAGCGCCGCGGCGGCGTTGCCGCGCTTCGGGTTGTCCTCGCGCATTGCCCCCATCAGCGTCGCGACGTCGAGCCCGTCGCCGGCGACGCGGCTCCACAGGCCGAGCTCGCGGTCGACCGACAGCGACATGACGCCGGCGGCGATCTCGCGGGCGCCGTAGGCGCGCACGAGATCCTCGCGGCCTTCCATGCCCAGCGCGCGGGTGATGCTGTGGGGGGCGAGCAATTCGGCCAACCCCAGCCCCAGGCTGAACCAGCCGAGCCCGCGCGCCATGCGGTCTTGCGAGCCCAAAGAGCTCGGGCCGGTGGAGAGGATGCGCGGGTCGCCCTCGTTGCGGGACATGTTGGCGAGATAGGTCATGGCTGAGCTCCCGTTCACGGCTTGAGGACGACCTTGACGCAGCTGTCGCGCTTGTCCCGGAACACGTTGTACATCTCCGGCCCGTCCTCGAGCCGCGCGGTGTGGGTGATGACGAAGGAGGGATCGATCTGCCCCTCCTCGATGCGGCGGACGAGATCGTCGGTCCAGCGGTTCACGTGGGTCTGGCCCATGCGGAAGGTCAGGCCCTTGTTCATCGCGACACCCATCGGGATCTTGTCGACGAGCCCGCTATAGACGCCGGGGATGGAGATGACGCCGGCTGGCCGGCACACGTAGATCATCTCGCGCAGCACGTGCGGGCGGTCGCTTTCCAGCATCATCATCTGCTTGGCGCGGTCGTAGATCGTGTCTGGCTGGCTCAGCCCGACATGGCTCTCCATGCCGATGGCGTCGATGCACTTGTCCGGGCCCTTGCCGCCCGTCAGCTCGTTCAGCCGCTCGACGACGCTCTCCTCCTCGAAGTCGATGGTGATCGCGCCGCCCGCGCGCGCCATCGACAGGCGCTCCGGCAGGCAGTCGATCGCCACGACCTGCCTCGCGCCGAGCAGCACGGCCGAGCGGATCGCCATCTGGCCGACGGGGCCGCAGCCCCAGATGGCCACCGTGTCGGTGGGCTGGATGTCGCACTGCACGGCGGCCTGCCAGCCGGTGGGGAGGATGTCGCCCAGGAACAGCGCCTGCTCGTCGGAGAGGCTGTCGGGCACCTTGATGTGCGTGGTGTCGGCGTAGGGGACGCGCAGATATTGCGCCTGCCCGCCGGGATAGCCGCCCGTGAGGTGGGTGTAGCCGAACAGGCCGGCGGTGGCGTGGCCGAACACCTTGTCGGCCATCGCCTTGTTGCGGTTGGTCGTCTCGCACACCGAGTAGTTGCCGCGGCGGCACTGCTCGCATTCGCCGCAGAAGATGGTGAAGGGCACGACGACGCGCTCGCCGACGCGCAGCTTGCCGTTGACGCCGCGCCCGACCTCGACCACCTCGCCCATCATCTCGTGGCCGACGATGTCGCCCGGCATCATGGCGGGGATGAAGTTGTGGAAGAGGTGCAGGTCGGAGCCGCAAATGGCGCAGCTCGTGATCTTCACGATGGCGTCACGCGAATCCTGGATCTCGGGGTCGGTGACGCTGTCGCACCGTATGTCTTCCTTGCCGTGCCAGACGAGGGCTTTCATCGCGTTCTCCTGAATGCGCCGGGGCGGCCTGCGGCGCGCCGAGTGGAGCTGAACGCGATGCGTGGTCGGCTGTTCCCAAGGCTCAGACCGAGGTTCGCTTGGTTCGGTCTTGACGGCCGTCAAGCCCGCGCGCCGGGGTGCGGCTTTGTTCGAAGGAGTTATTGCCAGCGCGCCCCCGCCGCGCATACTGCCGAGGGCGCGCCGTGGCTGCGTTTTCGTATCCAGGACGCGCGCGCGCCGGGTTGTCCGGAGGCGGGAGGCCAGTTGTGGTCATGGATTTCTTCACGCTGCCGGACGATCCGACCCGCAGGGTCATCGCGCAGGCGATGCTCGACATGTCGTTCATCTTGCTCGAGAACGATTTCGACCTCGATCACGTGCGTATCGCGAACTGCCTGACGCTCGCCCGCATCGACCGCGAATTGCTGGATTTCAGCGAGATCTCCAAGCGCACGCGCGTGCCCCGGCCCACCGTCATCCGCAAGGTCAAGGCGTGGGAGAGCGTCGGCATGGTGACGACCCAGCGCCGCGACGGCCACACCTACGTGCTGCCCACACGCCTCGGCGCCACCCATGAGCAGGCGGTGACGCGGTGGCGGGAGCTGGAGCGCGTGCTCCTGGAGGCCGCCGAGCGCCTGTCCGCGCGGCCGCCGGACGTTCCCGCGCGAAAGCGCGCCTGAGCCGAAAGGCCGGCCCCCTCAGCGGGCGCGACCGGCCGCGTGATGCACGCCGCCGAACACGACGCCGGCGGCCGAGAGGCGCTGTTCGCCGACCAGCCGTTCGCCGACCGAATCGACATAGTCGAACCGCCCCGAGTCCAGCTTCAGCAGCGACGCGTCCCCGGGCGAGCCCGGCGCGAAGGTCCCCAGCTCCTCGCGGCCGAGCGCCCGCGCCGGCGCCAGCGTCGCGGCCTCGACCACCTCCGCGAGCGGCATGCCGAGGCAGAGGAACTTCGACATCGTGGTCAGCAGGTCGAAGGCGGGGCCCTCGATGCATAGTGCGTGAACGTCGCTGGAAATGCAGTCCGGCTTGAAGCCGTTGGCGAGCATGGTGCGGGCGACGGCGAAGGAGAACGAGCCCATGCCGTGGCCGATGTCGAAGATCACGCCGCGGGCGCGCGCGTCCAGCACGCAGTCGAGCACCTTGCCGTCCGGCCCCGCCGCGCAGTTCGGGAACGGCCGGAAGCAGTGGGTGAGGATGTCGCCCTTGCGCAGCCGCGCCAGCACGTCCGGCAGCATGGGCGGCGGCTCGTCGATATGCACCATCATCGGCATGCCGATCTCCTCGGCCGCCTGCCGGGCGATGTCGAGCGGGGCGAGGCCGGAGAAGCCGCTGGCGTTGCGGCCGACGCGAACCTTGACCCCGGCGATGACGTCGCGATTGGCGCGCGCCACCTCGACCGTGTCGATCGGCGCCATCAGCCGCATGTCGCCGGATTCTCCCACCATCACGCGCTTCGAGAAGCCGTAGATGCCGGCGAAGGAGATGTTCAGGTAGGCGATGATGCGGACCGGCGCGCGCTCGATGACGTGCTCGCGGAACCCCTTGAAGTTGCCCGGGCCGGCGCTGCCCGTGTCGACCAGCGTGGTCACGGCCCCCTCGCGGAACAGGCGCATGGCGTCGACGCCGAGCGAGGTTCCGCCGTCATAGACGTGGGTGTGCAGGTCGATCAGCCCCGGCGTGACGATGCATCCGCCGGCGTCGACCACGGTCGCGCCTTCATGGGTCCGCAGGTCACGCCCGACGGCGGCGACCTTTCCGCCGGAAAACGCGACGTCCATCACGCCGTCGAGCTTCTGGGACGGGTCGACGACGTGGCCGCCGCGCAGGATGAGGTCGTTTGTCATGACGGGCGTCTCCGGGGTGAGGCGTCGGGCGCTCAGAAGCGCACGCCGAGATAGGTGCGGTCGTCCGCGAAGGCCTGGCGGGTCGAGCCCTTGGGCGACAGATGCAGCCGCACCTTCTCCCTGTCCTCCCGTTCGACGCGGCGGAACGCGTCCTCCCACGCGGCGACGCCGAAGCCCTCGCCCGGCGCGAAATAGCCGTCCGTGAAGAGTTCGATGGCGTCGACGCCGTCGAGCGCGACCTGCTCGCGGTGGACGAGGCGTTCCGGCACGTCGAAGCCGTCGAGGCAGGAATAGCCGAGCGCCTCGTCGCTCTCGTTCTGGTAGTCGCCCTGGGCGTTGACGATGCCGCCGCGCACGAGCTTCTCGATGTCGGCGCGCGGCGCGTGCGGCAGGCGCTCGGCGTTGGCGGCCAGGGCGCGCTCCTCGATGCGCGCCAGATGCGCCGTGTCGAGGTGCGGCGCGAGCCCGAGTTCCGGAACCTGCGACGTGCCGTGCCAGGCGATCTGGCGCGACAGCTTCTCGCGCAAGTCCGGGTCCTGCGTCACTTCGCCGATGATCGGCCAGGCCTGCTGGCGCAGCGTGGAGGTGATGAGGTCGAGGTCCTTCTCCACCTGCACGACCCGCCCGCCGAGCCGCACGCCGCTGTCGCCGACGAGCGTCACGTCGGCGACGCCGTCGTGCAGCGTGACGAGGGCGAGCGTCGCCGAGAAGCGGTTGTGCCGCTCGTGTCGGGCGCGCTCGGCCATGCCGTGGCGTTCGTAGCCCTCGCGCAGGGCCCGCGTCAGGGCGCGCACGACGGCCATGCCGTCGTCGAGCGGCGCGCCCGGCGCGCTCAGGATGCGCTCCAGCGCCGCCTCCACCGTGGCCGCGGCGTACTGGCCCGAGAGCATGCCGTCATAGCGCGCGCCGGTGCGCGCCGTAGCGCCGTCGATGACGGCGTAGGCGCGCCCGGGCAGCACGACGAAACGATCCTCGTTGGCCTGAGGCGCCCGAGGGTCCTTGGCCTGGGTGAAGGCTTCCAGGAGCATGATGGACCTCAGCGGTCCGCCAGCGCCTTCTTCCAGGCGTTGAGCCAGGCCGTGCGGTTCTGCGCCACCGTCTTCATGTCGTAGTTGATCAGCTTGATCTCGTTCATCGGCTTGAGGCCGGTGGCGTTGACGTCCGTGCGCACGGAGCGGCGTCCGATCTCGGCGACCAGGATCTCCTGCACGGGCTTCGAGAGCAGCCAGTCGATGAAGGCCTTGCCGTTATCCGGGTTCGGCCCGCCCTTCACCAGCGCGATGCCGTCGGCCACGGTCGAGGTGCCGTCCTCGGGATAGACGATCGCCACGTTGCCGCCGTTGCGCACGTATTCGAGCGCGTTGTCCTCGAGCGTGATGCCGACCAGCGCCTCGCCATCGTTGACGAAGCGCACCACCGCGCCGGAGCTGTCCGACAGGGCGAAATTGGCCAGGATGCCCTTGTAGACGTCCCAGCCCTTGTCGCCGTAGCCGAGCAGCACGGTCGCCAGCTGCTGGAACGACGAGCCCGACGAATCGGCCCGCGCGGAGGAGATCTTGCCCTTCCACTTCGGGTCGGCGAGGTCCTTCCAGGTCTTCGGGTAGTCGGCCGGCTTGAGCTGCTTGGTGTTGACCGCGAATACGGCCAGGATGCCCGTGTAGGGCAGCCACTCGGGGCTCACCTTGTAGGCCGGGTTGAGGACGGCGGCTTCCTTCGGCTGGTAGGTCGCCAAAAGGTCCTTGTTGTCCTCCAGCGACTCGCCGCCGATGCTCCAGATCACGTCGGCCTTGGGCGCGGACGCCTCGGCGCGCACGCGCTTGATGATGTCGCCCGAGCCCGCCTTGACGACATCGAGCTTGATGCCGGTCTCCTTCTCGAAACGCGGCTGCAGCGCGTTGACGATGCTGGTGTTGTGGGCCGTGTAGACGGTGACGCGCTTTTCCTGCGCGAGGGCCCCCGTCGCGAACGCCGCGAGAACGACGCCCGCCAGCACTGCCTTTTTCATCATTCGCTCCCTTTGGATGTTCTTGCCCGACGCGGCGAGCATCGTGCATTGTGACAGTCATTTGTAAAGTGTGACAGCGGCTTGGCCGCGGTCCCCGTGCATCCCCGCACGACGAGAGAGAGCCCGCGTGTCGCGTCTGGACATCAGGACCATTGAAAAGAGCTTCGGGGACGTTCGCGTCCTCAAGGGCGTCGACCTGACGGTCGAGTCGGGCGAGTTCTTCACGCTGCTCGGGCCGAGCGGATGCGGCAAGACGACCCTGCTGCGCATCATCGCCGGCTTCCAGCGGCAGGACGCCGGCGAGATCGTCGTCGACGGGGACCGCATCGACGCCCGGCCGGCGCACAAGCGCGACATCGGCATGGTGTTCCAGGACTACGCGGTGTTCCCGCACCTTACGGTGGCCGAGAACATCGCCTTCGGGCTGCGCGCCCGGCGCATGGGCGACGCGGACGTGCGCGCCCGGGTCGACGAGGGGCTGCGCATGGTGCGGCTCGAAGGCCTCGGCCAGCGCCTGCCCTCCGAGCTCTCCGGCGGCCAGCAGCAGCGCGTCGGGCTCGCCCGGGCCATGGCGATCCGGCCCAAGCTGCTGCTGATGGACGAGCCTCTGTCCAACCTCGACGCGAAGCTGCGCGTCGACCTGCGCGAGGACATCCGCGACATCCAGAAGCGGCTCGGCATCACCACCATCTACGTCACCCACGACCAGGAGGAGGCGCTGGCGATCTCCGACCGCATCTGCGTGATGGACCGGGGCGTGGTGGAGCAGGTGGGCACGCCGTTCGAGGTCTACCGCGCGCCCCGTCGGCGCTTCGCGGCGGCCTTCGTCGGCACCATGAACTTCGTCGCCGCCGACTCGGACGGGGGACGCGTCCGCATCGGCCCGCTGACGCTGCCGGTCGCCGCGCCGGCGCGGGACGGCTTCCAGCTGGCGATCCGTCCGGAAAACGTGGTGGTGGGCGCCCCGACCGACGGCGACGCGCGCGGCGCGATCCGCCTCGAAGGGGCGGTGCGCAAGATCACCTTCCTGGGGCGCGAGGCGCACTACACGCTGAGCACGCCGGTCGGCGAGATCGTGGCGCAGGTGGCGGACCCGACCCGCGAATTGCTGGATGTCGAGGGCCGCACCATCGCGATCGCGCTGCCCTACGACAAGGTGGTGCTGTTCACCGCCGAGGGCGACGCAACGCCGTTCGGGGCCGCGACGTGAAGGGCGCGGGGGGAGCGCTGTCGCGGGCCTTCGGCGGCGGAACGGCGCGCCGGGGGTTCGACCCCTGGATTCTCGTGCTGGTCGGCGCGTGGGCCATCGTCGCGCTGCTGTTGATCTGGCCGCTGTGGTCGGTGCTGATGGCGAGCTTCCGCGACAACGACACCGGGGCGCTGTCGCTCACCAACTACATCGACGTCTTCACGCTGCGCTCCTATCGCCGCGCCATCGGCAACACGCTGCTCGCCGGGCTCGGCGGCATGGCGGGGGCGCTCGTGCTGGGCGTGACGCTGGCGCTCGTCACCACGCGCTTCCGCATTCGCGGCCGGGTGCTCATCCAGATCCTGGCGGTGGTGGCGCTGGTGTCGCCGCCGTTCATCGGGGCCTATGCGTGGATCGTGCTGTTCGGCGCCAACGGGGTGGTGCGGCAGGGTCTCGCCTCTGTCGGTATCGACATCCCCACCATCTACGGCGCGACGGGCGTCATCCTCGTCTTCGCGTTCAAGTTCTTTCCCCACGTCTTCCTCATCACCTCCGGCGCGCTGGGGGCGGTGAACCGCTCGGTGGAGGAAGCCGCCGAGGGGCTGGGGCTGTCGCCGCTGCGCCGCCTGTTCAAGGTGACGTTCCCGCTCATCCTGCCGTCGATCACGGCGGCCGCGCTGCTCACCTTCGTGCTGTCCATCGCCGACTTCGGCACGCCACGGCTGATCGGGCGCGACTTCAACGTGCTGGCGACGGAAGCCTTCATGCTGTTCGGCACCGAGATGGGCGGCAATCCCGGCATGGCCTCGGCGCTGAGCATGGTGCTGATCGGCCTGTCGATGGCCCTGGTGCTGCTGCAGCGGCGCGTGACGCGGCGGGACGTCTACGCCGGCAATCTGATGCGCAAGCCGTTCGTGCGCGAGGCGACGGGCTGGCGCGGCGTGGCGCTGCACGTCGTCGCCTACGCCATCGTCCTGGTAGGCGCGCTGCCCGCGATCACCGCCGTGATCTTCTCGTTCCGCCGCACGAGCGGGCCGGTATTCCAGCCCGGCGTGAGCCTGCAGAGCTACGAGCGCGTGATCTCGACCGTGTCGACGCCGGTGTGGAACACGCTGGTCTATTCCAGCGCCTCGGTGTTCGCCATCGTGGTGGCGGGCACGCTCATCGGCTACCTTGTCAGCCGCCGCCCGCAGCCGGCGACGGCCGCCCTCGACGGCATGCTGATGGTGCCCTACGTCGTGCCCGGCATCGTGATGGGCATCGCCATCATCACGCGGTTCAACGGTCCCCCGCTGGAGCTCACCGGCACCGGCCTCGTCATCGTCATGGCCGTCTTCATCCGCAGGCTGCCCTACTCGGCGCGCTCGGCGGCGGCCGCCCTGAAGCAGCTCAGCCCGAGCCTCGAGGAGGCGGCGATCAGCCTCGGCTATTCGCCGGCGCGCGCCTTCCTGCGCGTCACCGTGCCGCTGATCGGGCCGGGCATCCTGGCCGGCGCGCTGATGAGCCTCGTCACCGCGATGAACGAGCTGTCGTCCTCGCTCGTGCTCTATGTCGGCAGCACGGTGACGATGCCGGTGCGCATCTATCTCGCGGTGCTGGACGGCGAGTACGGGCTGGCCTCGGCGCTGTCGAGCATCCTGCTCGTGCTGACGGTGGCGGCGGTGGCCGGCGCGTTCCTTCTGTCGGGCCGCAAGCAGAGCTCGCTTCTCTAGGCCGTCGTCGCGGGAGAATGCCGTCGTGCCCGTCGCCCATTTCGTGACCCATCCGGAAGTCGTCATCGACCCGGCCGTTCCGGTGCCGCGCTGGCATCTGAGCGACAAGGGCATCCATCGCATGCGCGCCTTCGCCGAGACGATGGCCGGCACGGACATCGCCGCCGTGTGGGCCAGCGACGAGGCGAAGGCGATCGAGGCCGGCGGCGTGCTGGCCGCGCGCTTCGGCCTGCCGGTGCACGTCCATCCGGGGTTGGCCGAGAACGACCGCAGCGCCACCGGCTACCTGCCGCCGCCGGAATTCCAGGCGACGGCGGACGCGTTCTTCGCGCGTCCGCACGAGAGCGTGCGCGGCTGGGAGCGGGCCATCGACGCGCAGGCGCGCGTCGCGGCGGCTGTGGACGACGTGCTGCGAACGCCGCCGGAGGGCGACGTCGCCTTCGTGGCGCATGGCGGCGTCGGCGCGCTGCTGCTCTGCCGCTACCTGGGCGTCGAGATCAGCCGCGGCTACGACTCGCCCTTCCAGGGCCATTACTGGAGCTTCGACGTGGCGACACGCCGCGTCCTGCACGGCTGGCGGGTGATCGCCCCCGTTTAGGCCGCCTCCGACGCCTTACGCCTTGGCCTGGTCGAGGAGCTGGGCGACGCGGCGCAGGCCGAGCTGGTATCCCATCGTGCCGAGCCCGGCGATGACCCCGTCCGCGCGCAGCGACACGTAGGAGTGATGCCGGAAGGCCTCGCGCTTGTGGACGTTCGAGATATGCACCTCGATCACCGGCCCCTCGAACATGTGCAGCGCATCGAGGATCGCCACCGAGGTGTGGGTGAACGCGGCGGGATTGATGACGATGCCGCCCGCCGTTTCGCGCGCCTCGTGGATCCAGTCGATCAGTTCGTATTCGCGATTGCTCTGGTGGAAGCGGAGCTCCAGGCCCAGCTCGCCGGCCAGAAGCCGGCAGTCCGCCTCGACGTCCGCCAGGGTCTCGTGACCGTAGATGTGGGGCTGTCGCTTTCCCAGCAGGTTGAGGTTGGGACCGTTGAGGACGAGGACGAGGCGGCTCATGTCGGGTTCCGATGGGTTGGGCGGCGCGATCTTATGCGCCGCGCCGCCCGGCGTCACCTCCGCCGTCGGCGGTCGCGACGCGTCCAGCACGAAACCAACACTTGTTGACAAAGGCGTCTTTTGTTATCTAATCGCCGCGACGGAGAACGCGGGCATGGCTTCGATTGAACTGGGTCAGCAGGAGCGGGCGGTGCTCGACGCCATCGCGGCCAATCCCTTCGCCGGCCAGCAGGAGATCGCGACGGCGCTGGGGCTGGCGCGCTCCACCGTGGCGGCCCACATCGTCTCGCTCATCCAGAAGGGGCGCATCCTCGGGCGCGGCTACGTGCTGCCGGAGGCCGGGCGCGTCACCTGCATCGGCGGCGCGGTGCTCGACCGGAAATACGCTTCTGCCGTGCCGATCGAGCCGCGCACGTCGAACCCGGTTTCGGGCTGCCGCGCGTTCGGCGGCGTGGCGCGCAACGTGGCGGAGAACCTGGCCCGGCTCGGCGTCGCCGCCTCGCTGGTGTCGATCATCGGCGACGACGAGGCCGGCCGCGACCTGCTGGAGCACCTGCGCGGCGTCGGCGTCGACGGCTCGGGCGTCGTCACGGCACGCGGGCAGCGGACGGCTGAATATGTCGCCGTTCTCGGCCCCGACAGCGACCTCGTCGTCGGCGTCGCCGACATGGGCGTGTTCGACCTGTTCAGCGTCGCCGACATCGACCGGGCGTGGCCCCGGATCGCCGCGTCGGCCTGGGTCTTCCTGGACTGCAACCTGCCGGGCGACGTCATCGCGGCGGTGATCGCGCGCAAGCACGCGGCCCGCTTCAAGCTGGCCGTCAACGCGGTCTCGGCCCCCAAAGCGCGCCGGCTGCCGCAAGACCTGCGCGGCATCGACCTGCTGTTCGTCAATCTCGACGAGGCGCGCGCCCTGCTCGGCGGGTCGCCGCGTGCCCGCGCCGCCGCTTCGGCGCTCGTGAAGCGTGGCGCGGAGGCGGTGGTGCTGACGCGCGGCAGCGCCGGCGCCTGTGTCGCCGCCGGGCAGGACGTCGCCGAAGTCCCGAGCGCGCCCGCGAGCCCCGTCGACGTGACAGGCGCGGGCGACGCCCTCGTCGCGGCCACGCTCACCCGGCTGCTGGCGGGCGAGACGCTCGTCGACGCCGTTCGCGCAGGCGCGGTGCTGGCGGCGTTGACGACGGAGAGCCGGTCCACCGTCCTGCCGGACCTGTCGCCGGTTCTGCTCGCCGCCTCACTGGACCGCGTCCCCCAACCCGCCGGAAACTGAGATCATGACCGCATTCCCCTTCACCGTCGGCCACGAGGTCGCCTCGGCGCTGGCCGACGGCCGGCCCGTCGTCGCGCTCGAATCCACCATCATCACGCACGGCCTGCCGGCCCCGCAGAACCTGGAGATGGCCCGCGCGGTGGAAGCCGTGGTGCGAGCCCGGGGCGCGACGCCGGCCACCATCGCGCTGATCCATGGCGTGCCGACGGTGGGCCTCGGCGAGTGGGAACTGGAGGCGCTGGCGGCCGACCGCTCCGCCGGCAAGGCGTCGTCCCGCGATATCGCCACGATGATCGTGCGCGGCGAGTCCGCCGGCACGACCGTTTCCGCGACGATGCTGCTGGCCGAGCGGGCCGGCATCAAGGTCTTCGCCACGGGCGGCGTGGGCGGCGTGCATCGCGGCGCGGAACAGACCTTCGACGTGTCGGCGGATCTGACGGAACTCGGCCGCACGCCCACCGCCGTCGTCTGCGCGGGCGTCAAGGCCATCCTCGACATTCCGAAGACGCTGGAAGTGCTGGAGACGCAGCGCGTACCGGTGATCGCCTTCGGCGTCGACGAGTTCCCGGCCTTCTACACGCGCGGCAGCGGCCAGAAGGCCGGACAGCGCCTCGACACGCCGGAACAGATCGCGCGCGCGGTCGCGCTGCACCGGGCGACAGGGGCGGGGACGGGCCTGTTGATCGCCAATCCGATCCCGGCCGAGGACGCTCTGGACGCCGCCGCCATCGAGGCGACCATCGCATCGGCCGTGCGGGAAGCGGAACG
Source organism: Alsobacter ponti (assembly GCF_024294805.1). Classification (GTDB taxonomy): domain Bacteria; phylum Pseudomonadota; class Alphaproteobacteria; order Rhizobiales; family Beijerinckiaceae; genus Alsobacter; species Alsobacter ponti. The sequence goes on from NZ_JANCLU010000001.1 coordinate 235,477, forward strand.
CCTCGGCGTCGCCGGCAAGGCGCTGACCCCGTTCCTGCTCCAGCGCATCAACGAGTTGACGGCGGGCGAGAGCCTCAAGGCCAACATTGCGCTCGTGAAGAACAACGCCAATCTCGCCGCGCGCATCGCGGTCGCCCTCGCCGCCCTCGGCTGAGCGCAGGCGGATCCGCGGGCCCGGCCTCGCGGTCGCTCAAATCACCCGGGCGAGGAAGGCGCGGGTCCGGGGCTGGCGCGGATTGACGAGCACGTCCTCGGGTCGGCCCTGCTCGACGACGACCCCGCCGTCCATGAACACGACGCGGTCCGCCGCCTCGCGCGCGAAGCCAATCTCGTGGGTCACGACGATCATCGTCAGGCCCTGGTCGGCGAGGCCGCGCATGGTTTCCAGCACTTCGCCCACCAGCTCCGGGTCGAGCGCCGAGGTAGGCTCGTCGAACAGGATCAGCCGGGGCTTGATGGCCAGCGCGCGGGCGATGGCGACGCGCTGCTGTTGGCCGCCGGAGAGCTGGCGCGGATAGGCGTGCGCCTTCTCCGGCAATCCGACCTTGACGAGCAACTCCATCGCGTAGGCTTCGGCCTCGGCGCGCGGAACGCCGTGAATGCCGATGGGGGCCTCCACCACGTTCTGCAGCACGGTCATGTGCGGATAGAGATTGAACTGCTGGAACACCATGCCAATGCGGCGGCGCTGGCGCGCCACGGCGCGCGGCGACAGGGCGAGCAGGCGTCCGTCGCGCAGCTCATAGCCGATCTGCTCGCCGGCGACTTCGATCGATCCCCGGTCCATCTTCTCGAGCTGATTGATGCAGCGCAGGAAAGTGGACTTGCCGGAGCCGGACGGCCCCAGGATCACCACCACTTCGCCCTGGCCGACGTCGAGGTCGATGCCCTTCAGCACCTCGTTGGCGCCGAACGATTTGTGGACGTTACGCGCGCGCACCAGCGGGGCGGCGACGGTGTCCGGCGCCAGGCTGGCGCGCGACAGGCCGGTCATCGTCATAGCGTCTCTCCCGCCACGGTCGGCGCCGGGGTCCGGGAGGCGGCGCCGCGCTCGCCCCTGGCGTAATAGCGCTCGATGGCGCTCTGCCCGACATTGAGGATGGACGTCACCAGCAGATACCAGAGCACCGCGACCATCAGCAGCGGGATCACCTCGAAGGTGCGGTTGTAGACAGCCTGGGCTGAATAGAGCAGGTCGCCCATGGCGATGACGCTGACCAGCGAGGTCGCCTTGATCATCGAGATGAGCTGGTTGCCGGACGGGGGCACGATGGAGCGCATGGCCTGCGGGATGATGATGCGGCGCAGCGCCCGCCACCGCGTCATGCCGAAGGCGTCGGCCGTCTCGTACTGGCCGCGGTCGACCGAGAGAAGGCCGCCACGAATGATCTCGGCCATGTAGGCGGCTTCGTTCAGCGACAGGCCGGCGATGGCGGCGGTGAGCGGCGTGATGACATCGTTGGTCGGCCAGGACGCGAAGGTGGGGCCGAACGGAATGCCGATCGAGATCGTCGGGAACAGCGTCGACATGTTGTACCAGAACAGCAGCTGCACCAGCAGCGGCGTGCCCCGGAAGAACCAGATGTACAGCGCCGAGAGCGAGCGCAGCAGGGGATCCTCCGACAGGCGCCCCATCGCCAACAGCAGGCCGATCGCGGTGCCGATCACCATCGACACCACGGTCAGGCCCAAAGTCACGCCCAGCCCGCGCAGGATCGAGTCGGCCGTGAACCACTGGGCCACGACATGCCACTCGAAGTTCTTGTTGTGGGCTATCGCCCAGAACGCCTGCGCGAACACCCCGACCACGATCGCCCACAGCGCGATGCGGCCGATCGGGAACGGCCGGTGCGCCCGCGACACGTCGCGGGCGTCGGCGAGGACGGGCTGGACGGCCGCGCTCATGACTTCGGCTTGGCGAGGTTCAGGCCGGGGGCGGGGATCATGTTCCCTTCCAGTCCCCACTTCTTCATGATCGCGGCGTAGGCGCCGTTTTCGAAGAGCTTCTTGTAGCCGTCGAGCACGACCTTCCCGAGCTCGGAGTCCTTCGGCACGACGCTGCCCTGGTAGAGGTCGTCGAAGCCGTTGGCCTTGCCCGTGGCGGCCAGCTCGAGCTGGCCGTCCGCCTGCTGCACGAAATAGGTCAGCGGGGCCTGTGAGGAGAAGAACGCGTCGGCGCGCCCGGAGCGGACGGAGAGGATCGAGGTCGGCTGGTCGGGATAGGACTGCACCTCGAGCTTCGGCTTGCCTTCCTTCTCGCAGCGCTCGGCCTGCGCCTTGATGACGCGCTCGGCGGAGCCCGCGGCCATCACGGCGACCTTCGTGCCGCAGGCGTCGCTGAGCTCGTTGATCTTCTTCGGATTGCCCTTCGCCACCGCGAAGACCACGTATTCCTTCACGAAGTCGACGAAATCGTTGGCCTGCTGGCGGTCCGGGAAGTCGCCGATCGGTCCGATGGCGAGCTGGTAGCGCCCGGACTTGATGCCGGCCAGGATGCCGGCCAGGCCGTTGACCGTCTCGTGGTTGATCTTCACGCCCAGCAGTTCACCGAGGGCGTCCGACAGATCGGCGCTCGCGCCGGTCATGGTGCGGGTGTCGGAGACGATTTCGTAGGGCGGGAACGAGCCGGAATTCACCGCCGTCATCGCCCCGGCCTTGCGGATGGCCTCCGGCAGGCGGGCGCGCAGCGCCTCGTCCACTTTCTGCGTGGGGATCTTGGCCTGGGGCTGCTGCGCCAGCGCGGGCGCGGCCGCCAGCGCAATCGCCAGGGTCAGGGCGGAGGCGGCGAGGTTCGTCGACATGCGCAACATGATTGAGCTTCTCCTTTACTCTGCCGCGTCGGGCAGCTGGTTGGCGTCCCGGTTCGCCAGCTCCGGCCGCGCGAACCGCCGGTTGGCGAGGGCGGGCAGCACCGCGCGGGCATGCGCGATGCGCGCCGGGTCGATTTCGGCGAAGACGAGGGCCGGCGCCTCGCCGGCGCTGGCCGTGACCACGCCGAGCGGGTCGACGACCATCGAATGTCCGATGTTCCGCTCGCCGCATTCGCCGACGGCGACGACGTAGGCGGTGTTCTCCAGGGCGCGGGCCGTCACCAGGACGGTCCAGTGGTGCTCCTTCAGCGGGCCCTTGACCCAGGCGGCGGGAAGCACGAGCACGTCGGCGCCGTCATGCGCCAGCCGGCGCGCGAGCTCCGGGAAACGCACGTCGTAGCAGGTCATCAGGCCGACCTTGAGACCGGCCACCTCGACCAGCGGCGGCACGTCGTCGCCCGGCTGGACGTTGGTGGACTCCTTCGCGGAGAAGGCGTCGTAAAGGTGCAGCTTGCGGTAGGCCGCGACGATCTCGCCGTCGCGCAGCGCGATCAGCACGTTGTGGACCCGCCCCGCGCCGTTCGGCGTGTGAATGGTCAGCATCACGGTGATGTCGGACCCGCGGGTCGCCTCGGCGAGGCGGGTGACGAACGGCCCGTCCAGCGGCTGCGCCGACTTGAGCACGATGTCGGGGTCGGCGATGTCGCGCGCCAGGATGCCCTCGGGTAAGACGAGCAGGCTGGCGCGCTCCGCGATGGCGCGGCGGATCAGGTCGACGCAGGTCTCGGCGTTCTCCTGCCAGACCTTGGCGACGGCGAACTGCCCGAGCGCGACCTTGACGGCGCCCTTGCCAGGAATTCCGGTCATTGTTGCGCCTCCTGCGCGAACTGGGGAAACAACTCTTGCGGCGTCAGCCTGGCTCCCGTGAGGCCCTGGGCGGTCAATTCCGTGCAGAAGTCGCCCAGCATGCGCAGGTTGGCGCGGTAGCCGTTCTGCGCCCAGTCCTCGGGGAGATCGTGGGCCACCTGGCGCAACTCGTCCAGCAACCAGGGCGTCGTGTCCGCGTAGCGCAGCCGCTTTTCAGCCCAGACGGCCCAGGACTTGTCGAGCGCCGCCGCGGCGGCCTCGGCCGCGCCGGGGTTCGCCTCGACGAAGCTCGCCTTCAACCCCAGCAGGTGGATGCCGGGCACGTACCCGACGTCGTTGAAGTAGGCGACCTCCTGCTGGCGGAAGTCCGGCAGGAGCTGCCGGAACGGGCTCGCCTCGCCGAAGAAGCCCGGCGGCATGAAGGGCATGAACACCGCGTCGAGCCGGCCGGCTTCCAGCAGCGGCAGCAGCGGCGTGTCGTCGGCGATGGTTTCGACCAGCCCGGGACGGCCATATCCGCCCAGCCGGTCGACGATGGGGTGGCTGGGCAGCAGGCGGCTGATGCGCCATTGCGCGTCCTCGATGCCGATGCCTTCCCGGCGCAGGATGGCGCGCGTCCAGGTGTTGCCGGAGTCCTGCCAGCCGGCGAGGCCGATCGTCTTGCCCCGGAGGTCCGCGATGGTCGTGAGCTCGCCGTTGCGGCGGGTGATGATGCAGCGATGGCGGAACGCCCGCATCAGGAAATGGGGATAGCCGACGATGGCGCTTTCGCCGCGCGCCTTGCCGAGGCTGTAACGGCTGAGCGACATCTCCGAGCCGTCGTAACGCGGATCGTTGGGCAGATCGTCCGGGAGCGCGGCGACGCGGTCGAGTTCGAGATCGAACCCTTCCGCCCGCACGTCGCCGAGCAGCAGCGGCGTCAGGAAATCCCAGTCGCGGACCGCGAGGCGGATCTTCATGCGGCGGTCATCCTCATGCCCAGAACCAATGTGCTGGCATGAAGCGTAATGTTCATTTTACAATGCGCAACATGAATGATGTTACTGAACAAAACGACTCTCTGGATGCGGCATGGTTCGCGTCGAGGCTGCGGGACCGCACGATGCGCGGCATCGCCATCGGCATGAGCGCGCTGATCCGCTCGGGCGCCGTGCCGGTGGGGACGCGCCTGCCCCCGGTGCGCGACCTCGCGCACGCGTTGGGGGTCAGCCCCGCCACGGTCTCGACCGCCTGGCGCGAGCTGCGGCAGTACCGCGTCGTCAGCGGGCGCGGGCGCACCGGCATGTGGGTGAGCGGGGACAAGCCGACGCCGCGCCCGCTGCGCTTCGCCGAAATGAACCGTTCGGGCCACGGCGTGCTCGACCTGACCCTGGCCGTGCCCGACCCCGCGCTCCTGCCGCCGCTCGGCGAGGCGATGGCCCGCGCCAGTGCCGTCGACGATCTCAACAGCTACGCCCGCGCGCCCATCGTCCCGGCTCTGGAGGCGGCCGTCCAGGCGCGCTGGCCCTACCGGCCGGAGGCGTTCCTGGCCACCAATGGCGGCTACGAGGCCGTGCACGCGGCGATCCAGGCGCTGGTGATGCCGGGCGCGACGTTGGCCATCGAGGATCCCACGGCGCTGCGCCTGCTGGACATCGCCGAACATTCGCGGGCGCAGATCGCGCCGGTGGCCTGCGACGCCGAGGGGCCCCGGCCCGACGCGCTGGCGGCCGCGCTGGCGCGCAAGCCCAGCGTGTTCCTGTTCCAGCCGCGGACGCACTCCGCGACAGGCTGCGGCGTCAGTCCGTCCCGCTGGCATGAACTGGCGGTCCTGCTGCGCGGCCACGACACTCTCGTCATCGAGGACGACGGCATCGGCGACATCTCCTCCCGCCCCGCCGCCAGCCTCGGTTCGGTGCTGCCCGACAGGACGGTCCATATCCGCTCCTATTCGAAATCGCTCGGCCCGGACCTGCGCGTCGCGGTGCTGTCCGGGCCGCGGCCGATCGTCGAGCGCATCCAGGCCTATCGAAGCTTCGGCGCGGGCTGGACAAGCCGTCTCCTGCAGGCGGCGACGGCCTGGCTTATCGAGGACCGGGAGACGGAAGACCTGGTCGAACGCGCGCGGAGCACCTACGCGGTTCGTCGGCGGCGCCTGATCGCGGCGTTGAGGGAGCGCGGCATGTCGCCGGCCGACGAGGACGGCCTCTCGCTCTGGCTGCCCGTCGCTTCGGAGCAGTTCGCCGTTCTGACCCTGGCGGCGCGGCGCTTTGCGGTGGAGCCCGGGAGCAAGTTCCTGGCGCACCCCGGCGACTTCGTCCGCGTGGCCACCAGTCGCCTGCCGGAGGACGTGTCCGAACTGGCCGACGCGCTGGCGCTGGTGTCGCCCGAGGCGGCATTGCGCGCCGTCAGCGACGCGGGGCCGGCCTACTGACGCGCCTTTCGATCACAGCTTCGTGCGGGGGGCTGGCCGAGCGGGCCGCGCGGGACGAGGATGCGGCGGCATCCTTCGGAGCAAGCCCATGACGCCGCACCGTTTCGCCCGCAAGACGCTCGTCCTCGCCGGACTCCTGATGCTCGCGGCGACGGCCGCCAACGCGCAATCCGCCCGGCTGCGCGGCGTGATCGTGAGCGCCGACCCGACGACCCTCATCGTTCGCTCCCGGGACGGCGGAGACGTCACGCTCCAGCTTGCCCCCGGCGTGACCGTCGGGCGTCGCGTGCGCGTCGGCATCGACGCCATCCATCCGCAGGACTTCGTGGGCGTCGCGGCGGTGCCCGGTTCGGGGGACACGCTGAAGGCGGTCGAGATCTTCATCTTCCCGGCCAGCCAGCGTGGCGTCGGGGAGGGGCACCGGCCCTTCGATGTGTTCCCCGAGGGCACGATGACCAACGCGACGATCGCGGAGACCGTCGACTCCGTGGACGGAAAGGCGATGCGCCTGACCTACAAGGGCGGGGAAAAGTCCATCGCGATCACGCCGGAAAGCAAGATCTTCGTCTTCGCCCAAGGCGCGGTCGCCGACCTCCTGCCGGGCCGCGTCGTATCCTTGACCGCCGAACGCAAGGACGACCAGATCACGACCTCGCGGGTCACCGTCGACGATCCGTAGGAGCGCATCTTGCAGATGCGTGCGGCCGTAGCGCCCGCGCCGTTGGCGCGCGCTCGGCGCCCATTTACCAATCGGTAAATGGGTAAATGACGTTGCGTTCTTGAGAAGCTCCGGCCTTAATCCTATGAGTTGCTAACTTATTGGGCGGGGAAAGAATCGGAGCGCTCGATGACGTTGTCCATCCTCAACCCCGACGCCATTCGGGAGAGCCAGTTCTCGAAGGAGCCCTATCCACACTTCCTGGGCTCGGGCTTCATCCGCGAGGACAAGATCGACGATCTCCGGCGCGACTATCCGCCGATCAAGAAGGCCGGATACCTCACCGTCGACGACATCGAACTGGCCGGCAGCTTCAAGCAACTCATCGACGAAATGGAAAGCCCGGACCTCACCGAAGTGCTGTCGAAGCGCTTCGGCATGGACCTGCACCGCTTTCCGCGGCTGACGACCGTGCGCCGGCTCTCGCAGGGCAATGACGGCCGCATCCACACCGACGGGCCGAGCAAGGTGATGACGTTGCTCGTCTACATGAACGACTCGTGGGACGCTTCGGAGGACGGGCGCTTGCGCGTGCTCTATGACGGCACGCATTTCGAGCCCTACGCCTGCGAGGTTCCGCCCACCATGGGAACCGTGTTCGGCTTCCTTCGCGGCGAGAATTCGTGGCACGGCCACAAACCCTTTACGGGCGAGCGGCGCGTGGTCCAGACGGCCTGGGTGACGGACGCCGAGGAACTCGAGCGCAAGAAGCGCCGCAACAGCTTCTCCAAGCTGCTAAAGCGCATTTTCTCCTAGCCGCCTCGCCCGCAGGGCGCGAACGTATCAGGACGAGCCGGCAGTCGCTCAGCGCCGTCTCGTGGAGTCGCGCGGCCACGGGTTCGGGCCCTGTCCCCGCTGACATTGGTCGCGCGGGGCGGCCTGCCTTCGATCTCAATTCACGGGCTTCGGACGGGGAACCAACCCCGGTGCGATCACGTTCGCGTCACAGCGTCGCAGCCGGAGGAGGGCGAGCTGAAAACCCGCGATGTGGCCGCGCTGGCCCTGCTGGCCATGGCGAGCGTTCTTCCGGCGCGCGCCCAATCTCCCGAGAGCCCGCCCGATACGATGGCCGAACGCGTCCTGGCCTGCGCCCCGTGCCATGGCGCGCAGGGCGAGGGCACGCGCGACCCCTATTTCCCCCGGCTGGCGGGCAAGCCTTCCGGCTATCTCTACAACCAGCTCATCGCCTTCCGGAACGGCCGGCGGCGCTACCCGCCGATGAACTACCTGCTGGCGTTCCTGCCGCCCGAGTACCTGAAGGAAATGGCGGACTACTTCGCCAGCCTCAATCCGCCGCTGCCGCCGCCTTCCGTTCCGGCCGTCGCGGAGGACGCCCTGAACGCCGGGCGCACGCTGGTCACGCAGGGCGATGCCACGCGCAGCATCCCGGCCTGCACGAGCTGCCACGGCCCCAATCTGACCGGCATGGAGCCGGGGATTCCCGGCCTGCTGGGATTGCGCCCCAACTACATCAGCGCCCAGCTCGGCGCGTGGCGCTACGGCACGCGCACGGCTCTTTCGCCCGACTGCATGCAGGTCGTGGCCGGCCACCTCACCGAGGCCGACGTGACCGCCATCGCCGCGTGGCTGTCGTCGCGTCCCGCGCCGGCGGAGCGGCGGTCCGTTCCCCAGGGCACCTACGCGCTGCCGTTCGCCTGCGGGAGCCAGCCGCAATGACAGGCCTCCGCCACCTCGCGCTGCGCGTCGCCGGTGTAATCGCCGCGACACTCCTCGCCGGCGTCGCCGGCGCGCAGACCAACGGCGCCCCGAAGCCCGACGCCGCCATTCTGGCGAAGGGCGAGTACCTCGCCCGCGCCGGCGACTGCATCGCCTGCCACACCGCCCCCGAGGGCCGCACCTTCGCGGGCGGCCGGCCCATGCCGACGCCGTTCGGCACGCTGTTCACCTCGAACATCACGCCCGATCCGGAGACCGGCATCGGGCGATGGACCGCCGACCAGTTCTACCAGATGATGCACACCGGCCGGTCGCCGGACGGCGGCCTTCTCTACCCGGCCATGCCGTTCGGCTCCTACACCAAGGTGACGCGGGCCGACAGCGACGCGATCTACGCCTTCCTGATGTCGGTGCCAGCCATCCGGCAGCCGAACCGCCCGCACGACCTGAAATTTCCCTACAACAACCGTCAGCTGATCCTGGGCTGGCGCACGCTGTTCTTCCGCGAGGGCGAATTCAAGCCGGACCCCAGCCAGTCGGCCGAATGGAACCGCGGCGCCTATCTTGTCGAGGGACTCGGCCATTGCGGCATGTGCCACACGCCGATCAACGCGCTCGGCGGCAACACGGAGTCGCAGGCGTTCCAGGGCGGCCTCATCCCGATGCAGAACTGGTACGCGCCCTCGCTGACCTCCAACCGCGAGGCCGGCGTCGGCGACTGGACCATCGAGGAGATCTCCGACCTGCTGCGCACCGGCGTCTCGAAGCGGGGCGCGGTGTACGGGCCGATGGCGGAGGTGACCTACAACAGCCTGCAATACCTCACCGCCGAGGATACGAGGGCGATGGCCGTCTACCTCAAGAGCCTCGGCCAGGAGACGCCGCCGCCCGCCGTCTCGAGCGTGCCGGGTAGCGAGAGCAGCCTGCTGCTGTCGCTGGGCAAGACGGTCTACGACCAGCACTGCGCCGCCTGCCACGGCGCGCAGGGGCAGGGCAAGCCGCCGCATTATCCGCCGCTCGCCGACAACCAGTCGATCCAGATGTCGTCGGCGGTCAACGCGATCCGCATGGTGCTGAACGGCGGTTACCCGCCGGGCACGGCGGGCAACCCGCGCCCCTACGGCATGCCGCCCTTCGCGCAGACGCTGTCGGACAACGAGGTCGCGGCGGTGGTCACCTATATCCGGACCTCGTGGGGCAACCGCGGCGCGGCCGTGGCCGCCGCCGAGGCCAACCAGCTTCGCTCCGCGCCACTGGATTGACGCCATGCTGAACTCGCCGCCGCTGCGCGACCGCGACGACGCCGACGACCGCGAGATCGGCGCCATCGTGCGCGCGGGCCCCAAGGGCGCCATCGCGCTCGCGGGCGTCGCCACCGTGATCGTGCTGGCCTGCTGGCTCGCCTTCTACCTGTTCGTGTTCCTGCCCCGGAGTTGAGTGCGACATGACGGTCGAAGACCACGACATCGACGCGGCGCGGGTCGCCGAGCGCGTGGAGCGGCGCTGGGCGACGCTGTCGATCGCCATCATCGTCGTGCTCGCCGGCGCGGCGGCGTTCGCCGGCATTCACAAGGCGACCATGCCGCAGGCCCGGGTCGAGACCGTCGAGCCGCAGACCATCCACCTTTCCGGCGAGTTCACCGAGGCCAATCTCGGAAGCGCGGCGGAGCCGGACGGCTCGGTGACGGTGCGCGCGGTCGGCCAGCAATACAGCTTCACGCCGCAGTGCATGGTCGTGCCCGTCGACACGCCCGTGCTGTTCCGCGCAACGAGCCCGGACGTCGTGCACGGCTTCCTCATCCAGGGCACCAACGTCAACACCATGCTCGTGCCGGGCTACGTCTCGCAGATCCCGGCGCGGTTCAGCCGGACCGGCGACCACCTGATGCCCTGCCAGGAGTTCTGCGGCGTCGGGCACGAGGGCATGTGGGCCAAGGTGAAGGTCGTCACCCGCGACGAGTTCCTGCGGATGAGCGCCGGCAACAGGAGGGTCGCCTGTGTTGACTAGCCGGAGGCTGATCCTCGCGCATTTCTGGCTGGCGTTCGCCGTGTTCGGCTTCGCGCTGGTGCTGGGCGCGTGGCAGATGTTCGTGCGCAGCCCCCTGCACACCTGGATCAGCAATCCCGAGTGGTACTACCGGTCGCTGACCGCCCACGGCACGGTCATGGGCTACGTCTTCCCCACGCTGGTGGCGATGGGCTTCGGCTACGCCATCAGCGAGGTCTCGCTCGGCCGGCCGCTGGTCGGAAGGCGGTGGGCCTGGGCGGGCTTCTGGCTGATCGCGGTCGGCGCGGTGATGGCGATGATCCCCGTGGCGCTCGGCCGCGCCTCGGTGCTCTACACCTTCTACCCGCCGCTGATCGGCAACCCCTTCTATTATCTCGGCATCGTGCTCGTCGTGGTGGGCTCCTGGATCTGGGTCGCCCTCATGTCGATCAACCTGCGCGTCTGGAAGCGGGACAATCCCGGCGTCGCCGTGCCGCTGCCGATGTTCGCCAATGTCGCGGGCTCATATCTCTGGGCGTGGACCGCGGTGGGCGCGGCGCTGGAATTGCTGCTGCAGATCCTGCCGGTCGCCTTCGGCCTGCGCTCGACCATCGACGCCGGGCTGTCGCGCGTCTTCTTCTCGTGGACGCTGCACGCCATCGTCTATTTCTGGCTGATGCCCACCTACATCGCCTACTACACGATCGTGCCCCGGGCCATCGGCGGCAAGATCTACAGCGACACGATGGCGCGGATCTCGTTCATCCTGTTCCTGGTCGTGGCGATGCCGATCGGCATGCACCACACCTTCGCCGACCCGCAGGTCGGCGCGGGCTTCAAGTTCATCCACTCGGCCTTCACGGCGCTTGTGGCGCTGCCGACGCTGCTCACCGTCTTCACCATCTGCGCGTCGGTCGAGATCGCCGCCCGCATGCGCGGCGGGCGCGGGCCGTTCGGCTGGATCGGCGCGCTGCCGTGGTCGAACCCGATCATGATGGCGGTGGCGTTCTCGTTCGTGATGCTCGGCTTCGGCGGCGCCGGAGGCCTCGTCAACATGAGCTACCAGCTCGATTCCTCGATCCACAACACGCAGTGGATCACCGGGCACTTCCACCTGATCTTCGGCGGCGCGATCGTCATCATGTACTTCGCCATCGCCTACGACCTGTGGCCGCATCTGACGGGCCGCGCGATGCGCGACCTGCGCTTGATGCGCGTGCAGCTGTGGCTGTGGTTCGTCGGCATGATCGTGACGACCTTCCCGTGGCACTGGGTCGGCATTCTCGGGATGCCACGGCGAATGGCGTATTACGACTACGCCGATCCCGCCATCGCGCCGCAGGCCCTCTCGGTCGCGCTGTCCGCCGTCGGAGGCTTCATCCTGCTCGCCTCAGGCCTGCTGTTCATCCTCGTGCTCCTGCGGGCGCAGCGGGCCCCGCGGGAGGACGCCGGCGCGTACCGCTTCGCCGCCGCGTTGCATCCGCCGGTGCTGACGCCGGCGCTCAACAGCTACGCGCTGTGGATCGCGCTGATGGTAGGCCTGACGGTGACGAACTACGGCTTCCCCATCGCGCAGCTCGCGCTGCGGCAGGACACCTCGGTGCCGGCCGTCTACGTGGGAGCGGACCCATGAGCGAGGACAGCGTCCTTTCGCCCCGCAACGCCTGGTTCCGGCGCGCCGTCGGCGTCACCGCCGGCATCTTCGTGGCGACCGCGCTGGGCGGCTTCGTGCTGCTGCCCTACGCGCAGCCGGACCTGAAGGTCGCCGGCCTCTGGGACGCGATCTGCAGCGCCGCCGGTGTGGTGCGCACGCCCTCGGCGCAAGCCCCGGCGGAGCCCGACGCAAGGCTCACCAAGGTCGTGGTGACCTCGGCGCTTCCCGCCACGCCGGCTCCCGACGCCATCGGGCGAGGCGCGACGCTGGCGCAGCAATGCGCCATCTGCCACGGGCCCACCGGCGTCAGCCGCGCGGATTCGCCCAACCTCGCCGGTCAATACGCGGCGGCGATCTACAAGCAGCTGATGGACTTCAAGACCGGCGCGCGCGTCAACGCCGTGATGACCCCGTTCGCGAAGGACCTCTCCGAGCGCGACATGCAGGACCTCGCGTCGTATTACGCGTTCCTGCCGCGACTGCCGGGCTACCATCCGGTGCAGGAGAAGCCCGCGCCGCGCATCGTTATCAACGGCGCGCCCATGCGCGGCATCGCCCCGTGCGGGTCGTGCCACGGCGCGCTCGACAACAAGACGGGCAGCCCCTGGCTTGAGGGCCAGCCGGCCGCCTACGTGAAGGCGCAGCTGTTCGCCTTCGCCTCCGGCGAGCGGCGCAACGACATCAGCCAGCAGATGCGCAACATCGCGCGGCGCATGACGCCGGAGGAGATCCAGCTCGCGTCCGAGTGGTACGCTTCCCAGCCGTCGACGACGATTCACACGAACTGAGCTTCGCGCGCCATCGTCCTCAGGCGGCCGGCAAGCGCGGTCACGCGCGGCGGCGTTGGAGAAACGAGATGGCGTCCCTCTACGACCTCAGCGTGCCGACCTTCCTGCAGACCGTCAGAGCGCTGGGAGGTTTTCTCGGCCGCGCGGCCGCCCACTTTGCAGGCGCAGGCGTCGACCCCGACGCGTTCGTGCATACCCGTTTGTTCGACGACATGGCGCCGTTCCACTTCCAGGTCGAGGCGGCGACGCATCATGCCGTGTGGGGCGTCGAGGCTCTCAGGACGGGCGCGTTCACCCCTCCCGCCCTGGTCGGGCCGGTTCCCTTCGCCGACCTGCGGGCGATGGTCGGCAAGGCGGAGACGGCGCTGGAGGCGTTCGTCCCCGAAGAGATCGCCGCCTGCGCGGGCAAGCGCCTGGACCTCCAGATCGGCCCGCGACGGCTCGCCTTCACGGCGGAGACCTTCATTCTCTCGTTCTCCCTGCCGAACTTCCATTTCCACGCCGTCACCGCCTACAACCTCCTGCGCTCGCACGGCGTGCCGCTCGGCAAGCGCGACTACGAGGGCCGGCTGCGCACCCGTTCGTCCTGAGCCGATCCAGCCCAGGTTCGCAGTCCGTCCGGCGGCCCTGCGCGGCGTTCCAAAGCGATGTATTGTCCCGCTCGCCGATGGCGCAGATGGACCGGGGCGGGGGATGCGAACACGGACAGTGAAGCCGGACGCCGCGACAGGCCGCCAGCGGCCGCGCCTGCGCGTCGGCTTCATCCTCGCCAACAACTTCACGCTGAGCGCGCTCTCACTGTTTCTCGACACGTTGCGGCTGGCAGCCGACGAGGGGGACCTGTCGCGGCGCATCCAATGCGACTGGACGGTGATGAGCTCCGGCGCGCCATTCCTGCGGGCGAGCTGCGGCCTCGAGGTCCGGCCGGACGCCGGCCTGCTGGACCCGTCGGAGTTCGACTACATCGCCGTTATCGGCGGGGTCCTACACCGGGGCCAGCAGGTCGACGCCGAGACCGAAGCCTACCTCAAGCGCTGCGCGTCGGCGGGCGTTCCGCTGATCGGCGTGTGCACCGGGACGTTCGTGCTGGCCCGCGCGGGCCTGCTCTCCGGGCACAAATGCTGCGTCAGCTGGTATCACCACCACGACATGCTCCAGGAGTTCGGCGACGTCGAACCGGTGTCCGACCGGCTCTTCCTGATCAGCGGCGACCGCATCACCAGTTCCGGCGGGGCGGGTGTCGCGGACCTCGCCGCGACCCTGGTGGACCGGCATGTCGGCGCGTCGGCCGCTCGCAAGAGCCTCAGCATCCTCCTTTTCGAGAGCACGCGGCCGGACGACGCGCCCCAGCCCTCGCCGACCTTCATGCCCAAATCGGGCTCGCCGACCGTGCGGCGCGTGGTTTCGCTGATGGAGCAGAACCGCGAAGTTCCGCTGCCCATCGAGGCGCTGGCCTCCCGGGTCGGGCTGAGCCCCCGGCAGCTCTCGCGCCTGTTCGTCGCCGAATTCGGCCAGCCGCCCGCCGCGGTCTACCGCCGCGTGCGCCTCACCTACGGCCGCTGGCTGCTGGAGCGCTCGTCCCAGTCGGTCGCCCGAATCGCCGTCCTGGCGGGCTTCGCGGACGGGGCCCATTTCGGCCGGGAGTTTCGGCGTATGTTCGGGGCGAGCCCGGCCGAGTTCCGCAGGACGAGCGGGCGCGCCGACCGTACCGCGTCCGAGCTGCCCGCGGATCGGCGGCCGTTCTAGGAGACACCGGCCGAACCGCTCGTGGCCGAAATCTACTCCCGGAGCGTCCGTTTTCTTCTCGACCTGCCGCCCGGCTCTAGGCATCCTCTCCCGAGACAAGGGGAAGTCCATGAAGTTTTCGGCCCTCACCATTCTTCGCCAGGCGCTGGCCGGCAATCTGGGCTGGCCCGAGCAGTGGCGCTCGCCCGAACCGAAGCCGGCCTACGACGCGGTGATCGTGGGCGGCGGCGGACACGGGCTGGCCACCGCCTACTACATGGCCAAGGAACACGGCATGCGGAACATCGCCGTCGTCGAGCGCGGATGGCTCGGCGGCGGCAACACGGGCCGCAATACGACGATCATTCGCTCCAACTATTTGTGGGAGGAGAGCGAGGGGCTGTACGAGCACGCCCTCAAGCTGTGGGAAGGCCTGTCGCAGGAACTCAACTACAACGTCATGTACTCCGCGCGCGGCGTCATGATGCTCGCCCACAACGTGCACGACGTGCAGGTCTTCAAGCGGCACGTCCACGCCAACCGGCTCCAGGGCATCGACAACGAATGGCTGACGCCGGAGCAGGCCAAGGCGTTCTGCCCCATCCTGAACATCGAGAAGGGCATCCGCTATCCCATCGTCGGCGCGGCGCTGCAGCGGCGCGGCGGCACGGCCCGGCACGACGCCGTGGCGTGGGGCTATGCCCGCGGCGCGTCGGCGCTCGGCGTCGACATCATCCAGAATTGCGAGGTCACGGGGATCGACCGCGACGCCTCGGGCGCGGTCTCGGGCCTGCGCACCACCAAGGGCGACATCCGCACCCGCCGCATCGGCGTGGTGGCGGCCGGGCACACCAGCGTGGTGATGGCCATGGCCGGGGTCCGGATGCCGCTGGAGAGCTACCCGCTTCAGGCGCTGGTGTCCGAGCCGGTCAAGCCGATCATGCCCTGCGTCGTCATGTCCAACACGATCCACGCCTACATGTCGCAGTCCGACAAGGGCGAGCTGGTGATCGGCGCGGGCACCGACGCCTACACGTCCTACTCGCAGACCGGCGGGTTGCACATCGCGTCCCACACGCTCGACGCCATCTGTGAGCTGTTCCCCGTCGTGCGCCGCATGCGCATGTTGCGCAACTGGGGCGGCATCGTCGACGTCACGCCGGATCGCTCGCCGATCATCGGCAACACGCCGGTGCCGGGCCTGTTCGTGAATTGCGGCTGGGGCACGGGCGGCTTCAAGGCGACGCCGGGCTCGGGCCATGTCTTCGCGCACACCGTGGCGCGCGGCGAGCCGCACCCGATCAACGCCGCCTTCACGCTCGACCGCTTCCGTACTGGCCGCCTGATCGACGAGGCCGCCGCGGCGGCCGTGGCGCACTGAGAGATCGCCCCATGCTCCTCATCCGTTGCCCGGTCTGCGAGATGGACCGCCCCGAACTCGAGTTCCGCTATGGCGGCGAGGCCCATATCGCCCGGCCCCTCGACCCCTCCAAGGTTTCCGACGAGGAATGGGCCGACTTCCTCTACTTCCGCACCAATCCGAAGGGCCTGCACGTGGAGCGCTGGCGCCATACGGCCGGATGCGGCCGCTTCTTCAACGCCGTGCGCCATACCGTGACGGACAGGTTCGTGACGACCTACAAGTCCGGCGAACCCCGGCCCGACCTCGAGGCGCTGGCGCGCAAGCTGGAGTCCGCCCGATGAACGCGCCTTTCCGCACCGAAGCCGGGGGCCGCGTCGACCGCGCGCGGCCCCTGAGCTTCACCTTCGACGGCAAGTCCTACCCGGGATTTGAGGGCGACACGCTCGCGTCGGCGCTCCTCGCCAACGGCGTTCATCTCGTCGGACGCTCGTTCAAGTACCACCGTCCGCGCGGCCTGTTGTCGGCCGGGGCCGAGGAGCCGAACGCCCTCGTCGGTGTGGGGCGCGGCGGGCGCTACACGCCCAACCTGCGGGCGACGCAGGTCGAGCTGTTCGACGGCCTGGTGGCGGAAAGCCAGAACCGCTGGCCGTCGCTCGGCTTCGACGTCGGCGAGGTCAACGATCTCGCTCCGGCGGGGCTTCTCTCCGCCGGCTTCTACTACAAGACCTTCATGGCCCCGGCCGGGGCGTGGAAGTCCGTGTTCGAGCCGATCATCCGCAAGACGGCCGGTCTCGGCGTCGCGCCGCAGGAGCCCGACCCCGACCACTACACGCACCGTCACGCGTTCTGCGACGTGCTGGTGGTGGGCGCCGGCGCGGCGGGCCTCGCCGCGGCGCTCGCGGCCGCCGGGGCTGGAGCGCGCGTCATCCTCGCCGACGAGCAGGCGGAGTTGGGCGGGGGCCTGCTCTCCGAGCGCGGCGCGACCATCGACGGGGTGGAGGCGTCCGCCTGGGCGGAGCGGACCGTGGCCGCGCTGCGGGCCAACCCCAACGTCACGCTGCTCACCCGCGCCCAGTGCTTCGGCTACTACGCCCAGAACTTCCTCGGCATCGTCGAGAGGCTCACCGACCACGCGTCGTCGCCACATCCCGACCTGCCGCGCGAACGGATGTGGAAGGTGCGCGCCAAGCAGGTCGTGCTCGCGACCGGCGCCATCGAACGGCCCTTCTGCTTCCCCGACAACGACCGGCCGGGCGTGATGCTGGCTTCAGCCGCGCGCACCTACGTCAACCGCTACGGCGTGCGGCCCGGCTCGCGCGCCCTCGTCTTCACGGCCGACGAGAGCGGCTATGCCGCCGCGCTCGACCTCGCCTCGGCGGGCTTGGCGGTCGTCTGCATCGCCGAACTGAGGGCGCAGGCCGACGGCCCCGGTGCGCGGGCCGCCCGCGCCGCCGGCCTGGCGGTGCATCCCTCGACCGTGGTGACGGGGGTGTCCGGACGGCTGCGCGTCACCGGCGCGACGCTCGGCGCGATCGGGCCTGACGGCCGCGTCACGCCCGGCCAGACGGTCGCCTGTGACCTGGTGCTGATGGCGGGAGGCTGGACGCCGGCCGTGCACCTGTTCTCGCAGTCGCGCGGCAAGCTCCGCTTCGACGAGGAGCGGCAGGTCTATTTGCCCGGCGTTTCGGCGCAGGACGAGCGCTCGGCGGGCGCGTGCAACGGCACGTTCGGCATCGCCGCCTCGCTGGCCGAGGGGTTCGCCGCGGGGGCCGACGCCGCGACGAAAGCGGGCTTCGCCGCGACCGCGCCGGCGACGCCGGACGTGAAGGGCGAGATCGTGCCGGCGGGCGGTTTCCACGGCGCGGTGCCGCATCACCGCGACCCGCAGAAGGTGAAGGCCTTCGTCGACTTTCAGAACGACGTCACCGCCAAGGACATCAAGCTCGCGGTGCGCGAGGGCATGCGCTCCATCGAGCACGTGAAGCGCTACACCACCAACGGCATGGCGACGGACCAGGGCAAGACCTCGAACATGCAGGGGCTCGCCATCGCCTCCGACGCGCTCGGCAAGCCCATGCCGCAGGTGGGTCTCACGACGTTCCGGCCGCCCTATACGCCGGTCACCTTCGGCGCGTTCGCCGGCCATTCGCGCGGTCTCGCGTTCGATCCCATCCGGCGCACGCCGACGCACGACTGGGCGGCGGCCCAGGGCGCGGTGTTCGAGGACGTGGGGATGTGGAAGCGGGCCTGGTTCTTCCCTCGACGGGGCGAGGACATGCACGCGGCAGTCGAGCGCGAATGCCGCCAGGTGCGCGCCTCCGTGGGCATCTTCGACGGCTCGACGCTCGGCAAGATCGAGGTGGTCGGGCCGGACGCGGCGGAGTTCATGAACCGGCTCTACACGAACCCCTGGTCCAAGCTCGAGCCCGGGCGGTGCCGCTACGGCCTCATGCTGAACGAGGCCGGCTTCGTGATGGACGACGGCGTGATCGGACGCCTCGCGGCGGACCGCTTCCATGTCACCACCACGACCGGCGGCGCGCCGCGCGTCCTCGCTCACATGGAGGACTATCTCCAGACCGAGTTCACCGATCTCAAGGTGTGGCTGACCTCCACCACCGAGCAGTGGGCGGTCATCGCCGTGCAGGGCCCCAACGCGCGCAAGGTGCTGGAGCCGCTGGTCGAGGGCATCGACATCTCCGCCGCGGCCATGCCGCACATGAGCCTGCGCGAGGGCCGGATTTGCGGCGTTCCCACCCGGCTCTTCCGCGTGAGCTTCACCGGCGAGCTGGGCTTCGAGGTGAACGTGCCGGCCGACTACGGACAGGCCGTCTGGGAGGCGGTGTGGGCCGAGGGCCAGAAGCACGACATGGTCGCCTACGGCACGGAATCCATGCACGTGCTGCGCGCCGAGAAGGGCTACATCATCGTCGGCCAGGAGACCGACGGCACGGTAACGCCGAACGACCTCGGCCTCGACTGGGCGATCGGCAAGGCCAAGCCCGACTTCGTCGGCAAGCGCTCCCTGACCCGCCCCGATCTGGTGAAGGCCGACCGGAAGCAACTGGTCGGCCTCCTCACCGAGGATCCCGCCGTGCTGCTGGAGGAAGGCGCGCAGGTCGCGGCCGTGGCGACGCCGGTGCGCGGCACGCCCGCGCTCGGCCACGTCACCTCCGCCTATCGCAGCCCGGCGGCGGGCCGGTCGATCGCCATGGCTCTCGTCGCCGGAGGGCGGGCGCGCAAGGGGCAGACGCTCTACGTACCGATGGCGAACGGGGCCATCGCCGTCACCGTCACCGATCCGATTTTCTTTGACCCGAAGGGCGAGCGCCTCGATGTCTGACGCCACCATCACCGCCGCTCGCCGCTCGCCGCTGTCCGCCGAGGCGAGCTCGCTCGGCGGCGTCACCCTCACGCCCGGCGCGCCGCTCCTGCGCCTGATCCTGCGCGGCGCCGAAGCCGCCGAGGCTGCCGACACGGCCTTCGGAGCCGACCTGCCGCGCCGCCCCAACCGCTCCGCCACGGCGGGAGAACGGGCGGCGCTCTGGCTCGGGCCCGACGAATGGCTGCTCCTCGCGCCCGAGTCCGACGCGGCCAGCCTGCCGGCGTCGCTCGCGAGCGCGCTGGCGCAAGCGCCGCACGCGCTCGTCAACGTGTCCCATCGGCAGACGGCGATCCTGGTCTCGGGATCCGGCGTCGAGCCGTTGCTGAACGCCTTCGTGCCGCTGGAGCTGACCGAGGCGGCGTTCCCGGTCGGCATGGCGACCCGAACGATCTTCGAAAAGGCCGAAATCGTGCTGTGGCGCACGGGTTCGGCCGCTTTTCACATTGAAGTCTGGCGGTCCTTCGCCCCCTATGTGTGGGAGCTTCTGGAAGCCGTCAGGCGCGAGAACGCAGCCAATTGAGAATCGAACGGCGAGCCTCGCTTCCCCCATCCGTCCGCGAGACCCGACATGATCAGCGCATTCGACCTCTTCAAGATCGGCATCGGCCCCTCGTCCTCGCACACCGTGGGGCCGATGAAGGCCGCCGCGGCGTTCGTGGCGGAACTCGCCGAACTCGGCGTGCCGGCCCGGATCGAGGCGGTGCTCTACGGCTCGCTCGCCTGGACGGGCAGGGGACACGGCACCGACCGCGCCGTCGTCCTCGGCCTGTGCGGGGAGCAGCCGGACACGGTGGACCTCGACCACGCCGAGACGCTATGGGCGCGGGTGCGCGAGGGCGGCGGCCTGCCGCTCGCAGGCGGCGCCGTGGTGCCGTTTCGCATGGACGACGACCTGATCCTCGACTGCGCGACGCAGCCGCCGTTGCATCCCAACACGATGGCGCTCAAGGCCTTCGACGCGCAGGGCCGGACCCTGCTGCACCAGCGCTGGTGCTCCATCGGCGGCGGCTTCATCGTGCGGGAGGGCGCCGAGGAGATTCCAAGGACGGTGACTGGAAACCTGCCGTTTCCGTATCGAAACGCGGCCGAACTTCTCTCCTTCGGCGCGGAATCCGGCCGCACCATCGCGCAGATGGCGCTCGCCAACGAAGAGGCGCTGCGTCCGCCGGGCGAGGTCGTGCAAGGTCTCGACCGGATCGGGGCGGCGATGCTGGCCTGCATCGACCGGGGCCTCGCGACGACCGGCGAGTTGCCCGGCGGCCTGAAGGTCCGTCGACGGGCGGCCGCGCTCTACGCCCGGGTCCGCGACGAGACGAGGGCGAACGACCGGCCGCTGCACGAGACAATGGATCTCCTGTCCGTCTTCGCCATGGCGGTGAACGAGGAGAACGCCGCCGGCGGGCGGGTCGTGACCGCGCCGACCAACGGCGCGGCGGGCGTCATTCCGGCGGTGCTGCGCTACTACCGCGACCGCTGCCCCGGCGCGACGGAGGAGGGCGCGCGGATTTTCCTGCTCACGGCGGCGGCGATCGGGGCGCTGTTCAAGATGAACGCCTCGATCTCGGGCGCCGAGGTCGGTTGCCAGGGCGAGGTGGGCGTCGCCTCGTCGATGGCGGCGGCCGGGCTCGCAGCGGCGCTCGGCGGCACCAACGCGCAGATCGAGAACGCGGCGGAGATCGCCATGGAGCACCATCTCGGCATGACCTGCGATCCCGTGGGGGGGCTCGTCCAGATTCCCTGCATCGAGAGGAATGCTTTCGGGGCGGTGAAGGCGGTGACCGCCGCCTCATTGGCCTTGAAGGAGGACGGATCCCACAAGATCAGCCTCGACCAGGTGGTCGCCACCATGCGCCAGACCGGGGCGGACATGCATCACAAGTACAAGGAGACGTCCCAGGGCGGACTCGCCGTCAACTGGGTCGAGTGTTGAGAAGTCCAGCCGCGGGCGCGGCCAGTCTCAGCCTCGCCGCGCGGTCGCGATGATCCTGCCAAGGACTTCGCCGAAGCGGTCGATTTCTTCGATCTTGTTGTAGTGGACCATTGAAACCCGCATACATCCGGTTTCCATCGGCAGGCCGAGGCGTTTCATCAGGCGCGGCGCGAACATGTGGCCGTCGCGGGCGCCGATGTTGTTTTTCCCCAGTTCGGCGCAAATCACCTGCGGCGTCACGCCTGGAATGTTGAAACAGATGGTGGGAACGCGTTCTTCAACGCGTGTTTCATCCTGAATTCCATACAGAACAGCGCCGTGACTCTTCAGTACTGAAATCATCTTTTTAGACAATGTCTGTTCGTAGGCGCGAATGGCGTTCATCGCGGCGGCCAGCGCGTCGCGGCGCGAGTGCTCGCCTTCCGGTAGAAATCGGCGGCCGAGATCCTCCAGGTAGTGGACGGCGGCGTTCATGCCGGCGACGTTTTCGTAGGTGAAGGTGCCGACCTCGATCTTGAAGGGCGGCACGTCGGGGATGAAGTCCTCCTTGAAGGTCGGCAGCCGCACGAGCGCGTCGTAGCGGCCCCATAGAAAACCCATGTGAGGGGAGAAGTTCTTGTAGCCCGAGCAGACGAGGTAGTCGCAGTCCCACGCCTGGACATCGATCAGGCCGTGGGGGCCGTAGTGGACGCAGTCGAGGAAGACTTCCGCGCCGGCCGCGTGGGCCAGCCGGCCGACCGCCGCGACGTCGACGATGGTGCCGATGGAGTGGGCGGTGACGGTGCAGGCGACGAGGCGCGTCCTGTCGTTGAGGAGCGGCTTCAGGTCGTCGGGATGGAGCTTGCCGTCGTCGCGCATCTTCCACCAGACGATCCTGGCGCCCTCGGCCTCCAGCGCCAGCCAGGTGGCGATGTTGGCGTCGTGGTCCATGTCGGTGACGACGATCTCGTTGCGCTGGCCGAGCATCTTGGCGATGCCAAGGCTGACGAGGCGGATGAACGAGGTGGCGTTGAGCCCGAAGGAGATTTCCTCGGGGCGGTAGGCATTGACGAGCAGGCCCACGGAGACGCGGGCCTCGGCCACCGAGCGGTCGACGCCCTGGCTGTGCAGGTAGGGCGCCATGCGCTGCACGTTGCAGTCGACGAGGTGGGCCGCCACCGCGTCGACCACCGCCTGCGGCACCTGCGCCCCGCCGGCGTTCTCGAGGAAGATGAAGTCCTTGTACTTTTGCAGCGCCGGGAACTTGGCGCGGATCTCGTCGACCGGGAAGGCTTTGGCGATGTTGTCGCCGGATGTGGTCCGCGTGGCCATCGAAGTTCTCCCGGGCGTCGTCCGCGCGATGGAATCGGAGCTGACTATCGCCACCGACTCTTAAACCGCCGCGCCGGCCAAGTCCCGCGCTTCACGTCCCGCGCTTCACGTCCCGCGCTTCAACTCCCCGCCGAGCCTACTGCCTGATGTCGGGCTCGACGAGCCGGGCGAGGTTGCGCAGCGACTCCTGCCAGCCGAGATAGCACGCCTCGGCCGGGATCACGTCCGGCACGCCGGCCTGCTCGACGTGCATCTCGACGCCGACCGACACGCGTTTCAGCGACACCGTCACCTGGATGTCGCCGGGAAGGGCAGGGTCGTCGAAGCGGTCCGTGTAGCGAACCCGCTCGCCGGGAACGAGCTCGGTGAACTCGCCGCTGAAGCTGTGGCTCTGGCCCGTCGTGAAGTTGCGGAACGACATCCTGAAGGTCCCGCCCACCCTGGGCTCCAGGTGATCGACCGTGCAGGTGAAGCCGTTCGGCGGCAGCCACTTGGCGAGGGCGTCCGGCTCGATGAAGGCGCGGTAGAGCTTGTCCGGGCTGGTCGTGAAGACGCGGTGCAGGCGAATGGTGCTGGGCATGGGCGCTCAACCTCCCTGATGTCGAAACACGCTCTTGCGCGGCCCGCGCGGTCTCGGCTCGGCCGCCGGTCGCCGCGCCGGAATAGGCGGCCCATGCGGCCGATCGATGGCTCGCCGGGCCGGCGGATCGGCCCCGGCCTCACTCGTACTCGTCCGCCTCGGCGAGACCCACCCGCGTTTCCTGGAAGAACAGCACCAGACCCCATCCGAGCGCCAGCGTCGCGAACGTGAAGAGCAGCGCGCCCCCATAGGCGTGGTGGAAGCCGAGGAACTCGGTGACGAACAGCTCCGCCAGCAGCAGGGTGGAGCACACGCCCGCCACCAGCGCGGCGGAGATCGCGTTGCTCAGCAGGCGGGCGCGCCGGCGCAGCCGCGCGAGGTCGGCCTTGAGGTCCTCGTGTTTGGGATGATCTTCGCCGAGCCGGTTCAGCTTCTGGATGCGCGCGACGACGACGTTGAGCCGGCCGGACATCAGCGAGACGAAGGCGGCGACCGCGCCCAGGAAGAACGCCGGCGCGGTCGCCTGCGAGAAGATGCTCGCCAGGCGAGCGACGTCGGGGACGAACATGGGCGCACCTTTTCGGGCGGCACGCGGCATGCGTGCATCGCTGCCATCGAACATTGCTTGAGGTTGTGGCTGCGCTCAAGCCTGCCGGGGCGGGCGGATCGGCGCAAGCGCGAGCGCCGCCCTGGCGCGGCAAGTTGTCGCAGGGGCTTTCCCGCCGCTTTCGTTCTGTTCAGTGTTTGGATCGGGGGCTACAATTATCCAGCGTTGTCTTGCGCCCGGAGGTTCCGTCAATTGAGCGGACTGGCGCCGATGACCCTCGCGCCGCCTCGCTCGGCCGCTTGTCATCGACGGCTCGTGTCCGCCACTGTCGCGGAGATCAGCCATGTCCAAATTCAGCACCCTAGCGCTCGTAACGGCCCTGGCCGCGTCCGCGCTCGTCCCCACCCAGGCCGCCGCCCAGCGGGCCGGAGGCCCGCCCGTGTATCACGGCAACCACGGTGGCTATCACGGCTACCATGGCGGCTATTACGGCGGATGGGGAGGCGGCGCGTGGGGCGTGGGCCTCGCGGCCGGGCTGGCCGGGCTCGCCCTCGGCTCGGCTCTCGCCGCCCCGGGCTACGGCTACGGCTACCCGTACTACGACGGGCCCTATGGCTACGGGCCGCGCTACGTCTACGGGCCGGCCTATGGTTACGCGCCCGCCTATGCCTACAGCAGGCCGCGCTACGTCTATTCGCCCCGCTACGGCTACGTGCCCAGCTACACGCCCGACTACGTCTACGGCCCTCGCTACGCCTACCAGCAGTGCCGCTATCCCTATGGCTGCTCGGGGACATCCTTCGGCAGCGGGCGCTGAGGACAGTTTGGCTGCTGACGCGCGGCGGCGGGGCAGGCCGGCTCAGTCGCCTGATCGCGTCAGGCCTTCGAGCCGCGCCAGGCCGACGGGCGCCTCGGCCTGCCACGCGAGCGCGAACAGGCGGGCGGCGAGGCCGTCCCGCACCCGCTCGATCTGCGCGACCTCGTGGGCGAGGCGCGCCTTGAGGAGCGGGTCGCGCGTGCCCGACGCGACGAGGCTTCGGTTGATCACCCACGCATAGGGTTCGATGGAGGCTCGCCGGAGATCCTTCTGGAGGTCGGCCGCTTCCGAGACGGGCGTGCGCTCCGGCAGCGTCACGAGAACGACCCGCGTGTAGTCGGGATCCTGCAGGCGCATCAGCGGCGTGACCATCTTGCCCGAGGCGGTGGGCTGGAAGTCGCGCATCATCTGGCGGTGATAGGCTCCGGTCGCGTCCATCAGCAGCAGGGTGTGGCCCGTCGGAGCGGTGTCGAGAACGACGAAGGCGCCGCGGGCCTCCGCGACGACCCGCGAGAAGGCGTGGAACACCGCCACTTCCTCGGTACACGGCGAGGCGAGGTCCTCGCGCAGCAGCCGGCGGCCCTCCTCGTCGAGGTCCCGGCCCTTGCTGGCCATCACCCTCTCGATGTAGCGCCGCGTCTCGGCTTCGGGATCGATGCGATCGACCTTCAAGCCGTCCAGCGCGCCGTCGACCACGAACGAGACATGGGCGGCGGGATCGGTCGTGCTGAGATGCACGCCGTGGCCGCGCCGGGCGAGACCGACGGCGATCGCAGCGGCGATCGTCGTCTTGCCGACGCCGCCCTTGCCCATCACCATGATCAGGCCCTTGCCCGTGGCGGCCAGCTCGTCGACGAGCCGGTCGAGCCCCGGGAGAACGGGGGAAGGCCCGGCGTCGTCACCCGGCGCAGGAGCGGAGCCCGCCGGGTCCAGGAGCGCGCGCAGAGGTCCCAGCCCCACGAGGTCGAACGGAGCGAGGGGGATTTCATCGCGCGGCAGGCGCGCCAGGGCCTCGGGCATGGCGGCGAGGGCGCTGGCCTGCTCGTCGGCGATGGCGACGGCCACGGGGTCGGCCGCGGACGCCGGCCGGAACCGGCCGTTGACGGCCAGCATCTGGTTTGAGAGCCCCAGCTCGTCCAGTTCGGCCGAGGTTCGCGCGGCTTCCCGGATCGCCCCCCGGTCGGCACGGGTCACCAGAACGATGGTCGTTCTGCGGGGGTCCGACAGCGCCTCCAGCCCCTGCCTGAAGCGCTCCTCGCGCATTTCCAGGCCGGAATGGGGACCAAGGCACGAGGCTCCGCGATCGTTGCCTTCCAGGAAGCCGGTCCACGCTTTCGGCAGGCTCAGCAGCCGCAGCGTATGTCCCGTCGGGGCCGTGTCGAAGACGACGTGGTCGAAGCCGGCGGCGTCGCCCGCGAGCAGTCCCACGAACTCGTCGAAGGCGGCGATCTCCGTGGTGCAGGCGCCCGACAACTGCTCGCGCACCGTCGCCTGCTCTGTCGCGTCGGCGTCCGGCCCGAGTTGCGCGAGCACGCGGGCGCGGTAGTGCTCGGCCGCCTGCTCGGGGTCGATGTTCATCGCCGAAAGGCCCGCGACGCCCGCAACGGCTGAGGGCGAATCGCCCAGCGTCGCACCCAGCATCTCGTCGAGGTTGGAGGCCGGATCGGTGCTTACCAGCAGAACGCGCCTGCCCCGGTCCGCGAGACTGATCGCCGTGGCGCAGGCGAGCGACGTCTTCCCCACGCCTCCCTTGCCGGTGAAGAAGAGAAATCGTGTCGGCGCGTCGAGCGGGCGGAACGTCGGCATGGCTTGATCCCTGCGGGCGACGCCAGACTACAACCTCTCGGACGCCGCGCGATGATCTGCGTCATGCGCCATGCCCCGCCCGCGCTCGCCTTGCTTCGGCGTCGGCAAGACGGGTCTCAGGCGGATTGCTTCGCGCCGGCCGCTCCTGACGAAGCGCCGTCCAGCCGGCCGATGTCCCGGATGCGTTCGCGCAGCGAGGCGGCGTCGAGCTTGTCGACCGGCAGCGCGAGGAAAGCCGCGATGCGGTTGCGCATCAGCCGGAACGCCTCGACGAAGGCGCGCTCCCTGTCGAAATCGGAGCCGGTCGCCGCGGCGGGATCCTCGATGCCCCAGTGTCCGGCCACGGGCTTCCCCGGCCAGATCGGGCAGGCTTCGCCGGCCGCGCTGTCGCAGACCGTGAACACGAAGTCCATGGCCGGCGCGTCCGGGCCGGCGTACTCGTCCCAGCTCTTGGAGCGCAAGTCCTGCGTCGGGTAGCCGAAGCCGGCGAGCACCTTCAACGCGAGCGGGTTCACCGCGCCCTTGGGCTGGCTGCCGGCCGAAAAGGCGCGAAAGCGGCCCTCGCCGTCCTTGCGCAAGATGCTTTCCGCCAGGATGGAGCGGGCGGTGTTGCCGGTGCACAGGAAGAGCACGTTGGCGGGACGGTCGGTCATCGGGCCCTCGTTCGATCGTCCATGATCGGAATCCCGCATGACAGGCGTGTGACGGGCCGCCGGGAGCAGGACCCTGCCGTTCGCCGCGGCGACGGCTCGCGCGCCCCCTGGCGTTACCGCTGGTCCCCCAGCGGCTCCGCCAGTCCGATCAGCAGTCCCTCGGGCCCCCGGATGTAGCAGAGCCGGTACGCGTCCTGGTAGCGGACCACCTCGTCGACGACCCGGGCGCCGTGCCTGGCGAGCCGGGCGAGCGTGTCGTCGAGGTCGCTCACCGCGAACATGGCGCGCAGATAGCCGAGCGCGTTCACCGGGGCGCTGCGGTGGTCGGCGACGACGTCCGGGCTGAGAAAACGCGACAGCTCGAGGCGGCTGTGGCCGTCGGGCGTAACCATCATGGCGATCTCGACGCGCTGGTCGCGCACGCCGGTGACGCGGCCCGCCCACTCACCCTCGATCGTCATCCGCCCTTCGAGGGTCAGGCCCAACTCGGCGAAGAACGCGATGGCGTCGTCGAGAGACTCGACGACGATCCCGACATTGTCCATCCGCAACAGGCGACTCTGGGTCATCGGCGTCTCCTGCCGTCATGTTCGGGTTGGGCGCGGTCGCGCGGCTCCCGGCGACGTTCGTCCACTTCGCGCGGCTTGCCAAGCCTTGCGCGGCAGCCGTCGGCCGGCCGGACCGCGCCGCCGGATCGACGACAATTGACCGGTGGCGGAAAAGCGGCCGTGGAAACGCCTTGGCTTCGTCGCGATTGACGTGTCGAACCGGCGGCATCGCGAATCCGTCGCTCCCCGCCCGAGAGATTCCATGAACCGAAGAGATGTGCTGGCCGCCGGCGCGGCGATGGTCCTCGCAACACGTGGCGCCGCCGCGCAGGAGGCCTGGTACGACATCGCCGGCGACGACGGCCGGCCGGTCGAGAACCTGCGCATCCCGGTCGAGATCGCCGTCGAGGCCGACGCCTTGCCGGACGTGATCCGCACGGGCGCGGCCCAGCCGGACGTCAGGATGGTCGAGTTCTTCGACTATAACTGCCCGTATTGCCGCGCCGCCGCCGGCGACATCGAGGCGATGATCGTGGACCAGCCGGACCTCCAGCTCGTCCTCGTCAACAATCCCGTCCTGTCGCGGTGGTCGCGGGAGGCCGCGCTCGTTCAGATCGCTGTCGTGCAGTCGCATGGCGAGGACGCCGGCTTCCAGCTCCATCGCCGCCTGTTCGCCGCCAAGGGCAAGGTGGACGGCGCGCGGGCGCTCGCGGCGGCTGGCGAGATGGGGCTGGCCACGGCGGAGCTGGAGGCCGCCGCGCGAAGCGACCGGGCAGGCGACGTGCTGAACCGGCACATGAGCCTGGCCGCCTCGATGGGCTTCGCCGCGACGCCCTCGTTCCTCGTCGCCGACGCCGGCATTCTCGGCTACCCGGGCCCCGGGGCGATGAATCGCATCGCCGCGGCGGTCAGGCAATGCGGCGCGGTGGTCTGCTGAGGCGAGCCCGCCGGACTAGAGCTCGCCCAGGATGTCGCGCCGGTGCCGGTCCAGTTCGGCGCTGTAGCGCTTCAGCGCGTGACTTTCCGTGAGCAGCCCGAGGACCTTGCCGTCGGCGCGGTTCACGACGGCGAGCTCCTCGCTTTCGGCGCTGTCGAACGCCTCCATGGCTTCCTTGACGTTCATGGCGGGGTCGAGCGCCACCTTCGTGTAGCGCATCAGCTCGCCGACCTTCGTATCGCCCTTGTCGTCCAGCGACGAGGCATGCAGGTCCGGCACCAGCAGGATGCCGGCGTAGCGGTCGGCGTTGTCGACGACGATGAGGCGCTGGGTCGAGCCCGGCGGGAAATCCCGGCGCAGCATCGCCACCGTGCTGTCCGCGCGCACGGTGCGCACGTCCCGGCGCATCAGCTTGCCGACGGTCAGGCTGCGCAGCCATCCGACGTCGTGGGCGCTGCGGATGCTTTCGCCGCGCAGATGGAAGCGCCAAGTCGCGAACGAGTAGCCGAACAGCTTGCGAACCGTCGTCGACGCGACGATGACGGCGACGAGAACGAGCACGGTGATCTGGAAGTCGCCCGTCATCTCGAGGGCGAGGAACGTCATGGTCAGCGGCCCGCCGACGATGGCGACCGCGAGGCTGCTCATGCCCACCATGGCGAGGACGGACCCGTCCATGCCCCCGAGAAGGCCCGCGGGAATGAGGAGCGCCGCGAGCTTGCCCAGCAGCGCCCCGAGAAACAGCGCGGCGAAGAACAGGCCGCCGCGAAACCCCGAGCCGAGCGAGATGGCCGCCGCGAGCGCCTTGAGCGCGATGAGGCCGCCCAGCGCGGTGAGGGTGGAGTTTTGCGCCAGCGTCGCCTGGAACGCGCCATGCCCGGCCGAGAGGACCTGCGGCGAGACCAGCGCGAACAGCCCGACGCCGAGACCGCCCAGCGCCGGCCGGGCGAGCGGGGGAAGGGGGAGCACGCGGAACGTCCGCTCGACGCCCGTCACCGCCCACATCAGGGCGATGCCGAACGCCGCCGACACCAGGCCCAGACCGGCGACCACCGCCACCTGCGTGTTGGCGATCGCGCCGGGCTCGACCACGGCGATCAGGTGGGAATGGCCCAGCAGCGCCCGGCTGACGAAGGTGGCGGCGAGGGAAGCGACGATCACCGGCGTCAGCGTGCCGATGGAATACACGCCGACGATCAGCTCGAAGGCGTAGAACGCCCCGGTGAGCGGGCCGTTGAACGCGCTCGCGATGGCGCCGGCCGCGCCGCAGCCCACCAGCGTCCGCAAGTCCGCGCGCCGCAGTTCGAGGCTGCGCCCGAGCCGGGAGGCGAGGGCGGCGCAGATCTGCGTATAGCCGGCCTCCAGCCCGACGGACGCGCCGAAGCCGTTGGAGATGACGTTCTGGACGGTGACCTGCACGCTGTCGACCAGCGACATGCGCCCGCCATGCAACGCGTTGGCCTCGATCGGGTCCGCCGGATGGCGCTGCGTCCAGCGCGCCGTGAGCGCCAGCCAGAGCGCCAGGACCCCTCCGCCCACGGCCGGCAGCAGGAAGGCGGCCCAATAGCGCAGGGAGCCGACGGAGCTGAGCCGTTCCCCGAGCGGCAGGCCGAAGAAGACCTCGTGCATGGACTGGGTGAGCCAGGCGATGCCGCTGACGGCGGCCCCGGAGGCGAGGCCGACCAGCGCGGCGACGCCGACGAGGCCCAGCTCGCTGGCGCGCACGAAAGCGCGCGCGCTGGGGGGAGCGAGGAGCCAGCTTCTCCCCAGGCGCTGTCCCAAGCCCACTATCCGTCCTCGCCCTGACGTGAGTCGCCGCCGAACGCGCGCGCCCGTGAAACGGCGCGATCTTTAGCCGAGCCATTGTGGCGCGAAAGAGGAATCGACGTTTTTCGGCGCGTTTGTGGGATGGCGCGTCGCGGCGTAGCATCCGCGCCAGTGCTCGTTCCCGGATGGTGAGTGCATGGCGACCGTCGAGCGACGCCTCGTCGCGATCTTCTGCGCGGATGTGGCCGGCTACTCGCGGCTCATGCATGGCGACGAGGCGGCCACGCTGCGGTTGCTGACCTCTTACCGGGACATGACCGACCGTCTCATCGCCCAGTTCGGCGGGCGGATCGCCAACACGGCGGGCGACAGCATCCTGGCCGAGTTCGCCACCGCGACCGCCGCCCTCCAGTGCGGCCTGACCATGCAGGATCGCATCGCGGCGCTGAACGATGAGGTGGCCGAGGCCCGGCGGCTGTCCTTCCGCATCGGGCTTCACGTCGGCGAGGTGAACGTCAAGGGAGGCGACCTCTTCGGCGACGGGGTCAACATCGCGGCTCGGATGCAGACGCTGGCGCCGCCGGGCGCGATCTGCCTGTCCGAGATCTCCCGCCAGTTCGTGCGGCCCGACGAGCCCATCGCCCTCGAGGATCTCGGACCGCAGGCGGTCAAGAACATCGACACCCCGGTGCGGGCCTTCGTGGCGCGGCCGGCGAACGGCCCGCGCGGGGGCGACATCCCTCTGCTCCACCGCCGGGTGGAGTTTCATCTCGCCCGCCGCTACCACCAGATCTGCGAGGCCGCCTTGTCCGCCATCACGGGGACGGAGGACCTGGCCGGCATCGAGTACGCGTCGATGGCCTCTCTGCACGATGCGCCCGGCCTGACGCGGGACAAGCTGGCGGAGCGCGTGGGGCTGCCGGCCTCGGACGCCGCGCCGATCCTCGATGTCCTCGCGCGACGCGGCTTCGTCGAAGTCGCCCTCCGCCACGACGACCCGGCGCAATGCACGTTCCAGCTGACGCCGGCCGGGCACGACGTCCGCGTCCGGCTTCGCCCGGCGATCGCGGCGGCCGCCGAACAGATCGTCGCGCCGCTGAGCGACGAGGAGAGGGCGGCCCTGCGGGACCTGCTCGCCCGGATCATCCAGGCGCACGAGGCGAAACAGAAATCCGTGGAGCGCGGGCCGGACGCGCCGCCAGGGACTCAAGCCGTCACATGATGCCGGGATTGCGCGGGCAGTAGCGGTCCCAGGGGCGGGGGAGGGCGTCGCCCATCAGCAGCATGGGCAGGGCGATCCGCAGGCCGGCGTCGAGCGCGGCGGTCAGCGCCGCCGGGCTCGAACCGGGCAGAAAGGCCGACACTCGCTCGCGCGGCGTGCGGCACGCCAGCGCCAGGGCGGCCGTCAGCGCCTCGGGCAGCTGGCCGGCCTCGCGCGCGGCGATGGGGCCGACATGGCCGTCCGCCCCGACATAGGCATGGCCGAAGCGCTCCCCGCCGGCGCGGAAGGCGAAGCCTTGCAGGCCCCCCGCGCCGAGCATGTAGGCATGGTGCCTGGCGCGCGAGACGCCGAGCGACGCCTCGTCGATCGCCCGCAGCCAGTCGCTCGACGCGTCGTCCGGATCGAGCGGTTCGGCCACGATCCCGCTCTCCTTCAACCGGCCGGCGACGACCTCCCTTGGGCCGCTCATCACGTAGAGCGGTGTCAGGGGACGGAGCCCGTGACGCATGTAGAGGCCCTGCGAGGCCCGGTTGAAGGCGAAGGTGATCAGCGTCCTGTAGCGCGCGCCGCGCGCGCCGGCGTGCTCCAGCGTCTTGGCGATCATCCGGCCGCCGAGCCCGTCCGCCTGCCGGTCCGGGCTGACGAAGAGCTGGGCGAGGAACCAGAAGTCCTCAGTCGTCCACGAGAAGGCGAAGCCGACGATCTCTCCCCCGTCCTCGGCGACCCACAGGCCCTCGGGATCGTCGCGCAGCGAGAAGCGCTGGAACAGCGGCGGGCTCGGGGACGCGATGGTCCCGAAGCCGTGCCGCTGGGTCAGGTCGTTGATGCTCGCGACGACGAGCGCGTCCGCGACCTCGAGGTCGCTCTCGCGGGCCGGTCTGATGATGGTCGCCATCGCGGACCCCCGGGGGCAGGCATCCAGGAGCCCTTAGAGTGTCATTCGCGGGGCCGCGTGGCCAGCGCGTTTCCCGCCCGGTGGTCAGTCGAGGCTGACGATGACGCAGTCCTTGGCCGGGACCGTGATCTCGCCGTCGCCGACCGCGCTGCCCGCGGCATCGCCACGCAGATCTCGCCGCAACTGACGACGGTCCGCGTGCATGGCGCGGAAATCGGGGCCGCGGCGCTCGGCCTCCTGCTCGACCGGGTCGAAGGCCGGCTGCAGCCCGGTTCGCCGGCGCGGCGCGTGCAGATCGTCGAGACTCTGGTGGAACGCGGCTCCACCGCGAGGGCCCCGCGTCGCAAGTGAGGCGAGCGCCTCAGTCGGCCTGCCGCTGGGCTCCGTCGGGGCGCTTGTGGAACGACCAGTTCTTGCCGACCACGGCCAGGATGATGAGGGAATAGGCCGCCAGCCGAATGAGGAAGATCCAGGTGTGTTCCTCGCGCTGGCCGTTCAGGTAGGACGACAGCGCCTGGTTGGCCGCGAGGAGCCAGAAGGAGAGCGCGAACGCCGCGAACAGGCCGTCCCGCGTCCGCGTCCAGAACCGCAGGAAGAACAGTCCCGCCGTGGCGAACCCCATCGTGGTCAGGCCCGAGATGAAATCCATCGTGGTGTCCTCAGTCGCTCGTCCACACGAAGCCGCACAGCAGCACGCTGACCCCCGCGAGCGCGGACATCTGCCGAAGGGGCATGAAGTCGATCTCGGGGAAGAGCAGCAGGTCGCAGACGACGAAGAAATTGTTCAGCGCCAAAAAGGCGAAGCAGACCGCGCTCCACAGGAGAAGCGGCGTGCGGTTCTTTCGATAGCCCCGGACCAGCAACACGGCGCACGCGGCGCTGGTGCACAGGCAGAGCAAATAGACGACGGCGGGAACCGCCACGGACATGGGGATCAGTCCTTCTTGATTCGGAATGCGTCCGCGAAGCCGCGCAGGCGGTCGTCGGCGTCCTCGAAAACCATGCGTGTGACGGTGAGCGGCCGTTCGCGATAGGCATTGGCCAGGGCCTCGGCGAGGGCTTCCAGCCGAGGGGAGCCGGGCGCGTAGCGAAACACGCCGCCATCGTCGCTCTGGAGCAGGCCGGCGCGCGAAAGGCTCACCAGGCCGTCACGGATGACGATGGTGCTGGCCCGCATTTCCCGGACGAGATCATCCTCGGTCCAGGTACGCCCCATATGTCCGACCATGAATAACAGAAGTTCGACCGACCAGACTGTTCGGAATGAACTTCGAATAAACTCCATGAGATCGCTGTCCGTTACCACATCACCCAAGATTTTCACCTTCACGGATTAAGCGTCAATTCAGTCTAGTTTTTGCGTTCCGGGTCGTCAATGAAGGCGCTCGTCGACTCCGCCAAGCGACGCCGGCTCCCGCCGGCAACCCGGCCCGCCGTCGGAGCTTGGGTTGTCCGGTTGCAAGAACGAGAATATCGTCTCCTCGCAACACGTTTCGTCGCAAGACTTCGTCAATTCCGGACACGATGGAACGCTTCGGCTTCTCGCGCGTTGTCGCGAAGCGTGATTATGGCCTTGACGACATCGAGGCCGTGCGCGCGGCCCTCCGGCCGCCCAACCCCCGCGAGGTTTCCATGCCGTTTCCGTCCAGGCGTTCCCTGCTCCGCACCTCCGGCTTCGCGGCGGCCCTCGTGGTCGCGTCATGGAGCGCCGGCCACGCCCAGACCGCGCCGGTCGTCGTCTCTTCCAAGCTGGACACCGAGGCCACGCTGCTCGGCAACGTCATCCGCAGCGTGCTGGAAGCGAACGGGATCAAGACGCAGGACCGCCTGACGCTCGGCGGAACGCCGGTCGTGCGCAAGGCGATCATCGGCGGCGAGATCGACATCTATCCCGAATACACGGGCAACGCGGCGTTCTTCTTCAACCGGGAGAGCGATCTGTTCTGGAAGAATTTCCGCACGGGCTACGAGCTCGCCAGGAAGCTCGACTACGACGCCAACAAGATCGTCTGGCTCGCTCCCGCGCCGGCCAACAACACGTGGGCGATCGCCGTGCGCAAGGACGTCGCCGACCAGGCGAAGCTGCACACGATGAGCGATTTCGCCAAGTGGGTGTCAGGCGGAGGGCCGGTGAAGCTCGCCGGCTCCGCCGAGTTCGTGAACTCGCCGGCGGCGCTGCCGTCGTTCCAGAAGACGTATGGCTTCACCATGAAGTCGGATCAGCTTATCGTGCTGTCGGGCGGCGACACGGCCTCCACCATCAAGGCGGCGGCCGACAAGACGAACGGGACGAACGCGGCCATGGTCTACGGCACGGACGGGGGCATCGCCGCCTCCGGCCTGGTGGTGATGGAAGACGACAAGGGCGACCAGCCCGTCTACGCTCCCGCGCCGATCATCCGCGAAGCCGTGCTGAAGGCGCACCCCGCCATCGCCGACCTGCTGAAGCCCGTCTTCGAAAGCTTTACCCGCGAGACGCTGCAGCAGCTCAATGCCCGCGTGCAGGTGGGCGGCGAGCCGGCCAAGGCGGTGGCGGAAGACTATCTGCGCTCGAAAGGCTTCCTGAAGCGCTAGCCCGTCCAGGGCCATGGCCCCGCCCGCCAAAGCCGTCATCGGCGGACAGGGGGCCGGCCGGCCCTCCACGGCGCGCGGCCGGGCGGCGTGGCCGGCCGACCGGCTCGGCTCCCTGCTCGCGGCGGTCGGCTTCGCCGCCGCCGTGCTGCTTCCCTTCATGATCGTCAAGGCCAACCGGATCGCCTCCGGCCAGCCGCACGGTCTCGCGGACTCCCTGTCCAGGGCCGGCGCGGCGGAGCTCGCGGCCCTGCTGGCCGTGGTCGCCGGGGTTGCCATGCTGGTCCGCGCGCCCACCGTCCGCCTCGCCGCAGCGCTCGCCGGACTGGCGGGGCTCGCGGCCGCCGTCAGCCATGCCGCGTCCCGCTTCACGCCTCCCGGCGACAGCTTCGCCCGCGTGTCGCCCGGCGCCGGGGCGTGGCTGATGACCGCCGTCCTCGCCCTGCTCGCGACAGACGCCCTGGCCCGCCTGCGGCTCTTCCCCGGGGCGCGCGTCGCGGCGCTGGCCCTCGCCATCGCGGCCTGCTGGCTGGCGTTTCGGTTCGGGCTGTTCGACCAGCTCTCCGTCATGCGCGAATACGCCAACCGCGCCGACGTGTTCGCACGGGAAGCACGCTGGCATCTCGTGCTGGCCGGCGGCTCCTGCGCCGTCGCCGTGCTGATCGGTCTGCCCTTGGGCATTCTCTGCCACCGCGCGCCGCGGCTTCGCGCGGGGACGCTGCAAGGGCTCAACATCGTCCAGACCATCCCGAGCATCGCGCTGTTCGGGATGCTCATGGTTCCGCTGGGCCTGCTGGCGCGCTCGTTCCCGGTCCTGTCGCAGTTTGGGGTGGCCGGCATCGGCGGCGCGCCGGCCTTCGTCGCCCTCGTGCTCTACGCCCTGCTGCCGGTGACGGCGAACACCGTGGCGGGCCTCGCCCAGGCCCCCGCCGCCGCCGTGGACGCGGCGCGCGGCATGGGCATGACCGACGGGCAGGTTTTGCGCGAGGTGGAGCTGCCGCTCGCGGTGCCGGTCATTCTCACCGGCATCCGCATCGTGCTCGTGCAGAATATCGGGCTGGCGACGGTGGCGGCTTTGATCGGCGGCGGCGGCTTCGGCACGTTCGTCTTCCAGGGCCTCGGGCAGACGGCCATCGACCTCGTGCTGCTCGGCGCGGCGCCGACCGTGGCGCTCGCCTTCTGCGCGTCCGTGCTGCTGGACGCCGCGGCGGAAGCTTTCGAAGGGCCGGGTTCATGATCCGCCTGGAGGGCGTGACCCGCTTCTACGGCGAGCGCGCCGTCGTGGACGACGTTTCGCTCGTCGTCGAGAAGGGCGAGATGGCCGTCGTCGTCGGGCGTTCGGGATCGGGAAAGTCGACGCTGCTGCGGATGATCAACCGGCTGGTCGAGCCCACGTCAGGCCTTATCTCGATCGACGGGCGGGACGTCTCGACCGTGCCGGCGCACGTGCTGCGGCGAGGCATCGGCTACGTCATCCAGGGGCACGGCCTTTTTCCGCATCGCACGGTCGCCGACAACATCGCGACGGTGCCCCGGCTGCTCGGCTGGCCCCGGGACCGCATCGCCCGGCGGGTGAGCGAGCTTCTGGAGTTGCTTCAGCTCTCCCCCGCCCGGTTCTCGGGCCAATATCCGCACCAGCTCAGCGGCGGCGAGCAGCAGCGCGTGGGCGTCGCCCGCGCGCTCGCCGCCGGGCCGGACATCGTGCTGATGGACGAGCCGTTCGGCGCACTCGATCCCATCATCCGCTCCAAGGCGCAGGACGACCTCAAGGCCATCCAGGCGCGGCTCGGCGCGACCATCGTGCTCGTCACGCACGACATGGACGAGGCCTTCCGGCTCGGCGACCGGATCGCGGTGATGGAGGCCGGCCGGGTCCTGCAATACGGCACGCCCCGCGACATGATCGCCCGCCCGGCCGATCCCCGCGTCGCGGAACTCACCGGCAGCGGGGAGGGCGCGTTGCGGCTCCTGGCGCTGGTGCGCGCCGGCGACGCGGCCGAACCGTTCGATGCGAGCACGCCGCCGCCCTCGCACTCCGTCCCGGCTGGCGCGTCGCTTCGCGAGGCGCTGGCCAGCCTGCTCTGGACGGGCGAGGGCGAGCTTGCCGTGACGGGCGATGACGGCCGGCCCGTCGGGCGCGTCACGCTGGCCAGCGTGCTCCGGCACGGCAGGTCGCCGTGAAAGTGTCGGTCGGGACCATCGCGAGACTTGTCGGCGCGATCCTGCTCGCCGCGTTCCTCGTTCGCCCGGAGGCCTTCGCGCCCCTGTTCGCGCCGCTGACGAGCAACGGCGCGCCGCCGATCTACCGGCAGGGGAACCTGCTGGCGCTCGCGTGGTCGCACTTCCAGATCGTCGTTTTCGCCACGCTGGCGAGCACGCTCGTGGCCGTGTCGCTCGGCGTCCTCGTCACCCGCCGCTCGGGCGCCGAGTTCCTGCCGCTGTCGCGCGCGGTGGTGAATGTCGGCCAGACGTTTCCGCCGGTCGCCGTGCTGGCGCTGACGGTGCCGCTGGTCGGCTTCGGGGACGGGCCCACCTTCATCGCGCTCTTCGCCTACGGCCTGCTGCCGATCTTCGAGAACACGCTCGTCGGAATCCAGCAGGTCCCCGCCGCCGTGACCGAGGCCGCGCGCGGCTGCGGGATGACGCCCGCCCAGCGGCTGTTTCGCGTCGAACTGCCGCTCGCTCTGCCGCAGATCATGACCGGAACCCGGCTCGCGGTGGTCGTCGCCATCGGCACCGCGACCATCGGCTCGACCGTCGCGGCCAAGGGCCTGGGCGAAGTGATCATCGCCGGGCTGCTCTCCGACAACACGGCCTTCATCGTCCAGGGAGGACTCGTCGTCGCGCTCATGGCGGCGCTGATCTACGACGCCATGCTCGCGGCCGAACGCTCCATCATCCTCCGCCTCGGCCTGCCCGCCAACGAGCGGGAGTAAAGAGCGCGCCGGAGAGTTCGCTGTCGAGTTGCGCCGCGAGAATGAAGAAGCGCCGGCGCACGTCCGCCGCGAAGCGGTTCATCTGCTCGATGGCCCTGCCGTCACTCGTCGTGGATCTGGCCGCCATCATAGCCGCACGCGATCCGGCCGAGGGCGGCCCGGAAGGCGTCGGTCTCGATCTCGGCTCTCGCCGCCGCGAGCGCGTCGGGGCTGGCCTCCTCGCCGCGGCCCCGCACCAGGACGCGGGCGAGCGCGTCCAGGGGGATGTTGGGCAGATCGGCCCAGAAGCCCTTCGCCAACGCTCCGGCGAGGGCGTGGTCCGGGTGGGCGGCGTTTTCGGGTGCGCGGCCGATTTCGTACATGTGCGTCGCCGCGCCCCAGTCCGCGCGTTCGGCCGGCAGGCGTTCGAACACGTCCGGGCGCTCCTGCGCCACATAGAACCTGTTGAGAGTATCGAACAGGCGGAACCGGTAGCCCCGCGCCAGCAGCTCCGGCTCCCACGCGTCCCACGCGCGGTCTCCCGCGCCCGGCGTCACGGCTTCGGCGACCACCACGGCAGGCCGGAAGCGGGACCAGTCATTGCCCGCCAGAACGTCCGCCTCCGCGCCCTCGACGTCGATCTTGAGGATGTCGATCGCGGTCACCTTGTGCCGCTCGCACAGCGTGGCGAGCGTCAGGCAGGGCAGCACGCGGGTTTCGTAAGCCGCGCCGAACGCGCCCGCCGCCCGGGCGTGCTCCTCGACCGTGGTCGAGAAGCCGTGCAGGCGCTCGACCTGATGGAAGCGGGCCTCGCCGTCGCGACGTCCGACCAGTCCCTCGAAGACGGCATCGCGAGGCCGCAGCCTGCCATAGAGCGCCGCCAGCTCGGGCTGCGGCTCCGCCACGATGCCGCGCCAGCCGCGCTCGTAGAAGAACTGCGTGACGTTGTCGGCGACCGGATGGCCCGCGCCCACATCGATGTAGAAGCCGCTCGACTGTCCCGCGAAGGCCAGCGAGAGGTGATAGTCCTCGAGGTTCTGCGCGTACGACAGCAGCATGGGGCGCCTCGCGCGATGTCGGCCGGACGACGGCCAATGGCGACGGGAGCGTCGCGCCGACCATCGATAACAGAGTGACGGGGCGTGCGCAGTGGCCGCTGCCGCCTGGCGGCGCGGGTTTCGGACCACGAGCGCTGCCACATCGCGCCTGAGCTGCCCGCATTCATTCGATGCCGACGCTCCGGGGCACAAGGGCCACGAACGCTCCAAGCTGGATTGCGCTCGTCGCCGTCCCGATCACATGCAAGCGACGATGACGTTTTCGCGTCCCTAAACTGGCCGCTGATGGTACGGTAGTTGACGGTTGGTCCAACGTGATCGGGTTTTTGCTGCAAGCTGGCGCCAAGGGAGGTGAGCTTGGAACACTATAGCTTTCGGGCCGTAGCCAAAATCGCGGCGATTTCCGTGTTGATGTTCACCGGACAGGCGACTGCTCAAGAAGCCGGTATCTTAAGCGCGACGACTGGCGAGAGTGGACAGAAGACGGAGGAAGTCAGCACTGAGCAAATGCGTCGGATCGTGGCCGATGGCAGCTCTGTGATCCTGGACACGAGGCCGCGCTCCGAGTTCGTGAACGGTCATATTCCCGGTGCGAACAACCTGTCTGCTTCGCCTTCGGACCTTGCGGAAGCTGTCGGCCAGCTTGTCTCGGGAGACAAAGCGAAGTCGTTGATTTTGTATTGCAACGGTCCGTTCTGTCAGGCCAGCCGCCGGGTAAGCGACCTGCTTCTTGCAGCCGGCTTCACGAATGTTCGTCGATATCAACTTGGAATGCCCATTTGGCGCTCTCTTGGTGGCCCAACCGTCGTCGAGATCGAAGGCGTGGCAAGAGTTTACAAACAAGACCACACTGCAGTGTTTCTAGACGCAAGGTCCACCGAAGAGTTCGCAAAAGGCAGCCTGCCTCGCGCCCTGCATCTAACCGCGGAGCAGGCCAAGTCCGTCCAGGGCAGCCCCATGCCCCTCGACGATTTCAACACGCGAATCGTGGTCTTTGGCCGTGGCGCTGAGCAGGCTCGGGCACTCGCCGCAGCCCTGAGCATTCGTCCGTGGCACAACGTGGCGTACTATCCAGGCAAATTCGAGGACTTGGAAGCGGTCCTCCGAACGCCTTGAATCCACCTGAGGCAGAGACGGATGTTATCGGCGTCTCCGCCACCCAACCCGCGAAATGACGCGCTATTCCGTGATCGCGAAGATCTCCCCAGCTCGCGGAGAGCTTTTGGTGGGCCCGGCAGGACTCGAACCTGCAACCAGACCGTTATGAGCGGCCGGCTCTAACCGTTGAGCTACGGGCCCGGCGGGGCGGAGCCCGGACGCCAGCGGGCGCACTTAAGCGGAACTCGACGCCCGGCGCAATCGCGGCCGCGTGGGCTCGGCTCAGAGGCCGGCGCCGCTCTCGTTGCAATCGTCGGCGAAGCGGCCCGGAAGACGGAACAGGGCGGCGAGCAGGTCTCCGACCGTTTCGATGACGATCTCGATGGCGTCGATCAGCATCCCCGTCTCCCCTCTCCGCGACGCAGCCAAGGTCGTGTTCGAATGCGGCGAGAGTCGGGACGCATCGAGACCTTCGGAGGGCGTTTGCGCGCGGCGCGCCGACAGGGTGAACAAAAGGTTGACGCGCTGTCCGGCCGGCCATCCGAGGCCCTTGCCCGCCCGTTGGGCGGTCGCTACATAGCGGGCACCATTCCGACATCGCGAACCGTGGAAGGGCGGCCATGGCCTCCTATCAGTACGTCTACCATATGCAGGGTCTGTCGAAGACCTATCCGGGGGGCAAGAAGGTCCTCGACAATATCCACCTGTCCTTCTACCCGGACGCGAAGATCGGCGTGCTGGGCGTCAACGGCTCGGGCAAGTCCACGCTGCTGCGCATCATGGCCGGCATCGACAAGGAGTTCGTGGGCGAGGGATGGGTCGCCGAGGGCGCGCGCGTCGGCTACCTGCCGCAGGAGCCGCAGCTCGATCCCAACCTCTCGGTCCGCGACAACGTGATGCTCGGCGTCGGCCCGCAGAAGGCGGTGCTCGACCGCTACAACGAGCTGGCGATGAACTACTCGGACGACACCGCCGACGAGATGATGAAGCTGCAGGACGAGATCGAGGCCAAGGGCCTGTGGGATCTCGACAGCAAGGTCGACCAGGCGATGGACGCCCTGCGCTGCCCGCCCGACGACGCCGAGGTCGCCAAGCTCTCGGGCGGCGAGAAGCGCCGCGTCGCACTGTGCCAGCTGCTGCTGTCGCAGCCCGAGATGCTGCTGCTCGACGAGCCCACCAACCATCTCGACGCCGAGACGGTGGCCTGGCTGGAAGGCCATTTGCGCACCTATCCCGGCGCCATCCTGATCGTCACCCACGACCGCTACTTCCTCGACAACGTCACCGGCTGGATCCTCGAGCTCGACCGCGGCCGCGGCATCCCCTACGAGGGCAACTACTCCTCGTGGCTGCAGCAGAAGCAGAAGCGCCTGATGCAGGAGGGCCGCGAGGAGGAGGCGCGCCAGCGCGCGCTGGAGCGCGAGAGCGAGTGGATCGCCGCGTCGCCCCGCGCCCGCCAGGCCAAGTCCAAGGCGCGCATCCAGCGCTACGAGGACCTTCTGCAGAAGCAGAACGACAAGGCGCCGACGACCGCGCAGATCGTCATCCCCGTCGCCGAGCGCCTGGGCACCAACGTCATCGACTTCGACGGGCTGTCGAAGGGCTTCGGCGACCGCCTGCTGATCGAGAACCTCACCTTCAAGCTGCCGCCCGGCGGCATCGTCGGCGTGATCGGGCCGAACGGCGCGGGCAAGACGACGCTGTTCCGCATGATCACCGGCCAGGAAAAGCCGGACGCCGGCAGCATCTCGATTGGCGAGTCGGTGAAGCTCGGCTATGTCGACCAGTCCCGCGACGCGCTCGACGACAAGAAGACCGTCTGGGAGGAAATCTCCGGCGGCAACGACGTCATCTATCTCGGCAAGCGCGAGTTCAATTCGCGCGCCTATTGCGCGGCGTTCAACTTCAAGGGCGGCGACCAGCAGAAGAAGGTCGGCATGCTCTCGGGCGGCGAGCGCAACCGCGTCCACCTCGCCAAGATGCTGAAGTCCGGCGCCAACGTGCTGCTGCTCGACGAGCCGACCAACGACCTCGACGTCGACACGCTGCGCGCGCTGGAGGAGGCGCTGGAGGACTTCGCCGGCTGCGCCGTCATCATCAGCCACGATCGCTTCTTCCTCGACCGCGTCGCCACGCACATGCTCGCCTTCGAGGGCGACAGCCATGTCGAGTGGTTCGAGGGCAACTTCCAGGACTACGAGGAGGACAAGAAGCGCCGCCTCGGCATCGACAGCACCATCCCGCACCGCATCAAGTACAAGAAGTTCGGCCGCTGAGGCGGCCGGTGGCGAGCCGAGGCGGAGCGGTCAGAGTCCGTTCCGTCGCGGCTGCCCGTTCTCCGCCGACGCCGCTCCCGACCGGTCAGTCCGTCAGGAGCGGCTTCTGAGGCGGATGTTCTTGTTGTCGATTTGCAGGTCGAACCTGGACAGGAAGCTCATGCCGAGCAACCCGTCGACCTTGTTCCCGAACCCGACGGCGGTTTCCTGGACGACCACGGCGACGCCCTCGGCCTTGATGCTCCTGAACTGAACCGTCTGCGCTTTGCCAGTGCGTGCGCTGGCGACTCCGTTGGCGGTGCGGATCTGGACGAGGCTGGCGCCGTCCGTCTGGATCCCGGCCCTGGCGGCGAAGTCCCGCGTGAGCGACACGAAGGTTGCGCCGGTGTCGAGGATGAACAGGCCCTTCGCGCCGTTGACGGTGACGGGAATCGTCACCGTCTCGCCGAGCCGGGCGATCGGGATCGTCTCCTCGCGACCCGTCGTCGCCGGGCAGCCGCCCTTCGCGCGCAGACCGGCGAGGATCGCCTGCGTCTGACTGTTATCGTTCCGGACCGGGTCGATCGCGACCCATGTCGCGATGGGGGTCATCGCGTCGCACGGACGACCGAGCTCTTCGTAGCTCTTCGACATGGTCACGTAGGCCGAGCTCGAGATGCGGGTTTTGTCGCCGAACAGCGCGACGGCGGTCGCCATGTCGTCGATCGCGCGCTCGTAGTCCTTCGCGCCAAATCGCGCCAGCCCGCGCAAATAATAGCCGTTGTCGTCGTAGGGGCTCAGCTTGATCAACTCCGTCGCGGCATCGGCGGCGCCGGCGTGGTCGGACAGGCGGTAGAGGATGTTCACGGCGGTGCGGAGGGATCCTGCGTCGCCGCCGCAATCCCTTGAGAACGCGATCAGCGCGCGCGCCGCGTCCCGTCGCCTTCCCGCGGTTTCAAGCGCGGCGCCCAGGTTGCGGATTGCGGTCTTGTCGCAGGGCTCGCGGGACAGCTCGTCCAAGCTGTTCCAAACCTTCTTTTGCTCCACCACTTCGAGCGGCAGGTTCAATCCAAATCTCTCGAGAGCGGGAAGGCGGTCCACGTAGGGACTATCCTGCGCGAGAGACGG
This sequence comes from Alsobacter ponti, assembly GCF_024294805.1. Classification (GTDB taxonomy): domain Bacteria; phylum Pseudomonadota; class Alphaproteobacteria; order Rhizobiales; family Beijerinckiaceae; genus Alsobacter; species Alsobacter ponti. The sequence continues at coordinate 278,902 of NZ_JANCLU010000001.1, forward strand.
AGCGGCCAGCACCAGGACGGCTGCGGCGGCAAGCGGCGATAGCAATCTCACAATCAAAAATCCCGATGAAAAACGGCTGAAGCTTAGCAAGCGGATTTGGCCCGCGAAAGACGGCGCTCGTCGCGCCCGTCGCGATTGGGTCGGCGCTGTCGGAGGGGCGCAACGACGTTCTATCGCGCTCGCGCCGGACTGGACGCGGTGGGCCGCGCCGGCTTAGTTTCGAGCCCGTGAGCACCATCGACATCCCGGGCGCGGCGGGGACACGCAGCCGCGAAGCCATCGCCACTCCCGAGGAGGCGGTCGACCGCCTCGCCGAGCTTTTCAACGCGGCGACCGGCGCTCTGCGCGCCAGCGTCGAGCGGTTCCTGGATACCGGCGCGCCGCCCACTCCCGAGGAGCGGCTGACGTTCCGCTATCCCGAGCTGACGCTGACCTACCGGCCCGAGGGCGTGCCGGCGACGAGCCCGCGCGCCTTCGCCAAGTTCGCCGAGGCGGGCATCTACACGACCACGGTGACGCATCCCACGGCGTTCCGATCCTACCTGCTGGAGCAGCTGCGCCCGCTGGTCGGCGAGTTCGGCGCGACCATCGAGGTCGGCGTCGGCCCGCAGGAGATCCCCTATCCCTACGTGTTCGAGCGCGGCGACGAGCTGGGCCGCGGCTCGGCGACGGCGGCCGAGCTGGCGCGCTTCTTCCCGACGCCGCTGCTCTCCAGCGTCGGCGACGAGATCGCCGACGGCGTCTTCGAGTTCGTGCCGGGCGAGCCGCGGCCGCTCGCTCTGTTCGACGCGGTGCGGGTGGACTACTCGCTGCGCCGGCTCGTCCACTACACGGGCACGGACTGGCGGCACGTGCAGCCGTGGATCCTGCTCACCAACTATCATCGCTATGTCGACCAGTTCGTGCAGTGGGGCGTCGAGCAGCTGAGAGGGGAGGGCGCTTACGAGCGGCTCGAACTGCCCGGCGGCGTGCGCCTGACGCGCGACATGGATGACGCCGAGATCGAGGCCAGGATCGCCGCCGCGCCCTGGCACCGCTTCCAGATGCCGGCCTACCACGCGGTGGCGCCCGGCGGGCGCGGGGTCACGCTCGTCAACATCGGCGTCGGCCCGTCCAACGCCAAGAACATCACGGACCACCTCGCCGTGCTGCGTCCCCATGCGTGGCTGATGGTGGGCCATTGCGGCGGGCTGCGGCAGTCGCAGCACATCGGCCACTACGTGCTGGCGCACGGCTATCTCCGGCAGGATCGCATCCTCGACGCGCTGGTCCCCACCGACGTGCCGATCCCGGCGCTGGCGGAGGTGCAGGTGGCGCTGCAGGAGGCGGCGGCGCGGATCACGGGCGACCGCGGCGAGGCGCTGAAACGGCGGCTGCGGACCGGCACCGTCGTCACCTATGACGACCGCAATTGGGAGCTGCGCTGGAGCCAGGAGCGGCGGCGCATCAATCTCTCCCGCGCCATCGCCGTCGACATGGAGAGCGGCACCGTCGCGGCCCAGGGCTTTCGCCTGCGCGTCCCCTACGGCACGCTGCTGTGCGTCTCCGACAAGCCGCTGCACGGCGAGATCAAGCTGCCGGGCGCCGCCAACGCCTTCTACGAGCGCGCCGTGAGCGAGCACCTGCGCATCGGCCTCGCGGCGCTCGACCAACTGCGCAGCCAGCGCGAAGGGCTGCATTCGAGGAAGCTCAGGAGCTTCGACGAACCGCCGTTCAGGTAGTGCGAATTGCGGGCTCCCGCCACGACCCCTTGCAGCTTGACAGGCCCGCCGCGTTTGGCGAGGCAGGGGTGTCCTGCCTCCGCTCCAGCCCGGTCCGCGTGATGCCCCTCAGCCTCGACATCGGCGAACTCGTCCCCGCCTTCCCCGACTTCTCCGCTGCGCTCGTCGTCGCGGAAGGGCTGTCGATCCCGGCCGAGCGGCCCGAAGCGCTCGACGCGGAGATCAGGAGGCGCGAGGCGGAGTGCCGGGAGCGCTGGGGCGGCACGGAGTTGTCCGCCATCCCCGGCGTCGCCGCGTGGCGCGCGGCCTACCGGGCGTTCGGCATCAAGAAGACGAGCTATCGCTGCTCCGTCGAGCGCATCGTCAAGAACGTGCTCGCCGGCCGCGAGCTGCCGCGCATCAACGCCTTCGTGGACGCCTACAACGCCGTGTCGCTGGCCCACGTGCTGTGCGTCGGCGCGGACGACGTCGACCGCATCGAGCCGCCGCTCGCCTTCCGCTATTCGCGCCCGGGCGACAGCTTCGTCGACATGGCGGCGGAGCCGGGCGAAGACCCCAACGATCCGCCCAAGCCCGGCGAGGTCGTTTACGCCGACGCGCGGCACGTGCTGTGCCGGCGCTGGAACTGGCGGCAGGACGCGCGCACGCTGGTGACCCCGCAGACCACGGGCGCGGTGGTGACGCTGCAGGCGAACGGCGTGGGCGATCCACTGGCCGCCGCCGACGACCTGGCGCGGCTGCTGCGCGACTCGTGCGGCGGCGCGTGCCGGGTCGCTGTGGTGTCGGCGGCGTCGCCTCGCGTGAGCCTCTGAGCGGCGACGCGCAGGCCCCAGAGATTGCAGACTTCGCCTCGGGGGTGCTGCCCTCGCGCCGATTTCGCTTGTCTCCACAAAACCGTCTTGCGCACATAAAGATATGTTTATATCAATCATGATGGAGATTGACGCGGGACGGCGATGGACCAGCAGGGAATGAGGATCGGGCTCGACGCCCTCGTCGCCAGCCTTCGGGCGGCGGGCGAGGACACGCGCCTGCGCATCCTCGCTCTGCTCGACCAGGGCGAGCTGAGCGTCTCCGACCTCACCGACATTCTCGGCCAGTCGCAGCCGCGCATCTCGCGCCATCTCAAGCTGATGGCGGAGGCGGGACTGGTGGTGCGCCATCGCGAGGGCGCGTGGGCGTTCTTCCGCATCGCCGACCGCGACCCGGCCGGGCAGCTGGCGCGCCAGATCGTCGGGCGGGTCGACCCGGTCGACCCCGTGCTGGCCGCCGACCGGGGACGGCTCGCCGCCGTGCGCTCCGCCCGCGCGGCGGTGGCGCAGGCTTATTTCGACCGCCACGCCGCCGAGTGGGACCGCATCCGCTCCCTGCACGTCGCCGACGACGTCGTCGAGGCGGCGATCCTCGATTGCATCGGCGCTGAGCCGGTGCGCGCGCTGCTGGATCTGGGCACCGGCACGGGCCGCCTGCTGGCGCTGCTCGCCGGCCGTGCCGGGCGGCTGGTGGGGGTGGACACCAACCACGCCATGCTGGCGGTGGCGCGCGCCAACCTGGAGCGCGCCGGCGTGATCCGCGCCGAACTGCGCCAGGGCGACATCTACGCGCTGCCGGTGGAGCGCGGGGCGTTCGACCTCGTGCTCGTCCACCAGGTGCTGCACTACCTCGACGATCCTGGGCGCGCCATCCGCGAGGCGGCGCTGGCGCTGGCCCCGGGCGGCAAGCTCGTCGTCGTCGATTTCGCGCCGCACGGCCTCGAGTTCCTGCGCGAGCGCCACGCCCATCGCCGCCTCGGCTTCGAGCGCGCGCAGGTGGAGGCCTGGTTCGAGGACGCCGGGGTCGAAGCTCTCGACCACCGGACGCTGGAGACGGCCGGCGAGGCCGGCGACAAGCTGACGGTGTCTCTCTGGGTCGGCCGCGGCCGGCGAACGGCGCCCGGCCCGGTGAAGGAGGTTGCGTGATGACCCTGTCCCCCGTCCGCCTGAGCCGCCGCGCCGGGCCGCTGGGCCTGCGCGTGTCGTTCGAGTTCTTCCCGCCGAAGAGCGCCGAGGCCGAGGCGACGCTGTGGGACGCCATCGCGCGGCTCGCGCCGCTGCGGCCGGACTTCGTGTCGGTGACGTACGGGGCCGGGGGCTCGACGCGCGAGCGCACGCTCAACACCGTGGCGCGGCTGGTGCGCGAGACGCCGCTGAAGCCGGCGGCGCACCTGACCTGCGTCGGCGCGACGCGCGACGAGATCGAGACGGTGGTGCGCGGCTTCGCGGAAGCGGGCGTGCGCCACATCGTGGCGCTGCGCGGCGACCCGCCGGGCGGCGCGGGCGCGCACTACGAGACGCATCCGCAAGGCTTCGCCAGCACGGCCGAGCTGGTGGGGGCCGTGAAGGCCATCGCCAATTTCGAGGTGTCCGTCTCCGCCTATCCGGAGAAGCATCCCGACAGCCCGAGCATGGCGCACGACCTCGACGTGCTGCAGGCCAAGGTCGACGCCGGCGCGACGCGCGCCATCACCCAGTTCTTCTTCGATAACGACGTGTATTTCCGCTACCTGGACAAGGTGCGCTCGCGGGGCATCGACATCCCGGTCATTCCCGGCATCGTGCCGGTGCAGAATTTCCGCCAGACGGCGGAGTTCGCGCGCCGCTGCGGCGCGAGCATCCCGGCCTGGCTGGCGCACCGCTTCGAGGCGCTGGACGACGACCCGGCCACGCGCCGGCTGATCGCGGCCGCCGTGGCGGCCGAGCAGGTGATCGACCTGCTCGACCGCGGCGTCAGGGACTTCCACTTCTATACGATGAACCGCGCGGACCTCGTCTACGCGATCTGCCACCTGCTCGGGCTTCGCCCGACGCCCGCCGAGGACGCGGCCTGAACGCTCAGGCGCGGCCCTCGCGGCTGGCGCGGAACCGCTCGTAGGTCTCGCGTCCGCCGGAGCGCTCGCGGGCGAGGAAGGCGCGGAAGGCTTCCACTTCCTCCTCGATGCGGCGGCGGTCGGCCTCCAAGCGGGCCCAGTCCTCGCGAATGTGGGCGTCGAACGCCTCGTTGCCGGTGACCGGCGGAGCGCCCGCCGGCGCGGCGGCGCCGGCGCCGAACGACGCCATCATCGAATCGAAGCCGGCCTGAAGCCGCTCGAAGCCGACGCGCAGCACCTGCTCGAGGTCCTGCGGGTTGGGCTGGCGGTCGTTCCAGATCTTCCACGCCAGCACGACGAGGCCGAGCGGCCAGAACACGATGAAGGCGACGACGAGCAGCGCGATGTCGAGAGGCTTCCAGCGCCAGCCGCGACCGCCGCCGTAGCCGTGGCCGTAGGCCGGGCCCGTCTGGTTGGGGTAGTCATTCGAGTGGTTCACGGAGACCTCCTGCGTGGCGCGGACGCGCGCCGATGGGATCGCAGATGGGGACCGATTACGGCGCACGCAAGGCGCGTCAGGCGGCGGACGCGGGGAGGGCGCGCAGCAGGTCGCGCAGCGTGGTCAGGGTCGAGCGGTCGGCCACGCCGTCCACCAGCTCCTGCCGGAAATGCCGCTGGAAGGCGCGCACCACCGCCTCGGTCGCCTCGTCGAACACGCCGGTGACGTCGAGCCCGTAACCGTACATCGCGAACATCGCCTGCAGGGCCTGGACGGGCTGGCCCTCGTCGCCGCGCGCGAAGGCGCGGCCGTCGCCGGGCGGCGTCGGCTCGACCCAGTGACCGACGCCGTCGCGGTGCAGGCGACGCCACGGGAACTTCTCGCCGGGGTCCGCCTTGCGGCGGGGCGCGATGTCGGAGTGCGCGAGCACGCGCTGCGGGGGAATGCCCCAGCGCGCCGCGATGTCGGCGCACAGCGCGCTGGTGGCGGCCACCTGCGCCTCCGGGAAGTCCGGGTAGCCGCCGTCATGGCCGGGGTTGACGATCTCGATGCCGATCGAGGCGGAGTTCAGGTCGGTGTCGCCGGCCCAGTTGGAGACGCCGGCATGCCAGGCGCGCGCCGATTCCGGCACGAGCTGGAAGATGCGCCCGTCCTCGAGCACGAGGTAGTGGGACGACACCTCGGCGAGCGGGTTGCACAGGCGCTGCAACGCCGAGGCGGCGCCCGGCATGCCGGTGTAGTGCAGGACGATCATGTCCGGCCGGCGCGCGTCCCGCCGCTCGCCTTGGTTGGGCGAGGGCACGACCTTCGCCGCCAGGCGGCAGTCGGGGGCGGGGAGGCCGCTCACCGCAGTCCCCGCTGGCTGGCGACGCGGTCCCAGGCGGCGTTGATCCGCGCGAGGCGGTCGCCCGCGATGCGCACGGCCTCGGCCGGCAGGCCCAGCGCCATCTGGCGGTCCGGGTGGTTCTCGGCGACGAGCCGGCGATAGTGCCGGCGCAGCGTGGCGTCGTCCCAGTCGCGCGACGCGCCGAGCACCAGCCACGGATCGTCGCGGGTGATGACGTGGCGGGCCTCGACGCGGGCGAACGCCGCCTCGTCGAAGCCGAAGATGCCGGCCACGCGCGCCACGTAGCGGTGCTCGGCCTCGTGGACCGCGCCATCCGCCTTGGCGATGTGGAACAGGCCGTCGAGCACGTCCTCCAGCAGTTCGGGCTTGTCGGAGAACCGCTCGGCGATCTGCGCGGCGTAAGCCTCGAAGCCGTCCGAGGTCTGGCGCGCCAGGTCGAACAGGCGATGCACGCGCGCGGCCTCGGTCGGCGGCACCTCGACGATGCGGCGGAACGCGGCCTCCTCGTCCAGCGTGACGACGCCGTCGGCCTTCGCCATCTTGGCGGCGAGCGCGATCAGGCCGGTGGTGAAGACGATCTCGGGATCGGCGGCGAAGGGGGAGCTGTCGCTGTCGACGACGTAGTGCCCGGCCAGCGCGCCGAGCAGCGCGCCCAGCGGGCCGCCCAGCGCGAAGCCGAGGCTGGCGCCGCCGATCTTGCCCCACAGGCTGACGCCGCCGGCTTTCGATTCGCTCATGGATGGCCCAACAGGGTGGCCCGACGAGAAACGACGCCGACGGGGGGCCGGCGTCGTGTCCGCTTCGCGTGGGATGGCTCAGTAGTTCTTGGTGCAGACCCGCCGGCCGTCGGAGCGGCGCGTGTAGCACTTGGTGGGCGTGGTGGCTGCGCCGATGATGGCGCCGCCCGCCGCGCCGATCACGCCGCCGGCGACCGCGCCGCCGACGCTGTTGGACGCCAGGCCGCCGATGATCGCGCCGCCCGTGCCGCCGATGGCCGCGCCGGTGAGGGCCCGGTCGCCCTGCCGCGTGCCGGTCCCGGTGCAGGCCGAAAGCGACAGCGCGGCGGCGGCCACGATGACGCAACTACGAACGTAAGTCAGCAAAGGACCCTCCTTTTGGTTGCTCCCGGCGCATCCTAATCGGCCCGGTGATGTGGCGCTACCACAACTTACGCGAGTGGTTCCGTCAACTGAGGGTCTGTGTAGAACGACCGATGGATATTCCGGAGGTAAGAAGAAGGTTTTGCATTCTTAAGAATAGATTAAAGAACTGTATATGGCCGAGTAATTGGAGTTCTGTCCTATTTGGCGATCCGTAATGGCCTGCCACATCATGGCCGCATTTGCTGCTACTTTGTTGTTCCCGTGTCGGGGAGGGGGAACATCAGGATGAAGTCGGGCTAATCGAAAAGGAGTTGCCATGAAGATCGGAGCATGCGGGTCCGCGCTGCGGACCAGCTTTGCCCTGGCCATGATGGCGGGGGCAGCCCAGGCCGGCGAAACCGGCAAGGCGGCCGGAGCCCCCGGCGAGAACGCCGGCGGCATCCGCGCCATGATCGCCCGCCACGCCGCCGCGCAGGGCATTCCGGTTCCGCTCGCCGACGCCGTGGTGCGCGTCGAGAGCCGCTACAATCCCCGGGCGCGCAACGGCGCCAATCTCGGCCTCACCCAGATCAGCTTCCGCACCGCCCGCGCCATGGGCTACGACGGCGCCCCCGCCGGGCTGCTCGACGCCGACACCAATTTGCGCTTCGGCATGATCTATCTCGCCCGCGCCTACCGGCTCGCCAACGGCGACACTTGCCGCACGGTGCTCAAGTACCAGGCCGGCCACGGCGCCACGACCATGACGTCGGCGGCGCGCGGCTATTGCGCCAAGGTCAACCAGCAGATCGCCTCCCGCTGATCCCACCTGCCGGCCGCCGGTCCGGGCGCGCTCGACGCGTCCGGTCGCGGTCGTTTCCCGCCGATCTCCGGCCCGCCCGGGCCGGCCCGCGCCTGCGCGGGGGCGGTCTCGCGGACGCCGCCCGGCGTCCACTTCCGGCGCGGACGCTCCGTCCTGTCCCGCCGTCCCCCACCTCGGAGCCAGTGAATGAACGTGAAATTCCCGACGCTGCCCATCCTGTTCGCGTGCGCGGTCGTCTCGGCCGGTCCCGCCCTCGCCGAAGGCGGGGAGAGCATCGCCAACATGCAGTCGATGATGGGCGGTGTCGTCCCGCGCACGGAGGCGGCCGCGCCGGAGACCACCGGCAGCCTCGGCGTCGCGGCGTCCTCTCCCACGGCCGAGCCGGCCGGCAAGGTGACGCGCTCCCGTAACGGCGCGCTTGGCTACGTCAGCGGCGAACGCTCGCGCTTCCAGGACCTGATCGCCCGGCACGCGGCCGAGAACGGCGTCCCCTTCGCGCTCGCCGACGCGGTGGTGCGCATCGAGAGCCGCTACAACCCCGGCGTCACCAATGGCGGGGCGGTCGGCCTCATGCAGATCAAGCCGCAGACGGCGCGCGGCCTCGGCTACGAGGGCGGCGCGGCCGGCCTGAAGCAGCCCGAGACCAATATCCGCTACGGCATGAAGTACCTCGCCCAGGCGTACAGGATGTCGCGGGGCGACACCTGCGCCACGGTGATGCGCTACCAGAGCGGCCATTACGCGACGCGTCTGTCGGGCGCCAACCGCGCCTATTGCGCCAAGGCGCGAACCATCATGGCGGCGAATTGAGCCGCGCCGGACGTCGGCGCGCTTGACCCGGCGCGCCGGTCCTCCTAACTCAGCCCGGCCAGTCGGCCGGACGGCCGCCGCCCTCGCGGGCGGAGGAAAGTCCGGGCTCCATGGAAACACGGTGCCGGATAACGTCCGGCGGGGGCGACCCCAGGGAAAGTGCCACAGAAAGCAAACCGCCTCGCCCCGGCTTCGGCCGCGGCGCGGCAAGGGTGAAAGGGTGCGGTAAGAGCGCACCGCGCAACCGGCAACGGGGGCGGCACGGCAAACCCCACCGGGAGCAAAACCGAATAGGGGCGACGGCGGCGGGCAACCGCCGCGGGGGCGTTTCCAGCCCTTGTCGCCCGGGTTGGTTGCTCGAGGCGGCCGGCGACGGCCGTCCCAGAGGAATGGCCGTCACGCGCGGGGCGACCCGCGCCATACAGAACCCGGCTTACAGGCCGGCTGGCGCTTTTCTCCTTCCCGCCGCGGCGATTCACGGCCGCCGGAGTCCCTTGCGCCGACGGCCGAAAAGGCCCGCCGACGTCGCGGGAATCCGTGTTTCTCAACCCATCGTTAACCCTAACGCGGTGTTATGCGGGAGAGCCGGCAAAGGCCGACTTGCGGCCCCGTGTCCATTGACGACCATGTAATCCCATGCTATCCCAAACCATCCCGTTTCAAGTCACGCGTATCGGTCTGCGGGGCGTAAAGGCGCGGCTCCTCGCCGCCTCGACCGCCGCCGGCCTGTCGTGTCTTGAGGGGACTGGTGCGGAGCGGGTGCAGGGTTTCGATGGATCGCTTCGTCTCCAGCTTCACGAACCGGCTCGACGCGAAGGGCAGGGTCTCGATTCCGGCGCCGTTCCGGGCGGTTCTCGCCAGGGACGGCTACGAGGGGCTGTACGTGCATCCCTCGCTGGAGGCGAAGGCGCTGGACGCCGGCGGCAACGGCCTGCTGGCGGAGATCGACGCGCTGATCGGCCAGCTGCCGCCGTTCTCGGACGAGCGGGATCATTTCTCGACCGCGCTCTACGGCATGAGCGAGGTGCTGAAGGTGGACCCGGAGGGCCGCGTCGGCCTGACGGAGAGCTTGAAGGCTCACGCGGGGATCGGCGACGCCGTGACCTTCGTGGGGCTGGGACACAAGTTTCAGATTTGGGAGCCCTCGCTTTTCCAACGTCATCTCGACGAGGCCAGGCGAAAGGTGAGGGAACTCAAGAAGGAGCTCGGCTCGCTCACGCGGCCGGGCCCCGCTCCCGGAGCGCGGGAACGATGACGGGTCGCGGCGTTCGGACCTCCGACGCCGCTGGCGGACCGGCTCGTCACGTTCCCGTGCTGCGGCGGGAGGTCATCGACGCGCTCGGATTGAAGCCAGGCGGCGTCTATTGCGACGGCACGTTCGGCGCCGGCGGCTACACTCGCGCCATCCTCGAAGCCCGGCCCGACATCCGCGTCCTCGCCATCGACCGCGACCCGACCGCCATCGCCGGCGGGCAGGATCTCGTGCGCGAGGCGGACGGGCGGCTCACCCTCGTCCACGGACGTTTCGGCGATCTCGACGCCATCGCGCGCGACGCCGGCCTGACGCCGCTCGACGGCGTGGTCCTCGACATCGGCGTCTCCTCCATGCAGATCGACGACCCGTCGCGGGGCTTCTCGTTCCGCCACGACGGGCCGCTCGACATGCGCATGGAGATGGCGGGCGAGAGCGCCGCCGACCTCGTGAACGGCCTCGAGGAAGGCGCGCTCGCCGACCTGATCTACCTTTATGGCGAGGAGCGGCGTTCGCGCGCCGTGGCGCGCGCCATCGCGCAGGCCCGCAAGGTCGAGCCCATCGTCACCACGAAGCGGCTGGCCGACATCGTCGCCGGCGTCGTCCGCGCCGCGCGCGACGAGATCCACCCCGCGACCCGCACCTTCCAGGCGCTGCGCATCGCGGTGAACGACGAACTCGGCGAGCTGGAGCGCGCGCTGGCCGCGGCCGAGGCCGCGCTGGCGCCCGGCGGCCGCCTGGTCGTGGTCACCTTCCATTCCCTCGAGGACCGCATCGTGAAGCGTTTCATGACCGAACGGACCGGCCGCGAGGCCTCCCCGTCGCGGCACGCGCCAGCCGCGGCGGCGCGCACGCCGACCTTCGCGACGGTATCCCGCAAGCCCGTCGTCGCGGGCGAGGCCGAGGTCTCCGCCAACCCCCGCGCCCGCTCGGCCAAGCTGCGCGTGGTGGAGCGCACCGACGCGCCGCCGGAGCCGCCGGCGCGCGTCGCGGGCCGGGGGAGGCGCTGATGGGCCGCTTCCTGCACCTTGCCGCCATCCTCGCGCTGATCGGCTCCGCGCTGTTCGCCTACCGGATCAAGTACGACACCATCAGCCTGGGCGAGGAGGTGGTGAAGCTGAACCACCAGATCGCCCGCGAGAAGACGGCGATCGCCGTGCTGCGCGCCGAATGGCAACTGGTCGGGCGTCCGGACCGCATCCAGGCCCTCGCCGACAAGCATTCCGACCTCGTGCCGGCTTCGATCAACCAGCTCGTGCGCTGGCAGGACGTGCCGAACCGCCCCGCGCCGTCGGACGGCATCGGGCAGAAGCTCGAGGCGCTCGGGCTGTTCGCTCCCACCAACACGCCGACGACGGCGAAGGCGACGGACGCCCGCACGCCGACCGGCCGCAAACCGTGAGGCGAGGATGAACGCGCCCGTCGATCCCCGTCACGACCTGCACGATCCGCGCCCAGCCGTCGGCTACGACGACGCGCATCCCGACGCCGGATTCCACGACCGCACCCGCGAGGCGGAACAGCCCGGCCGCACGCGCCGCCAGATCGTCTGGGACCAGCTCACCGACCTGTTCCGCATGCGGCTCGACAAGAGCGGGCATCGCGTCTTCCTGGTCGCCGCCGCCTTCACCATCCTCTACGCGCTGATCGCCGGGCGGCTGGTGCAGCTCGGCCTGCGGCCCGACGCACCGACCGTTCACCGCCGCGCCGCGGCCGAGACCTCCGGCGCGCGCCCCGACATCGTCGACCGCAACGGCGAGATCCTCGCCACCGACGTCAAGACCGTCTCGGTGTTCGCCGAGCCGCGCCGCATCGTCGACAAGGACGAGGCGGTGGAGCTGCTGACCGCGGTGCTGCCTGGCCTCGACGCGCGCGAACTGCGCGAGAAGCTCGCCCAGAAGCGCGGCTTCGTCTGGATCAAGCGCGAGATCACGCCCAAGCAGCAGCAGGAGGTCTATCGCCTCGGCCTGCCCGGCATCGGCTTCGCGCCCGAGAACAAGCGCGTGTACCCCAATGGCCCGGTGGTCTCCCACGTGCTGGGCTCGACCAACCTCGACAATGTCGGCATCGCGGGCATCGAGAAATACATCGACGGGCAGGGCCTGGCGGCGCTCAGCCTCGCCGGCCTCACCACCGACTCGTCCGAGCTGAAGCCGGTGGCGCTGTCGCTCGACCTGCGCGTCCAGCACGCCATGCGCGACGAGCTCGTCAAGGGCATGGAGAAGTTCAAGGCCAAGGCGGGCGCGGGCCTCATTCTCGACGTCAACACCGGCGAGGTGATCTCGCTGGTGTCGCTGCCCGACTTCGATCCCAACAACGCCGCCGACGCGCTCGATCCCAACCGGATCAACCGCATCAATGTCGGCGTCTACGAGATGGGCTCGACCTTCAAGGCCCTGACCACCGCGATGGCGCTGGACTCCGGCAAGGTCAACATCAACTCGAGCTTCGACACGCGCGGTGTGCTGCGCTTCGGGCGCTTCACCATCCACGATTATCACGCCACCGGCCGCGTGCTGAACGTGCCCGAGATCTTCATCCACTCCTCGAACATCGGCTCGGCCCGCATGGCGCTGGCGGTGGGCGTGGATGGGCACAAGGCCTTCCTCAAGAAGATGGGCCAGCTCGACCGTCTGCGTACCGAGCTGCCGGAGACGGCGGAGCCGATCCTGCCGGCGCGCTGGGGCGAGCTGAACACCATCACCATCGCCTTCGGCCACGGCATCGCGGTCGCCCCGCTGCAGGCGGCGGCGGCGGTCGGCGCGCTCGTCAACGGCGGCAACTGGGTGACGCCGACCTTCCTCAAGCGGGACTCGCACGACGTCGAGCTGGCCAGCCACCGCGTCATCAAGCCCGAGACCAGCGAGGCGCTGCGCTTCGTGATGCGCCTCAACGCCGAGCGCGGCTCGGCGAGCAAGGCCGCCATTCCGGGCTTCTTCGTCGGCGGCAAGACGGGCACGGCCGAGAAAGTGATCGGGGGCCGCTACAGCAAGAACCGGCTGTTCACGACCTTCATGGCCATCGCCCCGGCGGACAAGCCGAAATACCTCTTCGTCGTGCTCTACGACGAGCCGCAGGGCCTGCCGGAGACCTACGGCTTCGCCACCGCCGCGTGGAACGCCGGCGCGACGACCGGAAAAATCATCGAGCGCGCCGCCCCTCTGCTCGGGATTCCGCCGCGATTCGAGCCTCCTGTGACGCCATTCCCGACCATGACCCGACTCGGGGCCTGGGGGACGCGGTGAGAGCGGAGGCGGCATGATTCTCGGAGAACTCTTCCCCGGCGAGATCGGCGGGCCCGAGGCATGGATCCCGGTCGCCGGGCTCACCGCCGACAGCCGCGCGGTCGGACCCGGGAGCGTGTTCTTCGCCGTTCCGGGCACGCGGGCGGACGGCCTGGCCTTCGCCGGCGCGGCGCTGGCGGCTGGGGCGGTCGCCGTGGTGGCGGAAGCCGAGAAGCCGGCCGACTTTCCTGCCGACAAGCCGTTCATCCGGGTGCGCGACGTGCGGCGCGCGCTGGCGCTGGCCGCTGCCGCCGCTCATCCCGCCCAGCCCGGCGTCGTGGCGGCCGTGACCGGCACCAGCGGCAAGACCTCCGTCGCCGACTTCACGCGGCAGATCCTCGCCGCATGCGGGCGTCAGGCCGCGAGCCTGGGCACGATCGGCGTCGTCGCTCCGTCAGGGGCACATTACGGCACGCTGACCACGCCGGATCCGGTGACCCTGCACGTCATGCTCGAAACGCTGGCGCAGGACGGCGTCACCCATCTCGCCATGGAGGCCTCCTCGCACGGGCTCGACCAGCGCCGCCTCGACGGCGTCAAGCTCGCGGCCGGCGCGTTCACCAATCTGGGCCGCGACCATCTCGACTACCACCCCACGGTCGAGGACTACCTGAAGGCCAAGCTGCGGCTGTTCGACACGCTGCTGCCGGACGACGGGGTCGCCGTGGTCAACGCCGACGGCGCCCATGCCCGCGAAGTGATCGAGACCGTCAAGGCGCGCGGCCTCAAGCTCATGACGGTGGGCCGGGCCGGCAAGCAGCTCCGGCTGGCCTCGCTGGCGCGCGACGGCTTCGGCCAGGCGATGATCGTCGAGGCCGAGGGCCGGCGCTTCGACGTCCATCTGCCGCTGGCGGGCGAGTTCCAGGCGGCCAACGCGCTGGTCGCGGCGGGGCTCGCCATCGCCGTGGGCGAGGACATGTCGCGCGTGCTCGCCGCCCTGCCGAAGCTGGCCGGCGTCAAGGGCCGACTCGAGAAAGTGGGCGAGCGCAACGGCGCGCCGGTGTTTGTCGACTACGCCCACAAGCCCGACGCGCTGGCGCAGGTGCTCGACACGCTTCGGCCCTACGCGACGGGCCGGCTCGTCTGCGTGTTCGGCTGCGGCGGCGACCGCGACCGCGGCAAGCGCTTCATCATGGGCCAGATCGCCGCCGACAAGGCCGACGCGGTGATCGTCACCGACGACAATCCGCGCAGCGAGGACGCGGCCTCGATCCGCGCCGCGATCATGGCCGGCGCGCCCCGGGCCCGCGAAATCGGCGACCGCGCCCTTGCGATTCGCTCCGCGATCGGCGAACTGCAGCCGGGCGACGTGCTCGTCGTCGCCGGTAAGGGCCATGAAACCGGCCAGGTCGTCGGCGATCGCACGCTTCCCTTTTCCGACCATGATGCGGTGGCCGCGGCGCTCCGCGACGCTGGCGAGGCGCCATGACGACGAACTCCACCCTGTCCCGCCCGGCCGACGCCGCCGCGCCGCTGTGGCAGCCCGACGACCTGCTCGCCGCGATGGGCGCGCGGGCCGACGGCGCGCCGCTGCGCGAGGTGACGGGCGTCTCCATCGACACGCGCACGCTGCAGCCGGGGGACCTGTTCTTCGCCATTCGCGGCGAGGCCCGCGACGGCCACGATTTCGTGCCGGCGGCGCTGGCGCGCGGCGCCGCCGCGGCCGTCGTGGCCGAGGACCGCGCCGCCGAGTTCCGGGAGCTGGGGCCGCTCTGCGCCGTGCCCGACGTGCTCGACGCTCTGGTGGCGCTCGGCCTCGCCGCGCGGGCGCGCACCGGCGCGCGCATCGCCGCCATCACCGGCTCGGTCGGCAAGACCGGCACCAAGGAGGCGCTGCGCGCCGTGCTGGCGGCGCAGGGGCCGACGCACGCCTCGGCGGCGTCCTACAACAATCACTGGGGCGTGCCGCTGACGCTGGCGCGCATGCCGTCCGCGAGCCGCTTCGGCGTGTTCGAGATCGGCATGAACCACGCCGGCGAGATCACCCCGCTCACCGGCATGGTGCGCCCGCACGTCGCGGCGATCACCACGGTCGAGCCGGTCCACCTGGAGAACCTCGGCTCGATCGAGGCCATCGCCGACGCCAAGGCGGAGATCTTCGACGGGCTGGAGGAAGGCGGCGTCGCCGTGCTGCCGCGCGACAATCCGCACTTCGAGCGCCTGCTGCGCCACGCCGAGGCGTCGCGCGCGACGCGCATCGTCACCTTCGGCGAGCACGCGGAGGCGGACGTGCGCCTCGTCGGGCTCGCCATGAAGCCGGACATGTCGATCGTGGAGGCCAGCGTTCATGGCTCGGCCGTGGCCTACCGGCTCGGGAGCCCCGGCCGCCATGTCGCGCTGAACAGCCTGTGCGTGCTGGCGGTGTGCGCCGGTCTCGGCGCGGACGTGACGCTGGCGGCGCTGGCGCTGGCCCATGTGCGCCCGCCCTCCGGGCGCGGCGAGCGCATCGTGCTGTCCGCGCCGGGCGGCGACATGGCGCTCTACGACGAGAGCTACAACGCCAACCCGGCCTCGATGCGCGCGGCGCTGTCGATCCTGGGCCAGGCCCCCCTGGGTCCGGGCGGACGGCGCGTCGCCGTGCTCGGCGACATGCTGGAGCTCGGCCCGGAAGGGCCGGCGCTGCACGCCGGGCTTGCCCCTGCCATTGCTGACGCCGGCGTCGACGTCGTGTTCTGCGCCGGGCCGCTGATGAAGAACCTGTTCGACGCGCTGCCGGCCGCGCGGCGCGGCGCTTGGGCCTCCTCCGCCTCCGAGCTCGAGCCCGCCGTGGTCGCCGCCGTCCGGGCCGGCGACGCCATCACGGTGAAAGGCTCGAACGGCAGCCGCACCGCCACCATCGTCGCCGCCCTCAAGTCCCGCTTCGCGCCGCCCGCTTCCTGACCAGGACCACGCCTCATGTTCTTCTGGCTCGCCGACTACGCGACGCAGTTCAACTTCCTGAACGTGTTTCGCTACATCACGTTCAGGACGGGCGCGGCGACCGCGACGGCGCTGTTCTTCGTGTTCTTCTTCGGGCCGGCGGTCATCGCCGGTCTACGCCTGAAGCAGGGCAAGGGCCAGCCGATCCGCGAGGACGGGCCGCAGTCGCACCTGCTCACCAAGAAGGGCACGCCCACCATGGGCGGGCTGATGATCCTCTCGGGCGCCATCGCCTCGACGCTGCTGTGGGCCAATTTGAAGAGCCCCTATGTCTGGATCGTGCTGTTCGTCACGCTGGGCTTCGGCGCCATCGGCTTCTACGACGACTACCTGAAGGTGACGAAGCAGAGCCACAAGGGCTTCTCCGGCCGCTCGCGCCTGCTGATCGAGGCCGCGATCGCCGCCATCGCCTGCTATTTCCTCGCCCGGCACGGCGCGCCGCGTCTCGCCACCTCGATCGCGCTGCCGTTCTTCAAGGACCTGCTGATCGACATCGGCATGTTCTTCGTCGTGTTCGGCGCGCTGGTCATCGTCGCCTCGGGCAACGCGGTCAACCTCACCGACGGGCTGGACGGCCTCGCCATCGTGCCCGTGATGATCGCGATGGGCACGTTCGGCTTCATCGCCTACCTGTCGGGCAACGCCATCTTCGCCAACTACCTGCAAATCAACTTCGTGCCCGGCACCGGCGAACTGGCGGTGATATGCGGGGCGGTGATCGGGGCGGGGCTGGGCTTCCTGTGGTTCAACGCGCCGCCGGCGCAGATCTTCATGGGCGACACCGGCTCGCTGGCGCTGGGCGGGTTGCTCGGCGCTGTCGCCGTCGCGGTGAAGCACGAGATCGTGCTCGCCATCGTCGGCGGCCTGTTCGTGCTGGAGGCGCTGTCGGTCATCATCCAGGTGACCTCGTTCAAGCTCACCGGAAGGCGCGTGTTCCGCATGGCGCCGATCCACCATCATTTCGAACAGCTCGGCTGGTCCGAGCCGCAGGTCGTCGTGCGCTTCTGGATCATCGCGGTGGTGCTCGCGCTGGTCGGCCTCTCGACGCTGAAGCTGAGGTGAGGCGATGATCCCCGTCGCAAGCTTCGCGGGCCGGGAGGTCGCCCTCTTCGGGCTCGGCGGGTCGGGCCTGGCCACCGCCCGCGCGCTGGCCGAGGGCGGCGCGCGCGCCGTGTGCTGGGACGACAGCGACAAGTCGCGCGGCGCGGCCGCGGCGGCGGGCCTCGCCGTCGAGGATCTGGCGCTGGCCGACTGGTCGCGCTTCGCCGCGCTGGTGCTCGCGCCCGGCGTGCCGCTCACCCACCCCCGCCCGCACTGGACGGTCGAGAAGGCCAGGACCGCCGGCCTGCCCATCCTCGGCGACATCGACCTGTTCTGCCGCGAGCGCGCGCGCCTCGCGCCCGACGCGCCGTTCGTGGCGATCACCGGCACCAACGGCAAGTCGACGACGACGGCGCTCACCGCCCACCTCGTCGCCGCCGCCGGGCTCGACGCCCAGATGGGCGGCAATATCGGCACGGCGATCCTGTCGCTCGCGCCGCCGGCCGCCGGCCGCGTGCACGTCGTCGAGTGCAGCTCCTACCAGATCGACCTCGCGCCGACGCTCGCGCCGAGCGTCGGCATCCTGCTGAACGTCACGCCCGACCATCTCGACCGGCACGGCACGATGGAGAACTACGCCGCCGTCAAGGAGCGCCTCGTGGCGCGCGCCGGGACGGCGGTGGTGGGCGTCGACGACGACTGGTGCCGGGCCATTGCCGACCGCCTGGAGGCCGCCGGCCGCCGCGTGCTGCGCGTCTCGGTGGAACGCGCCCTGCCGGAAGGCCTGTACCTGGACGGCTCGGCGGTGGTGTGGGCCGAAGGCGGGTCGCGGCGCGTGTTCGACCTCGCCGGCCTCGGCTCTCTGCGCGGCGCGCACAACGCCCAGAACGCCGCCGCTGCCATCGCCGCCGTCTCGACCATCGGCGTGGCCGACGACGCCATCCGCGCCGGGCTGCGCGGCTTCCCGGGCCTCGCGCACCGCATGGAGCAGGTCGGCCGCGTCGGGCGCGTGCTGTTCGTCAACGACTCGAAGGCGACCAACGCCGACGCGACGGAGAAGGCCCTCGCGGCGTTTCCGGGCGCGATCCACTGGATCGTCGGCGGCGTGCAGAAGGAAGGCGGCATCGCGCCGCTGGCGCCGCTGTTCGGCCGCGTGGCGCGCGCCTATCTGATCGGCAAGTCGATGGACGACTTCGAGGCCACGCTGGCGGGCCGCGTGCCGATCACGCGCTCGGGCACGATGGACCAGGCCGTCGCCGACGCCGCCGAGGCGGCGCGGGCCTCTGGCGACGCCGAGCCGGTCGTGCTGCTCTCGCCCGCCTGCGCCTCGTTCGACCAGTATCCCAACTTCGAGATTCGCGGCGCGCACTACCGCGACCTCGTCCTCGCGCTCCCCGGCATCCTCCCGCTCGGAAAGGCCTGACCATGGCATCGCGCCTCGAACGCACGCCCTTCGCGGAATGGTGGTGGACCGTCGACCGCCTGCTGCTGTTGGCGCTGGTCATCCTGATGGTGGCCGGCATCGTGCTGGGCATGGCGGGGAGCCCGCCGGTCGCCGAGCGGCTGGGCCTCTCGACCTTCCACTTCGTCAACCGGCAGGTGATGTACCTGATCCCGGCCGTGCTGGTGATGCTGACGATCAGCTTCCTGTCGCCGCGGTACGTGCGCCGCACGGCGCTGCTGGTCTACGTCGTCGCGCTGGCGATGGTGGTGGGCACGCTGTTCTTCGGCGCCGAGGTGAAGGGCGCGCGGCGCTGGCTCAACTTCGCCGGCATCGCCGTGCAGCCGTCGGAGTTCGTCAAGCCCGCCTTCGTGGTGATGGCGGCGTGGGCCTTCTCGGAAGGCGGGCGGCGCACCGACGTGCCGGGCAACATCGTCGGGTTCCTGCTGCTCTTCCTCACCATCATCCCGCTGGTGATGCAGCCCGACATCGGCCAGACCATGCTGATCACGCTCGTCTGGGGCGGGCTGGTGTTCCTCTCCGGCCTGCACCTGTTCTGGGTGCTGGGGCTCGGCGGGCTCGGGGCGCTGGGGCTGTTCGCCGCCTATACGGTGCTGCCGCACGTGGCGGCCCGCATCGACCGCTTCCTCGATCCCCAGTCCGGCGACACGTTCCAGGTCGACAACGCCATCGAGAGCTTCGTGCAGGGCGGCTGGCTGGGCAAGGGACCGGGGGAGGGCACCGTCAAGCGCATCCTGCCGGACAGCCACACCGACTTCATCTTCGCCGTCACGGCCGAGGAGTTCGGTATCGTCGTCTGCCTCGCGCTGCTGGCCATGTTCATGCTCGTGGTGCTGCGCGGCATGGTGCTGTCGCGGCGTAACGAGGAGCCGTTCTGCCGGCTCGCGGCGGCGGGGCTGATCATGCTGTTCGGCCTGCAGTCGGTCATCAACATGGCGGTGAACGTCCACCTCATGCCCGCCAAGGGCATGACGCTGCCGTTCATCTCCTATGGCGGCTCGTCGCTGATCTCGCTGGCGCTCGGCATGGGCTTCCTGCTGGCGGTGACGCGGCGCAGGCCCCGCGCCGAGTATTTCGACCGCATCGTGCCGGCGGGCAGCATGGAGCGCACGCGCTGATGGCGACCGCCCGCCCCATCCTCCTCGCCGCCGGCGGCACGGGCGGGCATCTCTTCCCGGCCGAGGCGCTCGCCGTGGCGCTGGGCCGGCACGGCGTGACCGTGCACCTCGCCACCGACGAGCGCGCCTCGCGCTACGGCGGCCAGTTTCCGGCCGAGGCGATCCACGAGATCCCCTCGGCGACGCCGAGCGGCGGCTCGGTGGGCGGCAAGGTCGTCGCGGCGCTGAAGCTCGGGCAGGGCGTGCTCGAATCCTTCTTCATGGAGAACCGCGTCAAGCCGCTGGCGGTGGTCGGGTTCGGCGGCTATCCCACCGTGCCGCCTGTTCTGGCGGCCTCGCTGCGCGGCATCCCCACCGTCATCCACGAGCAGAACGGCGTGCTCGGCCGGGCCAACCGGCTGCTGGCCCCGCGCGCGCGGGTCATCGCCACCGGCTTCGCCGAGGTTCGCGGCCTCGCGCCGGGCCTGCGCGGACGGCTCGTGCAGACCGGCAACCCCGTGCGGCCCGCCGTGCTCGAAGCGGCGAAGACGCCGTTCTCGCCGCCGGGGCCCGACGGAACGCTCGACCTCGTCGTGTTCGGCGGAAGCCAGGGCGCGCGGGTGATGAGTGACATTCTGCCGCCCGCGCTGGCGCTCATGAAGCCGGCCCACCGGGCGCGCCTCTCCATCGTGCAGCAGGCGCGCGAGGAAGACCTGGAACGCGTGCGCGCCGCCTACGCGGAGCTCGGCGTCAAGGCCGAACTGGCGCCCTTCTTCCGCGACCTGCCGGCGCGCATCGCCGCCGCCGACCTCGTGGTCGGCCGCTCCGGCGCGTCGACGGTGGCGGAGCTGGGGGTGATCGGCCGCCCAGCGATCCTGGTGCCGCTGCCGCACTCGCTGGACGGCGACCAGGCCGCCAACGCGGCCGCGCTCGCCGCGGCCGGCGGAGCGGTGGTGATCCCACAGGCGGACTTCACACCTGAGCGGCTGGCCGGCGAACTCGCCGCCCGCCTCGAAGACCCCGACACCCTCGTCCGCGCGGCCGACGCCGCCCGGCGGTCCGGCATCTCCGACGCGTCCGAACGGCTCGCCGCCGTGGTGATGCGGCTGGCCGGGCTTCAGCTCAAGGAGACGGCCGCATGAAGCTGCCCGCCACGCTCGGACCCATCCACTTCGTCGGCATCGGCGGCATCGGCATGTCCGGCATCGCCGAGGTGCTTCACAATCTCGGCTACACGGTGCAGGGCTCGGACGCCACCGACAACGCCAACGTCAAGCGCCTGCGCGACAAGGGCATCCGGGTCGCCGTCGGGCACGACGCGGCCAATCTCGGCGAGGCCGAGGTCGTCGTCGTGTCGACCGCCATCCGGCGCGGCAATCCCGAGCTGATGGCGGCGCGCGAGAAGCGCCTGCCGGTGGTGCGGCGCGCCGAGATGCTGGCCGAACTGATGCGCCTGAAGCAGTGCGTCGCCATCGCCGGCACGCACGGCAAGACGACGACCACGTCGCTGGTCGCCACCCTGCTCGACGCGGGCGGGTTCGACCCCACCGTCATCAACGGCGGCATCATCAACGCCTACGGCACCAATGCGCGCCTCGGGGCCGGCGACTGGATGGTGGTGGAGGCCGACGAGTCGGACGGCACCTTCCTCAAGCTCCCGGCGGACGTGGCCATCGTCACCAACATCGACGCCGAGCACCTCGACCACTTCCACACCTTCGAGGCGATCAAGGACGCGTTCCGCGCCTTCGTCGAGAACCTGCCGTTCTACGGCTTCGCGGTGATGTGCCTCGACCATCCCACCGTGCAGGAGCTGGTCGGCAAGATCGAGGACCGCCGCGTCGTCACCTACGGCGAGAACCCTCAGGCCGACGTGCGGCTGATGGACGTCGACCTCACCGGCGGGCGCTCGCGCTTCCGCGTCGTCATCCGCGACCGCAAGACGGGACGGCTGACGGGCATCGAGGACATCACGATGCCCATGCCCGGCCACCACAATGCGCTCAACGCCACGGCCGCGATCGCGGTGGCCTACAATCTCGGCATGCCGCTGGAGACGATCCGCGAGGCGCTGAAGGGCTTCGGCGGCGTCAAGCGCCGGTTCACGCGCACCGGCGAATGGCACGGCGTCGCCATCTTCGACGATTACGGCCACCACCCGGTGGAGATCGCCGCCGTGCTGCGCGCCGCGCGCGCCTCGACGCCGGGGCAGGTGATCGCCGTCGTGCAGCCGCACCGCTATACGCGCCTGTCGTCGCTGTTCGACCAGTTCGCGACCTGCTTCAACGACGCCGACACGGTGATCGTCGCCGACACCTACGCCGCCGGAGAGGCTCCGATCCCGGGCGCTGACCGCGACTCGCTGGTGCAGGGCTTGAAGGCGCACGGCCATCGCCACGTGCTGCCGCTCGGCTCGCCGGCCGACATCGCCGGCATCGTCCGCGACCTCGCCAAGCCGGGCGACTACGTCGTGTTCCTCGGCGCGGGCACCATTACCAACTGGGCCTACGCCCTGCCGGGCGAACTGGCTGCGCTGGACGGGAAGTGAGCACGCTCGACGACCTCCCGCCCGTGCGCGGCGCGCTACAGCGCAACGCGCCGCTCGCGCCCCTGTCGTGGTTCCGCACGGGCGGCGCGGCCGACGCGCTGTTCACGCCGGCCGACGAGGACGACCTGGCGCGCTTCCTGGCGCGCTGCCCCGCCGACGTGCCGGTCACCGTCATCGGACTCGGCTCCAACCTGCTGGTGCGCGACGGCGGCGTGCGTGGCGTCGTGATCCGCCTCGGCAAGGCGTTCCAGGACATCGCCGTCGAGCCCGGATCGCGCGTGCGCGCCGGGGCCGGCGCGCCGGACGTGAAGGTGGCGCGCGCCGCCGCCGAGGCCGGCGTCGCTGGGCTGTCTTTTCTGCGCGGTATCCCCGGCACGATCGGCGGAGCTCTGCGCATGAACGGCGGCGCGTATGGCGGCGAGACTTCCGACGTGCTGGCGTCGGCGCGCAGCCTCGACCGGGCCGGCAACGCGCGCGTCTGGACCAACGCCGAGATGGGCTTCGCGTACCGCCATTGCGGCGCGCCGGAGGACGTCGTCTTCGTCGAGGCGATTTTCGCGGGGCGGCCCGGCGACCCGCAGGCCATCCTGGCCGAGATGAACGCCATCACCGAGTCGCGCTCGGCCACCCAGCCGGTCAACACGCGCACCGGCGGCTCCACCTTCCGCAACCCGGACGGCGACAAGGCGTGGCGACTGATCGACGCCGCCGGCTGCCGCGGCCTGCGCGTCGGCGGCGCGCAGGTGTCGGAGATGCACTGCAACTTCCTCATCGCCCACCCCGGCGCGACCTCCGCCGACGTCGAGGCGCTGGGCGAGGAGGTGCGCCGCCGCGTCCGCGAGACGAGCGGGGTCGACCTGCACTGGGAAATTCGGCGCATCGGCGAACCCGCGCCGGCGTGACGCGGGGCCGCAGCGGCCGCAACACGATTCGCACGAGAGGCCAGGACGGCCAGGAGGGACGATCATGACCAAGCACGTCGCGGTTCTGCTGGGCGGCCTGTCCGCCGAGCGGGAGGTGTCGCTGCGGACCGGGGCGGCCTGCGCCGACGCGCTGGAGGGCGAGGGCTATCGCGTCACCCGCATCGACGTGGGGCGCGACATCGCGCAGACGCTCGCCGCGCTGAAGCCCGACGTCGCGTTCAACGCCCTGCACGGGCGATTCGGGGAGGACGGCATCGTCCAGGGAATCCTGGAGATGATGCGCATCCCCTACACGCATTCGGGCGTGCTGGCCTCGGCGCTGGCGATGCAGAAGGACAGGGCCAAGGCGGTGATGGCCGCCGCCGGCGTCCCGGTGCCGCACGGCGTCACCGTCCACCGTCTCGAAGCGGCACAAAAGCACGTGCTGGAGCCCCCCTATGTGGTCAAACCCGTTAACGAGGGTTCTTCGGTCGGCGTCATCATCGTGCGCGAGGAGCGCAGCCATCCGCCGCAGGAGCTGAGCCGCCCCGACTGGCCGCTCGGCGACATGATGCTGGTGGAAAAATACGTTGCGGGACGGGAACTTACCTGCGCCGTCATGGGCGACAGGGCGCTCGGCGTGATCGACATCCAGCCCGCCGCGGGGGTCTTCTACGACTACGAGGCGAAGTATGCGAAAGGGGGGTCGATCCACGTCCTGCCCGCGAAAATTTCACCGAATATTTACCAACTCGTTCAACAGTTGGCGTTAACGGCGCATCAATCTCTCGGATGCAGGGGCGTCAGCCGTGCCGACTTTCGATACGACGACCGCCCGGACGGTACGGGCGAGCTGGTCTGCCTCGAAGTCAACACGCAGCCCGGAATGACCGAGACATCTCTTGTGCCGGAGTTGGCGGCCCATGCGGGCATGACATTCGGCGGGTTGGTTCGATGGATGGTGGAGGACGCCTCCTGCGATCGTTGAGTCTGCACCAGGGCGTGCAGCTCCCGGCCGCGCCCGCCTACGCGGGTTCCGGCGCGATCGCGGTTCCGGCGCGGACCGGACTGCCGGCCCGGCGGGCGACGCCGCGGCCGCGCCAGCCGGTGCGCGTCGCCGAGCGGGGCGTCGCGGGGCGCGCGCCGCGCTTCCTCGGCACCGTCCTGCTGCTGCTGTTCTTCGGCATTGTCGGCCTCTACGGCGCCGTGCGCGGAGGCCAGTACGAGACCTTCGTCGCCATGCAGGGCGACCCGCGCGACCTCGTCGCCCGGGCGCTGGGCATGGGCATCGCCGAGGTCCGCATCTCCGGCTTCGTCGACCTCGACAAGACCGAGATCCTGCAGATCGCCGGCATCGACCCGCGCGGATCGCTGCCCTTCTTCGACGCCGCCGCCGCGCGTGAGCGGCTGCTCGCCGCGCCGCTGGTGAAGGATGCCACCGTCCGCAAGCTCTACCCCAACGCGCTGTCGATCACGATCGTCGAGCGCGATCCCTTCGCGCTGTGGCAGCGCGACGGCGAGGTGTTCGTGGTGGCGGCCGACGGCACGGTGATCGACCAGCTCCGCGACGAGCGCTTCGCCCGTCTGCCCCTGGTGGTCGGCGAGGGCGCCAACCGCCGGGTGGTGGCGTTCGGCAAGCTGCTCGAATCGGCGAGCCCCGAGTTGCGCGCCCATGTCCGCGCCGGCACGCTCGTCGGCCAGCGCCGCTGGACGCTGAAGATGGACAACGGCGTCGACGTGCGCCTGCCGGAAGAGGGCGCGGCGCAGGCCGTGGCCCGCCTCTCGGAGCTGCAGCGCGACCACCGCATTCTCGACCGCGACATCCTCGCCATCGACCTTCGCCAGCCCGACCGTGTGGTGATGCGCCTGGGCGAGGAAGCCGCCTCCGCCCGTGCCGCCGAGCTGGCCAAGAAGCCCAAGCAAGCCAAGGGGAACCCCACGTGAGCCATCGCAGGCCGAGCCTTACGCCGCGTCTGAAGCCGCTCTCGCCCCGCAAGAGCGCGGTGCTGTCGGTGCTCGACGTGGGCACCAGCAAGGTCGTGTGCCTGGTGGCGCGGCTCGACCCCGTGGCGGAGAGCGAGGCGCTGCGCGGTCGCACCCACCGCGCGCGCATCATCGGCATCGGCCACCAGCGTTCGCGCGGCCTCAAGGGCGGCGCCATCGTCGACCTCGAGGGCGCGGAGCAGGCGATCCGCCTGGCGGTGGACGCCGCCGAGCGCATGGCGAAGGTGGAGATCCGCGCCGCCATCGTGAACATGTCGGGCGGCCGGCTCGGTTCGGAATCCTATCACGCGGACGTCGCGCTGCGCGGCCACTCGGTGAGCGACGGCGACGTCCAGCGCGTGCTGGAGGCGGCGAGCACGACAGGCTCGCGCCCGGGCCGCACCGTGCTGCATTCGCTGCCCACCGGATTCGCGCTCGACGCGACGCGCGGCATCAACGACCCGCACGGCATGGTGGGCGAGAAGCTCGGCGTCGACATGCACGTCGTCTCCGCCGACCACAACGCGGTCCGCAACCTCATGCTCGCGGTCGAGCGCTGCCACCTCGACGTCGAGGCCGTGGTCGCCACGCCCTACGCCGCCGGCCTCGCCACGCTCGTCGACGACGAGGCGGAAATGGGCGCGGTTGTCATCGACTTCGGCGGCGGCACCACCTCGATGGGCGTGTTCATGGGCGGGCACCTCGTCCACACCGACGCGGTGGCCGTCGGCGGCAACCACGTCACCATGGACATCGCGCGCGGCCTGTCGACCACCGTGTCGCACGCCGAGCGGCTGAAGACGCTCTACGGCTCGACCATCCTGTCGGCCTCCGACGATCGCGAGACGATCGCCGTGGCGTCGGTCGACGACGACGACCGCGACGCCGTGAACCACGTTCCCAAGTCCCACCTCGTGCGGATCATGAAGCCGCGCGTGGAGGAAATCCTCGAGCTCGTTCGCGACCGGCTGAAGGCGGCCGGCTACTCGGCCGAAACCGGCCGTCGTGTCGTGCTCGCGGGCGGCGGCGCCCAGCTCACCGGGCTGGCCGAGCTGTCGCGAACGCTTCTGTCCAAGCAGGTCCGGATCGGGCGTCCGCTCGGCGTACAGGGCCTGCCCGAGGCGGCGAAGGGGCCCTCCTTCGCCGGGCCGGTCGGCCTCCTGGTGTATCCGCAGGTGGCCGCGCTGGAGCACTTCGTGCCGCGCCAGTCCGGGGCTTTCCTCGGCACCGGCACGGACGGTTACCTGTCGCGTGTCGGACGGTGGATCAAGGACAGTTTCTGAACCAGCGGGGTCCGGCGCGGCGGCCGGGCTTCGTGATGAAAAAAAGACGGCGCTGCCGGGCGCCCATACCGAGAGGCCTACTATGACGATCAATCTCCATGTTCCGGATATCCGTGAACTGAAGCCCCGCATCACGGTGTTCGGCGTCGGCGGCGCCGGCGGAAACGCCGTCAACAACATGATCGAGCTGGGTCTCGTCGGCTGCGAATTCGTGGTGGGCAACACCGACGCCCAGGCGCTGACCATGTCGAAGGCCGACAGGGTCATCCAGATGGGCGTGCAGGTCACCGAGGGCCTGGGCGCCGGCTCGCAGCCCGAGGTCGGCCGCGCCGCCGCCGAGGAGGTGATCGACGAAATCCGCGACCAGCTGGCCGGCGCACACATGGTGTTCGTCACCGCCGGCATGGGCGGCGGCACCGGCACAGGCGCGGCCCCCGTGGTCGCCCGCGCCGCGCGCGACATGGGCATCCTGACGGTCGGCGTCGTCACCAAGCCGTTCCAGTTCGAGGGTCAGCGCCGCATGCGGCTGGCCGACAGCGGCATCAACGAGCTGCAGAAGGCGGTCGATACGCTGATCGTCCTGCCGAACCAGAACCTGTTCCGCGTCGCCAACGAGCAGACGACCTTCGCCGACGCCTTCGCGATGGCCGACCGCGTGCTCTACTCCGGCGTCTCCTGCATCACCGACCTCATGGTGAAGGAAGGCCTCATCAACCTCGACTTCGCCGACGTCCGCGCCGTGATGCGCGAGATGGGCAAGGCGATGATGGGCACCGGTGAGGCCACCGGCGAGAAGCGCGCCCTGCGCGCGGCCGAGGCGGCCATCGCCAACCCGCTGCTGGACGACGTGTGCATGAAGGGCGCGAAGGGCCTGCTCATCTCGATCACCGGCGGTTCCGACCTGACGCTGTACGAAGTCGACGAGGCGGCCACCCGCATCCGCGAGGAGGTCGACCAGGACGCCAACGTGATCTTCGGCGCGACCCGCGACGACTCGCTGGAAGGCATCGTGCGCGTCTCCGTGGTCGCCACCGGCATCGACCAGGAGATCGGCCGCGACGCCGCCCCGGTGATGGAGCCGCGCATCGCCGAGGTCACGCAGCGCCTGCGCGAGGAGGCCCGCCAGCGCCAGGACACGCTGACGCAGCACCGCCAGGCGCGCATCGAGACCCCGGTCGAGACGCAGGCCTACCAGCAGCCGACCTTCCAGCCGCCGGCCTACCAGCCGTCGCAGATGGCTCCGGTCGCGGTCTCCGAGGACGTCACGATCCGCCAGGCGCCGCCCAAGCCGGTCTACGCCGAGCCGGTCGCCGAGCGCGCTCCGCAGCCCGAGCCGGCCGCGCCGCAGGCCGCCTTCATCCCGCCGCGCGCGGAGGAGGTGGTGCGGGCGCCGCGCATGCCGCGCGCCGACGAGCTGCCGATCCCCGGCCAGCGCATCCTCGAGCAGAAGGGGGCCGCCGCGCCCGCGCCCGAGAAGAAGCGCGTGACGCTGATGGAGCGCCTCGCCCAGGCGGGCTTCGGCCGCCGCCACGAGGACGACCACGCTCCGGCTCCGCAGCCCCGGCCCGTGCAGCAGGGCTATGCCCAGCCGGCGCAGCAGGCCCCCGCGCCGGTTCACCAGGAGTACGCCAAGCGGCCCGCGCCGCAGCCGGCCCACCGCCAGCCGGCCCAGGGCCAGCTCGACATGCACGGCCGCCAGCCGGCCCCGCAGCGGCCCTACGAGGACGATCACCTCGACATTCCGGCCTTCCTGCGGCGCCAGTCGAACTGATCGAAGCGGACCGCGCAATCGGGACGAGAAAAAGCGAAGGCCCGGCCCACAAGCCGGGCCTTCATCCTTTTGAAACCATGATGAAAATTCCTTTTCGCATTTCGTGAAGATGCAACCGAGGCGAGTGTTACAAACCGTAAAAAAGCGTGATTTGGAACGACTCCGCCGGGCGACTAAGGTCCGGGTCAACAAAAGGAGCCCACGAGAGGCTCCACTTGCGAGGGTGTGCACGGCCGGTAGCGCCGCAGTTCATCCCGCGAAGGCGGTCTTCGGTCGCCTGGGGCGCGTCAAAGAGAGCACGGACACCCATCGGATGGCGGCAGCCGTCGTGAATCCGGTCGGCGAAGTGTGGAATCGGAAGCATGGCATTTCAGAAACAGGTCACTCTTCGCGACCGCACTGAACTCACGGGGATCGGCGTCCATTCCGGCGCTCCCGTCAGGATCAGCCTCAACCCCGCGGACGCGAACACCGGCGTGACCTTCCTGCGGACTGGCCTCGATGGCGGCCGCGAGCGCCTGATCGAGGCGCGGCACACCGCCGTCAGCGCCACCGAGCTCTGCACCATCATCGGCGACACGCAGTCCGGCTCGGTCGCCACGATCGAGCACCTGATGTCGGCCCTGTCCGGGCTCGGCGTCGACAACGTGCATGTCGAGATCGACGGCCCCGAAGTGCCGATCATGGACGGCAGCGCGGCTCCGTTCGTCGAGGCGATTGACCGGGTCGGCCTCGCGCGGCAGGCCGCCGGCCGCCGCTACATCAAGGTTCTCAAGCCCGTCCGCGTCGAGCACAACGGCGCCTTCGCCGAGTTGCGGCCCTTCGCCCGCGGCTTCCGCCTCGACATCGAGATCGACTTCCCGACGCCGCTGATCGGCCGCCAGAAGCGGTCGCTCGACCTCGACCCGACCGTCTTCCGCCGCGACATCGCGCGCGCCCGCACCTTCGGCTTCATGAAGGACGTCGAGAAGCTCTGGAAGGCGGGCCTGGCGCTCGGCGCATCGCTCGACAACACGGTGGCGCTGGGCGACGACCGGGTGATCAATCCCGAGGGCCTGCGCTTCGCCGACGAGTTCGTGCGCCACAAGACGCTCGACGCCATCGGCGACCTGGCGCTGGCCGGCGTCCCGCTGCTGGCCCACTACCGCTCCTACCGCGGTGGCCACCGCATGAACGTCGCGGTGCTGCAGGCGCTGTTCGCCGACGCCTCGGCCTTCGCCGTAGTCGAAGCGCCGCGCCGCGAGGCCGCGCACGCCGACGTCGCAGCGCTCGCGCCGGCGCTGGCCTACGCCGCCGACCACCACTGAAGCTTGCCGACGCCGTCGCGCGCTACTCCCGCGCGCGGCGTGCGCGTTTGCGCGCGATGGCCGGCCGTCCCCGCTAGCCGCGGGGCCTCTGTTGCGCTACACAGTCCGGCGCGCCGCGTTCCCGGCGCCTCCGAATCCCCCAGGAATTCAGCGAGGGCCACCCCTTTCATGCGTTCTGGATTGCGACCCGTTCCTGGCTCCACCGGTGCGTTGGCCCGGCCCGGCGCCGGCCTCATCCGCGCCGCCGCCGCTCTCGCGCTCATCGCGCCGCTGGCCGCGTGCGACACCATTTCGTCGTTCAACCCGTTCGACAAAAGCGAGACCTACAAGCCCGAGATCGTGCCGGAGGTCCCGGCCGAGCAGCTCTACAACGATGGCCTCGGCTACCTCGCGAAGAACGACTACGAATCGGCGTCCAAGCGCTTCGCGAGCCTCGACCGGCAATATCCGTTCTCGAGCTGGGCGAAGAAGGCGCTGATCCTGCAGACCTTCGCCAATTATTCCAACCGGCAGTACGACGACGCCATCGCCAACGGCAAGCGCTTCCTGGCGCTGAACCCGACCTCGCCGGACGCCGCCTACGCGGCCTATCTGGTGGCGATGTCCTACTACAACCAGATTCCGGACGTCTCGCGCGACCAGGAGCGCTCGGAGAAGGCGCTGGTGGCGTTGCAGGAAGTCGTGCAGCGCTGGCCCAAGTCCGAGTACGCCGAGGACGCGCGCTTCAAGCTGAACGTCGTGCGCGACCAGCTGGCCGGCCGCGAGATGACGATCGGCCGCTACTACCTGCAGCGCCGCAACTACACCGCGGCGATCAACCGCTTCCGCAACGTGGTCAGCCAGTACCAGACCACGAACCAGATCGAGGAGGCGCTGTCCCGCCTCACCGAGGCCTATCTGGCGCTGGGCGTGGTGCAGGAGGCGGAGACGGCGGCGGCGGTGCTGGGCCACAACTTCCCCGACAGTCCGTGGTATCGCGACACCTACAAGCTCATGCAGAGCAAGGGTCTTGAGCCGCGCGAGAACGAGGGGTCGTGGATCAGCAAGGCGTTCAAGTCGGTCGGCCTCGGCTGAGGCGCCGACGGGCGCGGCGGGCTCTCCCGGCCTGTTGACGTTTCGCCCACCGGCCGCGAGGAATAGGACATGCTCGTCCAGCTCGCGATCCGCGATATCGTCCTGATCGAACGGCTCGACATCGGCTTCGCGGCCGGGTTGAGCGTGCTGACCGGCGAGACGGGCGCCGGCAAGTCGATTCTGCTCGACGCGCTGTCGCTGGCGCTCGGCGGGCGGGGCGACGGCGGGCTGGTCCGCCACGGCGAGTCCAGGGGGCAGGTGACGGCGGTTTTCGACCTGCCGGGCGACCACGCGGCCCGCGTTCTGGCGCGCGACAACGACATCCCCGACGACGGCGACCTGATCCTGCGGCGCGTGCAGTTCGCCGACGGGCGCACGCGCGCCTTCGTCAACGACCAGCCGGTGAGCGTCCAGGCGCTGCGCGCCATCGGCGCGGCCCTCGTCGAGATCCACGGCCAGCACGACGAGCGCGCCCTGGTCGACCCGGCCGCGCACCGCGCGCTGCTCGACGCCTTCGGCGGCCACGACAGCCGCGCCACGGCGCAGGCGCACCAGCGCCTGCGGGCGGCGCGGCAGGCGCTCGACGACCACCGCGACCGCATCGAGCGCGCCCGTCGCGAAGCCGACTTCCTCGCCCACGCCGTCGACGAGCTGAAGACGCTCGCGCCGATGCAGGGCGAGGAGGAGGAGCTGGCCGCCAGCCGGCAGCGGATGATGCAGGCAGAGAAGGTCGTCGGCGAGATCAACGAGGCCTACGACGCGGTGGCGGGGCACGCCTCGCCGTCGCCGGCGCTGTCCTCGGTGCTGCGGCGGCTGGAGCGGCGGGCGGCGCAGGCTCCGTCCTTGTGCGAGCCCAGCGTCAAGGCGCTCGACGCCGTGCTCGCCGCGCTCGACGAGGCGCGGCTGGCGCTGGAGGCGGCGCAACGCGAGGCGGCGTTCGACCCGCGCGAGCTGGAGCGGACCGAGGAGCGGCTGTTTGCGCTGCGCGCCGCCGCCCGCAAGTACAACGTCGCCGCCGACGACCTCGCCGCGCTGCGCAAGCGCTACGAGGCGGACCTCGCCGCCATCCACGCGGGCGAGGAGGAGCTGGCCGCCCGCGAGACGGCGGTGGCCGAGGCCGAGGCCGCGTATGGCGCGGCGGCCCGCGCGCTGAGCGCGGCGCGGCGCGCGTCGGCGTCGGCGCTGGAGGAGGCCGTCAACCGCGAGCTGCCGCCGCTGCGGCTGGAGCGCGCCCGCTTCATCGTCCACATCGAGACGGACGAGGAGCAGCGCGCCGCCGAGGGTTTCGACCGCGTCGAGTTCTGGGTCCGCACCAATCCGGGCACGCGGCCCGGCCCGCTGATGAAGGTGGCCTCCGGCGGCGAGCTGTCGCGCTTCATGCTGGCGCTGAAGGTGTCGCTCGCCGACCGCGGCTCGGCGCCGACGCTGGTGTTCGACGAGATCGACAGCGGGGCCGGCGGCGCGGTGGCGGACGCCATCGGCGCGCGGCTGGCGCGGCTGGCGGCCCGGGTGCAGGTGATGGCCGTGACGCACGCGCCGCAGGTGGCCGCGCGCGCCCAGCGTCACTTCCTGATCAGCAAGGACAGCGTGAGCGAGGAGGCAGGCGGAGCGACCGAGCGCATCGCCACGCGCGTGCTCGCCATCGAGGCGGCGGCGCGGCGCGAGGAGATCGCCCGCATGCTGGCCGGCGCCACCATCACCGACGAGGCGCGCGCCGCAGCGCAGCGCCTGCTCGAAGCCGCGGATTGACCATGGCCAAAGCCGCTTCCTCCGTCACGGCCGCGCGCCGCGCCGCCGCCCCCGACCAGTTGACCGCCCGCGAGGCCAAGGCCGAGCACGCCGCGCTGGCGGCCGAGATCGCCGAGCACGACGTCCGCTACCACCAGCAGGACGCGCCGGTGATCTCCGACGCGGAGTACGACGCGCTGCGCCGGCGGCTCGAGGCGCTGGAGGCCCTTCACCCGTCTCTCGCCGGCAAGGAGGAGGTGTCGGTCTCGGTCGGGGCGAAGCCGTCGGAGAAGTTCGCGAAGGTGCGCCACCGCGTGCCCATGCTGTCGCTCGCCAACGTGTTCGCCGACGAGGAGGTGCGCGACTTCGTGGAGCGCGTGCGCCGCTTCCTCGCGTGGCCGGCCGACCGGACGCTCGCCTTCACGGCGGAGCCGAAGATCGACGGCCTGTCCTGCTCGCTGCGCTACGAGGGCGGCCGCCTGGCCGTGGCGGCGACGCGGGGCGACGGCGAGGAGGGCGAGGACGTCACCGCCAACGTGCGCACCATCGCCGAGATTCCCCACGTGCTCGACGGCGCGCCCGAGGTTCTGGAGGTGCGTGGCGAGGTCTACATGACCAAGGCCGACTTCGCGGCGATGAACGCGCGGCAGGAGGCGGAGGGTAAGCCGGCGTTCGCCAACCCGCGCAATGCGGCGGCGGGCTCGCTGCGTCAGATCGACCCGCGCGTCACCGCGGCGCGGCCGCTGCGCTTCTTCGCCTACGCCTGGGGCGAGTGGAGCGAGCCGCTGGCGGAGACGCAATCCGGCGTGGTGCGCCGCTTCGCCGAATTCGGCCTGCCGACCAATCCGCTGACGCGCGTGTGCGACGACGTCGAGGCGATGCTGGCGCATTACCGCGCCATCGAGGCGCAGCGCGCCAGCCTGCCCTACGACATCGACGGCGTCGTCTACAAGGTGGACGATCTCGGCCTCCAGCGCCGGCTCGGTTTCGTGTCGCGCTCGCCGCGCTGGGCGACCGCGCACAAGTTCCCGGCCGAGAAGGCGACCACCCGCCTCGTCGGTATCGACATCCAGGTCGGCCGCACCGGCGCGCTGACGCCGGTGGCGCGGCTGGAGCCGGTGACGGTCGGCGGCGTGGTCGTCACCAACGCCACTCTGCACAACGAGGATGAGATCGCGCGCAAGGACATTCGCATCGGCGATACGGTGCAGGTGCAGCGCGCCGGCGACGTCATTCCCCAGGTGCTCGGCCACGTGCCCGAAAAGCGCCCGGCGGACGCCGAGCCCTACCAGTTCCCCCATGAATGTCCCGTCTGCGGCAGCCACGCGGTGCGCGAGATTGACCCCAAGACGGGCAAGGCGGACGTGGTGCGCCGCTGCACCGGCGGCCTCGTTTGCCCGGCGCAGGCGGTGGAGCGGCTGCGCCATTTCGCCTCGCGCAACGCCTTCGACATCGAGGGGCTCGGGGACAGGCAGATCGAAGCCTTCTACGCCGACGGGCTCATCCGCGCCCCGCAGGACATCTTCACGCTGGCGGCCCGCGACGCGGCGCAGGGCTCGCCGCTGAAGCGGCGCGAGGGCTACGGCGAAACCTCGGTGCGCAACCTGTTCGCGGCCATCGAGGCCCGGCGCAGCGTGCCGCTCAACCGCTTCCTGTTCGCGCTCGGCATCCGGCACGTGGGCGAGACCACGGCCAAGGTGCTGGCGCGCCATTTCGGATCGCTGGAGGCGCTGCGCGCCGCCGTAGCGGAAGCCGCGCCGCCGGACTACGGCCAGCTCACCCATGTCGAGGGCATCGGCGCGGTCGTCGCCGAGTCGATCTGCGACTTCTTCGCCGAGCCGCACAACACGCAGGTGGTGGACGCGCTGCTGGAGCAGGTGACGCTGGAGCCGATGGAGGCAGTGGCCTCGGAAAGCCCGGTCGCCGGCAAGACGGTCGTGTTCACCGGCTCGCTGGAGCGCATGACGCGCGAGGAAGCCAAGGCGATGGCCGAGCGCCTCGGGGCCAAGGTGGCGGGCTCCGTCTCCAGGAAGACGCACATCGTCGTGGCGGGCCCTGGCGCGGGCTCGAAGCTCGACGCCGCGCGCGCGCTCGGCGTCGAGGTGATGGACGAGGACGCCTGGCTGAAGCTGGTGGGCGAGGAGGCCTGACGCTCAGCGCCCGATCGGCCGCGTCGCGCCTTCCAGCCAGGCCAGCGTCTCGCCCTCGACCTGCGGAGCCACCAGCTCGCGCACGCGGGCGTGGTAGTCGTCGAGCCAGGCGATCTCCTCGGCGTTCATCAGCGACGGCTCCACCAGGGCGAGATCGATGGGCGCGAAGGTCAGCGTCTCGAAGCCGTACATCTCGCGCTCCGCCCCCGGGATCTCGCGCCGCTCCACCAGGATCAGGTTCTCGATGCGGATGCCCCAGTGGCCGGCCTTGTAGTAGCCCGGCTCGTTGGAGAGCAGCATGCCGAGCTCGAGCGGGGTGACGCCCGTCTTGGCGATGCGTTGCGGGCCCTCGTGCACCGACAAATACGAGCCGATGCCGTGGCCGGTGCCGTGGTCGAAGTCGAGCCCGGCCTCCCACAGCGGCTTGCGGGCGAAGCTGTCGATCTGGGCGCCGGAGGTTCCCTTGGGGAACACGGCCCGCGCGATGCCGATGTGGCCGCGCAGCACGCGGGTGAAGCGGTCGCGCATCTCTGCGGTCGGCTCGCCGATGGCGACGGTGCGCGTGATGTCGGTGGTGCCGTCCTGGTACTGCGCGCCGGAGTCGATCAGGTAGATGCCGGGCTCGAGCACGCGGTCCGTCTCGTGCGAGACGCGGTAATGCGGGATGGCGGCGTTGGGCCCCGCGCCTGAGATGGACGGGAAGGAGATATCGCGCAGCGCGCCGGTGGCGTGGCGGCATTCCTCCAGATGCACGGCGGCGCTCACCTCCGTGACGACGCCCTTCGGCGCCTCGCGCGCCAGCCAGGCGAGGAAGTTCGCCATTGCGGCGGCGTCGCGCAAATGCGCGGAGCGGCTGCCGGCGATCTCCGCCGCGTTCTTGGCCGCCTTCATCAAGGCCACGGGGTCGACGCCGATGTCGGCGCTGCCGCCCGCTTCGACGACGAGCGAGACGAGGCGGTGCGAGGCGGTCGCCTGGTCGAAACGGACACTGGACTTCGCCGCGCCCAGCTCGCGCAGCGTGGCGTCGAGCGCCGACGGCTCCTCGATATCGGCCACCGAGGCCAGCGCGTCGCGGACGGCATTGGAGAGCTTGCGGCCGTCGATGAAGAGGCGCGGCCGGCCTTCGCGCGGCGTCACCGCGTAGCCGAGCGGCAACGGCGTGTGCGACACGTCCGCGCCGCGGATG
Source organism: Alsobacter ponti (assembly GCF_024294805.1). GTDB lineage: Bacteria > Pseudomonadota > Alphaproteobacteria > Rhizobiales > Beijerinckiaceae > Alsobacter > Alsobacter ponti. Next base: position 314,516 of record NZ_JANCLU010000001.1, read on the forward strand.
TTGAAGGTCCAGGCGACGGCGTGGGGATCGGAGATCACCAGCGCGTCGGCCCCGAGCCCGGCGAGCTTGGCGCGGATGCGGTCCAGCTTGGCGGCGACATCCTCCCCCGCCAGCTCGGCCGGATGCAGGGCGACCGCGCCGAGCGGCGGGGCGGGCCGGTCCTCCCAGATCGCGTCGACCGGGTTGCCGTCGACCGGCGCGAGGCTCGCGCCGGCGCGGGCAGCGGCCTTCTCGTAGCGCTTCACCGCGTCGGGCGTCTTCAGGGCGGGGTCGTAGCCGAGATTCATGCCCGGCTTCAGATGCTTCTCCAGCCAGGCCTCGGGCGGCGTCTCGATCAGATGCTCGGGCGTGAAGACGTCGGTGTCGACCTGCTCGCGCACCTGCACCGTGTAGCGGCCATCGACGAAGATCGCCGCCTCGTCCCTGAGCACGATAGCGACGCCCCACGAGCCGGTGAAGCCGGTGAGCCAGGCCAGCCGCTCGGCGTGCGGCGGCACGTACTCGTTCTGGTGCTCGTCGGTGCGCGGCACGATGAAGCCGTCGAGGCCGCGCCGCGCGAGTTCGGCGCGCAGACGGGCCGCGCGGGCCGCGCCCTGGCTGCGGTCGGAACGGCTTTCGAAGGACTGAAACCTGGCGGTCTTCTTCACGGACATGGACGCCTCGCGCGGACTGGTCCGGCGAACGCGCCGGGCGACAACGGGTGCACGCGACGAACCCGCGCGTCAAGGCTGCCCTCCGCCCCAAGCCGTTGCGGCGGCGTGACAAACCCCGGAAGTCGCTCTGCACCGGCGGGAGACGGGACATGCGCGCTGCGCAGTGGGCCGTGTCCGCGAATTCGACTAAGGATGGAGCCGGTACGCGGCGTCATCGCACGCCCGACCGGAAACGCCCGGATGGCTTCACGATTGGAGCGATCCCATGGCCCAGGCCATTCCCCTCCGGCATTACGCCGGCGTCACCGCCACCGTCCACGCCCGTCCGCAGTCGGGCGTCGCCATGCGCCTGCTGCGCGCGGTCGCGTCGCACATTGTCGAGCGCCGGGCGCGCCGCGCCGAGGCGGAGCTGCGCCGCCACCAGACGTTCGGGCCGCTGATCAAGGTGAAGCACATCGGGCTCGCGACGGGCGACCTGCTGCCCTTCCTCCGCGACGAGTGAGGCGAGGCGAGCCGTTCAGCCCGGCGTCGCGCCGCCGGCGCGCACCAGCAGGGTGGCCCAGCCTTCCAGTTCCAGCCGCCGCGCCAGGGTGAGCCCCTGGGCGCGATAGGCGGCCAGCACCCCCGGCACGTCCCGAGGGATGAGCCCGGAGAGCACGACGTCCGCGCCGGGCGCGGCGACCGACGCGATGGACGGCGCCAGCCGCATCAGCGGCCGGGCCAGGATGTTCGCGAAGATCAGGTCGTAGGGGCGGCCGGCCGCCAGCAGCGGATGATCGACGCCCTTGGCGACCACGGGCCGCACATACGCGCCGGCGCGGTTGTTGCGCGCGTTCTCGCGGGCCGCTTCGACCGCCACGGGGTCGATGTCGCCGGCCGCGACGGGCCGGCGCAGGGCGCGCGCCGCGGCGATGGCCAGCACGCCGGTGCCCGTGCCCACATCGAGCACGCGCGCCGGGCGGCGGCGCTTGAGGATTGAGTCCAGCATCAGCAGGCAGCCGCGCGTAGTGCCGTGATGGCCGGTGCCGAAGGCGAGCGCCGCCTCGATCTCGATGGCGATGGCATTGCCGGCGATCCGTCCGCGGTCATGACTGCCGTGGACCACGAAGCGCCCGGCCGGAACGGGCGCGAGTCCCTCCAGCGACGACTTCACCCAGTCCTTCTCGCCGATGGCGTCGAAGGACACGGCGGCCGCGGCCTGCGGCCCGGCGGCGGCTTCGATCAGCTCGCGCACCGACGCCTCGTCGGGAGGGGCGGAGAAATAGACCTCCACTTCCCAGGCCAGCGTCTTCTCGTTCTCGAACGCGGCGGCGGCGGTCTCGGCGGGGTCGAAGGTCTCGACCACGATGTCGGCGACACGTCGCGCGGTCTCCTCGTCCGTGACGAGGCGCATGAGGTGGGTGGGCTTGTGCGGAGGCAGTCCTTCGAGCATGGCCGTCGTCCTATACGAGCGGACGCGCGGTGTCGACCGGCGCGCGCTCAGGCCGCCTGCACGAAGCTGTCGAGCACCATCTTGCGGCCGGCCTTGTCGAAATCGATGGTCAGCTTGTTGCCGTCCACGGCGGCCACGGTGCCGTTGCCGAACTTGATGTGGAACACGCGCTGGCCCTGCGCGAAGGCTGACGACGCGCCGGTCGACTTCGCCACCAGCTCGCCTTCCAGCAGCATCGGCCCACTCTTTCGGCCCGGCGGGCGGTAGGACCCGGCGTCGCGCTCCCCGAATCCGCCGCCCGAGCCTCCGGAGCCGCCGCCCTGCCGCGTGCGCTCCTGCGCGCGCTGCCAGCCGGGCGTGTTGTAGCTGGAGCCGAACGGCGTCATGCGGTCGAAGCGGCTGCCGCCATAGCCGCCGAAGCTGGCCGGCGCTTCCGTCACCTCGACGTGGCTCTCGGGAAGCTCGTCGACGAAGCGCGAGGGAATCGTCGATTGCCACATGCCGTGGATGCGGCGGTTGGAGGCGAACATGATCTTCGCGCGGCGCCGCGCGCGGGTGATGCCGACATAGGCCAGCCGCCGCTCCTCCTCGAGGCCGGCCTTGCCGCTCTCGTCGAGCGCGCGCTGGTTGGGGAACAGGCCTTCCTCCCAGCCCGGCAGGAACACGGTGTCGAACTCCAGTCCCTTGGCGCCGTGCAGCGTCATGATCGAGACGCGCTCGGTCGCGTCGTCGTCGATCATCTCCATCACCAGCGAGACGTGCTCGAGGAAGCCGGCGAGGTCCGGGAACTCCTCCATGGAGCGCACCAGCTCCTTCAGGTTCTCCAGCCGGCCGGCGCTCTCGGCGGTCCGCTCCTTCTGCCACATCTCGGTGTAGCCGGACTCCTCCAGCACCATCTCGGCCAGCTCGTTGTGCTTCATGGCGTCCACCTGCGCCGCCCAGCGGGCGAACGAGGTGGAGAGGTCGCGCAGCGCGCCGCGGGGCTTAGGCTTCAGCTCGTCCGTCTCGACCAGCAGCCGGGCCGCCTGCATGAGCGGGATGGATTTGGCGCGGGCGAAGCGGTGCAGCACCTCCAGCGTCGCGTCGCCCAGGCCGCGCTTCGGCGTGTTGAGGATGCGCTCGAAGGCGAGGTCGTCGGCGGGGTTGGCGACGCAGCGCAGATAGGCGAGCGCGTCCCTGATCTCCAGGCGCTCGTAGAAGCGCGGGCCGCCGATGACCCGGTAGGGCAGGCCGAGTGTGAGGAAGCGGTCCTCGATCTCGCGCATCTGCGCCGAGATGCGGACGAGCACGGCGATGTCGGCGAGCGAATGGCCCTTGGCCTGCAGCGCCTCGATCTCCTCGCCGATCAGGCGGGCTTCCTCCTCGCTGTCCCATGCCCCGGTGAGCGTGACCTTCTCGCCCTCCTCGTCCTCGGTGTGCAGCGTCTTGCCGAGGCGGTCGGTGTTGTGGGCGATGAGGTGGGAGGCGGAGGCGAGGATGTGCCCGGTCGAGCGGTAGTTCTGTTCCAGCCGCACCACCGTGGCGCCGGGAAAGTCGTGCTCGAAGCGCAGGATGTTGTCGACCTCCGCGCCGCGCCAGCCATAGATCGACTGGTCGTCGTCGCCGACGCAGGCGACGTTGCGGCGGCCCTGGGCCAGCAGGCGCAGCCAGAGATACTGCGCGACGTTGGTGTCCTGGTACTCGTCCACGAGGATGTAGCGGAAGCGCTCCTGATAGCCCATCAGCACGTCCGGGTGCTCGCGGAACAGGCGCAGATTCTCCAGCAGGAGGTCGCCGAAATCGGCGGCGTTGAGCTGCTTCAGCCGCGCCTGGTAGAAGGCGTAGAGCTTGGCCCCGCGCCCCGCCGCGAAGGCCGCCGCCTCGCCGGAGGGCACCTTGTCCGGGGTGAGGCCGCGGTTCTTCCAGCCGTCGATGAAGGCGGCGAGCGCGCGCGCCGGCCAGCGCTTCTCGTCGATGCCCTCGGCCTGGATGACCTGCCGCATCAGCCGCAGCTGGTCGTCGGTGTCGAGGATGGTGAAGTCCGAGCGCAGGCCGACCAGTTCGGCGTGGCGGCGCAGGATCTTGGTGCCGATGGCGTGGAACGTGCCGAGCCACGGCATGCCCTCGGCCACCCCGCCGAGCAGGTGGCCGATGCGCTCCTTCATCTCGCGCGCCGCCTTGTTGGTGAAGGTGACGGCCAGGATCTGCGAGGGATAGGCGAGCCCGGAGGCGATCAGATGGGCGATGCGCGTCGTCAGCACGCGGGTCTTGCCGGTGCCCGCGCCGGCCAGCACGAGGACGGGCCCGTCGGTGGCCTCCACGGCGCGGCGCTGCTCGGGGTTGAGCCCGGAGAGATAAGGCTGCGGCGTCGCGACGGAGGCGCGCGCCCGCGCGGCGAGGCCGCCGGGGCGGGGCGTGAAATCGTCGTCGAGGCTCAGCGGGTCGGTCACGTGCGATGTTCCAGGGGCTTCGGCGGGGGAGGCGGGCCGCGCCGCTCGTCCTTGCGTCGGGATTGGCGTGGCCGGCCGCGAGCCCGATTCGTTCTCGGTCCAAAATGAAGCGAAAGGACGGCGCTGTCGACCGTCGGGCGCGTCGCGCGGCGGGAGGTTGCAAACACGCGCCCGATATGGCCAGAGGGAGGGGCGGCCCGAACGGGGCCGCGCCCGCCCCGCCCGAGGTGCCCCATGAGCGCCAATTTGTTCACCGCCACCGTGATCGCCGGCTTCATCTACGCCGTGACGCCGGGGCCGGCCTTCCTCGCCGTATTCGCCCTGGCGGCGCAGCACGGACGCATGGCGGGCGGGCGCTTCCTGTTCGGGCACCTGGCAGGCGACATCGTCTGGGGGGGGCTCGCCCTGGCCGCCATCGTCGGCGTCAACCAGCTCGGCCCGGCGCTGTTCGACGCGCTGGGCGTCGCTTGCGGCGTCTATCTCATCTATCTCGGCGGCAAGGCGGTGCTGGCGAAGGGCGACGGCGCCGGCGCGGTGGCCGGCGGGCTGCGGCCGCTGCGCACCGGGCTGATCTTCGGCCTCACCAACCCGAAGGCCTATCCGGTGTCGCTGGCCGTGTTCACCGCGCTGACGGTGCGCTACGCCTCGCAGATCGGCTGGGACACCGCGCCGGGCCTGATGGCGGCCGCCATCGCCGGGTTCCTGCTGGGCTACGTCGTCATCCTGTTCTGGGCCGGCCTGCCGCGGGTGCGGCGCTTCTTCCTCAAGCACGGACGGGTGGTGAACCGCGTCGTCGGCGTCACCTTCGTGCTGTTCGGCATGAAGTCGATCGCCGACGCCGGGCGGAGCATGCTCGGCCGCGCCTGACGAGGCTTAGTGGACGCCCGGCCGGCCGGACTTCGCCTTCTTCGGGATGCCGATGGCCTCCCCCAGCGTCGGCGGCCGGGGCAGGCCGGAATGCGCCGCCTTCATGATGGCGAGGCTGGCCAGGATGTCGGCCGGGAACGGCGCCACCTTGCGGCGCGCGAGGTCGACATGGAGGTTCAGGCTCTCCACGGCGGCGGCCATCCACAGCTCGCGGGCGTGGCGCATCTCCATGTAGAAGTGCATGCGCTTGTCGTCGAACTCGATGAGCTGGACGGTGACGCGCACCGGGTCGTCGAGGCCCAGTTCGCGGGCGTAGCGGATGCGCCATTCGCCGGTGAAGGTGGAAAAGCCGGCGTCGCGCGCGTAGTCCGGCCCGAGCCCGAGCGCGCCCAGCGCCTCGTCCAGCGCGCGGTCGAACAGAACGGCGTAGTAGGCCATGTTGAGATGGCCGTTATAGTCGATCCAGCCGGGTTCGATGGCCATGCGCGAGGACACGAAGGGCGCGAAGAATAGCGGCTTGGCGTCGATGCCCGCGCTCATGGTTCGTCTCTCGCACCTCTCGCTCGCGCGCGGTCGCGCCGACTTCGGAGTCGGTCGCTGTTGCCCACCCTCGCCGTGAATGCAAAATAGTCCTGAATCGAAGCAGAATTGGCAAGCCTCCGCCCATGATTCCGTCGTCCGACACCCCCGCGCCGCCGCGTCCGCGCCCGGAGGCCGCCGCCATCGCCGCCGTGCGCGAGGGGCTGGAGGCGCGGTTCGGCAATCGCCTCACGACCAGCCTGGCGGTGCGAGAGCAGCACGCCAACACGCTGAGCTGGGCCGCCAACCAGCCGCCCGACATGGTGTTCTTCGCCCACGACGTCGATGAGGTGGCGGCGGCGGTGACGCTGTGCGCGCGCCACGGCGTGCCGGTGATTCCCTACGGGGCGGGCAGCTCGTTCGAGGGCCACACCAACGCGCCGCTGGGCGGGCTGTGCATCGACGTGGCGGCGATGGACAAGGTGCTCGCCGTCCACGCCGAGGACCTCGACTGCGTGGTGCAGCCGGGCGTCACGCGCAAGCGGCTGAACGAGCACCTGCGCGACGCCGGCCTGTTCTTCCCCATCGACCCCGGGGCGGACGCCTCGATCGGCGGCATGACCTCGACCCGCGCCTCCGGCACCAACGCGGTCCGCTACGGCACCATGAAGGACAACGTGCTGGCGCTGCAGGTCGTGCTGCCGGACGGCCGGGTGGCGCGCACCGGCACGCGGGCGCGCAAGTCCTCCGCCGGCTACGACCTGACGCGGCTGATGGTGGGCGCGGAGGGCACGCTGGGCGTCATCACCGAGATCACGCTGAAGCTGCAGGGTATTCCGGAGGCGATCTCGGCGGCGACGTGCCCGTTCCCGACCGTCAGGGCCGCCTGCGACGCCACCATCCTCGCCATTCAGTCCGGCTTGCCGGTGGCGCGCATCGAACTGGCCGACGCCGCGCAGGTGCAGGCGATCAACCTCTACTCGAAGCTCGGCCTGCCCGAGACGCCGATGCTTTTCATGGAGTTTCACGGCACCGAGGACGGCGTGCGCGAGCAGGCGCTGCGGTTCGGGGAGATCGCCGCCGAATTGGGCGGGGGGCCGTTCGAGTGGGCCACGGCGCCGGAGCACCGGACGCAGCTGTGGCAGGCGCGGCACGACGCCTACTGGGCGGCGATGGCGCTGCGGCCGGGGGCGCGCACGCTCGCCACCGACGTCTGCGTGCCGCTGTCGCGCCTGGCCGAGTGCGTCGAGGAGACCCAGCGCGACATCGCCGAGAGCGGGCTGGTCGCGCCCATCGTCGGCCATGTCGGCGACGGCAATTTCCACGTCTGCCCGGTCGTCGACCCCGACGACGCCGACGAGGCGCGCCGGCTGCAAGGATTCCTGGAGCGGCTGGTCGACCGCGCGCTCGCCATGGAGGGCACCTGTACCGGCGAGCATGGCGTCGGACAGTCCAAGATGAAATACATGGAACGGGAGCACGACGCCGCGTCACTCGACATGATGCGCGCGGTCAAACGGGCTCTCGACCCCGCGAACATCATGAACCCCGGAAAGATCATCAGGCTGTGACCCTGGGAAACCATGTTCAACCCGGCGTCACCCTGCCGCCACGAAGTGCGCTATGCTCGCGGGCCGTGACCCGAGCGCCCGGACGGCTTCAACTTGCGTGACATTCTGACCGGTCTAGCGATCCTGCTGATCGTCGTCCTTTCGGCGGCGCTCGCGGGGCCGTATCTCGTCGACTGGTCGGCGCGCCGCGGCGACGTGGAGGAGCGACTGTCGCAGCTCGCCGGCGTCCCCGTCACCGTGGCCGGCCACATCGACGTCAAGCTGCTCCCCACGCCGCAGCTCAAGCTGGAGCAGGTCTCGGCCGCCGCGCCTTCGGGTGGCCCGCGGCTGACCATCCAGCGCCTGTCCCTGGAAATCGCCGTCATGCCACTGCTGCAGGGGCAGGTGCGCGTGCTCGAGGCGGTGATCGAGGGGCCGCGACTGCAAGGCCGTCTCGGCGCCGACGGCTCCGTCGACGGGCTCGGCCCGGCGCTCGACGGCATGGGCGACGCCAGCGCCGTGGCGGTGGAGCGGCTCTACGTCACCGATGGCGAAGTGCTGCTGGCCGACGCGCAGGGCGCGCGGACCCTGCGCCTCGCCGACATCGACGCGGAAGCCGACGCGCCGGCGCTCGCCGGCCCGTGGCGCGCCAACGGCCGCGCCACGCTGGGGACAGCGCCCATCGATTTCCGCGTCGCGACCGGCGCGCCCGAGGCGGAGGGGACGCGGCTGAAACTCGTGGTGCAGTCGCTCTCCGACTCGCATCGCGGCGAATTCGACGGACGCGCGTCCATGGGGCGATCCGGCCCGCGGCTCGACGGCCGCGTCGTCGTGAGCGGCAGCGCGCGCTGGCCCGAGCGCGACGGCTTCGCCCGCAGGCCATGGGCGTTCGCTTCGGGACTGAAGCTCGACGGCCGCGTCGGACGGCTGGAAGGGGCGGAGCTGACCGCCGGCGGCGACGACGCGCCCATCAAGCTCACCGGGTCCGGCGACCTTTCGCTCGGCGAAGCCCCTCGGCTCGCTTTGGCGCTGGAAACAAGGCAGATCGATTTCGACCGGCCCTTCGTGGGCGCGCCCGACGCCGCGCAGCCGGGCCGCGTCCCGGCCATCGCCAACGTCGCCTCGACATGGCTGTCTGCGCTCGCTCCGAACGAAGGGCGGCTGCATCCCGCGCTGCCGGTGGAGATTTCGCTCAAGATCCCCAACGCCATCGCCGGCGGCGACACGATCACCGGCCTGGCGGCGGACCTGGCGCTGGCCAATGGACGTCTGCTGGTTCCCCGGCTGGCGGCGACGCTCCCCGGCGGCGCGACACTGGAGGCGAATGGCGAGGCCGCGCTGGCGGGCGTCGGCCAGTTCGTCGGCCGCATGGCGCTGCGCGCCAAGGACCCGGGCCGGCTGGCGGGATGGTTGGAAGGCGAGGGCGGCTCGCGCTCGGCCCGGCTCGGCGACGTGCGCGACCTGTCGCTGCAGGCCAACGTGGTTCTGTCCTCGACGGTGGCGGCGGCGCGCGACATGCGCCTCACGCTCGACAAGTCGGCCGTGCAAGGGTCGATGCGCTACGAGGTTCCGGAAAGGGGCGGACGCCCGAAATTCGAGGCGCAACTGACCGCCGACGGCCTCACGGTCGAGCAGATGCCCGACGTGTCGACGCTCACGGCGGCGGCGCGCGGCATCGACGTGGCGCTGACGGTGGAGGCCCGCAACGTCCGGGTCGGGCAGTCGGGCGGGCCCAATATCGGCGCGGGACGCGTGGGGCTGAAGGTCGGCGTCACGGAGGCCGGCGTGCGGATCGACACGCTGGAGGTCGCCGACGTCGGCGGCGCGTCGCTGCGCGCTACCGGCGAGGTCGGCCGCACCGGCGGGCGCATCGAGGCGAATGTCGACGCGCGGCGGGTCGAACCGCTGGCCGAGCTGCTGCGCAAGATCGTCCCCGGGCGCTTGCCGGCGCTCGTCGCCGACCGCGCCTCCACGCTCGGGCCGCTGCGCCTCAAGATCGTCGCCCAGCGCGGGCCGGAGGTGGACGCGCAGACCGCGTTCTCGATCGACGGCACGGCCGCCGGCTCGCTCGTGTCCGGCTCGGCCCGGATTTCCGGCCCGCAGGGGGCGGACCGGATCGTCGGGTCGTTCCGCCTCGAATCCCCGGACAGCGCCGCCTTCCTCAACCAGCTCGGGCTCGACGCCCTGCCGCTGCCCGGCTTCGGCCGCGGACGGCTGGCGCTCGATCTCGATGGCCGCATCGGCGAAGGCGCGGCGGTGACGGTGGCGGCGGAAGCGGCCGGCGCGACGCTGAAGGGCGAGGGCCAATGGCGCTCGGGCGACATCGACCTGGCCGGCTCGCTGGCCTTCGAGGCGGCCGATGTCGGCCCTCTGACGCAGCTTTTGGCGCTGCCGGGCCCCGACCAGCTCGGCCGGCTGCCGATTTCGGCGAAGGCCAAGGGGACGCTCGCCGGCTCGCGGCTGGCGCTGGACGGCATCGAGGCGCGCTTCGCCGGCCAGGCCGTCACCGGCGGCCTCGCCTACGTGGGCGAGAAGGGGCGGCTGGACGGCGCGCTGTCGTTCGAGCGCCTGTCCTTGGGCGGACTGGCCGCGCTCGGGCTCGGAAACCTTCAAGCCCCGCTGCCCGGCAATGTCTGGCCGGCGGGGCGCTTCGGCGGTGTGCTGCCGCCGCCCTTCGAAATCGCGCTCGGGCTGAAGGCGCGCTCCTTCGATGCCGGCTTCGGCCCCGAGGCCCGCGACGCCTCGCTCGATCTGCGCTGGACCCCGGAGCTGGTCGAAGTGAGCCGCGGCGACGCGGCGTTTGCCGACGGGCGGCTGGGCGGCGGCTTCACCGTGCGCCGGCAGGGAGGGCTCGCCGCCATCTCGGCCCGGGTGGCGCTGCGCGACGTCTCGACGCCGGCGCTGCTGCCCCAGGCCGGCCTCACCGGCCGGCTCAGCGCTGAGCTGGACGCCAGCGGCTCGGGGGAGACGGCGGCGGCGGTCGTCACCTCGCTGGCCGGCGGCGGGCAGGCGCGGCTGCGCGACGCCGCCCTGGCGCGGCTGAACCCGCGCGCTCTCATCGCCTCCACGGCCGCCTTCGACGCGCAGCGCGACCCGCCCGACCTCGCCAAGGTGCGCGAGGGCGTGGCGAGGGGGCTGGACGCCGGCCAGCTCGCGGCTTCCGCCATCGACACGCCGCTCACCCTCTCGGGCGGGCAGTTGCGGGTTGGGCCGCTCGCCGTGAAGGCCGAGGGCGTCGACATCAACGGCTCGGTGGCGATCGACCTGCGCAATTTGCGCGTCGACGGCCGCGCCACGCTGGCGGCCAACCCCGTCCCCGACGGCTGGAGCGGGCCGACGCCGCAGGCGACGGTCACCTGGCGCAGCGGCCGCACCGGGATCGAGCGCGACGTCGACGTCGCCATGCTCACCAACCTGCTCACCACCCGCGCCGTGGCGCGCGAGCTCGAGCGGATCGAGGCGGCCGAAGCCGACCTGCGCGAGCGCTCGTTCTTCATGCGCCGGCTCAAGGCGGAACGAGACACCCGCGAGCGCGAGTTGCGCGAAGCCGAGGAGGCGCGTCTCGCCGAAGAGGCCCGCAAGGCCGAGGAAGCCCGCCAGGCCGAGGAGGCGCGCCGGGCCGAGGAAGCCCGCAAGGCGGAGGAGGCGCGCAAGGCGGAGGAAGCCAGGCGCGCCGAGGAAGCTCGTCAGGCCGAGCTGGCCCGGCAGGCGGAGGAAGCTCGACGGGCCGAAGAGGCCCGCAAGGCGGAAGAGGCCCGACAGGCGGAGCTGGCGCGCCGCGCCGAGGAGGCTCGCAAGGTCGAGGAAGCCCGCAAGGCCGAAGAGGCCCGCAAGGCGGAGGAAGCCCGCAAGGCGGACGAGGCGCGCAGGCTGGAGGAGGCCCGCCGCGCCGAGGAAGCGCGCAAGGCCGAGGAAGCGCGCAAGGCTGACGAAGCCCGCAACGGCGCGGCGGCCGTGCCGCGCGCGACCGGCCAGCCGCTCGTACTGCGCCCGCCGGGCCCGTCCGCCGAGGACAGCGGCCTGGCCGAGGCGGCGCGCATCCTGGGCGCGCCGGCTCCCGTCGTCGCGCCGCAGCGCGCGCCCTGATCGCGCCGTCCCGACCCCTAGAGCCGGCTGGCCCCGAGGGCCGAAGCGTCAGCTGACCCGCGTCAGCGCGCGGTAATGCGCGAGCACGGCGAGCCGGATGGCGGAGGAGAGGTTGGTGGTTGCGCGCTCGGCGTCGATCTCGGCGATCAGCGCGCTGACGCTCAGGCCCCGCGCCTCGGCGATGTCGCGCAGCGCCGTCCAGAACGGAGCCTCGACGGACACGCTGGTGGAATGGCCCGCGATGCGCACCGACCGCTTGACCACCGCGTCGTCAGTCACGCCCCGTCCTCGTCCTCTCCGGGCCGGTCGAGCCGGTGGCCTTCCAACCGGCTGGCGTCCAGGCGGGCGATGGCGTCGGCGCGGGAGCGTTCAGCCTTGGGCTGGCCGAAGCGGATGCGGTTCTCGGCCGCCTGCGCGTCCTTGTCGGCGCGCGCCTTCGCCTTGCGGGCGCGGCGGAGATTGACGATGTCGGCGGTCACGGCGGGCCGGCCGCTCAGGGCTTCTTGCGGAAGGCGTCGAGGCTGACGACCTCGGCCGGCTTGCCGTCCTCGGCCGGCGTGGCGCCGGCCGGCGCCTTGGTCGACTTCGCGTCGGGCTTGGAGCTCGCCTTGGCGTCGCCCTTCGCGTGGCCCTTGGCCTTGTCGCCCGCGGGGGCCTCCTTCGCCTCGTGCCGGCGGGCGGCGGGCGATGGCAGGGAGGTCGGCGGGGACGGCGCGGGCCGCTCGGCCTCGGCCTCCTCGGCGTCCTCCTCGTCGTTGTCGGCCGGCTCCGCCCCGGACAGGTCGAACTTGAGGCCGAACTGCACCGACGGGTCGAAGAAGCCGGTCAGCGCGTCGAAGGGCACCAGCAGCCGCTCCGGGATGCCGGAGAAGGACAGCCCCACCTCGAACGTGTGCTCGGTGACGATCAGGTCCCAGAACTGGTGCTGCAGGACGATCGTGATCTCCTCCGGGTACTTCTCGCGCAGGCGCGCCGAGATGCGCACGCCGGGGTCGGTCGTCCGGAACGAGATGAAGAAATGATGGTCGCCGGGAAGGCCCGACACGGCCGCGTCCGTAAGGATCTTGCGCACCACGCCCTTCAGCGCTTCCTGGACGAGGAGGTCGTAGCGGATCAGGTCTTGCGGCATGAACGGGACGGTTTCGCGCTGTTGGGAAATGAGTGGAGGTTTCTGTTGCCAGGTACCTCCGAACCCCGCCTTACGGTGCTACCCGCAAGGGCTTTGTTTCGGTGTCAGAGACCGCTTACGCGGCCACCGCAACCGGAGCATAGTTGTCGTTGGCAACTATATGTTCGGCCCGATAACGGCGGAACCATGCCGGGCGAAAAACCAACCTTTACACCCTCGTCGATCCTATTTCGCCCCCGCCCGAGACCAGCCACGAACGGGCCGGAACTGGGCTCTGGTGGAGGCGCCGGGTACCGCCCCCGGGTCCGAAAGGCTTATTCCGATGGTCGTTTATCGCCATAGCCGCCTTGCGACGGCACACGGAATATAGTGCGCGCCACCGGCCGGAGGAAGCCCCCGGCGCGAAAGAATGCGGGGACAGCGGCCGGTGGACCGGCGGCGCGCGGCGGGTGCGGGGAGCGGGCAAAGGCCTTAGACTGTCGCCTCGATTCGAGGGCCGAGCCGCCATGCACGCCTATCACGATCTCCTGCGCCGCGTGATCGACGAGGGCGCCGCCAAGTCCGACCGCACGGGCACCGGGACCTTGTCGGTGTTCGGCCACCAGATGCGCTTCGACCTGTCGAAGGGCTTCCCGCTGGTCACCACGAAGAAGCTGCACCTGAAGTCGATCGTCCACGAACTGCTCTGGTTCCTCGCCGGCGACACCAATATCGGCTACCTCAAGGCGCACGGCGTCAGCATCTGGGACGAATGGGCCGACGAGCGCGGCGAGCTGGGGCCGGTCTACGGCGCGCAGTGGCGCTCCTGGCGCAAGCCCGACGGCGGCACGGTCGATCAGATCCGCTGGGTGGTCGACGAGATCCGCCGCAATCCCGATTCCCGCCGCCTCGTCGTCACCGCCTGGAACCCCGCCGAGCTCGACCTGATGGCTCTCGCCCCGTGCCACTGCCTGTTCCAGTTCTACGTGGCGGACGGCAGGCTGTCGTGCCAGCTCTACCAGCGCTCGGCCGACATCTTCCTCGGCGTGCCGTTCAACATCGCCAGCTACGCGCTGCTGACCCACATGGTCGCGCACGTGACAGGGCTGGAGCCGGGCGATTTCGTCCACTCCTTCGGCGACGCGCATCTCTACGCGAACCACATGGAGCAGGCCCGGCTGCAGCTGACGCGCGAGCCGCGCCCGCTGCCGCGCCTGCGCCTCAATCCGGAGGTGCGGTCGCTGTTCGACTTCACCTTCGGCGACGTGACCGTCGAGGACTACGATCCGCACCCCGCCATCCGCGCGCCGGTGGCCGTCTGATTCCGGACCTGTCATGAACCCGCACATCCGTCCCGCCCGGCCCGAGGACACGGCCGACATCTTCGCGCTCATCGGCGAGCTGGCGAGCTACGAGCGGCTGGCGCACGAGGTCGACGCCACGCCAGAGATGATCGCGGCGGCCCTGTTCGGGCCGGACCCGAAGGTCCACGCCGAAATCGCCGAGCTGCACGGCGAGGCGGCCGGCTTCGCCCTGTGGTTCTACAGCTTCTCGACCTTCCGCGGCCGCCACGGCATCTGGCTGGAGGACCTCTACGTGCGCCCGCGCCATCGCGGCCGCGGCCTCGGCAAGGCGCTGATGGGCGCTCTCGCCAAGAGGTGCATCGCCGAGGGCCTGCCCCGGCTGGAGTGGTCGGTGCTGGACTGGAACGCGCCGGCCATCGGCTTCTACAAGGAGCAGGGGGCGGAGCTGATGGACGGCTGGACCACCTGCCGCGTCACCGACGCCGGGCTCTGGCGGCTCGCCGACCAGGGGCTGTGACCATGGCCGGCCGCCTGCCCGTCGCGCTCGTCGTCGCCGTCGCGGAGAACGGCGTGATCGGGCGCGACAACGGCCTGATCTGGCGGCTGAAGACCGATCTGCGGCATTTCCGAGCGCTGACGCTGGGCCGTCCGGTCGTCATGGGGCGCAAGACGTTCGACTCCATCGGCAAGCCGCTGCCGGGCCGCGAGACCATCGTGCTGACGCGCGATGCCGGCTTCGCCGCGCCCGGCGTCACGGTGGCGCGCTCGCTCGACGAGGCGCTGGCGCTCGGACAGAAGATCGGCGAGCGGCTCGGCGCCGACAGCGTGACGGTGGCCGGCGGCGCGCAGGTCTACGCCCAGGCCATGCCCTTCGCCGACCGCCTCAACGTGACGCTCGTCCACGCCAGCCCCGAGGGCGACGCGCTGTTCCCGAAGGTGGACCCCGCCGTCTTTAGTGTGGTGCGTCGCGAGGACCATCCGGCCGGCCCGGACGACGAGCACGCCTTCAGCTTCGTGGACTATGAGCGTCGCCGGGCCGCCTGAACGTCAACCAAGCGGCACAGCCTCCGTTGACGAAATGGCGACGAGACCCCACTTCCGTGCGATAAGTTGCCTGATCGCAGCCCCGCCGGGGCGCGGTCGACCGAGAGGGAAAAGGGAAACTGGATGCCTTGGAGCAATCAGAGCGGCGGCGGCGGAGGAGGGCCCTGGGGACCCAGGAAGCCCGGACCCTGGGGCGGAGGCCCCCAGGGCGGAGGCGGCGGCGCCCCGCCCGATCTCGAGGAATTGCTGCGCCGCAGCCAGGATCGCATCCGGCAGGTCATGCCGGGCGGGCAGATGGGCGGCAAGGGCATTCTGGCCGTCGCCATCGGCGCGGTGCTGCTGTGGGCCGCGACCGGGTTCTACACGGTGCGACCGGATGAAGTCGGCCTCAACCTCGTCTTCGGTCGCTATGTCGGCACGACGCAGCCGGGCCTCAACTACAACTTCCCCTATCCGATCGGCAGCGTGGTGAAGCCGCGCGTCACGGTGGTCAACACGACCGAGGTCGGCTACCGCACCAGCGATCCGATGCGCCGGGTCTCCTCGCGCGACGTCACCGAGGAAAGCCTGATGCTGACCGGCGACGAGAACATCGTCGACATCGACTTCGCCGTGCAGTGGCAGATCAACCCGGCCAAAGCCGCCGACTACGTGTTCAACATTCAGTCGCCCGAGTCGTCGGTGAAGGCCGTGGCCGAGAGCGCGATGCGCGAGGTCGTCGGCCGGCGCAACATCCAGCAGATCCTGACGACGGACCGCGGCCCGGTCGAGGCCGAGGTCAAGCAGGTAATGCAGGACACGCTGAACCACTACGGCGCGGGCGTCGAAATCCGGCTCGTGCAGCTCCAGAAGGTCGACCCGCCGGCCCAGGTCATCGACGCGTTCCGCGACGTCCAGGCCGCGCGGCAGGACCAGGACCGCGCCCGCAACGAGGCCGACACCTACGCCAGCAAGGTCGTGCCCGAGGCGCGCGGCGAGGCGGCGCGCATCGTGCAGGAGGCCGAGGCCTACCGCGAGCGCGTGGTGGCGGAGGCGAACGGGCAGGCCAGCCGCTTCACGCAGGTCTACGAGGAATACCGCAAGGCCCCGGACATCACCCGCCAGCGCATGTATCTCGAAACGATGGAGCGCGTGCTCGGCGGGGCCGACAAGATCATCGTCGACCAGAACAGCGCGGGCGCGCAGGGCATCGTGCCCTACCTGCCGCTCAACGAGCTGCAACGCCGTCCGGGGACGGGAGCCCAGCGATGAGCAGCACTCTCCGTTTCGCCCTCGGGGCCGTCGTCCTCGCCGCGCTCGTGGTGCTGTTCAGCGCGATGTTCGTCGTGCCGCAGACCGCGCAGGCGCTGGTGTTCCAGTTCGGCCGGGTCGCCCGCCCGCCGATCACCCAGCCGGGCCTCTACTTCAAGTGGCCGCTCATCGAGAACGTCATCGAGATCGACAAGCGCATTCTCGACCTCGAGCTTCCCTCGCAGGAAGTCATCGCGTCGGACCAGAAGCGCCTCGTCGTCGACGCCTTCACGCGCTACCGGGTCGTCGATCCGCTGCGCTTCTACCAGAGCGTCAACAACGTGGCGGGCGCCAACATGCGCCTGACCTCGATCGTCAACTCGACGGTTCGCACGGTGCTCGCCGAGGCGAACTTCGCCACGGTGGTGCGCACCGACCGCGCCGGCCTGATGCAGCGCATCCGCGACGACGTGAACCGCCAGGCCACGGGCCTCGGCATCGAGGTCGTCGATGTCCGGCTGCGCCGCGCCGACCTGCCGGAGCAGAACAGCCAGGCGGTGTTCCAGCGCATGCAGACGGAACGCCAGCGCGAGGCGGCGGACATTCGCGCGCAGGGCTCGCAGCTGTCGCAGACGATCCGCGCCAAGGCGGACCGCGAGGTGACGGTGCTGCGCGCCGACGCGACGCGGCGGGCCGACGAACTGCGCGGCCAGGGCGAGGCGGAGCGGAACCGCATCACGGCGGAAGCCTTCGGGCGCGATCCCGAGTTCTTCGGCTTCTACCGCTCGATGCAGGCCTACGAGGCGTCGCTGCGCGGGAGCGACACGCGCCTCCTGCTCAGCCCGGACTCGTCGTTCTTCCGCTACTTCGCCGCGCCTTACGAAGCCAAGGAGCAGCAGCGCCTGCCGACCAAGGCTCCGGCCCCTGCGCCCGGCGCCCAGGCCCCTTCCGTCCAGCCCGGCGGCACGACCGGCAGCACCGCCGCGGCGACCCCGCCGGCGCCGGCGGAAGCGCCCAAGCCATGACCCGGCGCGCCGCGCGTCTCCCGCCAGGGACCGCGCGGCGCTCGCCGCATCGTGTATGATGATGTAGGCCCGGCCGGCTCGCCGGGCGATGGACGGCCTTGCAAGGTCGCCGTAATGCCCCAATTCTCATGCGAATCTTCAGGCCACCCCTGACCCAGAGAACGTCCATGTCGAACCGACTTCCTGCATCCCTCCGGCGGTTCGCCTTCGCCGTGGCCGTGGCGAGCGCCGCCGCGGCGACGGCGCTGCCGCCGACGCCGGCCCTAGCGCGGGCGGCCCCCGAATCCTTCGCCGACCTCGCCGCGAACGTGATCGACGCCGTCGTCAACATCTCGGCTGCCACGACGGTCACCGAGCAGCGCTCGCTGCAGGCGCCGCAGCTGCCGCCGGGCTCGCCGTTCCAGGAATTCTTCGACGACTTCTTCAACAATCGCGGTCCGAACGGCGGCGGCGACGCGCCGCGCCCGCAGCGGCGCTCCAGCTCGCTCGGCTCCGGGTTCGTGATCGACCCGTCCGGCATCGTGGTCACCAACAACCACGTCATCGGCGACGCCAACGACGTCACCGTCATCTTCGCCGACGGGCGCAAGCTGAAGGCGGAGATCGTCGGCAAGGACGCCAAGATGGACCTCGCCGTGCTGCGCGTGAAGTCCGACAAGCCGCTGAAGGCGGTGAAGTTCGGCGACAGCGAGGCGGCCCGCATCGGCGACTGGGTGATGGCGATCGGCAACCCGTTCGGCCTGGGCGGCTCGGTCTCGGCCGGCATCGTCTCGGCGCGCAACCGCGACATCTCCGACCAGTCCTACGGCCAGTACATCCAGACCGACGCGGCCATCAACAAGGGCAATTCGGGCGGACCGCTGTTCAACATGGACGGCGACGTCATCGGCATCAATACGGCGATCCTGTCGCCGTCCGGCGGTTCCATCGGCATCGGCTTCGCCGTGCCGTCGGCGCTGGCGAAGCCGGTCATCGACCAGCTGCAGAAATACGGCGAGACGCGGCGCGGCTGGCTCGGCGTGCGCATCCAGAACGTCGACGACGCCATCGCCGAGAGCCTGGGCCTCGGCAAGGCGCGCGGCGCGCTCGTCGCGGGCATCGACGACAAGGGGCCCGCCAAGCCCGCCGGCCTCGAGGCCGGCGACGTGATCGTCAAGTTCGACGGCGTCGAGATCAAGGAATCCAAGGACCTGCCGCGCATCGTCGGTCAGACGCCGGTCGACAAGGTCGTCGACGTGGTGATCGTCCGCAAGGGCCAGGAGCTCACCAAGTCGGTCAAGCTCGGCCGCCTCGAGGAAGGCGAGAAGATCGCCAAGGCCAACGCCGCGCCGGGCGAGGCCGAGAAGCCGGTCGCCAAGAAGGCGCTGGGCCTCGAGCTGTCGCCCATGTCCGACGAGCTGCGCAAGCGCTACTCCATCAAGGAGGGCGTGCGCGGCGTGCTGGTGACGCGCGTCGACCCGAACTCCCCGGCCGCCGACAAGCGCATTACCCCCGGCGACGTGGTGGTCGAGGTGCAGCAGGAACCGGTTTCGACCCCCGACGCCATCGTCAAGCGCCTGGAGACGCTGAAGAAGGACGGCAAGAAGTCGGCCCTGCTCCTGGTCGCCAACGCGCAGGGCGACGTGCGCTTCGTGGCCATCGGCATCGAGTAGCCCGAGCGCCGCCATCGAACTAGGATCGCCGGGCGCGCGGGCCGACCGCGCGCCCGGAGTGTTTTTGCGATGGACCTCGACCCCCGTTTTCTCGTCCGCGACGCGGCGGCGCTGCAGGCGCGCTACGGCGAGCCCGGCGAAGCCTCGCTCGTCAAGGAGCAGGATCGCCTCACGGCCGAGTACCGCGCCCTGATCGAGGCGAGCCCCTTCGTGGCGCTCGCCACGAGCGGGCCGGGCGGGCTGGACGTCTCGCCGCGCGGCGAGTGGCCGCGCATCGTCACCATCGAGGACGACCGCACGCTGCTGCTGCCTGACCGGCGCGGCAACAACCGCATCGACAGCCTGCGCAATGTCGTCGCCGACCCGCGCGTGGCGCTGCTGTTCCTCATCCCCGGCTCGGGCCAGACGCTGCGCGTCAACGGCCAGGCGGCCATCAGCGTCGACCCGGCGCTGCTGGCTCGCTTCGCGGTCGAGGGCAAGGAGCCGCGCTCGGTCCTCGTCGTGCGGATCGAGACGGTGTTCTTCCAGTGCGCGCGGGCGGTGCTGCGGGCCGGGCTGTGGGATGCTTCGCGCCACGTCTCGCCGCGCGACCTTCCCAGCGCCGGCGACATCCTCGCCGCCTGCACCGCCGGCCGCTTCGACGGCAAGGGCTACGACAAAGAGTGGCCGGCGCGCGCCAAGGCGACGATGTGGTGAGGCCGGGCGCGGCTCAGGCTACGAACTCGTCGCGGCGATAGCCCTGCACGTAGAGCAGGGCGGAGAGGTCGGCGTGGTCGATGCGCGCGTGCGCGGCGGCGGCGACCGCGGGCTTGGCGTGGTAGGCGACCCCGAGCCCGGCCTCGCCGAGCATGGCGAGGTCGTTGGCCCCGTCGCCCACCGCCATCGTCTCGGCCGGCGTCAGTCCGTGGCGCTCGCGCAATTCGATGAGCGAGGCCAGCTTGGCCTCGCGGCCGAGGATCGGCTCGCTGACAAAGCCGGCGAAACGGTCGTCCTCGACCACCAGCACGTTGGCGCGGTTCTCGTGGAAGCCGAGCTCCTCGGCGATGCGCGAGGTGAACAGCGTGAAGCCGCCGGAGACGAGCGCGGTGTGCGCGCCGTTGGCGCGCATGGTGCGCACCAGCTCGCGCCCGCCCGGCGTCAGCGTGATGCGCTCGGCGACGACCTGCGCGACGATGCCGGCGTCCAGCCCGCGCAGCAGGGCGACGCGCTCGCGCAGCGCCGGCTCGAAGGCGATCTCGCCGCGCATGGCGCGCTCGGTGATGGCCGCGACGTGGGCCTTCTTGCCGACGAAGTCGGCCAGCTCGTCGATGCACTCCTGGCCGATCATGGTGGAGTCCATGTCGGCGAGGAACAGCTTCTTGCGGCGTCCGGCGCGGGGCTGCACCACCACGTCGATGGGCGCGCCGTCGAGGGCGGCGCGCACAAGGTCGGAGAGGGCGCGCGGATCCCCGTCCACCTCGCCGAACGGCAGGTCGGCGGCGACGCCAGGGGCCAACCAGGCCGGCGCGCCGGCGCGCGGCAACACTTGCGCGGCGCGCGCCAGAAGGGCATCGGTGAGCGCGGGGCGCGCCGGGCTCGACACCAGGGTCGCGACGCACGGCAGGGTCTGATCGGCGGTCATGGTCACTCTCGGGCCCTCGGGTCCGTTCATTGCGGGGCAGCGCGTGGCGCATCCATTTCGGGCCATCCTCATCGCAGGCCCCACGGCCAGCGGCAAGTCCGCGCTCGCCATCCGCCTCGCGCAAGAGCTGGGCGGGGCAGTCGTCAACGCGGATTCGATGCAGGTCTACCGCGACCTGCGCATCATCACGGCCCGGCCGACGGAGGAGGAGGAGGCGCAGGCCCCGCACCGCCTGTTCGGATACGCCGACGCGGCCGAGAACCTGTCGGTGGCGCGCTGGCTGGAGGCGGCGCGCGCCGCCGTCGCGGAGGTCGAGGGGCGCGGGCTGCTGCCGATCGTGACGGGCGGCACCGGGCTCTATTTCCGCGCCCTCACGGAGGGGCTGTCCAACATCCCGCCCGTGCCCGCCGATCTGCGCGAGCGGCTGCGCGCCCTGGCGGAGACGCTGCCGGCCGAGGAACTGCACGCCAGGCTGGCGGAGCGCGACCCGGCCACCGCGGCGACGCTGAAGCCGGCCGACCGCCAGCGCACGCTGCGGGCGCTGGAGGTGTTCGAGGCGTCGGGGCGGCCGCTGCTCAGCTTCCACGGCGAGCGCGAGGGCGCGGTGCTGGAGGCGGATTCCTGCCTGCGCGCGTTCCTCGCGCCAGACCGCGACGACCTCTACGCCCGCATCGACCGGCGCTTCGACGCGATGATCAGCCTCGGCGCTCTGGAGGAAGTGCGCCGGCTGGCGCAGCGCGAGCTGAGCCCGGCGCTGCCGGCGATGCGTGCCCACGGCGTGCCGTGGCTGACGCGGGCGCTGCGCGACGAGATGACGCTCGGCGAGGCCATCGAGCGCGCCAAGCTCGACACCCGTCACTACGCCAAGCGGCAATTCACCTGGTTCCGGCACCAGGGGCAGGGGTGGGACTGGCTCGCCCCGGACGCGGCGGAGGCGGAGATCCTGCGCCGCCTGGGCCGGGTGTGACGGCGGCCCGGCGGCCCCGGTCGGTGCGAAATTCGCCCCGCCAGTCCTTGACGCCGACCGGCGGGACGACTAGTGTCCCGCAACTTTCCACGCCGAGGAGCGCATCGTGCGCAACATTCTTATCGTAAGCGGAGCGCCAGACACGGGACGGCCCTAGGCCGGCATCCTGCAACTGGCGCTGCGACCGAGGCCCCCTGGAGGGCCTTTTTTATTGCCCCGACTTCCGAACATCCCGGCCCGAGCAGACAGGCCGACCAGCATGAACCCGATGGGAGCAGACCGATGACCCGACAGATGACCGGCGCCGAGATGGTCGTCCAGGCGCTTCAGGACCAGGGTGTGGAGCACATCTTCGGGTATCCGGGCGGGGCGGTGCTGCCGATCTACGACGCGCTGTTCCACCAGGACAAGGTGCGCCACGTCCTCGTCCGCCACGAGCAGGGCGCGGTCCACGCGGCGGAGGGCTACGCCCGGTCCTCGGGCAAGGTCGGCTGCGTGCTGGTCACCTCCGGCCCCGGCGCGACCAACGCGGTCACCGGCCTCACCGACGCGCTGCTCGACTCCATCCCGCTGGTCTGCATCACCGGCCAGGTGCCGACGCACCTCATCGGCTCGGACGCCTTCCAGGAGTGCGACACGGTCGGCATCACGCGCCACTGCACCAAGCACAACTACCTGGTGAAGCGCATCGAGGACCTGCCGCGCATCCTGCACGAGGCCTTCTACGTCGCCTCGAACGGGCGGCCGGGCCCCGTCGTCATCGACATCCCGAAGGACGTGCAGTTCGCCAAGGGCCAGTATGCGCGGCCGATGTCGAACCAGCACAAGACCTACCGGCCGCAGATCAAGGGCGACGCCGGCAAGATCAAGGCGGCGATCGACCTGATGGCCACGGCCAAGCGGCCGGTGTTCTACACCGGTGGCGGCGTCATCAATTCCGGCCCGCAGGCCTCGGAGCTGCTGCGCGAGCTGGTGGCGCTGACCGGCTTCCCGATCACCTCGACGCTGATGGGCCTGGGCGCCTATCCGGCGGCGGGCCCGCAGTGGCTGGGCATGCTCGGCATGCACGGCACCTACGAGGCCAACCTGGCGATGCACGACTGCGACGTCATGATCTGCATCGGCGCGCGCTTCGACGACCGCATCACCGGCCGGCTGGACGCCTTCTCGCCGAAGTCGAAGAAGATCCACGTCGACATCGACCCCTCGTCGATCAACAAGAACGTGCATGTCGACATCGGCATCGTCGGCGATTGCGGCCACGTGCTGGAGGACATGGTGCGCCTGTGGCGGGCCCAGTCGCCGCAGGTGGACAAGCCCGCGCTGGCCGAGTGGTGGAATCGCATCGACGGCTGGCGCGCGCGCAACTGCCTGGCCTTCCGCAAGGACGCCAACGTCATCAAGCCGCAATACGCCATCCAGCGCCTCTACGAGCTGACCAAGGACCGCGACGTCTACATCACGACCGAGGTCGGCCAGCACCAGATGTGGGCGGCGCAGTATTTCCACTTCCAGGAGCCGAACCGCTGGATGACCTCGGGCGGGCTCGGCACGATGGGCTACGGCCTGCCGGCGGCGGTCGGCGCGCAACTCGCGCATCCCGGCTCGCTGGTCATCGACATCGCCGGCGAGGCCTCGGTGCTGATGAACATGCAGGAGATGTCGACGGCGCTGCAGCATCGCCTGCCGATCAAGGTGTTCATCCTCAACAACGAGTACATGGGCATGGTGCGCCAGTGGCAGGAGCTGCTGCACGGCGGGCGCTACTCGGAGAGCTATTCGGCGGCGCTGCCGGACTTCGTGAAGCTGGCCGAGGCCTATGGCGGCCATGGCATCCGCTGCTCGGACCCTGCCGACCTCGACCGCGCCATCCTCGAGATGATCGACACGCCGAAGCCGGTGATCTTCGACTGCCTCGTCGCCAAGGAGGAGAACTGCTTCCCGATGATCCCGTCGGGCAAGGCGCACAACGAAATGATCCTGCCCGACTTCGAGGGCAAGACCGGCGACATCATCGACGCGCGCGGCCGCGAGCTGGTGTGACCGGGAGCGCGGGGCGGGCGGCTTCCGAGGAAGCGTCCGTCGCCGCGAGGGGGGCGACATGCGGACCATCGGCCTCATCGGCGGGATGAGCTGGGAATCGACGGCGATCTACTACCGCCTCGTCAACGAGGCGGTGCGCGCGCGGCTCGGTGGGCTGCACTCGGCGCGCGTGCTGCTGTGGTCGTTCGATTTCGACGACATCGCCCGCATGCAGACGGCGGGCGACTGGGACGCCGCCGGCGCGGCGCTCGCCGGGGCGGCGCGCGGGCTGCGGGACGGCGGCGCCGAGGCGCTGGTGCTGTGCACCAACACCATGCACAAGGTCGCCGACGCCATCGCCGGGGCTGTCGACCTGCCGTTCATCCACCTCGCCGACGTCACCGCCGCCGCGATCCGGCGCGCCGGCTGCCGCAAGCCGCTGCTGCTGGCGACGCGCTACACCATGGAGGACGACTTCTATGTCGGCCGCCTTCGCGACCGGCACGGCATCGAGGCGATCACGCCCGACGCCGAGGGGCGGGCGCTGACCCACTCCATCATTTACGACGAACTGTGCCGCGGCATCGTGCGCGACGCCTCGCGCGAGGCGCTGCTGGGCGTCGTCGCCGCCGCCCGCGCTCGGGGGGCCGACGGCGTCATCCTGGGCTGCACGGAGCTCGGCATGATCCTCGACCGGACCTGCTGCGCCGAACCCGTCTTCGACACCACGAGGCTGCACGCCGAGGCGGCGGTCGACTTTTCCCTCGCCGCCTGACCGGAGGACACGATGCTCAAGCTCGTCATCGCCAACAAGGCCTACTCGTCCTGGTCCCTGCGGCCATGGATCCTGATGCGCGCCCTCGACATCCCGTTCGCCGAGGACCTTATCCCCCTCGACACGCCGGAGTTCCGGCCGCGCGTCTCGGCCTACAAGGCCGGCTCCACGGTGCCGATCCTGGTCGACGGCGACGTCACCGTCTGGGAATCCCTCGCCATCATGGACTACCTCGCCGACCGCTTCCCCGAGAAGCAGGTCTGGCCGGCCGACATCAAGGCCCGCGCCTTCGCGCGCACCATCTCGGCGGAAATGCACGCCGGCTTCCGCGGCCTGCGCGCCGCCTGCCCGATGAACCTGCGCAAGCGCTACGAGGCGCGCGACCGCGGCGAGCTGGTGAGCCGCGACGCGACGCGTGTCACCGAGCTGTGGCGTCGCGCCCGCGAAGGCTACGGCGCGCAGGCGGGCGGGCCGTTCCTGTTCGGCGCGTTCACCGCCGCCGACGCGATGTACGCGCCGGTGGTGACGCGCTTCCACAGCTACGGCATCGAGGTCGACGCCTCGCTGCGCCCCTACATGGACGCGATGCTGAACCATCCCGCCTTCGTGGAGTGGCAGGAAGCGGCCATGCGCGAGACGTGGATCGTCGCGCACGACGAGGCGGACGAGCCCGTCATCGGGCCGTTCCGCTGAGCCTTCCCTTCGCTGTTCCTCCGGATCCGCCATGAATGCACCATTTCCGAGCAAGGCCGCACCGATGAAATCCCACTACTCCGACGCGCCCAAGGCGCAGCCGATCCTGCGCCACACCTTGTCCGTGCTCGTCGACAACGAGCCCGGCGTCCTCGCTCGCGTCGTCGGCCTGTTCTCGGGCCGTGGCTACAATATCGAGAGCCTTACGGTCTCGGAGACGGAGCACGAGCAGCACGTCTCGCGCATCACCATCGTGACGGCGGGCACCGACCAGGTGATCGAGCAGATCCGTCACCAGCTCGAGCGCCTCGTGCCGGTGCATCGCGTCACCGACCTCACCGTCCAGGGCGAGTCGATCGAGCGCGAGCTGGCGCTGGTCAAGGTGGCCGGCAAGGGCGAGGCCCGCGTCGAGGCGCTGCGGCTGGCCTCGGCGTTCGGCGCGCGCACGCTGGACGCCACCGTGACGTCCTTCGTGTTCGAGCTGACCGGCTCGTCCGAGGAGATCGAGCGCTTCCTGCGCCTGATGGGCGAGGTGGGTCTCGTCGAGGTGTCGCGCACCGGCATCGCGGCGATGGCGCGCGGCGCCGAGACAATCTGACCGCCGCCATGATCAAGCTCTATCACTCCCCGGGCGCGTGCTCCTTCGCCGCTCACCTGGCGCTGGAAGAATCCGGCCTTCCCTTCGAGGTCGTCCGCGTCAACCTCGCCGGCGGCGAGCAGCGCACGGCCGACTACCTCGCCATCAACCCCAAGGGCCGGGTTCCCTCGCTGGTGGACGGCGAGTTCGTGCTGACCGAGGTGCCGGCGCTGCTGCGCTACGTGGCGCTGCGCGCGCCGGAGAAGGGCCTGTGGCCGCGCGACCCGCGCGACGACGCGCGCTGCGCGGAGTGGCTGGCCTGGATCTCGTCCGGCGTCCACGTCGCCTACGCGCATGTGCGGCGGGCCGAGCGCTACGCCGACAGCGAGGCGGGCCGGGCGGAGGTCGTCGCCAAGGGGCGCGTCACCGCGCGCGACACGTGGGAGATGGTCGAGCGCCGCCTGGCCGGGCGGACCTGGGCCGCCGGCGACGCGTTCAGCGTGGCCGATCTCTATCTCGTCGTTTTCTGGACGTGGGGCCGCGGCCAGGTGCTCGCCTACGACATGCCGGCCGACTTCCCGGCCTGGACCGCCCACGCGCGCCGCGTCGCGGAGCGGCCGGCCGTCCGCCGCGTGTTCGAGCGCGACGGCATCGCGCTGCCGTGAGCCTTCCTTCCGTCGAGGGAAACGTCCGATGAGCGGGGAACCCACGTTCCCGCTTGACCCGATCCACCGCGCCGCTTAAGCGCACCCCACGATCCACGACCATCCCGTCAAGGCGAGCACCCAAGGAGCTTCAACCATGCGCGTTTATTATGATCGCGACGCCGACATCAACCTGATCAAGGGCAAGAACGTCGCCATCGTCGGCTACGGCTCGCAGGGCCACGCGCACGCGCTGAACCTGCGCGACAGCGGCGTGAAGAACATCGCCGTGGCGCTGCGCGCCGGCTCGCCGACGGCCAAGAAGGCTGAAGCCGAGGGCCTCAAGGTGATGACCGTGGTCGAGGCCGCCAAGTGGGCCGACGTCGTCATGATGCTGACGCCCGACGAGTTGCAGGCCGACATCTACCGCGACGAGCTGCACGCCAACATGAAGCCCGGCGCGGCGCTGCTGTTCGCCCACGGCCTCAACATCCACTTCAACCTGATCGAGCCGCGCAAGGACCTCGACGTGTTGATGGTCGCCCCGAAGGGCCCCGGCCATACCGTGCGCTCCGAGTACCAGCGCGGCGGCGGCGTGCCGACGCTGATCGCCATCCACCAGGACGCCTCGGGCAACGCCCACGACCTCGGCCTCTCCTACGCCTCGGCCAATGGCGGCGGCCGCGCCGGCGTCATTGAGACGACCTTCAAGGAAGAGTGCGAGACCGACCTGTTCGGCGAGCAGGTCGTGCTGTGCGGCGGCCTCGTCGAGCTGATCCGCGCCGGCTTCGAGACGCTGGTCGAGGCGGGCTACGCCCCCGAGATGGCCTATTTCGAGTGCCTGCACGAGGTGAAGCTGATCGTCGACCTCATCTACGAGGGCGGCATCTCCACCATGAACTACTCGATCTCGAACACGGCCGAGTACGGCGAGTACGTCACCGGCCCGCGCATCATCACCAAGGACACCAAGGCCGAGATGAAGCGCGTTCTGGACGACATCCAGTCCGGCAAGTTCACGCGCGACTGGATGCTCGAGAACAAGGTCAACCAGACCTCGTTCAAGGCCGTCCGCGCCCGCAACGCCGCCCACCCGATCGAGGAAGTCGGCGAGAAGCTGCGCGCCATGATGCCGTGGATCAAGGCCAAGGCGCTGGTCGACAAGGCCAAGAACTGAGCCGTCCGCCCCTTCGGGCGAACGCTCCAGGCTTCGCGCCCCGGCGGTCTCCGCCGGGGCGTTTTCATGTGGGGCGCATTCGTCCGGAGCCAAAACCGGGGCGCGCCTTGCCGGGGGCGCGCGGCGAAACTAGGCTGGCCGCCCGCTCCGCGCTTCGCGGCGCACGCCTCGCCGGGGGGAGACAGGTGGCGCGATGCTGAACATCCTCTCGGTGCAGTCCCACGTCGCCTACGGCCACGCCGGGAACTCGGCCGCGGTGTTCCCGCTGCAACGCCTCGGCTGCGAGGTGTGGCCCGTCCATACCGTGCAGTTCTCCAACCACACCGGCTACGGCGACTGGAAGGGCCGCGTGTTCGACGGCGCGTTCGTCACCGAGGTCCTCGACGGCATCGAGGCGCGCGGCGTGCTGCCCGCCTGCGACGCGGTGCTCTCCGGCTACATGGGCGCGCCCGACATCGTGACGGCGGTGATCGCCGCCGCCGGGCGGGTCAAGGCGGTCAACGCCGACGCGCAATGGTGCTGCGACCCGGTGATCGGCGATGTCGGGCGCGGCGTCTTCGTGCGGCCGGGCATCCCGGAGCTGCTGCGCGCCCAGGCGCTGCCGGCCGCCGACATCGTCACCCCGAACCAGTTCGAGCTGGCGATGCTGACCGGCCGGAACGTCGCCTCGCTCGCCGACCTGCGCGCCGCCGTGGCGGACCTGCACGCCGCCGGGCCGCGCACCGTGCTCGTCACCTCCGTGGAGATCGACGACGTCCCCGCCGACGCCCTCGACATGGCGGCCTCGGACGGCAATTCGCTGTGGCGGGTGCGCACGCCGCGGCTGCCGGCCGCCCTCAATGGCGCCGGCGACCTCGTCTCGGCCCTGTTCCTTTTCCACATGCTGCGCAGCCGCTCGGTGCCCGAGGCCCTGGGCGAAGCCGCCTCCGCCGTCCACGCCGTGCTGCGGCGGACGGTGGAAACCGGCGCGCGCGAGCTGGCGCTCGTCGCGGCGCAGGAGGAGCTGGTCAACCCCGCCCGGCGCTTCGTCGCCGAGCCCGCCTGACCCCCTGCCGCGGGAAACCCTTGCCATGGAGATCGCGATGCGCCGCCGCTTTTTCACCCTCGACGTGTTCACCGACCGCGCGCTGGGCGGCAACCCGCTGGCCGTCGTGCTCGACGGGCAGGCGCTGAGCGACGCGGCGATGCAGGGCATCGCCCGCGAGTTCAACCTGTCCGAGACGGTGTTCGTCCTTCCGCCGGCGGACCCGCACCAGCGGGCCTCGCTGCGCATCTTCACGCCGGGGCGCGAGCTGCCCTTCGCCGGCCATCCGACGGTGGGGACGGCGGTGCTGCTCGGGCTGCTCGACCACGGGCACGGCCACGGCGTGC
This sequence comes from Alsobacter ponti, assembly GCF_024294805.1. Taxonomy (GTDB): domain Bacteria; phylum Pseudomonadota; class Alphaproteobacteria; order Rhizobiales; family Beijerinckiaceae; genus Alsobacter; species Alsobacter ponti. The sequence continues at coordinate 343,262 of NZ_JANCLU010000001.1, forward strand.
TCGCCTTCGGGCTGGAGGAGAAGGTGGGGCTGGTGCCGTGCGCGGTGGAGACGCGCGGCGAGGGCTTCGGCCACGCTGCCTTCACCCTGCCGCGCCTGCCGGAGCCGATCGCCGACGCCGCGCCGGACGCCGCCATCGCCGCGGCGCTGGGGCTGGAGGCCTCCGACATCGGCTTCGAAGCGCACCGCCCGTCGGTGATGTCGGCGGGCGTCGGCTTCACTTTCGTGCCGGTGGCGAGCGCCGAGGCAGTGGCGCGGGCGCGGCCCCGCCTCGACGCGTGGCGCGACGCGATCCGCCCCGCCGACCACGCCAACGCATTCGTCTATTGCCGCCAGACCGAGACCCAGGGCCACGCCTTCCACGCCCGCATGTTCGCGCCCGACATGGGCGTGCTCGAGGACCCGGCGACGGGCGGGGCGGTGGCGGCCTTCGCGGGGGTGGTGATGGCCTTCGAGCGGCCCGGCGACGGCGAGCACGAGCTGGTGATCGAGCAGGGCTACGAAATGGGTCGACCGTCCCAGATCACGCTCGGGCTCACGGTGGAGAAGGGACGCCTCGTCAAGGCGACGATCGGCGGCTGCGCCGTCGTCGTCTCTGAGGGGGCGCTGCGGCTGTGAACGACACGACCCGTTTTCGCGACGTCGCGGCCGTCTCCTTCGCCTTCGAGCCCGCGCCCTGGGCGTGGGCCGAGGCGCACGCCGAGCGCATCGACCGCCACTGGGCCGGCCTCACCGCCGCCAACCCGACCTTGTTCGACGGCCATGTGCTGGTGCTGCGCCGGGGCGAGTTCGTCGGCGACGAATTTCACGGCGCGTATCTGGAGACGCGCTACTCGCGCTTCATCGCGTGGCGCGACTTCGGCTTCCCGGACCCCAGCCTGCGCAATTGCTTCGCCATGGCGGCGCTGCGGGCGCGCGACGGCGGCTTCCTGCTCGGCGTGATGGGGCCGCACACCTCCAACCCCGGCAAGATCTACTTCGCGGCGGGCACGCCGGACCGCGAGGACATCGTCGACGGCGTCGTCGACGTGGCCGGCAGCGCCGTTCGCGAGCTGGCCGAGGAGACGGGGCTCGACCCCGCCGGCCTCGACGTCGAGGAACGCTGGACGGTGGTCGAGCACGGGCCGCGCATCGCGCTGATGCGCCGGGTGAGGGCGGACGCGACGGCGGCGGAGCTGCGCGAGCGCATCCACGCCAACCTTGCGGCGCAGGAGCAGCCGGAACTCGCCGGCATGGTAATCGTGCACGATGAAAACGACATCGCCGCGCACGAGGCGGCGATGCCGCCTTTCCTCGCCGCCTATCTGCGGCGCGAGCTGGCGCTTCAGCCCTGCGGGTAGCCGTGGCGGGCGCGCGAGGCGCGCACCATGGCGCTCGCCTCGGCGCTCCGGCCCGCCGCGCAGGCCGAGGAGGCCTGGGCGATCTCGCCCTGGATCTGGTCATAGACCTTCTGGTTCACGTGGCCGGAGTTGAGGTCGTTGTCCTGCAGCGCCTTCCAGCGCGCCACGTCGGCGGCGCAGCCGGAGCCGCTCGGCAGGTGGAAGCCGGCCGGCGACACGCCGGGCGCGAGCCCCGCATAACTGGAGGCCGGCTGCGGCGCGCTCGCCTGGGGCGCGGCGGTGTTGCAGGCGGCCAGCGTCGCGAGGAGCGGCAGCAGCGCGGCGGCGAAGAGAGGGGGGCGGGGCATGGCGTCGTCCGTGCGGAATCGCGGGATGGCCAGAGTGGAGCGCCGGGGCGCGGCCGGTCAATGCCGCGCCGGCGCGTCCGACCCGACGCCGGACGACTTGCGCAAGCCGCGCGGGGCTTGTAGAGAGGGCGACGCGCGATCGAGGACGGTCGCCGGGGGCCGCTCGCCCCAGATCGGGAGATGGACGCCGTGGCCGCTTACGCCACCTTGCGCAACGACCTGACGGAGGCCCTGGCGGCCGCCGCGGCCCTGCGCGCGCCGTCCGTTCCCGCGCTGCCCGCTCGACTTCTGCTCCTTAGCCGCCCCTGAGGGCCGGCCGGGCGCGCGCGCCTGGGCGCTCAGGGGAGCTTGCAGACAGACAACCGAGCCGCCAGCGCCCCCGGACGGGCGATTATCGATGAAGGAAACTCCCATGACCGCAGCCACCGGATCCGCCAAGGACCGCGTCCTGATCTTCGACACCACGTTGCGCGACGGCGAACAGTCGCCCGGCGCCACGATGACGCTGGAAGAGAAGCTGGAGATCGCGGACCTGCTCGACGAGATGGGCGTCGACATCATCGAGGCGGGCTTCCCGATCGCCTCGCAGGGCGATTTCGAGGCCGTCACGCAGATCGCCGGCCGCGTCAAGAACGCCACCGTGGCGGGCCTGGCCCGCGCCGGCGACAAGGACATCGACCGCGCCGGCGAGGCGGTGCGCCACGCCCGCCGCGGCCGCATCCACACCTTCATCTCCACCTCGCCCGTCCACATGAAGTGGAAGCTGCAGATGGAGCCGGACGCCGTGCTGCAGAAGGTGATCGCCTCCGTCACCCGCGCCCGCAACCTCGTCGAGGACGTCGAGTGGTCGGCCGAGGACGGCACGCGCACCGAGCTGGACTTCCTGTGCCGCTGCGTCGAGGCGGCCATCAAGGCCGGGGCCACCACCATCAACATCCCCGACACGGTGGGCTACACCGTGCCGGAGGAGTACGCGCAGCTGTTCCGCACCGTGCGCGAGCGTGTGCCCAATTCCGACAAGGCGGTGTTCTCCGTCCACTGCCACAACGACCTCGGCATGGCGGTGGCCAACACGCTGGCCGGCGTGGTGGGCGGCGCGCGGCAGATCGAGTGCACCGTCAACGGTATCGGCGAGCGCGCCGGCAACGCCGCGCTGGAAGAGATCGTGATGGCGATCCGCACGCGCGGCGACAAGTTCCCGTTCCAGACGGGCGTCGAGCCGACCATGCTGATGCGCGCCTCCAAGCTGGTGGCCGCCGCCACCTCCTTCCCGGTGCAGTACAACAAGGCCATCGTCGGCCGGAACGCCTTCGCGCACGAGAGCGGCATCCACCAGGACGGCATGCTCAAGAACACCCAGACCTACGAGATCATGACGCCGGAATCGGTCGGCGTGCTGAAGACCTCGCTGGTGATGGGCAAGCACTCGGGCCGCCACGCCTTCAAGGAGAAGCTGAAGGAGCTGGGCTACGAGCTGGGCGAGAACGCACTGGAGGACGCCTTCAAGCGCTTCAAGGACCTCGCCGACCGCAAGAAGCACGTCTACGACGAGGACATCGAGGCGCTGGTCGACGACGAGCTCGTCACCGCGCACGACCGCATCAAGGTGGTGGCGCTGACGGTGATCGCCGGCACGCAGGGGCCGCAACTCGCCACGCTGACGCTGGACGTCGATGGCGCGCACCGCACCGTTCAGTCGCGCGGCAACGGCCCGGTCGACGCCACCTTCAACGCCATCCAGGAGCTGGTGCCGCACCAGGCCAAGCTGGAGCTGTACCAGGTCCACGCCGTCACCGAGGGCACGGACGCGCAGGCGGAGGTATCGGTGCGGCTCGCCGAGGACGGCTATTCCGTCACCGGCAAGGCGTCCGACCCCGACACTCTGGTCGCCTCCGCCCGCGCCTATTTGGGCGCGCTGAACCGCCTGCAGGGCAAGCGCGACCGCGTTACCGACGGCGGCAAGCGGCTGCACTCGACGGCGCCGCTCGGCGGCGTCTGACGCCTCCGGCGCCGGCTTCCGCCAGGGGGCCCGGCGCTGCGTTCCGCCCGGGAATCCCGAGGGAAAATCCGGCGGAAATCAACGGCTTGGCGCATGACAGTCATGCGCCGCGAAAAAAGATCGGCGGCCGGGCCGCTGCGCGCTGGACAGGCCCGCCGGTCTTTGCTATCCACCCCCTCGTCGCGACGGCCTCGCCTCCGCGACCGGTTTTGATGGGCGCATAGCTCAGTTGGTAGAGCAGCTGACTCTTAATCAGCGGGTCCTAGGTTCGAGCCCTAGTGCGCCCACCATCAAAGCCCCCAATCTTTTCAGGTGACGACCATCGCCGAACCGCCGAGCATCCTGCCGGCGGCGATGAGCGCTGGCTCAACTTAGTTTGCTTGACATAAGATACGCTAGGCCCCGACATTAAGCTGAAATAGCCAAGCTTAATGATTGTTCAGGGGACGACATGCTGACCAAGCGCGAACTGCTACACTCCGCCGCGTGGCTCGCCGCCGCCGGCCTGCCCTGCGGCTCCGCCGCGTTCGCGCAGACGGCGCGGCCCGGGATCGTCAAGGCGGCGGAGATCGCCGAGGCGGGGTTCATCTACGGCCTGCCGATCGTGATGAACTACGGCGTCATGTACGAATACGCCGTCGACCGGAACTCCGGGCAGTTCAAGGCGCCGTTCAACCAGATCGCCAACGAGGCGCGTGTCTTCACCTACAAGGACACGGCCATCGTCACGCCCAACAGCGACACGCCGTATTCCTTCCTGTGGATGGACCTGCGGGCCGAACCGACGGTGCTCTCGGTGCCCGCCGTCGACCCGAAGCGCTACTACTCCGTCATGCTGTGCGACGGGAACACCTACAATTTCGGCTATATTGGCAGCCGGGCGACCGGCAGCGAAGCCGGCGTCTACATGGTCGCGGGGCCGGACTGGAAGGGCGAGACGCCGCCAGGCGTCAGGAAGGTGTTCCGCTCCTCCACCCAGTTCGCCGTGGCGGGCTATCGCACGCAGCTCTTCAACCCCGCCGACATGGACAACGTGAAGAAGGTGCAGGCTGGATACACGGCGCAGCCGCTCTCCGCCTATCTCCGCCAGCCCGCGCCGCCCGCCGCCGCGAAGATCGACTTCCCGAAGTTCGACAAGAAGCTCGTGAAGACGAACTTCTTCGAATATTTGGACTTCGCCCTGCAGTTCGCGCCGGCCCAGGCCGTGGACAAGGACATTCGCGAGAAGCTCGCGCTGATCGGGATCGGTCCCGGCAAGAGCTTCAACTTCAAGGACCTCTCGCTGAAGGACAAGCTCGAGATCGCGGTCGGCATGAAGGCCGGCCAGCGCAAGGTCGACGAGAAGACCAAGACCATCGGGAAGGACGTGAACGGCTGGCGGCTCGCCTCGGCCTTCGGCGACAGCGCCTTCTACAACGGCGACTGGCTGCTGCGCGCGGCCGCGGCGACGATGGGCATCTACGGCAACGACGCGGTGGAGGCGGCCTATCCGGTGACGAAGATCGACGCCGACGGCAAGCCGCTCGACTGCGCGAAGGCCAACTACACCATCACCTTCCCGGCGGGGCAGCAGCCGCCGGTGAACGCCTTCTGGTCGGTGACCATGTACGACGGCAAGACGCAGTTCCTGGTCAAGAATCCGCTCGACCGCTACCTGATCAACTCGCCGATGCTGCCGGGCATGAAGCTCGACCCGGACGGATCGCTGACGATCTACATCCAGGCGAAGTCGCCGGGGAAGGACAAGGAGAGCAACTGGCTCCCCGCGCCGGCCGGCCCCGTCTACCTCGCCATGCGGCTCTACTGGCCGAAGGAGCCGCCGGGCCTGTCGGTGCTGCCGCCCGGCGACGGCAGCTGGCGGCCGCCCGGCGTCAAGCGTGTGGGGGCGGCGGGGGCGTAGGCTCGGGGGCGGGCGCCGAGCCCGCTTGCGCCGCGCCGCTGGCGTCAGGCGGCCTCGAAGGCGACGCCGATGCGGTCGACGAGTCTCCAGGCCACGCGGCAGGCGCGGGGCGGGTGGTCGGGAATCCGCAGTTCGAAGGCGGCGGGCACGCCGGCGGTCGTCGGCAGGCCGAGCAGCGCGCCGCCCGTCGACAGGTTGCGCACCGTGCAGTCCAGCACGCTCTTGGCGTTGTTGAAGACGATCGTCGCGCCTTTCAGCGTGCGCTGGCGCGGGGGGCGGTCGGGACGCATGCGGCCTCCGGTGGCAAACCTCTCGTGGCCCGCGCGGGCGGGCGCGCCGCGTCACCGACTTTCCGTCGAATGAAGTTCAATTGCGGCCAAATCAACTTAATCTTGGCCGGTTAAGGAGTCGTGGCGGGCAGGCCCCGGGGGGCGCGCGTCGGGGCCGTGCTCGCGCGCGTCCCGGCCGGCATCGCCCCTCCTGTGCCCGGCGGGCGGTCGGACAGCGTTTCAAGCCGCGCTCCTGCGCATCCCGGTCGGCCCGTGTGCCCTGGCCGACCCCCACCCCAACCCGTAAAGGCAAGCGGTGGATGCCGCGCGCCCAAGGGCTGGCCCGGATTTTCGGGGCCGTGCTAGCCTGCCCCGCATGGAAGCGCCCTTCACCATCTCTCCCGTCGAGACGGCGGACGACCTCGCCGCCGCGGCGGGACTGTTCCGGGCCTACGCCACGTCGCTCGACGTCGATCTCGCCTATCAGGGCTTCGCGGCGGAGCTGGCCGGCCTGCCGGGGCTCTACGCGCCTCCCGCCGGCGCGCTGCTGCTGGCGCGGGGAGGGGACGGCGCGCCGCTCGGCTGCGTCGCGCTGCGCCCCACCGGCGCGCCCGGCGCGTGCGAGATGAAGCGCCTCTATGTCGCGCCGGAGGGGCGGGGGCTCGGCCTCGGCGTCGCGCTGGTGCGGGCGGCGCTCGCCGCCGCCTCGCGCGCGGGCTACGCCGAGATCCGCCTCGACACGCTGCCCTCGATGCATGAGGCCATCGCGCTCTACCGCAAGCTCGGCTTCGATCCGATCGAGCCCTATTACGACACGCCGGTGGCCGGCACGCTGTTCCTCCGCCGCCGGCTCGACGACGCGGCGGCGTAAAGCCGGGCGGCGGTGGCCGCCCGGAGCGAGGTCAGAGCGCCAAGGCTCTCAGAACGCGAACGCTGTCACAGAATGAAGTCTGAGGCGCTCAGCGTCGTCACGTTGGAAATCGCGATCGCGAAGTCCGCCTCGCGGTCGCCGTTGACGTCGGCCTGCAGCAGGCCGGCCGAGAATCGCAGCTGGCCGGCGTGGCCGTCGAAGGCCGCGGCGCCGATGAAGGCGAAGGCCTCGTTCGCAACCGTGTTGGCCTTGGCGTCGATGTCGCCAAGGTTGATGCGGTCGACGCCGCGCGTGAAGTCGGTGATCGTGTCGGCCGCTCCACGCATGCTCTGCCACAGGGCGGTGTAGACGAAGGTGTCGGAGCCGGCATTGCCGGTCAGCCGGTCCGCCCCGGCATTGCCGAAAATGCGGTCATTGCCGTCGCCGCCGAGGATGGTGTCGTTGCCGATGCCGCCGTCGAACGAGTCGTTGCCGGCGCCGCCCGACAGCACGTCCCCGCCGACACTGCCGGTGATCGCGTTGGCCAGCGAATTGCCCGTGCCGGAGAGGCCGGCGGTCCCGGCGAGGATCAGGTTCTCGACATTGGCCGCGAGCGTCCAGTCGACGGAGGCGAGCACGGTGTCGACGCCCTGGTTGGACAGCTCTTCCGTCACGTCCGACGCGTTGTCGACGATGTAACGGTCGTTGCCCGAACCGCCGGCCATTCGGTCCGCGCCCGCGCCGCCGTCCAGCGTGTCCGCGCCCGCGCCGCCGGAGATGGTGTCGTTGCCGGCGCCACCCGACAGCGCGTTCGCGCCCGAGTTGCCGGTAAGCGTGTTGGCCAGCGAGTTGCCCGCGCCGAAGAGGCCGGCTGACCCCATGAGGGTCAAGTTCTCGACATTCGCCGCGAGCGTCCAGTCGACCGAGGCGAACACGGTGTCGAAGCCCTCGTCGGCCGCCTCGTCGGTCGTGTCCCACACGTAATCGACCCGGTAGAGGTCGTTGCCGAGGCCGCCGACCATGCGGTCCGCGCCAGCTCCGCCGTCCAGCGTGTCGCTGCCGGCATCGCCGATGAGGGTGTCCGCGCCCGCGCCGCCGTCCAGCGTGTCGTTGCCGACGCCGCCCATGAGGGAGTCCGCGCCCGCGCCGGCTACGATCGTGTCATCGCCCGCGCCGCCGTCAAGGGACTGGCCGCCCCAGCTCGCGGTGCCGTTGATGGAATCGTTGCCTTCGCCGCCGTAAACCCCATCCCAACGGCTTGCCACGATCGTGTCGTCGCCGGCGCCGCCGTCGAGCACGTTGCCCCATCCGGAAATGCCGTCGATGGAATCGTTGCCGTCGCCACCGTAAACCGTATCCAAGGAGCTTGCCACAACCGTGTCGTCGCCGGCGCCGCCGTCCAGCATCTGGCCCCATCCGGAAATGCCGTCGATGGAATCGTTGCCGTCGCCGCCATAGGCCGTATCATAAGGGCTTGCGACAATCGTGTCGTCGCCGGCGCCCCCGTCGGCGTAAAGTGAGGTCATCCAGGGCGCCGCTCCCTCGATGTAATCGTTGCCCTCGCCCCCGTAGACCGTACCCGAAGAGTTTGCCATGATGGTGTCATCGCCGGCGCCACCCTCGATCCACGTTCTCGGAGCGGCCGTGCCGTCGATGGAATCGTTGCCTTCGTCGCCGTAAACAACACTACCCGCGCTTGCCACAATCGTGTCGGCGCCACCGCCGCCCGACAGGCTGTTCGCGCCCTCGTTGCCGATGATGATGTTGTCGAGCGCATTGCCCGTGCCGGAGAGGTTGTCGGAGCCCGTGAGCGTCAGGTTCTCGATGTTGTCCGCCAGCGTCCAACTGACCGAGGCGAGCACCGTGTCGACGCCCTCGTCGGCCAATTCGTAGGTCGTGTCCCACGCGTTGTCGACAACGTAGCGGTCGTCCCCCGTGCCGCCCATCATGAAGTCCAGGCCCGAGCCACCATCGAGCGTGTCGTTGCCCGCGTCGCCATACAGCTCGTCCTCGCCGTCGCCCGCCGCGAGGCTATTCGCGCCCGCGTTGCCGGTGAGCGTGTTGGCCAGCGAGTTGCCCACGCCGGAGAGGTTGGCGGTCCCCGTGAGGATCAACTCCTCGACATTGGCCGCGAGCGTCCAGTCGAGCGAGGAGAGCACGGTGTCGAGGCCCTCGTCGGCCGCCTCGTCGGTCGTGTCCGACGCATTGTCGACGATATAGCGGTCATTGCCGAGGCCGCCGGCCATTCGGTCCGCGCCCGCTCCGCCGTCCAGGGTGTCGCCGCTGGCCTGGGAGTCGTCGCCGTCGCCGCCGTCCAGGGTGTCGTTGCCTTCGCCGCCGGAGAGGAAGTTCGCGCCCGTGTTGCCGGTGACCCTGTTGTCCAGCGAATTGCCCGTGCCGGAGAGGTTGATGGTCCCGGTGAGGGTCAGGTTTTCGACATTGTCGCCGAGCGTATAGGAGAACGCGGCCTCGACCGTGTCGACGCCCTCGCCGGCTAGTTCGACCACGGAATTCGAGCCTGAATTGAGGATGTAGGTGTCGTTGCCCTCGCCGCCGAGGAGGGTGTCGATCCAGCCGCCGCCTCTGATCGTGTCATCGCCCGCGCCGCCGTTCAGCGACTTGCCCCAGCCCGCCGTGCCGTCGATGGAATCGTTGCCCTCGCCGCCGTAAACTCCATCCCAAAGGTTGGTCACAATCGTGTCGTCGCCGGCGCCGCCGTCGAGCATCTTGCTCGATCCGGAAATGCCGTTGATGGAGTCGTTGCCTTCGCCGCCGTAAACCGCATCCCAAAGGCTTGCCACGATCGTGTCGTCGCCGGCGCCGCCGTCGAGCAACTTGCTCGATCCGGACGTGCCGTCGATGGAATCGTTGCCTTCGCCGCCGTAAACCGTATCCCAAAGGATCGCCACGATCGTGTCGTTGCCGGCCCCGCCCTCGATACGAGCAAGGATGTCCGTGGCCGTGATGCTGTCATTTCCGTCGGTCGAAGTAGTCATGGAAATGAATTCTCCCAGCGCAGATGTGCGCCGAATTATTTGAGTGATCTTTCATCCTATATTTACAAAGTTCTGAACGCAATTGAGAAAATCGATGTTTGGCACGTTCAACCTTAAGTAATCGATCAGTCGATACTTATACTCAGAGTTGCGCCACGCGTCTCTATTCGCGAATTGACGACGTCTTCCGCCCAGCGTTGGAGAGCGATATTCGCCTCGCCTCAACTCCGGAAACGGAGCGAGCCTACGCGGCGGCCCGTGACGGAAGCGGCGGGCTCGCGAAAATGGGCCGGGGGTCTTCGGCTCGGGCGGGAGTCGATCCCGCTGCATCGGGTCACTCGCCCCAGCGCTGCCACCGGAAGTCACTTGGCGAACTCGCCGCGAGGGGCATCGACACCGTCGCCATTCGGCGGGAGCGGGATGGGCTCGGGTGACGGAGAGGGGCGCCGGGCCAGCGGCTGTCGCGGCGGCGCACGGATCGGGCCGCGCGCGGGCCGATGCGCGGCAGTTCGCTTTGTGAAAAACGCCGCCCGGCGGGAGCGGGCGGCGAATGCGATGGGCCGGGGCGGGGATGGCGCGCCGGGCCGGCGGCGGTTCGGAGGCGCGCGGCTTGGGCGGGGCGGGGCTTGGGCGGCGACGCGTTTGTGTGCGCCTTCGCCCCGCCCCGTCTTCGTCACAAGCCCCGCGCGCCCCGCGCTCCGCGCCCTGTCAGAGCAGGAAGTCCCCGGCGCTCAGCGTCGTCACGTTGGAGATGTTGACGATGAAGTCCGCCACACGGTCGCCGTTGACGTCGGCCTGCAGCAGACCGGCGGAGAAGCGCAACTGGCCGGCGTGGCCGTCGAAGGCCGCGGCGCCGATGAAGGCGAACGCCTGGTCCGTCGCGCTGCTGGCGGCGACGGCGTCGATGCCGCGCAGGTCGATGCGGTCGACGCCGCGGGTGAAGTCGGTGATCGTGTCGACTGTTCCGCGCATGCTCTGCCACAGGGCGGTGTAGACGAAGGTGTCGGCCCCGGCGTTGCCCGTCAGCCGGTCCGCCCCGGCATTGCCGAAGATGCGGTCCGCGCCGTCGCCGCCGAGGATGGTGTCGTTGCCGATGCCGCCATCGATCGAGTCGTTGCCGGCGCCGCCCGACAGCACGTCCGCGCCGGCGCTGCCGGTGATGGCGTTGGCCAGCAAATTGCCCGTGCCGGAGAGGCCGGCGGTCCCCGTGAGGATCAGGTTCTCGACGTTGTCCGCCAGCGTCCAGTTGACCGAGGCGAGCACGGTGTCGACGCCCTGGTTGGACAGCTCTTCCGTCACGTCCAAGGCGTTGTCGACGATGTAGCGGTCGTTGCCCGAACCGCCGGCCATGCGGTCCGCGCCCGCGCCGCCGTCCAGCGTGTCGTTGCCGGCTCCGCCGGAGATCGTGTCGTTGCCGTCGCCGCCCGACAGGATGTTCGCGCCCGTGTTGCCGGTGAGCGTGTTGGCGAGCGAATTGCCCGTGCCGGAGAGTCCGGCGGTTCCCGCGAGGGTCAGCTTCTCGACATTTTCCGCGAGCGTCCAGTTAATCGACGCAAGCACCGTGTCGACGCCCTGGGTGGACAGCTCTACCGTCACGTCAGACGCGTTGTCGACGATGTAGAGGTCGTCGCCAGAACCTCCGACGAGGCTGTCCGCGCCCGCGCCGCCGTCCAGCGTGTCACTGCCATCGTCGCCGGAGATCGTGTCGTTGCCGGCGCCGCCCGACAGGGCGTTCGCGCCCAAATTGCCGTCGAGGGAGTTGTCCAGCGAATTGCCGGTGCCGGAGATGTCGGCGGTCCCGGTCAGCATCAGGTTCTCGATGTTGTCCGCCAGCGTCCAGCTGAGCGAGGCGAGCACGGTGTCGACGCCCTCGTCGGCCGACTCTTCGGTCGTGTCGGACGCGTTGTCGACGATGTAGAGGTCGTCGCCGAGGCCGCCCACCATGCGGTCCGCGCCCGCGCCGCCGTCGATCGTGTCGTCGCCCGCCAGCGCGCTGATGGTGTCCGCGTCCGAACCGCCGATGAGGCTGTCGCTGCCCGAGGTCGCGACCGGCGCGGGCTCGGTCGAGTCCCCTGTCAGCGAGGACGCGAGCACGGAGCCATCGGAGAACTGGAAGGTCTCGACGTTGGAGAGGGTGTCGACGCCATCCGCGCCGGTCACGGTGAAGAGGCCGGTGGCCGCGTCGTACGAGACGGCGTAGGCGCAACGCAGGCCGGAGAACACGGCCGTGTTATCGCCCGCGCCGCCGTCAATCGTGTCGCCGCCAGCCCCGCCGTTGAGCGTGTCGTCGCCGTCGCCGCCGGAGATCGAGTCGGCGCCGGCGTTGCCGGTCAGTTGGTTGGCGAGGGTGTTGCCGAGCAGGGTGTCATTGCCCGCGCCGCCCACCGCGTTCTCGATCCAGGCGGTATGCGCGATGGAGACGTTGTAGGTCATCATGTCGCAGTTCGAGAACGAGCCCGGCGCGAGGTTGATGAGCGAGGACGAGGAGAAGCCGGAGAAGTCGAGCGTGTCGATGCCGCCGGCATCGTAGATGCACAGGATCGGGTGGGTGTTCTGCGTGAAGTCGAACACCACCGGAATACCCGAGGTGGCGTGGAAGCCGTACGTGGTGTCGCCGAGGCGGGTCGTCGGGTCCGCGCCGTAGATGGCCTGGATGGCCATGACGTCGTGCAGCAGCGGTGTCTGCGGGCCATGGAACCAGTTGTCGCTGGCGAACCTGTCGGCCCCCGTGGCGTCCGAGGTGAACTGGGACATCACGGAGTACATCTGGCTGTCCTGCGCGTACTGAGCGTACTTGTCGTAGGTATGAATTTTACCGTCGGAGATGGTGGGGATCCTGATGCCGAGCGTGGCGCCGATCCCCTTGATGTAGGTCGTGAAGCCGTAGTCGCCGATCGTCGGCGTCATGAGGTTCCTGGACCCGCCCTTGACGGAGTCGTAGCGCGAGTCGAACCACACCGAGCCCCCGCCGGACCATCCGGTGGGAAGATACGCGGCCGCGTAATCGACGTTCGAGTACGTATTCATGAACTTGATGTTGGCGGTGGTGGGATTGGCGGCGAGCGTGAAGTTCGGCGCGATGAGGTCGTCCCACAGGCCGATCGCCAGCGTCGCGGCGGCGCGCTGCGCGCTGTTGAGCGACGAAGAACCCAACGTCTCCAGACCCCAGAACCATCCCGATGTGGAGGTCGGGAAGCCGTAGGTCAGGTCCGTCCCGGACTGGTGGTAGCCGCTGTCGAGCGTCGAGATGATCTGCTCGTCGGTATAGACAGGTTTTTCCGCCATGATTTTCACCAAATGAAAAAATTAAAAAAAGATTACAGAATTTGGACAATGTGTAGTGCCGTTCCCTGTCGGATAACAAGTCCCTTGGCGGCGCGTGGCGGCTTTTTCACCACGATGGCTAACGGCCCGGCGAACGCCGACAACGCCCGCCGCCGGAGGCGGGGGCGTTGCTGTCGAGGCGGGGAGAGCCGGCGCGCCGCTCGAGGTTTCGGCGGCGCGCCGCGGGGGGCCGGGCGCGGTTCGCCCGGCGCGCTCAGAGCAGCAAGGCTGTCAGAGCAGGAAGTCCGCGGCGCTCAGCGCCCACTGGCCGGAGACGGTGACGCTGAAGTCCGCCACGCGGTCGCCGTTGACGTCGCCCTGCAGCAGGCCGGCCGCGAAGCGCAGCTGGCCGGCGTGGCCGTCGAAGGCCCCGGTCCCGATGAAGGCGAAGGCCTCGTCGGTCGTCGTGGCGGCGATGGCGTCGATGCCGCGCAAATCGATGCGGTCGTAGCCGCGCGTGAAGTCGGTAATCGTGTCGGCCCCGGCGGGGCCGCTGTCCGACACGGCGGCGATGACGAAGATGTCGTTGCCGCCATTCCCGGTCAGGCGGTCCGCGCCCGCCTGGCCGGATATGACGTCCGCTCCGTCGCCGCCCAGGATGGTGTCGGCGCCGCCGCCGCCCTGGATCGTATCGTTCCCCGCGCCGCCGGACAGGACGTTCGCGCCCGCGTTGCCGACGAGCATGTTGGCCACCGTGTTGCCCGTGCCGGAGAGGGCGGCGTCGCCGGTGAGCGTGAGGTTCTCGAAGTTGGTGGCGAGCGTCCAGCTGAGCGAGGCCACGACCGTGTCGACGCCCTGGCCGGCGGACTCGTAGATGAAGTCGCGCGCGCTGTCGACGACGTAGCGGTCGTCGCCCGTGCCGCCCATCATGAAGTCCGCGCCCGCGCCGCCGTCGAGCGTGTCGTTGCCGGCGCCGCCGGACAGCATGTTCGCGCCGGCATTGCCGGTGAGCACGTTGGCCAGCGCGTTGCCGAGGCCCATGAAGTCTCCGGTCCCGGTCAGCGTGAGATTCTCGACGTTGTCCGCCAGCGACCAGTTCAGCGAGGCGAGCACGGTATCGGTGCCCTGGCCGGCCAGCTCGGTGATGACGTCCCGCGCGTTGTCGACGATGTAGCGGTCGTCGCCGAGGCCTCCTGCCAGGCGGTCGGCTCCCGCACCGCCGTCGATCGTGTCGTCGCCGGCCAGCGCGCCGATGGTGTCCGCGCCGGCGGTCCCGACGAGGCTGTCGGCCCCGGAGGTCGGAGTCGACGAGGTCGTGGGGGTGGTGGGGGTGGTCGGGGTGGTGGGGGTGGTGGGGGTGGTGGGCGTCGTGCCGCCGGTCAGCGAGGAGGCGAGCACCGAGCCGTCCGAGAACTGGAAGGTCTCGATGCCGAAGAGATCGTCGACGCCCTCGGCCGCGCTCGTCACCGTGAAGTGCGCTGTAACGGAGTTATAGGAGATCGTGTAGGCCGAGCGCGCGCCGGCGAACACGGCGGTGTCTGTCCCCAAGCCGCCGTCCAGCATGTCCGAGCCCGCCCCGCCGACGAGCCGGTCGTCGCCCGCGCCGCCGGAGAGCCGGTCATCCCCGGCGTCGCCCGAGAGCGAGTCGGCGCCGGCGTTGCCGGTCAGCACGTTGGCGAGTGTGTTGCCGAGCAGCGTGTCGGCTCCGCCGCCGCCCACCGCGTTCTCGATCGCCGCCGTCTGCGCGATGGAGACGTTGGAAGTCATCATGTCGCAATTCGAGAACGAGCCCGGCGCGAGGTTGATCAGCGAGCCGGAGGCGAAGCCCGAGAAGTCGAGCGTGTCGGTTCCGCCCGCGTCGTAGATGCAGACCACGGGGTGCATGTTCTGGGTGAAGTTGAACACCATCGGAACGCCGGCGGTGGCGTTGAAGCCGTAGGTGGTGTCGCCGAGGCGGGTGGTCGGGTCCGCGCCGTAGATCGCCTGGATGGCCATGACGTCGTGCAGCATCGGCGTCTGCGGGTAGTACCACCGATTGTCGCTGGCGTACCAGTCGGCTCCCGTATTGTCGGCGGTGAAGTAGGACATCAGCGTGTACATCTGACTGTCCTGCGCGTAGAGCGCGTCGGTCGCGTAGGTCGGGGAGCCGCCGTTGTACTCGCCGGGGTGGTCGAGGCCGAGCGCGTGGCCGGTCTCGTGGACGAAGGCGGTGAAGCCCCACGCGCCGATCTTCGGCGTCACCAGATCGCTCGTCCCGGAGATGGCGTCGTATCGGTTGTTGAACCACACCGAGCCCGCGCCCGACCACGAGCCCGGGTAATAGGCGTGGGCGTAGCCGACGCCGGTGGTGGAGTTGTCGTACTTGATGTTGGCGGTGGAGCCGTCGGCGGCAAGCGTAAAGTTCGGCTTGATGAGGTCGTCCCACAGGCCGATCGCCATCGTCGCGGCGGCGCGCTGGGCGCTGTTCAGGGGCGAGGAGCCGGCCGACTCGTAGTAGGGGAACCAGGAGGCGGTGGAGGTGGGGAACCCGTAGGTCAGGTCCATCCCCTCCCAATGATAGGTGCTGTCGAGCTGCGAAATGACCTGGCTGTCGCTATATTTGAGCTTCGTCGCCATGAATTTGCACCTAATGAATAGCGGGAAAAATAAACGGAAATATCTTTAAGCATCGGACATCAAATCCATGCCCGCAGACCACGCTATCGTCGACGTATTACGGTTTCTTCATCGGTCTTGCTAGAGTTTTAACGAGCGCCGATGCCGCCCGCCGCCGGAGGCGGGGGCGTTGCCGTCGAGGCGGGGAGCGGCGGGGCCGGGCGCGAGCCGCCCGGCGCGCGCTCAGAGCAGGAAGACGATCAGAGCAGGAAGTCGGTGGCGCGCATCGCCGTCTGGTTGGCGATGGCGACCGCGAAGTCCGCCACGCCGTCGCCGTTGACGTCGCCCTGCAGCAGGCCGGCCGAGAAACGCAGCTGGCCGGCGTGGCCGTCGAAGGAAGCGGTTCCGATGAAGGCGAAGGCCTCGTCGGTCGTCGTGGTGGCGGCGTTGGCGTCGATGCCGCGCAGGTCGATGCGGTCGTAGCCGCGCGTGAAGTCGGTGATCGTGTCGGCCCCGGCGGGGGCGCTGTCCGACACGGCGTTGAAGATGAAGTAGTCGACGCCGGCGTTGCCGGTCAGCCGGTCCGCCCCGGCCTCGCCGTAGATGCGGTCCGCGCCGTCGCCGCCGAGGATCGTGTCGGCGCCGTCGCCGCCGAAGATCGAGTCGTTGCCGATGCCGCCCGACAGGATGTTCGCGCCAATATTGCCGGTGAGCGTGTTGGCGAGCGAATTGCCCGTGCCGGAGAGGCCGGCGGTCCCGGTGAGGGTCAGCTTCTCGACATTGGCCGCCAGCGTCCAGTTGAGCGAGGCGAGCACGGTGTCGACGCCCTGGCCGGAGAGCTCGTAGGTGACGTCCAGCGCGTTGTCGACGACATAGCTGTCGTCGCCGTAGCCGCCGACCAGGCGGTCCGCGCCCGCGCCGCCGTCGATCGTGTCGTTGCCGGCCAGCGCGTTGATGGTGTCCGCGCCCGAGGTTCCGATGAGGTTGTCGGCGCCCGAGGTCGGCGTCGCCATGGGCGCGACGGTTTCGGTCGTCGTGGTGGCGGTGGTCGTGGTGGTGGTCGTCGTGCCGCCGGTCAGAGACGAGGCGAGCACCGAGCCGTCGGAGAACTGGAAGGTCTCGATGCCGACGAGAGTGTCGACGCCCTCGGCCGTGCTGGTCACCGTGAAGTGCGCGGTGGCGGCGTCGTAGGCGATGGAATAGGCGGAGCGCAGCCCGGCGAACAGGGCGGTGTCGTTCCCCGCGCCGCCGTCCAGCATGTCCGCGCCCGCGCCGCCGACGAGCCGGTCGTCGCCGTTGCCGCCGGAGAGCGAGTCGTTGCCGGCGTTGCCGGTCAGCACGTTGGCGAGGTCGTTGCCGAGCAGCGTGTCGGCCCCCGCGCCACCCACCGCGTTCTCGATCGCCGCCGTCTGCGCGACGGAGACGTTGTAGGTCATCATGTCGCAATTCGAGAACGAGCCCGGCGCGAGATTGATGAGCGAGGCCGAGGAGAAGCCCGAGAAATCGAGCGTGTCCGTGCCGCCGGCGTCGTAGACGCACAGCACCGGGTGCTTGTTCTGCGTGAAGTCGAACACCATCGGAATGCCGGCGGTGGCGTTGAAGCCGTAGGTGGTGTCGCCGAGGCGCGTCGTCGGGTCGGCCCCATAGATCGCCTGGATGGCCATCACGTCGTGCAGCATCGGGGTCTGCGGGTAATACCAGCGATTGTCGCTGGCGTACCAGTCAGCCCCCGTGTTGTCGGCGGTGAAATAGGACATCAGCGTATACATCTGGCTGTCCTGCGCGTAGAGCGCGTCCGTCGCGTAGGTCGGGGAGCCGCCGTTGTAGTCGCCGGGATGGTTGAGGCCGAGCGCGTGGCCGGTCTCGTGGATATAGGTCATGAAGCCCCACGCGCCGATCTTCGGCGTCACCAGGTCATTGGTGCCGGTCGTGGAGTTGTAATTGTTGTTGAACCAGACCGAACCCGCGCCGGACCATCCGCCCGGGTAATAGGCGTGGGCGTAGCCGATGCTGGTGGTGGTGTTGTCGTACTTGACGTTGGCGGTCGAGCCGTCGGCGGCGAGCGTGAAGTTCGGCTTGATGAGGTCGTCCCACAGTCCGATCGCCATCGTCGCGGCGGCGCGCTGCGCGCTCGTCAGCGCCGAGGAGCCGGTCGACTCGTCATAGGGGAACCACGACGCGGTGGAGGTCGGGAAGCCGTAGGTCAGGTCCGTGCCGACCCAATGATACGTGCTGTCCAGCTGGGAAACGATCTGGCTGTCGCTGTAGGTGGGCTTCGTCGCCATGTTGTGCTGCGCCTGGACGGTTAACAGGGGATGTATTGTGGCCCGATATTCTTGTTACGCGTGTGTAAGACTAGTTATGCGCGTAATGAGTGTTACTCGCATTTCATTACCGTTTCCTGATCCCGGTCGTTTAATTCCGGCGGAAGAGCGGTCCGGGGCGCCGGCGACGCGGCGGCCCGGTGGGGCTCAGAAGATGAAGTCGGCCGCCTGCAGGTCGGCGATCTTGACGTTCTGCAGCGTGAAGCTCTCGCCCGCGTTGGCGATGGTGGCGAAGCCGAGCGAGCTGGTCGTGGCGTGGGCGAGCACGTCGGCGAAGTCGACGAGGCCCATGCCATGCACGTCCAGATGGTCGTAGCCGCGCTGGAAGTCGGTCACCAGCGCCGAGCCGAGGCCGTCCGCGGCCGTGAACACGAAGGTGTCCGCGCCGGTGTAGCCGGTGAGCGTGTCGCAGCCCGAGCCGCCGGAGATGAGGTCCGCGCCCGCGCCTCCGTTGAGCCGGTCGTTGCCGCCCGCACCGAACAGCGAGTCGTTGCCGTTGCCGCCGACCAGCGAGTCGACGCCGCCGCCGCCTGTGATGACGTTGGCGAGGCCGCTGCCCGTGCCCTTGAAGTCGCCCGTGCCGGTATAGGTGAGGTTCTCCACGTAGCCCGACAGCGTGTAGCTGGCGAGCGAGGTTTCGACCGTGTCCGTGCCCCCGCCGGACTTCTCGACGATGGTCTTGCCGGCGGACGACACCACGTACACGTCGTCTCCCGCGCCGCCGGACAGAGTATCGTTGCCCAGGAGACCGTCCATCCGGTCGTTCCCGGACGTGCCGACGAGAGAGTCGTTGCCGTTGGTGCCGTAGATGGTGGGGTCGGCGACGACCGCCGTCTC
Organism: Alsobacter ponti; assembly: GCF_024294805.1. Classification (GTDB taxonomy): domain Bacteria; phylum Pseudomonadota; class Alphaproteobacteria; order Rhizobiales; family Beijerinckiaceae; genus Alsobacter; species Alsobacter ponti. The sequence goes on from NZ_JANCLU010000001.1 coordinate 361,982, forward strand.
CGTCGTGGTCGGGGTGGTGGTGGAGGTCGTGTCGGTCGGGGCCGGCGCGGGGGCCTCGAAGATGAAATGGGCGTCGGTGAGCTGCGCCACCTTGGAGACGCCGCCCAGCGTCAGGCTCTCCGCGCCGAAGTGCAGCACGACCTGGCCGTTGATGTTGACGGTCGCGCCGTTGATGGCCTCCGCCAGCGACGTGAAGTGCAGGGCCGAGACGTCGATGCGGTCCTCGGCGAGGCCGAAGGAGACGACGAAGTCCTGCCCGCCATGGCCGGCGACGTAGACGTCCTTGCCGGTCCCGCCGTCCATGCGGTCGTTGCCCGCGCCGGCGTCGAGCGTGTCGTCGCCGGCCGCGCCGACCAGCGTGTCGGCTCCCGCGCCGCTGACGAGGAGGTTGGCGAGCGGGTTGCCGTTGCCCTTGAAGGCGCCGGAGCCGGTGTAGCGCACCGCGTCGAGATAGCCGGTCAGCGTGTAGGCCGAGAGCCCGGTCACCACCGTGTCGAAGCCGCCATTGGCGATCTCGTAGAAGGTGTCGCCGGTCTGGTTGACGATGTAGGTGTCGTTGCCGACGCCGCCGGCGAGGTAGTTGACGCCCGAGCCGCCGGAGATGGTGTCGTCGCCCATGCCGCCGATCAGGCGGTCGTCGCCCGCGCCGCCGTCCAACGAGTCGTTGCCGGCGGCCGCCAGCACGGTGTCGTTGCCGTCGCCGGCGGTGATGACGTCCGCGCCGTCGTTGCCGAACAGCTTGTCGGCGGACGCCGTGCCGTTCAGCGTCACGGAAGCGAGGTTCTTCTCGTCCTGCCAGACGCGGATGTAGTCGATCTTCATGGTCGCCGGCCACGGCGTTGTGGCGTCCGGGCTGCCCGGCCAGGTGCCGCCGAGCGCCAGGTTGGCGATGAGGTACATCGGCACCTTGAGGCTGTCGGGCGTGGCGACCGCGCCCGTCTTCTGGCCGTCGACGTAGAAGGTGATGAAGTCGGGCTGCCAGTCGACGCCGTAGGTGTGGAAGCCCTGCGTGAAGTCGGTGGAGGTGACGGTGCGGTTGACCTTGAGGATCGAGCCGTCGTCGGTGTGCACCGTCTGGTTGGCGACCTTGGGCTGGCCGCCGATGATCTCGAAGATGTCGATCTCCGCCTTCACCGAGGAGTCGGCGTTGCGCAGCCAGAAGGCCGGGAACGTGCCCTTGCCGCCGGGGATGTCGCAGCGGATCTCGAAGAAGCCGTACTTGAACTGGTACTGGTCGTAGGTGTTGATCATGCCCGACGTGTAGCCGAAATTCTGCACGTCGCTCAGCAGGTTGGCGGGCGTGGGGTTGCCCGTGATGGTGAGCGCGCCGTCGCCCTGCAGGCTGAACGGCTGGATCGGCACCGTGCGGCCGTCCGAGGTGCGGTAGTCCTGGTCGAGGTAGATCTGCTTCTCGCCGTTGAGGCCGCCGCGAATATTGCCGGGGTAGACGGTGTTCCAGACGGCATGCGTGGCGTCCGGAAGCTCGGTTCCGTTGAATTCCTGGGCAAAGGCCGAGACCATTCCGGTGCGCGGCGCAGTATTGTTGGTTCCGGTGGTGAACATCGTTCTGGCGTCCCCGTCCAAATCGGCGGCGTTTGGTCGGAGCGGAACCTATCCATTTCGCCGGGGGATGAAATTCGGCGTCATGACTTAGGTTGAGCGGAGGGTAAAACTGGGGGTTCCCTTATGCCGGCTGGTCTAAGGACAAACGCGTAGCGGAGGCTGTGCCGTACGCGGGACTGCGTAGAACCGGCCGCGCTCACGCTGCCAGCGGGCCGTCTGGCGGCGCGGCGGCCTAGGGCGACAGGCCGAATGGCGGCGCGCGGCCCTTTTGGTGTTGATGCGCCTCGGCGCTCCTCCCCCGCCGGCGCCGTTTGCCCGATTCCCCTCCGAAGGTCCCGGCATGCGTCCCGACCCATGTTCCGAATCCGCCCGGCCGCCCGAGGCCGAGGCGCTGCCCGTCGCCGCGCTGCGCTCCGCCTACGGCGCGATGCTGCCGGCGCTCGTGGCGCGCTTCGCGGGCGAGATGGAGGGGCGGCTCGCGGCTTTGGAGCGCGCGCTGGAGCGCGGCGGTTCGCGGCGGGTGCGCCGGGCCGCGCTGTCGCTGGTCGGCCCGCTCGCGTGCCTGGGCGCGCTCGACGCGGCGCGGCTGGCGGAAGCCTGCGCCGGAGCCCCCGCCGCCACGGCGCGCTCGACCGGCTGCGTCGCGCTCGCCGAGGCGCGCCGCGCGGTCGCCGCCGCGCTCCGCTACGCGCAAGAAAATTGTCAAGCTGACGATTGAAAAGCGGCTGACGAGCGGCTATCCACAACTTCATTGATCTTGCATCGCTGCAAGGCCAAACCGTTCAGGTTCTTACTTACATTGTCATCGCGGCGGGCAAGTGCTACTCCAACACATGCTAAAGCCGGCGCGCGCAACCGCTCGCGCCGCCTTCGCATCCGAGTCCTCGATGCCTACGACGCATGCCAGTACCGCCACGGCCCTGATCGCCGACGACGACGCCTTCTTCCGCATGGCGCTGTCGGCGATTCTGACGGCCCGGCTGGGCGTGCGGGAGGTGCTGGAGGCGGGCTCGCTCGACGAGGCGGTGGAGCGCCTTTCCGCCCATCCGGAAGTGACGTTCGCGCTGTTCGACCTCGCCATGCCCGGCATGGACAGCGCCGCGAGCCTGCGCGGCGTGCGCGACTGCTTCCCGAAGATCAAGGTGGCGGTGGTGTCGGGCTCGCAGCGGCGGGGCGACATCCTCGCGGCGCTGGAGGCCGGCGCGCACGGCTACGTGCCGAAGAGCCTCGGCGTCGTGGAACTGCCCAACGCGCTCCGGCGCATCATGGACGGGGCCATCTTCGTGCCGCCCTCGCTGGCCGAACTGCCGGCGGCCGAGAAGCCCGCCGCCGAACCCGGCGCCGGGCCGGCCTGCCCGGAGGGCCTGACGCCGCGCCAGCGCGACGTTCTGGAGCTCCTGGTGCGCGGGCTCTCCAACAAGGAGATCGCCCGCACGCTCGACATCGGCGAGGGCACGGTGAAGGTCCACATGGCGGCGCTGTTCCGCGGGCTCGGCGTCTCCACCCGCGCGGCCGCGGCGGCCGTCGGGGCGCGCCTGCTGGAGGCCGCGCCGGCCCGCTGAGGCGGCGACGCGCGCCTAAGCCTGCGGCGGGGCGGTGACGTCGGCGGCTTCCGCCTTCGGACGCTCGAGCGCGAGGTTGTGGCCGGTGACGAGGTAGTACACCGTCTCCGCCACGTTGGTGGCGTGGTCGCCGATGCGCTCGATGTTCTTGGCGCTGAACAGCAGGTGCGTGCAGAAGCCGATATTGCGCGGGTCTTCCATCATGTAGGTCAGCAACTCGCGGAACAGCGAGTTGTAGAGGTGGTCGATCTCGCCGTCGCGCTCCCACACGGCGAGCGCCGCGTGTTCGTCGCGCTGGATGTAGGCGTCGAGCACGGCCTTGAACTGCGCCAGCGCCATCACGCTCATGTTGTTGAGCCCGGCCAGCAGGCTCTGCGGCGGGAAGCGGCCTTCCAGCGCGAGGATGCGCTTGGCGATGTTCTTCACCAGGTCGCCGACGCGCTCGAGGTCGTTGGCGATGCGGATCGTCGCCACCACGTCGCGCAGGTCGATGGCCATGGGCTGCCGGCGGGCGATGGTGAGGATCGCCTTCTCCTCGATCTCGCGCTGAAGCTGGTCGAGCGCCGGATCGGCCGCGACGACCGCCTGGGCGAGGCGGATGTCCTGGCGCATCAGCGCGTCGATGACGTCGGACTGCATCTTCTCGGCGATGCCGCCCATCTCGGCGATTTTGCGCTGCAGCTCCTTCAGCTCGGCATCGAAGGACGCCACGGTGTGCTGGGTCATGCTGCTCTCCCTCAGCCGAAGCGGCCGGTGATGTAGTCCTGCGTCGCCTTGTGGCGCGGCGCGGTGAAGATGGTCGACGTGTCGCCGAACTCGATCAGTTCGCCGAGATACATGAACGCGGTGAAATCCGAAACACGCGCCGCCTGCTGCATGTTGTGGGTGACGATGGCGATGGTGTAGCGCTCCTTCAGCTCGTCGATCAGCTCCTCGACCTTGGCGGTGGAGATGGGGTCGAGCGCCGAGCACGGCTCGTCGAGCAGGATCACCTCCGGCTGCACCGCGACGCTGCGCGCGATGCACAGGCGCTGCTGCTGGCCGCCGGAGAGCGACAGGCCGCTGGCCCCGAGCTTGTCCTTCACCTCGTCCCACAGCGCCGCGCCGCGTAGCGCAGCCTCGACGCGCGCGTCCATCTCGGCGCGGGGCAGGTCCTCGTACAGGCGCACGCCGAAGGCGATGTTGTCGTAGATCGACATCGGGAACGGCGTCGGCTTCTGGAACACCATGCCGACGCGGGCGCGCAGCAGGTTCACGTCGACGTCGCGGCCGAGGATGTTGTGTCCGTCGAGCAGCACCTCGCCTTCGGCGCGCTGGCCGGGATAGAGGTCGTACATGCGGTTGAGCACGCGCAGCAGCGTGGACTTGCCGCAGCCCGACGGGCCGATGAAGGCCGTCACCCTGCGCTCGTGGAGCGGCAGGCTCACGCCCTTCAGCGCCAGGCTGGCGCCGTAATGGAAGCGCAGATCGCGGACGGTGATCTTTTCGGGAAGGGCGGGGACGGTCATGCGGACGATCTCGCGGTCAGGGCGCGGGCGGCGATGCTCAGCGCCAGCACGGTGAGGGTGATGAGCAGCGCGCCGGCCCAGGCCAGGTCCTGCCACTCCTTGTAGGGGCTCATGGCGAACTGGAAGATCACGGCCGGCAGGCTCGCCATCGGCGCGCCGAGGTCGGCGCTGAAGAACTGGTTGTTGAGCGCGGTGAACAGCAGCGGCGCGGTCTCGCCGCTGATGCGCGCCACGGCTAGCATGACGCCGGTGATCATGCCGGTGCGCGCCGAGGCGTAGACGATGCGGCGGATCACCAGCGAGCGCGGCATGCCGAGCGCGTAGGCGGCCTCGCGCAACTGCGTCGGCACGAGGCGCAGCATGTCCTCCGTCGTGCGCAGCACCACCGGCACGACGATGACGGCCAGCGCCGCGCCGCCGGCGAGGCCGGAGAAATGGCCCATCGGCCGCACGGCCACCTCGTAGACGAACAGGCCGACGACGATGGAGGGCGCGCTGAGGAGGATGTCGTTGATGAAGCGCACCACGGCGGCGAGCGGCGAGGAGCGGCCGTACTCGGCCAGGTAGGTGCCCGCCAGCACGCCGATGGGCGCGCCGGCGACGACGCCGATGGCCGACATCATGAGGCTGCCGACGATGGCGTTGAGCAGGCCGCCCGCCGCGCCGGGCGGCGGCGTCGTCTGGGTGAACACGGCGGGGCCGAGCGCGGTGAAGCCGCGCCACAGCAGCGCGCCGAGGATGAGCCCGAGCATGGCGAGCCCGAACGCGGTGGCCGCCATGCACAGGCCCATCCACACGCGGTTGCGGCGGGCGCGCCCGGCATAGCGGCGCATGTCGCGGACGGCGGGGCCGAGGTCGTGGCTCATGGTCATGCTCCCTGCCGCCGCTCGAGCTGCATCAGCATCAGCCGGGCCGCCGCCAGCACCACGAAGGTGATGACGAACAGGATGAGGCCGAGCGCGATGAGCGAGGCGGTGTAGAGGTCGCCCACCGCCTCGGTGAACTCGTTGGCGATGGAGGCGGAGATGGTGGTGGCGGGGGCGAGCAGCGAGGCCTGGATCTTGTGCGCGTTGCCGATGACGAAGGTCACCGCCATCGTCTCGCCCAGCGCGCGGCCGAGGCCGAGCATGACGCCGCCGATCACGCCGGCGCGCGTGTAGGGCAGCACGACCCGGCGCACGACCTCCCACGTGGTGCAGCCGAGCCCGTAGGCGGATTCCTTGAGCATCGGCGGCACGGTCTCGAACACGTCGCGAGACACGGAGGTGATGAAGGGCAGCACCATCACGGCCAGGATCAGCGAGGCGGTGAGCAGGCCGATGCCGTAGGGCGGACCCTCGAACAGCGGGCCGATCAGCGGCGCGCGCCCGAGCGTGGCGATCAGCGCCGGCTGCACCGTCTCCTGCAGGAACGGCGCGAGCACGAACAGGCCCCAGACGCCGTAGATGATCGAGGGGATGCCGGCCAGCAGCTCGACCGCGATGCCGATGGGGCGGCGCAGCGGGCGGGGGCACAGCTCGGTGAGGAACACCGCGATGCCGAGCCCCACCGGCACGGCGATGAGCATGGCGATGAGCGAGGTGACGACGGTGCCGTAGATCGGCGCGAGCGCGCCGAAGCGCTCCTTCACCGGGTTCCAGGTCGAGGTGGTGAGGAAGTCCAGCCCGAAGGCCGAGAAGGCCGGCCACGCGCCGCGGGCCAGCGACACGATCACGCCGCCCAGCATGACGAGCACGGCGAGGGCGGCGGCGCGGGTGAGCGCGGCGAACACGGCGTCCGGGATGCGGTGGCGCGCCAGCGCCCGCGCCCGGTCGGCCGTGGCCGTCGCGAGCGCTCGGCTCGGGTGCAGGCTGGCGTCCGTCATCGTCGGTCCTTCGGCTGCGCCCGGCGGCGCGCGGTGAAAACGGTGGCGGCCGGTCCCGACGACGGCGGGGCCGGCCGGTTCGGGGGCGGGGCGCGGCGCGAGGGGATCGCCGCGCCGCCCCTTGGCTTACTTGGCGGCGGCGGTCCAGACCGGCTTGCCGGCCGGGTCGACGACCTGCGTCCAGCTCTCCTCGACCATCTTCACCACGGCCTCGGGCATCGGGATGTAGTCGAGGTCGGCGGCCATCGTGTCGCCCTTGCGGTAGGCCCAATCGAAGAACTTCAGCGCCTCGGCGGCGGCGGCCGGGTCCTTCGGCTGCTTCGGCAGGAGGATGAAGGTGGGCGAGGTGATCGGCCACACCGTGTCGCCGGCCTGGTTGTTGAGGTCGATGCCGAAGCCCGGCTTGCTTTTCCAGTCGGCGCTGGCGGCGGCGGCCTGGAAGGACGGGGTGGAGGGCTCCACCACCTTGCCGGCCTTGTTGACCAGGCGGGCATGCGTCAGCTTGTTCTGCTTGGCGTAGGCGTACTCGACGTAGCCGATGGCGCCCTTGGTCTGCATGACGTTGTTGGCGACGCCCTCGTTGCCCTTGGCGCCGATGCCGACCGGCCACTCGACGGCGGTGGCGGAGCCGACCTTGTCGTCCCAGTCCTTGCTCACCTTGCCGAGATAGTCGGTGAACACGAAGGTCGTGCCCGAGCCGTCCGAGCGGCGCACCGGGACGATGGCCTGGCTCGGCAGCTTGAGGCCGGGGTTGAGCTTGACGATGGCGGCGTCGTCCCAGCTCTTGATCTCGCCGAGATAGATCTTGGCCACGGTCGGCCCGTCGAGCACGAGCTGGCCGGGGGCGATGCCTTCCAGGTTGGCGACGAGCACGATGCCGCCCATCACCATGGGGAACTGGATGAGGCCGTCCTTGTCGAGGTCCGCGCCCTTGAGCGGCGCGTCGGTCGCGCCGAAGGTGACGGTGCGGGCCTGGATCTGCTTGATGCCGCCGCCCGAGCCGATGGACTGGTAGTTGAGCCCGGCGCCGGTCTCCTTCTTGTAGGCGTCCGCCCACTTCGCGTAGATCGGGTAAGGGAACGTCGCGCCCGCGCCCGAGATGTCGGCGGCGAGGGCGGGCCCGGCGGACGCGGCGGCGATCCCCGCCGCGACGATCATGGCCTTGAAGTGCATGTCGGCTCTCCTGTGACGGCGCCCGGCCCTTGGCGGACGAGGCGTCCCGCAATTCGGGAGGCGCGCCGTCCCGGCGGCCTCGCGGCAGGGAATAGGACGGTTGCGTGACACTCGGATGACGGTCGGCGCGTTGCGGGGCGGCCTTGAGTTCGCCTCCCGGCTGCGACATCCTCCCCGTCCTTTCGACCGCCCGAGGAGTCCCGACATGGCCGAAGCCGCTCGCATCAAGGCCGCGTGGGATGCGCTGGCCACGCACCGCCAGGCGACGGCGGGCGAGACGCTGAAGAGCCTGTTCGCGGCCGACCCGGCCCGCTTCGAGACGTTCTCGTTCCGCCTCGACGACCTGCTGCTCGACCTCTCGAAGACGGCCATCGACGCGCGCACGCTGGAGCTGCTGACCGACCTGGCGCGGGCCTGCGAGGTGGAGGCGCGGCGCGACGCCATGCTGTCGGGCGAGACGATCAACGTCACCGAGGGCAGGGCGGTGCTGCACACGGCTCTGCGCAACCGCTCCGGCGCGCCCGTGCTGGTCGACGGCCGCGACGTGATGCCGGAGGTGCGCGCCGTGCTGGAGGCGCTGGCGGCGTTCGCCGGCGGCGTGCGCGACGGCTCCATCGCGCCGGCCCGGGGCGGGCGCTTCACCGACGTGGTCAATATCGGCATCGGCGGCTCCGACCTCGGCCCGGCGATGGCGACGCTGGCGCTGGCCCCCTGGCACGACGGCCCGCGCTGCCACTTCGTCTCCAACGTCGACGGGGCCCACTTCGCCGACACGGTGAAGCGGCTCGACCCGGCGACGACTTTGTTCATCGTCGCGTCCAAGACCTTCACCACCGTCGAGACCATGACCAACGCCGCCTCGGCGCGGCGGTGGATCGTCGAGGCGCTCGGCGACGGGGCGGTGGCGCATCACTTCGCCGCCGTCTCGACGGCGCTCGACAAGGTCGCCGCCTTCGGCATCCCCGTGGAGCGCGCCTTCGGCTTCTGGGACTGGGTGGGCGGGCGCTACTCGGTGTGGTCGGCGGTCGGCCTGCCGGTGATGATCGCCATCGGGCCGGAGCAGTTCGGCCGCTTCCTCGACGGCGCGCACGCCATGGACCGGCACTTCGCCGAGACGCCGCTGGAGAGCAACCTGCCGGTGCTGCTCGGGCTCGCCGGCGTGTGGCACCGCGACGTGTGCGGCTACGCCTCGCGCGCCATCCTGCCCTACGAGCAGCGCCTGCTGCGCTTCCCCGCCTATCTGCAGCAGCTCGACATGGAGTCGAACGGCAAGAGCGTGACGCTGACCGGCGAGCCGGTGGAGCGCCCGACGGGCCCCATCGTCTGGGGCGAGCCCGGCACCAACGGGCAGCACGCCTTCTACCAGCTCATCCACCAGGGCACCGACGTCGTGCCGTGCGAGTTCATGGTCGGCGCGCGCGGCCACGAGAGCGAGCTGGCGCATCACCACGCGCTGCTCGTCGCCAACTGCCTCGCCCAGTCGCAGGCGCTGATGAACGGCCGCAGCTACGACGAGGCGCGCAACCAGCTCCTCGCCATGGGGCGCAGCGAGGCGCAGGCCCAGAGCCTCGCGCCGCACCGCGTGTTCCCGGGTGACCGGCCCTCGCTCACCATCCTCTACCGCACGCTGGACCCGTTCACTCTCGGCCGGCTGATCGCGCTCTACGAGCACCGCGTCTTCGTCGAGGCGGCGATCTGGAACATCAACGCCTTCGACCAGTGGGGCGTGGAGCTGGGCAAGGAGCTGGCGAGCGCCCTGCTGCCGGTGGTGGAGGGCGCCGCCCCGCCGGCCGACGCCGACGGCTCGACCGTCGGCCTGGTGCGGGCCCTGCGCGCCATGGCCTGACCGGCCGGGGGGCGCCGGCGCGCCGCCGGGCGCGGCGAGGGGGCAACCGGGGTCGGCGAGGCCCGCAACCCCGACGTGTTCTGTCCGATTTCTCTCGATTTGCTGGCGAGCGGCCCGCGGCCGCATCGCCCGGTTGCGCGCGCCGCCGAATGCGCGCGGGGCGCGGGCCTGCGCCCGCCCGGGCCGAGTTCCAACGGAAATCCATGCGAAGACGCGATCTTCGAAGGAACGCCGATCGGACGTTTCGATCAAGGCGCACGAAGGCGTCGAATTCGCATCGGAACACGGCCCGAGCGCCGCGCATTCCAGACGCGCGTTTCCAACGTCCCGCCGCCGCTTGACAGACGCCGGGCGCGACCGCTATGTAACCAACCAGTTACTAAAGACGCACGGGGAGGACACGACATGGCGACGCACAGGCTGGGCATGATCATGCACGGCGTCACCGGGCGCATGGGCTACAACCAGCACCTCGTGCGCTCCATCTGCGCCATCCGCGACCAGGGCGGCGTGCTCCTGCCCAACGGCGACAAGGTGGTCCCCGACCCGATCGTGGTCGGCCGCAACGCCGAGAAGATCGCCGAAGTCGCTGGGAAACATGGCATTTCCCGCACGACCACGGATCTAGACGCGGCCCTCGCCAACCGCGAGGACACGCTGTTCTTCGACGCCGGCTCGACCCAGATGCGCGCCGAGCTGCTCACCCGCGCCATCGAGGCGGGCAAGGACATCTACTGCGAGAAGCCGATCTCCGACGACTTCGCCGCCGCCGAGAAGCTCGTCCGCCTCGCCCGCTCGCGCGGCGTGCGCAGCGGCGTGGTGCAGGACAAGCTCTTCCTGCCGGGCCTGCTCAAGCTGAAAATGCTGAGGGATTCCGGGTACTTCGGCCGCATGCTCTCGGTCCGCGGCGAGTTCGGCTACTGGGTCTTCGAGGGCGACTGGCAAGCGGCGCAGCGGCCGAGCTGGAACTACCGCAAGGGCGACGGCGGGGGCATCATCCTCGACATGCTGTGCCACTGGCGCTACGTGCTGGACAACCTCTTCGGCGAGGTCGAGGCGGTGAGCTGCCTGGGCGCGACCCACATCCCCAGCCGCGTCGACGAGACCGGCAAGGCCTACGTCGCCGACGCCGACGACGCCGCCTACGCCACCTTCCAGCTCGCCGGCGGGGTGATCGCGCAGATCAACTCGTCCTGGTGCACCCGCGTGCGCCGCGACGACCTCGTGACCTTCCACGTCGACGGCACCCTCGGCTCCGCCGTGGCCGGCCTCACCCGCTGCTTCACCCAGCACCGGGTCAACACGCCCCGCCCGGTGTGGAACCCGGACCAGCCGCAGACCATGCCCTTCCTCGACCAGTGGGAGGAGGTGCCCGACAACCGGGTCTACGACAACGGCTTCAAGACGCAGTGGGAGGACTATATCCGCCACCTCTACGCCGGCACGCCGTGGACGTTCGACCTGCTCGCCGGGCTCAAGGGCGTCCAGCTCGCCGAGGCAGGGCTGAAGAGCTGGCAAGAGCGCCGCTGGGTCGACGTGCCGAAGCTGGAGGTGTGAGATGACGACGATCAACCTGCCGACCGCCGCGCGGACGCTGGAAAGCTACACCGTCCGCAACCGCCCGCTGGCCGCCCCGCCGAAGGGCGCGAGCCTCGGCTTCAACCGCATCGCCTACGCCGCCGCCCACGTGGTGGCGGACCCGTGGGCCGAGCAGGACCCCTGGCTCGACGCGCCCATCGACTGGGAGCGGACGCTCGCCTTCCGGCACTATCTGTGGGACCTCGGCTTCTGCGTCGCCGAGGCCATGGACACCGCCCAGCGCGGCATGGGGCTCGACTGGACGGCGGCGCGCGAGCTGATCCGCCGCGCGCTGGCCGAGGCCAGGACGCGCCCCGGCGCGCTGATCGCCTGCGGGGCGGGCACCGATCACCTCGCCCCCGGGCCGGACGTCACGGTCGACGACGTCATCCGCGCCTACGAGGAGCAGGTCGAGGCGGTGGAGTCGATGGGCGGCCGCATCATCCTGATGGCCAGCCGCGCGCTCGCAAAGGCGGCTCGGGGGCCGGACGACTACGCCCGCGTCTACGACCGCATCCTCTCCCAGGTCCGCCAGCCCGTGGTCATCCACTGGCTCGGCGAGATGTTCGATCCCGCGCTGGCGGGCTACTGGGGCGCGGCCGACCACATGGAGGCGATGGAGACCTGCTTGCGCGTGCTCCAGGCCAATGCCGCCAAGGTCGACGGCATCAAGATCTCGCTCCTGTCCAAGGAAAAGGAGATCGTCATGCGCCGCCGCCTGCCGCAAGGCGTGCGCATGTACACCGGCGACGACTTCAACTACGCCGAGCTGATCGCCGGCGACGAAAAGGGCCATTCCGACGCGCTGCTGGGCATTTTCGACGCCATCGCGCCGGCCGCTTCGGCCGCGCTTTCGGAGCTGGGGGCGGGCCGCGAGGCGGAGTTCCACGCCATCATGGCCCCCACCGTCCCGCTCAGCCGGCACATCTTCAAGGCGCCGACGCGCTTCTACAAGACCGGCGTCGTGTTCCTGGCCTGGCTCAACGGCCTGCAGGACCACTTCACCATGATCGGCGGCCAGCAAAGCGCCCGCTCGATCCAGCATTTCGCCGAGCTGTTCCGGCTGGCTGACGCCGCGCGCGTGCTGCGCGACCCGGACCTCGCGGCGGAGCGCATGCGGCGGCTGCTCGCCGTGCACGGCATCGCGTGAGCGCCATGGGCGCGAACCCCGAGGGCTTGTCGCTCAACCTGGCCACCACGCGCCAGCAATGGGACATGCGGCAGGCCGTGGAAGCCTGCGTGCGCCATGGCGTCACGGCGATCTCGCCGTGGCGCGACCAGATCGCCGCCATCGGCCTCGACGAAGCCGTGCGGATCGTCAGGGCGAACGGCATGCGCCTCACCGGCGTCTGCCGGGGCGGCATGTTCCCGGCCGCCGACAAGGCGGGCCGCGCGGCCGCCCTCGACGACAATCGCCGCGCCATCGACGAGGCGGCGGCGCTCGGCGCGGACTGCCTCGTGCTGGTGGCCGGGGGCCTTCCGCGGGGCTCGAAGGACATCGCGGGGGCGCGCGACATGGTGGCCGAGGGCATTCTGGCCATCCTGCCGCACGCCCGCGCCAGCGGCGTGCCGCTGGCCATCGAGCCGCTGCATCCCATGTACGCCGCCGACCGGGCCTGCGTGAACACGCTGCGCCACGCCCTCGACATCTGCGAGGCGGCGGGCGAGGGGGTCGGCGTGGCGATCGACGTCTACCACGTCTGGTGGGACCCCGAATTGGCGGAGCAGATCGCCCGGGCCGGGCGCATGGGGCGCATCCTCGCCCACCATATCTGCGACTGGCTGGTGCCGACGCGCGACCTGCTGCTGGATCGCGGCATGATGGGAGACGGCGTCATCGATCTTCGCGGCATTCGCCGCATGATCGAGGCCGCCGGCTTCCGCGGGCCGCAGGAGGTGGAGATCTTCTCGAGCCAGGACTGGTGGACGCGCCCCGGCGAGGAGGTGCTGCGCACCTGCATCGAGCGCCACGACACGCTCTGCCGGGCGTAGAGGCAAAAGGCGCGGCGTCGAACCGCCCAAACGCCGCGCCCCGCTGGCCGGGGGGCTTGGCCAACGGGGCGCTTTCGCTCTTCAGGATTCGCCTACGATTGGCAGGTTAACGCGGGCCGGCGGGCCGGGTTCCAGCAGGATGCGGCCCGATTGTCGCAGTTTCGTGTGTCGCCGCGCGGAAAGCCTCTTGTATGCTGGCCCGGTCCCGACCGGGAGGTTCCGATGCCGCACCGCGCCGCCGCGCTCCGCGCTCGTTCCACGCCGCGCTGGCTGGCGGCGCTCGTGGGCCTGTTCGCCTCGCTGACGCCGGCCTTGGGCCAGACGCAGGAGGGCGACCCCTGCACCGGCCTTGTCTCGTCCCGCCGCCTGCCGATCATCCCCGCCGCGCTGGGCCCCGGCGAGGTGGGGCTGACCTTCGTCGGCCACGCGACCTTCCTGATCGAAAGCCCCGGTGGGGTGAAGATCGCCACCGACTACAACGATTACGTGCGGCCGCGCGCGACGCCCGACGTCGTGACGATGAACCACGCCCATTCCACCCATTTCACGACGCATCCGGACCCCGCTATCGCGCACGTGCTGCGCGGCTGGGATCCCTCCGGAGGGCCGGCGCGGCACAATCTCGCCGTGGGGGACGTCATCATCCGCAATGTTCCGACGAATATCCGCGACTGGGGCGGCGGCACCGAGCGCGACGGAAACTCGATCTTCGTGTTCGAAACGGCGGGGCTGTGCGTCGCCCATCTCGGCCACCTGCACCACACGCTGCTGCCAGGCCATCTGAAGATGCTGGGGCGAATCGACGTGTTGCTCGTGCCGGTGGACGGTGGGTACACGCTCGACACGGACGGCATGCTGGAGGTGATAGGGCAGATCAACGCGCCGCTGATGATCCCCATGCATTATTTCGGCCCTTCCACGCTGAACCGCTTCATCAGCCGCGTCCGGGAGAAATATCCGGTCGAATTCAGCCGCTCCTCGTCCATAACCGCGTCGCGCGAGTCCTTGCCGACATCCCCCAAGATGCTGGTGCTCCCCGAGCAGTGAACGGGTCGTGGATTGCGGGCGGGGGCCGCGGCGTCTAAAACTTCCCGACTGAAGCGCGGCCGTGGAGCCGCGCGCAATCCCAGACAAGCGCCAGCGCCATGACCCGTTTCCGCCCGCAAACCTCCATGCGCCGCCTCGCCCAGGCCGGAACGGCCGCCCTGGCGATCCTCGCGGGCGCCGGGGCCGGGCAGGCCCAGGACGGCCGCAAGAAGATCGACGACCTCATCGCCAGGATGACGCTGGAAGAGAAGGTGGGGCAGCTCAACCTGCTCTCCGGACACCACGCGACGACGGGGCCCTACGCGCGCTCGGACGTGCGGGCGGCGGTGCTGAAAGGGCAGGCCGGGGCGCTCTTCAACGTCTACGGCGCCGAATACACGCGCAGCCTGCAGGAGATGGCGGTCACGCAGACCCGCCTGGGCATCCCGCTGCTGCTCGGCTTCGACGTGCTGCACGGCTATGGATCGATCTTCCCCGTGCCTCTCGCGCAGGCCGCGACCTGGGACCTCGAGGCGATCGAGCAGGCCGAGCGCATTTCGGCGCGCGAGGCGGCTTCGGCCGGCGTCAACTGGATCTACGCCCCCATGGTCGACGTCACCCGCGACCCGCGCTGGGGTCGCGTGGTGGAGGGCGCGGGCGAGTCCACCTGGCTCGGGGCGCGCATCGCCGCCGCCCGCGTCAAGGGCTTGCAGGGCGACAAGCTGTCAAACCCCGAGAGCGTCGCCGCGTGCGTCAAGCACTTCGCCGGCAACGGCGCGACGGAGGCGGGGCGCGACTACACCGCCTCGGACCTCTCCGAGCGCGCCATGCGCGAGACGCAGTTGCCGCCCTTCAAGGCGTCGGTCGACGCCGGCGCGCGCTGCTTCATGTCCGCCTTCAACGCGGTGGACGGGGTGCCCGGCGTGGCCAACGACCGCTTGCTGAAGGACCTGCTGCGCGACGAATGGGGCTTTCGCGGCATCGTCGTGAGCGATTTCGGTGCGATCCGCGAACTGACGGTGCACGGCGTCGCCGAGACGCCCGAGGAAGCGGGGCGCATGGCGTTCCGCGCCGGCACCGACATGGACATGGAAAGCCGCACCTATGTCGAGGCCCTGCCGGGCATGGTGCGCGACGGGCTGGTGCTGCAAGGCGAACTCGACAACGCGGTCCGCCGCGTGCTGCAGCTCAAGATGGACCTCGGGCTGTTCGACGATCCCTACGGGCGCAGCGACGCGTCGCGCGAGAAGCAGACGGTGGGGCGCGCCGACCACCTCCAGGCGGCCCGCGTGATGGCCGAGAAGTCGCTGGTCCTGCTCAAGAACGCCAACGAGACGCTGCCCTTCTCGACGTCGCTCAAGCGCGTCGCGGTGATCGGGCCCCTCGGCGACGCTCCGGCCGATACGCTCGGGCCGTGGGCGGCCAACGGCAAGCCGGACGAGGCCGTGACCCTGCTCGCCGGCGTGCGCACCGTGCTGGGTTCGGAAGCGGAGGTGAGCTTCGCGACAGGCGGCACGGTCGACCGCTCCAGCCCCGCCGACATCGCCGCCGCGCTGAAGGTGGCGAAAGCGGCGGACGCGGTGATCCTGGCGCTCGGCGAGCGCGCGACCCAGAGTGGCGAGGCGGCGAGCCGCAGCGTCATCGACCTGCCCGGCGACCAGCTCGCGCTGGCGCGCGCGGTCATCGCCCTGGGCCGGCCGACGGCGACGGTGCTGTTCAACGGCCGCCCGCTCACCATCGAGGATCTCGACCGCGAGGCCCCGGCCATCCTCGAAGCCTGGTATCCGGGCAGCGAGGGCGGGCTCGCCGTGGCGCGCGCGCTGTTCGGGCTCGCCGAGCCGCAGGGTCGGCTGCCGATCACCTTCCCGCGCTCCGTTGGGCAGATCCCGATCTACCACGACGCCCGTCCGACCGGTCGTCCGGCCGTCGAACAGGGCCGTCCCTACACCGCCTCCTACCTCGATCAATCCCCCGATCCCTTGTATCCGTTTGGTTACGGGCTGACCTATACGAGCTTCGCCTACGGCCCGCCGCGCCTCGACAACCCCGCGTTGGGTCCCTCCGGGTCCGCAACCGTTTCCGTCGACGTCATGAACACCGGAAAGCGCAGCGGAACGGCCCAGGTTCAGCTCTATATCCGCTACAAGGTGGCGCGGGTGTCGCGCCCGATCCGCGAGCTCAAGGGTTTCGGCCGCATCACCCTGCCGCCGGGCGGGGTGGGCGTGGTGAAGATGCCGCTGACCGAGCGCGATCTGGCCTTCTGGCAGCCGGACGGACGCTTCGCGCCGCCGGACAGCGCGGTTGTCGAGGTGCTGGCGGGACCGGACGCCGCGACCCTCAAGTCGACTCTGCTGACCTATCGCCCCCGCGGCCAGGCCGCCGCTTCCGGTCGCGGCGGGGGCTGACCGCGCGGAACCCGGTGGTTGCGGACCCGTTAACGCGGTTCAAAACCACCGGAGTCACCGCAATGTCCACGCAGGATACCGCTCGCGAGCTCTTCATCGTCGGCGCGCGCAACGCGCACGCGCTGGAGAAAGAAGCGCAACGAATAATCAATCGCCAGCTCGACCGGCTTGAAAGCTATCCCGAGATGGAGGAGCGCCTGCGCCGCCATCTGGCGGAGACCAAGCGCCAGGAGGAACGGCTGGACCGCATCCTCGAAGGCATGGACGAGAGCTCCTCGTCCGTGAAGGCACGGTGATGAGCCTGATGGGCAACATGGCCGCGCTCGTCCATGCGCCGGCCGACGACGAAGTCCTGAAGAACACCTTCGCCAACCTCGCCTTCGAGAACTACGAGATCGCCGCCTACAAGTCGCTGATTGCGATGGCCGAGTCGGCCAACATGTCCCAGGCGGCGGCGCTGCTGCGCGAGTCGCTGCAGGAGGAAGAGGACATGGCGCGCTTCATCGACGGCAACGTCGAGACCGTGACGCGGACTCACCTGCAGCTGAAGGAGCGCGGCGAGAAGGCTGATCGCTGACGGATGCGTTCGGCGGGAGATGGGAGGCTCCCGCCGGCTATTTCCGCGTGATATTATGTAAAATAACCATTCAGTCGCATTCTAATGTAGAATATTTGCCAGAACCGCTCGTGCGTGTAATATGGCTCACGGGATTGCCCCGGATGCCGGAGGTCCACCATGAGCGATGCGCGCGCGACGATCTCTCGGACGCGGTTGGCGGACGGGGGCGCGATGCTGTCCGGCCTCGCCCTTCGCCTGCGCGGGGCGGCGGGCCGCCTGCTGGCTGGAGCGCTCGCCGCGGACGCCTTCCTGGTGCTGCGCGGCGCGACCTCCGTCGCCGTGCTGATCCGGCGCGACGACGCCTATACGCTGGTCGCGCGTTGCGCCGCGCTCGCGGAGCTCGACGGCCGGCTTTTCCGCAACTCTGACGAGGCGTTGACGGCTACCGCCTCCGCAACGGGCTTGCTAGGGTCCGAGCCGCTGTCCTTGCAGCCCGTCTGGTTCAACTAAGCGCCGCAGGCGTACCAATGTCGGCGCACGACGAAAGCAAACGCATGTCCATTCGCACAGGGATCGTCGACGCCGTCGGCAACACGCCGCTGATCGAGCTCAGGGGGCCGTCGGAGATCACGGGGTGCCGCATCCTCGGCAAGGCGGAGTTCCTCAACCCCGGACAGTCCGTCAAGGACCGCGCCGCCCTCTTCATCATCAAGGACGCCATCGCGCGCGGAACGCTGCGGCCGGGCGGCACGATCGTGGAAGGCACGGCGGGCAACACCGGCATCGGCCTCGCGCTGGTCGGCAACGCGCTCGGCTTCCGCAGCGTCATCGTGATCCCCGAGACGCAGTCCCAGGAGAAGAAGGACATGCTGCGGCTGGCGGGCGCGGAGCTCGTCGAGGTTCCGGCCGTGCCCTACGCAAACCCGAACAATTACGTGAAGGTCTCCGGCCGGCTGGCCGAGCAGTTGGCCGCCACTAACCCCAATGGCGCGATCTGGGCCAACCAGTTCGACAACGTGGCCAATCGGCAGGCCCATATCGAGACGACCGGGCCCGAGATCTGGGAGCAGACCGGCGGCCGCGTCGACGGATTCATCTGCGCGGTCGGCACCGGCGGCACGCTGGCCGGCACGGGCATCGCGCTGAAGGAGCGCAACCCCGGCGTGACGATCGGCCTCGCCGACCCGATGGGCGCGGCGCTGTTCAGCTACTACACGACCGGTGAGCTGAAGTCGTCCGGGACATCGATCACCGAGGGCATCGGCCAGGGCCGCATCACGGAAAACCTGAAGGGCGCGCCGATCGACGTCGCGTTCCAGATCCCCGACGAGGAGGCCTTGCCGGTCTGCTTCGACCTGCTGGAGAACGAGGGGCTGTGCCTCGGCGGGTCCTCGGGCGTCAACGTGGCCGGCGCCGTCCGGCTCGCCCGCCAGCTCGGACCGGGCCACACCGTCGTGACCGTGCTGTGCGACTACGGCACGCGCTACCAGTCCAAGATGTACAACCCGGAATTCCTGCGCTCCAGGAATCTGCCGGTCCCGGGCTGGCTGGAGCGCACCCCCAGCGTCCGCGCGCCGCTCGTCTGAGCGGCGTCGCCGATCCTTTATTCCGGTTGGATCAGGAGGCCCGCAGCCAGCGGCGGGCCGGGTTCGGAGCGGCCTCGCGGCCCTCGCGCGCCGAAGTCTGGTAGTGCACCGTCACGCCGCGCACGCGGCCCTCGCGCAGCGCGCGGAGCGTCGGCTCGTGCGTGACCTCGAGGCTGTCGAAGCCGCACCGCAGCATCAGCGGGATCTGGTCGTGGAGCACGTCGCCGACAGCGCGCAGCTCTCCGCCGTAGCGGTGGCGCTCGCGCAGCAGCCGCGCTTTTGAGTAGGACCGGCCGTCGGTGTACTTCGGGAAACGCAGCGCCACGAGCACCAGACGGGGCAGGTCGCCGACGATGTCGTCCAGCTCCTCGCCGGCCTCCACCGCGACGCCGACCGGGCCCACACGCCCCAGCAGCGCGTCGCGCTGGGCGATAAAGTCGGCCAGGGCGATGATGATGTCGCCCTCCGCCGGGACGGGCGCGCCGGCGGCGACGACGGTCCAGGAGTCGTGGTCGAGAACCGTGCCATTGCGGAAGATCGCCATGTCAGGCCGCCTTTGCGGGATAGAGCGCTTCGACGAAGGGCGCTTCGCCCAACCGCCTGAAGGCCTGGAGGAAGGTTTCGTCCGGTCCGGTCCGCAGCGCCAAATAGGTGTCGATCACCGTTTCGACGGCGTCGACGATCTCCGCCGAGGAGAAGCCCTTGCCGACGATCTCGCCGATCGAGCAGGTCTCGTCTCCCGTGCCGCCGAGCGTGATCTGGTAGAATTCCTCGCCCTTGCGCTCGACGCCGAGGATGCCGATGTGCCCGACGTGGTGGTGACCGCAGGCGTTGATGCAGCCGGAAATCTTGAGCTTCAGGTCGCCGATCTCGCGCTGGCGCGCCGGGTCCGCGAAACGCTCCGAGATGCGCTGAGCGATGGGGATCGAGCGCGCGTTCGCCAGGGAGCAATAGTCGAGCCCCGGACAGGCGATGATGTCGGTGACGAGGCCTGCGTTGGACTCGGCGAGGCCGTTCCTTTGCAGTTCCGCGAACACCAGCGGCACGTCGTCGAGCCGCACGTGTGGCAGCACGAGGTTCTGTTCGTGTGACACGCGGATTTCGTCGAAGGACCAGCGCTCGGCGATGTCGGCGATGGCTTCCATCTGCGAGGAGGACGCGTCGCCGGGCGGCAGGCCGATGGGCTTCAGCGAGATCGTGAGCGCCGCGTAGCCTTGCTGCTTGTGCCTGACGAGGTTGCGCTCGACGAAGCGGGCGAAGTCCGGGTCGCGGAGCAGGGCGGTTTCGAAGGCGGCGGAGCGCTCCGGCAGGCTCT
Organism: Alsobacter ponti; assembly: GCF_024294805.1. Taxonomy (GTDB): domain Bacteria; phylum Pseudomonadota; class Alphaproteobacteria; order Rhizobiales; family Beijerinckiaceae; genus Alsobacter; species Alsobacter ponti. The sequence continues at coordinate 381,959 of NZ_JANCLU010000001.1, forward strand.
CGAAGGCCGGCGGGGCGAAGTAGGCGGAAATCCGGGCGATCTCCTCGGCCGGGACGCTGAGCGTCTCGTTCTCGGCGCGCAGCGCCTCGTATTCCGCTTCGATGTCGCGCTTCAGCTCCTCGATCCCGGTCTCGTGGACGAGGATCTTGATCCGCGCCTTGAACTTGTTGTCGCGCCGTCCGTACAGGTTGTAGACGCGCAGGATCGCCGTGCAGTAGGCGAGCAGTTCCGCCTCGGGAAGGAAGTCGCGCACCTTGCGCGCCACCATCGGAGTTCGGCCCTGACCGCCGCCGACATAGACGGCGAAGCCGATCTCGCCGGCTTCCCCGCGGCGCAACTCGAGCCCGATGTCGTGCACCTGGATCGCGGCGCGGTCGTTCGGCGCGCCGGTCACGGCCAGCTTGAACTTGCGCGGAAGATAAGTGAACTCCGGATGGATGGACGACCACTGGCGCAGGATTTCGGCGTAGGGGCGGGGGTCCGCGATCTCGTCCGCCGCCGCGCCGGAGAACTGGTCGGCGGTGACGTTGCGGATGCAGTTGCCGGAGGTCTGGAGGCAGTGCATCTCGACGTCGGCGAGGTGGCCGAGAATCTCGGGCACGTCCTTCAGCGCGATCCAGTTGAGCTGCATGTTCTGGCGGGTGGTGAAGTGCCCGTAGCCGCGGTCATAGGTGCGCGCGATGAAGGCGAGCTTTCGCAACTGACGGGACGACAGCGTGCCGTACGGGATCGCGATCCGCAGCATGTAGGCGTGGAGCTGCAGATAAACGCCGTTCATCAGCCGCAGCGGCTTGAACTGGTCCTCGCTCAGCTCGCCGGACAGACGGCGCGCCACCTGGTCGGAAAATTCCGCGACGCGCTCCTCGACGAAGCGGCGGTCGAACTCGTCGTAGCGATACATCGGCGATCCGTTCAGGCTGCGCGGGAGAGAGCGGCGGCGTCGCCGATCTCCACGATGGTGGGGCCCGACACGCGGATCAGCTCGCGAAGCCGCGTGGGAACGAGGCGGTCGCCCTCGGCGGCGACCTCGATCAAATAGGGGTCCACCACGATGGTCTGCCGCGCGTCGGCCTCCGCGCGAGCCAGCAAGTTCTCGCCCGCTTCCTTGGACTCGGCGACTTCGGCCTCGGAGACGTCCTGCGACCACGCGCCGGTCGGCGTGCGGAAGACGGCCCGGCCGTTGCGCGTGTCGTTGCCCGTGACGGCCAGCGTCGTGGCGGATCGGGGCTTCTTCATCATGGACGGCGTCTCCGAGGACCAATTCACGCAAGAAAACGTATATTTCTTATAATTCACATTACACCAAGAGATATGGAATGGGAAGCGCGGTCATGGACGTATGATGAATGCGTGGAGACGCGCAGGTCAGCGGCCCGCAACGCGACGGGGCGCGCGACAGCGTGGCTCTGCGGAGCCGTCTTCACTTCAGAGGTGAGATAAGATTCAGGCGGCCTGAACGCGGGTGACGACGTCTTCGGGCTCGGAGCCCGGCGCAAGGCGCACGCGCAGGCCGTCGAGCTCTTCGGTCGTCAGGATCTGGCAGGAGAGGCGCGACAGCTCGGTCACGGAATGAGCCTCGTCCAACCTGTCGAGTTCTTCGTCGGTGGGCGCGGGGAGGCGGTCGATCCAGGCCGGATCGACGTAGACATGGCAGGTGGCGCAGGCGCATGCGCCACCGCACTCCGCCTTGATGCCGACGCCCCAGTCGCGGATCACTTCCATCACGCGCCAACCCTCGAGTGCCTCGAGCTCGTGCTCAGCGCCGTGATGGTCGGTGACGAAGATGTGCATGGGCGAGGGATCCGGTGACGAGCCTGTGCCGATTCATCGCCGACAGAGGGTTGAATGTCTTTGAGACGTATCAAACGGGGCGAGGAAGCGGAACGCCACGCGACGGCCTGATTGTGCCCCAGCGCGGGTCTAAAATCAACAAGAACGAATGTAGTTTCTCATAAATCACAGCCATGATCGTTAATTGCTGCTCCGAGCCACACCCGAGAGGGCGCGGTCTTCCGCGTCGATGCGGATTGCGAGCAGGGCGGCGTGGATGCAGCTTCCCAGGATGGCGTAGGCGACGAGGCCCAGCGCGAGCGGCAGGACGGCGATCTCGCTCGCGACCAGCACGTAGTTCGGATGGCTGAGGAAGCGATACGGTCCCCGCCGGACCAGGCGCTCGCCAGGGCGCACGAGTATCCGGGTCGTCCAGCGGCGCCCCAGCGTGGCGAGGACCCACACGCGAAAAACCTGCAGCCCGACGAACACGCCCACCCACGGCATGTCCAACTCCTGGCCGGCGCCGAAAATCCACAGCCCGGCCAGCCAGGAAGCGTGAAACGCGACGAGCCAGGGATAATGGCCCGCGCCTTCCTCGCGAGCTCCCTCGGAGAGCAGGCGGCGGGTGTTCAGCCGCGCCCACACCAGCTCGGCCGCCCGCTGGGCGGTCACGAAGAGCAGAAGCGCGACGGACCCGCTCACGCCCGGCCCGCGATCAGACTGACGGCACTTGCGGTGAAGCCCGGTCCCATCGCGGTCAAAACCGCGCGACCGCTCAATCCCGCGTCCAGCGCGCGCTGCAACACGAACAGCGCCGTGGGGGCCGACATGTTGCCATTGTCGGCGAGCACTTCGCGCTCGTGGTCGAGGGAGCCCTGGTCGAGGCCGAGCGCGCGTTCCAGCGCCTCGATCACCTTGGCGCCGCCGGGATGGCACACGAAACGGCCCACCTCGTCCCGCCGCAGCCCGAGCCGCGCGAGAATGGCGTCCATCGCGCCCGCGAAGTTCTCTTCGGCGAAGGGCGGAATGGCCCGCGCGAAGATCACGCCCAGGCCCTCCGCCTCGGCGTCCCAGCCCATGATGTCCAGCGTGTCGGGCCATTGGTGCTCGCCCGAGCCTTCGATCACCGCGACGCCGCTGTCGCCGCCGCCGGCGCGAACCAGCGCGGCGGCCGCGCCGTCGCCGAACAGCGCGGTCGCCACAATGTTCGCCTTGCTCAACGCGTCGTTCCGGAAGGCGAGGGTGCACAGTTCCATGGCGACCACGAGCACCAGGCTCCCCGGCCGCGCCTCGGCGAGTCGCGCCGCGAGCCCCAGCCCCGTGACGCCGCCCGCGCACCCCAGGCCGAACACCGGGACGCGGGACGTCTCCGGACGCAGGCCCAGACGACGCGCCGCCCGAGCTTCGAGACTGGGTGTGGCGATGCCGGTGGACGAGATCGTGACGACGGTGTCGACATCGCGGCCGGTGAAGCCGGCCTTGGACAGGACGCGCTCGGCCGCCTCGGCGAACAGCGCCTCGCCGGCCTCCAGATAGGCCGCGGTGCGCTCCGGCCAGCCACCCGGCTCGTCGTACCAGGCGAGCGGGCGCGCCGCCCAGCGCCGCCGGATTCCGGCGGTGCCGAATACGCGGGCCATGCGCTCGAAATCGGCGAAGCGGCCGCCGAAGATGCCGTGCGCGCGCGCCGTCACCTCGCGCTGGTCGAGTTCGTAAGGCGGGACGGCGGTGGCGACTCCAATCAGGACGGCGTTTTCGCGGGCCACGTTTGTACCTCGGTCGGAGGCGGTTGGCCGCGAAGCGGCGCGCCTGGTGCGGATGCGTCGCGGAAGAAGGTCAGGCGTCGTCGTTGCGGCCGCCCATGGCGCCGAGGGCGGGCTTCCACTGCGATTCCGGCCCGAATTCGCCGGTGGATCGCACGGACAACAGTTCGGCGAGGCGGTTTCGGGCGCGGTTGACCCGGCTCTTGATGGTGCCCACGGCGCAGCCGCAGATCTGGGCCGCCTCCTCGTAGGACAGGCCCGAGCCGCCGATCAGAATCAGAGCCTCGCGCTGGTCCGGCAGCAATTGCTGCAGGGCGGAGCGGAAGTCGACGAGGTCCATGTGACCGTCCTGGGAAGGATGGGTCGCGAGCCGGGCGGCCATTTGCCCGTCGGCGTCCTCGACCTCCCGCCGTCTCTTGCGATGCTCCGAGTAGAACACGTTTCTGAGGATCGTAAAGAGCCAGGCCGAGACATTGGTGCCGGGCGTGAAGCTGTCGCGGTTGGCCCACGCCTTGAGCAGCGTCTCCTGCACGAGGTCATCGGCCCGGTCGGGATTGCCCGCGAGGGACATCGCAAAAGCGCGGAGCGCCGGGACGGCGGACAGAATGTCCTCCTTCATCCGACGGCCGGCGGGGTCATCCATCATTCCTCGTCCTTTGCCGTCCCGGTCTTCTTGTCGAGTTCGTTTAAAAGTTCGAGGAAGCGGTCGGGCACTGGTTGGTTCAGGACGCTGTCGTAGACCGCGCGCAATTGCTGCCCGATATCCACCTGAAAGTCCGGCTTGGCGGAGGGTTCGGGCTGCCGAGAGGGCGATTTGGACGCAACAATGTCGATCTGGGGCATTCCCGTCCCTGTCCGGTCGCGTCGACTGTTCTTGTCGGACATTCAGTTTCTCCACGATCCCAACCGGCCGCGCGTGACCCGGGCGAACGACTGCAGCGACCTGCAAGACCGTGGTCTCCGGGGTCAACGCCGGGTCTGGCAGGCAGTTCCGCGAGGCATCGGAACTTTTCGGCCGCAATAACGTTTCGACTAGGCTGTTTCCCCGCCTCGTCAATTTCTTTCGAAAACCACGGAGGGTCGGTATGTCAATCGCCCAGGCGATCGCGCCGCATCTGCCTTATCTCAGGCGTTTTGCCCGGGCCCTGTCGGGCACGCAGCAAGGCGGCGACGCCTATGCGCTTGCGACGCTGGAAGCCCTGGTCGCCGATCCCGACTCCTTCGACGAAACGCTCGAGCCCCGGGTGGCGCTCTACCAGGCGTTCCTCAAGGTATGGAACTCGATCGCGGTCAATCGGATCCCAGACGCTCCGCCGACGCCCGGAGCCATGCAGGCGGGCGTGGGCCGCAGCCTCGCGGCGCTGACGCCGCCGGCTCGCGTCGCCTTCCTGCTGAACTGCGTCGAGGGCTTCACGCCCCAGCAGATCGGCCAGGCGATGGAGAAGACCGACGAGGAGATCGACGAGCTGATCTCCGCCGCCGGCCGCGAGATCGCGCAACAGATGGCCACCGCGGTGCTCATCATCGAGGACGAACCGATCATCGCGATGGACCTCGAAGCGCTGGTCGAAGGCCTCGGCCACCGCGTCATCGACATCGCGCGCACCCGCTCCGAGGCGGTGGACGCCGTGCAGCGCCAGCAGCCGGGGCTCGTGCTCGCCGACATCCAGCTGGCGGACGGCAGCTCGGGCGTCGACGCGGTCAACGACATCCTGGGCGACTTCGAAGTGCCGGTGATCTTCATCACCGCCTACCCGGAACGCTTCCTCACCGGGCAGCGGCCGGAGCCGGCCTTCCTCATCACCAAGCCCTTCCGCACCGAGACGGTGAAGGCGGTGATCAGCCAGGCGCTGTTCTTCGACCAGAAGTCGCACCGCACCGAAAAGGCCGCGGCGGGCTAATCCCCGCCACTTTCGTGGCCAGGCAAACACCAGAGGCGGCGCCTCGCGGCTCCGCCTCTTTTCGTCGGCCGCTGGTCGGCCATCGATCGGGCTTTTCGTTCGCGCCAATAAAGAAGACCCGCACCGGGTTGCCCCGGTACGGGTCTAGGCGGCGACGGGCGAACTGGGAGGGGGCATTCCGTCATTCGGCGCGTCGCTGACAATCCGATAACGCGGGACCCGCGCCAGGGTTCCACGCCAGCGCAAAATTCCGTTGCAAACGCGCTCGCGGCCCTCACACGGCGCGGGGCTGCGGCGGCATGGGATCGCCCGTCGGCGGCATGCCGGGGATCGGCTGCACGTCCGGCGGCGACTCCACCGGCGTCGGCGGCTCAGGGAGGTCAGGCTGGCGCGGCGGAATGCCCGGCGAGGGGCCGGGTTGCGGGTTCGGCCGCGGCGCCGGACCGGGCTGCGGCTGGGGATCTGGTGTCGGTGTGTCCGGCGCCATGGTGGCCTCCTCGCGTCGTCGTGAGCGGTCTCGGGCGGCAACGTCCCGTCGAGGGAGCGGTTCCGGATGCGGCGGGCGGAGGGGTCGGGCGGCAGGAACCAGTTCCGCCGAGGTTGCGTTGCTGCATCACCGGACGCCGTGCCGGGTTTCTTCTCCAGGGTTGGCCATGCGCTACGACGTCGTTCGACGATCGTTCCCGCCTTAGGCGGGACAGTCCACTGACGCCGAGCCGCCGTCGGCGGATCGCCGGCGCGGCCCCATTTTCAACACCCTGTATCGGTCCCTCGCCGACCTGCGGCGCCGATCTCAACTTTTGGCATCATCATGAGCGAACATCGTCACCCCTCCGGACGTCTCCTCGGGGCTCGTCCCGCGCGGAGCGAGGAGCAGGACGAGATTCTGGAAGACCTGCGCGCCTTCGCCGAGGAACTCGGCGTGCCTGGATGCGCGGGCATGACCAAGGAGGAAATCGTCGAGAGCCTTCGACAGCGCTACGTGTTCGACTCGCTGCTGAACCGCACGGACGGCATCCCGAAGCGCCGAACGCAGCGCGTCTGGCGCCACTGATCCGGGCGCTTTCGTGGGCCGGGCGGCCCGCGCCGGCAGGCGGCTCGACCATCTGGCGGGGTGATGCATGATCCAGTTGCGGCTGCTGGTGATCGCTTCGCTGCTGGCGCCCGCGCTGGTCTTTGGCGCGCTCGGCTGGATGACGTGGCTGCGCGAGCAGACCGAAGCCAGGCGCTCGATCACCCAAACGCTCGATCTCGTCCAGGAACACACGCTCAAGACGTTCGAGACGGTGTCTCTCGTGGCCGAGGGCGTCGACCAACTGGTCAGCGCGATGAGCGACGCCGACATCCGACGCTCCGAGGCGGACCTGCATCTGCGCCTGCGTCGGATCGCGGACACGCTGGCCCAGGTAGAGGACATCTGGATCTTCGACGCGGAAGGCGTACCGCTCGTCTCGGCGAGCCTGTACCCGGCCCCGAAGTCCCTTTCGGCCGCGGATCGGGATTATTTCCAAGTTCAGCAAGGCGCGGACGCCAAGGTCTATGTCAGCCGCATCCTGAGCGCGCGCGCCGGCGACCAGCGCTTCTTCCAGTTCAGCGTCAAGCGGTCGGACGCCACGGGCGCGTTCCGCGGTGTCACGGCCGTTTCGGTCGAACCGGACTACCTGCGGGATTTCCAGCGTCGCGTGGTGGTGGGCAGCGGCTTGTCGGTGGCGCTGGTCCGCGAGGACGGCGACGTGCTCGCGCGCTTCCCGACGGAAACGCGCGACCTCGTCGACCGACCGCAGACGCTTCCCGGCTTCGTCGAATTGCGCAAGTCGGCGCCGGAGCAGGGGCTCGTCAAGACGTCGTCGATGTTCCAGGGCGGCCAGCGACTGCTTGGCTATCGCCGGCTGCCGAGCTTCCCGGTCTACATCACGGCGGCGATCGGCACGGATGCGATCGCACGATCGTGGCTGGACGCGATGGGCGGCTACCTGCTCATCGGCGTGCCATCGACGCTCGGCCTGTTCCTGCTCAGCGTGCTCGCGCTGCGCACCTTCAAGCGTGAGAACGCGGCGCTGGCGGCGCTCCAGAGCGAGGCGGAGCGGCGCGAGGCGGCCGAGGCGGCGCTGCGGCAGGTGCAGAAGATCGAGGCCGTCGGGCGGCTCACGGGCGGCATCGCGCACGACTTCAATAACCTGCTCACGGTCGTGCTGGGCAATCTCGACATGCTGCTGCACCGGCTCGATCCGGCCGACGCCCGGGCCCGCCGGGCCGCGACGCTAGCGAAGGAGGGCGCGATCCGGGCCGCGCTGCTCACCCAGCGTCTGCTCGCCTTTTCGCGCCAGCAACCGCTGAGCCCCCAGCGCGTCGACGCCAACGCGCTCGTGGCCGGAATGTCGGACCTGACCCGCCGTACGCTCGGCGAGAAGATCAAGGTGCGCTGCGTTCTCCCGCGCGACCCGCTGCCGGTGAACATCGACGCGAACCAGCTGGAGAGCGCCATTCTCAACCTGGCGGTGAACGCCCGCGACGCCATGACAGATGGCGGCACGCTCACCATCGAGACCGCGGGCGAGCGCGTCGCCCAGCCGTCTCGGGACCCTGAATCGCCGCCGCCGGGCGATTACGTTGTGATCAGGGTGCGCGATACCGGCAGCGGCATTCCGTCGGACGTGCTCCCGAAAGTGTTCGAGCCCTTCTTCACCACGAAGCCGCACGGCCAGGGCACCGGCCTCGGGCTGTCTCAGGTCTATGGCTTCATCAAGCAGTCGGGCGGGTACGTCATCGTGGAAAGCGCGGAAGGGCGGGGGACGACGGTGTCGCTCTACCTGCCGCCCGCCGGCGAGGCCCAGGAGACCGCGCAGACGGACCAGCCTCCGGCGGGGGCGTCGGCGAGCGAAACGCCCGGCCGGGATCGCGTCGCCCTGGTGGTCGAGGACGATCCGAACGTGCGTCGCTTCAGCGTCGAGGCGCTGCGACAACTCGGCTTCGAGGTGATCGAGGCCGCCGACGCGGTTGGCGCCATGACCGCGCTTGCGAGCCGGCCCGATGTCGACCTGCTGTTCAGCGATGTCGGCCTGCCGGGCAGCGACGGCCGCGCGCTAGCCCGCTCGGCCCTGGCGCGCAACCCGCGCCTCCACGTCCTCCTGACCTCGGGCCACGCCAACCAGATCGGCCGCGCCTCGCAGGACGACAGCTTCGAACTGCTCCCCAAACCCTTCTCCGTGGAGCAGCTCGCCGAGCGCATTGGCGCGGCCTTCGCGGCCTGAATAGCGACGGAACCAGGCCTGAGGCAGCGCCGTTTCAGGCACTGGAGCGAGGAGGATGAAATGGCATCGCGACGACGGGAGTCAGAGGCGCCGCGCCCGGGCTATCAGGTTCCCCCTAACGATCCCCGCGGGCCCGACCCGGCGCACCGCCCGGGCCAGCCGGGGAGCGAAGACGAGGATCGCGCGCGCGGCGGGGTGCCTTCCCATGTCCCGTCTCACGCCCCGCAATCCGGCCCCTCGGGCGGCGATCGCCGGCCCCGGTCCTCGTGAGCGGGCGCTCCCCGTGACGTTTCGCCGATTTCGATGGAAACGCCGTCCAGGCGGGCTCGCCTTTCGCGCGAAAAACCGTATGGTGCCGCGCATGACATGCACTTCCCCCGCCCGGAGGCGTCGATGACGTCCGGCGCGTCCTTCACCGTATTGCTCGTCGAGGACGAGCCGCTGATCGCGCTGACGCTGGTCGACATCCTCGAGGAGCTCGGCCACGAGACGGTCGAGGCGATGACGGCGCGCGAAGCCGCCAACGCATTCGCGTCCCGCGACGACATCGACCTGCTGATCACGGATATCGGCCTTCCCGACCTGCCCGGCGACCAGCTCGCCGACCAGTTGCGGGGCCTCAGGCCTGACCTGCCGGTCGTCTTTGCGACGGGTCACATCGGCCGGGGCGGCGCGCAGGAGCCGGTTGGCGATCCGCCGACCGCAAGGCTCCCCAAGCCGTTTCAGCTCGACGAATTGAACTCTCTGATCGACCGGTTGATGCAGGGACGCCGGCCGCGCGGGGGGCAGGGCGCCTCAGGCTGAAGAGGCGATGGCGTCGTGCGCGTCGTGCGCCGCGGCGTGGGTCAGCCCCTCGCCGTCGGGCGCAATGCGCAGCACCACCTCTCCGCCGTGGCGGGTATTCCACTCCAGGCGAATGCCGACCTGCCGCGCCAGACTCTCCACAAGGCGCAAGCCGATACCCGTACGGTCGAGCAGAGTCTCCGGGTCGAAGCCCGGACCCGTATCCTGAATCCGGACCGCGACTTCGCCGTCCGGGGTGGCGCCGACGTCGATCGTCACCGTGCCGCCGCCATTGGCGAACGCGTGCCCGAAGCAGTTGGACATCAGCTCTGCGATGATCAGCCCGACGCTCCCGGCGCGGCTCATCTCGATGGTCTCGTTGCGACCCGTAACGCGAATGTCGATGTGCTCGCACTGATGCAGGCGCGCGAGCGAGGGCGAGAGCCGCTCGATATAGGACTTGAGATCGATCCGGCTGACGTCACGGTCCTCGTGCAGCTCCTGCTGCACGAAGGCGAGCGTCTGGATGCGGCGGGCGATGGATTCGAGTTCCTTGCGGCTCGATTCGAGCCCGACCGTGCGGCTGCGCAGCCCGAGAAGGCTGAGGATCACCTGAAGATTGTTCTTCACGCGGTGATGCACCTCGGCCAGCAGCACATCGCGCTGGCGTAGCGCGCGGGTGGCCTCCTCCAGCGCGGAGCGCGCGCGCATCTCGGCCTCCTTGCGCTCGGTGATATCGACGCAGGAGCCGAGATAACCGCCGAACTCGCCGTCCGCGATGTAGATCGGGCGGCCATTGTCGACGAACCAGCGATATTCGCCATCGTGGCGGCGCAGCCGGAAATCCCGCGCGAATGTCGCGCGCTCCTCGAAGGCGGCCGCGAAAATGACCTGCGCGCGTTCGAGATCGTCAGGATGAATGATGGAGGTCCAGCCGTCCCCCAGTTCGTCGTCCAGCGATCGGCCGGTGAATTCGAGCCAGGACTGGTTGACCCAGTTACAGCGCCGATCGGTGCCCGCCCTCCAGATCAGGACAGGCGCGGCGTTCGCCAACTCGTGGAAGTGCTTCCCACTATCCATTTGAAACGTTCGTTCCCGCCGCAGACGTCGCAAGCGGGGCCCCACTCGCGTCTCAGCTCGATGTAACGCGCGGAAACACTTCTGGTTCCAACGTGCGGCGAAATAGCGCGCCAGTCGTTTCAAACAGAACGGGCCCGGCGGAGACCGCCGGGCCCAGAAACTCCGATCCGAAGAGGATCAGAACTTGTAGTTCAGGCCGACGCGAACGACGCCGAACTCGTTGTTGCCGGACTGGCGGGCGACGCCGACCGCGGTCGGGGTCGTGTCGTAGATCGTCCGCGTCCCGGTGCCGCGGTCGAGGCTGACGTAGAGGCCTTCGATCTTGGCGGTCCAGTTGTTCGTGAAGGCGTATTCGAGACCGCCGCCGAGCGTCCAGCCGACATTGGTGTCGTTGCCGCCGAGCTGCTCGCCGACGTTGCCGTAGGCCAGACCGCCCGTCACGTAGAGCAGGGCGCGGTCGAAGGCGTAGCCGACGCGGCCGCGCACGGTGCCGAAGTAGTTGCCGTGGTCCGTCGCGAAGGCGTACGGGCCGAAGCTGGTGGCGTAGGTGCGGTTCTTGCCGAAGTCGGCGTACTGGATGTCGGTCTCGAGGCCGAAGACGATCTGGCCGTACTGCATGTTGTAGCCGAGCTGGCCACCGCCGGTGAACCCGCCGTTGTCGCCCGTGCTGAAGATGTCGACGACGTTGCCGTCGGTCGCGGTGATGTTGTTGCTGTTGGTCCAGCCGTAGCCGGCGTTCAGACCGACATAGAAGCCCGTCCAGGTGAAGACCGGGAGGTAGGTGGTGGCCACCGGAGCCGCCGGAGCCATCGTGCGGCTCGGAAGGTCGGCCGCGAAGGCCGGGGCGGAGACCGCGACGAGAGCCGTCGCGGCGAGGAGAGCGTTACGCATGTGACAATCCTTTGTGTCGTTGGCGAACCGAGAGGCTGGAACCTAAGCCCCACGAAACACTCTCACAACCCGGGTAAAAGAAAAACGAAGCATCGTACATTCAGAAAAGCCTGTATGTGCCTGATCTGCAACAATTGAGGCCATGTTATCGCCATAAGTTGGCTAAGCTCTGGCTTCAATTGCGGCATGAATGCGGTGCCATGAAGGCGATATAGAGCGGCAAGACTGTTTGGGTTGCGATGGTTCGCAGTCGACGGTCTGTGAATTGACTTACATCATCTTTACAGATTCGTGAGAAGGGGCATTTCTCTGCCCGTGGCCTACGCGGGATGACGCGACATGCCGCCCTGACGGACAGGAACGTTGCAGAAGCGCTCGCGTTTGCGAGTCCGGACCCCCGGGCCGGCTGCGTTCACGCGGCGCCCCTGTCGCGAGCGACCCGGGAGCGTCGGTCCGCTGGAGGGTGCCATGGCCCCGCGCGCCAATTGGAAAGGCTATCTGAAGCTCTCGCTCGTCTCCTGCGCCGTGGCGCTGTACCCGGCCGCGAAATCGTCGGCCAGGGTCGCGTTCCACACGCTCAATCGCGCCACCGGCCATCGCCTGAGACGGCAGATGTTCGATCCCGAAACGGGCGACGTCGTCGAGACCGAGGACCAGGTGAAGGGCTACGAGGTCGCGAAGGGCGAGTACGTGATGGTCGAGGACGAGGAAATCGACGCCATCGCCATCGAGAGCACGCACACGATCGACATCGAGCGGTTCGTGCCTCGTTCGGAGATCGACGAGCTCTATCTCGATGCGCCTTATTATCTCGCGCCGGAGGACCGCGTCGCCGAAGAAGCCTTCGCGGTGATCCGCGAGGCGATGCGGAAAACCGGCATGGTCGGGCTGGCGCGCCTGGTGCTGTATCGGCGCGAGCGCATCGTCATGCTCGAGCCGCGCGGAAAAGGCCTGTTCGCCGCGATCCTGCGCTATCCTTACGAGGTTCGCGAGGACAAGCCTTACTTCGAGGAGATCCCGGACGTGACCATTCCGCCGGAGATGCTGGATCTCGCGCAGCACATCATCTCGAAGATGGAAGGTCATTTCGAGCCGGAGACCTTCGAGGACCGGTACGAGAACGCGATGATCGAGCTGGTGAAGGCCAAGCAGAGCGGGCGCGAGGCGGCGCTTCCCGCGCCCGCGGCCCGCCCCAGCAATGTCGTCAACCTGATGGACGCATTGCGCCGCAGCGTGCAGGCGGACGCGGGCGAGCCCGCGCCTTCGTCGTCCTCGCGCGCGAAGCCGCCGGCTCCCGCCAAGTCGAGCAAGCGGGGCGCCGCGCCCTCCGCTAGCAAGTCGGCCAACAGCGCCGCCCGGAGCAAGAAGCCGGCGGCCGCGCCGGCGTCGTCGTCGAAATCGCGGACAGGCAAGCCGGCCGCGCCCGCCGGCAAGGGCGCGGCGGCCAAAAGCGCCGCCGCGAAATCGGCCCCGCAGCGCGGCGGCCGGCTGCGCAAGGTGGGGTGAGCCGTGGCCGAACTCGACGTCTATCGCGCCAAGCGAAACTTCCGCAGCACCAGCGAGCCCGCGGGGGCCAAGCGCCCGACGCGAGCGAAGGGACTGGCGTTCGTCATCCAGAAGCACGCCGCCACAAGGCTGCACTACGACCTGCGGCTCGAACTCGACGGCGTGCTGAAGAGCTGGGCCGTCACGCGCGGCCCGAGCCTTGTGCCCGGCGAGAAGCGGCTGGCGGTCCACGTCGAGGACCACCCGATGGACTATGGCTCGTTCGAGGGCCAGATTCCGGAGGGGAATTACGGCGCCGGCGAAGTGATCGTGTGGGACCGGGGCGAATGGATCCCCGAGGGCGACCCGCACAAGGGCTACGCGAAGGGGCACCTCGACTTCACGCTCAAGGGCGAGAAGCTGTCGGGTGGCTGGCACCTCGTCCGCATCCGCGGAAAGAGCGGCGAAAAGCGCGAGAACTGGCTGCTCATCAAGTCGCGCGACGAGGCCTCGCGCGAGGTCGGCGACCCTGAAATCGTCGACGAGGCGCCCCGCTCGGTAATCAGCGGCCGCACGGTGGAGGACGTGGCCGGGCCGGGCGGAAAGGCCGGGCGTGGCGCGAAGGCCGCCGCCCGCCGCGAGCAGGCCGAGGCCGCGCGCGCGACGCCCGCCCCGAAGAAGGCCCCCGCCAAGGCGGCGACGTCCAAGGCGGCGACGTCCAGGGCCGCGGAGAAGCCCCGGGCGCGCGCGGCGCGCCCCGCCGCGCGCAAGCCGTCCGCTACGAAGGAGGAGGAGGAGTCAGGCGGTGGCACGCTGCCTGCGTTCATCGCGCCCTGTCTGGCGGAACTGCGCAAGGAGACGCCCGACGGGGACTCGTGGGTGCACGAGATCAAGTTCGACGGCTATCGCATGCAGGCCCGCGTCGATCGCGGCCGGGTTGCGCTGAAGACCCGCAGCGGCCTCGACTGGACGGACAAGTTCGGTCGCGCCGAGGCGTTGCGCGAGCTCGCCGCGCTGCCGTGCAAGACGGCGCTCATCGACGGCGAACTGGTGGTGGAGGCCGAATCCGGCGCGTCGGATTTCTCGGCGCTGCAGGCGGACCTCGGCTCCGGCCGCGCCGATCGCCTCGTGTATTTCGCCTTCGACCTGCTGCACCTCGATGGCGTCGACCTCACGCGCCAGAAGCTGCTCGCCCGCAAGGCCAAGCTGGAAGAGTTGCTGGGGCAAGGCCGCGCCGGCGCTCTGCGCTACAGCGAGCACATGGAGGAGGGCGGTCCGACGCTGCTGCGCCATGCCTGCCGGCTCAGCCTGGAGGGCGTGGTGTCGAAGCGCCGCGACGCGCCCTATCGCTCCGGCCGCACCGGCGACTGGGTCAAGTCCAAGTGCGCCGCGCGGCAGGAGTTCGTCATCGGCGGCTACACGCGGTCGACCACCGCGCGGCGCGCGGTGGGGGCGCTCGCCGTCGGGGCGTATCAGGACGGCCGCCTGGTCTACGCCGGGAAGGTCGGATCGGGCCTGTCGGAAGCGGCGTCAGTCGCCCTGTGGGATGAACTGGAGCGCCTGCGGGCCGACGCGCCTCCGTTCGCTGAGCCGCTGCCGGCCGAGGCGAAGCGCGGCGTCCGCTGGGTGCGGCCGACGCTGGTCGCCGAGGTCGAGTTTCGCGGCTGGACTGCCGGCGCCAGCCTGCGCCACCCCGTCTTCCACGGGCTGCGCCGCGACAAGCCGGCCAGCGAAGTGGTTCGCGAACTCGCGGCCGACCCGCCGGCTCCGGCCTCCGTCAATCCGGCTCCGGCCACGCGCATCCGCCTTACCCATCCGGACCGGGTGCTGTGGCCGGACGCGGGCGTGACCAAGCAGGGCCTCGCCGACTTCTATCTCGACGCGTGGCGCTGGATCGCGCCGTTCGTCGTCGATCGTCCGCTGAGCCTGGTTCGCTGCCCGGGCGGGGTCGGGGCCGAGTGCTTCTTTCAGAAACATGCCTGGGCCGGCCTCGACAAGTCGGTCGAGCGCCTGCCGGACGGGCAGGGGGACGTCGTGCTGGTGATCCGCGACGTCGACGGGCTCATGGCGCTGGTGCAGGCCGGCGTGCTGGAGATCCACCCCTGGGGCTCCCGGATCGACGCCATCGAACGGCCCGACATGCTGACCTTCGACCTCGATCCGGCGGAGGACGTCGATTGGGAGCGCGTCATCGCCGGGGCGCTCGCCGTGCGCGACCGCCTCGCGGCGCTGGGCTTGCGCAGCTTCGTCAAGACGACCGGCGGCAAGGGGCTGCACGTGGTCGTACCGATCCGTCCCGAGAACGACTGGGAGACAGCGAAGACTTTCGCGCGCTCCATCGCCGAAGGGCTGGCGAAAGACGAGCCGAACGCCTACACGGCGCAACTCGCCAAGGCGCGCCGCCAGGGGCGGATCTTCGTCGACTTCCTGCGCAACGGCAGGGGCGCCACGGCGATCGGCGCGTATTCGACCCGAGCCCGGCCGGGCGCGCCCGTCGCGACGCCGCTCGACTGGTCGGAGCTCGGGCCGGCGATCCGTCCGGACCGGTTCCGGGTCGGGAACCTGCTGAACCGGCTGGACAGCCTGCGGGCCGACCCGTGGGGCGATTTCTTCAAGGTCGACCAGGCGCTGCCGGCTCCCGGAGCGCGAGCCGCCGCCCCGCGCGGACGCGGGCGGCTCTAGGACGCCCGCGCGGCCTCAGACGAGATGGAGGTGCGGTTCGTTGCTCGACGCGCGCGGCGGGGGTGGCGTCTCGCGGTCGGCCGTCCAGCTCGGCTGCAGAACGCCGGTGTCGAGCCGCAGGCCCGCCGCGGCGAGGCGGCTGCCGAGGCGATGCGCCAGCATCAGCATGGTGCGGGACTGGATGATGTCGAGCTCCACCGCGCACTCCGCCGCGACGCGGTAGTGGCCGGTCTGCATGGCGGCGATCATGCTCAGCAGGGAGAGTTCGTCGGGCGTGGCCTGCGGCGATCCGTCGGGATTGAAACTGAACGCGCCCGACGTGCGCAGCCGCAGCTCGTTGTCGACCATGAGCGCGTCCGACATCACGCCGTCGGCGGAACGTTCGCCGAGCCGCTCGCGGACGCTGGCGTCGGCCGCGTCGAGATGCGCCTGGTCGTAGCCGTGACGGAAGCGGTCGAAGCGGCGAAACAGGTTGACGACGAACAGCGCCGTCGGCGGCAGCAGAACATGGACTTGGGGCGGGAACGCGTGAATGGACATTGTGGCCTCGGGCGACAACGCGACCCTGGGGCCGCCGACAGGCTCTCAGAACGTCATGCTTACGTCATAGTTCCCGGATCGGCCCGCCGCGCTTCGGCGGCCGCGCGGCGCCGGAACCTCGCCCGGATGGTGACGTTGCCCCAGCCCAGGGCGAGGCGCGCCGCGCGCCAAAGCCCATGCGCCAGACACGGGCAAAGAACGGGAGTGTTTCATGGACACGAACCATCAGGCTCGGCCGATCCGCGGCGCGGAGGAGCCGCAGCGAGCGAACGTCAACGAAGCCCGCCAGGCGGTCACGGGACACAACGTACGCTACGTGCTCTTCACGGCTCTCGCGCTTCTGCTTGTGGCGTTCGTCATCCTGTACTTCACCGTCGGCACCAGCTGGCGATAGAGGCCGAGAAGATCGCGCGGATCGGAACCAAGATCGCGTTTGTTCGTTGAAGAAGGCGGGAACACGACCGTTCGCCGCATGCCGCGTTCCGCCTGACAGGGCCTGTGGAGAATGAGCGACAAGAACACGGGCCGACTGGCGACCGGTCGGAGCGCGTTCCGGCTTGCGTCTGGACGGATCCCCGCAGGCGAACGGCTTCAGCTACGTTACGGCGGGCTGTTCTCGGTGATCGGAGTCCTGCTGCTGCTGCTCGCCGCCTTTGCGGTGGGCCTGGCGGTGAACGACACCAATCGGCAGATGCTCAATTTCAGCCGGGCCAACCTCGTGGGGCAGCAGGCCCTGCGCGCCGCCTCGATCCTCAACGAAATGGAAGCCGCCGAACGCGGCTACGTGCTGACCGGCGACGACGGTCTTCGCGGCTCGTTCCGCACTGCCAGCGAGGAGCTGACCCGGCTCGTCGACGGGCTGGAGCCGCTCACCATGGCCGGCGAGCAGCGTCAAAGGCTGGAGCGCCTGCAGGGCCTCGTGCGCGATCAGATCGTCCGGGCCGGACATATCGTCGCGCTGGTGGGGGAGGGCCGCAACGATACGGCGGTCGAACGCCTGCGCCAGGAAGCGCAGGCCGATCCGATGGTCGAATTGAAGGGCGTTCTGGGCGACTTCATCGCCGGCAACGAACGGTCGCGCGAGGCCGCCGAGACCGAGTACGAAACGGCCTCGCGCCGCCAGCTCTACGCGGCCATGGGCGCGGCATTCGCCATTCTCGTCTTCGGCCTCCACCAGGTCACCAACACCTACCGCTTCATGCGCCAGCTCAGTTCCAGCCAGACGCAATTGCGGCAGGCGAATATCGGCTTGGAGGACCAGGTCGCCACGCGGACCGAGGAGCTGGCGGAAACCGTGATGCGCTTCCAGGTGGCGCTGCGGGCCGCCAACGTCGTCGTGTTCTCCCAGGATGCCGAGCGACGATTCACGTGGAGCAGCCGCGACATTCTCGGCGCGTCTCCGTCCTGGGTCATCGGCAAGCGCGAGGAGGAGGTGTTCGACCCCGACGTCGCCGCCGCGGTCGCGCCGGTGAAGGAAGCCGTGCTGGCGACAGAAGAGGCGCAGGATTATCAGTACGGCGCGAGGGTCGATGGCGAGCAGCGCTGGTTCCGCTCGCGCGCCGAGCCGCTGCGCGACGAGGACGGCCGGGTGGTCGGGATCGTCGGCGCAGTGATCGACGTCACCTCCGAGCGGGAGGCCGAGCGCCGCAGCGCGGAGACCAGCCGGGAACTCGCCGAAACGTTGCGGCGTCTCGACGTAGCCATGCGCGGGGCCGACATCTTCGTTTTCACCGAGGGGCCCGACCGCCGGATCACCTTCGCGAGCCCGGATTTCCTGGGCCGACCGGCCGCTTCGCTGATCGGCCTGCGCGACGAGGACTTCCTGCCGGCAGATGTCGCCGCCCGGGTCACGGCCATCAAGGCGAGCGTCGCGCGCGACGGAGAGCCCATCGTCGCGGACCTGCCGGTGCTCCGGCTCGCCGACGGCGCTGAACGATGGATGAAGCTGCGCGTCGAGCGCCTGCGCGACGGCGGGGCCGGACAGACCACGCTCATCGGCTGCGCCGTCGATGTGACGCGCGAGAAAACCTCGGAGCATCGCCTGCGCGCGCTGACGGACGAGCTCGACCAGACCATCCAGCGGTTCCAGATCGCCTTGCGGGGAGCGGACGTCACCGTCTTCACGCAGGATCGCGACCTGCGTTTCACATGGCTCAGCTCCGACACCAAGGGCCCCGACGGCGAGTCCATCGTCGGGCGCACGGAGGACGAGATCCTGGTTCCCGAGCTTGCCTCGAGGATGCGCCAGTTCAAGATGACGGCGTTGAGTTCCGGAGAACCGCAGCACGGGGAATTCCGCTATATCCTTCCCGACGGTGACCGCTGGTATTTCGTGCGCGTCGAGGCGCAGCGCGACGAGATTGGCGAAGTGAACGGCCTGCTCGGCGCGGCGGTGGACGTCACCGAACGGCGTCAACGCGAGCTGCACAATCGCGTCCTCCTGCGCGAGCTGACGCACCGGACCAAGAACCTGCTGGCGGTGGTGCAGGCGATGGCCCGCCAGACGTTGACCGCCAGTTCGTCGGCGCGGGACTTCGAGGCCCGCTTTTCCGGCCGCCTCCTCGGACTGGCGCGGTCGCTCGACATCCTGGTCGACGAGAACTGGGAGGGCGCCCTCGTCGCGGAATTGGTCCGCTCGCAACTCGATCACTACAGCGACGTGATCGGAACGCGGATCGTGCTGGACGGGCCCGAATTGCTGCTCGAGCCGGAAGCGGCGCAGCAGATCGGCCTTGCCCTGCACGAACTGTCCACCAACTCGGCGCGGTACGGCGCGCTGTCCGACGACAAGGGCCGGGTCTTCGTCACCTGGTGGCGAACCACGGGGCCGGGCGAAGGCCGCTTCCACTTCGAGTGGGTGGAGCGCGGCGGCCCGGCGGTGCAGCGGCCAGAGCGGAAGGGTTTTGGCCATGCCGTGCTGGAGCGCCTGGTGCCGCGAGGCCTCGGCGGCGCGGCGACGCTCGACCTTGCTTCCGAGGGGCTGGTGTGGCGGCTCGAGGTGCCCGACACCTATCTGAGCAAGCCGGGCGACGCCCCGCGGCCGATGAAGATATGGGCCGGCTGAGTCAGGGGTTCGTGCTGACCGCGCCCTCGTTGGCGCGGCGTCGGGCTTCCCGCTGCTCGCGGAACTGCTCGCGGCGCTCCACGGCCCACTGATCGTCGGTGGACTCAGGCATCACCAGCGGCACGCCGAGGCACACGCTCTGGGCAGGAAGCACCGTGTTCCAGTCCTCGATGAGCTTGCGGTAGGCGCGCCCCACCGGCCGGATCTTGCGGTCGAGGTCGTAGAGGCCGAGCGGGTTGACGCGACCGTTGGGCTCCCGAAGCGCCGTGTCCCAGTCGACCTGGTCGGTCAGCGAGTACCAGGTGAAGCCCACGATGGGCACGCCGCTGTTGCGAACGCGCAGCACGTTGGCCCACTGCTTCCAAAGCCAGTTCACCGCCTCGTCGCCAAGCTTGCCCTGCGAGATGTTGGTCTCGGTGTGCATCACGGGCAGGCGGTAGCGGTCGTAGTACTGGCGGGTGATCTCGTTGTAGCCGAACACCTCCATGGCGGCGCGGGTGGAGCCGTCGGCCATCACGCGGTGCTCGTTGGTGACGTAGTAGTCGTTCCCCATGATGCAGTGATGCTTGAGGGTGTTGTTCATGAAGAACGCGTACTCGGCCCGCGTCATGCCGTTGTCGAGCAGGAACTCGTACATGTCCGAGTTGACGCGGATGCCGTAGTTCAGGTCCAGCGAGAGAAAGCGCCGGGAGTTCATCGTCTCGGCATGGGCGATGGCCGAAGGGCCTTCGGCGTGGAAATATTCCGACGACTCGCTCTGCACGAAAATCGCGTCCGGCCGCACGTCGAGGATGGCGTGCATGGCGAGCACGTTGGCCTTCACGATGGTCTTCAGCGCCGTCACGAATGGCCCGTCGCCGGTCAGCTGCTCGTTCCACCATCCATAGGCCGCCGAGAAGGTGGCGCAGATGAACATCTCGTTCACCGGCGTATAGAGCTGAACCCAAGGGTAGCGTTCCGCGAAGGCGCGGGCGTACTTGGCGAACGCGCCCGGAAAGTCGGGGTTCTGGAAATTGCCGATCCAGTCGGGCACGCCGAAGTGGCAGAGGTCGACGATCGGCACGATGCCGAGCCGGCGAATTTCCTCGAAGGCCTCGTCGGTGAAGCTCCAGTCATAGCGGTCGGCGGCGGGATTGACGCGGTAGTAGGGCGGTCCGTAGCGCAGCATCTTGACGCCGATTTCCGAAACGAGCGCAAAGTCCTCGCGCCAGTGCTCGTAATGTCCGCACTTCTCCATTTCATCGACGCGGGTGGCCCCGCCGTGGATGGTCGGCTGGCTGTTCTCGATCCCGGTCGCGAACATGAAGAAGGGGGCTACGGCCATGTCAGTCCCGCCGGCCGGCGCGCAGCGCCGCTTTCGGTCTGTCAACGGCCCAGGCCGCGCCGCGTTCCAACAGCGGGACGCGCATACAAACGGCGACAATTTGACTCACCGGGAACAGCGTTCGCGGCTCTCCGTTGTCGGGCAGGTCTCACGCGGAGCGCTTGTCATGGACGACCGGAAGAGGATCGCCCGTTTCGTCGGGATGAATTTCGGGCTGGGCGCGGTCATCGGCTTTGCCTTCGTCGCCGCCATCCTCGTGCTCGACGTGAGCGGGCTGCGCAGCATCGCGGCCACCACGGAGGGCGGCGCGATGGCGGTCATGCTCCTGCTGATGGGGTGCGTGAGCCTTGCGACCGGGGCCATGTTGTCCACCGCGCCGGCCGACGATCCGCGCCCTGTTCCCGTCCGCTCCGGGGCGCGGGACCGCCGCCGCTGAATCCAACCTGTCGGCCGAGGTCGCGCCGTCACCCGGCGCGCCGGGGCTCAGGGGTCAGGCGGCCTCCTCGTCGTTGGCGTGGGCCGCCATGCGGGCGGCCGCAAGCCCGATCAGCCGATGCAGGAGCAGCGTGGCGGTCGGATCTTCGCCGGCGCGATCGCGGAGCACCCGGAAAGTCGACGCGACGAACTTGCCCTTGCCGTAGGCGCGCTCGACCGACAGCGCGACGGGCTTGTGGATCCACCCGATGACCATGCCGGCGTGAACGCGGGAGTGGAAGTCGAGCAGGTTGCAGCCCACCATGACATGGGTGGGAATGACGCGATCGAACGTCTCATCGATCAGCGGGCCGCCGGGGAAATCCGCGAAAGCTCCGCTGCGCACCAGCCAGGCGAAGGTCGACGCCCAGTCGCCCGCCCACAGCGTGCCGTCGCGGGCCACGACCCGGACGTTCTGCCAGTGCGGGAAGAACGGGTAGAGCTGGCCCTCGCCGGTCGGCAGGTAGACGAGGCGGCCGCCCTCGCGCACCCACGCCACGATGGCGCGGTCCACTTCCGTAGCGACCACGAGTTCCGCTTCCCGCATCGAGGGGGCCAGCCGATAGCCGAGCAGGGCGAGGCGCTCGCGGATGTCGGCTTCCGGCGACCACACGACCACGTCGGCGAGCGCGCCGCCCGAAGGGCGGGGATGCAGCGCGGGCGCGATGCGGTTCTCGGCGAGAACCGTTCCCTCGTCGTCGACGAGGCGGAAGTCGAGCGCCACGCCGCGCGCCGAAGTTGCGTCGGGAAGCTGAACGCCGACCACGCCGATGTCCGCCACCTCGCCCGGCGGGAGCGCCGGCACGGCCCAGCTGCGGGCCGACTCTCCGTCAATGCTGAGCTCCACGCGGCAGCCGTCCAGCACGGGGCCGGCGCCGTGGGCGACCGTGAGGTCGATGTTCATCGTCTCGCCCGACCAGTACGACATGCGCTCCCAGCGCGGCACCACGACGGTGTCGGCGTTGATGCGCGCGAACTCGCCGTGGAAGACGCGCGGATTCCGGCGCATGTCGAGCAAGCCGTTCGACTCCCAATGGGCGTCGGTGAACTCGGTGATGACATAGCCGCCGAGCGCCGGCCGGCGGCGCATCGTCTCGATCTCGTATTTCAACGCCCGGTACTGCTGCCACTGCGCGGCCACGACGAAGCCGCGCAGGTCGCCGAACACGCGGTCGAGGCTCCAGTCGGCGAAGCGGTTCTCGATGCCGTGGGCGTACATCACGCCCTCGCCCCAGTCGTGGCCGGTCTCGAACCACCAGGGCTCGCGTCCGTCGGCGTCGCGCAGGTCGTCGGGGTGGGGCAGGCCCCAGTTGCCGAACTCCGAGCACATCAGCGGCTCGCTGCCGCGGATTACGGCGTCTCCCTCCGGGCTGTAGAGCCAGGACGCGCGGCTCGCCAGTTCGTCGACGAAGGCGTCCCAGGCCCGCCTGTTGTCGGGGAAGGCGGCGTAGAAGTGGTAGTCCGCGATGTCCGTCTCGACGTGGAAGCTGGGCGCCAGCGGCGAGTTGTCGACCACGAGGCGCGAGGGATCGTAGGCCTTCAGCCACGCATAGGTGCGCTTCAGCCAGGCGCGATGGTCGCCGTCGTGGACGAGGTCGACGCCCCAGTTCTCGTTGATGATCGTCCAGATGATGATGGAAGGGTGGTTGCCGTCCCTGTCGACAATGCCCTTCAGCAGCGTTTCCTTGCGCTGGCGGGAGCGCTCCGTCGACAGGCCGCCATTCGGCAGCTCGGTCCAGATCAGCAGGCCGATGCGGTCGGCGACCTCGTAATAGCGGGGATCGGCCGCCTTGATGTGGCAGCGCAGGCAGTTCAGGCCCAGCTCCTTCGCCTTGCGGAACTGGTCCTCGAGGAACTCCACCGAGGGGACTGTGCAGATCGTGTCGGGGTAGTAGTCCTGGTCCAGCGCGGCGCGCAGGAAGATCGGCTCGCCGTTGAGGTAGATGCGGCCGTTGCGCGTCTCGACCGTGCGGAAGCCGAAGCGGTCGCTCTTCTCGTCGAGGACCGCGCCGTCCCGGTCGAGCGACGCCTCGAGACGGTAGAGGTTCGGCTTCTCGGGCGACCAGGGGCGCACGTCGGGGACGGTCAGGACCAGCGAGAACTCCTCGTCTCCCGGCATCACCGGCTCGGACGCGGACGCCGCCACGCGGCCATCGGGTCCGACCACCCGCAGCTTCAGCGTGTGCTGGGCGGCCAGCGCGCGATGGAAGAACACGGTGGCGCGGACCTCCCCCGTTCCCAGGTCGGAAGCGATGCGCAGCCGCGACATATGGTCCGGATTGCGCCGCTGGATCGTCACCGACTGCCAGATCCCGGAGAGCGGGCCGTACCAGCTCTGCTTGCCGAACGGGATCTCCGCGAAGGGCGCTTCCGGGAACGCGGCGGGGTTGTCGGTGGGGCTCTCGACGCGGACCTTCAATTCGTTGCGGCCCTCGACGAGGTACTCGCTGACGTCGAAAGCGAAGGGCAGGAAGCCGCCGCGGTGCTCGCCGATCGGCGTGCCGTTGAGCCATGCCTTGGTATGGTGGAACACCGCCCCGAAGTGCAGGAACAGGCGGCCGGACTTGAAGCCCACCGGAACGTCGAACTCGCGCCGGTAGATGCCGATGCCGGCGCGCATGCGCAGATCCGGGAACTGCGCCTGCCAGGGGCCCGGCACGGCGATCCGGCGCACCGTCACCGGCTCCACCTGCCGGTCGTCGGCGACGTACAGGAAGTCCCACTGGCCATCGAGGCAGATTTCGGAAGTCATGAACGGATCCCGGCGGAGTGTCGTGTGCGGAAGGGGGGAGAGGCGTCGGTCGCGCGGGGCGCGTCCCTCAGGAGCGGTGGGCCTGGTAGTAGGCGTCGACCCGCACCCACCAGTCGTCGTCCATCGCCTCGTGATCCGGCAAATAGATCGGCGCGTCGCGCAGCGTCTCGCGGGGCAGGGACACGGTGATGCAGTCGCTCGAGGGGTCGTGCCGGCACGTTTCGAAAGGAATGACGCGGCAGTCGTCGCCCACGCGCGGCATGCTGCCGAAGCAGACCACGGCGAACAGGACGCGGCCGGTCGCGTCGTCGATCACGAGATCGACAAGCTTGCCCACGGCGTGACCGCCGGCGCAGCGCACCGTCTTGTTCAGGCAGGGAGGACACTCTGGCGGGAGCTCGCCGTGGCGCCAGGCCCAGTGGCCGGGCCGCCGTGCCGCAATCATCATTGCCGCCTCCTGGAAGTGCTCAACGTGTCGCAACGGCCAAGGTTCCCTTCGGTCAATCGACGAATAGCGGTCCACGGCGCTCGAGGCCATCCGTGTAAACCCGGCCAGACACAGAAATCTTGCGGCTTTTCAATGACATGGCGAAGTTCAAGCTTGCTTTGGTAAGGATGTGGACGGTCGCGATGAGGCCGTTTTTCCGCTTCGCTTTGGCCCGAGTGCGGGGCTGTTCGGCCGGGAACTTCGCTCCGGCGGCGACGTTAACTCCAAGCCCGCTCGTCCGGGATCAACGCTTCCGGCTTTCCGAGAGCTCGTAAACGCAGGCGCCGTGCGCCTGGGCGTGCAATCTTTTTTTGAATAAGGACAGTGGTCAGCCATGCATAGCGCGACACCGCCCGGTTCCAGCAGCAGCCTTTCCCTTCGTGCAATCGCCCACCCCAAGCCCCTGTTCCTTTGCTTTTCACATTTGCGATGGGATTTCGTCTGGCAGCGGCCGCAGCATCTGCTGAGCCGCGCGGCGAGGACGTACCGCGTCATCGTCTTCGAGGAGCCCATCGTGGAGGCCATCGCCGAGCCCCGGCTCGACATGGCGGCGAAGGGCGGCGGCGTCACGGTCGCGACGCCCGTGTTGCCGGAGGGCCTGAGCGAACGCGGCACGATGGCGGCGCAGCGCAAGCTGCTCGACGCCATGCTGGCCGAAACGGGCCAGCCTTCCGCGCTCTGGTATTACTCGCCGATGGCGATGGCCTTCAGCTCGCACCTCACGGCCAAGGTCGTCGTCTATGACTGCATGGACGAGCTCACCGCGTTCAAGAACGCTCCCGTCCTGCTGCCGCTGATGGAGCGGCGGCTGTTCAAGCAGGCCGATCTCGTGTTCACGGGCGGCGTCAGCCTGTACGAGGCCAAGAAGGGCCGCCACCGCAGCGTCCATGCTTTCCCGTCCAGCATCGACGCGGCCCATTTCGCCCGCGCTCGCCGCGAGGGCCGCGAAGACCCGGCCGACCAGGCTTCGATTCCGCATCCCCGTCTCGGCTTCTTCGGCGTCATCGACGAGCGCATGGATGTCGAGCTCGTGGCCGAGGCGGCGGGGCTGCGTCCGGACTGGCACTTCGTCATGCTCGGGCCGGTGGTGAAGATCGACCCGGCTTCGCTGCCCCGTCGCGACAACATTCATTGGCTCGGCGGCAAGGACTACCAGCGCCTGCCGGACTACCTCGCGGGGTGGGATGTCGGCATCATGCCGTTCGCGCTGAACGAGGCCACGCGGTTCATCAGCCCGACGAAAACGCCCGAGTTCCTGGCCGCCGGCGCGCCGGTGGTCTCCACGGCGATCCGCGACGTGGTTCGGCCCTATGGCGACAACGGCCTCGTGGAGATCGCCGACGGGCCGCGGGACTTCGTCGACAAGGCTGCGATGCTGATGGAGCGGCCACGCGAGGCGTGGCTGGCCAAGGTCGACCGGCATCTCGCGGCCGGATCGTGGGACAAGACCTGGGCTTCCATGCAGAAGATGATGCGCGACGTCGTGCTGGCCAAGAGCGCGGCCGGCGAGCGACGCGGCCAGCGTCCCGCGGCGACGGCGGAAGGCGCGGTCCATGTTTGATTGGCTGATCGTCGGCGCCGGCTTCGCGGGCAGCACGCTCGCGGAGCGCCTGGCGAAGGTGCGCGGGGACAGGGTTCTCGTCATCGACAAGCGGCCCCACATCGGCGGCAACGCCTATGACCGGCATGACGAGGCCGGGCTGCTGATCCACCAGTACGGTCCGCACATCTTCCACACCAACTCGCAGGCGATCTTCGATCACCTCTCGCAGTTCACGCAGTGGCGGTTCTACGAGCATCGCGTGCTGGCGATGGTGGACGGCCAGCTGCTGCCCATCCCCATCAACCTCGACACGGTGAACGGGCTCTACGGCCTGTCCCTCACGGAGGACCAGGTTGAGGACTTCTTCGCCTCGCGCGCCGAGCCCGCTGCGGAGGTCCGCACGTCCGAGGACGTGGTGGTCGGCCGCGTCGGCCGCGATCTCTACGAAAAGTTCTTCCGCGGCTATACGCGCAAGCAGTGGGGGCTCGACCCCTCGCAGCTCGACAAGTCGGTGACGGCGCGGGTGCCGGTGCGGACCAACCGGGACGACCGCTACTTCGGCGACACGTTCCAGTTCATGCCGCTGCACGGCTACACGCGCATGTTCGAGCGGATGCTGGATCACCCCAACATCAAGGTGATGACCCAGACGAGCTACCAGGAGATCCGCGACCTCGTGCCGCACCGCCGGGTGATCTACACCGGCCCGGTCGACGAGTTCTTCGACTTCCGGTTCGGGAAGCTTCCCTACCGGTCGCTGGAGTTCAAGCACGTCACGCTCGACCAGGAGTGGTTCCAGAAGGTGGCGGTGGTGAACTACCCGCAGACCGAGGACTACACGCGCGTCACCGAGTACAAGCACCTCACGGGCCAGAGCCATCCCAAGACGAGCCTGACCTACGAGTACCCGCGCGCGTCGGGCGATCCCTACTATCCGATCCCGATGCCGAAGAACGCCGAGCTCTACAAGCAGTACGAAGCGCTCGCGCGGGCCACTCCGGACGTCTGGTTCGTCGGGCGGTTGGCGACGTATCGCTACTACAACATGGACCAGGTGGTGGGGCAGGCGCTCGCCACGTTCCAGCGGATCCAGGCCGGCGAGCCGGCCACGCGGGAAGGAGCCATGGCGGCGGGCGGCTGACGGCCGCCGCTCAGTCCCGTCGTCTTCCCCGTCTTCTCGGCGCTCCGGGACGCGATTCGCGTCCCGGACCTCCCTGTCTTCGATCTTTTCTTGTCAGGCTTCGACGCGCATGCGGGGCACGCGCGTCAATCGTTCGCGCTCCCGGGGCGTCAGCCCCGGCTGCCGCCCTGCGGGTCGCGCCGATGCGAGGCCTCTCCGCCCTTGCGCCCCGCCTCGGCGGCGAGCTTCGGGTCGCGGGAGAAGCTGCGGGCCTCAGGGGCGACGCTGCGGCCGCCCTTGCGGCCGGCTTCGGCAGCGAGCTTCGGATCGCGCGAGAAGCTGCGCTTCTCGTTGGGCACGCTCTCACCGCCCTTGCGGGCGATTTCGCGCTGCTTGCTTTCGTCCATCGAGGCGAAGCCCCGATTGGACCTCTGCTGCTTGTCTGCCATTCGCGAGGCTCCTCTGGCTTGTAGACTTGCGCAACGCGCGGGCTTCGCCATGAGTTCCGTGGCGCTTACGCTTTGTTTTGTTTCCGCGTCGCCTCGAATTGTGGGCGTGCGCCGGCCGGCGCGGCCCGGCAACCAACGCCTGCCTCGTACGTTCCCCGGCACACGGGCTGGGGCCCGACCGCGAAGGAGGAAACTCGGATGAGGAAGATCGTGCTGGCGGCGTCTGTCGCACTCTCGCTGGGCGCGTGCGCCCAGACCGAAGCCGACAACCGGGCCCTGACGGGAGCCGCGCTGGGAGGCGCGACCGGCGCCGTCGTCGGCGGGCTGGCGACGGGCAAGGCGGGCGGCGCGCTCGCGGGCGGCGCGATCGGCGCGGCCGGCGGCGCCATCCTGGGCGCGGCGACGACGCCCCGGCGCTATGGCGACTGCTACTACGACGGCTGGGGCCGCCGCGTCTGCAATTACTACTGAGACTCGTTCGGCCGCGAGGCCGCAAGACAGCGCCGGCGCAAGTGATTGCGCCGGCGCTTTTGTTTTTGGGGTTCAGCTCCTGGGGAGATCAGCCCTTAGGGGAGATCAGCCCTTAGGGGAGATCAGCCCTTGGCCTTGGTGGCCTTGTGCGCCTTCGCGCCGGTGGTGTTGGAGGTCGACAGCTTCTGGACCGCATCGAGATGCTTCTGCAGGTCCGGAAGCAGCTTCGCGGCGAACTGCTTCAGGGGCGCGCTCTCGCCGCTCATCGAGTAGGTCTTGAACAGCGCCACGGCGTCGGTATGCGCCTTGAGCTGCGCGGCGATGTAGTCCTTGTCGAAGTTCGTCGCGGCGTTGACGCGGTTCAGCGTCGCCTCGTGCTGCGCGTCGAGCTTGGACGTGTCGGGCAGCTGCTCGTTGGCGGCCTTGACCGCCTGGACGAACTCCTGCTCGGCCTTGGTGTGATCGTCGATCATCATCTGCGCGAAGCGCTTCACGTCCTCGCGCTTCGACTTCTGCAGCGCGACGCGGCTCGATTCGATCTCGAACTTGTTGGAGTTCGCGACGGTCGAGACGAAAGCCTTGGCGTCGACCGCCGCGGCCGCCACCGCGGGCTTGGTCGCGGCGGACTGCGCCATGGCGGGGAAGGTGGAAAAGGCGATGGCCGCGACGGCGGCGGCGGACAGGATGGTTTTCACGGTTCGACTCCGGTTGACTGGATTGCGGGCCTGCCCCCCGGAACACCCGCCTCGGAGAACTCGGTGCGAGAGGGGCGGTTCCGGCGCGGCAGCCGGGGCGGCGGGCGCAAAAAAGAGGGCCGGCGCGGGTTTCCCCGGCCGGCCCCGTTCGGGTTGCGGCGCGTGTTACATGGCGTCTTCGTTGACGTCGCCTTCCGCGATTTCGGTGAGAAGACGGTCGGCGTTCTTCTCCTCGTCGAGGGTCTGTTCGAGCAGGTCGATGGCGTCGTCCATCTCCAGTTCCTCGGCCCACGCGATCAGCGTGCCGTAGCGGGAGATTTCGTAGTGCTCGACGGCCTGCGCGGCGGCCAGCATGCCGGCGTCGCGGACCTCGTCGTCCTCGATCTCCTGGATCAGCGACTCGGCTTCCTTGATGATGCCCTCGATGGCGTCGCAGCGCTCGCCCTTCACGGGCTGCTTGACGATGGCGAACACCTTCTCGAGACGCTGCACCTGTTCGCGCGTCTCCTCGAGGTGCTGCTGGAAGGCTTCCTTCAGCTCTTCCGACTGCGCCTTCTCCACCATTTTCGGGAGCGCCTTCAGGATTTGGTTCTCGGCGTAATAGATATCGCCGAGCGTATGGACAAAGAGATCCTGCATCGTTTTGACGGCCATGATGGTGCTCCTGTGAATGAGGTGCCGAGGAACGCCGCGGCGAGTACGGTGGTTCCGGTGTCCCGACCGTCGATGGGAGGAAACGTCATGGCCCTTCAGACTGTCCACGACCCGCCGCAGCGGAGCCGTCCCGGCTGGGTCCGCGCGACCCTCGCCAGCCGCAGGGCGACGCCCCCGGTCCGGACGACGCGACCGACGACATCGATCAGGAGGGCCGCGCGCCACCGCCCGCCGATCCGTCGGGGGAGGAGGGCGCGCAGCCCCGTCGCGGTGACGTCGAGCGCCCGGCTCCCGAGGGCCCGCCGCCCGATGGGCCGACGCCCAAGTCGTGAGCCCCGAATTCCGGTGGCGCTGCAGCTGCCTTCCCCGCCTGCGCGGGACCGGACGCCGTCCTCTGCATGACTTTTGTGCGAACGAGATTCGGAACCCGGCAAGGCCGCGAGCGTTGGTAGGGAGCTTCGGGGCTCACGCATTTCGACCCCTTCCGTAGCCAGGAACGCGCCCATGACATTGTCGCGACTCTTGCCGACGGCGGCCTTCGCCGTGGCGGTTTCCGCCTTCTTCGCCCCGCCGATGTTGACTGCCGCGCGCATCGGCGGCACGCCGCCGGCCCCTCAGCCGCGCCTTAGCGTCGACGTCCGGGAAACGGCGCAGCTCCCGACGGTGCGCCGGCTGACGCGCTCGGCGGATCTGTGCGCTCCGGCGCAGGCTCCGGCCGCGTCGGTTCCAGGGCCCTCCAGCCCGGCTCCGACCTCCGGCGCGCCGGACGGCATGCGCCGGGTCGTGGCGTCGCTCGCGCCGGCGGCGGGCGAGGCCGCGACGCGATAGGGGCGCCGCCGGTTTTTTCGGCGGCGTTCAGGAACCTGCCGGGCGCGGGTCCGTTCTTCTCACGCAAGGCATGGTCTGGGTGTCTGTGCCCCCTCCCGCCCGATCGGATCATGCCTTGGGACCCGCAGCGGCTCAGCCCTGCGGGTCCTTTGATTCCGCGCCCGGGAATCGCGACTTGGGCCGGATTGTGGCCCTCCAAGGAACCTTCGCTTCAGCGGCCGCGTTATCGCTTCGCTAGTGGATTGGTTTTGCTTTGAAATTCGATACGGGCCGAGCGACCGCCGCAGGGGCGGCCGGTCCGCCCGGCACAGGAGGCATCCATGACTATCGGTACTATCCTGCTCATCATCCTGATCCTGCTGCTGATCGGCGCCGTTCCGGCGTGGCCGTACAGCCGCGGCTGGGGCTATGCCCCGTCGGGCATTCTCGGCGTCGTCTTCCTGATCATCCTGATCCTGCTGCTGACCGGACGGATGTGACGGGCAGCGCCGGACGCAAAAAGGGCCGGCTCGCGCCGGCCCTTTTCGCATGGGCGTCCCGATCGATCAGGCAGTGACGGATTCGGCGCGATGCGCCTTGCGCTGGAAGAACAGCGCCTGGCTGATCACCGCCTTCACCGTGTCGGTGAGGAACGGCTTGGTGATCAGGAAAGCAGGCTCGGGGCGCATGCCGGTGAGGAACCGCTCCGGGTAGGCGGTGATGAAGATCACCGGCACTTCGAGCATGCCGAGGATCTCGTTGACCGCCTCCAGGCCCGAGCTGCCGTCGGCGAGCTGAATGTCCGCGAGAATGAGTCCCGGCGTCAGCCTGGCGATCGCGGCTACCGCTTCCTTGTGGGTGCGCGCGACGTCGACGACGCGATGGCCGAGGTCTTCCACCAGCGACTGCAGGTCGAGCGCGATCAGCGGCTCGTCCTCGATGATCAGGACGTCCGTCTTGATCTGGTTGGCGATCTCGCGCCCGGCTTCCTCGACGAGACCGTTGGCCTCATCGAGGCTGCATTCCAGAACCTTGGCGACCTCGGCGTTGGTCATGCCCTCCAGCGAGCGCAGGAGGAACGCGATGCGCGAGCGCGGCGTAACCGCGTCGAGGCTCTTCAGCGCGCCGACCTCGGCGGGGGGGAGGGCGGGGTCGACCTGGGCGTTGATCGGCACGGAGCGCCACACGTCCAGCAGGATGCGATATAACGACAGCCGCACCTCTCCCGCCGGATCGAGGCGGGACGGGTCGGCGACGATGCTCTCCAGCGCCGCCTGCACGTAGATGTCGCCGATACGTTGGTTGCCTGTGAGCGCGCGGGCGAAGCGCCGCAGATAGGGCAAATGCGGCGCAATGGCCTGTGAGATGGGCATGAAGCTCCCCCGATCACCGCGACACGCGAGTGAATTCTACCCAGCCACAACGTTAGGGCGAAAAAAAGGTTCCGTCTCCGCCGGAACTCGGCAGCTTCGGAAACGTTATGAGCCAGAGCGCCCGCACAGCTTCAGGCGGGCGGATCCCGGAGGGTGGCGATGAACCAACGCAGGAGCGCGCAGCCGACACAGCCGGCGGCGCCCAACGAAACCGAGACTGAGCGCGCCCCCCCCGCACTCCAGCCAAACGTACAAGACCACATCGGGCGCCAGCTTCGCGCCATCTACGACGACCTCCTCAGCCAACCCGTTCCCGACCGCTTTCGGGAACTGATGGAAAAGCTCGACAAGTCGACGGGAGAAAGCGAATGAGCAGCATCAGCAGCGGCATCAAGGCCGAACTGCTCGCAGCCATTCCGAGCCTCCGCGCGTTCGCGATGTCGCTGTCCGGCAACATCGATCGAGCGGACGACCTGGTGCAGGAAACGCTGGTCAAGGCGTGGAGCAACCTCGGGTCGTTCACCGAGGGCACGAACATGTCGGCGTGGCTCTTCACGATCCTGCGCAACCTGTTCTACTCCGAGTACCGCAAGCGGCGGCGCGAGGTGGCGGATCCGGAAGGGCAGATCGCGGGCCGGCTCGCTTCGGCCCCGTCCCAGAACGCCCACATGGATTTCCTCGACTTCCGCGAGGCGATGGGCCAGCTCTCGCCGGACCAGCGCGAGGCGCTGATCCTGGTCGGCGCGTCCGGCATGTCCTACGAGGAAGCCGCCGAGATCTGCGGCTGCGCCGTCGGCACCATGAAGAGCCGCGTCAACCGCGCCCGAAACCGCCTGGCCGAGTTGCTCGCCATCGCGGGGCCGAACGAGGACCTGTCCTCCGAGGCCCAGTGGCGCAGCGCCATCGGCGAACACATGCCCCTGATGCGGGCGGTCGGCGAGTAGCGGCTTCCCCGGCGCTTCCATCCGAATTTCGGCAGCTCGGCCCTGTCCGGCCGAGCGCGAACCGCGAGGGAACTCGCGCAGGCCCACCGTCGCGGCCAAGGGCCCAGCCATCGCCGCTCCGATCTGCGGAGCCGCGAGTCCTCCCCTCTTCAGCCAATCGTTCAGGCCATTCGCGGCCGTCATCGCGAGGTCTCCGCCCGGTTCGTGTCGCCAACGTCTCCTCGAAGGACCAGTTCCGTACGGAATCGCCATTAAGGCGGGATTTTGCCGCCCTGCGACGCCCTGCCGCATATGCGGCGGGAATTAGGCGAAATGCCTTCCCGGAAGGGGATTCGAAAAACCCGTTCCCACCGCCTCGCGGCTTGCACTAAAGTCCCGCATCCCCGGGAGCGGAACGGAGTCGCTGCATGTTCGGATTTGGCCAGAAGCCGCGCGTCGAGAACCTCGGCGTCGAGGACATCCGCAAGGGACTGGCGGACAACTCCATCCTGCTCGTCGACGTGCGCGAGCCCAACGAGTGGGAGGCCGGGCACATTCCCGGCTCCATCCTGATGCCGCTGTCGAGCTTCGACGCCGCCGAGTTGCCCGACGCGGCCGGCCGTCGCATCGTCTTCTCGTGCCGCTCCGGCAACCGCTCGATGAAGGCGGCCGCGCAGGCCCAGGACGCCGGCGTGCCCGTCGACGCCCATTACGCGGGGGGATTCCTGGACTGGGTCGCGCAGGGCGGTCCCGTCGAGACGGGCGCCTGACGCAGCCAGCCTTGCGCCGGCCGCATCGCCGACCGGCGCGCCGGGGCTACACGCCGCGCCCGCGCCGGCCTAGTCTCCGCTCCCGCCTAGCCGCATCTCCAGAACGCCAGAACCATAACGCAGTCGAGGAAACTCCATGTCCGTGAAGAAATTCGGGATCGGCCAGCCGATCCGCCGTGTCGAGGACCAGCGCTTCCTGACTGGCGGAGGCCGCTACACCGACGACGTCGTGCCGGAGAAGACGCTCGTCGGCGTGGTGCTGCGCAGCCCCCACGCCCACGCGCGCTTCCGCTTCACCGACCTCGACACCGCCCGCGGCATGAAGGGCGTGCGGCTTGTGCTGACGGCGGACGACCTGACCCATCTGGGCGACGTGCCCTGCCTCGCCCCGCTCGCCAATTCCGACGGGTCCCAGAGCCACGTGGCGCACATCCCGGTGCTCGCCAAGGGCGTGGTCAAGCACGTGGGCGACGCGGTGGCCTTCATCGTCGCCGACACGGCGCTCAACGCCCGCGACGCGGCCGAGGCGATCGGCGTCGACTACGAGACGCTGCCCGCCGCCGTCGACATGCGCCATGCCATCGAGAAGGGCTCGCCGGCCGTGTGGCCGCAGCAGCCGAACAATGTCGCGGTCGACCAGTCGATGGGCGACAAGGCCAAGGTCGACGCCATCTTCGCCAAGGCCGACAAGGTCGTGAAGCTCGAGATCGAGAACAACCGGCTCGTCACCAACTACATGGAGACGCGCGGCTGCATCGGCGAGTACGACGCCAAGACCAAGACCTACAAGCTCACCGCCTCCAGCCAGGGCGTGCACGGCCTGCGCGACACGCTGGCCAACCAGATCCTGAAGGTGAAGCCGGCCAAGGTCCACGTCGTCACCGGCGACGTCGGCGGCGGCTTCGGCACCAAGAGCTTCATGTACCGCGAGTACGTGCTGGCGGTGGAAGCCGCGCGCCTGCTCAAGCGGCCCGTGAAGTGGGTGGCCGACCGCTCCGAGCACTTCGTCGGCGACGCTCAGGGCCGCGACAACGTCGCGCTGGCGGAAGTGGCGATGGACCGCTCGGGCAAGTTCCTGGCGATGCGCTTCGACATCCTCGGAAATCTCGGCGCCTACGCCTCGCAGTTCGGGCCCTACATTCCCTATCTCGGGGCGACGATGATGACGGGCGTCTACAAGACGCCGGCCATCTTCGTGCGCGTGCGTTGCGTCTACACCAACACCGTCCCGGTCGACGCCTATCGCGGCGCGGGCCGGCCGGAGGCCGCCTATCTGCTCGAACGCCTGGTGGACCGGGCGGCGCGCGAGATGGGCATGAAGCCGGACGCCATCCGCCGCAAGAACTTCATCCCGCCGAGCGCGATGCCCTACACCACGCCGATCGCCGACCGGACCTACGACACGGGCGACTTCGACCAGCACATGACGCGCGCCATGGAGGCCGCCGACTGGGCCGGGTTCAAGGACCGTCTCCGGGCCGCCCGGAAGGACGGGAAGATCCGCGGCATCGGCCTCGCCACCTACATCGAATGCACGGCCTGGGGCGACGGCGAGGACGTGGAGGTGCGTCTCGAAACCGATGGCGGCGTGACGATCTTCTCGGGCACGCAGTCGAACGGGCAGGGCCACGCGACCGCCTACGCCCAGTTCGCCGCGCAGCATCTCGACCTGCCGCTCGACCGCATCCGCGTCGTGCAGGGCGACACCGCGCAGGTGAAGACCGGCCACGGCACCGGCGGCTCGCGCTCGATCCCGGTGGGCGGCGTCTCCACCTACGTCGCCGCCCGCAACCTCGCCGAGAAGCTCAAGGACCTCGCCAGCGAGAAGCTGGAGGCGTCCGTCGGCGACCTCGAAATCGTCGACGGCGCGGTGCGTGTCGCCGGCACGGACCGGCGCATCACCTTCCAGGAGATCGCCAACCTGCCGGGCGCGACGCAAGAGGCGCGCACGGGCCAGGGCGAGTTCGTGCCGCCGAACGCCACCTATCCCAACGGCACCCACATCGCCGAGGTCGAGATCGACCCCGAGACCGGCGTCACGCGGATCGTGCGCTACACGATCTGCGACGACTTCGGCATCGCGGTGAACCCGCTGCTGCTCGCCGGCCAGGTGCACGGCGGTGTGGCGCAGGGCATCGGCCAGGCGCTGCTGGAGCGCACCGTGTACGACGACGACGGGCAGCTGGTGACGGCGAGCTTCATGGACTACTGCATGCCGCGCGCCGGCGACCTGCCGTCGTTCCACTTCGAGACCAAGAACGTGCCGTCCACCACCAACCCCCTCGGCATCAAGGGGGCCGGCGAGGCGGGCTCGATCGGCTCGTGCCCCGCGGTGATGAACGCCATGGTCGACGCGCTCGACAGAGCCTACGGAGCGCGCGACCTCGACATGCCGGCGACGCCGGATCGCGTCTTCGCCGCCATCCGCGCGGCGCGGACGATCGCCGCGTGATCACGCCGCACTGACGCAAAGGTGATCTTGCCCCGGTGCAAGCTCATCTTTGCGGTGCGCGAGAACACGGCATGATGAAAGCGCGCTAGCGTGATCCGGGGGCGCCACACCCGGCGCGTTTCAGTGGGAGTGACAGTAGCATGTTGAAGACTCTTCTCGCCGCGTGCGTCGGTTGCACGATCGCGACGGTCGCCGTGGCCCAGGCGGTCCAGCCGATCGCCGAGCGCCAGGGGCTGATGAAGGCGCAGGGACGCGCGACGCGCGACGCCAACGCCATGGCGAAGGGCGAGGCGCCGTTCGACCTCGCGAAGGCGCAGTCGGTCTTCGACACCTATCTCGTCACCACCAGCAAGTTCGCCTCGCTCTTCCCGGCCGACAGCAAGACCGGCGAGACGAAGGCGGGACCGAAGATCTGGGAAGACCAGGCCGCGTTCCGCGCCGCCATCGCCAAGTTCGAGGCCGACGCCAAGGCGGCGAAGGCCTCCACGACCGACCTCGCCACGTTCCGGACGGCGTTCGGCCAGGTCACGCAGAACTGCAACTCCTGCCACGAGACGTTTCGCCTGAAATAGTCGGGGAGGGGGCGATGCGGGTCCGGAGCTGGCTCACCGGCGCGGCGGCGCTCGTCGTGCTGGGGGCGGCCGCGTTCTGGGCGCTCACTGCCCCCGCCACCTTCACCGCGTTGCGCGGTCGCGGCGACGCGCCGCGCGCCGGCGCGCCGGACCTCGACAACGGGCGGACGCTGTTCAACGCGGGAGGTTGCTCCTCCTGCCACGCGCGGCCGGGACAGGACGACCGCACCCTGCTCGGCGGCGGGCTTGAGCTGAAGTCGCCGTTCGGGTCGTTCTACCCGCCCAACATCTCGCCCGATCCGACGGACGGCATCGGCGGCTGGACGGTGGCGCAATTCATCCGCGCCATGCGCGAGGGCGTGTCGCCGGACGGGCGGCATTATTATCCGGCCTTTCCGTACACCACCTATCAGCGCCTGACGGCCGCCGACCTCGGCGACCTCTTCGCCTACATCCGCACGCTGCCGGCCACGCCGGGGCAGGTGCGGGCGCACGACCTGGCGTTCCCGTTCACCGTGCGGCGGGGGCTCGGCCTGTGGAAGCTGGCCTTCCTCGACGGCAAGCCGCTCGCGCCCGATGCCGCCCACGACGCCGAATGGAACAGGGGCCGCTATCTCGTGGAGGCCGCCGGGCACTGCGCCGAGTGCCACTCGCCCCGCAACCTCGCGGGCGCCGTCGACGCATCGCGCCGCTACGCCGGCGGGCCGAATCCCGAGGGCCGCGGCACGGTCCCCAACATCACGCCGGACGAAAGCGGCATCGGGTCGTGGTCGCGCGACGACATCGTCGAGTTGCTGAAGACCGGCTTCACGCCGGAGTTCGACTCGGTCGGCGGGTCGATGGCGGCCGTGGTGCGCAACACCGCCCAGCTGTCCGATGGCGACCGGGAGGCGATGGCCGCCTATCTGAAGAGCCTGAAGCCGCTGCCGAGCGCCGCCCCGAAGGCGAACTGAGCGCCGGGCCGGCTCAGTCCATCACCGCCGCCTTGAGGATGCAGACCATCGTCGCGTGCGCCGGCTTGTCGGAGACGTTGCGGACGATGTGGTGCCGGTCGCAGCGATAGCGCAGCGTCTCCCCGGCCTTGGCCTTCTGCACCACATCGGCGACCTGCACCTCGAACTCGCCCTCGATCACCGACAGGCTTTCGATCGAGCCGCGCTGGTGCGGGTCGGACTCCAGCACGCCGCCCGGCTCGGCGTGGACGTCGTACCATTGCAGCCATTCGACCGTCTTGATCCACCCGAAGATCGCGAGGCGCACCTTGCCGTCGTCGGAGAACAGGACGGGCGTGTCGCCCTTGGTGGTCTTGTCGATGAACGGCTCTTCGTGTCCGGCAGACAGAACGCGCTCGATCGACACGTCCAGCGCCTGGGACAGGCGCCAGATGGTCGCCAGCGTCGGATTCGTCTCGTTGCGCTCGATCTGGCTGATGATCGATTTCGCCACGCCGCTCTGCTCGGCGAGCTCCGAAAGCGAGAGATTATAGGCCTTCCGCAGCCGCTGGATGGTCTTGCCGAGCTGGCCGGAGAGGGCGTGCGCGCCCATGTCGATCGTCCTGGCCCTGTCGCGACCTTCGACGCCCATGACCATGTCTCCCCGATCGCGCCCCGAACTGTTTTGAATAACGAACGCCGCAATGTAAAGCGGGAAGCGCCGACCGGCGGTTGCATCACGCCTGGCGGTGGGAGCCGGCCTCGCGTTCGCGGCGCATCTCGATGCCGAGCTGGCGCTCGCGCCAGATGACGAACAGGCCGGCCGCCACCACCAGCCCGGCGCCGAGCAGCACCAGGGTCTGCGGCACGTCGCTGAACATCACGAAGCCGACGATGAGCGCCCAGAGCAGGGCCATGTAGTCGAACGGCGCGATCACGGAGACCGGCGCGAAGCGGTAGCTCGCCGTCAGCAGGATCTGCCCCACGCCGCCGCAGATGCCGGCCACGATCAGCAGCGTCGCCTCGCGCGGGCTGGGCGAGTTCCAGCCGAAGAAGAAGGTCGACGCGCCGAGCAGCGCGGCCGTGGAGGAGAAATAGAAGACGATGGCGCCGGTCTTCTCCACCTGCGACAGCTTGCGCACCTCGATGGACGAGATGGCCGAGAACACCGTGCCGAGCAGGCCGAACAGCGCCCCCAGCGCCGGCCCGCCGCTCCACGAGAGGGTGGGGTGTCCGGCCCCGAAATAGGGCGTCAGCATCACCAGCATGCCGATGAAGCCGACGACGAGCGCGCTCCAGCGATAGTGCCGCACCCGCTCCTTGAGCACGATGGCGGCGAGCGCTGTGGTCATCAGCGGCGTCGCGTAGCCGATAGCGGTGGCGTCCGGCAGGGGCAAATAGCCGAGCGCGGTAAAGCCGCAGAACATCGCCATCGATCCGCAGATCGAGCGGCGCAGATGTCCCCACGGGCGATGGGTGCGCACCGCCTCGATGAGGTCGCCCCGCCAGGCGAGCCAGGCGAGCAGCGGGATCAAAGCGAAGAACGAGCGGAAGAAGACGATCTGCCCCGTCGGATAGGCGTCGCTGACATATTTGATGATCGTCGCCATCGCCGTGAAGGCGAAGGTCGAGGCGACTTTCAGGAAGATGCCGAGGAGCGTGTTCACCGGAGGACGGGGGCGTGGCGGGGGAGGCGGGGCGGGCTGGGAGACCGGCGCGGCGGCGCGCCGGGAAACCAAAGACCACGATTGCCCGCGATCCGCAAAAGGGAATGTCGCGGGCCGGCGTCCCGCCGGGCGCATGACCGCCCGACGGGCCGGCCCGATTTCAAAAGGCGGACCGGAACGCGCCGCCGTCGATCAGGACGTTCTGGCCGGTGATGTAGCCGGCGTGCGCGCTGGCCAGGAAGGCGCAGAGCTTGCCGAACTCGTCCGGCTGGCCGAAGCGCCCGGCCGGCACCGAGCGCAGGCGCTCGCGCTTGGCGGTCTCGATGTCGATGCCCTGCATCTCGGCCATCTTCCTGGTGCCGCTGGAGAGGCGGTCCGTGTCGAACATGCCGGGCAGGATGGCGTTGATCGTCACGTTCGCCCCGGCCACTTCGCGCGCGACGCCGGCGAGGAAGGCGGTGAGCCCGGCGCGGGCGCCCGACGAGAGGTCGAGCCCGGTGATCGGCGTGCGCACCGAGGCGGAGGTGATGTTGACGATGCGCCCGAAGCGGCGCGCGATCATGCCGTCGATGACGCGCTGGATCAGCTCGATCGGCGTCACCATGTTCTGCACGACGCCTTCCAGCATCGCCTCGCGTCCGATCTCGCGGAAGCCCTTGGGCGGCGGGCCGCCATTGTTGTTGACCAGGATGTCGGGCTCGGGGCAGGCGGCGAGCAGGGCGTCCTGCCCGGCCCGCGTGCTCACGTCGGCGACGACGGGGATGACGCTGCGTCCGGTGGCGTCGGCGATCTCCTTCGCCGTGGCGGCCAGCACCGCCTCGTTGCGGCCGTTGACGACGACGTCGCAGCCCGCCTCGGCCAGCGCGCGGGCGCAGCCCTTGCCCAGCCCGCGGCTCGACGCGCAGACGATGGCCTTGCGGCCGGCGATTCCCAGATCCATGCGGCAGTCTCCGTTCAGCGTTCCTCGCCAGCCCGCTCGCGCCGGCGGGTCGGCCGGGCGGGCACAATGACCCGAACGGGCTCAGACGAAAAGCGCGAGTTTCTGCACGGGATCGAGCGCGTCGATGGCCGCGAACGGCTGGAGCCGCGGGTCCGCGTCCGCCTCGGCGGGACGCAAGGCGGGCGACGGCCGGGGCTCCGGCCTTGTGTCCCGCGCGGGCGGAACCGGAGCGCGCGGCAGCGCCAGCGGCGGCGGGGCGACCGCGAGGTCCTCGACGAAGACGACCCCGCCTTGCTCCTCCGGAACCAGCGCCGCCGCTTCCGCGCGCGGCGAAGCGGCGGACCCGGCCGCGTCCGGCTCGCTGATGAGCGACTGCAGCCGGCCCTCGATGAAGCGCAGCACGCCGATCAGCCTGCGCACCCGCGCGGAGTTGAGCGCGTGCTGGCTGGAGGCGCGATAGATGTCGAGCGCGCGCCGGTCGAGTTCGTCGCAGGCGGGCCCCGCCTGGCCGCTCTCGCGCAGCAACCAGGCGATCTCCTGGACGCGCTCGGCCGCGCCGAACACCTCGCGCTGCGACGCTTCCGCCGACTCGACGAGCGCGTCGTAGAGGGCGCTGCCCGGGTCCATGGCGGCCTGCCCGGCAGGGGCGAAGGTGGCGGCGATCTCGCCGCGCGTGCGCCCGATGGTGTCGGCCATCAGCCGGATTTCGCGGCGCAGCCGCATCGCGTCGCGCGCCGCGTCGCCGGAGGGGGGCGTCTGTTCGCGCACCGTGTCCTCGAGGCGCGAGATGGCGGCGAGCAGCGTCGTCGTGTCGGCGTGGCGGTTGCGCCGCGCGTACTCGGACAGGAACCAGCGCCCCCGCGCCGTCTCCATCACGGCCGCCTCGATCGCCTCGTAGTCCTGCGGCGAGAGCGGCGGCTTGCTGTCTCCATCGGTCATGGCGGGGTCCGGACGGCTCGTGCGGCCCGGCCGAATCGGCCCGGGCCCGAAGTCCAGACTAGCCAATTCGCCGCACCGCCGCGCCGGCCGGCGGCGCTTTGCTGGGGATTCAGCCCCAGAGCGCGGCGGAGGGCGGGTAGACGACGCTGCCCTCGTAGCGCAGCCCGTCCTCGCGGTCGCGCGCCAGCAGCAGCGGCGCGTCGAGGTCCACGAAGCGCGCGCCGCCGGTCAGCAGCATGGCGGGGGCCATCGCCAGCGAGGTGCCGAGCATGCAGCCGACCATGACGCCGAAGCCGAGCTCGCGCGCCTGCGCCGAGAGCTCCAGCGCCTCGGTGAGGCCGCCCGTCTTGTCGAGCTTGACGTTCACCGCGTCGTAGCGGCCGGCGAGCGAGGCGAGGCCGTGCACGCCGTGCACGCTTTCGTCGGCGCAGATGGGGATCGGATGCGGGATGTCGGCCAGCACGGCGTCGTCGTCGGCGGGCAGCGGCTGCTCGATGACTTCCACTCCGGCGGCCACGCAGGCGGCGATCTGGCGGGCGAGGTCGTCGGGCCGCCAGCCCTCGTTGGCGTCGACCAGCAGCGTCGCGTCGGGCGCGGCGGCGCGCACGGCCGCGATGCGCGCGGCGTCCTCGGCCCCGCCGCCCAGCTTCACCTTGAGGATAGGCCGCTCGGCCGCGCGCCGCGCGGCCTCGGCCATCGCCTCCGGCGCGCCGAGGCTGATCGTGAAGGCGGTGGTGGCGGGACGCACCCGGTCGATGCCCGCGAGGACGTGGGCGGGGATGCCGGCCGTCTTGGCCTCGAGGTCCCACAGCGCGCAGTCGAGGGCGTTGCGGGCCGCGCCGGGGGGCAGCACCGCCGCCAGCTCCTGGCGGGAGCCGCCGCGCTCCAGCAGCAGGCGCGCCGTCTCCATCGCCGCCGTCACCGACTCGACGCTCTCGCCGTAGCGCGGATAGGGCGTGCACTCGCCGCGCCCGCGCGCCGAGCCTTCCTCGATCGTCGCCGTGACGACCACGGCCTCGGTGCGCGAGCCGCGCGCGATCGTGAAGGCGCCCGCCACGGGCCAGCTCTCGACGGCGATGGTGAGGCTGCGCTTCATGGCCTGCCTTTCGCTGATGACGGCCCGCGAGCCTCGTCGCCGGCCGCCATCAGCCTGAAAACGCGGGCGTTCCTGTTGGTTCCCGCACGGCGCCGGTTGCCCGACTCGCGGCGGAGCTTCACGATAGAAGCGCGAGGCGACGACCTC
The DNA here is from genome assembly GCF_024294805.1 of Alsobacter ponti. GTDB lineage: Bacteria > Pseudomonadota > Alphaproteobacteria > Rhizobiales > Beijerinckiaceae > Alsobacter > Alsobacter ponti. The sequence continues at coordinate 423,756 of NZ_JANCLU010000001.1, forward strand.
AACCGACCATCCCTCACGGAGCCATGCCGCCCGAATGGACGACACGCCCGGGTTCTCAGTCGAGCGAAGCGACGGTGCGCTGCGCCTGTCGCTGACGGGCGCGTGGACCGCGGCCGCGGCGGAAGCCGTGGAGGAGACCGGCGATCGGCTGCCCGCCGAGGCCGGGGACGCGAAGCGCGTGGTGCTCGACCTCTCGGGCGTCAGCCGGCTCGACACGCTGGGCGCGTGGGTGGTCGACCGCGCGCGGGCGCGCCTGGCCGGGGCGGGGGCCTCGGCCGAGTACGACGCGCTGACCGAGCCACAGCGCATCCTGCTGCACGAGACGGCCTGGCACGACCTGACGCCGCAGCAGCGGGCGCGGGGCTCGGTGCTCGTCAACACGCTGTCGGACGTCGGGCAGGCGGTGGTCAATGCCGGCCGCGACGTGGTCGGCGGCGTCGCCTTCCTCGGCGCGCTGGTGGCCGCCATCGGGCGGGTGGCGACCAATCCCAAGCGCTTCCGCATGACCTCGGTGGTGTTCCACCTGGAATCGGTCGGATTCCAAAGCGTGCCGATCATCGCGCTGATCTCGTTCCTGGTCGGCTGCATCATCGCCCAGCAGGGCATCTTCCAGCTGCGGCGTTTCGGCGCGGTCGCCTTCGTCGTCGACCTCACCGGCATCCTGGTGCTGCGCGAGCTGGGCGTGCTGCTGACCTCCATCATGATCGCCGGCCGGTCCGGCTCCGCCTTCACGGCCGAGATCGGCTCGATGAAGATGCGCGAGGAGATCGACGCGCTGCGCGTCATGGGGCTGGACCCGATGGAAGTGCTGGTGCTGCCGCGCATCCTGGCGCTGGTGCTGGCGCTGCCCATGCTGACCTTCCTCGCCGACCTCGCCGCGCTTCTGGGCGGCGGGGTGGTGGCGTGGATCTATGGCGGCATCGGCAAGGAGGTGTTCCTGTCGCGGCTGCAATCGGCCATCGCGCTCAACACCTTCATGGTGGGTCTCATCAAGGCGCCGTTCATGGCGCTGGTGATCGGCGTCATCGCCTCGATCGAGGGCCTGGCGGTGAAGGGCTCGGCCGAGTCGCTCGGCCGGCACGTCACCTCGTCGGTGGTGAAGGCGATCTTCATGGTCATCGTGGTGGACGGGCTGTTCGCCATGTTCTTCGCCGCGATCAAGTATTGAGGCGCGGATGGCGGCGGAGCGCGACGAGCCGGGACGCAACGCGGAGCGGGAGCCGCTCATCAGCGTGCGCGACCTCGTCGTGGGCTTCGGCGACCGCCTGGTGCTGAACGGCCTCAACCTCGACATCATGCGGGGCGAGATCCTCGGCTTCATCGGCCCCTCGGGCTCGGGCAAGTCGGTGCTGACACGCACCGTGCTGGGGCTCACGCCGAAGCAGTCCGGCTCGATCACCACGTTCGGGGTCGACCTCGACGAGGCGTCCCGCGCCGACCGGCGCGCCGTCGAACGGCGCTGGGGCGTGCTGTTCCAGCAGGGCGCCCTGTTCTCCTCGCTCAGCGTCCTGCAGAACGTGCAGGTGCCGATGCGCGAATATCTCAAGCTGTCGGACGGGCTGATGGACGAGCTCGCCATGCTGAAGCTCGAGATGGTGGGCCTGAAGCCGGACGTCGGCGAGAAATCGCCGTCCGAGCTCTCCGGCGGCATGATCAAGCGCGTGGCGCTGGCGCGCGCTTTGGCGCTCGACCCGGACATCGTCTTCCTCGACGAGCCGACCTCCGGCCTCGACCCCATCGGAGCGCAGGACTTCGACGAGTTGATCTCGACCCTTCAGAAGACTTTGGGGCTCACCGTTTTCATGGTAACGCACGATCTCGGCAGCCTCTATTCGGTTTGCGATCGCATCGCGGCGCTTGGCGACGGCAAGATCCTGAAGGCCGGAACCATCGACGAGATGCTGGAGTCCGACGATCCGTGGCTGAAGAGCTATTTCCACGGCAAGCGGGCGCACTCGATGGCCGACGCGGAGGCACGACACTGACATGGAAACCCGCGCCAACTACGCCCTGATCGGCTTGTTCACGCTGGCGGTGGTGGCGGCGGCGTTCGGCTTCGTGTTCTGGTTCTCCGGCAAGGACGCCGGGGCGACGCTGAAGCAGTACCGCATCATCTTCACCGGCTCGGTCTCCGGCCTGCAGCGTGGCGGGCAGGTGCTCTACAACGGTTTGCAGGTGGGCTCCGTCACCAACCTCAACCTGCTCCAGGACGATCCCAGCAAGGTGGTCGCGCTGGTCGAGATCGACGCCACGACGCCGATGAACGTCGACACGCGGGCCCGGCTGGAGTTCACGGGCCTCACCGGCGTGGCCTCCATCCAGCTTACCGGCGGCGCGCCGGGCAGCCCGCCGCTGGTCAGCAAGGACCCGAAGCAGCCGCCGGTGATCCTGGCCGACCGCTCGGATTTCCAGGATCTGCTGGAGAGCGCCCAGCGCCTCGCCAAGAAGGCCGACGACGTGCTGACGCGCGCCGACCAGCTGTTCGCCGACAACGCCGGCTCGATCAGCAACACCGTGCGCAACATCGAGACGTTCTCGGACGCGCTGGCGCAGAACTCGCCGGGCATCGCGCAGTTCATGACCTCGACCGGCAACGCGGCCGACAAGATCGCTTCGCTGGCGGTCGACCTGCAGAAGCTCTCCGACAGCCTCGACCGCGTGGTCAAGGCGATCGACCCGGCCGAGGTGAGCAAGATCGTCTCGGACGTCGGCAAGGTCACCTCCTCGGTCGCCGACCAGAGCGACAAGATCGGCGACATCGTGCGCAATGCCAGCGAGCTGACCGGCCGGCTCAACGACACCTCGGTCAAGCTCGACGAACTGATCGGCGACGCCTCCGCCGCGTTCAAGGCCGTCGACCCGGACAAGGTGGCGCGCGTCGTCGACGGGCTCGACAAGTTCAGCACCACGCTGGGCGAGAACAACCAGCAGGTCGCCGAGGTGATCCGCAACGCCAACGAGCTAACCGCCAAGCTCAACAAGGCGGGCGACCGGATCGACGGCGTCCTCGCCGACGCCGGCTCGGCCCTCAAGAGCCTCGACGCGGCGCTGAAGGGCGTCGACGGGACCAAGGTGGCGCGCACCATCGACAATGTCGACCGCTTCACCACGGCGCTCGGCGCCAACTCGGACAAGGTCGACGAGATCGTCCGCAACGCGCAGGAGCTCTCCGCCAAGCTCAACCGCTCCGCCGACAAGGTGGACGAGGTGCTGACGAGCGCGCAGAACTTCCTCGGCTCCGACAAGACCCAGGGCGCGCTCAACAGCATCACCGACATGGCGAAGTCCATCCGCGTGCTGGCCGACAACCTCGACAAGCGCACCGCGGAGATCACCGCCGGCGTGTCGCGCATCACCGGCCCCGGCCTGCGCGACTTCGAGAGCCTGACCCAGGAGGGCAAGCGCACGCTGGGCGACCTCAGCCGCACATTGCGCAGCCTGGAGCGCAATCCGCAGCAGCTCATCTTCGGCGCCAAGCCCTCCATCCCCGAATATGGTGGGCGCCCGTGACGCCGACGTCCTCCCTCTCCGCGAGCCCCATCCGCGCCATGCACGAGCCGAGCCCCGCGAGCCCCATCGCAAGCCGCCCCGCCCGGGGTTCCGCCATCGCCCGCGCCGGGGCGTGCCTCGCCGGGCTGCTTCTGCTCGCCGGCTGCGCCGGCTCGGGGCCGGTCGCCACCTACGATCTGTCGCTGCCGCGCGGCGCGGCGCGGCAGGCGGCGGGCGGCGCGCAATTGCTGGTGGCCGAGCCCGTCGCGCTGCAGACGCTGGAAGGCGACCGCCTCGTCGTGCGCGGCGAGGACGGCTCGACGAGCTTCCTGGGCGGCGCGCAGTGGTCCGACCGGCTGCCGCGCCTCCTGCAAAGCCGGCTGGTGCAGAGCTTCGAGAACGCCGGCAAGGCCGTGGGCCGCGCCGGCACGGGCCTGACGGCCGACTACGTGCTGGCGGCCGACATCCGTTTCTTCGGCGTCGAGACGCGCGCCGGGGGCGCGCAGGCGGCGATCGAGATTTCCGCCAAGGTCGTCGACAACACGGGCCGCATCGTCGCCTCGCGCGTGTTTCGCGGCGCGGCGCCGCTGGCGGAGGTCGCCGGCCCGCAGGCCGCCACGACGCTCGATGGCGTGATGACGCCGATGCTCACCGAGATCGTCCGCTGGGTGGGCTCGCGCGCCTGAGCGCGGATCGCGGCCGGACCGGACCAGAACGAACCACAAAAAAGGGCGCGGAGCCCGGCTCCGCGCCCTTTTATTTGGCTGGACGCCTTGGGCTCAGCCGAGGCGGCCGCTGGCGTGGGCCAGCATGGTGAAGACCTTGCCTTCCTCCGACGTCATGACGGAGCGGAACATCGGCGAGGCGCGGTCGCCGGGGACGATCTCGTCCAGCAACTCCTCGAACTTGTCGAGATAGGCGTTTACCGTCTCGCGGAAGGCGGCGTCGCGCGCGTAGCGGCGGCGGAAGTCCTCGAAGCGGGCCGCTCCGATCTCCGTGTAGAGCTCGGACGTGAACACGTCCGGCTCGCCGCGGGCGTGGCGGGCCCACATCTGGTCGGCCATGTCCTGGCGAACCATGCCGGCGATCTCGCGCGACAGCGAGCCGAGCGACGGCACCGCGGCGCGCGCGGCGTCCGCCTCCGGCGCGGCCGGCGCGGGGTCCTCGGCCGGCACAGGCGCGGCGGACGGAGCCGAAGCGGGCGCGGGCTGCTCGGCCGGGGCCGGGCGCGCGTTCACCGTCGGCATCGGCTTCTGCTCCTCCTCGTCGCGCGAGGCGCGGGCGAGCAGTTCGGACAGCCACTTGCCGCTGCGCGGCGCGGCCGAAGCCTCGCGCGTCGGGGCGGGGCGCGGGGACGCCGGGCGGGCCGGCGCGGCCGGGGCCTCGGCCGGCTTCTCGGCAGCGCGGGCAGGGGAGGCGACAGGCGCGGGCTTCGGCGCGGCGGCCTGCGGCTCCGGCGTCTCGGACCGGGCAGGCGTGGCCTTCACCGTCACCACCGGGGGACGCGGCGAAGCGTTCGGCGTCTCCGCGCGCGGCGGCGGCGTCACCATCACGGACGGAGCGGCCTGCACGGTGATCGTCGGCTTGGCGAGCGCCGGGGCAGGCGCGATTGGGGCAGGCGCGACTTGGGTAGGCGCGATTGGGGCAGGCGCGACTTGGGCAGGCTGCGCCGCAGTCTCGACGGCCCCGCCGCCGGAGGCGGCGCGGCGCGGCTGCTCGGCCTCGGCGCGCGCCACGTCGGCGCCCGTGTCGGACCGGCGCACCAGCGCGGTGAGTTCGGAGAGCGCGCGGATCTGGTCGGCCACGACGCGGCGCATGGCGGCGGTCGTGTCCTGCGTCTCCTGCGGGATTTCCAGCACGCCCCGGCGCAGCTCGGCGCGGGTGGCGTCCAGTTCCTCCTGCACGCGGGACGTCAGCGAGCGCAGCTCGCCGGCGGCGTCGCGGAAGCGGCCGGTGGCGGCGGACAGCGCCTCGCCGGTTTCGGTGAGCGTCTGCTCCAGTACGGCGCGCAGGGCCGCGGCGGTGCGCTCGCGCTCCGCGGCGGAGGCGGTGCGCAGGTGCTCGAACTGCTCCGTGAAGCGCTCCGCGCCGGTGCGGGTCGCCTCCTCCAGCAGCGTGCCGAGCTGGCGCGCCCGCTCCTCGGCGGCGCGCAGGGCGTCGTCCATGCGGCGGCTGAAATCGGCCGACACGGCCTCGACGGTCTTGGAGCGCTCGGCGATCGCGGCCAGCATCTCCTCGAGGCCGGACCTGCGGGCCTCGAAGGTGGCCGCCACGCGGTGCTCGATCTCTTCCATCGAGGCGGTGGTGTCGGCCAGCGTGCGGGCATGATCGCGCGTCGCGAAGGCGACGGAGCGGCCCTGCTGCTCCAGCCGCTCGAACAGGTTCGCGGCCTCGCTCAGCGTGCTCTCGGAGAGGTTGCGCAGCGCCTCGACCTGGGCGGAGGCGCGTTCGGCCGTGGCGTTGGCTTCGGTGGTGACGGACGCCATCGCCTCCTGCAACGCGGCCAGGCGCTCGCCCAGCGTGCTCTCGACGAGGCCGAGATTGTCGCCGGCCCCGGTCAGCAGCGTCTCGAGCTGCTGGCTGGCCCCAACGATGCGCTCCAGGCTGCCGCCCATCTCGCCGCGCAGGCGCTCGGTGGTGGTGACGAGCCGGCCGATGGCGCGCGACGCTCCGTCTTCCATGGCGGTCTGCAACTGCGCGGTGGAGATCTCCACCGTGCCGGCCAGCGTGGCGCTGCGCTCGCGCAGGGCCTCGGACACGGCGGCGACGCGCTCTTCCAGGGTGCGCGCCAGGCCTTCGCCGGCGGTGGACAGCTCCTGCGTCGCGGCCTGGCTGGCCTCGGCGATGGAGCGGCTGGCGGCTTCGCCCAGTTCGGCGAGGTCGCGCGTCACGGCCTCGCGCGTCTCCGCCAGGCCCTGCGAGGCGGTGTCGCGCAGGGCGGTGAGGCCCAGCGTGGTCGCCTCGCCGAGTTCGGCGAAGCGGTCGGCCGCGGCGCGGCCCTGCTCGGCGATCTGCGAGACGAGGCGCTCGCCCTTTTCGGAGAACAGCGCCTCCAGAGCCTCGGCCTGCTGGCCGAAGGCGGCGCGCACGGCTTCCGTGCCGGTGGCGAGGCGGTTGGCGGCGACGCCGCTGATCGCCTGGAGGTCGCCGACGAGGCGACCGCCCTTCTGGCTGATGACGATGTCGAGCGAGCGCGTCTGTTCGGTGAGCGTCGCCCCGAGGTTCTGCGTTCCTTCCGTCACGGACGCGATCAGCGCCTGCGCCGAGGCTTCGAGCGCGGTGCCGAACTCGGCGCCGCGCTGCTGCAGCGTGGCGGCGACGTCCTGCGTGCCGCGCGCCAGCGTCTCGGAGACGCGGCGCTCGGAGTCGGCGAACAGCGAGCCGAGCTGGCCCGCGCGCTCGTCCAGCGCGCCGGAGAGGGAGGCCGCGCCGCCGTTGATCGTCTCGGCGAGACGGCGCTCGGAGTCGGCGAACAGCGAGCCGAACTGGCCCGCGCGCTCGTCCAGCGCGCCGGTGAGGGAGGTCGCGCCGCCGTTGATCGTCTCGGCCAGACGGCGCTCGGACTCCGCGAACAGCGAGCCGAACCGGCTCGCGCGCTCGTCCAGCGCGCCGCTGAGGGACGTCGCGCCGCCGTTGATCGTCTCGGCGAGACGACGCTCGGACTCGGCGAACAGCGAGCCGAGCTCGTGAGTGCGGGCCGCGAGCGCGCCGGCCATGGCCTCCGCGCCGCCGCCGATCGTCTCGCGCAGCTGCCGTTCCGAGCTGGCGAACAGGTTGCCGAACTCCGTCGTGCGCTCGCCCAGCGCGGTGACCACGGACCCCGCGCCTTCGGTGATGGTGTCGGAGAGCGCGCGGGCGCGCTCGTTGAGCGTCGCGCCGACGCTGTCGAGGCGGTTGACGACGCGCTCCTCGAAGCGGGTGACGCGGCTGTCGAGCGTCTCGGCGATGGCGCTCGCCTGGTTGCCCAGCGTGGCGTTGATCGCGTCGGCGCGCGTCGACAGCATGGAGGCCAGCGCCTCGGTGCGGGTGGCGATGGCGCGTCCCGCCTCGTCGGCCTTGGCCTCGATGGACTGGGTGAGCTCCTTGCCGCCCGTGCCCAGCAGCTGGGCGATTTCGAGCGTGCGGCCGGCCAGCGTCTCGGTGAGCATCTTGGCGCGGGTGTCGAGGCCCTGGTCGATGCGCTGGAAGATGGACTCGAGCGTGCGGGCCACCTGCTCGCCGGACTTGAGGGCGCGGCCCTCGAAACCGTCGATCTGGCTGGCCATCGCGGCGGAGGCGGCGCGCACGCGCTCCTCGACGCGCGAGGCGATGGCTTCCGCGCCTTCGCCCAGCAGCCCCTCGACCGCGCCGAGGCGGCTCTCGACCACGTTGGTGAAGGTCTGGGTGTCGGAGGAGATGCGGGCGACGAGCTCGCCGCCGCGGTCCAGCACGGCCTTTTCGAAGCCCTCCAGCCGCTCGGTGAGCTGGCTGGCGAGCTCGGAACCCTTGTCGAGGACGCCGGCCTCGAAAGTCTCCAGCGCCTTGCCGAGCGATTTCTCGACGGCGGCGGCGCGGCCTTCCAGGCTCGTCTCGAACGCGCCGAGGCGGCTGTCCAGGCTGGCGGCGCGCGCGTCGACGGCGGCGGCGATGGCCTCGGCGCGCGTTTCGAGCGTGCGCTCCAGGGCCTGCGTCTGCTGGCCGATGCCGCGCTCGAACGCGGCGGCGCCGCGCGACAGCGTGTCGGAAAGGGCGGCGGTCTGGCTCTCGATGCCGCGCGTCAGCGCGCCGGCGCGCTCCGCCATCGCGGTTTCGAAGCTGGCGATGCGCTCGGAGACAGCGCCGGTCAGCTCGCCCGCGCGGTCGGCGAGGGCGGCGTCGAGCGTGTCGGTGCGCTGGCGCAGCGCGGCGTCGAGCGCCGCGGCGCGGGCCTCGATGCGCTCGTCGATGCGCGCGGCGGCGCCGGCCAGCGTCTGCTCCAGCGCGTCGGCGCGCTCGCCCAGCGCCTGCTCCAGGCGGCCGCCACGGGCGATGACGGTGTCCTCGAAGCTGGCAAGGCGCGCGGCGAGGCCGCGGTCCAGCTCGCCGCCGCGATGCACGACGGTGGTCTCGAACGCTTCCAGCGTGCGGGCCAGCGACTGGCCGATCTCGGCGCCGCGTACGGACACCGTCTCGGCCAGGCCCTCGACGGAGGCGCGCAGCGTGGTTTCGATGCGGCCGGTCTGGGTGGTGATGTCGTCGAGCACCGCCTGGGCGTGCGTCGACAGGCGGCGCTGCGTCTCCTCGGTGCGCTCGCCGATCAGGCGGGCCGCCGTCTCGGCGCTCTCGGCGAAGGCCTCGCGGGTCGCCTCGACGCGCTCGCCCACGGACTGCGCGATGCGGTGGCCGATGGCCTCCAGCCCCTGCTCGAGGTCGCGGCCCTGCGCGCCGACCGTCTCGTTCAGGCGGTCGCCGGTCTCGGCGATGCGGCGGGCGATCTCCTCGCCACGGCCGGTGATGGTGTCGGCGACGGCGCCGCCGGTCTCCTCCAGGCGGCGCGCGACGAGGTCGCCGCGCTGTCCCAGCTCGGCGGACAGCGTCTCGCCGGTGGAGCGCAGCGTCTCGTTGACCTCCATGGCGCGGCTGGCGATGGCCTCGGCGACGCCCTGGCCGGTCTCGGCGATGGCGCGGGTGACGCGATCGGAGCCGTCGTTGAGGTTGGCGGCCAGCGTGGCGCTGGTGCGGGCGAGGTTCTCCGCGACGCTCTCGCTTACCGTGCCGAGGCGGGCGTTGACCTCTTCGCTCGTCTCGGCGAGCCGCTTGACGAGCTCGCCGCCGCGCGAGGCGATCTCGCCGACCATCTGGTCGGCGGTGCGCGACAGCTGGCCGGTGATCTCCTCGGCCTTGGTCCCGAGCGTCTGGGTGACGCGCGCTCCGGCCTCGCCGACGGCCTGGGCGATGCGCGTGGCGGCGCTGGCCAGGTCCTCGCGCAGCGTCTCGTGCGAGCCGCTGATCGAGGCCTTCACCCGGTCGGCGTTGGTGAGGATGGCCTCGCGCTGCGTGACCAGCTCGTCGATCAGCGCGCGGATGCGGATTTCGTTCTCGCCGTAGGCGCGCTCCAGCGTGGCGATCTCGGAATGGACCAGCGTCTCCAGCTCGCCGGCGCGGGCGAGGGCGCGCTCGATGCCGTCGCCCATGGCGGCGACCTCGCGGCGCACGACGTGCGACAGGCTGACGACGGCATCCGCGCCGACGCCTTCCGGCTCGGCGAGCCGGATGGCCACCTGCGTCATCGAGCGCGCGACGAGGCGCATTTCCTGGGCGCGGGTGAAGAGCTGGGCAAGCACGAAGAAGACGAGGATCGGCGCGAGCGCCGCGAAGGCGGCGACGCCCATCTCCGGGCGCGCCAGCAGCGGGGCGATGGGCTCGCCCGGCATCCAGGTGAGGCCCCAGTGACGCCAGGCGTAATAGCCGATGGCGCCGAGCCACAGCAGCGAGACGAGGAAGGCGAGGAAGAAGGGCTTGCGCGAGGGGCGAACCTGCAGCGCCTGCAGGATCTCGCCGACGGCGCGGCGGTCGTCGTTGGCCGGGCGGCCCGGGGCGGGGCGGCGCGGCTCGCCGGCGCCGTTGCCGTCGCGGCGGCGGTCGCGCGGGCGCTCCACCTTGACCTCGCCGAAGAGGGGAGCGTCCGACGCCTCGGGCAGCTTGCCCGGGCCGGCGCCCGCCTGCGATCCGCCCGAGCCGTTCCCCGCCGCCACCTCGGTGTCGGTCAGGTTGAGCGCTTCCTGGATGGCGGAGAGCGCCGCTTCGGTCGGGTCCGTCGTCTTCGTCTGGGCCATCGGAGCCTCGCATCGATACGCAACAAGCCGCCCACCGTCGGGCGTCCGCGCAGGTGGCGCGGCTTCGCTCCTCCGGTCGCCTCGGGCGGGGGAGCCGGGCGATGAAACCCGGTTAACCAAGACGCAGTGTAGTCGGGGCCGTTCCGGATTCAAACCCGCGGCCCGGCTATTCGCAAAACGTCGTTAACGGCTTGTTCAGGAGAAGTGAAGCGCGGGCTATGCACGGGGCGCGGCACACGCCAGATTGCGCGGTTATCGGCCAAAAGTCGGGGCCAAAGCCTTGCCCTGACATCTTGATCGCGCCCCAATTGCAGCGCTTATGGCAGCGACGCGAAGCCGATTTCTCGCGGGGGACAGGCATGGATTGGGTCAAGACGCCAGGATCGGCGGGAACGACCAGCCCGGTGATCGACATGGCGCTGCTGTCGCGGCACTCCATGGGCGACGACGCCGTGGTGCGCGACGTGCTCTCCCTGTTCCTGGACCAATCCGCCCGCGTGCTGCGCGCCATCTGGGACGCGCCGACCGGTCCGGCGCGCCGGGACGCCGCGCACCTGCTCGTCGGCTCGGCGATGGCGGTGGGCGCGGTGCAGGTGGCCGAGGCCGCCCGCCGGCTGGAAGCCGTCGCCTTGCAGGGGGAGGCGGTCGCCATGGACGCCATCGCGGCGCTGCACGCCGCGGTCGCCGAGGCGCGCGCCGTGGTCGCGGGGCTAATCGAAGGCGGTCCCTCGGGCGGCCTCTAGCCCGTTCGCACTCCTGTTCATCCGGCCCAACCTGTCCTAAATAGGCGCCGTTTCACCCTTCCGGGTCGCCGGCCCCCATCCGCACGGATCGTCCATGACCAAGATCACCTTCGTCGATTTCCAGGGAACGTCCCGCACCGTAGAGGCCGAGATCGGCGCGACGGTGATGGAGACGGCGGTGCGCAACGGCGTGCCCGGCATCGAGGCGGAATGCGGCGGCGCGTGCGCCTGCGCCACCTGCCATGTCTATGTCGAGGAGCAGTGGCGCTCTGCGGTCGGCGAGCCGGCGGCCATGGAGGAGGACATGCTCGACTTCGCCTCCGACGTGCGGCCGAACTCGCGCCTGTCCTGCCAGATCAAGGTGAAACCCGAGCTGGACGGCCTCGTCGTCCACACCCCCGAGCGGCAGGGTTGATTAATTACGTATAATATATGTAATTAGCCCCTATTTCCCAATACGCGTTGCTGAATTAAGAGGGGGCGCGCGGCGGCGAAAGGCCGGCGCGCCGCCGGACCCCTGAATGGCGAGCGCCGAGGATTGGACGCGAGGACATGACCGAGACCATCGAGACGGACGTCGTCATCATCGGAGCCGGCCCGGTGGGGCTTTTCGCGGTGTTCGAGCTGGGCCTGCTCGACATCAAGGCCCACCTCATCGACATCCTGCCCAAGGTGGGCGGGCAGTGCGCCGAGCTCTATCCCGAGAAGCCGATCTACGACATTCCCGGCTTCCCCATCGTCACCGGCATGGGCCTCGTCGACAATCTGATGAAGCAGATCGAGCCGTTCGGCGCGACCTTTCACCTGTCGCAAATGGTGACGGAGGTGACGCCGCTCGGCACGCCCGTCGCGCCGCGCTTCCGCGTCGTCACCGACGCCGGCACGACCTTCGAATGCAAGAGCGTGGTGGTGGCGGCCGGCGGCGGCTCCTTCCAGCCGAAGAAGCCGCCCATCGCCGGCATCGAGGAGTTCGAGGAGAAGAGCGTCTTCTACGCCGTGCGCAAGATGGAGGCGCTGCGCGACCGTTCCATCCTGATCGTCGGCGGCGGCGACAGCGCGCTCGACTGGACGCTCAACCTGCAGCCCATCGCCAGGCGCGTGACGCTGATGCACCGGCGCGACGAGTTCCGCGCCGCTCCGCACAGCGTCGAGCGGATGCGCAAGCTGGTCGAAAAGGGCGAGATGGACCTGCGCATCGGGCAGGTCTCCGGCCTTCGCGGCGCCGATGGCCGCATGGAGGCCGCGCTGTGCAAGGGCAATGACGGCTCGGTCTTCGAGATCGCCTGCGACGCCATGCTGCCCTTCTTCGGGCTGACCATGAAGCTCGGGCCGGTCGCCGAGTGGGGCCTGAACCTGCACGAGAACCTGATCCCGGTCGACACCGAGAAGTTCGAGACCTCGACCCCTGGCATCTTCGCCATCGGCGACATCAACACTTATCCCGGCAAGCTGAAGCTCATTCTGTCCGGCTTCCACGAGGCGGCGCTGGCGGCGCAGAAGGTGCACCGCTACGTCTACCCGGAGAAGAAGCTGCTGTTCCAATACACGACGTCGTCGACCAATTTGCAGAAGAAGCTCGGCGTCGCCTGAGCGCCGCCGCCGCGCCATCCGCTTTTATCGAGAGCCCGTCGCCCGTCCGGCGGCGGGCTTATTCGTGCCGGCGACCCGCGCAACCGACGGGGCGGATTTGCTTGAATGCAGGTTGACTTGCCTCAACGTCCGCCGCCCTCTGGCGTCCTAGGTTGACGCCACGGGCACAGGAGGATTCCCCCATGTTCAAGACCATTCTCGTCCCTGTCGATCTCGCCGAGCCGGAAGTCTCGTCTCCGGCGCTCAAGCGCGCCGTCGCGCTCGGGGCGATCACCGACGCCAACATCGTTCTCGTCTATGTCCGCTCCATCCTGCCCGTGACCTTCATGGAATACGTGCCGCCGTCCTTCGACGAGGAGCAGCAGTCCGACGCCGAGAAGAAGCTGGCGGAGATCGCCGCCGCGCTCACTTTCCCGAAGGAGCGCGTCTCCAGCGTGGTGCGCATGGGCTCGGTGTACAACGAGGTGCTGGCCGAGGCCGCCAAGCAGAAGGCCGACCTCATCGTCATCGGCTCGCACCACCCCGGCATGGCGACGTACCTGCTCGGTTCGAACGCCTCCACCATCGTGCGCCACGCCGACTGCTCGGTGCTGGTCGTGCGTGAGCCGGAAGCCCCGGCGGCCTGAGCCTCGCCGACGCGGCCGCCGCCCCAGCGGCGCTCATCGATCATCCTGCGCGCGGGCGGCCTTTGGGCCGCCCGTGACGTTTGTCCCCTGGCGCGCCGATCCCGCGTCGATCCTCAGCCCGACCGGCCGGGTTTCGGCAGCACCAGCGGCGGGATGGAAGGCGGCGCGAACGGCGTCGGCCGGTTGCGGCGCGCCATCGCCCAAGCCTGTCCCGCCAGCGGGACGAGGAACAAGGCGGTCAGCCCGGCCAGCGGCCATGCCGCGTTGGCCAGCGCCACGGCGAAAGCGACCGCGAGCGCCGCCACCATCGCCGCGCCGGCCAGCGCGCCCAGCGCCCAGATCCAGAACGGCCGCCCCGCCACGCAGGCGAGCTTCGGGTTCGCCGCGGCGACGCGCGCCAGCAGCTCGGTGATGAAGGCGCGATAGGCGTCGTCCTGCCGGTCGGCCTCGAAATAGGTCTTCCACGACAGGTTGCCGAGCCGCAGCGCGCGGCCGTCCTCGATCCGCAAGTCCGCGCGGTAGCCCTGCGAGGTCACGTTGGCCGGGCGGTAGGAGAGGCGGCACGCGACGATCCGCGCATAGGGGATGCGCTCCTGCTTGCGGCCGGTGTCGACGAACAGATGCGCCGGATCGAGCCGGTACGTCACCTCGAAGCCGAACGGCTTCGGGCGCTGGCGGTAGACGGGCGCGTCGGTGTCGTCTGTCATGGCGTGCGGGCTTCCGGCGGGCGCACCCTTATCCGGCCCGGGCGCGGCCTTGGCAAGCCGCGCTTGCCGCGCCTAGCCGAGGTAGTTCACCAGCGACATCTTGGAGAGCATCGAGGTCGTCTCGTAGCTGGCCTGCAAACGGTTCTGCACGGAGAGCAGGGCGGCGACGACGGTGTTGGTGTCGGGCTGCTCGATGCCCGAGAGCGCGTCCTTCAGCGTCCCCTGCGTGTCCCTGTTGCGGGCCTTCGCCGTCGCCACGCGCGCCGAGGCGATGCCGAAGTCCTGCTGAATCTCCTGGAGCGTCTGCGCGCCGGCGGGCGCCTTCGCCCGCGCCACCATCTCGCCGTAGCGCTCGACGCGGTTGGCGTCGCTCGACGGGTAGGTCTCGGTCGCCAGCACGGCGAGCTGCGCCAGCGTCTCGGCGAAGGCGGGCTCGTTGGCCTGCCCGCCGACGCCGACCGGCTGGCCCTCGTCGACGCGCGCCGTCGTCGTGGCGCGCGGATCGGCGCTGGTGTCGCCCCGGTACCAGATCACCGTGTCGGCGGCCGTGCCGGCGGTCGTCGCCGTGGCGCTGGCGAAAGGCGGCCCGACGACGCGCGTCGGGGCCGTGCCGTCGGTGCGGAAGAAGTCGCGCGCCGTCGCCATGGCCGAGGCGGCGGACAGCGCCGTGGCCGCCTTGCGGGCGATCTGCGTGTCGAGCGCGGCCTTCAGATTGGCGGCGGTGTCGGCGGGCGTCGCGCCGATGGCGAAGTCGTCGCCGACGCCGGGGTTGTCGGTGGTGCGCGCGGTCAGCACGATGTCGGTCGTGCCGCCGTCCGGCAGGTTGAAGGTGAAGGTCAGCGTGTCGCCGTCGCGCGGGTCGCCGGCCAGCGTCACGGAGGCGGAGGGCGGCGCGCCGGCGGGCGCGGTCGTCGTCGCGTTGGCGAGGTTGGAGGTGACGGACGCGAGCTTCATGCCGAAGGGCGCGGCGTCCTCCGTCACGCTCACCGTCGCGCCCGCGATGGAGGTCGCGAGGCGGCCCGTCCCCGTGCCGAGGTCCGCCTGCCGCCGCTCGTCGATCAGCGTGCGCAGCCCCGCCTGCGCGCCGACGCCGTCGAGCAGCGTCGCCATCGGCAGCACGGGCTTGGTGTCGCTGGCGCGGCCGGCGAAGAAATAGACGCCGTCGACCTGCTGGTTGAGCATGTCGATGGCCTCGCTCAGCCGGCTGCGCGCGATGTCCTGGCCGACCGTCTGGTTGCTCGACAGAAAGACGGGCCCGGAGGGCGAAAGCTCGTTGCGCAGCGACGTGCGGTTCTTGTCGATCTGGCCGATGAACTGGTCGATCAGCGTCAGGCGCGTCTGCGTCCTGGAGATCGTGTCGGACCAGGTGTCGAAATTGGCGAGGCGGGCGCGCAGGTCGAGGCTGCGGAAGCGGTCGGCCCCGAGGCCCGCCCAGGTGTCGGCGACCTGGCCGGTCGAGAGCTGGCGCTGCAAATCCTCGGCGGTCCCGCGCAATTGCGTGAACATCGAGGCGGTCTGGCGCGTGCGCACGGAATCCTGCGACACGGAGGCGGCGGTGGGCCAGAGAACGGTCATGGCGATGGCCTCACAGTCTCATCAGCACGTCCATCATCTCCTTGATGGCGCTCATGATGCGGGCGTTGGCGGCGTAGGCGTTCTGCACCTGGACGAGGCTGGAGAGTTCCTGGTCGACGCTGACGCCGCTCGCCTTGGAGAAGCGGCTTTCGATGGAGGCCTGCACGACCTGCTGGCCCTCGTTCAGCCGCTGCGCGGAGGCGGCGTTGGCGCCCTGCTGGTCGACGACGCGGCGCAGGAACGCGCCCACCGTGCCGCTGAAGGGCGCGCCCGGCGCGCCGACGCCGCCGACCGGGGCGAAGGCGAATGCGGCGCTGGCGAGCCTGTCGCGCAGCAAGGTGGGCCGAGTCGCGTCGCCCGCCGGCGTGCCGGCGGCGTAGACGACGAGGTCCTGCCCGGTCAGCCCGGCGTTGAGGCGCAGCCGCGCCGACAGGCCGGTCTTCTGCGAACCGGTTTCGAACGAGCCCGTGTAGGCGGCGCCGCCGTCGGTGAACAGCGGCAGCTC
Source organism: Alsobacter ponti (assembly GCF_024294805.1). GTDB lineage: Bacteria > Pseudomonadota > Alphaproteobacteria > Rhizobiales > Beijerinckiaceae > Alsobacter > Alsobacter ponti. The sequence goes on from NZ_JANCLU010000001.1 coordinate 439,785, forward strand.
CGGCCCCGCGCCGGACGCGCCGGTGTTGGTGATGGAGGCGGAGGCGGCGTTCACGACGGACGCGCCCGCGCCGGCGATGGTGAGCACGCCGCCGGCCTGCGTGACCGTGAACCCCGCGCCCAGCGCGGCCTGGATGGCGGAAGCCGCGCCCGCCATGCCGCCGGCGAAGTCGATCGGCGTCTCGATATCGGTGGGGTCAGCCGTCGCGCCCGAAGGCAGTGCCCCGCTCGCCGCGACGAAGCTGTAGCGCTGGCTCCCGCCGGGCGTGGTGACGTCGACGGTGAGCACGTTGCCGGGCTGCACGCCGGTCATGTCGACGGTGAACCCGCCGGCGACGGGCGCGCCCGCGACGGCGCGGTTGGACAGCGCGGTGGAGAGCCCCGCGGCGAACTCGTCGAGCTGCGCCTGCGCGTCCACCAGCGTGGTGTCGCGCATCTCCAGCAGGGCGGCGATCTCGCCGGAGCGGATCAGCTTCTGCCCCGTCACGTCGGCCGTGCCGCCGCCGGGGAAGGTGGCGACGATGGCGCCGACGCCGGAGCCTGTCGCCGCGCCGAGCAGGCTCGTCGCCGACAAAGTCCCGCGCCCGTCGAAGGAGAGCTTGGTCGGGCCGCTGGCGTCGAGCAGCGTCAGGCCGGCCTGCGTGGACAGGGTGACGCCGCCGTCCGCCCCCTCGGCGACCTTCACGTCGATGAGCCGGGACAGCTCGTTGATCTGCGCGTCGCGCTGGTCGAGCAGAGCGGGGTCCTTGCCGCCGCTGGCCCGCACCTTGGCGTCGCTCGACTGGATGCCGGCCAGCAGCTCGTTGACGCGCTGCACGTCGGAGCCGATCGTCTGCTCGGCGTCCATGCGGAGCTGCTGGATGCCGTTGGCGATGGCGTTGACCGAGTCGGCGAGCGAACCCGCCGCGCTCAGCACGCGGGAGCGCGCCAGGCTGTTCGACGGATCGCCGGTGAGCGTGTCGAGCGACTGCGTGAAGGCGTTGTAGAGCGCGTCCAGCGAGGACGACGAGCCTGGCGTTCCGAAAAGCAATTGCAGCCGGTCCGCGAACGCCGCGCGGGCGGCGCTGTAGCCCGAGCCGCCGCTCTCGGCGCGCAACTCGCGCTGGAGGATCACGTCGAGCAGGCGCTGCGCCCCGCCGAGGCGCACGCCGTTGACGTCGCCGTCGGCGACGGACTCGTTGAGCACCGCGACCCGGCGGGAGTAGCCCACCGAGTCGGCGTTGGCGACGTTGCCCGAGATGATCTCCATCTGGGCCTGCGTGGCGCGCAGGCCCGAGAGGGTGCTCGACAGGGCGGAGGCGAGGCTCATCGTCGGGTTCCGGGGTCAGGCGCGGTCAGCGGATGATGTTGATCGCGTCCTGCAACATCTGCTGCGAGGTGGAGACCACGCGCGTGTTGGCCGAGTAGGCCTGCTGCGTGATGATCATCTTGGAGAACTCCTCCGCGATGTCGGTGTTGGAGCCCTCCAGCGAGCCGGAGATGAAGCTGACGCCGGCGTTGGCGTAGGTCGGCGGGCCGGACTCCAGCGTCTCCGCGAACGCGCCGCCGTCGAGGCGCTTCAGCGCGTTGTCGGCGCTGAACTGCGCCACCGCGATCTGCGCCACGGCGCGCGTCTGGCCGTTCGAGTAGGCGGCCATGATCTGCCCGGAGTCGTTGATGGTGATGCCGTCCAGCGTGCCGGCGGCGTAGCCGTCGGGCCGCACGGTGTTGGATTTGATCTGGCCGCTGATGTCGGCGAACTGCGTCAGCCCGCCCGTGCCGAAGTTCATCGTGATGTTGCCGAGCGTCGTTCCGTCGATGGTCGGCGCGGTCAGCGTCGCGGTGGAGCCGGAGGTGAGCTGGCCCGTGGAGTCGAAGGTGAAGTTGGTCCCCAGATTGGTCCACTTCGTCACCGCCGGCGCCGTGGCCGCCGTCGCGGAGCTGTCGTTCATGTAATAGACGTTCCACGTGTCGACGCCGCCATTGGCGACGCTGTCCGTCTTGCCCCAGCGCAGCTGCAGGGTGATCGGCGTGCCGAGGTCGTCGTAGACGGTCATGCTGCCGCCGGAGACCGTGCGGTCGAGGAAGGCCTGCTCGGCGTTCGAGGCCACCGTCGCCGGGGGAACGGCGGGGGGCGTCACGATCAGCTCGGAATTGGCGGTCGCCGTGCTGGCGTTGCTGGTCTTGGGATAGCTCGGCAGGTTGACCTTGTACTCGATGGAGGAGGTCGCCTTGGCCGGGAACTGGTCGTCGGTGAAGCGCAGCACGTCCGGCGCGCCGGAGCTGATGACGCCCGTGGTGGGGTCGGCGGCGTAGCCCACGAGGTAGTTGCCCGCGCCGTTGACGAGGTAGCCGTTCTTGTCGCGCTCGAAATCGCCGCGCCGCGTGTACAGGTCCTGCGCCGCGAACACCGGCACGCCGGCCGAGTAGGAGACGCGGTCGCGCACCACCACGTAGCCTTCGCCGGAGAGCGCGAAATTGGTGCCGACGCCGGTGCTGGTGATGTTGCCCGCCAGCGTGTTGGTGCCGCGCGAGAACGACATCACCGAGCCGCCGATCTGGCTGTTGAGCGGGAAATCGGGCACCAGCTCCATGAAGCTCGTGTCGACGCGCTTGTAGCCCGTCGTCTGCGAGTTCGCGATGTTGTCGGAGATGTTCTCGAGCGCGAAGGACTGCGCCCGCAGGCCGGCCACCGCCGTGTTCATGGCACCGAATACGCTCATGACGATCCTCGTGAGCCGCGCCGCGGCCCCCCTGGCCCGGACGAACGGCTTGTCGCTTGAGGCGTCGCAAGCCGCGTGCCACGAGGAATGTGCCGCGAAATCAGCGGCTTGGGTGGGCGGGGTAGGTCCGCGCGGGCGGCAGGAAGCGCCCGGCGCGCCGGCTCACCCGGCAGGTTTTGCCGGGCCCTCGCGGTCGAGCAGGAAGCCGGCGACGTCGCCGACGCCCGGCGGCTTCAGCGCCGCGAAGGGCAAAGGCCGGCACACGGCGATGGCCGACAGGCCGACGCGCGCGGTGAGCAGGCCGTTCAGCACGCCTTCGCCGAGCCGCGCCGACAGCCGCGCCGCGACGCCGTGTCCGAGCACCTGCTGCACCAGGCTGTCGCCCGCCGCGACGCCGCCGGTGACGGCGAGGTGCCCGCCCACGGCGCGCAGCAGGCGCAGGAAGCCGAGCATCCCCGGTCGTCCGCCATAGATTTCCGACACGCGGCGCACCAGCCGCAGCGCCTGCGCGGCCACGAAGATCAGGTCGATGGCGGCGCGCGGCGAGATGGCGGTGACGAGCGAGACGCGCCGCGCCGCGCCGGCCACCGCCATGCGCGCCTCGCGGTCCAGCGTCTCCATCAGCTCGCGCTCGGCGAGCCGCACGAGGTCCGCGCCGTCGATGATGTCGTCGCGCGTCTCGGCCAGCCGGCCGCGCGCCCGCGCCGTCTCGGCCCGCGCGGCGTAGAGGTCGTCGAGCGCGGCGAGCACGGCGCGGCCTTCCTCGCGGTCGTCGCTGGCCAGCGTCGCCGCGGCGCGGTCGCGCAGCGCCGCCACCGCCCGCGCGCGCCACACGCCGCGCAGCTCGCGCGCCGCCAGCGCCAGCATGGAGAGCACGGCCAGCGCGGCCAGCGCCAGCGCCAGCCAGCCCAGCGCGGGCTGGCGCACCAGCAGCTCCGACACGTAAGCCTCGACCGAGGTGACGAGCCACAGCGTGAACAGGCCGAACAGCGCGGAAAAGAGCAGCGAGGCCCAGCCGATCCCGGCGCGGCGCGGCGGCGGCGCGGCCGAGACCGGGGCGTCGAACGCGTCCGGGTCGGCCGTCTCGGTGATCACGGTGCCGCCGCGCGCCGCCTCGGCCTCGACGCCGCGCGGGGCCAGTACGACGTTGGGGTCGTCGAGGCGGAAGGCGCGGGGCGCCTTGTGGCCGCGCCCGTGGGCGGTGTCCTTGCCGGTCATGCGAGCCTGTCTCCGAGCAGGAATTCCAGCGTGCGGTCGAGGCGGATCTGCGGCAGCGGGCCGGGCTTGCCGTCGCTGGCCGGCGCGGCCACCGGCGGGCGGAAGCGCACGAAGCGCAGGCCCATCTCGGTCTCGCCCGCCTGCGCCAGCGCCTGCTCGGGATCGGCCGGCAGCTCTCCGGGGAACACGGCGGCCTCGGTCTCCCCGTCGAAACGCTGGTCGCCGATCACCTCGCCCGCGAGCGGCGTGCCGACGATGGCCGGCAGGCGCTCGCGCCCGTGCGCCACGCGGGCTTCGCGCGTCGCGCGCACCGAGGCCACGGCGGCGAGGTCGACGGCGGCGCCGAGCCCGGCGGCGCGCGACCTGGCGCGCTCGACGAGCAGGCCGAGCACCGCCTCCAGCCGGTCGTGGCTGGTGTGGTGCAGATGGTCCGCCTTGGTGGCGGCGAACAGCACGCGGTCGATGCGCGGGCTGAACAGGTGGCTGAGCAGCGAGTTGCGCCCGGTGCGGAACGCCTCCAGCACCTCCTGCAACGCCGTCTGCAAATCCTCCACGGCGGCAGGCCCGGCGTTGAGCGCCGCCAGCGCGTCGACCAGCACCACCTGCCGGTCGAGCCGCGCGAAATGGTCGCGGAAAAAGGGCCGCACGACATGGTCGCGATAGGCCTCGTAGCGACGCTCCATCATGGCGGCGAGCGAGCCGGACCGCGCGACGAAGCCCTCGGGCAGGTCGAGCGGCGCGAAGGTGAGGGCGGGCGAGCCCTCGAGGTCGCCGGGCATCAGGAAGCGGCCGGGCGGCAGGGCGGAGAACGAGAAGGGCTCGCGCCGGGCGGCGGCGAGCGAGGCCTTGAACAGCTCGGAGACGCGGCGCGCGGTCTCCTCGTCGGCTGGCCCGGCCGGGTCGACGCCGGCCAATGCCGCGACGAACTCGGAGGCCACGTCGCGCCGCGCAGGCCCGCGCGAGGCGGCCACGGTGTCGCGCGACCAGCGGGCGAAATCCTTGCCGAGCAGCGCGAGGTCGAGCAGCCATTCGCCGGGATAGTCGACGATGTCGAGAGTGAGCGTGCGCGGCCCGGCGAACCAGCCGCCGCGGCTCTCGTATTCGATCACCAGCCGCAGTTCGGCGATGCGGCGCGTCGACTCCGGCCAGCGCCGGTCCGGGCCGGCCAGCGCCGCCAGATGGTCCTCGTAGGCGAAGCGCGGCACAGCGTCGTCGGGCTGCGGCGTGAGGAAGGCGCGCCTGATGCGTCCCTCGGCGGCGGCGCGGAACACCGGCAGCCGCGCCCCGCGCGACAGCGCGTGGACGAGCGCGGTGATGAACACCGTCTTGCCCGAGCGCGACAGCCCGGTGACGCCCAGCCGCAGCGTGGGATGGCGCATGCCGGCAAGCCGATCCCCCAGCGCGCGGGCGGCGATGCGGGCGTCGTCGACGATTTCGAAGATGGGAGACAAGGACGGCGTCACTCCGGGACCAGCCTCAATCTAGGGATGCGGAGGCCGTCTGACGAGGAGGGGCCGCGACGCGGCTTCGATGCGCCTGGGTGGTGGCCCATCAACTCGGGTCGAAAGCCCGCCGCCGGCAAGACCTTGCGCCGGCCGCAATGGGCGGACGCCAGTCCGCCCGTCCCCGGAATGCCGGAGCGTGAGCGGAGGCATATCCGGGGGCCAGCGCATGGATGTTGCCGCGAAGCGGCGCTCAATCGAAAAGGCCGTAACGACGCGCTGCGCGCGACATATTGCGCTGGACCCCGGATCTGGTTCCGCTTCGCTGCACCAGTCCGGGGACGGGCGGGCCGGAGGCCCGCAACCCCAAGGGCGGGCCGGAGGCCCGTTCCACCCTTTATCGCGCCAGCTCGCGCATGGCGGCGTCGAGGCCGTCCAGCGTGAGGGGGAACATGCGGTTGGCGACGAGCTGGCGGACCATCTGGATGGAGTGGGTGTAGCCCCAGTGCGCCTGCGGCGTCGGGTTGATCCAGGCGGCGTGGGGGAAATGGGCGAGGACGCGGGCGAGCCACGTCTGGCCGGGCTCCTCGTTCCAGTGCTCCACCGAGCCGCCGGGAGCGGCCAGCTCGTAGGGGCTCATCGAGGCGTCGCCGACGAAGACGACGCGATAGTCGGCGGGGTAGGCGCGGATGATGTCCCAGGTCGGCGTCTGCTCCTCGCGCCGCCTTCGATTGGACTTCCACACGCCCTCGTAGAGGCAGTTGTGGAAATAGAAGTGCTCCAGGTATTTGAACTGCGAGCGCGCGGCCGAGAACAGCTCCTCCACCTGGCCGACATGCCAGTCCATCGAGCCGCCGACGTCGAGGAACAGCAGCACCTTCACGGCGTTGCGCCGCTCCGGCCGCAGCCGCACGTCGAGATAGCCGTGATGCGCCGTCTCGCGGATCGTGGCGTCGAGGTCGAGTTCGTCGGCCGCGCCGGTGCGGGCGAACTTGCGCAGCCGGCGCAGCGCCACCTTGATGGTGCGCGTGTTCAGCTCCACCGTGTCGTCGAGATCCTTGAACTCGCGGCGGTCCCACACCTTCACGGCGCGGAAATTGCGGTTCTTCTCCTGGCCGATGCGGATGCCCTCGGGGTTGTAGCCGTCCGCCCCGAAGGGCGACGTGCCGCCCGTGCCGATCCACTTGCTGCCGCCCTGGTGGCGGCCCTTCTGCTCGCGCAGCCGCTCGCGCAGCGTCTCCCAGAGCTTGTCCCAGCCGAGCGCCTGGATCTTCGCCTTCTCCTCGTCGGTGAGGAAGCGTTCGGCGAGCGAGCGCAGCCACTCCTCGGGGATGGCGGCGTCCTCCAGCGGATCGGTGGGCGTGTCCAGCCCCTTGAAGGTGGCGGCGAAGACGCGGTCGAACTTGTCGAGGTTGCGCTCGTCCTTCACCAGGCAGGCGCGGGCGAAAAAGTAGAAATCCTCGACGGAACGCTGCGCGCAGTCCTTCTCAAGCCCCTCGAGCAGGGTGAGATATTCCGGCAGGGTCACGGGCGCCTTGGCCTGGCGCAGATTGAGGAAGAACTGCAGAAGCATGGCGCGAGATTAGAGCACGGCGCGGCGGGGGCAAGGCAAGGCGCGGCCGAAGACCGCGCGCATCGAAGCGTCAGCGCCTGCTGCCGTCGTCCGTCCTGCCGTCGTCGATGACGCGGAAATCGCCCTCGATGACGCCGTCGCGCGCCTGGCGCTCGGCGTAGAGCGTCCGCGCCTCGCGCAGCGCCTTCCTCAGCCGCCAGCGCGCGATCAGCGCGCCGCCGATGGCGATCGGGGCGAGCACCAGCAGCAGGCCGACGCCGAGAACGAGCACGGCGAGCCCGACGGCGAGCGCCGCCGCGCCGCCGAGCGCCACGGCCCAGCCGGGCAGGCGCGCGGCGCGGACCTCCCCGTTGCGGATGTCGATGAAGCGGATCATTCCCTCGGAGGCCTCCATGTCCCTCAGGTGGTCCCGCCCGCCGCGCCTGTCAAGGTGAGGCCCCTTGGCGAGGGGCGGCCTGTGCATGCGGGGCGCGATCCTGTACAGGCTGCGGCAGGAGGCTCCATGCCCGCATCGTTTCACATCGCCGTCATCGGCGCCGGCCCGGCCGGGCTCTTCGCGGCCGAGACGCTGGCGCGCCAGGGCGGCGGCCGCTTCGCCGTCACCGTCTACGACCGCATGCCCTCGCCGGGGCGCAAGCTGCTGATCGCCGGGCGCGGCGGCCTCAACCTCACCCACGCGGAACCGCTCGACGCCTTCCTGCCGCGCTATCGCGGGCCGGCGGCGGAGGCGGTGCGCGAGGCCGTGCGCGCCTTCCCGCCCGCCGAGCTGGTGGCGTGGGCGAACGGGCTGGGGCAGGAGACCTTCGAGGGCAGCAGCGGGCGCGTGTTCCCGCGCGCCATGAAGGCCTCGCCTTTGTTGCGCGCCTGGCTGCGCCGGCTCGACGGGATGGGCGTCCGGCTCGCCCCGCGCCGGCGCTGGCTCGGCTGGGACGCGGACGGGGCGCTGCTGTTCGAGACGGAGGCGGGAGCGCGCGAGCGCGTCGCGGCCGACGCCACGCTGCTGGCGCTGGGCGGCGCGAGCTGGCCGCGGCTGGGCTCCGACGCCGCGTGGACGCCGGCGCTGGCGGAGAGGGGCGTCGCGATGTCGCCCTTCGTCCCGGCCAATTGCGGCTTCGATGTCGACTGGTCGCCGGTGTTCCGCGAGCGCTTCGCGGGCGCGCCGGTGAAGGGCGTGGCGCTCACCCACGGCCGCACGCGGCTGCGCGGCGAGTTCGTCGTCACCGCCCACGGCTTGGAGGGCGGGGCGGTGTACGCGCTCTCCGCCGACATGCGCGACGCCATCGCCGCCGCCGGCGAGGCGCGGCTCTATGTCGACCTCAAGCCGGACCTGCGCGAGGCCGAGCTGGTGGAGCGCCTCGCGGCCAGCACGGTCGGCGGCCGCCAGGGCGAGTCGCTGACCAACCGCCTGCGCAAGGCGGCGGGGCTGTCGCCGGTCGCCATCGGGCTGGTGCGCGAGGCCTGCGGCAATGCGCCGCCGCCGACGCCCAACGGCCTCGCCCGGCTCATCAAGGGCGTGATGCTGCGCTGCGTGGCGACGCGGCCGCTGGCGCGCGCCATTTCCTCCGCCGGCGGCGTGGCGGCCGGGGAGGTCGACGACGCCTTCATGCTGCGCCGCCTGCCGGGCGTGTTCGTGGCGGGGGAAATGCTGGACTGGGAGGCCCCCACCGGCGGTTATTTGCTGCAGGCCTGCTTCGCCACCGGCCACGCCGCCGCTTCGGGGATGGCGGCATGGCTCGACGCGCGCGGCGCGGCGTGACGGGCCCGTCCCCGCTTGCCGCCTTGGCCGCCCTTGCCTAACTTCGCCTCAACCCCGAAGGAGACGCCATGCGGTTCGACGGCACCTCGTCCTATGTCGCCACGGACGACCTGAAAGTCGCGGTCAACGCCGCCATCGTGCTGGAGCGTCCGCTGCTGGTGAAGGGCGAGCCCGGCACCGGCAAGTCCGTGCTGGCGGAGGAGATCGCCGCCGCGCTGGGCGCGCCGCTGATCACCTGGCACGTCAAGTCGACCACCCGCGCGGCGCAGGGCCTCTACGAGTACGACGCCGTGTCGCGCCTGCGCGACAGCCAGCTCGGCGACCCGCGCGTCTCCGACATCGCCAACTACATCAGGCGCGGCAAGCTCTGGGAGGCGTTCGCCAGCGAGGCGCGCCCGGTGCTGCTGATCGACGAGATCGACAAGGCCGACATCGAGTTCCCGAACGACCTGCTGCTCGAGCTCGACCGCATGGAGTTCCACGTCTACGAGACCGGCGAGACGGTGCGCGCCGCGAAGCGGCCGATCGTCGTCATCACCTCCAACAACGAGAAGGATCTGCCGGACGCCTTCCTGCGCCGCTGCTTCTTCCACTACATCCGCTTCCCCGACGTCGAGACGATGGAGAAGATCGTCGAGGTGCATTATCCCGGCCTCAAGAAGCGCCTCGTCGCCGAGGCGCTGCGCCTGTTCTTCGAGGTGCGCGAGGTGCCCGGGCTGAAGAAGAAGCCCTCGACCTCCGAACTGCTCGACTGGCTGAAGCTGCTGATGGCCGAGGACATCGGCCCCGAGACGCTGCGCGAGCGCGACCCGAAGAAACTCATTCCCCCGCTGCACGGCGCGCTGCTCAAGAACGAGCAGGACGTCCACCTGTTCGAGCGCATCGCCTTCATGAGCCGGCGCGAGGCCAGGTAAGAGGGGCGGACGCCGGCCCGGAGCGCCGGTGGGGAGGACACCAGCATGCGTCGTCTCATCATTTTCCGCCACGCCAAGGCCGTGCCGCACGGCGCGGCGCCGGATTTCGACCGGGCGCTGGCCCAACGCGGGCTGGACGACGCCGAGGCGATGGGCCGGATGATGGCCGAGGAGCAGTTGCTGCCCGACCTCGCGCTGGTGTCTCCCGCGCTGCGCACGCGCCAGACCTGGGAGCGCGCCGCGCCGGCGCTCGGCCCGGTCGAGACGCGCGAGGAGGCGGCGATCTACAACGCCGAGACCGACGACCTGCTGCGGCTGGTGCGCGAGGCCCCGGCCAAGGTCCGCACGCTGGTGCTGGTGGGCCACAACCCCGGTGTCTCCGACCTGGCGCGCCGCCTCGTCGGCCACGGCGACCGCTACGCCTTCGCCCGGCTGCGCAAGAAATTCCCCACCGCCGCCATCGCCGTTATCGACTTCCCGGAGGACTGGCCGTCGGTCGCCGACGGCGCCGGCCGGCTCGATCGCTTCGTCGCGCCCGAGGGCGCGGTGGACTGACGGGCAGGGGAGGCCGCTCCGCGCTTGGCGGGCCGGCCCGCCTTCGCCATGATGCGCCCGCTTCGCCCCAGAGGATTCCATGACCGTCATCGACCGCATCGCCGCCTTCCACGACGACCTCGCCGCCCTGCGGCGGGATTTCCACGCCCACCCGGAGATCGGCTTCGAGGAGCACCGCACGTCCGACATCGTGGCGGCGAAGCTCGCCGAGTACGGGGTGGAGGTGCATCGCAACATCGGCGGCACGGGCGTCGTGGGCGTGCTGCGCAACGGCAACTCGCACCGCAGCGTCGGCCTGCGTTCCGACATGGACGCGCTGCCGATCCACGAGGCCACCGGCAAGCCCTGGGCCTCGCTGAAGCCCGGCACGATGCACGCCTGCGGGCATGACGGGCACATGACCATGCTGCTCGGCGCGGCGCGCTACCTGGCCGAGACGCGGGCCTTCGACGGCACGGTGCATTTCATCTTCCAGCCGGCCGAGGAGGGCCTGGGCGGCGCGAAGGCGATGCTGGCCGACGGGCTGTTCGAGCGCTTTCCCTGCGACGCCGTGTTCGGCATGCACAACGCGCCGGGCCTGGCCAAGGGCCGCTTCTCCATCCGCCCCGGCGCGATGATGGCGGGCGGCGCGTTCTTCGACATCGACGTCGCCGGGCGCGGCGCGCACGGGGCGCGGCCGGAGGCCTCGATCGACCCGGTGCTGGCGGCGGCGCACATCGCCACGGCGATCCAGTCGATCGTGGCGCGCAACGTGCCGGCCACAGAGCACGCGGTGCTCAGCGTCACGGCGATCCACTCCGGCGACGCCTACAACGTCATTCCCGACTCGGCGCAGATGCGCGGCACGGCGCGCTGCTTCAGCCATGCCGGCATGGACGTGCTGCGCCGGGGGCTGGAGCGCGTCGCGGTCAACGTCGCGGCGGGGCTGGGCGCGACGGCGGAGGTCGACTTCCGCGAGATCTTCGCGCCGGTGGTCAACGACCCCGCCGAGACGCAGGCCATCGCCGACGTCGCCGCCTCGCTGGTGGGCGACGACGCGGTGTCGCGCGAGCAGCCGCTGATCCTCGCCTCGGAGGATTTCTCCTACATGCTGGAGGCGCGGCCCGGCGCGTTCATCAATATCGGGCACGGCGACTCGGCCCAAGTCCACAACCCGGCCTACGATTTCGACGACGCGGTGATCCCGCTCGGCGCGAGCCTGTGGGCGCGGCTGGCGGAGGCGAAGCTCGGCCGCATGCCGGGCTGAAGCGCGGGCGCGGCGCGGGAGCGGCGCGCGCCTTGCGCCGCGCCCCCCGCCGCTCACTTGTCGAAGGCGAAGATCGTCTTCCAGTCGTCCTTCATGCTCACCACCGTCCAGCGGTTGACGGCGGCGGCCTCGAGCGCTTTGGCGATGCCGCCGAACTGCGCCTGGTTATCGTAGGCGTATTCGCGTCCCGCGTCGGTGTGGTGGATGAGCATGCCCAGGCCTCGGCGGCCGGACATCGTGGCCCATTGCAGCATCTCGATGTCGCCGTCGGAGTTGCCGAAGGCGGCGATCGGTCGCGCGCCGATGCGGGCGGCGATGCCGACCGGCTTGCCGGGGCCGTCGTCGATGAACTCGACCTGCGGCAGGCGGAACAGCTCCGGCCGGCCGTCGCGCATCTGGAACCGCGTCTTGATGATCGAGCCGATCACCTGCTCGGTCGGCACGCCGTAGACGCGCTCCGTCCACGGCCGCATGAACTCCACGCCGCCGCCCGACACGATGTAGGTCTTGAAGCCGTTGGCGCGCAGATAGGCCATCAGCTCCACCATCGGCTTGTAGGCGAGGTCGGTGTAGGGCCGATCGAAGCGCGGGTGGCGGGCCTTGGCGATCCAGTCCTCGACGATGCGCGAGAACTCGGCCGCCGTCATGCCGGCGTGGCTCGCCATCAACAGCTCGACGCCGCCGCGCTCGCCGCTCGCCATCAGCGCGGCCATGTCGCCCTCCAGCACGGCCTTGAAGGGCTGCTTGTCCTTCCAGTCCGGGTTGGCGGGCGCCAGCGCCTTGATGCGGTCCAGCGCGAAGACGAGCTGGGTGTAGACGGGCTGCTCGGGCCACAGCGTGCCGTCATTGTCGAAGGTGGCGATGCGCTCGGCCGGAGGCACGAAGTCCGGGCCGCCCGGAGTGGTCACCGCGGCGACGAAGTCGACGATGGCCTTCTTGGCCGGGCCGTCGTTCCACGAGGCCAGCGGGTCGGCGGTCTGCGCCGAAGCGGGGGCCAGCGCCGCGAACGCGACGAGAGCGAGCGCAAGGCCGGCCCTGAAGATCGAACGGAACATCTCGACCCCTCCCCAGCGTCCAGGGGAGCGGCCCCGGCGCGAGGGCGGGGCCGCTTGTTGCGTCAGTTGCCGGTCGGCAGCGGGATGCGCACGCCTTCGCGCCCGAGCTGCTCGCGGACCCACTGGAACCGCTCGTACTGCGAGATCTCCACCGGGCCGCTGTAACTCTCGCTCTGCTGCTTGCGCGGCGGGTACTTGATGTAGGTCTGCATCAGCTCGCGGATGGCGCCGCTGATGGTGACCATCGTCCAGGTGCGCTCGGTGTAGTTGTTCATGAAGATGTCGTAGCGCTCCTGCGGGTCCTGCCAGAGGTCGAACACCTGCGGCACGGTGGCGACGTATTTCTGCGCGCCCTTCCAGCCGAGATTGCTGTCGACCGCCAGACCGCCGGTGGCCGCGCCGTCGTCGCCGCGCAGGTTGAACACCGCCTTGTAGTTGCCGACGCGGGCGGCGCCGGGCGTCAGCTCGTTCTCGGTGAAGTAGAACCAGCTCTTGCGCGCCGACTTGCCGGTTCCCAGCAGCACAGGGGACATGTCGAAGCTGTCGAAGATGATCGGCTCACCGGCGCGGTCCTTCTCGGGCAGCTTGAGGCCGGCGACGGAAGCGAAGGTCGCCATCAGGTCGAGCCCGCCGACGATGTCGTGGTTCCGGGTCTGCGGCTTCACCTTGCCGGGCCACACCGCGATGGCGGGAACGCGGTTGCCGCCGTCGCGCACGGTGCCCTTGGTGCCGCGGAACGGCGTGTAGCCGGCGTCGGGATACACGTCCTGCCAGGCGCCGTTGTCGGTGGTGTAGAACACCAGCGTGTTCTTATCGAGCCCGGTGGCGCGCAATTTGTCCATGATGCGGCCGATGCGCGTGTCCAGCTCGACGACGCTGTCGGCGTACTTGGACTTCGACATCGACTTCTTGTCGAACTCCGGCGCCGGCAGGTTGGGCTGGTGGACCTTCATGAAGTTGACGTTGATGAAGAAGGGCTGGCTGCCCTTCGCCGCGTCGTCGAGGAACTCCAGCGCCGCCTTCTCGACATAGCCGTCGAAGAACGGGATGCCGACCACGCCCGGCTTTCCGTCCACGGTGGGCGTGTCGACGTACTGGCCGTTGATCTTGAAGTCCTCCACCACGGGCTGTCCGGCGAGGCCGGAGAGCGCGCCCTTGGTGATGCGCTGGAACATGGCGCGCAGATCGGGGTCCATGTCGGGGAACCACGTCGCGTCGCCATAGGTGTAGGCGTTGAGGTGGTAGAGCCCGGCATACTTCATCACGTCGTAGCCCTGGGCGTTGGGCAGCGCATAGTCCGCCTCGCCCAGGTGCCACTTGCCGGTGAAGTAGGTCTTGTAGCCGCCCTGCTTGAGCACGGAGGCCAGCGTCCACTCGGCGGCGGGCAGGCCGCCGCCCTCGCCCTGGAACGCGACGGTGGTCATGCCGCTGCGGTTGGGGATGCGGCCGGTCTGCATGGCGGCGCGGCCGGGCGTGCAGCTCGGCTGGGCGTAGAACGAGAAGAAGGTCATGCCCTCGTTCGCCAGCCGGTCGATGCTGGGCGTCGGCATGCCGCGTCCCTCGCCGCCGCCATAGGGGCCGAGGTCGCCGTATCCGGTGTCGTCGGAGACGATGAGCAGGATGTTGGGCTTGGGCTGCTGCGCCCGCGCCCCGCCGGCTCCGAGAACGATGAGGCCCGCGGCCAACGCGGTCGAGAGTCTCGCGAGGGATAATGCCATCTGACGTCTCCTGTCGGGCGTGACGCCCGTCCACGACCCCGTGCACGCGCAGCCCGTCGCCCGACCGGGCCGGCGGCGCTGGGCCATTGAGCCTTCACTCGCGCGGACCGTCGTTGATATAAGTCATTCAGAACGTCGCGTTACGTAAAGTGACGTCAGCTCCCCCATCCGCCCACCGCCGGAGACATCCTCGCCCGCGGCGACCCCCGTTTCGGAAATCCCTCTCCAAGGCGACCGCCCCGGGGCGGTGACCCCTCGTCGGGGTGCTCGGCCCGGCGTGGCGCCGCGCGGCACGGGGCGGGCGGCGGGCCTGGTCGGCAGCAGGTCGTTCAGCGGTCTTGCGGCGGCGGGGCGAAGCGCCATTTAGGCGTGACGTCGCGCCGGAGGGACTTCATTGTTCCGGGGCGCTCAGCGCGCCCGGCCGGGGACGGCCACGAAACGGAGACGCCGATGTCGTTGCGGATGCCCCAGAGCCTATATGGCGGCGCGCGCCAGCAGACCGGGGTGAACGTGCTCGAGGTCGAGATCGCGCAGCAGAAGGCGCAGACCCTGGGCGACCTCGGCCGAGGCCTCGAACTGGCGCTGTCGCGCCTCGCCGCCTTCGACGCGCAGGCCGCTCCCAATGCCGAAGCGGGGCCCGCCGTCGACGCCGCCCGCGCCGCCTTGCTCGACGCCGCCGCCGACCGCGCCTGGACCTTCATGATCCAGCGCGAACTCTGCGGCCTGCGCAACTGGGACGCCGTCGTCAAATCCTACGCCATCCCCCGCGCCGTCCTGAACCGCATGGGCAAGGTGGGCCGGTAGGGGCCTCACCCCCCGCGTGGCCCCAAAGGGCGGACAAAGTCCGCCCGTCCCCGGAATGCCGGAGCGCCAGCGCAAAGGGCGGACAAAGTCCGCCCGTCCCCGGAATGCCGGAGCGCCAGCGGAGGCAGGTCCGGGGTCCAGCGCATGGATGCTGCCGCGAAGCGGCGCTTCACAAGTCTTTTCCATCAGGACGCGCTGACGCGCGACATGGTGCGCTGGGTCCCGGATCCGGTTCCGCTTCGCTGCACCGGTCCGGGAACGGGCGGGCCGGAGGCCCGCCTCGGACATCGGCCTATCAGCACACCATTCGGGGCGTCGCCCCTCCCTCACCCCCGCGCCGCGCGGCGGGAGGCGAGGGGGACGAGGGCGGTGAGGGCGGCGAGGAGGCCGAAGGCGACGGGGAGGGAGGCGGCGTGGGCGGCGAAACCCATGGCGGCCGGGCCGGCGAGGACGCCCGCATAGCCGGTGGTGGTGACCGCCGCGATGGCCATGCCGGCCGGCATCGCCGTCTGGCGGCCGGCGAGGCTGAACAGCACCGGCACGAGGTTGGACGCCCCCAGCCCGATGAGCGCGAAACCGGCCAGCGCCAGCGCCGCCACCGGCGCGGCGAGCAGCAGCGCGAAGCCCAAAACGGCCAGCAGGCCGCCCCACAGCAGCACGCGTCGATCCCCCAGCGCGGCGACCACGCGGTCTCCCGCCAGCCGGCCGAACGTCATCGCCACGGCGAACAGCATGTAGCCGAGCCCGCCCTGCGCGGCCGCGAGCAGGCCGGCCTCCACCACCAGCAGGGCGCTCCAGTCCAGCACCGCGCCCTCGACCAGGAAGCAGATCGCCGCCAGCGCCGCCAGCAGCAGCACGTGGCCGCGCGGGGCGACGAAGGCGGCGGGCTCGCCGCCGCGCGCCCGCAGCAGGCGCGGCCAGGCGACCGCCATCGCCACGCCGACCACCGCCGCGCCGCCGAGCGCCGCCGCCAAAGGCGACGCGCCCGCCGACAGCGCCAGCGTGACGCCGCCCGCGCCGACGAAGCCGCCGACGCTGAACTGCGCGTGGAAGCCGGACATCAGCGGCCGGCGCGCCGCGCGCCCCACCTCGACCGCGTGGACGTTCATCGCCACGTCGAGCGTGCCCAGCGCCGCGCCGAAGCCGAGCAGGGCGAGCGCCAGCCAGGCGGGGCCGGTCGCCGCCGCCAGCGCCGGCAAGAACAGCACCAGGCCGAAGCCGCCGGCCAGCATCATCGGCTTGCCGCCCCAGCGCGCCGCCAGCCAGCCGGTGAGCGGCATGGCGACGATGGAGCCCACGCCCAGGCACAGCAGCAGCAGGCCGAGCATGGCGTCGTCGGCCCCGACATTGGCTTTCGCGAACGGCACCAGCGGCGCCCAGCAGGCCAGCGCGAACCCGGCGGCGAAGAACGACAGCCGGGTGGCGAGGCGGGTGCTGGGACTGTCGGCGGAGGCGGTCACATTGGTCTCCGGGCTGCGGAAGGGCCGACCCTTGCAGCACGAAACGCGCGCCGCCGGAAGCCCCGGCGGGCATATGAGAGCGGCGACGGACGGGGAGCGGGAGCGGAATTCGACCGGAAGTCGCGATCGAGGCGGACGAAGGCGCGGAAGATGCGATCGAGGCGGAATTTTCGCGTGGAGTTTGGGCCTGAAGACGGCGGTTTCCGGCCGCTTCCAGTGGAACTACGCGGCGTTGCCGCGCAGGCCGGCGGCGAGGTCGCGGTTGATCTTGATGAGGATGGCGAGGCTCTGCGGGCCCGAATTGGGACCGATCGCGAAAGTCCTGTTGAAGATGAAAAGCGCCAGGTTGGCGATGTTCTCGCGGATATGCTTGGGCTGCGGATTGTCCGGCCCGGCGGCCGAGGCGGCCAGCACCGTCCACAGCTTGCGATTGTAGCTCAGTGCGGCGTCCAGGCCGGGCAGTCGGTTGTCGAAGTCGTCGGCGACGTACTGGAGTTGCGCGGCGGCCTTGATGAGAAGGCTGGCCTCCAGCTCGCGGGGAGCGATGGCCTCGCGCGAAACCTTCGCGTAGGCGCTAGCGGCGTGCTGCATAAGACATCAGCTCCAATTCATAATCGATCAATTTTTTGGTCACTTTCAATGCCTTATAGAAGTCTCCACTTAAGATCTGGTTATTGATCTCGGAGATGATCGGCAGCGCCGTGGGCGCGGCCTCGAGAAATTCCCGAACAAGGTTGAAATAGACTTCGTGGTGGGAGCCGATGTCGTCGGACAGGTACATGAGCTGCACGCTCAGGTAGATCTTCTTCGCCGGGGTGTCGGCCGTCTCGGCGGTCAGGATGTCCTTTTCGCGCAGGATCGGCGCGTGCCCGTCGATGAAGAAGCGGATGCGGCTGTCGCTGTTGGTGATGACGACGTTGCCGACGATGATGAGCTCGTGCGGCTTGAGCTCGACCTTGAGGGCCATGGCTTTCCTCTCCGCCGGCCGCGCCCGGCGGCCGAAAAAGCGAGTTATCGGAAGAGCTTGAGGACGTTCTGGTCGGCCTGGGCTGCGAGCGAGAGCGAGTTGGTGGAGAGCTCCTGGCGGGTCTGCAGGGCGAGCAGGCTGGCGCCTTCCTCGTTCTGGTCGGCCAGCGTCAGCATGTCCGCGCCAGTATTGAGCGTGAGGATCGCCTTCTTGGTGAAGTCCTGCCGCGTCTGGACGACGGTAAGATTGGCCCCGAAGGTGGAGGCCTGGGCGCGCAACTGCTTGGTAGCGGCGTTCAACTGGGCCAGCGCGGTATCGACGTCGCTGTCGGCCTGGAAACTGCGCTGCGAGGCGGAAAGGCCAAGTCCCGCGCTGTCGAGGAACACGCCGTAGAGCGTCAGGAACGAGGTGCTTTCCTCGTTGAACTCGACCTTGAGGCTCTCTCCATTGAGGAGGTTGACGCCGTTATAACCGGAATCCTTGGCCAGCTGGTCGATCTGGGCGAGCAGGTCGTCGAACTGCTTGGCGAGCGTGGTGCGGGTGGGGTTCGTCGTCGCCGCGATCACGCCGGACGCCGACGAGCCGGCGGGCACGGCGGTGCCGAACAAGTCGTTGAGAGTGTTGGCGGTTCCGCCGCCGGCATTAGTCACCCCGACGGTCAGCGCGCTGCCGCCGACGGCGTCGATGACGAGGTTGCCGCCGTCGCTCAGCGAGGCGCGCACCGTCGGCGCGCCGGTCGGGTTGAGCGTCGGGTCGATGTTGATCTTGTCGATCAGGTCGCCGATCGTGTCCCCCGCCGCGATCGCGATCGAAACCGGCCCCACACCGCCCACCGTCAGGTCCACAGTGTCCCCGGCGTCGAAGGTCGACGGCGCCGCCGTCCCGCCGGTCAGCGGCGTCGAGAGGCCGGTCGCGGCGAGGGAGACGGTCGAGGACAGCTTGGCGGTGGTGGAGGCCGACTGCTTGACCTGCCGGCAGGTCGCCTGCGCGGTTTCCACGAGCTTGAGAATGCTCGTGATTCCGTTGTTGGCGGCCTGCAGCGTCTGGACCGACTGGCCGATGCTGTCGAGCAGGCGGGAGAGGTCGTTGGCCTTGGCGGAGAAGCCCGAGGCGACGAAGTAGTTGAGGGGGTTGTCGAGCGCCGAGTTGACCTTCTTGCCGGTCGACAGGCGCTGCTGCGTTTCGCTCATCAGGCCAGCCGTGTCCTGCAACGCCAGGAGGTTCTTCCGAATGCCCGAACTCAGAACGATGTCCGACATGCGCCCTCTCCGCAAATGCACGTGCCTGGCGAAACGCCGGCCTACACCACCCAAAGTGGATGGTTAACCTTACCGGAGAGTTAACAAATGCGCGGTTAGGGCGAAAAAAGCGGTGCGAGAACCGTACGGTTGCAGTGCTTCGCCGGGACGAGGAGCGGGAACCCGAACCGGACCGCCGCCTGAAGCGAAAACGTCCCGGCGGAATGTCCGCCAGGACGTGGATGCAAAGAGTTGGAAGCGAGGAATTCGAGGTGTCGGGGATGGCCCGTCAGGCCGGGGCTTCGAGCCCTTGGGCGAGCTCGCGGTCGAGGCGCGCCAGCGGCTCGACCATCTCCCGAAGAGGCTTCGGCTCGCGGGCGTGGATGGCCTCGCAGATCTCGGCCGTCCGCTTGAGCGTGAACAGGCCCGTCGCGGTCAGCCCCTTCTGCAGGTCGGCGGGGAGCGGGCAGTCCGGCTCCTGGACGCAGGTCAGGAAGATGCGCCAGAGGTGGCGGTTGCGTTCCAGCGCGGCCACCAGCAGAGCCGGCTCGTCCGGTCCGGTCTCGACGGCGCGCAGCAGGTCGGCGGCGCAGCGGCTCAGCGCGGCGGCTTCCAGCCGGCGGGTCGGAAGGCCGGTCGCCGCGACGGCCGCGTAGGCTTTCGAGGCTTGGTTCAAGGGCGGTTTTCCCTACGAATTCTTCGAGCGGAACCTTGATCGGCCGCCGGCGAACTTCTGTGCGCCTTGGCGGGCCATTGGGGAAAAGCGGGGGAGAAGCGGGCGGGCCCTCGAACCGGGGCCCGCCTGGAGAGGTTAGCGGAGCAACTGGATGAGGCTCTGCTCGGCCTGCTTGGTGATCGCCATGTTGTTGGTGGCGAAGGACTGACGGTTCGTCAGCGTGGCGAGGTTCGCCGCTTCCAGCGTCGTATCGGCCGCCGTCATCGAGGACGCGCCGGAGGCGAGGGTCGTCTGCAACGACTTGTTGAAGTCGAGGCGCGAGGACATCGCCGTCTTGGCCGCCGCGAGAAGCGCCTGCGTCGACCTCAGAGTCTTCGCCGCCGCGTCGATCTGCGTCAGCGCGGTGGCCATGTCCGCGTCGTTGTTGAAGTTCTTGCCGGTGACGGTGGTCGAGATGTTGCCATTCGAGTCGGAGTAGCCACCGAAACCGAGGTTCAGCGGATCGACGGGCTTGCTGAGCTGAACGATCTGGCTCACGTCGCCGGTGTCGTTCATGTTCACTTTCATCTGCTCGCCGCGCAGAATGTTGGAGTAGCCAGGCAGGTAGGCGTCCTTCATCGTGTTGGCGAGGCCGTAGAGCGTCTGCTTGAACAGGATGGAGGCGTCGAGCCTGGACTGAAGGGCGATGTCGGAGCCAGCGGCGGAGCCGCCCACCGCGCCGTACACCGTCGCGCCATAGGCCGTGCCGGTCGGCGGGGTCGCGGTGCCGGTCAAGCCGGTGGCGTAGGTGATACTGTCGCCCACCGCGGTGGGCCGGGTGCCGTAGGTGGTCGCCGCGGCGTCCTGCTGGCGGCCGAACAACCCCTCGAAGTTGAACATCGCGCCGGCGTCCGTGTTGCCGGCGGGACCCACGGCTGCGTCGAGCGCCTGGAAGAAGGACGCGCTCAGATTGGTGTTCTGCAGGGCGAAGCCCAGCTTGTAGTTGGTCGGCGCGGCTGCGTTGTCCGGCGTCAGCGTCATCTTGATGTTGTCGAGACCGAACGCCCTCTGCATCTGGTCCGACAGGGACTGCAGATCGTTGAACAGCAGGGCGCCGCCGCCGTTCGGGGTGGTGCCCGTCAAGTTGGTGCCCTGGTTGGCCAGACCCGTGTTGGAGCCGTCGCCGGAGAGCCCGAGCGCGGTGGCCGGGTCGGCGGCCCTGAAGTACTTGGTGGTCTTGGCGCCCGTGGAGGCGTCGGTCATGGTGACGCCGAACGCGTCGCCGATCTGGAAGAAAGCCGCGTTGTCACGGCTCGCGAGGGCACCGGCCGCGTCCTGAACGATCTTGCCCTTGAGCGCGGGGGCCGCGCCGGCCGCGGCGACGTTCGCGTACGACATGTCGCCCTGCACGATCGCGGCCTTGACCACCGTGACCGCCTTGGCCTTGGCGTCGCTGACGACCTGCTTGATGTTCTTCAGGTCGGACTGCATGTTCTCCAGCGCCTTGTCGACGAGGTCCATATTGGCGATGGCCTGCGTGATGCCGCTGTTGACGACATTATAGTCGTCAGCCTTCTGGTTGTAGCTCTTGGCCTTGAAGTAGACGGCCATGTTGTCGGACGCCGACGCGACGGCCAGGCCCGAGTTCAACCTGTTCTGGGTTGTCGAGACAGCGTCGTTGATGCTGGTGAGCGCCACAAGGTTCGCCACCATGGACGAAGATATAGCGAGGGGCATTGGATACTCCTGGGAAGCGCCCCCGTACTGGGGAACCAGGAGACTATTCGAGCCAGAACCATAAGAACTAGTTACCATTTTAGCGGCTCCAAACGATAAAAATCGAAATATAAGATCGTCTGAATTGCAAAGATCGTCGAGAACAACCGGAAGTTATCTTGCTTCAGTCTCGCTCTTCATTCGATTCGCGGTTAGATTGCTTTGGGAGAAATCACTACCTGGGGGATGCAATCCCGGGGACCGGGACGGGAGTCCTGCATTCGTCAGGCCTCCTTTCGCGCGAGGGCGCCCGGCGCCGGGGCGGACTCGTCGAGCACCGCGCGGACATAGGCTTTGAGCCGAAGCGCCTCGGCCTCGGGGACCTGCCGCACGACGACGCCACTGTCGGGGTCGACGTACTTGACGACCGGCTCGCGCGTCGTCTCGTCGACCTCGACGTCGCGCTGGAGCTGACGCTCAGCGGCTTCCGTGACCGCCTGGATGCGGCGGCCGGTGTCGGAAATGTCGAGCTTCAGGGACGGCGCGGCGGCGGCCGGCTGGACCGTGGCGACCGCCGGCAGCTCGGTGCGCGCCGCGAGCCGCCCGGCGGCGGCGGCGTCAGGGCCGTTGGCGGGCGTGCCTGCGGCCGGTGCGAGCTTCGAGGTGAGGCCAACGTCCATCGTCGCGTTCCTTCGACTGGCGGCCAGAGTGGCGCCGGTCTTCAGCATCGCGCGGGTCGGCCTAAGGGCGCGTTGGAGATTTGTTTCAAATTTTACGGAATTGGCGCGCGGCGCCGCGGAGGCCCGGAGCGGCCCTCCAACGTCCGTGGATCCGCGGCCGAAGCCTCGGCGCGGAACAGCGGTCGAAGTTTGATTACGGCCGGTAGTTCGGCCGGAATTTCGCTCAGAGAGAGCGCGACACGGCGAGAGGCGTCGCAACGGGCCGAGTGGCGTTCTGGGCCCGTCCGGCGGCACCGTAGGTGGTGAGCGTGCGCGGGGCGGCGACCTCGGCCGCGAGGCTGCGCAGGATGCCCTCGGACACCGAGCGCGCCGTCGCGAGCACTGTCATGTTGAGGCTCACGACGTCGCCGAGCCTCGCCTGCGCGCGCCGGATCTCCCCGACGCGGTCCGGCGCCCACCGGCCCAGCGCGACGGCGTTCGCCTTGACCGGGATCAGCGCCTGCACGTAGACGCGCGCCGCCTCCGATTTCTCGGCGGAGAGCCCCAGCGCCTCCTGGAGCCGGTAGTCCTTCAACAGCGTCGTCTCGCGGTCCAGAACGTCGGCGAGACGCTGGATGGCCACGAGCACCTGCCCGCCGAGTTCGGCTGCCTGGGCGGGGGAAGCGACGTTCGGCGATGTCCTTTCGGAGGCGGTGTGGGTCATGGTCAGCGCCCCTCCTGGAGCCGCACGAGTTCACGATAGACGTTCTGGGCGATGCCGACCCCGCCGGCCGCGGTGACCGACTTGGCATATTGCTGGGACAGCATGCCGCGATAGACGTCGCCGCCGATGCCGCCTTCGCCGAGCGGCCCGTCGTCGCCGAGGCCGGAAGTGAGGTGTTCGAGCATGTTCTCGAAGAACACCGTCTCGAAATCCTGGGCCTGCTTCCAGAGCTTGTCGGCGCCGGCGGACGGCGCGGTCGCCCTCGCCGGGACGACGGAGGAGTAAGGGGCGACGCCGCTCATCACATCACCTCGATTTCGGCCTGGAGCGCGCCGGCCGCCTTGATCGCCTGGAGAATGGAGATCAGGTCGCGCGGGCCGATGCCCAAAGCGTTCAATCCGTCCACCAGCTCGCGCAGGGTGACGCCTTCCTTCACCAGCGCGAGCTTGTTGCCCGCGCCGGTGTCCACCTTGAGCCCGGTGCGGGGAACGACGACGGTCTCGCCGTTCGAGAAGGGCTGCGGCTGGCTGACGACCGGCTGCTCGGTGATGGTGACCGTGAGGTTGCCCTGCGCCAGCGCCACGGTGGAGACCCGCACGTCCTTGCCCATCACGATGACGCCCGAGCGTTCGTCGATGACGACCTTGGCGTTCTGGTCGGGCTCGACCCGCAGCTGCTCGACCTCGGTCATCAGCTGCATCATGTTGCCGGCGTAGCGCGCCGGAACCTGGATCACCACGGTGGAAGGGTCGGTCGGCTCCGCCGTATTGGCGCCCATGAAGTCGTTGATGGCCGCGGCGATCCGGCGCGATGTCGTGAAGTCCGGATTGCGCAACGCGAGACGCAGTTGCTTGAGGTTGCGGAGCTGGGTGTTGACCTCGCGCTCGATGAGCGCGCCGTTGGCGATGCGGCCGACGGTGGGCACGCCCCGCGTCATCTTCGCGGCGTCGCCCTCCGCCGTGAAGCCGGCGATGGCGACCGAGCCCTGGGCGACGGCGTAGATCTCGCCGTCCGCGCCGAGCAGCGGGGTCGCGAGCAGCGTGCCGCCTTGCAGGCTCTTGGAATCTCCCAGCGCCGAGACGGTGATGTCCATACGCGTGCCCTGCGTGGCGAAGGCGGGGAAGTTCGCCGTCACCATCACGGCGGCGGTGTTGGCTGTGCGCAGATTGGCCCCGCGCGTGTTGACGCCCAGCCGTTCCAGCATGGCCTGCAGGCTCTGCTTGGTGAACGGCGAGTTGTTCAGCGTGTCGCCGGTGCCGTTGAGGCCGACGACGAGCCCGTAGCCGATCAACTGGTTCTGCCGGACGCCCTCGACGGCGGCGAGATCCTTGATGCGCGACATCGCGGACGCGGCCGAGGCCGCGACCAGAGCGGCGGACATCGCGAGAACGATGGCGGCGAGGCGGAAGGCTGACGGTTTGCGCATGGCGGGTCCAGGATGATGTCTCGTCCCATTCAGCGAAATCCGTGCCACCGGCTAAATGATTGAAAATATGCGGCTTTGTTCCCGGGGAGGGCAGCCGGCGGGGCAGTCGCGCCGGCCCGTTCCGCGCGGGCAGGGGAAAATCCTGCCGGCCTGTTAACCGCCGGTTAACCATGACGGCGGAGCTTGAGACGCGAGCGGGGCCCACGCCATGCGTATTGAGAATCGATTTTCAGTCGGCCCCGCCCGGTCCGTCGAACGACGGGCGGGGGCGGGACATTTCAGCATCGATGCTTCCAAAGAAGCTTCGTCCGCCCAGACCGCCGCGCCGGTGACGCTGTCGGGCCTGGACGGCCTGCTCGCGTTGCAGGCGGAGGAGGATCCGCTGGCGCGCCGCCGCCGGGCGGCGAGGCGCGGCCATTCCATCCTCGACGCGCTGGACCGCCTCAAGGTCGCCATCCTGTCCGGCCGGCTGGACCCGGCGGAGCTGGGCCGCATCCGCCAGATGCTATCGGAGCGACGGGAGGCCACGGCCGACCCGGCGCTGGACGACGCGCTCGCGCAGATCGAGCTGCGGGCCAGCGTCGAACTGGCGAAGCTCGCGGCCCGGCCCGGACCCGGGGGAGCCTAAACGGCTCCGATTCGGCTCAAACTCATCCCGCACCGCGACGACGGTGGCGAAAATGCTGCGAATAACGGGCGAAATGCCCGCTTCCGTGGCATTTATTGATCGTTGCCCGCGTGTTGACGCATCGCTATAGTCCGCGCCGCCTGAGGGAAGGGACGAAGGCCATGAAAATGGCTGGGAACTTGAAAAGGCAGCAATGGCGAGCATGACCTTGGAGGCCGCTTATCGGCCGACCGACGATGAGCCTTTCATGAACGAGCGGCAGCGGGAGTATTTCCGCCGCAAGCTTCTGGCTTGGAAGGAAGAAATTCTCCGCGAAAGCCGCGAGACCCTCGCGGCCCTCCAGAACGAGAGTGAGAACCACCCGGATCTGGCGGATCGGGCGTCCTCCGAAACCGATCGCGCCATCGAGCTGCGCGCCCGCGACCGGCAACGCAAGCTGATCTCCAAGATCGACGCCGCCCTGGCGCGGATCGAAGACGGCAGCTACGGCTATTGCGAGGAGACCGGCGACCCGATCTCCCTGAAGCGCCTCGAGGCGCGTCCCATCGCGACCTTGTCCATCGAGGCGCAGGAGCGGCACGAGCGCAACGAACGCGTCTATCGCGACGACTGACGTCCAGTTGCTGGACGGGGCGGCGGACATGTCCCCCGCCCCGTCGTGAAAGGTCGCCTTCCGAGCGGGATCGGAAGGCGCTCCGGAGCGGCGGTTTGTGGGGAGCGCCCCGCCATCTCCGGAAAACGGGTCAGAACGGCAGCACGATGTCCATGACCTGCTGTCCGTAGCGCGGCTGCTGCACGTCGGTGATCTGGCCGCGCCCGCCATATGCGATGCGGGCCTGGGCGATCTTGGTCGAGTCGATGGTGTTGTCGGCCTCGATGTCCTCCGGCCGGATGACGCCCGCGACGATGAGTTCGCGAACCTCGAAGTTCACCCGGATCTCCTGCTTTCCTTCCACCACCAGATTGCCGTTCGGCAGCGCTTGGACGACCACCGCGGCGACGTTCGTCGCCAGCTCTTCCGAGCGGCGGATCGAGCCCGCGCCGGCGCTCGCCGCGTCGGACTTGGCGGCCAGCAGCGCGTCGGCCTTGGCGTTGTCCGGCAGCACGGACCCGAGCTCGGCCTCGTAGCCGAACAGGGAGCCCGCCCCGAAGTTCTCGCTGTTCTGGCGCGACCTCTTGCTCGCGTTGTCGAAGTTCGCCTTGTCGGTGAACTTGACGCGGACGGTGACGAGGTCGCCCACCTGCCGGGCGCGCTGGTCCTTGAAGAAGGCCTTGGAGCCCTGCCGCCACAGCGAGTTCGGCGCGTAGTTCACCGGCTCGGGCGTCGGCATCGGCATCTGCACGGGCTTGTAGCCCGGCGAAGCGGTCGGGTCCTCGATGGCGGAGAGGGAAGGCGCCTTGCCGACCTGCGACAGGCGGTCCGCCGCGCCGCAGGCGGCGAGAGAGCCGGCGAGCGCCGAGGCGCAGACGAGGCGGAGGGCGGTTCGGGACAGGGAAGTCGTCATGACGGGACTCCTGGAACTGGGCATCAGCGCACTGCAGCTTCGGCGGCCGCGACCCGGCCGGGTGCGGCCATCACGCTGACGATGCCGGGGCCGATGACCGTGCCCTGCAAGGTGCGCTTGGACTGGATGTTCTGGACGGCGACGATGTCGCCGACGGCTCCGCTCTCCAGCGCCTTGCCGCGCGCGGAGAGGTTGAGGCCGACGGTCTCGAACACGACCTGCACGGCGCCGCCCTTGTCGACGACGGTCTGCCGGGCGAGGTCCGCGTCGCGCAGGATGGCTCCGGCGGACAACTGCACCTTGGCGACCTTGCCCACCAGGGACGCGGCGTCCGCCACGCCGGCGAGCGCTTCGCGGCGGGGGCGGCGCTCCAGGCGGATGTCGCCCTCGCGGAGGACGTCGCCCCGCGACAGGGCGCGCCCCAGCACGGGCGTGGGGACGCTGTCGACGACGCTGGCGCTGACGCGCGCGGGGCGCAGGGTCAGCAGGCGGCTGCCGCCGACCGTGACCTCCGCCTCGACGCGCTGGGCGCGGGGATCGTAGGCGAGGCGCGGCACGCCGACCGGGCCCGTCGCGTCGGTTTCGACGAAGAGCGCCGGGTCGTCGTTCTCCAGCGTCACCGCGATCTCCGCCTGGTCGAGCCCCTGGCGGGCGAGCGCCGCGGCGAGCGCGGCGGCGATCTCGTCCTTCTCCACGCGGCGGGCGGCGCGGGTGACCACGACCTGCGACAGGACGCTCTTGTCCAGCCCGCCGACGCCGGCCGCCGACGCGGCCTCGATGACGCGCACGATCTGGATGGTGCCGGAGCGCCCGGGAGCGGGGGCCCGGAACACCGGCGAGAGCGCCGCCGCGCCGGCGTTGTCGACGAGGTCGCCCAGCAGCACGGTTTCGCCCTGGACCAGGACGTTGGGGCGCACGGCCGGCGCGCCCTGGGCGAGCGCGAGGGCGGGGGCCAGGGCGGCGGCGAGGCCGAGCGCGGCGCGCAGCGCGAATGTCGCGACGGTCATGGCTCAGCCCCGGAACATCTGGGTGGTGGAGGACAGCATCTGGTCGGATGCGGTGATCACGCGCGCGTTCATTTCGTAGGCGCGCTGGGCGGCGATGAGCGAGGAGATCTCCGTCACCGCGTTGACGTTCGCCTCTTCCAGATAGGCCTGCTGGAGCGAACCGAACCCCTCCGACGAGGGATTGCCGGTCACCGCCGCGCCGGAGGCGGACGTCTCGACGTAGAGGTTGTCGCCGATCGACTCGAGGCCGGACTTGTTGACGAAGCGGGCGAGTTGCAGCGTGCCGAGGTCCTGCGGGGCGGTCTGCCCGGGAACCGTGGCCTGCACCTGGCCGGCGGCGCTGATCGAGACGTTCGTAGCGTTCGGCGGCACGACGATCGCCGGATCGACGAGGTAGCCGTCATGCGTGACGAGCTGGCCCGTACCGTCGAGCTCGAACGAGCCGTCGCGCGTGTAGGCGGTTCGCCCGTCCGGCATCTGCACCCGGAAGAAGCCCTCGCCGCGCACCGCGACGTCGTACTGCTTTTCGGTGGCCGTCAGCGTGCCCTGCGACATGACGCGGGCGGTGGACGCCGTCTTCACGCCGGAGCCGATCTGGACGCCGGACGGCACCATGGTCGACTGATCGGACGTGGCGGATCCCGGCCGGCGCAACGTTTCGTAGAGCAGGTCCTGGAACTGGGCCTTCTGGCGCTTGTAGCCGGTGGTGCGGGAGTTCGCGATGTTGTTGGAGATGACCTGGACGTTGAGTTCCTGGGCGGCCATCCCGGTCGCGGCGGTGTAAAGGGCGCGCATCTGGGGGCTCCTCAGGCGGGCGGGGCGGCCAGCTTCTCGATGGCGCTGCGGCGCAGCTCATCGTTCCGCTGGATCATGGACGAGACGCTCTGGTAGGCGCGGTTGACCTCGATGAGGCGGCTCATCTCGGTCACCGCGTTGACGTTGGAGCGCTCCACCGCGCCGCCCTGCACCCGCACGTCGGGCTGGGCGGGCTGCAGGGCCGCCAGCGCGCGGTAGATGTTCGCGCCGACATTCTCCAGCTGCGACGGGCTGTTCACCTGCAGGAGCTTGAGGCGGCCCTTCACGCCGTCGGAGCTGGAGACGGTGCCGTCGGCGGCGAAGGTGATCGCGGTCTCGTTGGCGCCGAAGACCAGCGGCCCGCCGTCGCCGAGAACCTTGTAGCCGTCGCTGGTGACGAGTTCGCCGGCGGCGTTGATCTCGAACGCGCCGTTACGGGTGTAGCGCTCGCCCTCGGGCGTCTGCACCGCGAACACGCCGGGGCCCCGCAGAGCGACGTCGAGCTCGCGGCCCGTCATCTCCAGGGGGCCGGCGCTCATGTCGAGGCCGCTCGCCTTGTCGACGACGTAGGACAAAGGCTGGTCGGGCTTGGCGAAGGCGTCGGCGCTCGCTTCCGGCGCGAGGTATTCCTCGAAGCGAAGCGAGCGGGCCTTGAAGCCCGTCGTCGCCACGTTGGCGACGTTGTTGGCGATCACGTCCAGCTCGCGCGACAGCGCCATCTGTCGCGAAAGGCCAATGAGGAGGGCATTCTCCATCGTCCGGCTCCCGCTTCGCCGGCCCGGAGGCCGACTGTCCGTTCGCGGCGGCCTCGGCGCTCCCCAGCGCGGCCATCGCAACGAGACATCCGCAAGGGGCGTGCCACGCGGGGCGCGATTGGAAAAACTAAAATGGATCAGAGGCTTGGGCCGGTATCGCGGCGGCTCGCCGGGCCGGTCGAAACGCCCGTCGGGCAGGTTCGACCCGGCAAAATCTGCCCCCGGGCCGCTCCGGTTAAAGGACTGTTAACCCTGTTGGCGCAATCTCGGCCTTGTCCGTTTCAGCCAGACATTTTCGAGACTTGGTCCCCCGCTTATGGCGAAAAAACCCAAAGTCGCAAAGCCGGAAGCCGGCGAAGCCACCCCGCCGGAAGGCGAGGCGCAAAAGCCCGCGGGCGGGCGCAAGAAGCTGATTCTCGCCGGCGCGGGGGCGGTGGTTGTGCTGGCCGGCGCGGGCGGCGGCTTCTACTACATGAAGTCGAAGGCCGCGCATGACGGACCCGTCGCGCCGAAGGCGCACGTGGCCTATGTCGACCTCAAGGACATGACGGTGAATCTCACCAGCCCCGGGCAGCAGGGCGGCGTCGAGCGCACCCGCTACCTGAAGTTGAAGGTGAGCCTCGAAGTGTCCGACCCCAAGGTCGTCACCGACGTGCAGCCGCTGCTGCCGCGCATCGAGGATGCGTTCCAGGTGTACACCCGCGAGCTGCGGCCGTCCGATCTCGAAGGCTCGGCCGGCGTCTATCGGCTCAAGGAAGAGCTGCTGCGGCGGGTCAACGTGGCCATTCATCCGGCGCGGGTGGAGGCGGTTCTGTTGAAGGAAATTCTGGTTCAGTGACGCCGCGGCGGGCTCGGCCCGCCGACGATTTCAAACTCGGTTCGGTCGTTCGTTTCAGGAGAGATGATTGCCATGAGCGGCGCGCCCGACAAGGCGGACAATTCCGGAATGTCGGCCGAGTGGTCGGCGATGATCGAGGCGGCGGCCGCTCCGGTGGTGGCCGACGCCGGGATCGACCGGCTGCTGAACCAGGACGAAATCGACAATTTGCTCGGCTTCGCCAATCCCGAGGGCGGGGCGACCAACCAGACAGGGCTGCGCGCCATCGTCGACTCGGCGATGGTCTCCTACGAGCGCCTGCCGATGCTGGAGATCGTCTTCGACCGGCTCGTCCGGCTGCTGACGACGACCCTGCGCAACTTCTTCTCGGACAACGTCGAAGTCTCTCTCTCCGACATCACTTCGGTTCGGTTCGGCGACTACATCAACTCCATTCCGCTGCCCACCATCCTCGCGGTGTTCAAGGCGGAGGAGTGGGACAATTTCGGCCTCATCACCGTCGACACCACGCTGGCCTACTCGGTCATCGACGTCCTGCTCGGCGGCCGCCGCTCGGCGGCGATGGCCCGCCTCGACGGCCGCCCCTACTCGACCATCGAGACCAGCCTGGTGAGACGCCTGCTGGAGATCGTGCTGCAGGACACCGAGCTGGCGTTCAAGCCGCTGTCGGCGGTCCATTTCGCCATCGACCGCATCGAGACCAACCCGCGCTTCGCCTCCATCTCCCGCCCGGCCAACGCCGCCATCCTGATCCAGCTGCGGATCGACATGGAGGGACGCGGCGGAGCGGTCGACATTCTGCTTCCCTACGCCACCATCGAGCCCATCCGCGAGATGCTCCTGCAGAGCTTCATGGGCGAGAAGTTCGGGCGCGATCCGATCTGGGAAGACCACCTCGCCACCGAGATCTGGCAGGCGACGGCGTCCGTCGACGCCATCCTGCACGAGACGCAGTTGCCGCTGCGGCAGATCATGTCGCTGACGGTGGGCGACACCCTGATGTTCGACATGGACCCCGACAGCCCCGTCACCCTGAAATGCGGCGACGTGGAGCTGACGGACGGCCGCATGGGCAGGGCGGGCGACCGCATCGCCATCCGCGTCAACCGCCCGCTGCGGCGATCCAAGACAACCTTCGCGGCCTACGAGGCGAGCGCGACCGTGAAGAAGGACGGCAAATGATCGGGCTGATGATCGAAATCCTGGTGTGCGTGCTGCTGGCGGCGACCATCGGCTGGTCCGTCGTGCTCGACCGCAGGCTGCGCGCGCTCAAAGCCGACGAACAGGCCATGCGCAAGACGATCGTCGACCTCGTCGCGGCCACCGACAAGGCCGAGCGGGCCGTCGCCGGACTGCGTCAGGTCGTCACCGATTGCGACCGCAGCATCGCGGGCCAGTTGCACGAGGCCGAGCGCCAGTCCGTGGCGCTCGCCGCGCAGATCAGGTCGGGCGACGAAGTGATCGCCCGCATCGGCCGCATCGTCGAGACCGCCCGCGGCGCCGCGCCGGCCGCGCCCGAGACGCCTGCGCCCTCGCGGCTGGCCGCGACGCTGGCCGCGGCCCAGGCGCTGGCCGAGCGCGCGCAGCGCCGCGTTCCGGCGAGCGAGGCGGCATGAAGGCCAACGCCGTCCGCCTGTTCCCCGCCGTCGCCGGCGCGGCGGCGGCCCTGCTGCTTCTGAAGGTCGGCGAGATCGCGTTCGCCCCGCGCCAGCACACGACGCTGGACCAGACCATCTCGCGGGTCTTCGTCGACGCAAGGGGCGCGGGCGCGCCGGCGGTGGACCCGGAAACGACGGGCTCCACGGCGTCCGCGCCAGCTCCGCCGAAGGAGGAGCCAAAAGCCCCTCCGGTCGGCACGCCGGTGGACCCGAGCAAGCCGGCGGTGTCGCCGGCCCAGCGCGGCCTGCTCGAACGGCTCGGCGAGAGGCGCGAGCAGATGGAGCAGCGCCAGCGCGAGCTCGACCTGCGCGAGGAGGCGCTGAAGGCCGCCGACAAGAGGCTGGAGCAGCGGCTGAACGAACTGCGCGAGATCGAGACAAAGGGGACGGCGGCCAAGTCGGAGCCGGACGCGAGCCTGCGCAGCCTGGTGACAATGTACGAGACGATGAAGCCGAAGGAAGCGGCGCGCGTGTTCGAAAAGCTCGAACTCCCCGTGCTCGTGCCCGTCGTCACGGCCATGAACGCGCGCAAGATGGCGGAGGTGCTCGCCGCGATGAGCCCGGAATCCGCCAGCCGGCTGACCGTCGAGCTGGCCAAGGGCGCGGCGCGCCCGCCGGCGCCGTCGCCGGTCGCCGGAGCGGCTCTGCCGCCGGGCGAGTTGCAGGCCATCGAGCCCGTCAAGCCCGTGGCGGAGCAGCGGTAATCGCGCGTTAGCCATTCGTGGCGACAATGCCGGGGTCGGCGGAACGTTTTCCGCCGACCGATGGTGCATTTCGATGATGCCGTTTCACCGCAGGCGCTTGCTCGGCCCGCACGGGCTCCGTCCCGGCCGGCTGGCCCGCCTGGCGGGCGTCGCCTGCGCGGCGCTGATCCTCGCCGCCCCGGCGTGGGCGGCGACGGCGCGCATCGCCGGCTCGGAGATGAAGGGTTTCGGGCGCGCCATCCTGCGCTTCGACGACATGCCGAAGGCGACGGCGCGCGTTTCCAACGGAATCCTCATCGTCACCTTCGACCGGCCCGTCGCGCTGAACGCCGACAAGCTGCCGCTCGAAATGCCCGGCTATGTCAGCGTCGTGCGCGTCGATCCCGACCGGAAAGGATTCCGCGCCGCGTTGACACGGCCGATGCGCGCCAACGTGATGGAAGCGGGGGACGACCTCTATCTCGACCTGCTGCCGGAGAACTGGACCGGCGCGCCGCCGCCGCTGCCGGCCGACGTCGTGGCCCAACTCGGCCGCCGCATGCGGGAGGCGGAGGAGGCGGTTCGCCGCCTCACCCCCAAGGCGGCCGAGCCGCGCGACCTCGGCTTCCGCGTCGGCCGCACCTCGGGCTTCACGCGCATCGTCTTCGATGTGCCCGAAGCCGTGCCCGTGCGCGTCGAGCGGCGGGGCGCGACCGCCGACATCGTGTTCGACGCGCCCCTGCGCCTCGATCCGGCCAAGCTGAAACCCGCATTGCCGGGCGGCGTGAAGGGCGTGCGCGTCGAGGGCGGAGCGGAGCGGCTGCGCCTGTCGCTCGACCTCGCCCCCGGAGTCGATGTCGTCGGCTTCCGCGACGACGGCGGCTACGGGATCGACCTGTCCGCGGCCGCTGCCGCTCCGAAAGCCGCTTCAGCCCCGGTCGCCGTCCAGGAACCCGCGAAGCCGGCCGCCGCGCCCGACGCCGCCGGGGCGAAGCCCGGGCCGGTTTCCGAGGCCGGACCCGTCGAGACCGATCCGCCCGTCGCCAGGGCCGCGCGCGCATCGTCCGCGACCGCCGCGGCGACGAAAGAGGCGGAAGGCCCGTCGGCCGTGACGACCGGCGCGCCGCCGCGCGCGCCCAGTCCCGCTCCAACCACTCTGGCGGCGCCCGCGCCGGCCGCCGACGCCGCGCTCTCGGCCAGTCCCTCCGTCGCGGCGGTGACGGACGCCGGCGCAGCGGCCCGGCTCGCGCTGCCGTTCGAGGCGACCACGCCGCTCGCCGTCTTCGAGAAGGACGGCGAGGTGTGGATCGTCGCCGAAGGTGTCCCACCGATGGCGCAACTGACCGGCGCGCCCGACGAATGGCTCGGCGAGGCGAAGACGAGCCGCGTCGGCCGGCTCGCCGTCGCGCGGCTGCCGTTGAAGCGTCCGGCGCTGGTGCGCGCGGCGGTGGAGCGCGGAAGCTGGGTGGTGACGCTCGGCGACGGCGTCGCCGGCGCGGCCGCCGAAATCGGCGTGACCCGCGCCGGGGAGCGCGGCGGCGCGAGCCTGCGGGCCGACACGCCCGAGCTGGGCGGCGTCCATTGGCTCGACGATCCGGCCACGGGCGAACGCCTCGCCGTGGTCACGATGCGCGGCGCGCCGCGACGCGTGACGCGGCCGCTCGCCTTCGTCGAAGCGCGCGTGCTCGCCTCCGCGCAGGGGCTGGTCATCGCGGCGATGGCGGACGATCTCGCGGTGACGGCGGGGCTCGACGAGGTGACGATCGGCCGGCCGGGCGGCCTCGCTCTGTCGATGGAGACGCCGGAGCCGGTCGCGGCCCAGCCCGAGGGCGAAGCGTTGGTCGTCGACGCGCGTCGATGGGCCGAGGACCGCAAGGGCGTCGTTCGCGACAATCTGCGCCGCCTGTCGGAAGCGGCGGCGGACGCGCCGGTGGCTCGACGCGCGGCGGCGCGCCTGCGGCTGGCGCGATTCCAGCTCGCCAACGGTTTCGCGGCCGAGGCGCTGGGCACGCTGGCGGTGTTCGCCGCCGACGACAAGGACCTTGCGGGCGAACGGGAAATGCGTGTGCTCCAGGCCGTGGCGGAAGCCGGCATGGAGCGCTGGGACGACGTGCGCCAGACCCTGGCCGGCGAGGCCATGAGCCGCGATCCCGAGGCAGCGCTGTGGCGCGCGGTCGCGGAGGCGCGCGCCGAGCGCTGGCCGGAGGCCCAGGCCCTGTTCACGGCGAGCGCCGCCGTTCTCGCGGCCTATCCGGACGACCTTCGCGCCCGCCTTCTGCCCGTCGCGGCGCAGGCCGCGCTGCGGGCGGGCGATGTGGCCGGCGGCGAACGGATGCTCGCTTCACTCGAAGCCTTCCCGGCCGACATGGCGGACCGCGACGTGACGGCGCTCCTCGCAGCCGATATCCAGCGCGCCAAGGGCAAGACCGCCATCGCGGACGAGCAGTTGGCGAGCCTCGAGCAGGAGGCGCGCCCCGCCGTCGCCACGCGCGCGGCGCTGACCCGGCTCGAGATGGCGCTCGCCAACCCCAGCCACGACCGCGCCACGATGATCGACCGGCTGGAAGTGCTCGCCATGTCGTGGCGCGGCGACGCGATGGAACTGGAGACGCTGTCGCTGCTCGCCCGGCTCTACGCTGAGGACGAGCGCTGGCGCGACGCCTTCGGCGTGACGCGACTGGCCATGAAGCTCGCGCCCGATGTCGAGATCACGCGGCGTATGCAGGACGAGGCGGCGGCCCGCTTCGAATCGCTGTTCCTCGAAGGCAAGGGCGGGTCCCTGCCCAAGCTGGAGGCGCTGGCGCTCTACTTCGACTTCAAGGAGTTCACGCCGCCGGGACGTCGCGGGGACGAGATGATCCGCCGGCTGGCCGACCGGCTCGTCGAGCTCGATCTCTTAGGCGAGGCGGCCGGGCTGCTGCAGCATCAGGTCGACCACCGGCTCGCCGGCGCGGCGAAAGCCAACGTGGCGGCCACGCTGGCGCTGATCTACCTCTCCGACCACGAGCCCGCGCGGGCGGTCCAGGCCATTCGCGACAGCCGGATGGCGGAGCTTCCCGCCGAGCTGCGCCGCGCCCGCGCCATGATCGAGGCGCGCGCCCTCTCCGAACTGTCGCGGGCGGAACTCGCGCTCGACCTCATCGGCGGCGAGGAGGGGCCCGACATCGAGCGGCTGCGCGCCGACATCCTGTGGCAGGCGCGCGACTGGCGCGCGGCCGGCGAGCAGTTCGAGCGCATCGTCGGCGACCGCTGGCAGCTCAAGGAGCCCTTCGACGAGACCGATCGGCGCGACGTCATGCGCGCCGCGGTGTCCTACGCCATGGCCCGGGACCCGCTCTCGATGGATCGCCTGCGCGGCAAGATGGCCGCCAAGATGGCGGACGGCGAGGACGCGCGGGCCTTCGCCCTGGTCACTTCGGCGGGCGGCGCGGGATTGGCCGAGTTTCGTGATATCGCCCGACGTCTCGCCCAGGCGGATACGCTGGCGGAGTTCGTCGCCGCGCAGCGCCGGCGCATGCAGGCCGAGGACGCTCCGCCGCGCCCCTCCGCGCAAGGCGAGGCTTCCGCCTCGCGGGGCTGAGTCAGAGCCCGTAGCTCTTGACGAGGCTGCCGGCGACGAGATTCCAGCCGTCGACCAGCACGAAGAAGATCAGCTTGAACGGCAGCGCCACGGTCACCGGCGGCAGCATCATCATGCCCATCGACATCAGGATCGACGCCACCACGAGGTCGATGATGAGGAACGGGATGTAGAGCATGAAGCCGATCTCGAACGCCCGACGCAGCTCCGAGATCATGAAGGCGGGAACGAGCGTCGTCAGCGGCGTCGCCTCCGGCGTCGCCGGGCGCGGCTCGCGCGACATGTCCATGAACAGGGCGAGGTCTTTCTCGCGGACCTGGGTCAGCATGAAGCTTCGCAGGGGCTGCGCGCCGCGCTCGAACGCCTGCGTCGCCGTCGCCTGGCCGGCGAGCAGCGGGGCGACGGCGCCGTCATAGACGGTGCGGAAGGTCGGAGCCATCACGAACGCGGTGAGGAACAGCGCGAGGCTCACGATCACCGCGTTGGGCGGCGCGGTGGGTGCGCCGATCGCCGAGCGCAACAGCGACAGCACCACCACGATGCGGGTGAAGGAGGTCACCATCACCACGGCCGCCGGCGCGACCGACAGCAGCGTGACCAGCGCGACGAGCTGCAGCGCGCGCTCGGTGACCCCCGTGCCTTGGCCGAGATCGAGCGTCAGCGTCTGGGCGGTCGCAATCCCGCCCATGGCGGCGAGGGCGAACCCCGCCGCCCCGACCAGGATTGCGGGGCGAATCCATCCGAACATGCCGCCACGCTAGAGGCTCGCGCGCGGCAGGTCATCGCGACCGCGCCACGCGGGGCGCGGCAGCCGCATCCGGCTGTGGAGAACCGCGCCTCAGTCCTTCTTGGCTGCCTGATCGCGGCCGAGCAGCCGCAGCATCTCGGCTTCGAGCGAATCGAAATCGAGCGAGGCCGAGCCCGACGGCTTGCCGGGCGGCGGCGGCACGACGGCCGGAGCAGGGACAGGCGCGGGGGCGGGCGCGGGAGCCGGTCTCGGCGCGGCCACCGGGGCGGGCGGGGCGGGCGGCGTCGCGGCGGGGGCCGGACGCGAGGGCGACAGCTCCAGAACGGCGGCGAGGTCGGGCTCGGGGCGAACGTCGACGTTGGCGCGCTCGGCCTTCGACGGCTCCGGCATGGCCGGCGCTTCGGCGCGGATCTCCGGCTTCGGCTCGGGCCCGGGCTGCGGCTTCGCTTCGGCTTTCGCCGGTTCGGAGCGCGGCGCGGGCGCGACGACAGGCTCCGCAGCGGGCGGGGCGGCGCGGACCGACATTGACGGCTGAACCGGCGGAGCCGCGCGGACGGGCTCCGGAGTCGGGACCGGCGCGGGGGCCGGACGCTTTAGCGCTTCCTCGAGGCGACGGCCCATGTCCGCGACGTCGACGGTGGCGGGCTTGGCCGGCTGCGTCTGCGGGGGCGGCGGCATGGGCGAGGCGGCCGGCTTCGGCGGCGGAGGAGGCGGAGGAGGCGGGGGCGCCGCGGCGCGCGGGGGCGCCGGCGGAGAAACCGGTCGCGGCGGGGCGGGCGGCTGAACCGGCGGCGGCGTCATCATCAACAACCAGATCGGCTTCACCACCTATCCGCGCTATTCGCGCTCCTCGCCCTATCCGTCCGACGTGG
>NZ_JANCLU010000020.1 GCF_024294805.1 Alsobacter ponti
CTTCGGGGCCGCCTCGCGGGCGCCGAGCTCCTGTCGCGCAGCATCCGCTCGCCGCCCGCCCGGAACCGCGACAGCCACTTCCAGGCCGTGCGCGCCGAAACACCGGCAGCGGCCGCCGCATCTTTCACCCGCCAACTCTCATCTTCGATCCGGGCGATCATCAGGGCTCGACCTCGCGGCGTCAGGCGAGCATTCTTGTGCACGTTCATCCGGGATCCTGCTGGCGTGAAGTTGGTGCTTCGCAACCCCAGCCTCTCAGCCCAGTCCCGGATGAACAACCTCTATAGCTTCGACACCTAGGCAACTTCAAGGCGGGAGTTCGCACCGGCTTCTACGTCGTCTTCGATTGCGTCCACAAGACGATCCCGAGCGGGTCGGGCACGGCGACGCACGGCAAGGTGGAGACGGAGATGCGCAACCTGCCGCGTTGCGGCCAGGAGAATGTTCCGCACCTCACCTACTGGTACACGCCGGACAAGGACTATGTCGGGCCAGACGAAATATTCCTGTATTCGGAAGGGATCAAAGACCGCTACCGCGTCACTGTCGTGAAGTAGCTTGGTCGTGAAGTAGCTTGGTCGTGAAGTAGCGCGGTCGTCCGGACACAGGCGCGACGCGCCGCGTCCCCCGTTAACCCTCCGCGCTCCGGCGTCGCGCCGGGGCGCGCGCCGCGCCGCCTTCACCACCGCACCGCCTTCGCCCTGGCGTTTCCACTCCCCCGCGCGATGCTTTAAGAGCTTGGCGGCCGCCCGACGCGCGGGCGGCGCCACTTGCCGGCTCTCTTGCCGGTCCTCTTGCCCGCGGGAATCGCCATCGTGTCGCTTCAACTCTTCGATCTCACCGGCCGCGTCGCGCTCGTCACCGGCTCCAGCCAGGGCATCGGGCTCGCCATCGCGGCGGGGCTGGCGCGCGCCGGCGCGACCGTGGTGCTCAATGGCCGCGACGCCGGCAAGCTCGCCAAGGCGGAGGCCGCACTGCGGGCGGAGGGCCTGAAGACGTCCAGCGCCGCCTTCGACGTCACCGATCCCGCCGCCTGCGAGCAGGCCGTGGCGGACATCGAGGCCTCGGTCGGCCCCATCGACATCCTCGTCAACAACGCCGGCAAGCAGCACCGCGCGCCGGCGACGGAATTCCCGGACGAGGCCTGGCACGACCTGTTCCGCACCAATGTCGACAGCGCCTTCTTCATGGCGCGCAGCGTCGGGCGGCGCATGATCCCGCGCGGCCGGGGCAAGATCGTCAACATCGGCTCGGTGCAGAGCGAGCTCGGCCGCGCCACCATCGTGCCCTACACGGCCACCAAGGGCGCGGTGAAGATGATGACGCGCGGCCTCGCGACCGAGTGGGCGAAGCACGGCCTGCAGGTGAACGGCATCGGCCCGGGCTATTTCGACACGCCGCTCAACAAGGCGCTCGTCGACAACCCGGAGTTCAGCGCCTGGCTGTGCGCCCGCACGCCGGCCGGCCGCTGGGGCCGGCTCGACGAGCTGGTGGGTGCGGCGATCTTCCTGTCGTCCTCGGCGTCGGATTACGTCAACGGTCACATGCTGATGGTCGACGGCGGCATGACGGCCGCCGTCTGAGCCCCCCGGAAGGAGCCCGCCCGATGACGTTCACCGAACGCGACCACGCCACGCTGGCGGAAATTCTCGTCGCCGCCGCGCGACGCGAGGTCATGCCGCGCTTCCGCAACCTCGCGGCCGGCGATATCCGCGAGAAGCAATCGGCGACCGACCTCGTGACCGAGGCGGACGAAGCCGCCGAGCGCGCCATCTGCGCCGATCTCGCCAAGGCGTTTCCCGCCGCCGCGCTGATCGGGGAGGAGGGCGTCGCCGCCGACCCACGCCTCGTCGAGGCGCTGGCCGAGGCCGACCTCGCCTTCGTCATCGACCCCGTCGACGGCACGCTGAACTACGCCTCGGGCCTGCCGGTGTTCGCCACCATGGCCGCGGCCATCGTGAAGGGCGAGGTCGTCGCCTGCGTCATCCACGACCCGGTGCTCGACGACAGCGCCATGGCGCGGCGCGGCGAGGGGGCGTGGATGCAGCACGCCGACGGCCGCCGCGATGCGCTGCGCGCCGCCGCGCCCGCGCCGCTGCCGGCCATGACCGGCATGGTGAGCTGGCGCTATTTCCCGGAGCCGATGCGCAGCCGCCTGCCGTCGCGCTTTCCGCAAGTCACCGACGTGTCGGGCCTGCGCTGCTGCGGGCAGGAATACCGCCTGGCGGCGGCCGGCAAGTGCCACTTCCTCGCCTATGGCCGGCTGATGCCGTGGGACCACGCGCCCGGCTCGCTGCTGATGCGCGAGGCCGGCGCGCACGTCGCCACCATCGACGGCGAGGCCTACCGGCCCTGGCCGATCGGCACGGGACTGCTGTGCGCACCCGACCGCGAGAGCTGGGACACGCTGCGCGAGGCCCTTTTCGCGGAGTGAACGGACCCGCCGCGCGTTGACGGGTGCAATTGCCGGTCGTAGCTTCGAAAAAACGCTGGCCGCCAGTCCCAAGGAGCGGCCGTCCGGAGGGAATCATCTCGTGAGTGGGTTCGACGGCCGGTCGGCCGGTTTGCTCGTGCGTCCCGTCGGCGCAAGCCGCGCGCCCGGCGCGGGCGCCTGATCCATGGCGCAGGTCGCCCTCGACGCCGTGACGAAGAGCTGGACGGAGGTTCCGGCCGTCAAGAGCGTCAGCTTCGTCGTCCCCGAAGGACAGCTCGTCGCCATCCTCGGCCCGTCCGGCTGCGGAAAGTCCACGCTGCTGCGGCTGATCGCGGGGCTGGAGGAGCCGACGTCCGGCCGAATCGAGATCGCCGGCCGCGACGTCACCGGGCTGCCGCCCTCGGAGCGGCGGATCGCCATGGTGTTCCAGTCCTACGCGCTGTTTCCGCACCTCTCGGTGGCCGAGAACATCGTCTTCGGCCTCAAGGTGCGCCGCGTGGGGCGCGCCGAGCGCGAGCAGCGCCTGGCCAAGGTCGCCGACATCGTCGAGCTGGCGCCCTATCTCGACCGCAAGCCGGCCCAGCTCTCCGGCGGCCAGCGCCAGCGCGTGGCGCTGGCGCGCGCCATCATCGCCGAGCAGCCCGTGTGCCTGATGGACGAGCCGCTCTCCAACCTCGACGCGCAGCTGCGCCACGAGATGCGGGTGGAGATCCGCGCGCTGCAGCAGCGGCTGGGCATGACCATGGTCTACGTCACCCACGACCAGACCGAGGCCATGACCATGGCCGACACCGTGATCCTGATGAAGGGCGGGTCCATCGAGCAGCTGGGGCCGCCGGCCGCGCTGTACGAGCGGCCCGAGACGACCTTCGTGGCGAGCTTCGTCGGCGCGCCGCCGATGAACCTTGTGCCGGACGGCGACGTGACGCGCGGCATCCGGCCCGAGCACGTGCGGCTGGGGCCGGGCGGGGCGGGCGACGTCGCCCGTCGCGGAACCGTCGCGTCGGTGGAGTATCTGGGCGCCGACACCATCGTGTCCGTCTCGCAAGGGGAGCATGGGCGCATCGCCGCGCGGCTCGCCGGCGCGACGACTTTGAAGACCGGCGACATGCTCGACCTGCACTGGTCGCCGGCGCAGGAAAGTCTGTTCGACCGGGCCGGCCGCCGCATCGCGCGGCGGACGCCGGAACTCGCGGTATGACAGGGCCGAACGGCCCGCAAGGAGGGAGAAAGACGATGGCGAAATTGACGCGCAGGAGCTTCGCGGCGCTGGCGCTGGCGGCCGGCATGGCCGGCGGGGCGGCGAACGCGGCCGACGTCGAAGTCCGCATGTACTTCCCCGTCGCGGTCGGCGGGCCGGTGACCAAGATCATCGACGACTACGCCGCCGCGTTCGAGAAGGAGAACCCCGGCATCAAGATCAAGCCGATCTACGCCGGCGACTACCAGCAGACCGTCGCCAAGGTGCTGACGGCGGTGAAGGGCGGTGACACGCCGGAAACCGCGATCCTGCTCGCGGCCGACCTCTTCCTGCTGACGGACGAGGACGTGGTGACGCCGATCGAGGACTTCGTGAAGACGCCCGAGGACAAGGCGTGGCTGGCGACGTTCTACCCGGCCTTCCTCGAGAACGCGAAGATCGGCGGCAAGACCTACGCCATCCCGTTCCAGCGCTCGACCCCGGTGCTCTACTGGAACAAGGACGCCTTCAAGGCCGCCGGCCTCGACCCCAACAAGGGTCCCGCCAACTGGGCCGAAATGCGCGACATGGCCAAGAAACTGACCAAGAAGGACGGCTCGGGCGCGGTGTCGCAGTGGGGCATCCAGATCCCCTCCGACGGCAACACGGCCTGGCTGTTCACCGGCATCACCACCGGCAACGGCGCGCGCCTGACCAACGCCGACGGCAACAAGGTGTCGTTCGACGACCCGAAGGTGATCGAGGCGGTGCAGGCCTGGTACGACCTGTCGAAGGTGGACGGCACGCAGCCCTCCGGCCTGATCTCGTGGGGCGCCACGCCTCGCGACTTCATCGAGGGCAAGGCGGCGATGATCTGGCACACCACCGGCAACCTCACCAACATCAAGTCGAACGCCAAGTTCGACTTCGGCGTCGGCTTCCTGCCCGGCATGAAGCAGAACGGCGCGCCCACCGGCGGCGGCAATTTCTACGTCTTCAAGGGCGTGCCGCAGGCCAAGCAGGAGGCGGCGTTCAAGTTCATCAAGTGGATGACCACGCCCGAGCGCGCCGCCGACTGGTCGGTGAAGACGGGCTACGTCGCCACCTCGCCGAATGCCTACGACACCCCGGCCATGAAGGCCTACACGGACGGCTTCCCGCAGGCCATCGTGGCGCGCGACCAGCTCAAATACGCCGTCTCCGAGCTGACGACGCACGAGAACCAGCGCGTCACCAAGGTGTTCAACGACTCGCTCCAGGCGGCGATGACGGGCGCGCGCCCGGCCGACGCCGCCCTGAAGGACGCCCAGCGCGAGGCCGAGCGCATCCTCAAGGACTTCAAGTAAAAGCCGCGGCGACGGGGCTCCGCCCGCGAGGGCGGGGCCCGCGCCCCGGGGAGACGCCATGACCGGAATCCGCAACACGGTCCACGCCTGGCTGCTGGTGCTGCCCGCCTGCGTGCTGCTGGCGACCTTCACCCACATCCCGATCGTCACGACCTTCATCCAGAGCCTGTACTCGACGGCCAAGCCGCGGCGGCCGGCGCGCTTCGTCGGCCTCGAGAACTACGAGGCCATGCTGGCCGACCCGATCTTCTGGAAATCGCTCTGGAACAATCTGATCTACGCCGGCGTGTCGGTGCCGATCTCGGTGGCGCTGGCCATCGTCATGGCGCTGTTCGTCAACGGCAAGCTGCGCGGGCGCGGCTTCCTGAGGCTCGCCTATTTCACGCCCACCGTGCTGCCGATGATCGCCGTCGCGAACATCTGGCTGTTCTTCTACAACCCGCAATACGGGCTGGTGGACCAGTTCCTCAAGCCGTTCGGCATCTCCGGCGTCAACTGGCTCGGCTCGCAGGACACCGCGCTGTGGTGCCTGATCGTGGTGGCGATCTGGAAGGAGGCGGGGTTCTTCATGATCTTCTACCTCGCGGCGCTGCAGCAGATCTCGCCGGATTTGCGCGAGGCGGCGTCGATCGAGGGCGCGGGGCGCTGGACCTTCTTCTGGCGCGTCACCTTCCCGCTGCTGATGCCGACGACCCTGTTCGTGCTGGTCAACGCCGTCATCAACGCCTTCCGGCTGGTCGACCACATCTTCGTCATGACGGCGGGCGGGCCGGACAACGCCACCTCGGTGCTGCTGTTCCAGATCTACATCGTCGGCTTCAAGTTCTTCGACCAGGCCTACGCGGCGACGCTGACCATCGTGCTGCTCGCATTGCTGGCGCTGCTGGCGATCGGCCAGTTCCTTCTGGCCGACAAGCGGGTCCACTACCAATGAGCGCGCTCGGCCGGGGCAGGGGAGCGGCGCTCGCTGGCGAGGCGCTGGAGACGGCGGCGGCGTGGCTGCTCGGCGTGCTGTGGCTGCTGCCGCTGCTGTTCGCCATCTGGACGGCGTTCCACCCCAGCGCCTACGTGGCGCATTTCTCGCCCTTCGCGCCGCTGACGCTGCAGAACTTCGTGGCGGCGTGGAACGCCGCGCCGTTCGCGCGCTACTTCCTCAACACGACGATGCTGGTCACGGGCGTGCTGGCGGCGCAGTTCGTGCTGTGCACCCTGGCCGCCTTCGCCTTCGCGCGCTTCGAGTTCCGCGGGCGCGACACGCTGTTCATGCTGATCCTGGTGCAGCTGATGGTGGCGCCGGACATCCTGCTGCTCGAGAACTACCTGACGATCAAGGCCATCGGCCTCGTCGACACGGTGCCGGCGATCGCCTTGCCGTATCTCGCCTCGGCCTTCGGCATCTTCCTGCTGCGCCAGACCTTCAAGGCCATCCCGAAGGATTTCGAGGAGGCGGCGCGAGTGGAGGGGTGCTCGACGCTGGGCGTGCTGTGGCGCGTCTACATCCCGCTCGGCAAGCCGGTCTACCTCGCCTACGGGCTGGTGCTGGTCAGCTTCCACTGGAACAACTTCGTCTGGCCGCTGATCATCACCAACTCGGTGGAGACGCGCCCGCTCACCGTCGGCCTGTCGATCTTCGCCTCGCCGGACCAGGGCATCGACTGGGCGATCATCTGCGCGGCGACGCTGATGACCTCGGGGCCGCTGCTGGTGGCGTTCCTGCTGTTCCAGCGCCAGTTCGTGCAGAGCTTCCTGCGCACGGGCATTCGATGAAGCTGATTGCATGAAGCTGATCACCTGGAACATCCAGTGGGGTCTCGGCGCCGACGGGATCATGGACCCCGCGCGCATCGTCGCCCACGCCCGCGAGATGGCCGATTTCGACGTGCTCTGCCTGCAGGAGGTGGCGGCGAACTTCCCCGAGCTGGCGGGCGGGCCGGGGCACGACCAGTTCGCGCTCATCGCCGGCCTGCTGCCCGGCTACCGCGCCGTCGCCTTCGCGCCGCTGGAGTTCGACGACGCGCAAGGCCGGCCCAAGCGCTTCGGCAACGCGCTGTTCAGCCGCCTGCCCGTGGCGCAGGCGCTGCGCCACACCTTGCCGTGGGGCGCGGCGGCGACGCGCAACATGCCGCGCGGGCTGGTCGAAGCGGTGGTCCACGCCGGCGGCGCGCCGGTGCGGGTGATGACGACGCACCTCGAATACTCCCACC
Organism: Alsobacter ponti; assembly: GCF_024294805.1. Lineage (GTDB taxonomy): Bacteria > Pseudomonadota > Alphaproteobacteria > Rhizobiales > Beijerinckiaceae > Alsobacter > Alsobacter ponti. The sequence continues at coordinate 7,165 of NZ_JANCLU010000020.1, forward strand.
CGGCGCTGCGTCAGGCGCAGGTGGAGGCGATCCGCGAGCTCCACCGCGCCGCCTGCGCGCGCGAGGCGACGCCGCGCGAGGACGGGCCGGGCACCTATGTCCGCCGGCCGGGCGCGGTCTCCGCCATTTTGTGCGGCGACTTCAACATGCGCCCGGAAGACCTCACGCTGCATCGCCTCGCCGAGCCCTTCGGGGACGGCGCGCCCCGCTTCGTCGACGCCTGGCGCGCGCTGAACGGCGACGCGCCGCATCCCGACTCCGCCTGCATCGTCGACCAGAGCTTCGCCCCGCCCCATTGCTGCGACTACGTGTTCGTCACCGAGGACATCGCCCCGCGCCTGCGCCGCGTCGTCTACGACGTCGACACCCGCGTCTCCGACCATCAGCCCGTGCTGGTGGAGCTCGACCTTTCGTGAGCGTTCGCGTCGCCCACATCTCGGACCTGCACGTCTCGCCCGAGCGCCCGTTCTTCAACGCCAACATGGAGCGGCTTTTCGCGCATCTGCGCGGCGAGCGGCCGGACATCCTACTCAACACCGGCGACCTCGGCCTGTTCGGCGAGCGCGACAACGGCGACCTCGGCTGCGCCCTCGCGCAGCATCGCGAACTCGGCGTCGAGTGCCGCATCGTGCCCGGCAACCACGATGTCGGCGAGCACCCGGACATCGCCGGCGCCGACCAGGTCAACGACGAGAGGCTGGCGCGCTACCGCCGCGTCGTCGGGCCGGATTTCTGGGTGCTCGACCTGCCGGGCTGGCGGCTCGTCGGCATCGACGCGCTGATCGCCGGCACAATGCTGTCGGGCTGGGCGGAGCAGGCGGAGGGGTTGCGCCGCGCCGCCGAGGGCCGCGCCGGCCGCTCGCTGGCGCTGGTCCTGCACAAGCCGCTGGCCGACGAGCGCTACGACGACGAGGCCCTGTCGCCGCGCTTCTCGAGCCCCGGGGCGCGGCGCGCCATCCTCGACGCGCTCGGCCCGCATTGCCCGGCGCTGGTGCTGTGCGGCCACGTCCACCAGTATCGCGACGCGGCGATCGGCGGCAGCCGGCACATCTGGGCGCCGCCCGCCTCCTTCGTCATCGGCGATCCATGGCAGCCCTCCTATGGCGGCAAGGCGGTGGGCTATCTCGATCACGTCTTCCACGCCGACGGCTCGCACGAGGCGCGGCTGCGCACGGTGCGCGGGCTCGTCCACAACGATCTCGCGACGCTGCCGCAGGTCTATGGCGACGTCACCGCGCGCGGGCCGGGCAACGGCTGACGCGGCTCGACCGGGGCCTTGCGGGCGGGCCGCCGGCTTCCCATCCTTGAGGGAGCGCCTTGTGGGGCGCGGAGGAGGGACGGCGTGAACACACTCAAGACGGCGATGCTGCTGGCCGGCATGACGGCCCTGTTCATGGGGCTGGGATACCTGCTCGGCGGGACGGGCGGCATGCTGATCGCTCTGGCGGTCGCCGCCGCCATGAACCTGTTGAGCTACTGGAACTCGGACCGCATGCTGCTCGGCATGTACAACGCGCAGGAGGTCGACTCCGCCTCCGCGCCCGAGCTGTGGGCGATGACGGCCGAGCTGGCGCAGCGCGCCGGCATCCCGACGCCACGCCTCTACGTGATCCACGAGGACCAGCCCAACGCCTTCGCCACCGGGCGCGACCCGCAGCATGCGGCGGTCGCCGTCAACACCGGCCTCATCCAGATGCTGTCGCGCGAGGAGCTGGCGGGCGTGATCGCGCACGAGCTGGCGCATATCCGCAATCGCGACACGCTGATCATGACGATCACCGCCACCATCGCGGGCGCGATCTCGATGCTCGCCAACTTCGCGATGATGTTCTCGCACGGCAACCGCGACAGCCAGTCGCCGGTGAGCCCGCTCGCCGCCATCGTGATGATGATCGTCGCGCCGCTGGCCGCCATGGTGGTGCAGATGACCATCTCGCGCACCCGCGAATACGCCGCCGACAAGGCGGGCGGCGAAATCTGCGGCAACCCGCTCTGGCTGGCGTCCGGGCTGGAGAAGATTTCCGGCATGGCGCACGCCATTCCGAACGGCGAGGCGGAGCGCCATCCCGCCACCGCCCACATGTTCATCGTCAACCCCCTCTCGGGGGCGCGCATGGACAACCTGTTCTCGACGCACCCGGACCCGAACAACCGCATCGCCGAGCTGGTGGCGCAGGCGCAGGCGATGGGGCTGGACCAGCAGGGCTGGAGCGACGCCCCCGCCGCGCCCGCGTCCGGCCCCTGGGGCGACGGCTCCGCCGCGCCCGCGTCCGGGCCATGGGGCGACGGCTCCGCCGCGCCCTCCAATGGTCCATGGGGCGACGGCTCCGCCGCGCCTTCGGCGGGTCCCTGGGGCAGCCCGCCGCGCCGGGGGCCGTGGGGCTGAACGCCTACTCGGCCGGGGGCGGCTCCAGGCCGAGCGCGGTCCACACGTCGTCCTGCGGGCGGTAGCCGAGCCAGCGTTCGCCGGGGCGCAGATCCCACGCCATGCCGCGATTGGCCGACATGCCGTTGACGACGACGGCCGGCGAGGGCCAGCCGGACGCGTCGGCAAGCAAGGCGCGCTCCAGAAGCTGCGCGAAGTCGCGGTCGGAGAGCCACATGTTGCGGAACCAGCGCAAAGCGCGCCGGTAGGACGGGGTCTCCTCGCCGGGGCTCGCCCCGCCGCCGGCGGCGTTGATCGTCTCAGCGCGGTTCTCGCCCGCCTGGCACCAGCCGATGCGCAGCGACACGCTGGTGGTGCGCCCGCCGGACCGCTCGGCCGCGACGCCGAAGGCGCTTTCGCCGAGCAGCTTGGTCGCGCCGTAGGCCACGCCGTCGAGCACGCCCTCGTCGGTGTCGAACAGCGTGCCGGGGGCGGGCAGCGTCTCCGGGCCCAGCTCTCCCGGGCCGATGCGCCGCGCGTAGGGCGCGTCCTTGTACTTGCCCATGGCGTGGTTGGACGAGGCGAAGACGATCCGCCGCGCCCCGGCCCGCACCGCCTCGTGGGCGACGCGCAGCGTCATCTCGAAGGACTCGCGCGACTGGTCCCACGGCGCGTTCGGGGCCGGGTTGCTGGCGGCGAAATGCACCACCGCGTCGACACCCTCGATGGCGGCGGCGAGCGCCCCGTCGCGCGGGTCGGCGAGATCGGCGGTGACGTCGTGAACGCGCGAATGCGGCGCGGAGGAGGGCGCGCCGGGGCGGTCGAGCGCCACCACCCGCTCGGCGAGGTCGGAAGCGATGAGATGGGCTGTCAGCTTGCGGCCGAGATTGCCGCGCCCGCCCGTGATGAGCACGGAGCGGAGTCGTCCGCCAGTCGTCATGAACAGCCTCCCTGGCCGGCCCGGCCGGCGGCGGCCAATGTGGCCGGAAACGCCGGCCTGCTCAAGCCGGCCGGAATCGTTGCTGTTTGGCAATGTTTTATTTGTAGGAAAAACGGCTTCGCTCTACAAACAGATCAATGGTTTATTCAAGAATTGGGATTAGCGCTATTGCCGACAGCCAGAGTCACCCTTCACGCATGACCGCAGACATCGCAGCCCCCATCCTCGTCGTGGACGACAGTCCGGCGATGCACCGCGTCATCGCCGAAATCCTGAGCCGTTGCGGCGTGGAGGACGTCGAGTTCGCGAACGGCGTCTCGGACGCGGTGCGCAAGCTGAGCGCGCGCGCCTACAGCCTCGTTATCAGCGACTATTGGCTGGGCGAGCAGACCGGGCACGACCTGCACGCCGCCATGGCGTCCAAGCGCGACTGGCAGGACACGCCGCTGATCCTGCTGACCAACCAGCCCGATCGCGCCGACGAACTGTTCGGGCAGGGCGGCAACCGCTTCTGGCTCACCAAGCCGTTCACGGCGCAGGGCCTGCGCGGCAAGATCGAAAGCGCGCTCTCCGGCGGGCCGGGCGCCTAGCCCCTTCCGTCGCCCGCCGTCCAGCTGTACACCCAGTCGTAGCCGCGCATCAGCGCCTCGCCGCCCTTGCGGCGCATGACGAAGTCGCGCGCCAGCGCCATCGGCCCCGCCATGTGGTAGATGCGGCCGTTCTTGCGCGCGGCCGCCTGGAGCGCCGAGGCGCGCGGCCGGCGCAGCAGCTCATAGGCGGGCAGGGCGGCGGCGGGGTCGGACGGGTTCTCGGCCACGAGGTCGGCCAGCACGGCGGCGTCCTCGATGGCGCAGGCGCCGCCCTGGGCCAGGAACGGCAGCACCGGGTGCGCCGCGTCCCCGAGCAGCGCGACTCGCCCCTTGATCCAGCGCTTGCGCGGACGCCGGTCGAACAGCGACCAGACCTGCCACTCCGGCACCGCTTCGATCAGTTCGCGCAGCGCCGGCGCGGCCCACGGGCCGACACGGGCGCGGAAGGCGGCGGCGTCGCCCTCGCGCGACCAGCCGGGCTCCGAATTGGCGTCGTGCAGCACGGCGACGACGTTGAGCTGGCGTCCGCCGCTGACGCGGTAGTGGACGACGTGGCAGCCGCGGCCGAGCCACAGCCCCGTTTGCGTGCCCCGGAAGGCGACCGGCGCGGCCTCGATCGGCATCGTGCCGCGCCAGGCGACATAGCCGATGAAGTCCGGCTCGCTGTCGTCGCCCATGGCGCGCGCCACGCGCGACCACAGGCCGTCCGCGCCGATCAGGCAATTGCCGGTGAGCGTTTCCGGCCCGCCGGCGGTCTGCGAGGTGACGCGCACGCCGGCTTCGACCGTCTCCGCCAGCGCCACCTCGCGCCCGAAGGCGAGGCGGATGCCGCTCGTGCCGCGCACCGCGTCGAACAGGATCGTCTGCAGGTCGGCCCGGTGAATGACGTAATAGGGCGCGCCGAAGCGCTCGCGCATCCTGCCGAGCGGCATTTCGGCCAGCGTCGCGGCGTCGCCGCCGCGCCGCACGACGATCCGGTCCGGCTCGCAGGCGGCGCGCGCCAGGGCGGGCCCCAGGCCCAGTCCGATGAGGACGCGCGAGGCGTTGGGAGACAGCTGCAGCCCGGCGCCGACCTCGGTCAGGCGCGTGCGCTTCTCCAGCAGGGTGACGGATTGCCCGGCGCGGGCGAGGGCGAGGGCGGCGGTGAGTCCGCCGATGCCGGCCCCGGCGATGAGGATCGGGGGGCGGCCGGACTGGCTGTGGTCATGCGCGGACATGACGCGATAAGGCTTTCATGCTGAAAAGCGGCGGCGGGGGACGCCGGACGAGAAAAAGGGGTCGGTCAGGCCGCCTGCGCGACGTCGTAGGCGCAGCCGGGCGGCACGGTCTCCTCGCCATGCAGCGAGGCGTCGTACTTGTACAGCGTCGAGCAATACGGGCAGACGACCTCGTCATCCTTGCCCATGTCGATGAAGATGTGGGGATGGTCGAGGGGCGGCAGCGCGCCGACGCACATGAACTCCTTCGCGCCGATGCGGATCGCGGGAGCGCCGGAGTCGTTGTGGAAATGCGGGACGCCGTGATCGGCCATGGGATGCTCCGCCGGAAACCTGTCGAATGCGGCGGGACCATAGTCGTTCGCCCGGCGCTTCGCTAGTCTCCGAACGTCCAAACGGCCGACTTGCGGGGCCCTGCCGCCGCGCCTAACGTCCGCCGGCGAAAAGGCCCGCCCCCAACCGGAACCGCAATCTCCCCATGCACGTGTTCTCCTCCGACGGCGTCGACATCGCCTTCGTCGACGTTCCCCCCGCGGCGCACGGCGCGGGCGACCCGATCGTGCTGGTGCACGGCTTCGCCTCCAACCACGCCGTCAACTGGGTCAACACCCACTGGGTCAAGACGCTCGCCGGCGCGGGACGGCGGGTGATCGCGCTCGACAATCGCGGCCACGGCCGCAGCCAGAAGCTGTACGACCCCGCCGCCTATTCCTCGGACGTGATGGCCGAGGACGTGCGCCGGCTGATGGACCATCTCGGCCTGCGGCGCGCCGACGTGATGGGCTACTCGATGGGCGCGCGCATCACCGCCCATCTCGCGCTCGCCCATCCGGGCCGGGTGCGCTCGGCGCTGCTCGGCGGGCTCGGCATCCACCTCGTCGAGGGCGTCGGCCTGCCGCTCGGCATCGCCGACGCCATGGAGGCGCCGGACCTCGCCTCGCTGACAGACCCGATGCAGCGCATGTTCCGCGCCTTCGCGGAGCAGACGGGCAGCGACCTGCGGGCGCTCGCGGCCTGCATCCGCGGCTCGCGCCAGACGCTGACGCCGGCGCAGGTGGGCTCGATCCACGTCCCGGTGCTGATCAGCGTCGGCACGCGCGACGCCGTCGCCGGCGACGGCCACAAGCTCGCCGCCCTGATCCCCGGCGCGCGGGCGGTCGACATTCCCGGCCGCGACCACAATCTCGCGGTCGGCGACAAGGTCCACAAGGCGGCCGTGCTGGCCTTCCTGGAGGAACGCCCGTGATCGGCCGGCGCATGACGTTCCGGGGCGTCGAGGGCAACGCGCTCGCCGCCACCGTCTGGGGCGAGGGCGGGCGGCCGGTGCTGCTGCTGCACGGCGGCGGGCAGACGCGGCAGGCCTTCGCCGGCGCGGCGCGCCGCATCGCCGAGGCGGGCTATGTCGCGGTGACGGTCGACCAGCGCGGCCACGGCGAGAGCGAATGGGTGGCGAGCGGACGCTACGGGTTCGAGGAGTTCGGCCGCGACGCCGCCGCATTGGCGGAGCAGGCGGCGCGGCAATGGGGCGAGACGCCGGTGGCGGTCGGCGCGTCGCTCGGCGGCATCGCCTCGCTGCTGGCGCTGGGGCACGAGCCGGGCGTCTTCGCCGGGCTGGTGCTCGTCGACGTGACGCCGCGCATCGACCCCGAGGGCGTGGGGCGCATCCTCGGCTTCATGAAAAGCCATGTGCGCGAGGGTTTCGCCACCGTCGAGGAGGCGGCCGACGCCGTCGCCGCCTATCTGCCGCACCGGCCGCGGCCGAAATCGCTCGAGGGCCTGAAGAAGAACCTGCGGCTGGGAGAGGACGGGCGCTGGCGCTGGCACTGGGACCCCCGCTTCATGGAGGACCATGCCGGGCCGGAGCGCGGCGCCGCCCTGCAGGAGGAGCTGATCCGCGCGACGCGCAGCCTCGCCGTGCCCTCGCTGCTGGTGCGCGGCGGGGCGAGCGAGCTGGTGCGCGAGGAGCACGCGCGCGAGTACCTGGCGCTCGCCCGCGACGCGGAGATGGCCGACATCGCCGGCGCGCGGCACATGGTCGCCGGCGACCGCAACGACGTGTTCACCCAGGCCATCCTGGACTTCCTCACCCGCCGCTTCCCCACCCGGAAGGTGGCGTGACCGCGCGGATTCGCGTTTGGCGCGAATCGCTTGCCGGCCTCCGCTCGCCTGGCGCGCGAACGACCTCTAGCGCCCCGTGAACACCGGGGGCCGCTTGGCGAGGAAGGCGGCGCGCCCCTCGCGGTAGTCGTCGCTGTCGAAGCAGGCGGCGACGGCGGCCTCCACCTCCGCGCGGGCCGGCGCGCCGGGCAGGCCGGCGGCGTGGGCGATGGCGAGCTTGGCGGCGGCGAGCGTCAGCGGCGCGTTGGCGGCGACGGCGGCCGCCAGCCCCAGCGCCTCGTCCTCCAGCGCGGCATCGGCCACGACCTTGCCGACGAGCCCCAGCCGCAGCGCCTCGTCGGCGTCGAGCCGGCGCGCGGTGAAAAACAGGTCCTTGGCCGCCATCGCGCCCACGGCGGCGACGACGTAGCCCATCGCCTCCGGCGGATAGCCGACGCCGAGCCGCCCCGCCGGCACGCCGAACTGGCAGCCCTGCGCCGCCACGCGCAGATCGCAGGAGACCGCCAGCCCCAGCCCGCCGCCGAGGCAGAAGCCGCGCATCATGGCGATCACCGGCTTGCGGCAGTGGGCGACGGCGCGGAAGGCGGCCTCGTTCGCCTCCTCGTAGGCGCGCCCGCCGGCGGCGGTGGCGCGCACCGTCTCGAACTCGGAGATGTCCGCGCCGGAGGCGAAGGGCAGGTCGCCCGCGCCGCGCAGCACGATGGCGCGCACCCGCGCATCGTCCTCCAGCGTCGCGAAGAGCGGCGGAATGGCCCGCCACATGGCGAGGTCGAACGCGTTGCGGCGGGCGGGGTTGTCGACCAGGACTTGCGCGACGGGGCCCTCCAGCACGGCGCGCAGGCGGTCGAGCGGGCGGAACGGGTCGGTCATGGGGCCTCCGGGATGGGCGGGAGCGCACGGGTGAACTTCTGGCCCACACTTGGCGCATCCCGCCCCCGCGCCTAGATGTGCTAAAGTCGGATGCCCGAGACGAGGCGGAGGCGCAGATGAGTGTCCACGGAACGCACGGCCCCGCTCCCTCCGCCCAGCTCGACCGGGTCGACCCGGTGTGGCGGCGCATGCGGGAGGAAGCGGAGCAGGCGGTGCGGCAGGAGCCGCGCCTGGGCGGCTTCGTCTACGCGGCGATCCTCAACCACGACACGCTGGAATCGGCGGTGGCGCACCGCGTCGCGGCGCGGCTGCACCACGAAGCGGTGACGGGCGACCTCATCGCCCAGACCTTCATGCAGGCGCTGGCCGACGACGCCGCCATCGGGCAGGCGTTCCGGGCCGACCTGATGGCGGTGACCGACCGCGACCCGGCCTGCCAGCGGCTGATCGAGCCGATGCTCTATTTCAAGGGGTTCCACGCCATCCAGACGCACCGGCTGTCGCACGCGCTGTGGCGGCAGGGCCGGCGCGACTTCGCGCTCTATCTGCAAAGCCGCTCGTCGGAGGTGTTCCAGACCGACATTCACCCGGCGGCGCGGATAGGGCGGGGCATCTTCCTCGACCACGCCACGGGGCTCGTGGTCGGCTCGACGGCGGTGATCGAGGACAACGTGTCGATGCTGCAGGACGTGACGCTCGGCGGCACCGGCAAGGAGACGGGCGACCGCCACCCCAAGGTGCGCCAGGGCGTGCTGATCGGGGCGGGGGCGAAGATCCTTGGCAATATCGAGGTGGGGCGCTGCGCCCGCGTGGCGGCGGGCTCGGTGGTGCTCAAGCCCGTGCCGCCCAACGTCACCGTCGCCGGCGTGCCGGCGCAGGTGATGGGGACCGCCGGCTGCGCCGAGCCGGCGCGCTCGATGGACCAGCTCATCGCCGACAAGCTGTCCCGCGTCGGGGATGCCGACGAGGTTGTGGACTCGTAGAGACTTCCCGAAACGGGCCGCAGGCCCGCCCGTCCCCGGGTCGGTGCAGCGAAAGCGGAACCGAGCCCGGGGCCCAGCGCAATATGCCGCGCGTCAGCGCGTCCTTAAGGCCCTTTCCATTGGACGCCGCTTCGCGGCAGCATCCATGCGCTGGCCCCCGGATATGCCTTCGCCAAGGCTCCGGCATTCCGGGGACGGGCGGACTGGCGTCCGCCCTTTGGGATACCGCGAACGGGCGGGCAATTGCCCGCACTTTGAAGGCTCCGGGATCGGGCGGAGCGGGGGACGCCGACGAGCCGGCGCTTGCTCCGCGCGGCCGCGCGTGGCAAGTCCGGTGGCGGAAGCGGCGGCCGCGCGGCCCCCGCCACGAGGCCGGATGCATGGACAAGACCGAACTCCTGAAACTGCAGAACTATTTCCGCCGCACCTTCGCCAACGCGAACATTCGCGTCGTCGCCCGGCCGCGCAAGACCGACTCGGCCGAGGTGATGATCGGCGACGAGTTCATCGGCATCGTCTCGCTCGACGACGAGGACGGCGACCGCTCCTACGCGTTCAGCATGTCGATCCTCGACATCGACCTCGATCCGGAAGAGTAAGCCGCCGGCGGGCTCGGGCCGGGGGTCGCGGCCCGTCGCGACGATGCGGACGCGCGGCCAAAGGGGCTTCGCAGCCCCCGCCGACGCCGCGTCTTAACCATTTCTCAACCCTGTCCTTTAACGGATCGTTCACTCTGGCATGATGGCGGCCGGCGGCGTGGGGCCGCTTGCGCCGGAGCCAGCCCATGGACGCCACCGCCGATACGCTGCTCGCCTTCCAGGCGCTCCTGCTGGGCGTCGCGTCCGCGGGCGTGCTGGCGACGGGCTTCGAGGCGCTGACCCGCCGGCCGGCCAGCTTCGCGCTGCTGGAGACGGGCGGCGGCCAGGCGCTCGCCTCGGTGCCGCTGATCGTCTTCACCGCCCCCTTCATCATCCTGCGCAACACGTTGCGCGGACGGCGCTTCGAGCGGCGTCCGCTCGGCTTCGTGGCGGCGGCGACGGCCGTGGCGTGCCTGTGGAGCCTCGCCAGCGGGCGGGTGATCTTCGATCTCGTCCTCGCGCTGATCGGCTGACGGGGGAGGGCGTCCTCGCCCCAAGGCGGGCTTGACGCGCGGCGCGCGGCGGCGGACTCCTGTCGCACGCGCCGCAAGGACATGCCCATGCCCGTCTACAGCCTCGACTCCCACACGCCCGAGCTTCCCGCCCCCGGAAATTTCTGGATCGCGCCGGACGCGCACGTCATCGGCCGGGTGCGGCTGGGCGAGAACGTCGGCGTGTGGTTCGGCTCGGTGCTGCGCGGCGACAACGAGCTGATCGACGTCGGGGCCGGCACCAACATCCAGGAAGGGTGCATGCTGCACACCGACATGGGGTTTCCCATGACGCTCGGGGCGGACTGCACCATCGGCCACCACGCCATCCTGCACGGTTGCACGGTGGGCGAGTGCTCGCTGATCGGCATGGGCGCGACGGTGCTGAACGGCGCGAAGATCGGCCGCTTCTGTCTCGTCGGCGCCAACGCGCTCGTCACCGAGGGCAAGGAATTTCCGGACTATTCGCTGATCGTCGGCTCGCCCGCCAAGGCGGTGCGCACGCTCGACCCCTCGGCCGCCGACAATCTGCGCGCCAGCGCGCGCAACTACGTCGCCAACTGGAAACGCTTCGCCGCCGGCCTGACGCGGATCGATTGAGAGGCGGAGATTCCCGGGACCGGCGGAGCGGCGCGCCGCCGCCATGGGCGGGCATCGCCCGCCTCACGTTCCCGGAGCCCCGGAGCGCAAGCGGAGGGGAATCCGGGATCCAGCGCATGGATGCTGCCGCGAAGCGGCGCTCAATGGAAAAGGCCGCAAGGACGCGCTGACGCGCGACATATTGCGCTGGGCCCCGGCTCCGGTTCCGCTTCGCTGCACCGGTCCGGGGACGGGCGGGCCGGAGGCCCGCTTCAGAGCTCTCTTCCCGTTACAGAACCTCGGCGGCCCCGCGCCTAGTGGCCGGCGACGGTCAGGCCGGGGGAGGCGGGCTCGCCGAGGCGGACCCAGAGGTTCGGGTTCATCTGCGACTGGCGCTTGACGAAGCCGTAGCCCGTGCCGCTCCAGGGCAGGACACGGTTGGTCTTGCTGTCGAGAATGAAGTCCCCGCGGTCGGTGACGACGGTCAGGATGGCGTGGCCGGCGCCCACCTCGTCGCGCACCACCGTCATCAGCAGCGCCTGGCGCGGGAAGCCCTCCGCGATCAGCATCCGGCGCTTGAGCAGCGCCAGGTCCTCGCAATCGCCCTTGCCGTTGTCCGGGTAGGTCCAGCGCTCCTGCACGCCGTAGAGGGCGATGTCCTCAACCTGCTGGATGGTCGAGTTGACGTGGCGGTTGACGGCCACGAGGCGCTGCCACAGCGCCGTGGTCAGCGCGATGGTCTCGGGAGCGAGCGGGCGGGCGGCGCAGTCCTCGGGGTGGCCGTTGCGGCAGAAATCGACCCAGCCGATCGGCGGGCGGGTTTCTTCCTCGACGGGGGTGGGGCTCGTCACGGCCGGCAGCACCGCCGGGGGCGCGACACGGCCGGGCCGGATGGACGACGTCGCCTCGGCCCTGCGGGCTTCCTGCCCGATCCGCAGCGGGCCGCGAGCCTCCGCTCCGCACACGCCCGCCACCAGAACCAGGCTCGCAAGCCCGGCCAAAACGCCCCCGCCAAAACGCATCGAAAGCAACCCCGCCCTGTTGGTTAATGGAACGTTAAGCGCGGTTCGGGCGTCTCCGCAATGTCAGTATGAACACAGGGTTAACGGCCGCCGCTGATTTTTCAGGGGAATTGACCGATGTCCGAATCCGGCTTGAGAAAGCTGGATTTTTTGGCGTGTTCATGTGCTGGCGCGGTTCCCGAATGTGGATCAGGCCATTGCGGGGGGCCGCGAAGCTCCCGCCCGGCCGCCTTCGTAGACGAAAAGATGCCGCCGCCGCTCGGCGCTCGGCCGCTCCGGCGGCCCGGCGGCGACGATCTCCCGGGGAGCCGTCTCGGCCGGCGGGTGGGCGAAGCGCACGCTCCGCAAGGCGAGGCCGACCACGGGGTCGAGCCCGTACCAGACCGGCGCGGCCTCCGGCGTCAGGCATCCGAGCACGCGCGCATGGGTGCGCCCGCCGTGGCGCAGCGGCAGCAGCAACAGCTCCAGCGCCAGCGTGCGGCCCGCCCGCGTCACCGCTTCCAGGCCGGCCACCACCGGCGTCATGTCGTCGCAGACGAGGCGGGGCAGGGCGGCTCCGCGCAGGTCGCGCTCGCCCCCCGGCCCGGCGAACAGGCCGGCGTAGGCCGCGCCCTGCAGGTCGCGCCCGAACAGCGCCGAGACGCGCGTTCCGGCGAGGCGGATCGGGAAGCTGTCGGCCTCGTCGATCTCCAGGATGAAGGCAAAGGGCAGCTCGGCGCGGATCGCCGTGGGGTCGATGGCGCCGCGCTCCGGGGCGGAGCGTTCGCCGCGCAAGGCGTTCCAGTAGGTAAACAGCGCGCGCGTCACGTCGTGCTTCATCGTCCCGCCTGTCGCCGGCATCGTGCCATTTCGGGACAGCGAGTCCCGCGCGTGAACGGTTCGAGGCCGAAAACCGCTCCGAAACGGCCGCGAAGGCCGCTCGGAAAGCGAGTCACGCGAAGGACATGCCACGAATGGTTAACCCTGTCGCTTAGGGTTAAGCGGAGCTTGCCGTTGCGCCGGCGGCCCGGTGGAGGCATGGTCGATCCCGGCCCCGAGACGTTTGTCGCTTGCTCCTGAGCGTGGACCGTCTCGACACCTTTTGAGGGCAGGACCCGGCGGCCTCGGCCGCAGTGCGCTCCATGCACCCGCCCCAACCAGGGAGAGCTTCGCGCTCTCCCTCTTTTTTTGCGCGCGGCTTGAACCGGCGCGCGCCGCTTGCGATGAAGGCGCGCGGGTCCCTCGGCCCGGGGAGACCGTCGCGTGAGACAACGATCCGAGCCGATGCTGAACATTCCCGGCGTGGTGGCCGCCCTCGTGCTGCTGCTGGCGGGGCTGCACGGCCTGCGCGAGTGGGTGCTCACGGACGACACGATGCTGTGGGAGATGGCGTTCATCCCCGCCCGCTTCGCGATGATGTTCGGCGTCGACCCGGTGCAGGCGCTCGCCGACCGCCTCGCGGCTGAGCCGGACTCGGCCGAGGCCGTGTGGCGCGTGGCGCTGGCGCGCGAACTGGCGGCGGAGGGGGCGACGAAGCCGAGGACGGCGCTGAGCTACGCGCTGCTGCACGCGAGCTGGACGCACCTCATCGTCAATACGATCTGGCTCGTCGCCTTCGGCAGCGCGGTGGCCCGCCGCTTCGGCGCGGCGCGCTTCCTCGCCTTCATGGCGCTCACGGCGGTCGGCGGGGCGGCGGGGCACTTCCTCACCAACGCCGAGGACGTGACGCCGATGATCGGCGCGTCGGCGGCGATTTCGGGCTGCATGGCGGCGGCGCTGCGCTTCGCCTTCCGGCCGGGCGCGCCGCTCGGCGGCTTCAGCCTGGGCGGCGACGACGCCTATCGCCTGCCGGCCATGCGGCTCGCGGACGTGCTGCGCGACCGCCGCTCGCTGACCTTCCTGCTCGTCTGGCTGGTGATGAACGTGGCGACCGGGCTCGGCGCGTCCGAGTTGCGGCTGACCGACGCCGCCATCGCCTGGCAGGCCCACATGGGCGGCTTCATCGTGGGGCTGCTGGCCTTTCCGCTGCTCGATCCGCCGCCGCTCCGGCCGGCCGCCTGAGACGGACCCGCCCTCGGTTGCGGGTTCGGCGAGACTAAGGCAAGATTTTCCTCCGGGCGCCGTGCGGGGCTGCCCTCGCGACCCTCCGTCGCGGCTTCCGGCAACGAGCCGGCGCGCGACGACGCGGCCGGTAGACCTGGCAGCTTCCGGAGGGTGGAAATGAAGGTTGTCCACATTCTCGACGTCAAGGGCCGCGAGGTCGCGACGATCCAGCCGCACCGTTCGATCTCCGACGCCGTCGCCGTGCTCCACGAAAAGCGCATCGGCGCGCTCGTGGTGGTCGGGGCGGACGGCAAGGTGATGGGCATTCTTTCGGAGCGCGACATCATCCGGGCGATCGCGGCGGGCGGGCACGTCCTCACCGATCCCGTGTCGCGCTACATGACCGCCAAGGTGATCACCTGCACGCCGGACACGCTGGTCGTCGACCTGATGGAGGACATGACGCGCGGGCGGTTCCGCCACATGCCGGTGATCGATCAGGACCGGCTGGCCGGCATCGTGTCGATCGGCGACGTGGTGAAGCAGCGGCTGGAGGAATTCCAGCACGAGACGCAGGCGCTGAAGGAATACATCACCACCGCCTGACGCCGGCGGGGGCGCGCGGCCCGGCTCAGGCCGGGACGGTCAGCGCTTCCATGGCCAGCGCAAGGTCTTCCGCCGCCTGGGAGAACGATTCCTCGCCGAGCCGGATGCTCTCTTCGGCGCGATGGAAATCGAACAGCCCGATCTTGCCCAGTCGGGGCTTCAGGTGGACGTCCGGCGGGTCGCCGGCCATGCGGGCGCGGGCGATGCGGTCCTGCGTGATGTTGAAGGCGTCCACCATCACCGTGGCGAGGCCCGGCCCCGTCGGGCCGCCGCGCGACAGGCGCTGGGTGAGGCTGCGCGCCGCGCCCAGCATGGGCGAGAACAGCCCCTCGGCGATGGTCTCGGCCATCTCCTCCTGCTCGGGCGCGTCGCCGTGGTCGGGGATCACCGCGCCGCGGCCGAACAGGTCGGCGTTGAGGTTGACGGCGATGACCAGCTCGGCCGAGAGGGCGCGGGTGGTGGTGACGGGGATGGGGTTGACCAGCGCGCCGTCGAACAGCCAGCGCCCGCCAAGGTGCACGGGATCGAACACGCCCGGCAGGGCGTAGCTCGCCTGCATGGCGCGCACCAGCGAGCCGCGCGTCAGCCAGATCTCGTGGCCGGTGTGCAGCTCCGTCGCGACCGCCGCGTAGCGCATGCCGAGGTCCTCGATGGCGACGTCGCCAACGTCGCGGTCGAGCAGCTTGCGCAGCCGGTCACCGCTGATGAGGCCCGAGCCGATGTGGAAATCGAGCAGCCAGAGCACGCGGCTCTTGGTCAATGAGCGGGCGAACGCCTCCAGCGGGTCGAGCTTGCCCGCGGCGTAGCAGCCGCCCACCACCGCGCCGATCGAGGTGCCGACGATGACGTCCGGCTTCAGCCCCGCCTTTTCCAGCGCGCGGATCACGCCGATATGGGCCCAGCCGCGCGCCGCGCCGCCGCCCAGCGCCAGCCCTAGCCGCGGCCGCCGGGGGGCCTTCGGGGCGCGGGGCTCAGCCGCCGGCTCGGGCGTCGGCGGCGCGCCGCCGCCGGCCGCCGGTCCGGCGCCCTCGTCCCGCAGGGCGGGGCGCAATCCGAGGAACTCCTGGATCATTCCATGGTCCTGCCTGCTCGCGCAGCATAGAACACTAACCGCGCAAGATGAACGGCGGCTGAAGCCTCGCGGCTTCCATCGCCTTTGCGGATCAACGGTCTGGCGCGGGCCTGAGTTGCCGCCCTCGTCGCGCGACGTGCGCCTTCGCGCTTCAGGCGGGGACGAGGCGGACCAGCCCGCCTTCGGCCGGCGCCTCGACGCGCCGGTAGAAGCAGGAGCGGCGGCCGGTGTGGCAGCACCCGCCGTCGCCGCCGACGCGCACGCGCAGCAGCAGGCAGTCCTGGTCGCAGTCGACGCGCATCTCGACCACCGTCTGCACCTGGCCGGAGGTGTCGCCCTTGCGCCAGAGCTCGCCGCGCGAGCGGGACCAGTACCAGGCCTCGCCCGTCTCCAGCGTGCGCCGCAGGGACTCCTCGTTCATGTAGGCCACCATCAGCACCTCGCCGCTGTCGGCGTCGACCGCGACGGCGGCGATGAGCCCGGCGGCGTCGAACTTCGGCGCCAGCAGGCCGCCTTCCTCGATGTCGCGCGTCGTCCCGCGCGCGGCGAAGGAGAGGGGCGTGTCGGACATGGCGGTCTCCGCGAGCAGGCGTCGGGCTGGAGCGCGCCGCTTAGCAGAAAAGCGCGCCGCCCGGCAAACCCCGCCTCAGCGCAGCCCGCGCACCAGCGTCATGAAGCGCGCCTGCTCGGCCGGGTCGTCGCGGAACACGCCGGTGAACTGGGTGGTGATCGTGGCCGAGCCCTGCTTCTGCACGCCGCGCATCGACATGCACATGTGCTCGGCCTCGACGATCAGGGCGACGCCGCGCGGCTTCAGCGCGTCGTCGACGGCGGCGACGATCTGCGACGTCATCGTCTCCTGCGTCTGCAGGCGGCGGGCGAACACGTCGACGACGCGCGCGAGCTTCGACAGGCCGACGACGCCCTCGGCCGGGTAGTAGCCGATATGCGCCTTGCCGAAGAACGGCACCAGATGGTGCTCGCAGTGCGAATAGAAGGGGATGTCGCGCACCACGACCATGTCGTCGTAGCCGCCGACCTCCTCGAAGACGCGGTCCAGCACGGCGGAGGCGTCCTCGCGGTAGCCCCGGTGGAACTCCTCGAAGGCCTTGACCACGCGCTTGGGCGTGTCGAGCAGGCCTTCGCGGGCGGGGTCGTCGCCGGCCCATCGGATCAGCGTACGCACGGCCGCCTCGGCCTCTTCTCGGCTGGGCCGGGCGACCGGGGCGGGGGAAAGCGCGGGAGCGGCCTTGCGCAAGGGCTTAACCACAGCGTCCATGTGGAGCCTCCATCGGGGGGATAATGCGCTGCTTACGCCGGCGCGGCCCTGTTGGACCACGACAGCCGCGCTCGCGCCCGCTTTTTTCGCCGAAGGCCGGCGGGCTCGCATGCGGCTGGGGGCGGCGCTATATAAAGCGCGAGGCGCAACGGCGCACCCGGCGGATTCCATGCTCAACGACATCTACAACAAGCGCATCCTGGAGCTCGCGGCCGACATTCCGCGGCTCGGGCGGCTGCCGCACCCCGACGCCACGGCCAAGGCGCACTCCAAGCTGTGCGGCTCGACCGTGACGGTCGACCTCTCTATGGACGGCGACGTGGTGACGGACTTCGCCCACGACGTGAAGGCCTGCGCGCTCGGGCAGGCGTCGTCGTCGATCATGGCCAGCCACGTCGTCGGGTCGACGGCCTCCGAACTGCGCGATCTGCGCGAGACGGTGCGGCGCATGCTCAAGGAGAACGGCGCGCCGCCGACATCGGGCAAGTGGGCCGATATCGCCGTGCTGGAGCCGGTGCGCGACTTCAAGGCCCGCCACGCCTCCACCATGCTCACCTTCGACGCCGTGGTCGACGCCATCGGCCAGATCGAGGCGGCGCGGGCCGGAGCCAAGGCCGCCGTCTGAGCGACGACTATTTCGAGCGCTGCGAGCGGATATAGGCGACGAGGTCGGCGACCTCGTTGCGGGTCAGCTGCATGTCCGGCATGCGCGGATGCGGGTTCATCAGGAAGGTCTCGAGCGGCACCGAGCTCCCGTTCCGGCCGCGCTCCGCAATGGCGGAGAAGGGCGGCACGTCGGCCTTGGCGGTCTTCTGCTCGGGCGCGACGACGTGGCACTCGGCGCACCAGCGCTGCGCGACGACCTTGCCGCGCGCGGCGCTCGGCTTCGGCGGCACGCCCCGGACGTTCTGCTCGGACGGCGGCGGCACGGGCGTCTGGGCCGGCACCTGCGCCGAGGCGTGGAGCGGCGCCAACGCGGCGAAGATGGCGGTGACGAAAAGGCCGGCCTTGCGCATCGACGGTGTCCTCTGGGGAAGCGAGTCGGGTTGGAAGGGATTGTTCCACCCGGGCGCGGCGCTGTCGACGGCGGCGATCAACGCCGCCCCGCCGGCTGCGGGTCGGGCGTGTCCTTGACGAGCACCTCGATGTCACGGTCGACGCCGGATTTCACGCTGAAGTCCTGCGTGTAGACCTTGCCGCCGTTGCGGGCGATGGCGACGTACTCGCCTTCCGCCAAGGTCATCGACGGGAACGCGCCGATCGCCTCGCGAATGGTGTCGCCGCCCGGCGTCAGCACGCTGAACGCGGTGTTGGCCAGCGCCTCCGTGCCAGGCGCCGCCACCAGCTTCAGCGTCACCGTGGCGGCGCGGTGGCGCAGCGTCGCCTCCGTCACCTTGCCCGCCTCGACGCGCAAATCCGCGTTGGTGATGGCGTTGGAGTCGCCGTACTTGGACACGACCCGGTAATTGCCCTCGGGAAGGCGGATCAGCACGCCGCCCTTGATGTCCTGCACGACGACGCGGCCCTCCGGGTCGCCGCCGACCGGCACGTAGACGTTGAAGCGGAGTTGGTCGGGCGGGATCGCCTGGTCGTTGATGAAGCCGCCCAGCACGAGGCCGCCGGCGTTGATCGTCAGCGTCTCGACCAGCGGGCTCGCGCCCAGCACCAGCCGGCGCGCGGCGCTGGCGAGGCCGAACGTCGCGTGGACGAAATACACGCCCGGATCGAGCTGGAAGCTCGGCGAGGCGAGTTCGCTCGTCTGGATGAGCTGCGGCTCATCCCCGGTGTCGCGGAAGATGCGCCAGGTGATGCCGGAGCGGATGACGCCCGTCTGCCCGCCCATCACCGCCACGAGCTGAAGGTTGTGCCCCATGGGCAGCGGCACGCTCGGGGCGGCCTCGGCCGGCGGTTCCGCCGGCGCGGCGCTCGGCGGCGGCTGCGTCGGCCAAACCGGCACCTGCAGCTCCTGCGCCGTGGCGGAGCCGGCGAGGGCGACGGCGAAGGCAAAGAGCAGGGCGATGCGGCGGATCATGCTCACGAGATGCGCCGGCGGGGCGCGTCGGTCAACGGATTTCGGGCGGGTCCGGCGTCGTGGCCTGGGGGACGGCCCCGACGCGCGGCTCATTCGGTCGCCGCGTCGCCCTCTTCGCGGCGGACGAGGTCGGTGGCGGCCAGCAGCAAGTTCTCAGCCGAAAGCGGCTGGAATGTGAACTCGACGCGGTGCTCGCCCCTTCCCACCTCGACGCCCCGGAAGAGAAGGTTGGCGCGCAGCACGGGGACGGGCTTTCCGTCCACCGTCGCCGTCCAGCCCGGGTAGTAGAGGTCGTGCAGCACGAGCACGCCGGGCAGGTCGGTGCGCACCTTCAGCGACACGGAGTTGCGGCGGTAACGCAGAATGTCGACGCCGGTGTGCGCGACGTCGCCGGACGCCTCCGCCTCGGCGGGGTAGCGCTGGGAGAGGGTGTCGAAGTCCTCCGCCGCGATCAGCGCCTCGCTGTCGCGGTCGAACTCCGGCACCTCCTGGTTGTCCAGCGCGTCGTCCAGCTCCACCGGCTTGACGCGGGTGGCGACGTAGGCGCGCGGCGCGGCGGGCGCCAGGCGGTAGATATAGAGGGTGGGGGAGGCGTGCAGCAGCGTCGCGTTGCGCACGCGCGGGAAGTGGCGCGGCAGCTTCTCCACCGGCCGGTCGAGCACGAGGTATTCCAGGCCGAGCAGCGAGGCGAGGTCGCAGCGATAGCCCCGGAACGTGCCGGGGAACTGGCGAAGCCCCAGCTCCACCGCGTTCTCGCCGGAGCCCACGGCGCGCTCGTACTCGGCGATGCGCAGGGCGTTGTAGCCCACCGTGTCCTCGATGCCGAGCACCATGGAGGCGTTCTGCCAGGCGCCGCCGAGGCCGAGGATCTCGACGCGCGGGCGCTCGCCGCGCGCATGCCGTTCGTCCAGCTCGCGCTTCAGCGTGGTCAGGCCGGCGAAGTCGCTCGGGCTCAGCTGCTCGTAGACGGAATAGCGCGAGGCCGGCTCGGCGTTGAGGGAAGAGGCGGCGTTGCGCCACACCAGCTCGGCGCCGGTCGCGGCGACGAGCAGCGCCGCCGCCACGGCGCGGCCGCGCGGGCTGACGCGGCTCGCCACCACGCTGAGGCCGACCAGCGCGATGGCCGTGAACACCACGAGCTGGACCGCCGCCTGCTGGGCATGGCCGACCCGCCAGGAGAACGCCAGGCCCGCCCCGGCCAGAGCCAGCACGGCGGCGACGGCCGCGGCCGGCAGGGCGCGGCGCAGCCAGGGCCGCGCCGTCGCCAATGCCGCGCCGCCGTCCGCCACGTAGCGGTGGACGCAGTAGCCGGCGCACCAGGCCAGCGCGATGTTGATGTGGAACGTCGCGTCGGCGGGGCGGCGATAGAGGTCGATGCCGGGCACGTGGTCGAACAGCAGCTCGAACACCGGCGTGTAGCGGCCGAGCGCGTAGACGAGCGCGGCGAGCCCCAGCCCGAGTGGGAACCGCAACTCGCGCGCCAGCAGCCGGCCGCGCGCCACGCCCTGCCACAGCAGCATGACGAGGGGGATGGTGCCGGCGAACAGGTAATTGACGGCCCGGTCGGTGTAGGTGCCCTCGGGAACCGTGTCCCACATCGGGCCCCAGTAGTCGTAGGTCCAGTTCAGGGAGCCGAACACGTTGGGGGCGAGCAGCGTCGCGAGGCTCGACGGCGGCATGGAGTTCATCGCCGCCACGCCATAGGCGAATTGCGGCCGGTTCGACTCCATCAGGAACTGCATGGTGAGCAGCGCCGGCACGGCGAGCAGGGCCACCATCCCGACGCCCATGACGGTGAGGAGCGGCAGGCGGCCGGCGAGCCAGCGCCACGGCCGGGGCTGGTCGAGCGCCTGCGACAGCACCGCCCAGACGATGGCCATGCAGCACAGGAACGCGACCTGGTCGCGGCCCACCGCCATCAGCGCGGCCAGCAGAGAGAACAGCAGTCCGAAGCGAAAGGAGCGGCGCTCCAGCGCGATCTCCAGGAACAGCAGGGCCGGCAGGAAGAACGAATAGCTGAAAATCATGCCCGTGTGCTGCAGCCGCGCCGCCGCCGAGCCGCCCAGCACGATCACCATCGCGGCGATGACCGCGCCGGCGGGCCGCCAGCCGCGCCGCGCGAACAGCGCCAGCATGGCGAAGGCCGGCAGCAGCAAATGGGCGAACACCACGAGGTCGAACAGCTCCATGGAGGGCGCCGGGTCGAGCCAGGCGAACAGCACCATGGTGGGGGTGAAGAGCAGCGACTGCGGATCGGCCACCGTCGGATGGCCGCTGAAATGGTAGGGGTTCCAGAGCGGCCATTCCCCCTGCGCCAGGGACGAGGCCAGGTAGCGCAGCATCGGGTAGAAGTGGTTCTTGGAATCCCACGGCACCACCGCCCCGGCCTGCCGCCAGGCCAGCGCCGCGCAGGCCCAGAACACGAGGACGGCGAGCGCGGCCAGCGCCCATTCGCGGCGCGTCCACGCGGCGCGGAGGGCAGGAGAGGCGGGCGGGGTCCCCGGCGTCGAAGCCGGATCGTCGGGGGAGGGCTGGCTCATCGTGGGTGGTGTCGCGGCTCCGCTGCGGCCAGCCCGCCGTTCCCGTGTCCCACTCTGTCGGTCGCGGCCCGCTTGACGCGGACCCCGGCGCGGCCTAGCTCGAACGGACCCGTTCCCGGCTCTGGTAGGTTCGGCTTGTGACAAACCCCGCCTGAATGGCGGATGAATGCCGGACCGCCCCGGATCGCCCCACCTCACGGACCCGGAATGACCGACACCCTGACCCTGCTGAAGACCCGCCGCTCGGTGCCGCCGATCGCCATGACCGGCCCGGCGCCGACCCCCGCGGAGCTCGACGCCATTCTCTCCGTCGCCGCCCGCGTGCCGGACCACGGCAAGCTCGCCCCCTGGCGCTTCATCGTGATCGAGGGCGACGCGCGGCTGAAGCTGGGCGACGCCATCGCCGAGATCTTCGTCCAGGACAACCCGGACGCCGGTCCCGACCGGATCGAGGTGGAGCGCAAGCGGCTCGCCCTCGCGCCGCTCGTCGTCGCGGTGGTGTCCACGGCGGCCCCGCACGTCAAGATTCCGATGTGGGAGCAGGAGATGTCGGCCGGCGCGGCCTGCATGAACTTCGTGATCGCCGCCAACGCGCTCGGCTTCGCGACCTCGTGGCTGACCGGCTGGATGGCCTATGACCGGCGCTTCCTGGACCGGCTTGGCCTCGCCGGGCACGAGCGGCTCGCCGGCCTCATCCATGTCGGGCGCGGCAAGCCGCCCGAGGACCGCGTGCGGCCCGTGCTGGCCGACATCGTGACGCGCTGGAGCGCCTGATGTTCTACGAAACGGCGAAGGGCTCCGGCCTGCCCCACGACCCGATGAAGGCCATCGTCGCGCCGCGGCCGATCGGCTGGATCAGCGCGATGGGCCGGGACGGCAGCGTGAACCTCTCGCCCTATTCGTTCTTCAACGCCTTCTCGACCCGGCCCACCATCGTCGGCTTCGGCAGCGACGGCCGCAAGGACGCGGTGAGCCTCATCGCCGAGACGGGCGAGTTCGTCTGCAACCTCGCGACCTGGAACTTTCGCGAGGCGATGAACCAGACCTCCGCGCCGCTGCCGCGCGGGGAGAGCGAGTTCGGCTTCGCCGGGCTGGAGGCGGAGCCCTCGACCATGGTGAAGCCGCCGCGCGTCAAGGGCGTCGCGGCGGCGCTGGAGTGCCGGCTGGTCGAGATCAAGCAGCTCGCCGATTCCACCGGCGCCATGCTCGACAACTGGCTGGTGCTGGGCCACGTCGTCGGCATCTACATCGACGACGCGATGATCCGCGACGGCCGGTTCGACACGGCCGCCGCGCGGCCGATCGCCCGCTGCGGCTATTTCGACTACGCCGTCGTCGACGAGCTGTTCCAGATGCGCCGCCCGCCGGGCGGCTGAGCGGCGGCCGCGCCGTGGCGGCCGCCGGCCCGGGTCACTCCGCCGCGATCCGCGTCGCCTCGCGCGCGCGGCGCACGTCCGGCGGGATCGCCTCGTCGGCGAGCGCCGCGATGGCGGCGTCGAGCGTCATCGACTCCTGCGCCTGCGAGCCGAGGCGGCGGATCGAGACGGTGCGCTCGGCGGCTTCCTTGCGGCCCACGGCGATGATGACCGGCGTCTTGGCCAGCGAGTGCTCGCGGACCTTGTAGCTGATCTTCTCGTTGCGCAGGTCGGCGCGGGCGCGCAGGCCCGCCGCCTTGGCGGCGGCCACCACGTCGGCGGCGTAGGGGTCGGCATCGCCGGTGATGGTACACACCACGATCTGCTCGGGCGCGAGCCACAGCGGGAAGTGTCCCGCATAGCTCTCGATGAGGATGCCGAGGAAGCGCTCCATCGAGCCGCAGATGGCGCGGTGGACCATGACGGGCTGCTTCTTCTCGCCGTCCGCGCCGATGTAGAACGCGCCGAAGCGCTCGGGCAGGTTGAAATCGACCTGCGTCGTGCCGCACTGCCAGTCCCGGCCGATCGCGTCGCGCAGCGTGTACTCGAACTTCGGCCCGTAGAACGTGCCTTCGCCCTCGTTGACGCCCGTCTTGATGCGGCCGTTCGACTCCTGCGCCATGCGGGCCAGCACCTTGCGCAGGATGTCCTCGGCGTGGTCCCACATGGCGTCGGTGCCGACGCGCTTCTCCGGCCGGGTGGCGAGCTTGACCACCACGTCCTCAAAGCCGAAGTCGCGATAGACGCTCATCATCAGGTCGTTGATCGCCAGGCACTCGGCCTCGAGCTGGTCCTCGGTGCAGAAGATGTGGGCGTCGTCCTGCGTGAAGCCGCGCACGCGCATCAGCCCGTGCAGCGCGCCCGAGGCCTCGTAGCGATGCACCGCGCCGAACTCGGCGAGCCGGATCGGCAGGTCGCGATAGCTCTTCAGCCCGTGCTTGAAGATCTGCACGTGGCCGGGGCAGTTCATCGGCTTGAGGGCGAAGACGCGCTGTTCGGCGGCCTCGTCCTGCGGGTTCATGAAGGCGTGCGCGGATTTCACCGCGAACATGTTCTCCTGGTACCAGCCCCAGTGGCCGGAGGTTTCCCACAGGCTCTTGTCGAGCACCTGCGGGGCGTTGACCTCGTCATAGCCGAGCGGGCCGAGCCGGCGGCGCATATAGGCGATCAGGGTCTGGAACAGCGTCCAGCCCTTCGGATGCCAGAACACCGTGCCCGGTCCCTCTTCCTGGAAGTGGAACAGGTCCATCTCGCGGCCGAGGCGGCGGTGGTCGCGCTTCTCCGCCTCCTCGAGCTGGCGCAGATAGGCGTCGAGGTCCTCCTGCTTGGCGAAGGCGGTGGCGTAGATGCGGGTCAGCATCGGATTGTTGGAATCGCCGCGCCAGTACGCGCCGGCCACCTTCATCAGCTTGAAGGCGGAGCCGATCTTGCCGGTCGAGGTCATGTGCGGGCCGCGGCAGAGGTCGAACCAGTCGCCCTGCCGGTAGATCTTGACGTCCTGGTCCTCGGGAATGGCGTCGACCAGCTCGACCTTGAAGCTCTCGCCCTTGTCGGCGAACACCTCGCGCGCCTTGTCGCGGCTCCACACTTCCTTGGTGAACGGCTTGTCGCGCCCCACGATGGCGCGCATCTCCGCCTCGATGGCGGCGAAGTCGTCGGGCGTGAAGGGCTCGTTGCGGAAGAAGTCGTAGTAGAAGCCGTTCTCGATCACCGGGCCGATGGTGACCTGCGTGCCCGGCCACAGCGTCTGAACGGCCTCGGCCAGCACGTGGGCGGCGTCGTGGCGGATCAGCTCCAGCGCGCGCGGGTCGTCACGCGACACGAACTCGATCCTGGCGTCGCGGTCGATGGCATCGGCGAGGTCGGCGAGCTGGCCGTCCAGCGCCATCGCGACGGTGCGCTTGGCCAGCGACGGGGAAATGCCCTTGGCGATGTCGAGGCCGGTGACGCCGCGGGGAAACTCGCGCACGGCGCCGTCGGGGAAGGTGAGGTGGATCATGCTCGATCTCCGGCTCACTCCTGCAAACAGGTGCAGGTAAGTCGTTTGGGGCGGACGGAAATGGCGTCAGGGGGACCGCGGCGCGCCGCCGTCGCCCGGTCCGGCCGCCTCGCAGGCGAAGGGAGGGCGCTCGTTGACGCCGCGCCATCGCCCGTAGCGCCACGGTCTATACCACGCGCTCCCCTCCGGCAACGTGGCCGGGACGAAATCGAGGCCGCTCGTTCCCCACGGGTTGCAGCGGCAGATTCGCGCCGCCCCCATCCATCCTCCGGCCCAGATCCCGTGCCGCGCCATGGCCTCCTCGGTGTACTCGGAACAGGTCGGCAGATGCCGGCACTGGCGGCCGATCAGCGCCGAAAGCGTGTAGCGATAGGCGCGCAGGAGGATGGCGGCAAGCGTCAGTCCCGGCCGCGAGAACGGGGCACGGAAGGGGGAAAGATGACCGCTTGGTAAACTCTCCTCTTGCCGCGCGGCCTCGGGTGAGACACTATTGCGCCGCGATTTGTCATGATTTCTCAAGGCCCGCTTCACTCTCCCGGCGCTAGTTTAGGCGCTTGCATCGGCCAGAATGGTTGGTTATGTCGGCGTTCCGCCCGTGGTTAGCCTCGCCGGACCGGAGGTCCGAAGGCGCGTAACGGAGCAAACAGTTTGATGGTGTACCGCCTTCCTCGTAGCCGCGCACGTCTGTTCGTTGCGGCCCTGGCGTCAAGCGTCGCGACCGCCGCAGTGGCCGGATCGGCGTCGAATCCCCCCGCCGAGCAGCCCTATGGGTGGCTGCTCACGGTGAAGGGCAATGTGCTGGTGTCGCCGGAGTTTCCGGGCGCCGACTCCTATTCCTTCATCGCCTATCCGTCGCTGAGCCTGCGCCGCGCCGGCACGGCGGAAGGGTTCAACGCGCCGGACGACGGCATCAGCCTCGCCCTGTTCGGAAATTCGAGCTGGTCGGCGGGCCTCGTCGGCCGCTACCAGACGGGCCGCTACTCGGGCGACGACCGCAAGCTCACCGGCCTGCACGACGCCCGCTGGGCGGTGGAGCCGGGCCTGTTCGCCGAATACTGGCCGCTGCAGGACACGGTCCGCCTGCGCGGCGAGATGCGATTCGGCCTCAACGGCTACAACGGCCTGGTCGGCAATCTCTCGCTCGACTACGTCCATCGCGTCGGCAAGTTCGTCATTTCCGGCGGCCCGCGCATGGCCATCTCCGGCACCGACTACATGGTGACGTATTTCGGCGTGACCGCGCAGGACGCGCTCAACAACGCCGCCGTCACCGCCTACAAGCCCGACGCCGGCATCAAGTCGGTCGGTCTGGCCGCCGCCGCCACCTACAAGTGGAACGAGAGCTGGGCGACCACCGTCAACGCCGGCTACGACCGCCTCGTCGGCAGCGCCGCCGACAGCCCGATCGTCAAGAACCTCGGCACGTCCAACCAGTTCACCTTCGGGGCGAGCGCCAGCTACACCTTCCCGCTGGGCTACGCCGAGCGCTGAGTCGACTCGCCCGCTCGGTTCCGCCGAGCGCCGGAGCGATACTCTTCCGGACGGCCATTCGGGCCGCCAAAACCCCGAACCGCCCGGTTCGGGGTTTTTTCGTGCGCCGTCTCAGCGAACCCTGGCGAGCACGCCGAGGGCGCGCCGCAGATGGGGGCGGTCCAGCATCTCGCCGTCGAGCCCGATCACGCCGGCCCCCGGCTGGGCCTCGAACAGGGCGACGATGCGGCGGGCGCGCTCGACCGCCTCGGGGGAGGGCGTGAACGCCTCGTTGATCACCGCGACCTGCGCCGGATGGATCGCCATCTTGCCGGTAAACCCGTCGCGCCGCGCCGCCGCGCACTCCGCCCGCAGGCCCGCCTCGTCGCGGAAATTGGTGAAGACGGTGTCGATCGCCGCCACGCCCGCCGCCTGCGCGGCGAAGATGGAGAGGGCGCGGGCCAGCCGATAGGGGTCGGCGTAGCTTCCGTCGTCGAGGCGGTTGGTTTCCGCCCCCAGGTCGGCCGAGAGATCCTCCGCGCCCCAGGTCAACCCGGCGAGACGATGGCTCGCCCCGGCATAGCTGCCCATGTTGAAGATCGAGGCGGCGGTCTCGGTGGCGATGGCCAGGATGCGCGTGCCGCCGTCGTCGAGCCCTTGCTCGGCCTCGCGCACCGCGAGCTTGGCGGCGAGATGCTGGACGTCCGCCCCGGAAACCGACTTGGGCAGCACGACGCCGTCCGGCGCGGCTTCCATCACCGCGTCGAGGTCGGCGTCGGCGAGGCCGCTGCCGAGCGCGTTGACTCGCACATAGAGCAGCGGGCGGTCCTCCGCCCCGCGCGCCGCCGCGATGAAGTCGCGCACGGTGTCGCGCGCCGCCGCCTTGTGGTCCGACGCGACCGAATCCTCGAGGTCGATCAGCAGCACGTCGGCGTCGCCGCCCAGCGCCTTTTCGAGCTTGCGGGGGCTGTCGCCCGGCACGAACAGGAGCGAGCGCATGTCAGGCGGGGCGCTTGAGGATGAAGGCCTGCCGGCGGCACTCGGCCACCAGCGTCCCGTCCTGCTTGTAGGCGCGGTGGAGGAATTCGACGATGCCGGCGTCCGGCCGTGACTTCGACTCGCGCTTGCCCAGGATCTCGGTCGTGGAGCGCACCGTGTCGCCCTCGAAGAGCGGGCCGGGGAACTTGACCTCGTGCATGCCGAGATTGGCGATGGTGGTGCCGACCGTGAGGTCGTTGACGGACATGCCGATCATCAGGCCCAGCGTGAACAGCGAGTTCATCAGCGGCTGGCCCCATTGCGTTTCCTTGGCGCAGAACTCCGCGTCGATGTGCAGCGGCTGCGGGTTCAGCGTCATGTTGGAGAACAGCATGTTGTCCATCTGCGTCACGGTGCGCCGCAGCCGGTGTTCGTAGAGCACGCCGGGCTCGAAATCGTCGAAATAGAGCCCGCCGCGCGGGTGGCGGCGGTCATCGGGATGCGGGGAGCCCTTCGTGGTCGCTGCGCTCATCGGTGAACCTCGTTGCTGAAGGCGTGAAGGGTGACCGGGTCAGGGCGCGGCGGCAAGGCCCCGGCGACGGCGTCGCGCCGCCACGCCGCTTCCGTGCCGGCGAGAATGGCACAAGCATCGCGCTCCGCCGTCATGCTCCCGCCAAGTCTCCGCGACCTCGCGTCACCGTCAATGAGGCATTCGGCAGGTCTTTCAAGCCGTTCCGGAGGGCGGCGCTAACCAATCGTTTACCATAAAAGCCGAAGCTTTGCGGGCGCGCCCCTCGGGCGGCCCGGAGTTTCCATGTTCCTCTTCACCACGCCCCCGTCCGCTCCGGAAACCCGGTCGCAGAGCCCGGTGCTCGATGCGATCCGTGGTGGATCGGAGCGCACCGGCGCGGATTTCGACTACCTGATGAAGACGGCCCAGCGCGAATCGTCGCTCGATCCGCAGGCCCGCGCCTCGACCTCCAGCGCCAGCGGATTGTTCCAGTTCGTGGAGCAGACCTGGCTCGGGCTGGTGAAGGGGACGGGGGCGCAGCACGGCCTGTCCGGCTTCGCCGGGGCGATCGCCGAGACCAGGTCCGGGCGCTACGAGGTTTCCGATCCCGCGACCAGGGCGCAGATTCTCGCGCTGCGCGGCGACCCCGCCGTCGCCTCCGTGATGGCGGGCGAGCTGACGCGGCGCAACGAGGCGAGCCTCGCGGCCGCGCTTGGCCGCGCCCCGACCCAGGGCGAACTCTACATCGCGCACGTGCTCGGCGCGTCGGGCGGCGCCGACCTCATCCGCCGCGCCGCCGCGAACCCCGGCGCAAGCGCCGCCGCCGCCTTCCCGGAGGCCGCGCAGGCCAACCGCGCCATCTTCTTCGACAAGAGCGGGCGGCCCCGGGGCGTCGGCGAGGTCCACTCATTGCTGGCGGGCGGGGTGGAGCGGCTGGCCGTGCCGGCGGTCGCGCAGCTCAAGAGCGACCCGTCCACCTGGCTCGGCGCGACGCAGGCCCCGCTCGCCACCGCCTATGTGGAGCAGGACGGCCCGGCCATCCATTCGCTGTTCCGCACCGAGGGGCGCCGCGGGCCGCTGAACGAGACCGTCCGGCGACTGTGGGGCGGCGCGCCCGCCGCCGCCGTGGCGGCCGATCCGGTGCGTTTCTTCCCGCGCACGGCGTCGTCAGCCGTCGTTCCCGCCGAGTCTCCCGAAGACGGCGCGCGCCCGGCTTCCGTTCCCCTGCCGCCCGAGCGCCCGCGCGACCTCGGCCGGACCCACCCAGGTCGGTCCCTTGGCGCCTCGCGCGGCCCGCTCGACCTGACGACTTTCCTCCAGCCGAAGGTGTGACCATGCTCGTGCGCCGCTTTCTCGCCTGGGTCGACACCGCGCCCGCCGAGGCGCGCGCCAGCGCCATCGCGGCGCTCGCCCGCGCCTACATCGCCGGCGACATGGAGCCGGAGGAGCGCGGCGAGGCGGAGAAGGCGCTGACCCTGATGCTCGACGACCCCGAGCCGGCCGTGCGGCGCGCCATGGCCGTCACGCTCGCCTCGTCGCCGGAAGCTCCGCGGCACGTCGCCTCGGGCCTCGCGGCCGACGCCGACGGCTCGGTGGCGGCCCCGGTGCTGGCCGAGTCCCCGCTGCTGGGCGAGGCCGAACTGATCGAGCGCGTCGCGACCGGCGACGCTGCCGCGCAGGAAGCCATCGCGTCGCGCGCCCGCATCGCCGCGCCGCTGGCGGCCGCCATCGCGGAAGTGGCGGAGCCGAGCGCGCTGGCGAGGCTTGCCGGCAATCCCGGCGCGTCGATCCTCGATTTCTCGCTGACGCGCATGGCCGAGCGCGCCGGCGGCGACCCCTGCGTCCGCGCGGCGCTGGAGGCGCGGGGCGACCTGCCAGTGGCGGCGAAGCACCTTCTCGCCTTGCAGGACGCGGCGGGGCTCGGCCGCGACGAGGTCGAGCGCGCCACGATCGACCTCGCCCGGCAGTCGCCCGCGACGGAGCTGCGCGACTTCGCGCGACATCTGCGCCGCTCCGGGCAGCTCACCGCGTCGCTTCTGTTGCGCGGGCTGATCGTCGGCGAGACGCGGCTGTTCGCGCACGCGCTGGCGGAGCTGTCGGGACAGGACGCGCGACGCGTCGCCGGGCTGATGGCCGAGCCCGGCGCGGAAGGCTTCGCGGCGCTCTATGCCGCCGCCGGACTGCCCGAGAGCCTGCGCCCCGCCATCCTCGCGTCTCTCTCCGCGCGGCGGGAGCTCGACCCGGACGGGCTGCTCGACGACCCCGGCATCGTCCGCGCCATCGTGGCGCGCGCCGCCGCCGAGGCGGCCGACGAGGACCTGCTGGGACTGCTGCACCGGCTCGACGCCGACGCGGCGCGCGCCGAGGCGCGGCTGGCCGCGCAGGCGCTTCGCGATCAGCAGGCGAGCGCGGCGCAGGCGCTGCTGCCGCCGACCTCCGCGAACGAGGACGAGCCTCTTCCGGCGAGCGAAACGGCGGCGGAGGCCGCTGCCGACGATCTCCCCGAGGCCGACGCGGCGACGATGCCCGCCCTCGAACCGGAACCCCTCGTTGCCGCCGAGGAGGCCCCCGCGCGAACGGGAGATTCCCTCTACGCTGCTCTCGTCGAGCGCATTCTGGCGGGACGGTCCTGGGTCGCGCCGAGCGCCACGAGCGCCGTGGCGCTGGACGGGGAGGTGCTGCCGGCGCAGGCGGGCGGCTCGGGCGGCGACACGCCCACGCCGATCTGGGGCCCGCCCTTCGCCGGCGCGGAGGACGAGGACGCCGAGCGCAAGGAAACCCTGGCGGCCTGAGCGTTCAGTAGCCGAACTGCTCCAGCAAGATCCGCTCCTCGAGGCTGTGCCCGGGGTCGTGCAGCATCACGAGGTCGACCGTGCGGTCCATCGCGATGTCGACGCGCAGCACGTTGCGGTACTCGAAATGGTCCGCGACCGCGCTGACCGGGCGCTTCTCGTGCTCCAGCACGTCGATGGAGATGCGGGCGCGATCCGGCAGCAGCGCGCCGCGCCAGCGGCGGGGCCGGAACGCGGAAATCGGCGTCAGCGCCAGCAGCGGCGCGTTCAGCGGCAGGATCGGGCCGTTGGCGGACAGGTTATAGGCGGTCGAGCCCGCCGGCGTGGCGACCATCACCCCGTCCGCCGCCAGTTCGCCGAGGCGCGTCTTGCCGTCGATGCTGATGCGCAGCTTCGCCGCCTGGTAGGATTGGCGCAGCAGCGAGACCTCGTTGATGGCGCGCGCCGTGTGGGCGACGCCGCTGGCGTCCGTCGCCACCATCAGCAGCGGATGGACGATGCTGCGCTCCGCGCCTTCCAGCCGGTCAACCAGCCCGTCCGGCTGGTATTCGTTCATCAGGAAGCCGACCGACCCCCGGTTCATCCCGTAGATCGGCTTGCCGCTGCCCATGAAGCGGTGGAGCGTCTGCAGCATCAGCCCGTCGCCGCCGAGCGCCACGATGACGTCGGCCTCCTCGACTTGCGCGTCGCCGTAGCGCTGGCGCAGCAGCGCGCCGGCGTCCATCGCCTCCTCGGTGTCGCTGGTGACGAAGGCGATGCGGGCAAATCGACGCATGGGTTTCGCGGCTCGGGCGCCGACGCCCGGCGCGCGCCATCCTTAGCACGGAACGGCCCGGCGCGCGCGAGCCCCCGGCCCAGCCGAAGGTCGGGCTAGCGGAACAATTCGGGCCGGCGCAGGCGCAGGCTGGCGACGAGGAGCGCGGTCTTCATGTCGGCGATGTCGCCGGAATCGACTCGCGCGGCGAGGTCGGCCAGCGCGACCTCGTGGACGACGATCTGCTCGTGCTCGCCGGCGAGGCCGCCGCCCGCGCCGGTGCGCTGCCCGTCGCCGTAGGGCGCGAGGAACATGTGGATCTTCTCGGTGGAGATGCCGGGCGAGGCCCACAGGGCGGCCACGGGCTCCAGCGCCTCCAGTTCCACGCCGGTCTCCTCCTGGGCCTCGCGGCGGGCGCAGGCGGCGGGGTCCTCGCCGTCCTCCAGGATGCCGGCCGGGGCCTCCAGCAGCAGCGGCGGGCCGCCGGCGCTGAGGATGGCGGGGCGGGCCTGCTCGACCAGCAGCGCGACGCGCCGCGCCGGGTCGTAGGGCAGCACGGCCACGGCGTCGCCATGGTCCTCCACCTCGCGGCTGACCACCGAACCGTCGGCGAGGCGCACGCGCACGATGCGAAAGCTCGACCAGCCTTCATGGACGGTGCGGGCGTCGAGGATTGTCGCGGTCATTGTCGCGGTCATGGCGTCTCCGGCGGCGAGAGGGCGGGGCGATCGTGGCCGAAGGATTCCAGCGCGGCGTGTCCGCTTCATGGACACGGCAAGGCGGCCCCGCGACGCGTCGTCGCAAGAACGGGGGCAGGCGCGCGGGCCCGTCCCCGCCGGCAGGCCGGGCCGGCTCACTCGAGCAGGCTGGCGATCGTCACCGGGCGGTTCTCGTGCATGCTGGTCGCCGCCGCGACGCCGCACAGCAGCGACATGGCCCCGGCTTCCGCGCCGGCGCGCTGGCCGAGCCGGTCCTCCATGCCCTCGCGGAAGAGCATGTTGCGAAGGCGGTCGTCGCCGCCGAAATGGCCGCCTGCGGCGCGCGCGACCCAGATGCGCTCGACGCCCTGGAAGCTGCGGATCAGCAGGATCTCGTCGGCCGGCGGCTCCACCCAGGGCTGGGCCTCGTACTGGCGGACCTCGATGCGGCCCTTGGTGCCGTTGAAGGCGAGGCGATAGCCCTCGATCGGCATGGCGGCGTTGAGCGAGTAGGACGCCTGGACGCCGTTCTCGAACAGGATGGAGGCGTTCATCGTGTCGGGGATGTCGATGTCCTCGCGGAACACGCAGGCGTCGCGGACATAGCCGTCCTCGCGCGAGGGGTCCTCGTAGAGCATCTCCAGCCAGGGATCCTTGCTCATGTCGAAGAAGTAGTTGCAATGCGACGCGTGCGGGCAGGTGCGGCAGCGGTCGCCGCGGAACGGCCCATTGCGGCCGTAGACCTTGAGGTCGCCATAGGCGAACACCTGGCGCGGGACCGACTGGAGGTACCAGTTCAGCAGGTCGAAATGGTGCGTCGACTTGTGGACGAACAGCGTGCCGGAATTGCGCTCGTAGGCGTGCCAGCGGCGGAAGTAGTCGGCGCCGTGGCGGTTGTCGAGGTACCAGGAGAAGTCGACGGAGGTGATGTCGCCGATGGCCCGCTCCAGCAGCAATTCCTTGATGCGTGCGGCGGTGGGCGCGTAGCGGTAGTTGAAGGTCACGTCGACGCGCCGTCCGGTGCGCCGCTCCGCCTCCATGATGCGCTTGGCCTTGGCGGCCGTGGTGGTCATCGGCTTCTCGGTGACGACGTCGATGCCCGCTTCGAGCGCCTTGACGATGATGTCGTCGTGCGTGTGGTCGGGCGTGCAGACGATGACGCGCTGCGGGCGGGCCTCGGCGAACATCGTGTCGACGTCGGTGTAGATCGGCGCGTCGTGGGCTTCCATGGTGTCGCGGGCGCGGCGCAGGCGCAGCGGATTGGTGTCGCAGATGCCGACCATCTCCACCGCGTCGCTCCAGCCGGCGAGGAGTTCCTTGCCCCACATGCCGGCGCCGCGATGTCCGGTCCCCACCAGCGCAATGCGGTGCTTGTTGCTGCCGTTCGCCATGTCGTCGTCTCCCGCCCCCGCCGATGGGCCGCCTCGGGACGGTCCACTAAATAACCGTCTGGTTACAGGGCGCGGCGGGCGAGGGTCAAGTGCCGGTTGCGCAGCCCGGCCATACGCGCGTCGCCGGCGCTCAGCTCGCCGGCCGCTTCGTCAGAGCGAGGCCGACGCCGAGGGCGATCATCGCCGCGCCGGAGGCTTCGCGCAGGCGCCGCACCAGCGCCGGGCGGGTCGTCGCGCCGTTACGCACGCCGCTGGCGGCGAACGCGACCGCGACGTCGGCGAGGCTGTTGAGCGCCACCGACACGAAGCCGAGCGCGACGAATTGCAGCGCCACGTGGCCGTGCTCGAGGTCGACGAACTGGGGAATGAAGGCGAGGAAGAACGCGGCGGTCTTCGGATTCAGCGCCTCGACGAGCACGCCGTCGCGGAAGGCGCGCCGCGCGCCGACCGGGGGCGGGGCGTCCCGGCCCGCCGCCTGCGCCAGGGCGTCGCGCCGCGCGGCGAGGATCGTGCGCAGGCCCAGCCACGCCAGGTAAAGCGCGCCGATCCATTTCAGCGCGCTGAACAGCTCGGCGCTGGCGAGAACGAGGGCGGACACGCCCAGCGCGCCGGCCCCGACGTGAACCATGCCGCCGATCCCCGCGCCGAGGCTCGACGCGATGCCTTCGGCCCGGCCGCCGGCCAGCGTGCGGGCCGCGACGTAGAACAGGCCCGGCCCCGGGGTGACGGCGAGCAGCAGGGCGGCGGCGAAGAAGAGCGAGAACGTCGCGAGGTCGGTCATGGCCGCGCGTCATAGCGCGGCGGCGGCCGGTTGGCGAGGCCGCCCGGCCGTGGCGGCGAACTTCTCAGTACGCCGCCATCGAGATCACGGCCGAACCGACACCGGCGACCAGCAGGCCGAAGCCGGCCAGCAAAGCGAGCCCGCGGCCCACGCGGGAAGCGCGGAGGCTGCGGCGGAACACGCGCGACTCAGGCAGGGGCTTTGCGATGGTCATGATCCGCTCCTCGTCACGAGGGCTATCGATCGTGCCCACATCATGAGCCGCGCCGGCCGAAACGTCGGTGCGGACGCGCACGGCGGCGCGCCCGCGCCGGAGGCTCAGGCGGCGGGTTTCGCCATCCGGCCGATGCGGCTCAGCAGCGCCGCGCCGGTGCGGATGCCGTTGAGGAAGCAGGACAATTTCAGGTTCTCGTTGGGCGCGTGGTTCGCTTCGTCGGCGTTGGCGTAGGGCACGACGAAAGCGTGGGTGCCGAGGATCTTCGTGAACACGTAGTCGGGCAGGCTGCCGCCGGCCGAGGGGTAGAGCAGGGGCTCGACGCCCTGGGCGTCGACGATGGCCTGCCGGATCGGCTCGGCGAAGGGCGAATCCATCGGCGTCTTCGACGGCAGCATGCCGTTGAGCGGGCGGAACTCCACCTCGGGCGCGTGCTTGCGCACGTGGGCGGCGACCTTCTCGAACACCTCGGCCGGGGTCATCGCCTCGACGAGACGGATGTCGCACTTGGCGAAGGCCTCGTGCGGCAGCACGGTCTTGGAGCCCGGCCCGCCGTAGCCGCCGTGCAGGCCGTTGATGGTGAGGGTGGGGTGGAACATCAGCCGGTCCGCCACGGGCCGGTCGGCCGGCGCGTCGAAGCGCGACAGGGCCAGCTCGGCGCGAATCTCGGCGGGGTCGAGCGGCAGGCGCGCCGCCGCCTCGCGCTCCAGCGCGGTGGGCGGCACGATGCTGTCGCGGAAGCCCTCGATGGTGATCTCGCCCGCCTCGTTCTTCATCGACGCGAGCAGGTGGACGAGCGTCCAGATCGGGTTGGGGGCGACGCCGCCGAAATTGCCCGAGTGGAGGTCGCGCCGCGCGCCGCGCGCGCGCAGCTCGAACGAGGCGACGCCGCGCACGCCGAAGGTCACGGTCGGGCGGCCGGATTCGTGCAGCGGCCCGTCGGCGGTGACCACGAGGTCGGCCTTCAGCCGGTCCCGGTGCTCGCGCACGAAGTCGGCGATGTGCGGGCTGCCGATCTCCTCCTCGCCCTCGAGCAGGACGATGACGTTGCAGGGCAGTTCCCCGTGCGCGGCCAGGTGCGACTCGATGGCCAGGATCTGCGCGAAGTGCTGGCCCTTGTTGTCGCCGATGCCGCGCGCCCAGATCCGGCCGTCGCGGATGGTGGGCTCGAAGGGCGGGCTCACCCACTCCTCCAGCGGGTCCGGCGGCTGCACGTCGTAATGGCCGTAGAGCAGCACAGTGGGCGCGCCCGGCTTCTTCTCCCAGCGCGCCAGCACCATCGGGTGGTTGGCGGTGGGCACGGCCTCGGCCTGCATGCCCAGCCCGCGCAGCTGCGCGACGAGCAGGTCGGCGACCTCGCGGATGCCGATATTGTGGGCGCTGATGCTGGGATGGCGCACATAGTCCATCACACGCCGCACGAAGGCGTCCTCGTTCGCCGCGATGTGCGCGAACACCTTGTCCAGCCCCGCCAGGGTCGCGCCCGCCGCCGTCTCCGCCATGTCGCCCGCCTCTTTTATCCGTTGAACGTCAGGAGCAGCGCGCCCGAATCGTGCGCCTCGCACTCCCAGCCCGGAGCGACGAAGGTCGTCGCGTCGAGCTGCATCACGATGGCCGGGCCTGAGAGCCGGTCGCCCGCGCCGAGCGTCGCGCGGTCGTACACGGGCGCCTCGCGGACACCTCCGTCCACATGCACCGTGCGGCTGCCGACCGGCAGGGCGCCCGTGCCGCGCGGCAGCGCGATGCGCTGCGGGGTCGGCATGTCGCCGGTCGCCTCGATGCGCAGCGTCACCACCTCGATCGGAGCTTCCAGAGCGAACCCGTACAGGCTCTCGTGCGCGGCGGCGAAGGCGTGCTCCGCGCCGGCGCGAGAGCCCGCCCACGGAATGCCGATCTCGCCGCCCTGGCCCTTGTAGCGCATCATCGCGACGCGGGCCTTGCCGCGCGCGCGCTGCGCCACGCCCTCGGCGTCGAACCAGGCCTCGGCCTGGTCGTCCAGCTCCGCGAAGATCGCGTCCACCGCCTCGACGTCGACCGGCCCGGCCATCGGCAGGGTGCGGCTGAACTCGGCCTTGAGGTCGGCCGCGAGCAGCCCGTCGGCGCAGAGCACGCCGGGGGCCGGCGGGATCATCACGCGGGGGATCGAGAGCAGCCGCGCCAGCGAGCAGCCGTGCAGGGGGCCCGCGCCGCCGAACGGCACGAGCGTGAAGTCGCGCGGGTCGTGGCCGCGCTCCACGGAGACGACGCGCAGCGCGCCGACCATGTGGCTGTCGACGATGGCGAGGATGCCGCGCGCGGCCTGCTCGATGCTGAGCCCGAGCGGCGCGGCGACGCGGTCGCGGATCGCCGCGCGGGCCTTCTCCACGTCGAGCGCCATGCTGCCGCCGAGCAGGCGGTCGGGCAGGTTGCCGAGCGCGACATGCGCGTCGGTGACGGTGGGCTCGGTGCCGCCGTGGCCGTAGCAGGCCGGGCCGGGGCGCGCGCCGGCGCTCATCGGGCCGACGGTGAGCGCGCCGTCGACGATGCGCGCGATGGAGCCTCCGCCCGCGCCGATGGTCACCATGTCGAGCATCGGCAGCGGCAGCGGCCACTCGCCGACATGGCCGCGCTGCGTCAGCCCGACCTCGCCGTTCTTGATGAGGCAGATGTCGGCGCTGGTGCCGCCGATATCGACGGTGATGAGGTCCGAGATGCCGCAGGCCTGCGCCACGTCGCGCGCGCCGATCACGCCCGCCGCCGGGCCGGACAGGGCGGTGAGCGCGGGCGCGCGGCGGATGGTGCGCGAGCCGGCGACGCCGCCGTTCGACTGCATCAGCAGCAGCGGCGCGTCGATCCCCGCCTCGGCCAGGCGACCCTCGAGCCGCGTCACGTAGGTGGAGACGCCGGGCATGACCGAGGCGTTGAGCACGGTCGCCAGCGAGCGCTCGTACTCGCGCACGACGGGCAGGATGTCGACGGAGCAAGTGACGGCGACGCCCGGCAGCGCGGCGCGCAGCAGCTCGGTGACGCGCAGCTCGTGCGCCGGGTTGGCGAAGGAGTGCAGCAGGCACACCGCCACGGCCGGCACGTCGAGCCGGCGCAGCTCGGCGGCGGCCGCCTCGACGCTCGCCTCGTCCAGCGTCTCCAGCACGACGCCTCCCGGGCCGACGCGCTCCGCCACCTCGACCACGCGGCCGGCCGGAACCGGGCGCTCGGGCTTCACCCAGCTGTAGAGGTTCGCCTTGCGGGGAATGTCCTGGCGGCCGATCGTCAGCACGTGGCGAAAGCCGCGCGTGGTGACGAGCGCGGCGCGCGCGCCCTTGCCCTCCAGGATCATGTTGGTCGCGACGGTCGTCCCGTGCAGCACGCGGCCGATGCTTCGGGCGGACGCGCCGGCCTTCTCGAGGGCGAGGTTGACGCCCTCCATGAAGGCGCGCGACGGGTCGTCCGGCGCGCTCGGCGTCTTGGCCCGCCACACCCGCCCGGAGGCGGTGTCGAGCAAGGCGATGTCGGTGAAGGTGCCGCCGATGTCGACGGCGACGACGAAGGGGGCGCTCTCAGGCGAGTTCATCGACGTACTCGTTGCGGTGGAAGGCGCGGACGGCGGGGCGCTCCGCGCGCAGCCGGGCGGTGCGGGCTTCGTCGACCTCGAACCCGGCGATGGCGACGCCGTACAGGCGCTCGGCCGCCTCGCGGCTCACGAAGCCGCCGAGCACGTCGGCGAGCACGAGGTCGACGGGGCGGTCGTAGGGATGGCCGTAGCCGCCGCCGCCGCCCGTCTCGATGCGCAGGATGTCGCCCTTCTTCAGCACGTTGCCGTCCGAGAGCGGCGCGAGCTGGCGCTCTTGCGGCGTGCCCGGGTTGACGAAGGCGCGGCCGGGGCCGCCCGACATGCCGCCGGCGATGCCCCAGGGCGGGTTCTTCACGCAGTCGATGCGCAGCGCCATCACCGCCTCTTCGGCGAGGATTTCGTACTCGCGCACGACGCCGCAGCCGCCGCGCCAGCGCCCGGCGCCGCCGCTGTCCTCCACCACGCCGTAGGTGCGCAGGCGGATCGGGTAGCCGAGCTCCAGGAACTCGACCGGATAGTTCTCCTGCGCGACGAAATAGACGGTATCGATGCCGTCCGCGAAGGGCCGCGCGCCGTAGCCGACGCCGAGACCGTCGGCGAGCAGGAAGCGATCGCGCTCGCCCTTGGCGTTGATGTACGTGCCGCGCATGATCGAGATGACGTAGGCCGAATGCGAGGCCGGCGCGCCGCCGCCGGCGGCGTTGACGAGGCCGTTCAGCGTGGCGAGCAGGCGCATCATGGTGAGGCCGCGCATGCCGAGCGAGGCCGGGAAGCGCGGCCACAGCAGCGAGCCTTCGCGCAGGCGCACCTCGTCCAGCGACTGGGGCCCGCCGGCGTTGCAGACCTGCGCCGGGTCGCCGCCGAGGAAATAGAGGCCCAGCGCCATGCCCGGCACGCCGGGGTTCATCAGGAAATTCACCGGGCCGACCGACTGGTCATCGGTAGCGGTGCCGTCGAGGATGAAGCGGTCCTCCCCGTCCTCGCCCTTCTCGCGGGTCAGCGAGAGGCGCAGCTTCAGCGGCCCACTGCCGTGGCCGTCGCCGTCGATGGCGTCGGTGAAGCTGTGCGTGCCGTAGGGGAAGGTCTCCGCCAGCTTGGCGCGCACCAGACGGCGCGTGCGCTCCAGCAGGAGCGCCAGCGCGTCCTCGATGACGTCCGCGCCAAAGCGCGCGACGATTTCCGCGACGCGCTTCACGCCCAATTCCACGCTGCCCATCAGCGCCCGCAGGTCGCCCCGGCTCTGGTCCGGGAAGCGCGAGTTGCGGTGGAAGATGGCCAGCGCCGCCTCGTTCACGACGCCGGCGTCGATGAGCCTGGTGGGCGGGATGATGACGCCTTCCTGGAAGATGTCGGTGGCGTCGGGGCTGATCGACCCCGGCCGAATGCCACCGATGTCGGCGAAATGCGCCCAGCTCATCACGAAGGCGCAGCGCCGCCCTTCGTGGAACACCGGGGCGATCAGCACCTGGTCGTTGGAATGCGACACCGCCCCGCGCGAGCCGTAGCAGTCGTTGTACCAGTAGACGTCGCCCGGCTTCATCGACTCCTTGGGGAAGTGGGCGAAGACAGGGCTCGTCATGTCGCCGAACACCGGCACGTTGGAGCCGACCGCCATCACCCCGTCGGCGTCGAAGAGTGCGGTGTAGAAGTCCTTCTTCTCGCGGATGAAGGCGCTGATGGCGGTGCGCTCGATGAGCGCCTCCATCTCCGCCTGGGCGGCGCGGATGGCGCCGCGCACGATCTCCAGCGTGACGGGATCGCACGCGCCCCGGCCGGGCTTGGCCGACTCGGAGACGACAGAGGTGGCGTTGGGCACGGACATCGCTGTCGTCCTTCGCTCGAAAGGGAAAGGCCGGGACGCGCGCGGCGCGTCCCGGCGGGATCAGGCCGCGGCCTCGACGAGACGCTGCGCCGCACGCAGCGCGGCGACCAGCCGGTTCTGCCCGCGCGTGAGCTGCACCTTGGCGAAGCCCTGCGTCGGCGCGTCCAGATTGGCGATCTCGGTGGCGACCGCCAGAGTCGGCAGCGGCGGCACCGGCGTCGCGGGATCGTGCCGGAAGCGCGGCGCGACGGTGAAGTTGATCGGCACCAGGATGCGGGCCAGCGCGACGATGGCGTCGTTGGCCTTGGCCGCGTCCGCCTTGCCCGCCGCGATCCGGTCGTGGAAGCGCCCGAGCGCGGCGTCGAGGGAGGCGAGGGCGGCGCGCGTTTCGGAGAAGTCGAAGGCCGCGCCGGCCGCCTTGGCGTAGCGGTCCAGCGTCTCGCCGAACTCCCGCGTCGTGGCGCGCCAGTCGAACGGCAGGATCTCGGCGTTGGCGACGCCCAGGATCGAGCCGAGATAGACCTTGATATCGCGCAGCAGGATATCCCTGTCGGCGATGTCCATGGTGTCGTTCTCGGTGTGCCAGGCGATGTTGCCGCCGCAGCCGCCGACCGCGTAGTAGCCCTTCGCGGCGCGCAGGTCGTCCGGCATGGTCGAGCTGAGCATGAAGAAGCTCGAGATGCCGATATTGTTGAACGAGTAGTCGCCGGCGCGGTGCGGGCGCTCGCCGTGGCTGTCGAGGCCGCAGACCTCCTTGATGACGCCCTGGACGTAGCCCTCGGTCTCGGACATCCACGAGACGTCCTTGAACAAAGTCGCCCAGCGGCAGCCGGGGCTGTCGCAGTTGACCTGCGCGACGCAGTTCTCGTCGAGGTCGATGGCGAACTTGTCGGCGAACCAGGTGGAGCCGGCGTAGCGGCCGGTGGAATGGCCGGGCCACCAGGCGATGCGCACCGTGCGGCGCAGCCCGGCGCGGTGCTTCCACAGCACGCGCGCGATCTCCACCATGGCCGCGTCACCGGTGGCGTTGTCGCCGACGCCGACGTCCCAGCTGTCGTAGTGGCCGTGCAGCAGCACGAACTTGTCGGGCTCGACGGTTCCCTTGATCTCGACGACGGGCAGCTTCTGCGTGAACCAGCCCTCGCGCATCTCGGTCTCGATGGTCACGCTCTCGCCGCGCGACGCGAGCTCGATGAGCGCCTTGCCGTCGGCGTTGTTGACGGCGACGACCGGGATCTTCGGCTTGCGCGGCAGGTCGTCGAGGTCGGGCGTGCCCCAGATCGAGGTGCAGATGCCCCAGTGAATGTCGACGCCGGGGTTCATGGCGATGATGCCGACGGCGCCCTTCTCCTCGAACTCGCGCATCTTCTGCGGGAAGGCGAAGCCCTCGGAGATCACGATCTTGCCGCGGATGCGGTCGGCGGAGGAGGCGTCGGCGTCCTGGTTCTTGGCGAACAGCGTGGTCACGCCGCGCGAGTAGGTGGCCGGCACGTGGACGATGGGCGCCGTGATGCCGCCGCGGCAATCGATGGCGTAGGCCGGCGGCTTGGCGCGGATGACGCGTCCGCCCGCCTTCACCCGCGCGTCGTAGGGCACGGACAGGTAGATCTCGGCCTCGTGCACCGTGACGGGCACGCCGGCCTTCTGAAGGGCGGCGACGATGACGTCGGCGCTGGCGTTGACGTCCTCGGGCTTCCACCGCGGCCGGGTCGAAAAGTCCTCGACCAGCTTCCACGGCACGTCGAGGGACACCTCGGCCAGAATCTCGGGGTGCGCCATCAGAGTCTCCCTCCCTGTTTCGCCAAGTGAAATCGCGTTTCGCAGGGTGACGATAGCATTTGCGACGCGCCTGACAAGCGCCGAGCGCGCTCACGCTCGCGCTTTCTTTGCCGGAGCACCGGCGCGGCTCAGCCCACGGCGGCGTTGAAGCGCTGGCGCCAGCCCATCGCCTCGGAAATCCGGCTCGCCGCCTCGTCGACGAGGTCGCGCAGGCGCGGCTCGGAGCCGGCCGGCAGGCGGTCCAGCCGCCCCGCGCAGGAGACGGCGGCGATCACCTCGCCCTCCGCGTCGTGAATGGCCGAGGCGAAGGAGAAGGCGTTGACGTCGAGGTCGCCCCGGCTCTCGTTGCGGCCGGTCTCGCGGATGGCGGCCAGCCGCGCCGCGAGTTCGGCCGGGTCGGTGATCGTGTTGGGCGTGAAGGCCCGCAGCGGGCCGGCCAGCACCTCGTCGCGCACCTCGCGGGGCGCGAAGGCGAGCAGGATCTTGGGGCCCCCGCCGGCGTGCAGCGGCCCGCGCCGGCCGACCTGGGCGTAGAGCCGGCCCGAATCCAGCGCGGTGCGCAGCGCCACGCAGAGGCTGTGGACGCCGTCGCGCACCAGCAGGTTGACGTGCTGGCCGGAGCTGCGGGCGAGGTCGTCCAGGAACGGCGCGGCGGCCTTGATCAGCGCCACGTTGTCCTGGGCGCTGGAGGCGAGGAACAGCGGCCGGTAGCCGAGCGTATAGGTGCGCGTGGCGGGGTCCTTGATGACGTAGCCGCGTTGCTCCAGCGTGAAGATGAGCCTGAAAACCAGGCTCTTGGTATTGCCGGACACCTTCGCCAGCTCGGTGACGCTGAGGCCGGGGTTCTCGGCCAGCGCCTCGAGCAGCGCAAGAGCGCGGTCGACGGCTGAAATCGTGTAAGGCATGGCTCCCGCGACGGTCGTTCGAGGACTGTTCCAAAACTTGGGAATACGCAATCTCTGTTGCGTATCGTGAAAACCCGTTTCACACAATAACACCCAAGACTGACGAAACGCACTCGGGAGGGACCATGCCACACGGCTCCGACGCCACCTCGCGCTACGCCTATTACGACGAGACGGGCGCGGCGCGCGACGTGATCGGGCTCGCCGCCCGGCCGGTCCCGCGCCCCGGCGAAGGGGAGGTGCTGGTCGAGGTGCATCGCTCCGGGATCAACCCGTCCGACACCAAGCGCCGCGCCGGCTGGGCGAGCTACAAGCCGCGTTCGCCGCGCATGGTCCTGCATTGCGACGGGGCCGGCGTC
Organism: Alsobacter ponti; assembly: GCF_024294805.1. Lineage (GTDB taxonomy): Bacteria > Pseudomonadota > Alphaproteobacteria > Rhizobiales > Beijerinckiaceae > Alsobacter > Alsobacter ponti. The sequence continues at coordinate 49,947 of NZ_JANCLU010000020.1, forward strand.
ATCGTCGCCGTGGGCGAGGGCGTGCCCGCCTCCCGCGTCGGCGAACGCGTGTGGCTGTGGAACGCCGAGACGGAGGGGCAGGGCACGGCGGCGGACCATTGCGTCGTCCCCTCCGGCCACGCCGTGACGCTGCCGGAGCCGGCGAGCTTCGACGTCGGCGCGTGCCTCGGCGTACCGGCCTGCACCGCCCATCGCGCCGTGTTCGCGGACGGGCCCGTGGAGGGCCAGACGGTGCTCGTGCAGGGCGGCGCGGGGGCGGTCGGGGCCTACGCCGTGCAGTTCGCCCGGCGCGCCGGCGCGCGCGTCATCGCCACCGGCTCGACGCCGGAGAAGCGGCAGGTCGCGCTCGACCTCGGCGCGCATGTCGCGCTGGACTATCGCGGCCCCGACGCCGCGGCGGCGATTCTCGACGCCAATGGCGGGCGCGGCGTCGACCGGGTCGTCGAGGTCGACCTCGGCGAGAACCTCGCGCTCGATCTCGCCGTCGCGGGGCTCAACGCCACCATCGCGTCCTACTCGTCGACCCGGGTGCGCGAGTTCGCCTTCCCGTACTACGCCATCGCGCCCAAGGGCCTGAACTTCCGCATCGTGCAGGGCTACTGCCTGCCGGAGCGGGCGCGCGAGGAGGCGATCCGCGACATCGGCGCGGCGCTCGCCGAAGGCTGGCTCGTCCACCGCATCGGGGCGGTGTTCCCGCTCGAGGAGATCGTCGCCGCGCACGAGGCGGCCGAGCGCGGCGACTCCGGCAAGGTGCTGGTGGCGCTGCGCTAGGCAGCGCCCCCGCGGGCGGCGGACGCCCGCCGCCCGCCCACGCGCTCTCCCGGCCTCAGCCGGCGAGGCGCGTCACCTCCGGCCGCGCCAGGAAGGCGTCGATCAGCGCGTTCGCCTGCTTCACCTGCAGCACGACGTGGTTCAGCCGCCGGCGCAGGCCCGCGACCGTGAAGCGATAGCGGTCGGAGGCGGGGTCCATGCCCGCGAGCGTCAGCGCCGCCTTCAGGCTCGGCAGCGAGCGCGATCCGAGCGCGGGATCGTGCAGGTGGCCGGGAAGGTCCTGGTAGAGCACGGGATTGAGCGTGCGCGTCAGGCGCAGGAACAGGCGGTTCGCCTCGGCCGTGATGGCATCGTCGTTCACCCCGCGCAGCCGCTCCTCCAGCGTCTCCGCGGCGCGGCGATAGTCCCGCACCGCCGCCTCGGCCGCCGAGAAATCGAAGCGGTCGCCGGCCGTCTCGCGGTACTCGCGCAGCGAGTCGAGATAGTCCTGCGCGATGGCGCTGGGCCGGAATGGCAGCACGTCGGCCGTGGCCATGCGCAGCAGGATCGAGGCGTAGAGCCGCGTGTCCTGCGCCAGGATCGCCGGGTCGATCTTGTCGATGGTCTCGTGCTCCGAATGCCACCACCACGCGCCGCCCGAGCCGCCGACGTTCGGGTCGCGGTCCGGGTGGTCGGGCGTCAGCATCGAATAGACCGACATCGAGCTGAGCCCGATGCCCCAGAACGACTGGTCGGCGGCGCGCGACGGGCGCGTCGCGCTGACATACTTGTCGCCGCGCTTGCCGATGGCGAGCTGCGCCTTGCCGCTCGTCATGGTCGACCAGCCGGTGATCTCCTTGGTCATCGCCTCGTTGAAATCGCCGACCTCGGCCATCTGGTGACGCGGAACGTAGACGGTCGCACCACGTACGCCGGGCGAGTCGATGTTGAAGTAGACAATGGCGTGATCGTGCAGGTCGTCGAAGAACGTGTCGGCGAACCAGGTCGAGCCGGAATAGCGGCCGTGCGAGTGGCCGGGCCACCAGGCGAGCTTGACGCCGTAGCGCAGCTTGCCCTCGAACTGCTTGATGACGCGCGCCAGCTCCAGCACGCAGGCGTCGCCGGTGACGTTGTCGGTCGAGCCGTCGAACCACGAGCAATAATGCGCGCCGACCAGCAGGAACTCCGGCTCGCTTCCCTTGATCTCGGCGACCGGCAGGCGCACCTCGCGCCAGCTCGTCTCGACCTCGGCTTCCAGGGTCGCGGTGACGGGCCCCTTCGCCAGCGCCTCGCGGATGCGCGCGCCGTCGACGCCGCTGATGGAGACGACGTGCAGCTTCGGAATCGAGGCGGTCTGGTCGAACTCGGGCGTGCCCCAGACGGGGGTGATGATCATCTTGTGGCGCTGCTTGCCGGCCGACATGGAGACCATGCCGATGGCGCCATGCTGGGCGGCGAGCAGGGCGTTGTGCGGGGAGGGCAGCTTGCCGACGAGGGCGATCTTGCCCTTGACGTCCTTGCCGACGTAGCCCGCCGCGTCGCCATCGCCGACGTCGACCAGCGGGGCGGTGACCCCGCCGGCCGGGGTCGAAAGGCCGAACGCGACGCCGACCGCCTGGATGGAGAGCGGGCCGTCCTGCGTCATCAGCGACAGCGCGGCCGAGACCGGGTGCGAGATGTAGGACTGGAACCGGTGCACCGTGGTCTCGATGCCGTAGGAGGCGAGCGCGTCGGTGAGCACCTTGCAGGCCTGCTCCTCCTCCGGCTTTCCGGCCACCTTCTCGCCGAGCGCGCACAGGGCCGCGCAGGTCCCCATCAGATGGGTTTCGGATACGAGGTCGCGGGCCTCGGCGTCGATGCTGGACATTGGCGTCTCCGGTCGATCGTGAGTCAAAGGGCGGGCGAAAGGGTGACGGGCGGACGCGGCTGCGTCGCTGCCGGCATCAGGTGGCAGGCGACCCGGCGGCCGCCGGGCAGGGTCACGAGCGGCGGCCTCTCCGCCGTGCAGGCGGCGATGGCGACCGGGCAGCGGTTCACGAAGGCGCAGCCCGCGCCCACCTTGCGGGCGTCCGGCGTGCCCGGCCGCAGCGGCAGCGGGTCGCGCGTCTGCGACACGCGCGGCAGCGGAACGGCGGCGATCAGCGCGCGCGTGTAGGGATGGAGCGGGCGGCTGATGACGTCCTCGGTCGGGCCGTCCTCGACCAGCGAGCCGAGATACATGACCATGGTGCGGCGGGCGACGTAGCGCACCAGCGCGAGATCGTGGGAAATGTAGATGGCGGTCAGCCCCAGGCTGTCCTGGAGGTCTCGCATCAGGTTGAGAATGCCGGCGCGCACGCTGACGTCGAGCATCGACACGGGCTCGTCGGCGACGATGAAGCGCGGCTCCAGGACCAGCGCGCGGGCGAGCACGATACGCTGCAGCTGCCCGCCGGACATCTCGTGCGGGAAGCGTTCCAGTAGCTCGACGCCCTTGATACGGACGCGCTCAAGCACCAGGCGAATGCGGTCCGCGTGCTCGGCCTTGGGCACGCCCGCGTTGATGAGCGGCTCGGCGAGCGAGCGGCCGATCTGGATGCGCGGATTGAGGGCGTCGAACGGGTTCTGGAACACGAACTGAACGTCGCGGCGGAAGTCGCGCAGGGCCGCGCCCTTCAGGCCGGCGAGCTCGCGCGTGCCGATGCGCGCCGTGCCGGAGGTCGGCTCCACCAGCTTGAGCAGGAGGCGGCCGGTGGTGGTCTTGCCGCAGCCGGATTCGCCGAGCAGGCCGACGGTCTCGCCCTGGGCGATGTCGAAGTCGAGGTCGCGGACGGCGTGGACGACCGGATGCTCGCCGCGCAGGACCTGGCCCACGCCGCGGCGAACCGGGAACGCCTTGCTCAGGCCGCGGACGTGGACGTAAGCGTCCATGTGGAAGGATCCTTCGCAAGCTCGGAGAGGGCGGGCGCCTCGTCGGAGCGCCAGCACGCGCTGGCGTGACCGTTGGGCGCGACGACGAGGGGCGGGGTTTCGGCGCGGCAGCGCGCCAGCGCGAACGGGCAGCGCTCGGCGAAGCGGCAGCCGCGCGGCGGGTGGCGCAGGTCCGGCGGGCCGCCGGCGATCGGGGCCAGCGTGCCGCCGGCCCGTTCGAGGTCCGGGAAGGCGTTGGTGAGCCCCATCGTGTAGGGATGGCGAGGCGTCTCCAGCACGTCGCGCGCCGTGCCGGATTCCACCACTTCGCCGGCGTACATCACCACCACGCGGTCGCAGACATAGGCGACGACGCTGATGTCGTGCGTCACCAGCAGCACCGAGACGCCGAGCCGCGCCTGCAGGTCGCGCAGCGTGTCGAGAACCTGGCGCTGGACGATGACGTCGAGCGCCGTCACGGGCTCGTCGGCGATCACCAGCGCCGGCTGCAAGGCGAGCGCCATGGCGATGGCGGCGCGCTGGCGCATGCCGCCGGAGAACTGGTGCGGGTACTCGGTGCCCCGGCGGGGGTCGAGCCCCACCATGCGGAACAGCTCGTCGGTGCGCTCGCGGGCCTGCGCCCGCCCCATGCCGCCGCGCAGGCGCAGCACCTCGTCCATCTGGGCGCCGACCCGGTAGACCGGGTCGAGCGCGTTCATCGAGCTTTGCGGCACGAAGCTGATCTTGCGCCACAGCAGGTCGCGCCATTCGGAGACGGGGCGGCCGAGCAGGTTGCGGCCCTCGAACACGATCTCGCCGGCCTCGAACGTCGCGTTGCGCGGCACGACGCCGGTCAGGGCCCGCGCCAGCGTGGTCTTGCCACAGCCCGATTCGCCGACGAGGCCGACGACTTCTCCCGCGCCGACCTCCAGCGTGCCGCGGCTGACGGCGTGCAGCGAGCCGCCCTTGGTGGCGTAGTCGATGGCGAGATCGCGGACGGAAAGCAGCGACACGTCCTAGTCCTTCAGCTTGGGGAACAGGACTTCCTCGTAGCCGCGGCTGATGAAGAAGCCGGCGACCACCACGAGGACGATGCACAGGCCCGGCGGCACGAACCAGTTGTAGCTGCCGCGCGACAGCGCCTGCGAGGCGTAGGCGTCCTGCAGCATCGCGCCCCAGGACACCGAGCCGGACGGGCCGAAGCCCAGGAAGCTGATGCTCGCCTCCGTCAGGATCGCCCAGCCGATGGCGATCGAACCGTAGAGGAGCGACAGGGGCAGGATGTTGGGCGCGATGTGGACGCGGATGATGCGCCAGTCGCTCGAGCCGGCGACCCGGGCGGCTTCCACGAAGCCGCGCTCGCGCAGCGTGAGCACCTGCGAGCGGATGACCCGCGCCGTGTTCGGCCACAGCAGCACGGTGATGGCGAGCACCACGTTCTGCGTCTGCGCGCCGAGGAAGGCGGCGAGCACGATGACGAAGGGCAGGAAGGGAATGCCGAGCGCGATGTCGGCGAGCCGCATCAGCACGTTGTCGACCCAGCCGCCGAAATAGCCGGCCAGCAGGCCCACCAGCGTGCCCACCGCGACGACGGCGATGGCGGCGGTGAGCCCCACCACGAACGCCGCGCGCGTGCCGACGATAAGCTGCGAGTAGATGTCGCGCCCGAGATTGGTGGTGCCGAGCGGGAAGGCGAGGCTCGGCGGCACGTTCGCGGCGAGGTTGCCGTCGTCGAGGAACAGGATCTCCAGCGGGTCGGAGGCCAGCACGTCGGCGAACAGGGCGACGAGCAGGAAAACGACGTAGATGGCGACGCCGATCATCGCCAGCGGGTCGTTCTCCGGCAGCCGCAGCGCCCGCATCAGGCTGGGAAAGCGGCGGCGGCGCTTGCCTTCGGCGGGGGTGGACAAGGCGACCTCAGCCATGGGCCACCCGCGGGTCGAGCACCGAATAGAGCAGGTCTGCGACGAAGTTCATGACGATCAGGATCAGCGCGATGAACATGAAGGCGCCCTGGGCCAGCGGGTAGTCGGAGCCCGCCACCGCGTCGACCAGCACGCGGCCGAGGCCGGGCCAGCTGAACACCGTCTCCACCACCACGTTGCCGCCGACCGAGGCCCCCAGCCCCAGCGCGAAGGCGGTGACCACCGGCAGCAGCGCGTTGCGCGCGGCGTGCAGCAGCAGGATGCGCCACTCGGGCAGCCCCTTCATGCGGGCCATCATCACGTAGTCCTCCTGCAGCACGTCCAGCATGTTGGAGCGCATCAGCAGCAGCGGCAGGCCCTGCAGGTAGAGCGCCAGCGTCGCCGCCGGCAGAATGAGGTGGTGCAGGAAGTCGGCCGACGTCATGCGCTCCAGCGTCGACCCGTAGGTCATTCCCGCCGAGTTGGCGCCGCCCGAGGGGAACCATCCCAGGCCGAAGGCGAACACGGCGAGCAGCACCATGCCGAGCCAGAACTCCGGCGCGGCGCGCAGCGTCAGCACCAGCGGGATGCCCAGCGCCTCGGCCACCGAGCCGCGCTTCCAGGCCAGCCACGCCCCGACCAGAACGCCGAAGACGTAGGCGATGGTGATCGACAGCGCCGTCAAAGCCAGCGTGTTCGGCAGAACTTCGAAGATGATGTCGAACACCGGCCTTTTACTGCGAAAGGAGGTGCCGAATTCGCCATGAAACACGTTGGAAAAATAGGCGATGTATTGCTCGAACAAAGATCTATCGAGGCCGAACTGGCGTTTCAGCGCCTCCTGCTGCTCGGCGGTGAAGGTGGTGTCGATATAGGCGAGCGTGGGGTCGCCCGGCATCAGGCGGAACAGGAAAAACAACAGCGTCGCCACGGCCCAGAGGACGAGCAGCATCTGGCCAAAGCGGATCGCGACGGATCGCATGCGTTACTCCAAGCGCAGTCCGGGCGGCGGCCGCCGCGCGGGGCGGCCGCCCTGTGTCCAGGCGAAGGGCGGGCCGTGGCCCGCCCGGCTTGGCGATCTCACTCCGGCTGGAGCGTTTCCTTCTTGCCGTTCGGATAGTGCAGCTTGCCGCCGACCAGCTCGTAGCCCGCCTTCTTCAGGATGGACTTGGCCTCGTCGATGCTGGCCTTGGGCGGCGTGCCGGTGTGCCAGAAGGGCAGGGCGGGCGAGATCATCGAGGAGGCCGGCACGGCGAAGCCGTTCCACGCCGCCTGCGCCATCAGGTTGCGGTTGATCGCCACCGACAGCGCCTGCCGGAAGGCGACGTCGTCGAAGGGCTGGCGGCGCAGATTGTGGCCGACGAAGCGCAGCCCCATGTCGACCGTCGAGGCGACCTGGATCTCCTTCTGCTGGGCCGCGAGATCCAGCAGCAGCTTCGGGTCGCCGCGGTAGTCCGACAGGAAGTTGAGCTCGCCGCGCTTCAGCATGCCGAGGCTCGCCTCGTTGTTCGGCACGATGCGCAGGATGAAGCGGTCCATCTTGGGCGCCGACCAGTGGGTCGCGTTGCGCTCAAGGACGATTTCCTCGTTCAGCTTGAAGCGCGCGACCTTGAAGGGGCCGGAGCCGATCGGCTGCTGCTCCTGGTAGGACTCCGCGTTCTCCGTCTTGCCCGCCATGCCCTGCAGGATGGGCTCCCACACATGCTTCGGGATCAGGTTGATCTTGGCGATGGTGGAGATCAGGAAGGAAGCGTTGGGCTCCTTCAGCTTGAAGCGGATCGTGTCGGGCCCGGTCTTCTCCATCGACGCGATGTTGGTCGCGAACGGCTTGTACATGGGCGCCTTGTCGCCCATCGTCGCCTGGTAGGAGAAGATGACGTCCTCGGCGGTGACGGGCTTGCCGTCATGCCACTTCATGTCGGGGCGCAGCACGACGTCGAGCGTGGTGGGGTCGACCCAGGTGACGCTCTTGGCGGCGTAGGGCTTGGCCAAGCCGTCCGGCCCGATGCGCATCAGCCGGTCCCAGACGAGCTCGGTGATCCAGCTGTCCGGCGCGCCGGAGATGTAGAGCGGGTTGATGGAGTTCAGCGCCTCGGTGGAGTTGGCGATGATGTCCTTCACCGAGCCCGCCGGCTCCGCGCCCACGAAGGTCCAGTAGTTGCGGATGCCGATGCCGCCCTGGTCGACGACCGATGCCGGCTTGATCACCGTCGAGAGATAGCCGACCGTGTTCTTCGGGTGGACGAGGAACACGTAGGGCGCGTCGTGCGCGACCATCGACTGCGCCTTGGACACCAGGACCTTGCGCTTCTCGGGGTCGGTTTCGCGACGCTGCTGCTCGGCGATCGCGTCGTACTCCTTGTTGGTGTAGCCGACGAAGTTGAAGCCCTTCTCGGCCGTCGAGGAGTGGAACAGGTTGAACACCAGCTCGTCCGGATCGCTGCGCTCCGGCCGGCCGACCATGCGCCACATGGCGGTGTCCCACTTCTGGCGGTTGTACCAGACGTAGTCGGACAGCTGAGGACGCGGGAAGCCGCGGACCTCGACGTCGAGGCCGAGCTTGCGCCACTCCTGCGCGATGAGCTGGGCGGCCTGGTATTCCTGCGGGTCCGCGGCCTGGGCGGCCGTCGCCAGCACGATCTTGCGAATCTGGTCGCCGGCCGCGTGGGCGACGCCAGCCAGCGGAATGGAGGCCGCCAGGGCGGCCGCGGACAGAACGACGAAACGGCGTTGGAGATTCATGCCTCTCCTCCCCTCAAGGACAGGTAAAAACCAGAAAGAGCGCGCGACACCGGCTTCAGCCCGTCGCGCCTCGAGAGGAAGTGTGGCGCAGTTGTTGCGCTACGTAAACTGCTTTTTCGCCTATCGAAACGCGTATCGTTTCAAGGCAGCCGATGACGGCCCGGCCGCACGCACAGGTTAAGGGGCGCGCCGCCTCCGCGCAGGCCGTTCGGCCGCGCCGAGCCCGCGATGGCCGCCGCCCGGCAGGGACGGCGGCCGCCTTGATGTCCGCGTCACTTCGTCTTTTGAATCGAGGTGACGGTGAGCTGGCCGTTCACGCGGTCGGCGGTGAACTGCACCTTGTCGCCGGCCTTGACCTCCTTGAGGACATCCTTGTTGCCGGCGCGGAACACCATGGTCATCTCGCCCATGTCGAGATTGGGAATGGGGCCGTGCTTGATCGTGATCTTCTCGGCGCTCTCGTCGATCTTCTGCACCGTCCCGGCCACCTTGGGCATGGACTGGGCGAGCGCCGGCGTGGCGAGGAGGGCGGCGGCGAAAAGGGCGATCGTGGTCGTTTTCATCTCTCTCTCTCTCTCTTTCCAGCTTCGTTCACTTGACGATCAGGGTTCCGGCCATGCCCGCCTCGCGGTGGCCCGGGATCAGGCATGAGAAGTCGAACGATCCGGCGCGCGTGAACCGCCAGACGATCTCGCCCGTGGCTCCCGGGGCGAGCCGCTTCGCGTTGGGGTCGTCGTGCTCCATGTCCGGGTTTTTCTTCATCTCCTCGGCGTGCTTCATGTTGCCCTCGAGGGTGCCGATGACGAGCTCGTGGTCGAGCTGGCCGGCGTTGACGAGCTTGAAGCGCACCTGCTCGCCCTTGCGGATCTCCAGCCGGTTCGGCGCGAATTCCATGCGCGAGTCGCCTTCCTTCATCGTGATCGTCACGACCCGGGCCGGCTTGCGCGGATCGCCGGGGGCGCCGAACGCCGTCACGTCATGGGTGTGGCCGGGCGGCCCCGCGCCGGCGAGCGCGGCGGCAGGCGCGAGCGCGAGGCACAACGCGGCGATAATGGCGTGTGTCTTCATGCGGTTTTCCTTCTCTCTGTTGTTCAGTGGTCTTCGTGTCCGCCGTGCGCGGACGGACGCTTGCGCGGGTCCACTGCGGCGAATTCGGTGGAGGCGGGCGGGCCCGCGTCCGCCTTGCGGTCCGGCCGGACGAGAGCGGGCGTCGCGCCCGTCCACTCGCGCGCGACGGACCCGGCCGGGTGCTTGAACCAGCCCGGGTCCTTGTAGTCGTCCTTCGCCAAGCCCTCGCGGACCTTCACGACGGAGAACATGCCGCCCATCTCGACCGGCCCGAACTGGGCGAACCCGGTCATCATCGGCAGCGTGTTGTCGGGCAGCGGCATTTCCATCGAGCCCATCTCGCCCATGCCGGTCGAGCCCATCGGCATGTAGCCTGGCACCAGCTTCTGGATGCTCTTGGCCACCTCCTTCTTGTCCACGCCGACATAGGTCTTCACTGCGTGGCCCATGGCGTTCATCGTGTGGTGCGACTTGTGGCAGTGGATGGCCCAGTCGCCCGGCTCGTCGGCGACGAAGTCGAACGAGCGCATCTGGCCGACGGCGCAGTCGATCGACACCTCGGGCCAGGCGGCCTCCTCCGGCACCCAGCCGCCATCCGTGCCCGAGACCTTGAACTCGTAGCCGTGCAGGTGGATCGGGTGGTTGGTCATGGTGAGGTTGCCGAAGCGGATCCGAACCTTGTCGCCGAGGCCGACCACGAAGGGGTCGATGCCGGGGAAGGCGCGGCTGTTCCAGCACCACAGGTTGAACTCCGTCATGGTGTTCACCTTCGGCACGTAGCTGCCGGCTTCGATGTCGAAGGCGTTGAGCAGGAACGCGAAATCGCGGTCGACGCGCCGGAAGGCAGGGTCTCGCGGGTGGACGATGAACAGGCCCATCATCCCCATCGCCATCTGAACCATCTCGTCCGAATGCGGGTGGTACATGAACGTGCCGCTGCGCCGCAGCCTGAACTCGTAGACGAAGGTCTTGCCGGGCGGGATGTGCGGCTGGGTGAGGCCGCCGACCCCGTCCATGCCGTTGGGCAGCCGCTGGCCGTGCCAATGGACGGCGGTCGTCTCGGGAAGGCGGTTGGTGACGAAGATGCGGACGTTGTCGCCCTCCACCGCCTCGATGGTCGGGCCGGGCGACTGGCCGTTATAGCCCCACAGATGGGCCTTCATGCCGGGGGCGATCTCGCGCACCACCGGCTCGGCCACCAGGTGAAACTCCTTCCAGTCGCCGTTCATCCGCCAGGGAAGGGTCCAGCCGTTGAGCGTCACCACCGGCTGGTAGTCCGGCCCGGTGGTGGGCGCGAGGGGCGCCTGCGTGGCGGGATCGCGGACGGTCGGGGCCTCCGGGATCGAGGCCGCCTGCACGCGGCCGCTGACCATCGACGCCCCGGTGAGCACGAGCCCGCCGCCGGCGGCGCGAATCAGGTGTCTGCGCGACAAGTCCATCTTGTTCTCCGCCATGGTCAGTGCCCTCCCGCGTCGGCCGCCGCTTGCGTCGCGCCCCCGCTCGGGGTCCCGCCCGACGTGCCGCCGCCGGCGAGCGCGGCGCGCAGGTCGGCGTCGGCGATCCAGAAGTCGCGCAGCGTTTCGACGGCCTGGGCCTGGGCGAGAATGCGGGCGCGCGCGTCAGCCACCAGCGCCGTCACGTCGGCCAGCATGCCGCTGTAGTGCAGCAGGGACTCGTCCTGGATCTGGCGGCGCAACGGCAGCACGCGGGTCTGCACGTGGCGGGCGATGTCCCACGCGCCGCGCCACGCCATGTAGGCCTCCCGCGCCTCGGAACGGACGTTCACCGCCTTTTCCGCCAGCAGGTTGGCGGCCTGCATGTAGCGTTGTTCGGCCTCCATCGCCCGGGCCTGGCCGAAGTCGAAGATGGGAATCTCGAACTCGATCTCCAGGCCCCGCGTCTTTGCGGTCTCACGCTGGACGGACCCGTCGTCGTTGACGACGCGGGCGCGGTCGTACTTGCTGGTCCCCACCAGGTCGACGTCGCGCACGAAGCGCGTCGCCTGCGTAAGGCCGAGCGATTTCGCCAGCGCGTCCAGCTCCAGCCGCGCCGCCTGGAGGTCGACGCGCCGCGCCAGGGCCTGCGCCTCGATCTCACGCTCGGCACGCAGCCGCTGCGGCAGGGGGGGCAGGGCGGCGGGCAGCCGGAACTCGGCTTGCCGGCCCCACAGGCCGAGCAGGCGCGTCAGGCGCTCGCGCTCCAGCCGCTCGTTCAGTCGCGCCCGGGCCAATTGGGCGTCCACCTCGGCCGCGAAGGCGAAGTCGCGCGCCTGGTCCAGCTTGTTGAGCCCGCCCGTCTCGCCGAGCTTGCGGGCGAGCTCGGCGACGGCGTCGGTCGTCGCCTTCGCTTCGGCCAGGGTGGCCACGAGCTGCCGCGCCGCCACCGCGCGGTGGTGCTGCCGGCGAGTTTCGGCGGCGAGGCGCAAGGTCGCCTCCGCCGCGCGCATCTGGGCAGCGTGGAAGCGGTCGCCGCCGATCTCCCGGCGGGCCGGCAGCGTGAGAAGGCTGGTCAACGAGACGAGCAGCTTCTTTTCGACCTCGAGGTCGAAGCCGCCGTCCAGCTTGGAGATCGACACTCTCGGATTGGCCGGCAGGCTCGCCTGGATGTAGGCGGCCTCCGAAATGCCGAGCTCGTTGTAGGCCGCCTGCAGGCCGCGATTGTTGAGCAGCGCGACGCGCACCGCGTCCTCGGCCGACAGGGGCCGGGCGAGCGCGGCGTCGACCGCGGCCGAGGCGGCGGCGGCGTCCTCGGGCGTGGCGATCTTCGTCACCGACTGGCCGAGTTCGGCGCGTGCGACATCGGCCGCGGGGCCGAGGCCGCCGTCCGGCGAGGCGGTGACGCAGCCCGCGAGCAGCAGCGGCAGGGCGGCGGTGGCGAGACGCTTCATGGCGCGGTCCCCTGTGGGGGCGCGACGCGGCGGTTCATCTCGTCCCAGCCCTTGGGCTCGGCGGGCGTGTCGTGTCGCGCGCCGGCGGTGACGGCGCTCGTCGGCAAGGGCGCGCCGGGCGTCGGCCGGGCTGGCGCCAGAAGGAAATCAGGGGGCGTGGGCGCGCAGGCAGTCAACGCCAGCGCGGCGAACACGGTCAGCAGGGGTTTGGTCATGTCCGATCCTGAACGGCGGCTCGGCGTCCGGGCCGCGCGTCAGAGGCATGCTTGACGCGCGGCGGGCGGACGGCCCGGCCGTGAGGCTGGCGAAAGCGGGGCTGGGCCCCGGCCGCGTCAGGCGGATCTGGGTGGTCGTTCGAGCGGGGTGCGGCGGTCGCGCGGCGCGCCGGAGTCGGGCTCGGGCGTCACGGTGAGCCAGGCGCGCCGGGGCGGCGAGACGGAGACGGTCTCGAGCGCCTGCACGGCATGGCACGCCGTCGCGCAGCACTTGCTCTTGCACCCGTCGTGGTCGGTCGACCCGGCAGGAAGCGTCCCCGGATCGGCCGTCGCGCCGACGTGAATATGGTCAGCGTGGGTCTGCCCAGCGTGGACCTGACCAGCGTGGACTTGCCCTCCGGGGGCATGGCCGGCGTGAGCCGCGTGGCCGTGGTGACCGCCGGCAGGCGCGGCGGCGCGCGCCGTGCCGAAGCTCCCCGTCAGCGGAAACGCCGCCAGGGCGAAGGCGATCAGCAGGGAGGCCAGCAGTCTCACGACGGACAAGGCGACGCTCCGAGGGGTTCGACGTCTTTTCTCCCACATTCCGCGCGCGGGGCCAAGCTGGACCGACGACAAGCGGAAGGACCGGGCGCGATAGACGAGCGTTGGGTCGGCGCTCAGTAGCCGGCCCGCTTGTCGACCACGTTGACGAGCTCGCGGCCCGCGACGTAGCGGGCGAGATTGTCGACGAAGATGCGATATCCGCGTTCTGGAGTCTGCGCCGAGGTCGCGCCGTTGTGCGGTGTGATGATCGTGTTCGGGAGCGACCAGAATGGGCTCTCCGGCGGCAACGGCTCGACGTCGTGGGCGTCGAGGCCCGCGCCGGCGATCCAATTCTCCGACAGCGCGCGATAGAGCGCCTTGTCGTTGGCGACGCCGCCGCGCGAGAAGCAGATATAGAAGGCGGTCGGCTTCATCGCCCGGAATTCGGCCTCGCCGAGCATGTCCACGGTTTCCGGCGTTTTCGGCGCGGTCATCACCACGAAGTCGCACTCCGCCAGCATCTCCCGCAGCTCGTCGCGCCGGTACATGCGGTCGACATTCGGCGCGGGCGCGCCGCCGCGCCGCAGTCCAAGCACGCGCATGTGGAACGCCTTGCATTTCAGCGCGAGGTCCGCGCCGGAATACCCGGTTCCGATGATGCCGACCGTCAGTCCGTTGAGTTCGCCGTGGACGATCCGGTCCCACCGGCGGTGGCGCTGCGCCTCCACCCAGTGCAGCGCGTTCCGGTTGAGCATGAGCATCAGCATCATCGCGTGCTCGGCGAGCGGAATCGCGCCGTTGCCCTTCGAGCAGGTGAGCACGACGGGGCTCTCGACGAAGGCGGGGTAGAGCTGCGGGTCGGGACCGGCCGCCCAGCTATGCACCCATTTCAGCCGGCCGGCGCGCGCCAGCGCCTCCGCCGGCACCAGCCCGGCGACCACGTTCGCGTCCGGGATGGCGGCGTCGAGGGCCTTCTGGTCCGCGTGGAACGCAATGTCCGCGCCCGGCGCGATGGCGCGCAGCTCGGCGAGCCGCGCCTCGTTGATGTCGCCGCCGACCGCGATGCGAAGCCCGGTCCCGTCCGTCATGTCGTGACTCCTGTGCGTGTCGTGATGCCTCGGCCGGCCGAGGCGAGTCGCGCAGGCTACACGCGCGCCCCGAACCGCGACAGGAACGCGCGCAGCCGTTCGACCTCGATCGCGCCGCCGAACAGTTCTCGGGGCGGCCCCGCGGCCGCGATCAGCCCGTCCGCCATGAAGACGACGCGGTTGCTGACATCCCGCGCGAAACCGATCTCGTGCGTCACGACGAGCATCGTCATCCCCTCGGACGCGAGCTGGAGGACGACATCGAGCACCTCGCCGACGAGTTCGGGGTCGAGGGCCGAGGTGATTTCGTCGAGGAGCAGGATCTTCGGGTCCATCGCCACCGCGCGGGCGATGCCGACGCGCTGCTGCTGGCCGCCGGACAATTCCGACGGGAGCCGGTCGAGCTTCTCGGCGAGGCCGACGCGGCGCAGCCAGTGCTCGGCGATGGCGCGCGCCTCCGCCTTCGGCTTGCGGCGGACCTTGACGAGGCCGAGCATGACGTTCTCGGCGGCCGTGAGGTGCGGGAACAGGTTGAACATCTGGAAGACCATGCCGGTCTCCGCCCGCATGCGCGCGAGATCGCGCTCCGAGCGCATCGCGCGGCGGGGGCCGTCCTGGTAGCCGACCTCCTCGCCGTCGATCCTGATCGATCCCTTGTCGTAGGTCTCCAGGAAGTTCACGCAGCGCAGCAGGGTCGTCTTGCCGCCGCCCGACGGCCCGATGACCGTGACGACCTCGCCCTTCGCCACGTCGAGGTCCACCCCGCGCAGCACCGTGACCTGACCGTAGGCCTTCTCGAGGCCTCGAATGCGCAGCAGGGGCGTGCCCGAAGAGGGGTCCAGGACAGACATGGTGTCACTCACGGATATACGAGAAGCGCCGCTCGAGCATGCGGCTCAGCGCCGACAGGCCGTAATTGATGACGAAGTAGATGATCGCGCCGAGCACGTAGAGCGGCAGCGCGTTGTAGGTCCGCCCGATCACCTGCTGCATGGCGTGCATCAGGTCGGTGACGCCGAGCAGCGAGACGAGGGCGCTGCCCTTCACCGCGTCGGTCACGCCGTTGATCCACGGCGGCAGGAAGCGGCGGATCGCCTGCGGCGCGATGACATAGGCGAGGCGCTGCGCGAAGGTCAGTCCGACGGCCTTGCCGGCGTCCATCTGCCCGCGCGGGATCGACCCGATGGCCCCGCGCACGTTCTCGATCACCTGCGCGGACTTGAACACTGTCAGCGCCAGCACCGCCGCCGAGAACGGCTGCAGGTTCAGCCCCGCGATCGGAAGTCCGTAGTAGATGAAGAAGATCAGCACGAGGATCGGGATACCCCGGACGATGTCGCTGAAGCCGCGCACCAGCCACCGCACCGGCGCCGGGCCGTAGACGAGGCCGATCCCCATCAGCCCGCCGATGGCCGTGGAGAGCACCACAACGAGCAGCGAGACGACGATGGTCGTCAGCAGGCCCTGCATCAGGAACGGGATCGCGTAGAGGATCGCCGCGAGCATCTAGCGTCCGATCACGAAGCGGCGCTCCAGCGCTCGCAGGGCGAGCAGGATCGCGTAGCCGGTGGCGAGATACATCGACGTCACCACCAGGTAGACCTCGGCGATCCTGAACGTATTGAAGTTGATCCACTGCGCGCCGTAGGTCAGCTCCGGCACGGCGATCACCGACGCCACGGAGGTGTCCTTGAACAGCGAAATGAAGGTGTTGGAGAGGGCGGGCAGGGTAATCCGCAGCATGGTCGGCAGGCGGACGTGGACAAGCCGCTGCCAGGGCGTGAGGCCGATGGCCTTGCCGGCGTCGATCAGGCCGCGCGGCACGGCGTCCAGGCCGGACCGGAACACCTCCACCAGATACGCCCCCGCGTACAGCGACAGCGTCGCGACGAACGAGGTGGTGGCGTCGTAGGAGATGTCGACCGCTGTCGGAAGGCCGTAGAAGACGAGGTAGACGAGCAGGATCAGCGGCACGTTGCGGATGAACTCGACATAGGCGCCGATCAGCGCCCGGACGATCCGCCCGCCCGACACGTGGATGACCGCGAGCGTGAGCCCGATCGCGATGCCGATGGCGATCGACACGAGCGCGAGTTCGAGGCTGAGGACGAGGCCGCCCCACAGCTTGTCGAAGTGGCGCCAGATCAGATTGAAGTTGAGGTGATAGCCCATGTTCGGCCCGGGACGGAGCCGGCGCGCTGCGGCGCGCCGGCTCCGTCGAGGTTAGATCGACGGGAAGCCGGGCGTGCGCGTCGGAGCGTCGAGGCCGAAATATTCCTTGAACGCCGCGTCGTAGAGTTCGTTCTGGTGGCCGTACATGGCGACGTTGAACGTCGTGTTGACGAAGTTCAGCCAGTCCGGGTCGCCCTGCCGCAGCGCCGCCGCGTAGAGCATCGAGAACCATTTCTTGCCGCTGTCGGAATAGCGGTTCGGGTTCTTGGCGACGAGCCAGCGGACGGTCGACAGGTCGATCGCCGCGGCGTCGGCCCGCTTCGACTCCAGCGCCTGGATCACGTTGGCCTGGGTGTCGATCTGCATGACCTGGGCCTTGGGAAGAACCTCGTGCACCGAGCGCTCGGCGTCGACGTTCTGCAGGATCGACACCTTCGTGTTGGCGGCGCCGGCGAGCAGCTGGTCGAAGCTCTTGTTGGCGGCGTCCGGCCGGGTCAGAAGCGCGATGCCTTCCACGTAGTAGGGCCGCGTGAAGGCGACGAGCTGGGCGCGCTGGGGCGTCACCGTCATGAACTGGATGACGATGTCGACCTTGCCCGTCGTGATGTTGGGAATGCGCTGAGCCGGGTCCTGGCGGACGAACTCGACCTTTGTCGCGTCGTCGAACAGGCCTTTGGCGAGAATGCGGGCCATGGTGATGTCCATGCCCACCAGCTCGCCCTTCTCGTTCTCGAAATGCCACGGGGCGTTGGTGCTGCCCGTGCCGACAATCAGCTTGCCGCGGTCGAGCACCGTGCGCAGCACGCTGTTACCCGCCGCCTGCGCCGCCGCCTTCTGAGCGGTGGCCGTCACCGTGGCGGCCGCCGCGACGCCCGCGACGGCGAGCCCCGCCGTGCCGAGCTTGAGAAAGCCTCTGCGACCTTCTTCGTGTTCCATCAAACCCTCCCCGTGATACCGGACCCCCTATCGGTGGCCGGCGGGTATCGCGCCGGTCAATTCCAGAATTGCGTAAGTCGTTGTGTCCGATATACTGGACAGCAATCCTGTGGACTGGATGGACGTTATCAGATTAGCTGGGGTCGTAAAGTGGAAGTCTGTCGACCTACGCTGCAGGCCCAGGTGGCGGAATGCTGAAATCGCAGGAACGGACGAACGGCCAAAGGCGGGCGGCGGCCGGGCAGGGCACGCGGGAGCGCGGAATCGACCGCGTCGTCCAACTGCTCGCCGCGCTGCACCGGCACGGCCGTCCGGTCCGCATCGGCGAGCTGTGCGCCCTTGTCGAGGCGCCTCGATCCTCGACCTACGAGATCGTCCGCACCCTGGTCGACGCCGGCCTGCTCGAGACGTCGCCCGACAGCTCGGTCTTCTTCGGCAAGACGCTCTACTTCTACGGCATGGACTATCTGCGCGAGCACGATCTCGTCAGCCGCGGCAGGGACGAGGTCGACCGGCTGGCGCGGGAGACGGGGGAAACCTGCCAGTTCTGCATGCTGACCCGGGGCCAGTACACCGTCGTCCACATGCGGGCCGGCGTCCGGCCCTTCAGGATCAGCTCCGAAGTCGGCACCCGGATCCCGGCGCCGTGGACGGCGTCGGGCAGGCTGCTCTATTCCGATTTCGGCGACGACGAGATCCGGGCGCTGCTGAAGCCGGGCGATCTCGACATGCCCAACGGCCAGCGCCTTGGCGTGGACGAATTCGTGGCCTCCGTGCGCCAGGCGCGGGAGGAGGGGTTCTGCATCACCTCGGGGCTGGTCGATGCGTACACTCATTGCCTCGCCGCGCCCATCCGCGACCATAACCACGGCACGGTTGCCACCATCTGCTTCGTGGTTCCCATCGACACGCCCGCGCAGCGGATCGCCCAGCTGCGCGACACGTTGGTCGCCAGCGGCCATGCGCTGTCCGTCAACCCGCCGTCGTCCGCGACGCCCGCCCGAAAGACCGCCCGTGCCGACCGCGCCGACAACTGAAATCGACACTCCAGCCCCGGTTCTCGATCTCGCGGTGGTCGAGCGCAACCTCGCGAGGGCGCAGGCCTATTTCGCGCGGCACGGCATCGAGCTTCGCCCGCACGTCAAGACGCACAAGAGCGCCGCGCTGGCGCGCCGCCAGCGGGAGTTCGGGGCGGTCGGCGTCACCTGCCAGAAGCTCGGCGAGGCCGAGGCGATGGCGGCCGGCGGCCTCGACGACATCCTCATCACCTTTCCGATCGTCGGGGACTCGAAGCTGCGGCGACTGACCGCTCTGGCCGTGCGGGCGCGAATGACCGTCGCCGTCGACAGCGTGGAGGTCGCCGCCGGGATCGCCGACGCGTCGCGTCGGGCCGGCCAGCCGATCCGGCTGCTGGTCGAATGCGACACTGGCGGGGAACGCTGCGGCGTGCAGTCGCCTCTTGCGGCGGCGGAGCTGGCGGCCCGGATCGCGGCGCTGGAGGGCGTCTCGTTCGGCGGGTTGATGACCTACCCGCCCAAGGGACGGATCGAGCACACGGCGCGCTACCTCGCGGAAGCCGTCGCCCGACTGCGCGCGGCGGGGCTCGAGCCCGGGGTCGTCTCCGTCGGCGGCACCCCGGACATGTACCGGGCGCACGAGTTCGGCCTGACAAGCCTCGGCGTGACACAGGAGCATCGGCCGGGCACCTATATCTTTTCCGACCGCTACATGGCGGCGCATGGAGTCGGCGGCATCGAGGACTGCGCCCTGCGGATCGTCGCCACGGTCGTCTCCCGCCCGACGCCGACCCGCGTCATCATCGACGCCGGATCCAAGGTCTTCTCCTCGGACCTGATGGGGTTCGAGGACTATGGCGTCGTCCTCGGGGCTCCGGGAGCGCGGCTGGAGAAGCTGAGCGAGGAGCACGGCCACCTGGCGCTGTCCGCGCCCTCGCCGACGCCGGGGATCGGCGACCGTCTGACCATCATCCCCAACCACGCCTGCGCCGTCACCAATCTCACGGACCGGTTCGTCACGCTCGGGCCGGACGGCCGCCTCGGCAGCCTGCCTGTCGACGCGCGCGGCAAGGTGACGTAAGGCCAGGCCTCCCGTAGCGCACAAGCCTTCCGGAGGCGCGCCAAGGTTGACTGCCCGCCCCATGGGGGGTAGCGCTGGCGCATCTTGCGCGCGCTATGCCCGCGCCTCCTTCCGCGCCGTCGGACGAATGGTCGGAGGAGCTTCCGTCCCGCTCAGTCAATCGGACACCCATGCCTTTTCCCGCGACCCATGCCAGCGTCGAGCGCGCGCTCGCCGAACGCGGCTATGCCGAACCCACGCCCGTGCAGGCGGCCGTGCTCGCCCCCGAGGCGCGGGACCGGGACCTGCTGGTCTCCGCCCAGACCGGATCGGGCAAGACCATCGCGTTCGGTCTCGCGCTCGTGTCGACGCTGCTCGGAGAGGCCGAACGCTTTCCCCGCGCGGAGGAGCCGCTGGCGCTGGTGATCGCGCCGACGCGCGAGCTGGCCTTGCAGGTGCAGCGCGAGCTCGCCTGGCTTTACGCGCCGGCGCAGGCCCGCATCGTGTCATGCGTCGGGGGCATGGACGTGCGGCGCGAGGCGCGGGCGCTGGCGGAGGGCTGCCACGTGGTGGTGGGCACGCCGGGGCGGCTGCGCGACCATCTCGAGCGCGGCCGGCTCGATCCGTCGCGCCTGCGCGCCGTGGTCCTCGACGAAGCCGACGAGATGCTCGACCTCGGCTTTCGCGAGGACCTCGAATTCATCCTCGACTCGGCGCCGGCCGAGCGTCGGACGTTGCTGTTCTCGGCCACCATCGCGCGCGGCATCGCCGCGCTGGCGCAGCGCATTCAGCGCGACGCGCTGCGCATCGACACCGTCGACAGGAGCCAGCCGCACGCCGACATCGACTATAAGGTCGTGCAGGTCGCGCCGAGCGACGTCGAGCACGCCGTCGTCAACGTGCTGCGCTACTTCGATTCCCCCGGCGCGCTGGTGTTTTGCCATACGCGCGAGGCGGTGCGGAAACTCTACGGCAGCCTGGTCGAGCGCGGCTTCGTGGCGGTGGCGCTGTCGGGCGAGATGGGCCAGAACGAGCGCAACCATGCTCTCCAGGCCCTGCGCGACGGGCGCGCCCGCGTCTGCGTGGCGACCGACGTGGCGGCGCGCGGCATCGACCTGCCGGGCCTCGACCTGGTGATCCACGCCGAGCTGCCTCGGGGCCGGGACGCGCTGCTGCATCGCAGCGGCCGCACCGGCCGCGCCGGGCGCAAGGGCGTTTGCGTGCTGATCGCCCCGTTCAACCTGCGCCGCCGGACGGAGATGCTGCTGCGGCAGGCCGGGCTCGAGGCCGAGTGGCTGGGGCCGCCCTCGGCCGAGGACGTGCGCAAGCGCGACCGGGACCGCCTGATGCAGGACCCCATCTTCTCCGAGGAGAATACTGAGGAGGATACGGAGACGGCGCGCCTCCTGATGGAGCGGCGTTCGCCCGAGGAGATCGCCGCTGCCTTCGTGAGGGCCATACGCTCCCGCCTGCCGGAGCCGGAGGACGTCTATAGCTCCGCTCCCCAGCGCGACCGGGACGCGCGGGAGACCCGCCGCCCCGCCCGCGAGCGAGACGACGCGGGCGCCGGCGCCGCTTACGATCCGCTGAAGGCGGAGCGTCACGCCGGCGGGCCGATGGTGTGGTTCCGCATGAGCATCGGCCGGCGCAAGAACGCCGATCCGCGCTGGCTGCTGCCGGTGATCTGCCGGCGCGGACACGTCACGAAGAAGGACATTGGCGCGATCCGCATCTTCGACAACGAGACCAGGTTCGAGATCGCCGAGGCGGCGGCCGAGAGGTTCGCCGAGGCGGCGCTGGGCAGGGGCGGCAAGGGCGAGGACATCCGGTTCGAGCGCAGCGAGCCGCCGGGCGCGCCGGGCGACCGGCAGGGCGCTCCGCGTCGGGCGCGCCCGACGTCCCATCCGCGTGAAGATGCGTCGGGCGGCGACGGAGGCAGGGACGCCGGGACAGGCCACATCCCGCGTCCCCGCCGCGCCGCGCCGTCCGAGCCGGACGCAAGCCGGGACGCGCCGCAGGGCAAGCCGGCCTTCAAGCCCAGGCGCGCCCACGGCCCCGCCACCGCAGACGGCGAGCCGCGCCCCGAGACCGCGAAGCCAGGCCCGGGCTTCAAGAAGGGCGCCAAGGAGCGGCCGACCGGCCCCAAGCGCGCCCATAAGACCAAACCTCGCCGGGGCTGAGGGACCCGAGCCCGCCGATGCTGCCCGTCGTCAGGCGAGGGCGCCGTGCGTGTGGCTCGTGTCGGACAGGGTTTCGATAACCCGGCAGTCGGCGACGCGACCGGTGGCGCACGTCTCCACCATGCGCTGGAGCTCGCCCTTGAGCGCCAGCAGCTTGGCGATGCGCTCGTCCACCTCGGCGAGCCGGGCGCGGGCGATCGTGTCGGCGGCGGCGCAGGACTGGTCCGGGTGATCCTGCAGCGACAGCAGCGTGCGGATGGCCTCCACCTCGAAGCCAAGCTCGCGCGCATGCCGGATGAAGGCGAGGCGGCGCAGGTCGGCGTCGTCGTAGACGCGGCGGTTGCCCTCGGTGCGCGGCGGCGCGGGCAGAAGCCCGATCTCCTCGTAGTAGCGGATGGTCGGCGGCTTCACGCCGCTGCGGCGGGCGACCTCGCCGATGGGGAACGATTGTCCGGACATCACGCTTGCTCCTCTAGTCACTGGAGGATGTAGGACGGTTCGACAGAAATTCCCAGGGACGTGCGATGACCGACACCCTTCAGACCCGCTACCGCGTGACCGGCATGGATTGCGCCGCCTGCGCGGCCAAGATCGAGACGGCCGTCCGCCGCATGCCGGGGGTCTCCGATGTCGCGGTCTCCGCGACGGCGGGCTCGATGACCGTGCGGCACGGGCCGGACGCCGACCTCGCGGCCCTGGAGAAGAAGGTCGCGGGCCTCGGCTACGGAGCCAAGCGGGCGGCCGCCGCCCCGGAGCCGGGCCACATTCACGGCCATGACCACGACCATGCTCATGGCCACGACCACGAACATCACGACCATGACCATGGCGGCCATGCGGGCGATCGCGCCGAGGCCCACGACCACGGTCATGCACATGGCCCGGAGATCGCCGGGCTGCACGGCCACGACCACGAGCTGTCTGAAGGTCCGTGGTGGAAGTCGCCCAAGGGCCTGCTGACCATCGCCAGCGGGCTCGGCCTCGTCGCCGCCTACGTCGTCGGCAAGCTCGTCCCCGGCGTGGAGCGCTGGGCCTACGAGGCGGCGATGCTGATCGGCCTCGTGCCGATCGCCAGGCGCGCGGTGATGGCGGCGCTCGCCGGCATCCCGTTCACCATCGAGATGTTGATGACCATCGCCGCCGTCGGCGCCGTGCTGATCGGCGCGGGTGAGGAGGGCGCTACGGTCGTGTTCCTGTTCCTCGTCGGCGAGCTGCTGGAAGGCGTCGCCGCCGGCAAGGCGCGTGACAGCATCCGGGCGCTCACCAAACTGGTCCCGCGCACCGCGCTGGTCGAGACAGAGGGGACGACACGGGAGGTTCCCGCCGAGTCGCTGGCCGTGGGGGCGGTGGTGCTGGTGCGCCCCGGCGAGCGCGTGCCGGCCGACGGGGTCATTCTCTCGGGCGAGAGCGCCATCGACGAGTCGCCCGTCTCCGGAGAGAGCGTGCCCGTGCGCAAGGGCCCCGAGGACACCGTCTTCGCCGGCACGGTGAACGGCGACGCCGCCCTGCGCATCCGCGTCACGGCGGCGGCGGCCGACAACACCATCGCCCGCGTTGTGAAGCTGGTCGAGGAGGCGCAGGAGAGCAAGGCCCCGACGGAGCGGTTCATCGACCGGTTCTCGCGCTACTACACGCCCGGCGTGGTCGTCGCCGCTGCGCTGGTCGCCGTCGTCCCGCCGCTGGCGTTCGGCGGCGCGTGGTCGGAGTGGATCTACAAGGGTCTGGCCATCCTGCTGATCGGCTGCCCTTGCGCGCTCGTCATCTCCACGCCGGCCGCCATCGCGGCGAGCCTGTCCAACGGCGCGCGGCGCGGCCTGCTGCTGAAGGGCGGGGCGGTGCTGGAGAACATCGGACGTGTGACGGCCGTCGCCCTCGACAAGACGGGCACGCTCACCGCCGGCAAGCCCCAGGTCACCGACGTGATCGGCCCCGACCCGCGCGAGGTGCTGCGCGTCGCCGCCGCCCTGGAGACCGGGTCGAGCCATCCGCTGGCCGTCGCCATCCTCGCCCGCGCGGCGGCGGACGGCGTGGAGCCCGCGCGGGTGAGGGAGGCGAAGGCCCTCGGCGGCAAGGGCGTGACCGGCGTGGTGGACGGCGTCGAGGCCTTCCTCGGCTCGCCCAAGGAGGCCGCCGCGCGCGCCACGCTCGACGCCGACATGCAGGCGCGTATCGACGCGCTCAACCATGAGGGCAAGACCGTGTCGGTGCTCGTCGTCGGGGGTGTGCTCGCCGGGGCGCTCGCCATGCGCGACGAGCCGCGCCCCGACGCCAAGGCGGGCCTCGCGGCGCTGAAGAACGCGGGGCTGCGCACCGTCATGCTCACCGGCGACAACCGGCGCGCGGCGGAAGCCGTGGGGCGCGAACTCGGCATCGAGGTCCGGGCCGAGCTGCTGCCGCAGGACAAGCAGCGCATCGTCGGCGAGCTGCAGGGCGACGGGCATCGCGTCGCCAAGGTCGGCGACGGCATTAACGACGCCCCGGCGCTCGCGGCGGCCCATGTCGGCATCGCAATGGGCGGCGGCACGGACGTCGCGCTGGAGACGGCCGACGCCGCGGTGCTGCACGGCCGCGTCATGGACATCGCCGAGATGATCGCGCTGTCCAGGCGCACCATGGCCAATATCCGCCAGAACATCGCCATCGCGCTCGGCCTCAAGGCGGTGTTCCTGGTCACCACCATCGTCGGCATCACCGGGCTCTGGCCGGCCATCCTCGCCGACACCGGCGCGACGGTGCTGGTGACCGCCAACGCAATGCGCCTGCTCCGCGCGCCACGTTGAAATCTGATGGTTTTCTGGTGCCGGATGAGGGGATCGAACCCCCGACCTTCGGTTTACAAAACCGCTGCACTACCGCTGTGCTAATCCGGCCCGGCGCCGGTCGTACCAGCAGGCACGCCGGCGTTCAACCCATCCCTTGAGCGCAGCCGGGCGGGACCCGGGCGGGAGTGGGGCGCGCGCAACGCCGCCCTGCCTAAATGAAAAAGGCCCCGCGCGGGGCGGGGCCTTCGGGGACGTGGAGGGGAGGCAGAAGCCTCCCCGCCGGGATCGTCAGTCGTGCGCGTAGATGTCGCGGTCCTTCGTCTCCGGCACGAAGATCAGACCGATGACGACCGTCGCCAGGGCGATGACCACCGGGTACCAGAGGCCGAAATAGATGTCGCCGGTCGACGCCACCATGGCGAAGGTGATCGGGGGCAGAAAGCCGCCGAACCAGCCGTTGCCGATGTGGTAGGGCAGGGACATCGCGGTGTAGCGGATGCGGGTCGGGAAGAACTCGACCAGCGCCGCCGCGATTGGCCCGTAGACCGCCGTCACGTAGATCACGAAGATCGTCAGGATGGCGATCACGCCCCAGGACTGGGCGGTGTTGGGGATGACCGAGGTGAGCTTCACCACGGAGGCCGCGCCGGCCTTCGGGTATCCCACTTCGGCAGCGGCGGCGGCGAACGCCGTCATGTTGGCCGGGATGGCCGCGGCGACGGGAACGTCCTTGCCGTTGAACGTCACCTTGGCCGGCGTGCCGGCCGGGGCGGAGACGAGCTCGTACTTCACCGCCGAGCGGGCGAGCGCCACGCGGGCGACGTCGCAGGGCTCGGTGAAGGTGCGGATGCCGACCGGGTCGAACACCGAACCGCAGGTGGCCGGGTCGGCGATCACCTGCACCTTCGCGCTGTTCAGCGCCGCGTCCAGCTCGGGGCTGGCGACGCGGGTGAGCATGTTGAACAGCGGGAAGTAGGTCAGCGCCGCGACAAGGCAGCCCGCCAGGATCACGGTCTTGCGGCCGATCCGGTCAGAAAGCGAGCCGAACACGATGAACCCGCCCGTGCCGATGATCAGCGACCACGCGATGAGCACGTTGGAGGTGAACAGGTCCACCTTCAGGATGCTCTGCAGGAAGAACAGGGCGTAGAACTGGCCCGTGTACCAGACCACCGCCTGGCCGGCGACCATGCCCAGCAGGGCGATGATCACGACCTTGAGGTTCTTCCACTGGCCGAACGCCTCGGAGAGCGGCGCCTTCGAGCCCTTGCCCTCCTCCTTCATCTTCCGGAACGCCGGGCTCTCCTCCATCTGCAAGCGAATCCAGACGGAAACCGCCAGCAGCACGACCGAGACCAGGAACGGAATGCGCCAGCCATAAGCCGCGAAGTCCGCCTCGCCGAGCGCCATGCGCAGCGCGAGAATGATGACGAGCGACAGGAGCAGGCCGAGCGTCGCCGTCGTCTGGATCCACGAGGTGTAGAAACCGCGGCGGTTGCGCGGGGCGTGCTCGGCCACGTAGACCGCCGCGCCGCCATACTCGCCGCCGAGCGCCAGGCCCTGCAGCATGCGCAGCACGATCAGGATCACCGGCGCGACCCAGCCGATCGTCGCGTAGCTCGGCAGCAGGCCGACGCCGAAGGTCGACAGGCCCATGATCAGGATGGTGATCAGGAAGGTGTACTTGCGGCCGACGAGGTCGCCGAGCCGGCCGAACACCAGCGCGCCGAAGGGGCGAACGAGGAAGCCCGCCGCGAAGGCGAGAAGAGCGAAGACGTTGCGCGTCGTGGCGTCGAACGCCGAGAAGAACTGGGCGCCGATCATCACGGCCAGCGCGCCGTACAGGTAGAAGTCGTACCACTCGAAGACGGTGCCGAGCGAAGACGCGAGAATGACGCGCTTCTCCTCGCGCGTCATCGGGCGGGCCCGTTCGACGCTTGCGTTTGCGGTTGCCATGGACATGTCTGTGTCTCTCCTAGGACACCGCGTCGGGCGCGGCGTCGATTTCCCCTCGTTGCACGCCCGCTTTGGTGCGCGGGCTGTGCGGTTCCCCTCCACGGTCCGACTCGAGCCGGGCCGCTCTTCGCAGGGGGAACGGGACAGCCGCCGCCGAATCCGCTC
This sequence comes from Alsobacter ponti, assembly GCF_024294805.1. GTDB lineage: Bacteria > Pseudomonadota > Alphaproteobacteria > Rhizobiales > Beijerinckiaceae > Alsobacter > Alsobacter ponti. The sequence continues at coordinate 76,259 of NZ_JANCLU010000020.1, forward strand.
CCCAAGTCTATGCGCTTGATTATGCCCGCCTTCCCGGCCCGGACGAAGGGCCGCGGGCTTAACACTTCGTTCAATGCCGGCCGGCGCGGAGGCGGCCGTCAGGCGCCCAGCGCGTCGATGACGGGGGCCTGGCGCTGGCGCGAAATGCGGACGTTGCGCCGCTTCAGGTCGCGGAGGGCCAGGTACATCATTCCGGTCATCAGCGCGTCGTTGAAGGCGTCGTGCTCCTCCAGCCGGGGCAGGCCGAGGTCGTCCATGATGGCGGCGAAGCGCAAGTCGATCTGGGTACCGGGCGGCGCGTCGCCGTATTTGCGCTCGTGATAGAGCGCCGAAACCTCGATCAGCCGGTTGGGCAGCTCGATGCCGATCAACTGGACGATGTACTTGTCGAGCATGGCGACGTCGAAGTCGATGTAGTACCCAACCAGCGGCCGGCCCCCGACGAAGCGGAGGAAATCCGGCAGGATGCGGAAGATCAGCTCGCCGCCCTCCACGTCGGCGTGGCGCAGCCGGTGCACCTTGATCGCCTCAGCGCTCATGCGCGCGTCGGGGCGGGCGACCGCCTCGAAGCGTTCGCTCGTCAGGATGCGGTCGCCGCGGATCTTGATGGCGGCGATGGTGATGATGTCGTCGGTCTTGACGTCGAGGCCGGTGGTCTCGGTGTCGAGCACCACCACCTCGTCGTCCGGCCCGGGCTTGAACAGGAACCGGTAGCTCTGGTCCCCGATGCTGGCCTGGTGGAACAGGCGTTTGACGGCGCGCCACATGGCCGGACCTCAGAACATGGCCAGGTTGAAGTGCCGCCGCACGATGTCGCGGAACTGCTTGGCGATGAGGAAGGCGTCGCGCAGCAGGTCGCGCTCCATGCTGGAGAGCGTGGCGGGGCGCACCAGCGAGCCGGAGCGCCCGCCGGATTCGGCGAGCTGCGCGTCCAGCCGCAGCCCGGAGAGGAAGCGGAAGGCCTGCGTCACCTCGCGGGCGAAGTCGGGCTTCAGCACGCGCTCCTCGGCCAGGCGCTGCAGCCGCTCGGCCGTGCCGGTCTCCAGGAAGCCCTTCTCCAGCGCCAGGGCGCGGACGCCGTGCAGGATGGGGAAGATGCCGCCCTTCTTGAGGTCCAGCGCGTCGCCCTTGCCCTCGGAGGTGATCAGGTTGTTGAACAGGCCGATGGGCGGGGCGAAGGCGTCGATGGCCTTGGCGAAGTGGGCGAGATAGGCGCGCTCGCCGCGCACCAGCTCGATCAGGGACGCCTTGGCGCGCTCCAGCAGGGCGGGGTCGCCGGCCACCGCCACCGCGTCGTAGAAGATGGCGACGTTCATGTGCGCCGTTTCGTCCGGCAGGGCGATCCAGCGGCGGAAGTCGGCGAGATAGTCGTCGAGCGGCTTCGACCACAGCGGGTTCGAGACCATGACGCCGCCGGGGCAGGGCGGGAAGCCGAAGCGTTCGAGCGCGCCGTTGAAGTCGCGCCGGTAGGCGTCGAGCGCCGTCGGGTCCACAGGCCCGTCGAGGATCAGGCCGTTGTCCTGGTCGGTGCGCAGGGTCTGCTCGCCGCGGCCCTCGCTGCCCATCACGATCAGGCAGGCGTGGTCGCGCAGCGCCGGCGGACAGACCATGCCGTGCAGGCGCTCCAGCAGGCGGCGGTTGAGGTCGGACACCAGCTCGCACAGCGCCTCGATCTTCGCCCCCTGGCGGCGCAGCAGGCGCACCTGGCCCTCGATGTCGCCGGCGGCGTCGGCAAGGTCCTGCTGGGTCTGGGCGCGGTCGATGCGCCCGGCGACGAGCTGGGTGCTGCCGCCGATGAAGCCGAGCAGGTCGATGTCCTCCAGGATGCCGACATAGGCGTCGCCGTCGCGCACCACGATGCGCCGCTTGCTGTGGCGGGTCATCAGCAGCAGCGCCGAGAAGACGAAATCGTCGGGCGCGAGCGTCACGACGTCATAGTGCGCCAGCTCGCCGACCGGGGTTTCCAGCGGCAGGCGGCGCAGCACCACCGCCTTGGAGAGGTTCATGCCGGTGATGATGCCGGTGCGCTCGCCGTTGCGCACCAGCAGCGCGTTGGAGCCGATCTCGCGCATGCGGTGGCCGGCCGTCTCGATGGTGTCGGCAGCGTCGATGAAGCTCGCCGGCTGCAGGCGCACGTCGGAGACGCGGGCGCGCATCAGGCTGCCGACGCGCTGCTCATCCTCGTCGTGGGCGAGGGCGTCGAGCTTGCGGGAAATCTCGAGGTAGAAGAACGAGGCGAAGCGCGGATTGGTCTGGATCAGCCGCAGCACGGCGTCGCGGGGAACCAGGTAGACCAGCGTCTCCTCGCGCGTCACGAAGGCGTGGCCGCTGCGCCCATGCACCAGGGCGCGGCTGTCGAAGGAGTCCTTGGGGCCCAGCAGGGCCACCAGCTCGTCGCCGTCGCGCTCCTCCACCGTTCCCTTGATGATGACGAAGAGGTGCTCGGCGGCGGCCTCCTGCGCGATGACGACTTCGCCGGGCGGGAAATAGGCGACGTCGAGCGTGTCGCGCAGCGCCTCGATCTCCTGTGTCTCCAGGCGGTCGAAGGGCGGGTTGGTGGCGTCGAAGGATTTCGGCATGGCTCACCGTGACGCAAACGGCCGGGCCGCGCGAGCGCGGACCGGCCTGCCGAGGAGAGGAGACGGCCCGCCTGGGGCGGGCCGCCGCGACTTCAGTGCGAGCTGGCGCTCGCCGCGCCGATGCCGGTCTGCGACCGCACGAACTGCGGGTCGAAGGCCTTTCGCTCGGCGAGGGCGCGCGGGCTGCGGTCGAGCACCGAGAACAGCCAGATGCCGATGAAGGCGATGGGCATCGAGAACAGCGCCGGGTTGTCGTAGGGGAACGGGGCCGAGCCCTTGGCGAAGCCGAACGTCGCTTCCCACACCGACGGCGACAGCACGACCATCGCCACGGCGGCGATGAGGCCGGCAAAGCCGCCCACCTGGGCGCCGCGCGTCGTCAGTCCGCGCCAGAAGATCGACATCACCAGCACCGGGAAGTTGCACGAGGCGGCGATGGCGAAGGCGAGGCCGACCATGAAGGCGACGTTCTGGTTCTCGAAGACGATGCCGAGGATCACCGCCAGCACGCCGAGCACGGTCGAGGCGATCTTGGAGACGCGGATCTCGTCCTGCTCGTTGGCTTTGCCCTTCTTGATCACCGAGGCGTAGATGTCATGGCTGATGGCCGAGGCGCCGGCGAGCGCCAGGCCGGACACGACCGCCAGGATGGTGGCGAAGGCGACCGCCGAGATGAAGCCCAGGAAGAGGTTGCCGCCCACCGCGTTGGCGAGGTGGATGGCCGCCATGTTGGAGCCGCCCTTGATCGCCGCGATCGGGCCCTTGGCCAGCAGCGCGGGATCGAGGAAGTCAGGATTCGTGGAGACCAGCGTGATCGCCCCGAAGCCGATGATGAAGGTGAGGATGTAGAAGTAGCCGATCAGGCCCGTGGCGTAGAACACGGACTTGCGGGCCGCCTTGGCGTCCGACACCGTGAAGAAACGCATCAGGATGTGCGGCAGTCCGGCGGTGCCGAACATCAGCGCCAGCCCCAGCGAGATCGCCGACAGCGGGTTCGACACCAGCGAGCCGGGCTCCATGATGGCGATCTTCTTGGGATGCACGTCGACGGCGGTCTGGAACAGCTTCTCGGTGCTGAAGCCGAAGTGATAGAGCACCGCGAAGGCCATGAAGGACGCGCCGGCGAGCAGCAGGCAGGCCTTGATGATCTGCACCCAGGTCGTCGCCACCATGCCGCCGAAGGTGACGTAGATCACCATCAGCGCGCCGACGATGACCACCGCCATCCAGTAGTCCAGCCCGAACAGGATCTGGATCAGCTTGCCGGCGCCGACCATCTGGGCGATCAGGTAGAAGATCACCGTCACCATCGAGCCGCAGGCGGCCAGGATGCGGATCTCCGTCTGCGACAGCCGGAACGAGGCGACGTCGGCGAAGGTGAACTTGCCGAGGTTGCGCAGCTGCTCGGCGATCAGGAACGTGACGATCGGCCAGCCGACCAGCCAGCCCACCGAGTAGATCAGCCCGTCATAGCCCGAGGTGTAGACGAGGCCGGAGATGCCGAGGAACGAGGCCGCCGACATGTAGTCGCCGGCGATGGCGAGGCCGTTCTGGCCGGCGGTGATGCCGCCGCCGGCGGAGTAGAACTGCGCCGCCGACTTGGTGCGGCGCGCCGCCCAGTAGGTGATGCCCAGCGTCATGCCGACGAAGGCGACGAACATGGAGATGGCGGACCAGTTGGTCGCCTGCTTCGTGCCGCCCTCGACCGCGCCGGCGGCCCAGGCCGCGAGCGGGGAGGCGGCGAACATAGCGGCGGCGGCGAGGCCGGCGACGCCGTAGCGCCCGAGGCGCGAGGTGTGGTTGACGCGGCTCATCACTTCGCCTCCTCAACGATCTTGCGGGTCAGGGTGTCGAACTCGGAGTTGGCGCGGCGCACGTAGACGCCGGTCAGCACGAAGGCCGACACGATGACGGCGAGGCCGATCGGAATGCCGATCGTCGTCACCCCCGCGCCGATCGGCTGCCCCAGGAACTTCGGCGCGTAGGCGATCAGGACGATGAATCCGAAATAGATGACGAGCATCGCGGCCGAGAGGGTCCAGCCCAGCTTGGAGCGTTTCGCCACCAGGTCCCTGTAGGCCTGGGTTCCTTCGATGGTGTGATAGTCAGCCGCCATGGCGCCCACCCTTTTTCGCAGCGCCCTCGCGGCGCGGTCCAGGCAAGCCTCTCCCGTGCCGGCAAACGGGTCCGAACCCGGCCGGCGGTCGCGTTTGCGATGGGAAGAGACCCTGCCTCCGGCTCCCTCATAGACGATGCCGCCGCCCGCGTTCAGCCGTGCTTTCGTCTTGCGACTAATGGGCGGGGAGGGCGAGCCAACTCCCCTCGCGCCGAGGGCGACGCCCTTAACCACGATCGCCGATCGCCCCACGGGGGGACTCCCGGGAACCGTTAAAAATCAGTAAACATTGTCCCGCGGCATCACTGGTGTGGAAGGAACCTCCCATGAGGCGTCTTGCGGGATTCGTCCCGGCCGCGATTTGCGCCGTCGTCCCTCTGCTGGCTTCCGTGTCGGCCGTCGCCGTGGCCGGCGACCGCCTGCCCGGCCTGCCGCCGGGGGTCGTGCTGCCGCCGGGCGTGCATCTTCCCGGTCACTTCCCGGGCATGCGATTCGCGGCCGGCAACACGCCGGTGCCGGTGTGGGTGCGGCCGAACCGCCCCGAGGTCGTGGTGGTGCGCGTCGAGCCGCCGCCGCCCCCGCCGCCCGGTCCGATCACCGCCGCCGACCTGCCGGCCGTTCCGGGCTACCGCCCGGCCGAGCCCGGCGCGCCGACGCTGTACGTGGTGGACTCCCGCGGCGTGACGGCCAGGCCGGGCGGGGCGCGCATCGTCTCGATGGGCGAGCCGCAGCCGCTGACCTCGGCCGGCGGGTTCTCCGTCGACAGCCCCACGGCGCCGCGCATCATCCAGCTGCAGGCGGAGTAGGCGGCTTCACGCCTTCGGCGCGAGCGCCCGGTCGAGCGCGTAGAGCGCCACGGCGGCGGCGTTCGAGACGTTGAGGCTCTTGATCGCGCCCGGCACGTCGAGCCGCGCGAGCGCGTCGCAGCGTTCGCGCGTCAGGCGGCGCAGCCCCTTGCCCTCCGCCCCCAGCACCAGCGCCACCGGCCGGGTGGCGACGGCCTTGTCGAGCGGGGTCGGCCCCTCCGAATCGAGCCCGACTCGCCAGAAGCCGCGCTCGCCCAGCACCGTCAGCGCCTGCGCCAAATTCGGCACTGTCACCAGCGGCACGTGCTCCAGCCCGCCCGAGGCGGTCTTGGCCAGCACGCCAGTGGCTTCCGGGCTGTGGCGCTCGGTGATGACGAGGCCGCTGACCCCGAAGGCGGCGGCGCTGCGCAGGATCGCCCCGACATTGTGTGGGTCCGTCACCTGGTCGAGCACCAGCACGATCCCGTCGGCCGGCAGGTCGTGGATATCGAGCGCCGGCAGGTTGTCGACCTCGGCCACGAGGCCCTGGTGGACCACGTCCTCTCCGACCAGGCGGGCGATGTCGTCGCCGCGCACCATGGTGACCGGGGCGCGCGTGCCGGACGGCCGGTCCGCCAGCCGCGCGGCCGCGTTCTCGGTGGCATAGACCCGATGAACCACCCGGCGCGGATTGGCCAGCGCCTCGATCACGCTGTGGAAGCCGTAGAGCAGGGGGCGTCCGCCGCCGGGGCGGGCCGCGCCGCGCTCGGGACGGTCCTGCCGCGACTCGTGGCGACCCTCCGGGGCGCGCTCGCGCCGCTGCGCGGCGCCGCGCGCCGGCTCGCGCTCGTCCTGGCCCCGGGCTGGCCGGGCGTCGCCGCGCGGCTTGCCGCCGCCGCGCTCGTCGCGGCCGGACCGATTCGCGTCCTCGGGGCGCCAGCCGCCGGTGCGTCCCGCGTCGCGGGATCGGTGATCGTGTCTGTCGCCGCCGGGCTTCCTGGCCATGTCGGGTCCGCCGTTTCGCGTGGGTTCGCCGGGGTGTCGCACGCGGCGGGGCGCGGGGCAATCAGCGCGCCGGGCGCGGCCTCCGCTTTTCGTGTTGACACGAGCGCCCCCCCTCCCCATAAGACGCCCCGCGGACGCGCCGCCCGGCGCGCTTCGCATCCGCGTCCAGTGCAGCCCCGGCTCACGGAACGGGCGTGGGGGAATGTCCCGAGCGGCAAAGGGGGCGGACTGTAAATCCGCTGGCTAAGCCTTCGTAGGTTCGAGTCCTACTTCCCCCACCATTTTTCTTCTTTCGACAGAGCGTCGCCTTGCGTGGCTCCGTCCGGCGGTCCCCAAATCCGGCGGACGCCAGTCCGCCCGTCTCCTGAACCCAAAGGGCGGACCCCGTCCGCCCGTCCCCAAGCCCCGTAGGGCGGACTTCGTCCGTCTGTCCCCAAGTCCCAAAGGGCGGACGCCAGTCCGCCCGTTCCCGGAATGCCGGAGCCTTGGCGGAGGCATATCCGGGAGCCAGCGCATGGATGTTGCCGCGAAGCGGCGCTTGACAGGCCTTTTCGATGAGGACGCGCTGACGCGCGACATTGTTACGCTAGGCCCCGGATGCGGTTCCGCTTTCGCTGCACCGCTCCGGGGACGGGCGGGCCGTTGGCCCGCATTGCTGTCCCACGCGCCCAAAGGGCGGACGCCAGTCCGCCCGTTCCATGCGGAATGTTCCCGCCATCCTTCCGGATGCGGGGCTTGGCTTTGTTCTGCGATGCCCGGAAGGGCGGCGCGGAACGGCGGGGGCCTCGTCCCGCCGGCGGATGCCGGAGGTGAGGGTGTAATACCGACGAGAGTTGACCCCCGCCGTTCCGCGCGCGGTGTTTGAGGCTTGCTCCGCTTGGTCCCAGGGGGCATGACACTCACCCTGTTTGGTCCCGCAAGCCGGCTGGCCCTTGCCTCCCGATCGACCCTCGCCCGCATATCGCGGGACGAAGTCCTGGGAGCTGAGGAACCACCCAGCCCGGGTTACTGTCCCGCTGTTGGCGGCGACGAACCTGAGCGGCTTGGGCCGCCGGCGCTCGGGAGTGCGTGACGCTCCCTCGAACCGGCCACCGCCCCCCACCCGCATCGGCCACGCTGCAGACGCCCCTTCCTCGGGTGAGGACGAGAGCCATATAGGCATAAATTCCTGCGAATGTCAAGCGTAGACTGGGGCGCGAGTCGATTTGCAGCGCGGGCCTCCGGCCCGCCCGTCCCCGGGTCGGTGCAGCGACAGCGGAACCGAGCCCGGGGCCCAGCGCAACATGTCGCGCGTAGCGCGTCCTTATGGCCTTTTCCATTGAGCGCCGCTTCGCGGCAGCATTCCTACGCTGGCTCCCGGATACCCCTCCGCTACGCTCCGGGGTTCCGGGAACGGGCGGACTGGCGTCCGTGCCTGGCGTTCCGCCATCCGGGCTCGGTCGCGCGAGGGTTGCCCTGGCGCGGTGCGTCACCCCTCTGGGCGCTTGCCAAGCGCGGCCGGGCGCGGCATATCAGGCGGCGCGGGCGGGTGTAGCTCAATGGTAGAGCAGCAGCCTTCCAAGCTGAATACGAGGGTTCGATTCCCTTCACCCGCTCCATTCTCCTCACGACGTGACTTTGGCCTGCGCGGCGTGTCCCCGCGTGACTGTCCAGCTGCGTCGATTTGCTATGGGTGACCTTGCCGTGACCGCCGTGGGGATGACGCCGGCCGGCCGCCGGGCGCATCGCGTCTCCTGACTCTTGCGCCTTCCCGCGAAACCGCCTATTTCGGCCCGCGTTTCCAACCCCCTTTGCCGGCGACGTCCGGCTGTCGAGGACTGAGACACGGCCATGGCCAAGGAAAAATTTTCGCGGACGAAGCCGCATTGCAACATCGGCACGATCGGTCACGTCGACCACGGCAAGACGTCGCTGACGGCGGCGATCACGAAGGTTCTGGCGGAGACGGGCGGGGCGACGTTCACGGCGTACGACCAGATCGACAAGGCTCCGGAGGAGAAGGCTCGCGGGATCACGATCTCGACGGCGCATGTCGAGTACGAGACGCAGAACCGCCACTACGCGCACGTGGATTGCCCCGG
>NZ_JANCLU010000021.1 GCF_024294805.1 Alsobacter ponti
CGCTGCGGGACGCTGCGCTGGACGCAAGGCTGCAGGCGGAGCGGCTCCGGGGGCCGGGGCTCGAAACGCGGGGCGTCGACCGGACGCGGCTCGAATCGAGGCGCATCGACGCGGGGCTCCGGGCGGGGCGGCTGCGGCTCGGCACGCGGCGGGGGAGGCGGCGGGACTTCCGCGCGCGGCGGCGGCGGGGGAGGCGGCGGCATCGCGGGCTCGGCGCGCGCCGGCTCCGCCCGAGACTCCTGCCGAGGTTCTTGCCGAGGTTCTTGCCGGGGTTCGGGACGGGGCTCCTGGCGCGCCGACTCAACCCGAGGCTCGATCCGCTCGAGTCCGGGCTCGCGCGGCTGCGTCGCCTGGGGACGCTGAATGTTGCCCTCGATGAGCACGTCGTTGGGCCCGCCGATGAGCACAAGGTGCTCGATGTTGTCGCGCCGCACGATGACCAGCTGCCGCTGGCGGTCGAGGCTGAAGGCGTCCACCACGCCCAGGCGCGGCTGGCGCGAGCGCCCCGCGCCGCCCTGCGATTGCAGGCGTCCGCCCGCGAAACGCCGCAGGATCAGCGCGAACACCGCGAGCAGCACGAAGATGATGGCGAAGGCGACGGCCCAGACGACAGGCGTTGGCCAAGTTGTCGGCAACGAGAGCAAAGCGCGTGAACTCCTTCGTACCGGCGGTCTCGCCCGCCGGGTGCGGCATTGGTTACGCCTGGCCCCCCGTGCGTCAAGGCGCGCGCACCGGGGACGGGGGGAAATTGTGCCAGAGTCGAACGAAGTTTACCCGAAATTAACCATGAGCGCGGCAATTTTTACCGGGTCGCCAACTCCTTTTCAGAAAGTCGGATTTCATGAGCGCCGCCGGATTGCCGCTGGTGAGCCAGCTCAAGGAGCGGATGCACTGGCTCCAGTCGCGTCAGAAAGTGCTGGCCGAGAACGTCGCCAACGCCAATACGCCGGGCTTCAAGCCTCGCGACCTGCGGCCTTTCGAGGCGGGCGACGGCGGCGGACTCGCTCCCCTGCAAACGGCGCCGGGGCACCTCTCGGGCGGGCCGTCGGACGATGCGGCCCGCACCAGGGCGGCGCGCCGCTTCGAGACGACGCCGTCGGGCAACGCCGTCAGCCTCGAAGACGAGATGACGAAACTGGCCGACACCCAGGCCGACTACCAGGCGGCGGCGACGCTTTACGCCAAGAGCCTGTCCCTTTTGAAAATCGCCATCGGTAAGCGCGCCTGAGGATTTTCGATCATGGATTTCATGCGTTCCCTTGCCATCGCCGCCTCGGGACTGAAGGCCCAGGCCGGCCGCATCCGAATCATTTCCGAGAACATCGCCAACGCCGACTCGGCGGCGGCGACGCCCGGCGGCGACCCGTATCGCCGCAAGATCGTGACCTTCCAGGGCCGGCTCGACCGGGAGCTCGAGGCGCAGACCGTCTCGCTGGGGCGGGTGCGGAAGGACCAGCTTCCGTTCCGCACGCGACACGATCCCGGCCACCCGGCCGCCGACGCCAACGGCAACGTCAAGCTGCCGAACGTCGATTCGCTGGTCGAGCAGATGGACATGCGTGAGGCCCAGCGAAGCTACGAGGCCAACCTCAACGTCATCGGCGCAACCCGCCGCATGCTGGCCCGCACGCTCGACATTCTGCGGGCCTGAGCCGCTCTTTCCGTCCCTTTCCCGTTTTGCCGCTTCGGGGTTTCAGCATGGCCGTTTCCTCTCTCGCCGCCGGCGCCTACGCCGCCACGCAGCTCCTTTCCTCGCCGGTCTCGGCATCCTCGGCGCCCAAGGCGGGCGCGCCGAGCTTCGCGGACACGCTGAGCGGCATCGTGGAGAGCGTGGCGCAGTCCGGAGCCTCGGCCGAGCGCCAGGCCAGCGCCGCGGCGCAGGGCAAGGCCGACATGGTCGACGTCGTGACGGCCGTGGCCGAGAGCGAGTCGGCGCTGGAGACGCTCGTCGCCGTGCGCGACAAGGTGATCCAGGCCTACGAGGAAATCATGCGGATGCCGGTGTGAGCCGGGAGGAGACGACGACATGACCGGCGCGGAAGTCCTCGACGTCGCCCGCGAGGGCGTCATAACCTTCCTGAAGGTGGCCAGCCCCCTGATGCTGATCGCGCTCGCCGTCGGCGTCGTGATCTCGCTCGTGCAGGCGCTCACCCAGATCCAGGAACAGACGCTCGTCTACGTGCCGAAGATCATCGTGGTCGGCCTGGCGCTGATCCTGCTGCTGCCCTTCATGGGCGACGCGCTGGCCGCGTACATGGACCAGATCGCGGCGCGAATCGCCGCGGGCGTCTAGAATGCATCCCGCCGGCCGGCCCGGCGGATCGGCGCGGCGGGCGCGCCTGACTAGAGGGCCGCGCATTGCGGTGGGCCGCTCATGTCTCTCACGCTCGGGCCGCAGCTCGCCGTCCTCTTCATGCTGGTGTTCGCCCGCGTCGGCGTGCTCGTGATGCTGATGCCGGGCGTTGGCGAGCGCTTCCTGCCGGTGCGGGTGAGGCTGGCGCTGGCGCTGTTCCTGACGCTGGCCCTCACCCCGGTCGTCCGCCCGATGCTGCCGGCCAGCGTGGCGCGGCCGGACGGCGCGATGGCCGCGCTTCTGGTCGAGATCGGCATCGGGCTGATGATCGGGCTCACCTTCCGCCTCATCATCGCGAGCCTGCAGACGGCGGGCAATTTCGTATCGCAGGCGCTGGGCCTGGCCTTCGCGGAAACGGTGGATCCCTCGCAAGGCGGCCAGGCCGCCGCGGTCGGCAACTTCATGACGCTGCTGGGCGTCACGCTGATTTTCGCGACGGACGCCCACCACGCCGTCATCGCCGCCATCGGGGGCAGCTACCTGGCGCTGCCGCCCGGCATGGTTCCCGCGACGGGCGACGCCGCCAGCCTCGCGCTCGGCACGATGGCGACGGGGTTCTCCGTCGCGGTGCGGCTCGCGGCGCCCTTTCTGGTCTTCGCCATCGTGTTCAACGTCGGGTTGGGGGTGCTGTCGCGCCTCATGCCGGCGTTGCAGGTGTTCTTCCTCGCGATGCCCGCAACCATCATACTGGGCTTCGTGATTCTCTTCGGGGTGCTCGGCCTGATGATGCTCGAGTTCCTGAACGAGCTCTCCACTCTCCTGACGCCCTTCACCGGACGCTGACATGGCCGAGAGCGAGGACAGGGAAGACCACACCGAAGCCCCAAGCCAACGACGGCTGGAGCAGGCGGCCGAGCGCGGCGACGTCGCGCGCAGCGCCGAGGTCAACACCTGGTTCGTGCTCGCGGGGGGCGCGCTGGCCCTCGCGGTGGCGGGTGCCGATTCGGCGCAGTCGCTCGCCCGCGCGCTCGGCGCGATGCTGGCCAACGCCCACAGGCTGCCCGAGGGCCCCGGCGGACTGTCGGCCTACGGCACGCACTCGATGATGGTGGCGCTGGGGGCGATCGGCCTGCCGCTCGCCATCCTCGCGCTCGCCGGGCTGGCGGGCGGGCTCGTCCAGCACCGGCCGATGTTCACCACGCAGCCCGTGACGCCGCAGCTGTCGCGCATCTCTCCGTCCGCGGGGCTGAAGCGCGTCTTCGGCAAGGAGGCTTTCGTCCAGTTTCTCAAGGGCCTGGCCAAGCTGGGGCTGGTGAGCGTCGTGATGGCGGTCGTTCTCTGGCCGGAGCGCGCCCGCCTCGAATCCCTCGTCACGCTCGACGTCGCCGCGCTGCTGCCGGCCACTTCCGCCGAACTCTCCCGCCTGATGACCGGCGTGCTGGCGATCTACGCCTTCCTCGCCGCCGGCGACTTCGCCTGGCAGAAATGGACCTGGTACGGCCGCCAGAAGATGACCAAGCGGGAGATGAAGGAGGAGTACAAGGAGACCGAGGGCCATCCCGAGGTGAAGGCGCGCATCCGCAAGCTGCAGGCGCGCGCCTCGCGCCGGCGGATGATGGCGCAGGTGCCGAAGGCCTCCGTCGTGATCATGAACCCGACCCACTACGCGGTGGCGCTCCAGTACGAGCGCGGAATGCCCGCGCCGCGCTGCGTCGCCAAGGGGCTCGACGCGCTGGCGCTGCGCATCCGCGCCCTGGCCGAGGAGAACGCCGTGCCGGTCGTCGAGAACCCTCCGCTGGCCCGCGCGCTTTACAAGGCCGTTGATCTCGATCAGGACATTCCGGTGGAGCACTACAAGGCCGTGGCCGAGGTGATCGGATTCGTGATGCGCCTTCGCAGGAGGGCGACATGACGGCACTGGACGGGGCGAGAATGGCCAAGCCGGCGGCGCAGGAGCTGAAGAGCGTGCATCGGGCGCCGCGCTCGGGCAGCGCCGGGCTGCTGCTGGTGCTCGCCGGCGTGCTGGTCGGCGCGGCGATCGCCCTGTCGCTGCTCGCCACCGAAAAGGCGCAGCCGCTGATCGTCGGGCTGCTGGCCCTGCTGGCCGTGGTGGGCGTCTTCGCGCTGTTCGCCGGAGCGGTGGGGATCATCGAGTTCTCGGGCAGGGCGCTGCGCAACGACCTGACCAAGGCGATCGCCGACAGCGCCGCCGAGGGCGTGCTCGTCGTCGACCACGACGGTCGCATCGGCTACGCCAACGAGGCCTATCTGCGCCTCTCCGGATCGACGGGACCGGACAACGTGCCCACCGTCGAGCGCCTGCTCACCGGCGCGTCCGACGTGTCGGAGGCGATTTATCGCCTCGCCCAGGCGGCGCGGGAGCAGAAATCGGCCACCGAGGAAGTCCGTCTCTCGCCGCCGCTCGGCGGCGTCGAAGGGGTGGCGTGGTACCGCGTGAAGGTGCGCCCCATCGAGCGCGCCGGGGGGCGCGGCGCGGCGCTGTGGACGGTCGCCGACATCACGCGCGACCGCGAGCGCCAGGAGAACGTGTTCCAGGAACTCCAGCACGCAATCGACTATCTCGACCACGCGCCGGCCGGTTTCCTCTCCATCGACGCCAACGGCAACGTCATCTACCTCAACGCCACGCTCGCCAACTGGCTGGACTACGATCTCGCCCAGTTCGGCTCCGGCGGGCTGAAGCTGGCCGACCTCGTGCCGGGCGACGGCGCGGCTCTGCTCTCAACGGTCACCGGCGGCGCCGGCGAGGTCCGCACGGAAACGCACGACCTCGACCTGCGCCGGCGCGGCGGCCAGTCGCTTCCGGTGCGCGTGTTCCACCGCGTCGCCTTCGGCTATGACGGCGTGCCCGGGCCTTCGCGCACGCTGGTGCTGAACCGCTCGGCCGGCGAGGACGTCGCCGAGGGCCAGCGCGCCGCCGAGGTGCGGTTCGCGCGCTTCTTCAACAACACGCCGCTCGCCATCGCGGCGGTGAACCGGCAGGGGCGCATCGCGCGCACCAACGGGCCGTTCGTGCGGCTGTTCGGCCCCGTGTTCAAGGGCATGGACGCCTCCGAACCGCGCTCGATCCTCTCCGTGGTGGGCGAGCGCGACCGCGAGGCGCTGTCGGAAGCAATCGCCGGAGCGGCCGCCGGGCGCGGCGACATTCCGCCGCTGGACCTGGCGCTGGCGGGGGAGGGCGCGCGCTCGGCGCGGTTCTTCATCTCGGCCGTGGAGCGCGAGGAGGACGACAGCGAGGCGGCCATCGTCTACGCCATCGACACCACCGAGCAGCGCGCGCTGGAATTGCAGTTCGCGCAGGCGCAGAAGATGCAGGCCGTGGGCGAACTCGCCGGCGGCGTGGCCCACGACTTCAACAACGTGCTGCAGGGGATCATCGGCTACGCCGACCTGCTGCTGGTGAACCACCGGCCGACCGATCCGTCCTTCCAGGACATCATGCAGATCAAGCAGAACGCCAACCGGGCGGCCGGCCTGGTGCGGCAATTGCTCGCCTTCTCGCGCCGCCAGACGCTGCGCCCGCAGGTGATGAATTTCGGCGAGGTGCTCTCGGACCTGACGATGCTGCTCAAGCGGCTGCTCGGGGAGAGGGTCGAGCTCGACGTCCGCCACGGCCGCGACCTGTGGCCGGTGCGCGCCGACCTGACGCAGTTCGAGCAGGTCGTCGTCAACCTCGCGGTGAACGCGCGCGACGCCATGCCCGAGGGCGGCAAGCTCTCGATCCGCACGCGCAACGTCAGCGCCGCCGAGGCGGCGTCCCTCAACTATCCCGGCATGCAGGCGGCCGACTACGTGCTCGTCGAGGTGCAGGACTCCGGCACGGGCATTCCGCAGGAGATCATCGACAAGATCTTCCAGCCCTTCTTCACCACCAAGGAGGTGGGCAAGGGCACGGGGCTCGGCCTGTCCATGGTCTACGGCTTCGTCAAGCAGTCCGGCGGCTTCGTGTTCTGCGACAGCGTGGTCGGCGAGGGCACGACGTTCCGCATCTTCCTGCCGCGCCACGCCGGCGAGGCGCAGGACGACGCGCCGGCCGCGGCGGCGGCGCCGGCCGGGCAGGCCGCCAAGCCCGCGGCCGCGCGCGTCCCGCAACCCGACCTCACCGGGCACGGCACCGTGCTGCTGGTTGAGGACGAGGAGGCGGTCCGGGCGTTCGGGGCGCGCGCGCTGGCCCAGCGCGGCTATACGGTGCTCGAGGCCGCCTCGGGGGTCGAGGCTCTCCAGGTCGTCGAGGCGCATGGCGGCGAGATCGACCTGATCGTCTCCGACGTCGTGATGCCCGAGATGGACGGCCCGTCGCTTCTCGGGGAGCTGCGCAAGCGCGGCGTGACGGCGCGGATCATCTTCGTCAGCGGCTACGCCGAGGAGGCCTTCAGCCGCAACCTGCCGGCGGGCGAGAATTTCGCCTTCCTCCCCAAGCCGTTCTCGCTCAAGCAACTGATCGAGGCGGTGAAGGGCGCGCTGGGCTGAGCCCGGCGGCGGGCGCGGGCGTGCGCGGTCACGACACGTTAACCGTGCGGAGCATGTAGATCTTGACTCGCGGTAGAAGAACAAAAAAAGAACTTGCGATGGGGAACAAAGGGTGATCGTATGAGCCTCAAGGGTCTGTTGAGACTCGCTCGGTCCCCTGTCATAAGGACGTCTCCCATGTCGCAACCGTCACTCCGACTCGTCGAAGGCCAATCCATGGACAAGACCAAAGCTCTCGATGCCGCGCTCTCCCAGATCGAGCGCGCCTTCGGCAAGGGCTCCATCATGCGCCTCGGCAAGAACGAGAAGGCGGTGGAGATCGAGACCGTGTCCACCGGTTCGCTGGGGCTCGACATCGCGTTGGGCGTCGGCGGCCTGCCGCGGGGCCGGGTGGTCGAGATCTACGGGCCGGAATCCTCCGGCAAGACGACGCTGGCCCTGCACACGGTCGCGGAAGCGCAGAAGAAGGGCGGCGTGTGCGGCTTCATCGACGCCGAGCACGCGCTCGATCCTGTCTATGCCCGCAAGCTCGGCGTCAATCTCGAGGACCTGCTGATCGCCCAGCCGGACACGGGCGAGCAGGCGCTGGAGATCTGCGACACGCTGGTGCGCTCGGGCGCGCTCGACGTGCTGGTGATCGACTCGGTGGCCGCGCTGGTGCCGCGCGCCGAGATCGAGGGCGAGATGGGCGAGGTCCAGCCCGGCCTTCAGGCGCGCCTGATGAGCCAGGCCCTGCGCAAGCTGACCGCCTCGATCTCGCGGTCGAACTGCATGGTCATCTTCATCAACCAGATCCGCATGAAGATCGGCGTCATGTACGGCTCGCCGGAGACGACGACGGGCGGCAACGCGCTGAAGTTCTACGCCTCGGTGCGCCTCGACATCCGCCGCATCGGCGCGATCAAGGACCGCGAGGAAGTCGTCGGCAACACGACCCGCGTCAAGGTGGTGAAGAACAAGGTCGCCCCGCCGTTCAAGCAGGTCGAGTTCGACATCATGTACGGGGAGGGCGTCTCCAAGTTCGGCGAGCTGGTCGACCTCGGCGTCAAGGCCGGGATCGTCGAGAAGTCCGGCGCGTGGTTCTCCTACGACAGCCAGCGCCTCGGCCAGGGCCGCGAGAACGCCAAGGCGTTCCTGCGGCAGAACCCGGACGTCGCCGCCCGCATCGAGGCGCAGATCCGCCAGAACGCCGGGCTGCTGGCCGAGCGCATCCTCGACAACATCGACCCGACGGCCGACGATCTGGACGCTGGCGAAGCCTGATCTCTCCCGGCTCCCGCACGAAGTCGCGACGGGCGCCTGCAGGGCGCCCGTTTTGCTTGAGAGGCCCGGCAAGCCCGTGGCTGTGTCTCGACATCGGGCCCGCCCGCCTCTAGAAAGCCTCAGTTCGTCATGCGCCCCGGCGGCGCGAAATGCTGAGTGAGATTGGTCGTCATGAGCGGCGTGAACGAGATTCGATCCACCTTCCTCGACTACTTCGCGAGGAACGGCCACGAGGTCGTGCCCTCGAGCCCGCTGGTGCCGCGCAACGACCCCACGCTGATGTTCACCAACGCCGGCATGGTGCAGTTCAAGAACGTCTTCACCGGCATCGAGAAGCGCCCCTATTCGCGCGCCGCCACGGCGCAGAAATGCGTGCGGGCGGGCGGCAAGCACAACGACCTCGACAATGTCGGCTACACCGCCCGGCATCACACCTTCTTCGAGATGCTCGGCAATTTCTCGTTCGGCGACTACTTCAAGGACCGCGCGATCGAGCTCGCCTGGAACCTGGTCACCAAGGAGTTCGCGCTCCCGGTCGACCGGCTGCTGGTCACCGTCTACTCGGAGGACGAGGAGGCGTTCGGGCTGTGGAAGCGGATCGCCGGCCTGCCCGACAGCAAGATCATCAAGATCCCGACCTCGGACAATTTCTGGGCGATGGGCGATACGGGTCCGTGCGGCCCGTGCTCGGAGATCTTCTTCGACCACGGCGACCATATTCCCGGCGGGCCGCCCGGCTCGGCCGACCAGGACGGCGACCGCTTCATCGAGATCTGGAACCTGGTGTTCATGCAGTTCGAGCAGGTCGCGCCCGGCGAGCGTATCCTGCTGCCCAAGCCGTCCATCGACACCGGAATGGGGCTGGAGCGCGTCTCGGCCGTGCTTCAGGGCACGCACGACAATTACGAGACCGACCTGATGCGGGCGCTGATCGGGGTCGTCGCCGATCTCACCGGCGTCGAGCCGACCGGCCCGCGCAAGGCGAGCCATCGCGTGATCGCCGATCATTTGCGCGCCTCCGCCTTCCTGGTCGCCGACGGCGTGCTGCCCTCGAACGAAGGGCGGGGCTATGTTCTGCGCCGCGTCATGCGCCGGGCCATGCGGCATGCCGAGTTGCTGGGCGCGCGCGAACCCCTGATGTGGCGGCTCGTGCCGGCGCTGGTCCGCGAAATGGGACATGCCTATCCGGAGCTGGTGCGCGCCGAGGCGCTGATCACCGAGACGTTGCGGCTGGAGGAGACGCGTTTCCGCAAGACGCTCGAGCGCGGCCTGTCCATCCTCGAGGACGAAACCCGCAATCTCGGCGAGGGCCAGAGCCTGCGCGGCGACGTGGCGTTCACGCTCTACGACACTTACGGATTCCCGCTCGACCTGACGCAGGATGCGCTGCGCGCGCGCGGCGTCGGCGTCGATGTCGAGGGGTTCAACGCGGCCATGGAGCGCCAGCGCGAGATGGCGCGCGCGGCCTGGGCCGGGTCCGGCGAGGCGGCGACCGAGGCGGTTTGGTACGCCGTGAAGGAGAAGGTCGGATCGACCGAGTTCCTCGGCTATGACGCTGAGAAGGCGGAAGGCGTCGTCACCGCGCTGTTGCGGGAAGGTCAGCCGGTCGAGTCTCTGACGGCCGGGCAGGACGGCATCGTCGTGCTGAACCAGACGCCGTTCTACGGCGAGTCCGGCGGCCAGGTCGGCGACACCGGCGTGATGACCGGGCCGGACGTCGTGCTGCAGGTCGCCGACACGCAGAAGAAGCTGGGCGACGTGTTCGCCCACGTCGTGCGCGTGACCTCGGGCCGCGTGGCGCTGGGCGACGCGCTGGAGCTGGCGGTCGACCGCGAGCGTCGCGCCGCGATCCGCGCCAACCATTCGGCGACCCACCTGCTGCACGAGGCCCTGCGGCAGGTGCTCGGCGACCACGTGGCGCAGAAGGGCTCGCTCGTCGCGCCGGAGCGGCTGCGTTTCGACTTCTCGCATCCCAAGCCGATCTCGGCGGAGGAGCTGTCGCGCGTCGAGGCGATCGTCAATCGCGTCGTCCGCCAGAACGACGCGGTGACCACGCGGCTGATGGCGGTCGACGAGGCGATCGAGTCGGGCGCCCGCGCTTTGTTCGGCGAAAAGTACGGCGACGAGGTCCGCGTCGTCTCGATGGGCCGCAACGCGGACGAGGGCGCGAACGCCACCTTCTCGATCGAGCTGTGCGGCGGGACGCACGTGTCGCGCACGGGCGATATCGGCCTCGTGACGGTGGTGGGCGAGAGCGCCGTCGCGGCGGGCGTGCGCCGCATCGAGGCGATGGCCGGCGAGCCGGCGCGCCTGCACCTCTCGGCCGAGAGCCGGCGTCTTCACGACCTGGTGGGCCAGCTCAAGGCGCCGGTCTCGGAGGCGAACGAGCGCCTCGCCGCGCTGATCGAGGACCGGCGGCGGCTGGAGCGCGAGCTGGCGGACGCGCGGCGAAAGATCGCCATGGGCGGGGGATCGGGCGGCGGTGACGCCGCGGTCAGGGAGGTCGCCGGCATCAAGCTGCTGGCGCGCTCCGTCTCTGGCGTCGAAATGCGCGACCTCAAGACGCTGGCCGATGAAGGCAAGAAGCAGGTCGGGTCCGGCGTCGTGGCCATCGTCGGCGTGGCGGAGGACGGCAAGGCCGGGGTCGTGGTCGGCGTCACGCCGGACCTGACGTCCCGCTTCAACGCGGTCGATCTGGTGAGGGTCGGTTCCGAGGCGCTCGGCGGCAAAGGTGGCGGGGGACGGCCGGACATGGCCCAGGCCGGCGGCCCGGACGGCGGCAACGCCGCGGACGCACTCGAGCGGATCGCCGCAGCCATCGGGGGGCGGTGAACACCGCCCTCCATACCTACCGATACGCGGCGCGGCTGCGCCACCGCGTTTACGCTCTTTTCGAGACGGCGGAGCCGACGGACCGCCTGTCGCGCTACGTCCACCGCTTCCTGATCGCCCTCGTCCTGGTCAGCGTCACGGCGACGATCCTGGAATCCGTTCCGGAACTCGAGGCCGCCCACAAGGCGGTCTTCAACGGGATCGAGCGGCTCACGATCGCGGTGTTTTCGGTCGAATACGCGCTTCGGCTTTGGGCGGCGGTCGACTACCCGCCCTATCGGCGGATGGGGGCGTGGCGGGCACGGCTCGCCTTCGCGCGCACCGGCCCCGCGATCATCGACCTGCTGACGATCCTGCCGTTCTATTTGGCTCTTGTCGCGCCGGACATCGATCTTCGGGTGTTCGTGCTGCTGCGGCTAATACGCTTCCTCAAGCTGGCTCGGTATTCGCCCGGCATCAGGTCGCTGTACGAGGCGGTGTACGACGAGCGCCGGGCGCTGGCGGCGTGCCTCGTCATCCTGTTCGGGCTGGTGATCGGCACCGCCTCCGTGATGCACATGGCGGAGCGCGCCGCGCAGCCCGAGAAGTTCGGCACCATCCCGGATGCGATGTGGTGGGCCATCGTCACGCTGGCGACGGTGGGCTACGGCGACGCCGTGCCGGTGACGCCGCTCGGCAAGGTGATCGCCTCGCTCACCGCGCTGATGGGCCTGGTCATGATCGCGCTGCCCGTCGGCATCATCGCCACGGCCTTTGCGGAGGTGATCCACCGCCGCGAGTTCGTGGTGACCTGGGGCATGATCGCCCGCGTCCCGCTCTTCGCGGCGCTGTCGGCGGAGGAGGTGGCGGAGATCATGCGGCTCCTGCGCTCGCAGGCGGCCGAGCGTGGCAGCATCATCGTCCGGCGCGGCGACGTGGGCCATTCGATGTATTTCATCGCGTCCGGCCAGGTGGAAATCGAATTGCCGGAGGGCGAGCGCCACGTGCTCGGCGACGGCCAGTTCTTCGGCGAAATCGCGGTGCTGAAAAATGCGCGGCGCACCGCCACCGTGCGCGCCACGGTGCGCACGCAACTGCTCGTGCTCGACGCCGCCGATCTGCGCGCCCTGATGCAGAAGCGGCCGGACATCGCGGAGAACATCCATCGCGTCGCGCGCGAGCGCGCCGCCAAGCGCGAGACGGTGCCCTCCGACGCCCCGCTCGATGCGCGCGACGACTGACTGACGCCGCTGACGGCGCTCAGGGCGGCGTGGCGCGCGGCCGCATCCGCGCCAGGTCCTCGGGCGAAGCGAACTGGTCGGTCCGTTCGCCCGGCAGGCCGTCGAGCGTGTGGATGAACGGCAGCTTGGACTCGACGCCGAAGGCCTTGAGCGGCGGGGCGACGGTGGGGTCGTCGAGCGATCCGAGCGAGATCGCGATCCGGTCCGTGCCGAGGTAGTGGAAGGTCAGCGGCGTGCCGCAGGCGGCGCAGAAACCGCGCTCGGCGGCCTCGGACGACCGGTAGATCGAGGGCCGGCCGCGCGTCCACGCGATGCGGTCCAGCTTCACGCTGGCCAGCGCCGCAAAGAAATTGCCGAACGCCTTCTGGCACATGCGGCAATGGCAGATATGCGCGTTGTAGGGCTGCATGGAGAGGCGGTAGCGCACCGCGCCGCACTGGCAGCCTCCGGTCAGGTCCGTCATCTCTCCTCCTCCGGCGCGAGCTTCGGCCCGCATGATGCGGACACTGGGGCGGGGGAGGCCGGGGCACAACAGAAAAGGCCCGGCGCGGGGGCCGGGCCTTTCGAACGCGTCGGGGCGGCGGATCAGGCCGCCATCGCCTTGCGCAGGTTCTCGTCGATCTTGTCGAGGAAGCCCGTGGTCGACAGCCATTTCTGGTCGGCGCCCACCAGCAGGGCGAGGTCCTTGGTCATGAAGCCGGCCTCGACCGTGTCCACGCAGACCTTCTCCAGGGTCGCGGCGAACTTCGCCAGCGCGGCGTTGTCGTCGAGCTTGGCGCGATGGGCGAGGCCCCGCGTCCAGGCGAAGATCGAGGCGATGGAGTTGGTGGAGGTCTCCTTGCCCTTCTGGTGCTCGCGGTAGTGGCGCGTCACGGTGCCGTGCGCGGCCTCCGACTCTACGATCTTGCCGTCGGGCGTCATCAGCACCGAGGTCATCAGGCCGAGCGAGCCGAAGCCCTGCGCGACGATGTCGGACTGCACGTCGCCGTCGTAGTTCTTGCACGCCCAGACATAGCCGCCGGACCACTTCAGCGCCGAGGCGACCATGTCGTCGATCAGGCGATGCTCGTAGACGAGGCCCAGCGCGTCGAACTTCGACTTGAACTCGCTGTCGAAGACCTCCTGGAACAGGTCCTTGAAGCGGCCGTCATAGGCCTTGAGGATGGTGTTCTTGGTCGAGAGATAGACCGGATACTTGCGGTTCAGCCCGTAGTTGAAGGAGGCGCGGGCGAATTCGCGGATCGAGTCGTCGAGGTTGTACATCGCCATGGCGACGCCGGCGTCCGGGAACTTGAACACCTCCTTCTCGATGACCGTGCCGTCCTCGCCCTCGAACTTGATGGTCAGGCGGCCCTTGCCGGGCACCTTGAAGTCCGTCGCGCGGTACTGGTCGCCGAAGGCGTGACGGCCGACGACGATCGGCTGCGTCCAGCCCGGCACGAGGCGCGGCACGTTCTTGCAGATGATCGGCTCGCGGAAGATGACGCCGCCCAGGATGTTGCGGATCGTCCCGTTCGGCGACTTCCACATCTCCTTGAGATTGAACTCCTTCACGCGCGCCTCGTCGGGCGTGATGGTGGCGCACTTCACGCCGACGCCGACCTTCTTGATGGCGTTGGCGGCGTCGACGGTCACCTGGTCGGCCGTGGCGTCACGATGCTCGACGCCCAGGTCGAAATACATCAGGTCGATGTCGAGATAGGGGTGGATCAGCTTGTCCTTGATGTACTGCCAGATGATCCGGGTCATCTCGTCGCCGTCGAGCTCGACAACCGGATTGGCCACCTTGATCTTCGCCATCGTCCACCTTTCGCGTTTCCGGGGCTTCCGCCGTGGGGCGGCTGCGTCGGACGCCCTCATATCATCGCCCCGCGGGGCGGCAAAGCGCGCCTTTCGTGCAAGCCGACGAACGGGCTGGACCTTTGGACAGGGCCGTGGAAAACGCGATGCCCCCTCCCGCCCGGGTGGAATTTCCCGTAAACCGGGGCGCATCCGGCCCCGGCCGGCCCACGATACGCGAGCTGCCTGAATGCCCGGAGCCGGAACCGACCACACGCGGCCGCCGATCGGGGGAGGGCCCGCCGTCATCCTGGTCGAGCCGCAGCTCGGCGAGAACATCGGCATGGCCGCGCGCGCCATGGCGAATTTCGGGCTGGACGACATGCGGCTCGTGCGCCCGCGCGAACGCTGGCTGCACGCCAAGACACGGGCGGCGGCGGCCGGGGCGGAGTACATCCTGGACAAGGCCACGACGTACGACACGGTGCGGGACGCGGTGGCGTCGCTCTCCTTCGTCTACGCCACCACGGCGCGCGAGCGCGGCCAGGGCAAGATCGTCGTCGGCCCGCGCGAGGCCGGGGCCGCCATGCAGGCGCGCGTCGCGGCGGGGCAGAGCGTCGGCGTGCTGTTCGGACGCGAGCGCACGGGGCTCGAGAACGACGACATCGCGCTCGCCGACGAGATCCTCACCTATCCGGTCAACCCGGCCTATGCCTCTCTCAACCTGTCCCAAGCGGTGCTGCTGCTCGGCTTCGCCTGGCGCGACGCGGCGGAAGCGCCGTTGCCCTTCGCGTTCAAGCCGAAATGGCCGCCGGCCCCCCGCGAGATGGTGCTGTCCTTCTTCGATTATCTGGAGGAGCAGCTCGATGCGCGCGGCTTCTTCCGCCCGGCGGGCAAGCGGCCGGTGATGGCGCGCAACCTGCGCAACATGTTCCACCGCATGAACCTGTCGGAGCAGGACGTGCGCACGCTGCGCGGCATGGTGGTGCGCCTGATCGAGGGGCCGCGCGAGCCGCAGACGCGCAAGCGGACCGGCCCGAAGCAGACGCCGAAGGGCGCGCGCTCGCAGGACCTGATGCGCCGGGACGACGGCGAATGAGCACGGCCCTGTGCGACGTCGTGGTCGTCGGCGCCGGGGCGGCCGGGCTCGCCGCGGGCCGGGCGCTGATCGAGGCGGGTCTGGACATCCGCATTGTCGAGGCGCGCACCCGGGCCGGCGGACGGGCCTTCACCGACAGCGTGGTCGGCCAGCCCTTCGACGCCGGCGCCGCCTATATCCACTTCGCGGACCGCAATCCGTGGGTGGCGCTGGCGGCTGAATTCGGCGTGACGCTGGAGAAGCATCGCGGATGGGGCGGCGGCGTCGCGTTCCGCGACGGGCGGCGTCTCGACGCCGGGGCGACCGCGGCGCGGCGAGCGGGGATGGCGCAGTTCTGGGACGCCATGGAGACCGCGCGGGAGGAACAGCCGGCGTCCGGCGCGTCGCTGGGCGACCTCACGGCGGGGCTGTCGGAGGGGGCGCGCGACGCCGCGCTGCGCTTCGGCCAGCACGCCATCGGGGAGGAGCCGGAGCGCATCGACCTCGCCGACCTGATCGCCCAGTGGGAAGGGCCGGATCTCGTCGCGCCGGGCGGCTACGGACACCTCGTCGCGGCCGCGGCGCGCGACCTGCCCGTGAGCTACGGCGTCCAGGTCACGCGCATCGACTGGAGCGGCAAGACCGTGCTTGTGGAGACGACCCAGGGCGCGCTGCGGGCGCGGCACGTGGTCGTCACCGTTCCCGTCGGCGTGCTGCGGGCCGGCGGCATCGCGTTCGCCCCGGCGCTGCCCGCCGCCACGCGCGACGCCCTCTCCGGCATGACGATGGGCGTGCTGAGCAAGGTGGCGCTGGCGTTCGACGGCGCGCGGTTCGGCTGGCCCGCTCCGAGCGACGCCTACGCGCTCGGCACGGGGTTCAACTTCGAGCTCTTCCCGTTCGGCCGCGACCTCGTGATCGCCACGCTCGGCGGCGACGTCGCGCGCGACCTGATGGGCCAGGGGGACGAGGCGGCCATCGCGGCGACGCTGGACGTGTTCGCCTCCATCGTCGGCGGCGAGGCGCGCCAGCGCTTCGTCGCCGGGCGAACGGCGGCGTGGATGCGCGACCCCTTCGCGGAGGGCGGCTATTCGGTGGTGCGGCCCGGGCACGGCGGCGCGCGCGCGGCGTTGCGCGAGCCGGTGGGCGGGCGCGTGCGATTCGCCGGGGAGGCCACGGCCGAAGGCGGGTCGATGACCGTGGGCGGCGCGACGCTGGAAGGGCGGCGCGCGGCGGCGGAGATCGTCGAGGCGCTCGCCTGAGCGCTTGCGGGCGAGGCGCGGCTCTTCCAAACTTCGCCCCATGCAGAATCTGATCACCGACGTTCCCGGCGTTCTCGTCGGCAATGCCGACGACCGGGAGCGGGCCACCGGCGTCTCCGTCGTCCTGTTCGAGGAGGCCGCCGCCGCCGCCGTCTCCATCCTCGGCGGCGCGCCGGGCGTGCGCGACACGGCCCTGCTCGAGCCCGAGATGACGGTCGAGACGGTCGACGCCATCGTCCTGTCGGGCGGCTCCGCGTTCGGGCTGGACGCCGCCGGCGGGGTGATGGCCGTGCTGGTCGAGCGCGGGCGCGGCTTTCGCGTCGGCGATGCGCTGGTGCCCATCGTGCCGCAGGCCATCCTGTTCGACCTGCTCAACGGCGGCGACAAGGCCTGGGGCCGCAAGCCGCCGTTCTTCGATCTCGGCGCGGCGGCGTGCGAGGCCGCCTCGGCCGGCTTCCGGCTCGGCACGGCGGGCGCGGGCTACGGCGCGACGACGGCGACGCTGAAGGGCGGGCTCGGCTCCGCCAGCGCCGTCACCGAAAGCGGGTTCGTGGTCGGCGCGCTCGTGGCCGTGAACGCGGTCGGCACGGCGACGATGGGGGAGGGGCCGCATTTCTGGGCCGCGCCCTACGAGCAAAACGCCGAGTTCGGCGGGATCGGCTGGCCCTACGCGCGGCCGAAGGACGCGCTGGTCCCCCGGCTCAAGGGCGGGCCGGGCCGCAACACCACCATCGCGGTCGTGGCCACCGACGCGCGGCTCGGCAAGGCTCAGGCCAAGCGTATCGCCAACGCCGCGCATGACGGGCTCGCGCGGGCGCTGCGCCCCGCGCACACCCCGCTCGACGGCGACATCGTCTTCGCCGCCGGCACGGGCCGGCGCGAGGTGGCGGGCCCGATGGCGCTCAACGAGATCGCCATGGCGGCGTCCGACGTGCTCGCCCGCGCCGTCGCGCGCGGTGTCTACGAGGCGACCGCGCTGCCCTACCCGGGCGCGCTGCCGGCGTGGAAGGACCGCTTCGGCCGCATCATGGTTTCGCCCTGAGCGACGTCGCTCGTCCGCTCAGAACCGGTCGGCCCGATAGGGGCGGGGGTCGGTGAACGGCGTTTCGCCCGTGAGCATCTCGGCGATGAGCCGCCCGGTGACGGCCGACAGCGTCAGGCCGTGATGGGCGTGGCCGAAGGCGAACCAGAGGCCCTTGTGCGCCGGAGCCGGCCCGATCACCGGCACCATGTCCGGCGTGCAGGGCCGGCTGCCCATCCACGGAGCGGAGTCGACGCGCCCGTCGAGCGGGAACAGGCGGCGCGCGTGCGGCTCGGTCCGCGCGATCTGCACCGGCGAGGGCGGCGCGTCGCGGTCGGCGAACTCCGCGCCGGTGGTGAGGCGAATGCCCCGCGCCATCGGCGCGAGCACGTAGCCGTTGTCGCTGTCGAACACGGTGTGGTTGAGCACGGCGTTCCCGGCCGGGCGATAATGCATGTGGTAGCCGCGCTTGACCGCCATCGGCAGCCTGTATCCCAGCGGCCGATACACCACGTCCGACCACGGGCCGAGCGCCACCACCACGTCGCGGGCGGTCACCGTGCCCGCCTCGGTGCGAACGGTCCAGCCGCCCGCGCCGGCCTGCGCCAGGGTGCGAGCGTCGCCGGAGAGGAACCCGCCCCCGCGGGCCTCGAACAGGTGCAGGTAGGCGCGCGACAGCGCGCCGGGGTCAATCACGTTCACCGGGTCCTTGAAGTGGATGCCGCCCCGCACGCCCTCGCTCAGGTGCGGCTCCATGGCGCGCACGCCGGCGTCGTCGAGGAAGTCGACGGTGAGGCCGAACGGCGCGAGTTCCTTCGCCTCCGCGATGGCCTCGGCCAGCTTCTCGTCGGAGCGGAACAGCTTGAGCCAGCCCGTGCGGCGCAGCAGATGGCCGGCTTCCGCCGCCTCCACCAGCGGCTCGTGCTCGGCGACGCAGCGCTCGATCAGCGGCAGTGCGGCCCGCATCGCCGCCTCGTGGCCGGCCGGCGACGAGGCGCGCCAGTAGCGGAACATGAACGGCGCGATCTTCGGCAGCGTGGAGAGGTGGTAGTAGGCCTCCGGCGTGGTGTTGAGCGCGTACTTGAACAGGTCGCGCCAGCGCCGGGGAAACGCATAAGGATAGATCGAGGCCCGCTCGATGATGCCGGCATTGCCAAAACTGGTGCCCTCGCCGGGGACGGACCGGTCGACGAGCGCCACCGAGCGGCCTTTTTCCTGGATCTTGAGGGCGGTGGCGAGCCCGACGATGCCGGCCCCCAGAACTACGACGTCACGCTGCATTGAAATCTTCGCTGTCCAATTGTCGTTCTCGATCGCCGACAATAAGGAGACGGAGGGCGTCCGTCACGTCCCGCCCAGCCCACGCATGCCTGCCAAGCCTCAGACAGGACCAGCCCCCGCCAATGCCCCTGTTCCTGTCCCCCGTTTCCAAGGGCCTCGCGTGGCTGGGACGCCATGGGGCGGCGGGCTTCGCGGTCTCGATCTTCCTCGGCCTGGCGCTGCCGTGGCTCGCCTCCAGCTTCCGGCCGTTCCTGCCGGCCTCGATCTTCCTGTTCGTCACCCTGTCCTTCGCGCGGGCGGATTTCGCCGGGGTGCGGCGGGTGATGCGCAGGCCGGCGATGATGGCCGCCACATCGGTGTGGATGGTGCTCGCCATGCCGGCGCTGATCGGCATCGGGTTGGCGGCGATCGGCCGCGGCGCGGTGGAGCCCGGCCTGCTGCTCGGCATCGCCCTGGTCGCGGCCGCTCCGCCGCTGATGGGTTTTCCGGCCTACGCGGCGCTGCTCGGCCTCGACAACAGCCTCGGCATCGCCCTTCTCGTGATCACGCTGGCCGTCACGCCCTTCGTCGCGCCGCCGCTGGCGAGCTTCGTCGCGGGCAGCGCGGTGCCCATCGACTCGGTCGTGCTGGGGGTGCGGCTGTTCGGTCTGCTCGCCGGCGCCGGCGGTGCGGCGCTGCTGCTGCGCCGGATCGCCGGCCCGGAGCGCCTCGCGGCGGCGCGCCACCAGCTCGATGGCGTGTTCGTGCTCATCTATTTCTTCTTCGCCATCGCGGCGATGGATGGGGTGATCGGGCAGACGCTGGCCGATCCCCTGCGCACCGTGCTCTACCTCGCCGTCGGCTCGGGCCTGGCATTGCTCGGCCTCGGGGCGGCGATGCTGGCGCTGCGTTCGCTCGGCGCGGGAGAGGCGTTCGTCCTGGGCCTGGGCACCGGCATGCGCAACACCGGGCTGCTGGTGGGCGCGATGGGCGCGGCGTGCCCACCCGACACCTACCTGTTCTTCGCCCTGCTGCAATTTCCCATCTATCTCGCGCCCTTCGTGATGGCGCCGCTCGCCCTCGTGGTGGCCCGGCGCGCGGCGCAGGCGAAAGGCTGAATCCGGGCCGAATTCCCCGGATTCTCCGTCGCCCGCGTTGCGTCGGCGGGCCGGGAGTGCTACCCGCCGCGTCATGACCAGCGCGCCCTCCGCCACCGCCGCCCCGCAAGGGGAGCGTCCGCTCATCATCGCGCCGTCGATGCTCGCCTCGGACTTCGCCCGCCTGGGCGAGGAAATCCGCGCCGTCGAGCAGGCCGGCGCCGACTGGATCCATCTTGACGTCATGGACGGGCATTTCGTGCCCAACATCACGTTCGGGCCGGACGTGATCCGCGCCATGCGGCCGCACACGAAGCTGCCGTTCGACGTGCATCTGATGATCGCGCCGGTGGACCCCTATCTCGAAGCTTTCGCCAAGGCCGGGGCGGACATCATCACCATCCACGCGGAGGCCGGACCGCACCTGCATCGCTCGCTGCAGGCGATCCGCCAGCTCGGCAAGAAAGCCGGCGTGGTGATCAACCCGGCGACGCCGGAAAGCGTGCTGGAGTACGTGATCGACCGCGTCGACCTCATCCTGCTGATGACGGTGAACCCCGGCTTCGGCGGGCAGGCCTTCATCCCCGAGGTGGTGGACAAGGTGTCGCGCGTGCGCGCCCTGATTGGCCACCGGCCCATCGACCTGGAGATCGACGGCGGCGTGACGCCCGAGACCGCGCCGCTGGTGACCGCGGCGGGCGCGAACGCGCTGGTCGCGGGCTCCGCCGTGTTCAAGGGCGGCAGCCCGGAAGCCTACACCGCCAACATCGCCGCGATCCGCGACGCGGCGCGCGCCGCCGCGCCCCGCGCCTGACACTCGAGCTTCGGAAGGACCCGCCATGATCCCGCGCTACAGCCGCCCCGAGATGGTCGCGATCTGGTCGCCCGAGGCCAAGTTCCGCATCTGGTTCGAGATCGAGGCGCATGCCTGCGACGCCCTGGCCGAACTCGGCGTCATCCCCAAGGAGGCGGCGCGGACGATCTGGGAGAAGGGCGGCGCGGCGAAGTTCGACGTCGAGAAGATCGACGCGATCGAGCGCGAGGTGAAGCACGACGTCATCGCCTTCCTCACCCATCTCGCCGAGTTCGTGGGGCCGGACGCCCGTTTCGTCCACCAGGGCATGACCTCGTCCGACGTGCTGGACACCTGCCTCAACGTGCAGCTCGTTCGCGCCGCGGACCTGCTGCTGAAGGACATCGACGCCCTGCTGGCGGCGCTGGAGCGCCGCGCGTTCGAGTACAAGACGACGCCGACCATCGGCCGCTCGCACGGCATCCACGCCGAGCCGACGACGTTCGGCGTGAAGCTGGCGCTGGCCTATGCCGAGTTCACGCGCTGCCGGGCGCGGCTCGTCGCGGCGCGCGAGGAGGTGGCGACCTGCGCCATCTCGGGCGCGGTGGGCACCTTCGCCAATATCGACCCGCGCGTCGAGGAGCACGTCGCCCGGGCGCTCGGCCTGCGGCCCGAGCCGGTGTCGACGCAGGTCATCCCGCGCGACCGCCACGCCATGTTCTTCGCCACGCTGGGAGTCGTCGCCTCCAGCATCGAGCGGCTGGCGGTGGAGATCCGGCATCTGCAGCGCTCGGAGGTGCTGGAGGCGGAGGAATATTTCTCTGAAGGGCAGAAGGGCTCTTCCGCCATGCCGCACAAGCGCAACCCGGTGCTCACCGAGAACCTGACCGGGCTGGCGCGCATGGTGCGCGCCTACGCCGTGCCCGCCATGGAGAACGTCGCGCTGTGGCACGAGCGCGACATCTCGCACTCCTCGGTCGAGCGGATGATCGGGCCGGACGCCACCGTGACGCTGGATTTCGCGCTGGCGCGGCTCGCCGGCGTCGTCGACAAGTTGCTGGTCTACCCCGAGAACATGCAGAAGAACCTCGACCGGCTCGGCGGTCTCGTCCATTCGCAGCGCGTGCTGCTGGCGCTGACGCAGAAGGGCGTCTCGCGCGAGGACGCCTACCGCCTGGTGCAGCGCAACGCCATGCCGGTTTGGCGCGGGCAGGGCGATTTCCTCACTCTGCTCAAGGCGGACGCGGACGTCGCCGCGCGGCTGAGCCCGGCCGAGCTCGAGGAGCTGTTCGACCTCGGCTACCACCTCAAGCACGTGGACACGATCTTCCGCCGCGTATTCGGCCGCGCCTGAGGGCCGATTACGGGCGCGGGATGGGTTCGGCCGCAGCGGCGGCCAGCGGCGTCGCGCGGTCCGTCCGCGCGGCCGGCGCGGACTCGGCCGCGTGCCGCGCCTCCGGGAAGGTCATCACCACGCGCAGGCCCGGGCGGTTGTCCTCCAGCGAAAGGTCGACGTGGTGCAGTTCGGCCACGGCGGCGACGAGGCTGAGGCCCAGCCCGTTGCCGGGCGCGCCCCGACTGCGCTCGAGCCTGTAGAAGCGGCGCAGCACGTTGGCGCGCTCGGCTTCCGGGATGCCGGGCCCGTCGTCGGACACCTCGCCGACGGCGAGCCGCCCGTGCTCGGTGAGCGTGACGCGAATCGAGGCTCCCTGGGGCGCGTGGTGCAGCGCGTTCTCCAGCAGGTTCGCCAGCATCTGCGTCAGCAGCTCGCGGTCCCCGGAGATGTCGATACCCGCCTCGATGGCGCTGGTGAGCGTCTGGCCCTTGTCCTCGGCGGCGGGGGCGTAGGCCTCGGCGACGGTGGCGAACACCGCCGACAGGTTCACGCGCCGGAAGCCCTGCAGGCGCGCGCCGCTCTCGATCTGGGCGATGCGCAGAAGCGCCGAGAAGGTCGCCAGGATGGCGTCGATCTCCTCCAGCGCCGCCTCGTATTCGGAGACGTCGCCGTTTTCGCCGCTGACCCGGTCACGCGCCGCCTCCAGCCGCTGCCGCAGCCGCGCCAGCGGCGTGCGCAGGTCGTGCGCGATGTCGGTCGAGACCTGCCGCAGCCCGTCCATCAGGGTCTGGATCCGGGCGAGCATGGCGTTGAGGTTCTCGGCGAGCGTGTCGAGCTCGTCGAACGAGCCCGTGATCGGGATGCGCTCGGACAGATTGCCCGCGACGATGTTCGCCGTGGTGCGGTTGATCGCCTCGACGCGCCGCAGGAAGCCGAGGCTCATCAGCATGCCGCCGCCGATGGCGAGCGCCATGGCGAAGCTCATCGCGGTGAAGAAGGTCTCGCGCAGCCGCTGGTCGAAGTCGAGGAACTGCGCGAGGTTGCGCCCGGCGAATAGGATGCGCCCGTCCTCCAGTTCGACGCCGACAAAGCGGCCACGCGTGTAGGGGGGCGGGGGACGGCCCTCGGTGACCGTGACGTCATGCTCGAAGCGCCCCGCTGAGTGCGGCAGCGTCGCGATGTTTCCCGCGATCCAGGAGCCGTCGCTTCCCTGAAGCAGGTAATAGGTTCCCGGGTTGGCCGACGCCGCGCGGTTCCTCACGGCGCGGACCAGCACGTCGGCGTCCTCGGGTTCGTGGAGATGGGAGAGGCCCAGCAGCTCGGCTGTGATGGCCTCGTTGATCTGCCCCTCGGCGAACTGCAGGATGCGCCAATAGAGCAGGCCGAACAGGGCGAAGGCGGAGACGGCGAAAATCAGCGCGTAGAGCAGCGCAAGACGGAACGAGACCGTGCCTGCGAAGCGCGGCTTCACCGCAGCATGTACCCGGCGCCGCGGACCGTGTGGATCATCGAGGTCGGAAAGCCCTTGTCGACCTTGCTGCGCAAGCGGCTGACATGCGTCTCGACGATGTTGGTCTGCGGGTCGAAATGGAAGTCCCACACGTTTTCAAGCAGCATGGTGCGCGTCACCACCTGTCCGGCGCATCGCATGAGGTATTCGAGAAGCTGGAACTCGCGCGGCTGCAGCTCGATGCGCTGGCCGCCGCGCGTCGCCGTGCGCTTGATGAGGTCGAGCTCGAGGTCGCCGACCCGCAGGATGGTGGTGGCCGCCGCCGGGCCGCCGCGCCGCCCCAGCGCGCCAATGCGCGCCGCCAGCTCGGGCAGGGCGAACGGCTTGACGAGGTAGTCGTCGCCGCCGGCCTCCAGGCCCTCCACCCGGTCGTCGATGCCGCTCATCGTGGTCAGGAACAGCACCGGCGTGCGGATGCCGCCGGCGCGCAGCCGGCGCACGAGCTCGAGCCCGTCGAGTTCGGGGAGCATGCGGTCGACGATCAGCACCTCGTGCTGCTGCCGCTGGGCTTCCTCCAGCCCCGCCTTTCCGCCGGCGACGCGGTCGACGCTGTGGCCGGCCGAGCGCAAGCCCGCCGCGACATATTGCGCCATCGCCTCGTCATCCTCGATGAGGAGCAGCTTCACTGGCACGTCCCCCACTGGTCCGCCTGACCTGTAGCACGGCGGAAAATCGCTGCAACCGCCGGGATGCGCCCGCGCGCGCATTCGGCGAATTCACGATAAACGGAACCGGTGAATGTTTTCGTGCTGGATCGCGGCCGACGAATCTGGCGTGTCGAGGAATGGTCTTGCATCGCGTTTCGTCCCGTTTCGCCGTCGCCGCGCTGGCGATCGTCGCCGCTTCCGCCACCGCTTCGGCCCGCGCCGCCGACGCGGTCGACCCCGCCGTGGAGGTCGCCGTCGGGAAGGGACGATGCATCGAGGCGCAGGTGGCAGACAAGCCCGTCGCGTGCGTCGCCAACCCGGGCGTCATCCGCGTCCTGTATCGCAGCGGGCGCTCGGTGATCCTGCTGGGGCTGGCCGGAAAGGCCGCCATCGCCTTCGTGGCCGAGCCGGACGCCGCCGCCAACGCGAGCGAAAGCGTGCTCGACATCACCCGCGTGCGCGTCGGCCGCGACGGTTCGGCCCCGCCCGTGCCTGTCACCGGGACATGCCGCCTGACCTGGTCCGCCGACCGCGCCGCGTGGCGCGATGTCGCATGCGACGCGGCCGACGCCAAGGGCCGGCGCTACGTTCTGCGCTTCGAGCCGTCCGGCCCGCTGGAGATCGAACGCGAGGCGCGCCCCTAGTCGCGATCCGGCAACGCGGGCGTCCGCTCCTGGCGATCCTTAGGCCCGCGCTCGATGCGCGGGTGAAGCCGATGCGCGGGTGAAGCCATCCGGAAAGAGCGGGCGCGCCGGAGGCGATACCCCCAATAACGAAACAGCCGCGCCCGGGGGGCGCGGCTGTCGAAAGTCCGTCGGATGGCGCCGGAGCGCCGCCGGATCAGCGCGAGTAGAACTCGACGACCAGGTTCGGCTCCATCTGCACCGCGTACGGAACCTCGGCCAGGCCGGGCACGCGGGCGAGCTTGGCGGTCATCTTGGAGTGGTCGACCTCGATGTAGTCCGGCACGTCCCGCTCGGCGAGCTGCGAGGCCTCGAGCACGATGGCCAGCTGCTTGGAGGCGTCCTTCACCTCGACGACGTCGCCCGGCTTCACCTGATAGGAGGCGATGTTGACGCGGCGGCCATTGACCTTGACGTGGCCGTGGTTGACGAACTGGCGCGCCGCGAACGGCGTGGCCACGAACTTCGAACGATAGACCACGGCGTCCAGGCGGCGCTCGAGCAGGCCGATCAGGTTCTCGCCGCTGTCGCCCTTCATGCGAATGGCTTCGGCGTAGTACTTGCGGAACTGCTTCTCGGAAATGTTGCCGTAGTAGCCCTTCAGCTTCTGCTTGGCGCGCAGCTGCGTGCCGAAGTCGGAGAGCTTGCCCTTGCGGCGCTGGCCGTGCTGGCCGGGGCCGTACTCGCGGCGGTTGACGGGGCTCTTCGGGCGGCCCCAGATGTTCTGGCCAAGTCGGCGGTCGATCTTGTACTTGGCTTCTGCGCGCTTCGTCATCGCGGTTCCTCTCGAGAAATGAAGATGTCGAGGAACGCGCCCTCCTGTGCCCGTTTCGGGGCCGACAGGTTCCGGACGGCGAAGTCCGGCACCACGGGTGCGTCAAACGATCACGCGGGCCCGTGAAGGCCCGCGCTGCGGATGCGTCTAGAGGATGCGGCCGCGCCTGTCAACGCCGGCCCGGCGGGAGTCACATGGCCAGCGGCATCGGCTCCGCGTGGACGCAGGGCAGGCCGAAATCGGCCAGGGCCCGGGCCAGCGGCGGCGTGACGCCGTGCCCGCCGGTGAACACGGCCTGGGCCTCCTCGTCGCCCTCGTGGCCGAGCAGCGGCCCGCCGATGAGCTGCACCACCCGGCGCGCGATGGCGGGGGCGGGATCGAGCCAGGCCACGGGCCACGGCGCGAGGCGGCGGAAGGCGTCGAGCAGCAGCGGATAATGGGTGCAGCCCAGCACGACGACGTCGGTGCGCGGCTCGCCTTCCGGGAAGCAGGGGGCGATCTCGGCCGCGATGTCGGCGTCGGCGACCGGTTCGCCGCGCAGGCAGGCCTCGGCGAGGCCCGCGAGCCGCGTCGAACCGACCAGCGTGACCCGGCAATCGCCCGCGAAGGAGCGGATCAGCTCCTGCGTATAGTCGCGCTTCACCGTGCCCGGCGTCGCCAGCACGGCGACGTGGCGGGTGCGCGACTGCTCGGCCGCCGGCTTGATCGCCGGCACGGTGCCGACGAAGGGGATGGGGAAGCGCGCGCGCAGTGCCGGAAGAACCAGCGTCGAGGCGGTGTTGCAGGCGATGACGACGATGTCGGGGCGGTGCAGCGCGACGAGCCGGTCCATCACCGAGCAGACCCGCGCCACCAGCGCCGCCTCGTCGAGCCGCCCATAGGGAAAAGCGGCGTCGTCGGCGGCGTAGACATAGCGCGCGTCCGGGCGCGCCCGCACGACCTCGCGAAAGACGGTGAGGCCGCCGAGGCCGGAATCGAAGACGAGGATGGTGGGCGCGCGCATGGTCAGGACCGCACCCGCCTCATAAACCGTTCCCGCGAGAAGATCGACGCTCATGTGAGGCGCTCTGGTCGCCCGCCCAGGCGTCCAGAGCAGCACGGGATCGGTAAAGATTTCATGATCGGCGCAATCTTTCCTTGAGGCGGGCGGGTCGGGCCCGCTTCGCGCGCGGCTCTTCACCGGCGTGTCGCCCATTCGTGATCCGGATTCCGGCCGGAGCGCCATCCCGGCCCACGAACCGGTTTCCCCTTCGCCGGGCGATGCTCTAGAACCGCGCCATGAGCGACGTTTCCCTGACCGCCGCGGTGCTCGCGGGCATTTTGAGCTTCCTGAGCCCGTGCGTGCTGCCCCTGGTGCCGCCCTATCTGTGCTTCCTCGCGGGCACGACCATCGAGGAGTTCGTCGAGGGCGGCGAGCGGCGGGCGCGGCGGGACATCCTGCTCGTCGCCGTGCTGTTCGTGCTCGGCTTTTCGACCGTCTTCGTGCTGCTGGGCGCCACCGCGTCGGTGCTGGGCCAGACGATCCGGCAATATCTCGACACGCTGTCCCTGCTCGCCGGCATCACCATCATCGTGATGGGACTGCACTTCCTGGGCGTGTTCCGGGTCCGCATGTTCTATCGCGAGGCGCGGCTGCGGGTCGAAAAGCCGGTCGGCCTGTGGGGGGCCTACGTCATGGGGCTCGCCTTCGCCTTTGGCTGGACGCCGTGCATCGGCCCGATCCTGGCGGCGATCCTGGCGGTGGCGGGCTCGGAGGACACGGTTGCGCGCGGCGCGACGCTGCTGGCCGCCTATTCGGCCGGGCTCGGCATCCCCTTCCTGGGCGCGGCGCTGGCGCTGGAGCCGTTCACCGGGTTCATGCGGCGCTTCCGCAAGAGAATGGGCTATGTCGAGAAGGCCATGGGCGCGCTGCTCGTCGCCACCGGGGTGGCCTTCCTCACCGGCTCGTTCACGCAGCTGTCGTTCTGGCTGCTCGAGACGTTCCCGATCCTGGGCCGCCTGGGCTGAGGACGGAGCCTCGGGCTCAGCGCGGCGATCCGGTGATGACCGGGTCCACGCCGGTGTTGCGGGCCGACTGTAGCGCGCCGTTGCGGAACGTGACCTGCAGCCGCTTGTCGCCATCCTCGAACCAGTAGACCTCGGTCTTGCCGCCGAGCATCTCGAACGACGAAATGCGCTTGCCTTGGCATCCCGTGGCGCGGACGAAGGCGTCGTACTTCGCGCCCTTGCCGGCCGCGGCCACGGCCTTGTCGCTCAGCGTGCAGCCGGCCTGCGCGGCGGCCGGCGACAAGGGGAGGACAAAAGCGGCGAGCACGAAGGCGGCGAGGACGAAGGCTGGCATGACCGAGGCTGTCAGCCGGTGTGGCGTGTCGCTGAGATGCCGCGCGGTGACCATGGCTCCTCCGGTGTCCGGGGGCAGTGTTCACGATGCATCAAGGTTAAGCACGCGCGGCCGGGCGCGCCAGAAACTCAGGGTTGAGCTGTCCGGATGGTTAACGGAACGTCTGTCGCGGTGAAGCCCGGGGCGGACAAGGGCGCGGCCGTCGCGGGATCAGGCGACTTCGCGTCCGCGCCGGCCGGTGCGCGCCCGGCCCGCCGACTGTTTGCTTCGGGTGATCGGGCCCAAGGTCGCCTCCACGGCCTCAAAGGTCGGGCGGGGCAGGGACGCGCCGGCGTCGATCGCCTTGCGCATGGCGGCGATGTGGGCGGGCGAGGTTCCGCAGCAGCCGCCGATGATGCGCGCTCCGGCCGCCCGTGCGAGGCAGGCATAGTGCCCCATCAGCTCCGGCGTGCCGCCGTAGTGGACGCTGTCGCCGACCCACTGCGGAATGCCGCAATTGCCCTTGGCGACGAGGACGTCGCCGGGCGCCGCCTCGCTCATCGACAGCACCGAGGCGACGAGGTCGCCGGGGCCGATGCCGCAATTGGCGCCGTAGGCGACGGGCTTGACGACCAGCCGCTCGACCAGCTCGGTGAGGCCTTCGGGCGTCAGGCCCATCATGGTGCGGCCGGCCGTGTCGAAGCTGGCGGTGAAGACGTAGGGTAGCCCGGCGGCGATGGCCCCGCGCGCGGCGGCCTCGAGCTCCTCCGGGGCCGACATGGTCTCGATCCAGGCGACGTCCGCGCCGCCCTCCTTCAGCCCGCGCGCCTGCTCGGCGAAGGCCTCGATGGCGGCGTCCATGGTCAGCGCGCCGAGCGGGGTGAAGAGCTCGCCGGTCGGGCCCATCGAGCCAGCCGTGACGACCGGACGGCCGGCGGCGTCGGCCACCTTGCGCGCCAGCGACGCGGCGAGGCGGTTCAGCTCGTGCGTGCGATCCTGCAGGCCATGCAGCTTGAGCCGGTAGCGGTTCGCGCCGAAGCTGTTGGTGAGGATGATATCGGCGCCGGCCTCGACGAAGCGGCGGTGCAGTTCCGCCACCTTCTCCGGATGCTCGGTCAGCCACGCTTCGGGCGCTTCGCCGGAGGCGAGGCCCATGTCGAAGTAGTTGGTGCCGGTCGCGCCATCGGCGAGAAGGACGCGGCGTTCCGCGAGAAGGCGGGAGAGCAGGTCCGACACGGGGTAATCTCCTTCGCGCGCCGCTGCGTCGGCGCGGGCCTCCATTAGCACCGTCGGCCCGTTTGTCAAAACGGACGATCGTCCAACATGCGGAACGCGTGGGCCGCGCGCAACGAAAAGGGCGCCCGCGAGGGGCGCCCTTCCCGGTTCGTGCCTGCGTCGGAGCTTATTGCTCGACGTAGGTGATCTTGCCGGCCGCGTCCTTCTTCCAGACATACATGGTGTAGTCCGGACGGGTGATGTCGCCCTTCTTGTCGAAGGAGATGTCGCCGATGACGGTCTTGAACGGCTTGCCCGAGTGCATGACCTCGGCCATCTTCTTGGGGTCGACCGACTTGGCCATCTCGGCGGCCTGCGCGAGGATCTGCACCGCGGCGTAGCTGTAGAGCGTGTACGCCTCCGGGTTAAACTTCTTCTCCTCGAACTTCTTCGTGATTTCCTTGGCCTCCGGGCGCTTGCGCGGGTCCGGCGGGAAGGTCATCAGCGTGCCCTCGACGCCGGGGCCGCCGATCGTCGCGAACTCGTCGGAGGTGATGCCGTCGCCGGACATCAGCACGGCCTTGACGCCCTGGTCGCGCATCTGGCGCACGATCAGGCCGCCTTCGGTGTGCAGGCCGCCCCAGTAGACGACCTCGGCGCCGGAGGACTTGATCTTCGACACCAGGGCCGAATAGTCCTTCTCGCCGGTGTTCACGCCTTCGTACAGGACTTCCTTCACGCCCTTGGCGTTCATCGCCTTCTTGGTCTCGTCGGCGAGGCCCTGGCCGTAGGTCGTCTTGTCGTGGACGACGGCGACCTTCTTGCCCTTCAGGTGCTTGACGATGTAGTCGGCGGCCACCGCGCCCTGCTGGTCGTCACGACCGCAGGTACGGAACACGTTCCACATGCCCTTCTCGGTGATCTTCGGGTTGGTGGCCGAAGGGGTCACCATGATCATCCCGTTCTCCTGGTAGACGTCGGAGGCGGGGTTGGTGACGCCGGAGTTGAAGTGGCCGACCACCCACTTGACGCCGTCGCCGACGAACTTGTTCGCCACCGAGACGCCCTGCTTGGGATCGGAGACGTCGTCGCCGACGCTCACCGAGATCTTCTGGCCCATCACGCCGCCCTTGGCGTTGATGTCCTCGACGGCCTGTTCGACGCCGTTCTTGAGCTGCGCGCCGAACGCGGCGTTCGGCCCGGTGATCGGGCCGGCGACGCCGAGCTTGATCTGGGCGTTGGCGACGCCAGACAGCGCGAGCACCGCGCCGAGCGCGATTCCGGTCATCAGCAGTTTTTTCATGCGGTTCCCCTCTTCAAATAGATCCCGATCGGGACCCGGCCTAGCCGAGCGATCCGGTCAAGGGCGGATGATTGCGCCTTTTGAAACCGGTGTCACTCGAAAAGCTTTTTGTTTTCCAACCCGTTTCAGGCGTTTCCAGAGCGCTCGCGCCAGGAGAACGGGCCGGTGCGTTCGTAGAGCCAGCGGTACTGGGTCGCCATCTGCGCCGCCCGCCGGTGCTGGAAGCCGGCGAAGCCCAGCGCGAGCAGGATGACGGTGTCGACCGTGTAGTATTGCGCCGTGAAGAGCTGGCCGCCCATCAGGGCGAAGTGCAGGAAGCGCACCGCGCAGCCGAGCACCAGCATGTAGGGCACGACCTGCCAGGCCGGCCGCCACGTCTGGGCGATGGAGCGCCCCGTCTGCCACGCCGCCGCCCCGCCCAGGATCACGGAGATCACCAGGAACGGCAGGATCCAGTCTTCCTCGTAGAGAATGCCATGCATCGTCGCCGTCCCGATCAGTGATGTCCGCCTTCGAGGTAGGCCGCCCGCACCTGCGGATCGGCCAGCAGCTCGCGGCCCGTGCCCTGCATGGTGATGACGCCGTTGACCATGACGTAGCCGCGATGGGCGAGCTTCAGCGCATGGTAGGCGTTCTGCTCCACGAGGAAGACCGTCAGTCCCTCCTCGCGGTTCAGCATGCGGATGGCGTCGAAGATCTGGCGCACGATCAACGGCGCCAGACCGAGCGAGGGCTCGTCCAGCAGCAGCAGGCGGGGGCGCGCCATCAGTGCGCGGGCGATGGCGAGCATCTGCTGTTCGCCGCCCGAGAGCGTGCCGCCGCGCTGCGAGATGCGCTCCTTCAGCCGCGGAAACAGAGCGAACATGCGCTCCAGGTCCTGCTCGAAATGCGCGAAGTTGTTGATCGACGCGCCCATCTGCAGGTTTTCGTAGACGGTCATGCGCGGGAACACGCGCCGACCCTCCGGCGACTGCGCGATGCGCAGGCGGGCGATCTCGTGCGTCGGCATCTGCGTGATGTCGCGCCCGTCGAAGCTGATCGACCCCTCGCGCGCCCGAGGGCTGCCGAAGATGGTCATCATCAGCGTCGACTTGCCGGCGCCGTTGGCGCCGATCATGGTGACGATCTCGCCCTGGCGCACGTCGAGGTCGACGCCCTTCAGCGCGATGATGTTGCCGTAATAGGTCTTCACGCCGCGCACGGCGAGCAGGGACGGGCCCTGGGCGGTTGCGACGGGCGCGGCGGTCTCGGTCAACGTGCTCATGCCTTGTGCTCCGCCTCGACCTGCTCGGCCACCACCTCGACCTCGGCCTCGACCTCCTCGACCTCCTCGTCCTCGACGCCGAGATAGGCGGCGATCACGCGCGGATCGTTGCGCACCTCCTCGGGAGTGCCGTCGGCGATCTTGGTGCCGTAGTCGAGCACCACGACGTGGTCGGAGATCTCCATAACCACCGACATGTCGTGCTCGATCAGCAGGATGGCCGTGCCGTGGTCCTTGCGGATGGAGCGCAGCAGCGTGTTCAGCTCCAGGCTCTCGCGCGGGTTGAGGCCGGCGGCGGGCTCGTCGAGGCACAGCAGCACGGGGTCCGTGCACATGGCGCGGGCGATCTCCAGCCGGCGCTGCGCGCCGTAGGGCAGGTCGCCGGCGGCGTCGTCGGCGCGCTCCACCAGCCCGGTCTTCTCGAGCCAGTACTCGGCCTTCTCGATCGACTTGCGCGAGCTCTCCCGATAGCCCTTGGTGCCGAGCACGCCGAGGAAGGTCATGCCGGAGGCGATCATCAGCGGGTTGTGCTGGGCGACGAGCAGGTTCTCCAGCACCGTCATGCCCTGGAAGAGCCGGATGTTCTGGAACGTGCGGGCCACCTTGGCGCGCCAGTTGATCCGGAAGTCCGGCAGGCGCTCCAGCAGGTAGGACGAGCCGTCCGGGTGGGTGAGTGTGATCATCCCCTCGGTCGGCTTGTAGAAGCCGGTGATGCAGTTGAACACCGTCGTCTTGCCGGCCCCGTTCGGGCCGATCAGGGCGGTGATGTCGCCGGCGCGGGCCTCGAAGCTGAGGTCGTTGATGGCGACGAGGCCGCCGAAGCGCATGGTCAGGTGGTCGACCTGCAGCAGCGGGGCGGCGGTCCGGGTCTGGAGGGAGGCGCTCATCAGCCGTGGCCCTCCTTCACGAGAGATGACGACACGGCTTTGGATTCCTTGAGGAAGGCGGTCGGCTCGCGGGTCGAGACCAGGCCGCGGGGCTTCCACAGCATGATCAGCACCATGGAGAGGCCGAACAGGAGAGTGCGGTACTGCGTCGGGTCGAAGGACTCGCCGAACACCTGCTTGAGGAAGTCCAGCTCGCGCAGGATCTCGAAGCCGCCGACCAGCGCGATCGAGGCGATCACCACGCCGAGCAGGCTGCCGGTGCCGCCGAGCACGACGATGGCCAGCACCTGCGCCGACTCCAGGAAGGTGAAGCTCTCCGGGCTGATGAAGCCCTGGCGCGCCGCGAAGAA
The DNA here is from genome assembly GCF_024294805.1 of Alsobacter ponti. Taxonomy (GTDB): domain Bacteria; phylum Pseudomonadota; class Alphaproteobacteria; order Rhizobiales; family Beijerinckiaceae; genus Alsobacter; species Alsobacter ponti. The sequence goes on from NZ_JANCLU010000021.1 coordinate 32,677, forward strand.
GCAGCCCGCGAAGCCGCCGAACATCGCGCCCAGCGCGAAGGCGGTCAGCTTCGTGTTGGTGGTGTTGATGCCGAGCGAACGGCAGGCGATCTCGTCCTCGCGCAGCGCCTCCCAGGCGCGGCCGACGGGCAGCCGCCGCAGCCTCACCGTGACGAACGCCGTCAGCAAAGCGAGGCAGAGGATCACGTAGTAGAGGAAGATGGTGCGGTAGATCGGGCTGAATTCCAGCCCGAAAAGCGCGGCGAAACCCTCGTCGGAGGCGTTGAAGGGCACGCCGAAGAAGCTGGGCCGCGGGATCGACGAGATGCCGGCATAGCCGTTCGAGAAGTCGACCCAGTTGATCAGCACCAGGCGGATGATCTCGCCGAAGGCCAGCGTCACGATGGCGAGGTAGTCGCCGCGCAGTCGCAGCACCGGGAAGCCGAGCAGGATGCCCCAAAGCGCCGCCAGCAGTCCCGAGATCGGCAGGCAGATCCAGAAGGCCCACACGCCGAGCCCAGGGAAGGTGGCCGGGATCACCTGCGTCGAGATCAGCGCGTAGGCATAGGCGCCCACCGCGTAGAAGGCGACGTAGCCGAGGTCCAGCAGGCCGGCGAGGCCGACCACGATGTTCAGGCCCCAGCCGAGCATGATGTAGATGAGGATCTGGATGCCGAAATTGTCGATCCACTTGATCGACCCGCCCTGGCCGACGGCGGCGAGCGCCAGCAGCGGATATGCGGCGAGCAGCCCCAGCGCGAAGGGCGCGACGTAGGGTTTGGCGGGCGCGAACCACGCGAACCGCTCCGCGGCGGTGCGCGTCGAGGGCGGCGTGGTGGCGGCGCGACGCTCCCAGACGAGGCCCAGCGCCACCAGGGCGACGCCGATGGCGAACACGGAAGCGGCAAAGGTGTCGAACGCGGCGCCCGCGGCGCGGGCCAGCCCGCCCAGCAGCACCAGCGAGCCGAACACCGTGAGCGTCTTGGCGAGCGCGCTGCGGAAGAGGATCTGCACGAAGCGCGCGATGAACACCGCGATGCAGGCGATGAGCGCCCACGACCAGCGGCTCGTCAGGATCAGCTCGTTGGACATGTTCTGCTCGGTCCTGAGAGCCAGGATCGGGAAGGACAGTCCGAGCATCACGAGCGCGGCGAAGCCGGCCTCGCGGGCGGCCTTGGGGATTTGCGACTCGGCCGCGCGGGCGGCCGGCAGGGAGGTCTGGGCGGCGATGGTCATCTGCTCAGACCTTCTCGACTTCGGGCCGGCCCAGGATGCCGGTGGGCAGGAAGATGAGGGTGATCGCGAGGATGGAGAAGGCCGCGACGTCCTTGTAGTCGATGGTGAAGTAGGCCGACCACATCGTTTCGATGAGGCCGATCAGCAGGCCTCCGAGCACCGCGCCGGGCAGCGAGCCGATGCCTCCGAGCACGGCCGCCGTGAACGCTTTGACGCCGGGCACGAAGCCGTCGCTGAAGCTCACCACGCCGTAGTACATGAGGTACATGACGCCGGCGACGGCGGCGAGCGCGGCGCCGATGACGAAGGTGATCGAGATCGTGCGGTCGACGTCGATGCCCAGCAGGGCGGCCATCTTGCGGTCCTGTTCGCAGGCGCGCTGGGCGCGGCCGAGCGGCGTCTTCTGCACCAGCCACCAGAACGCAATCAGCAGCGCGACGGTTACGACGACGATGACGATCTGCTTGTAGGCGAGAACGACGGTGGTCGATTCACTGCCCATCAGCACGAAATTGCCCTGGATCATCGGCGGCAGCGGCTTGTTGCGCGGGCCCTGCAGCACCTGCACGAGGTTGGCCAGGAAGATCGACATGCCGATCGCGGAAATCAACGGGGCGAGCCGGAAGGAGCCGCGCAAGGGCCGGTAGGCGACGCGCTCGATCGTCCAGTTCCACAGCCCGGTGAGGATCATCCCGATCAGCAGCACCAGAAGCAGGGAGGGGATCACCGCCAGCCCCAGCCAGGCCGTCAGGATCATGAAACACATCAGGGCGATGAAGCCGCCCACCATGAACACGTCGCCATGGGCGAAATTGACCATTCCGATGATGCCGAAGACCATCGTGTAGCCGATCGCGATGAGGCCGTAGATCGACCCCAGCGTCAGCCCGTTGATGAGCTGCTGGAGAAATACTTCCATGTGCTCTGCCACTCCCCTCTGTGACGATGCGCCCGGCCGTGGCGGATTTTCCGTTCTTCCGGCCGCCGGGCGCGAGGCCCTTAGCAAGCCGCGTGCCCAGCACTGGGTACATTGTCTCGCAGTCTTACCAAGCCGCCCGGAACCTCACAACTTTCCGCCATGTGATTTTCATCAAAAAGCGGAACTTGCGAAAAAAGCGCCCCTCTTCGGTGGATTCCGCCACGAGACCCCCTCCCGGACCGCCGCTTTCGTGGTTTCGACGGCTCCCGGCGAGCCCCGATGAGCACGCAATGCAGCCATCCGGCGCCGTCAGGCCTGGTCGCGAACCTGAAAACCGTGCGCGAGCGGGTCGCGGTCGTCGATGAAAATCGTGTTGTAGCCCGTCATCCGCGCCCAGCCCTCGATCGAGGGAATGATGGCGTCGCGGTCGCCGACGCGCGCCGCGCGCTCGACCCGGCCCTTGAACATCGTGCCGATGATGCTCTCGTGGACGAAGTCGTCGCCCGGCTTCAGGCGGCCCAGCGCCGCCCACTGCGCCATGCGCGCCGAGGTGCCGGTGCCGCAGGGCGAGCGGTCGATGGCCTTGTCTCCATAGAACACGGCGTTGCGGGCGTGGGCCTCCTCGCGGGTCGGCGTGCCCGTCCACAGCACGTGGGAGAGGCCGTTGATGGCCGGGTTCTCCGGGTGGACGAAGTCATAGGCCTTGCGGAAGGCGGCGCGCACCCGCGGGCTCCAGCGCAATATGTCGGAGGGCTGCACGTGCTCCAGCCCGGGAAAGTTCTTCTGCGGCTCGACAATGGCGTAGAAATTGCCGCCATAGGCGACGTCCACCACCAGTTCGCCCAGACCCTCGACGTCGGCCGCGATCTGGCGCGAGTGCAGGAACGAGGCGACGTTGGTGATGCGCACGCTGTCGACGTAGTCGCCGTTCTTCTGGTAGCGCGCCTCGACGACGCCGGCCGGCGTGTCGATGCGCAGAAGCCCCGGCTCGCGCGGCGTCACCAGCCCGCGCTCAAGCGCCATGGTGACGGTGCCGATGGTGCCGTGGCCGCACATCGGCAGGCAGCCGGACGTCTCGATGAACAGGAAGGCGATGTCGCAATCCGGCCGCGTCGGCGGGTAGAGGATCGCGCCGGACATCATGTCGTGGCCGCGCGGCTCGAAGCACAGGCCGGTGCGGATCCAGTCGTATTCGGCCAGGAAGTGGGCGCGCTTCTCCACCATGTCGGCCCCGCGCAGGGGCGGTCCGCCGCCGGCGACGAGGCGGACCGGGTTGCCGCAGGTGTGGCCGTCGACGCAGAAAAACGTGTGTGTCGCCATCTCGATGTCCGTCAGGGCTGCGGTTCCGACGCAGGTCGGACCCGTGTCAGTGGAATCTGTGCGGGCTGAACCGGGCGAGGTCAATCGGCGGCTCGCGCCCGGCCGCCAGCGCCGCCACGATGCGGGCCGTCGCGGCGGACTGGGTCAGGCCGTAATGGCCGTGGCCGAAGGCGTACAGCACGTGCGGCGCGGCCCGCGAGCGCCCGATCACCGGCAGCGAGTCGGGGATGGACGGGCGGAAGCCCATCCACGGCGTGCCGGCGTCATAGGCCGGCAAGCCGCGCAGGAAGCGCGACGCCTTGGCGTGCAGCGCGCGGCTGCGGGCGTGGTTGGGCGGCAGCTCCAGCCCGGCGAGTTCCACCGCGCCGCCGATGCGCAGCCCGGTGTCGAGCGGCGTCGCCACGAAGCCGTGCCCCTGGAAGGCGACCGGCCGGCTCAGCACGCCGGTGACGCCCGGGAAGCTGACATTATACCCGCGCTCGGTATCGAGCGGGATGGCGTCGCCGAGCCGGGCGGCGAGGGGCTTCGACCACGCGCCCGCGCACAGCACGGCGGCGTCGGCCTCGAACGCGGCGCCGTCCGCCGCGACTGCCCGACACGGCGGTCCGGGCTCGATGGCGACGATGTCCGCTCGCGCGAACGCGACGCCGCGCGCCAGCGCCGCGTCGAACAGCGCCTGGGTGACGACGAGCGGGTCGGCGACGTGGGCGGCGTCCGGGAAGAACGCGCCGGCGACGATGCGCTCGGACAGGCCGGGCTCCAGCGCGCGCAGGTCCGCCGCGCCGAGGAAGTCGCAGGCGATGCCGAGCGCGCGCTGCTTCTCGAAATGCGGCTTGCCGAGCGCGAAGGCTTGCTCGCCGTCGAACACGAACAGCGCGCCGCGCTTGTGAATCAGGCGCGACAGGTCGAGCTCGGACGCGAGCCGGTCCCACGCCGGCATGGCGAGGCGCTGCAGCGCCACCAGCGCCTCGACCGAACGGGCGAGCTGGGAGGGCCGCGAGGCCAGGACCAGCCGCGTCAGCCAGGGCATCAGGCGGGGCAGGTAGCTCGGCCGGATCGACAGCGGGCCGAGCGGGTCCAGCAGGAATTTGGGCACCTGCCGGAGCATCTTGGGGGAGGCGATGGGGTCGATGTCGGTGTGGGCGAGCCACCCGGCATTGCCGCGCGACGCCCCGGCGGCGGGGCCCTCGCGGTCGACGACGGTGACCGCGTGGCCCTCGTCGACGAGCGCGTGGGCGACGGCGAGGCCGACGACGCCGGCCCCGACCACCACGATCTTCATGGCGAGCCCTATTCGGCCGCGGCGCGCAGGGCGGGCAGTTGCGGGCGGCTCGCCATCGCCTTGGCCACGATGGCCTCGACGGCGGCGCGCTCGGCGCCGGCCAGCGGCAGGCGCGGCGCGCGGCAGCGGTCGTTCGAGCCCGCGGCCAGGGCCTCGACGAGCTTGATGTTCTGGACGAGCCGGGCGGAGACGTCGAGGTCGAGCAGCGGCTGGAACCAGCGGTAGATGGCCAGCGCCTCGGCGACGCGGCCCTGCTTCATCAGCTCGTAAATGGCGACCGTCTCGGCCGGGAAGGCGCAGACGAGGCCGGCGACCCAGCCCACCGCGCCGACGGCGAGGCTCTCCAGCGCGAGGTTGTCGACGCCGGTGAAGACCTGGAAGCGGTCGCCGACCGCGTTGAAGATCTTCGTGACCCGGCGCACGTCGTCGGAGGATTCCTTGATCGCCACGAACAGCGGGTCGGCCGCGAGTTCGCCCAGCATGGCGGGGGTGATGTCGACGCCGTAGCTGACCGGGTTGTTGTAGATCATCACCGGCAGGCCGCCGGCCTTCGCGACCGTGCGGTAGTGGGTCAGCGTCTCGCGCGCGTCGGACTTGTAGGGCACGCCGGGCAGCACCATGAAGCCCTGCGCGCCGGCCTTGGCGCCGTCCTCGGCGAGCTTGCAGGCGCGACGGGTCGAGCCCTCGACCACGGTGAGAAGCACCGGCTTGCGGCCCTTGGCGACGCGCAGCGCGGTGCGCAGCACCTCGATCTTCTCCTCGGGCTCGAGGGTGGAGGCCTCGCCGAGCGAGCCGCAGACGATGAGCCCGTGCACGCCGGCGTCGAGCTGCAGCGCGAAGCTGCGCTCCATCTCGGCGATGTCGAGGCGGTCGTCCTCGGTGAACTTGGTCGTGACGGCGGGGAAAATGCCGGTCCAGGGCGTGCTCATCGTGTCGGTCTCCCGGTTCGCAGAGAACTTGCGCCATGGCGGGCGGCGACGAAAGCCCCGCTTGCGGCGTTGTTGATATACCTGTGATATATTACAATCGAAGCGCCGTCAATGGCCTGCCTCGCGGCATCGGGGCCGGGGGCGCGAGGCCGGGACGGACCGGCTGAAAGGCGAGTCGCGCCAGTCACCTCGGCGTGCTTTCCTGAGACGAAGATTCAACGGGGGCGGGCGTGAACGACACGGCGAAGGCGGCGGAGACGGGCGGCAAGGGCGGGGAGAGGCAGGCGGAGACGCAGGCCGAGCGCGCCTTCCGCCTGCTCGAGGACGCGCTGGTGCGCCTCGACCTGCCGCCCGGCGCGCGGGTGACGGAGCAGGAGCTGGCGCTGCGCGCTGGCATGGGCCGCACGCCGGTGCGCGAGGCGGTGCAGCGCCTCGTTGCCGACGGGCTGATCGTCGTCTATCCCCGCAAGGGCATGACGGTGGGGGCGATCAACCCGCTGGAGGTTCTGATGGCGCTCGACGTGCGCGGCCCGGTGGAGCGCGTCGTCGCGATGGCGGCCGCCCGCCGCGCCACGCCGGCCCAGCGCGCCGCGCTGGCCGAGACGGGCGAGGCGATGCGCGCCGCCGCCGCCAAGGGCGACATGGCCCTCTACATGCGCTGCGACAAGGCGTTCGACGAGACGCTGGCGGCCAGCGCCGCCAACCCGTTCGCGACCCGCGCGCTCGCGCCGCTGCAAACCATGGTGCGCCGCGCCTGGTACTATTTCCGCCGCGAGCCGGACCTCGGCGCCTCGGCGGAGCGCCACGCCGCCGTCGCCTCGGCGGTGGCGGCCGGCGACCCGGAGGCCGCCGGCGACGCGTCGGACGCGCTCATCGCTCACCTGCGCGCCGGGCTGAAGCAGGCCCTGGCCGAATTGTGACGCCGGCTCAGGCCGGCGTCACCGCGCCGTCCGGTCCCACCCGCACCCGCGCCGGCAAGGCGCGCTGGGCCTCGAGCGGCATGCGCAGCGCCGGCGGCGTCGCCCAGCCCATCTCGCGCGCCACCACCAGCCCGAGCAGCAGGATGGCGTCCGGCTCGGTCATCAGGATCGCCGCCGGCGCCTTGCCGGCGTGCACCAGCTCCAGCAGCACGGCGGAGGCCGAGGACGAGCCGATCGTCCCCGGCAGCGCCAGCACGCGGCCCGCCACGCATTCCCCGCGCTGGGGGTGACGCGCGTCGATGATGTTTCCGGTGCGCGGGTCGACCCCGCCCCAGAAGCTGATCGGATGGGTGAGGGCGAGCACGTCGCCTTCGCCCGCGCCCGGCAGCAGGATTTCGGCGCGCTGGCCGTCGTTCACGCCCATGCGGCGTCCTCCCGGATCAGGCGGCCGGCGACGGCGCTTTCCACGCAGTCGGCGAGCGAGCCGTATTGCACCGCGTAGCCGGTGTTGCCGGGCGCGTAGTGGGCGAACTTGCCGGAGTTCGTCATCAGAACCGCGCCATTGCCGATGTCGGGCAGGATCGGCGTCACCACCACGCAGGTGTCGGCGACGATCGTCACGCCCTGCGCCTCCAGCGCGGCCCGCCGCCCCGACGCCTCGAGGGCGCGGACGACATGGCGGCCGGTGCAGGCGTAGAGCGGGCGCGTCGTGCGCCGTCCCGCGAGCAGGCGCTCCAGCGCGTCCATCTCGTCGAGCGACAGATGCGGGCTGCCGACGGCGATGGCGTCGACGCGGTCGCCCACCGCCGTGGAGAGCCGCGCCAGCGCGCCGCGCAGCGTCGCCCCGTCGAGCACGATCCGCTCGGCCCTCGCCAGCGCCTCCTTCCCGCCGCAGGCGGTCGCCGCGTCGGGCGCCTCGGGCGTCACGCCGGCGACGTGGAACAAGGCGACGCCGCCGGCCGAGGCCGCCGCCGCGCCGAGCGCCTTCAGCCTGTCCTCGCTGGCGAAGCCTTGCAGGCCCTCGATGACGCCGATGGCGGAGCCCAGCGTCAGCCCGTACCACGTGCCCAGCACGGGGTAGAGCGTCTCGGACGCCCGCAGCGCGGCCGACAGGCCGGACACATCGACGACCACGGTGGCGCGGCGGTTCTCCGGCCGGTGCAGGCCGTAGTCCGGCGCGCGGGCCGACACCGCGCAGGCGATGTCGAGGAAGTCGCCGTAGCGGTTGGTGCGCGCGCCCAGCACGGAGTTGCAGAAGGCGACGGCGTTCGATTCGCCCCAGGCGACGTCGGTTCCCACGGCGGGGCGGTGCCCGGCCTGGTAGGGCGCGCAGGTCCAGGTGGGCGCGCAGCCCATGGCCTCGTAGGCGCGCATCATGCGCCGGGCCATGTCGCGCTGGTGCGGCGGCAGGTTCACCCGCGAGCAGCCCGTGAGGTCGAGCGCGCCGACGTTCAGCGTCGACGGCACGGCCGTGCGCGCGCCGCCCGCCGTCAGCGCCTCGGCGAACAGCGTGCCCGAATCGCCGTGGTAGAGCGCGCCGTCGATATGGGCCGAGGCGATGGGGATGAGGCGCGGCGCGCCCATCAGGCGGGCGGCTTCGGCGACGATGCGCATCGCCATGCCGGCCCCTTCGCCGCGCCCGCCCGCGGCGGTCTCTCGTTCGTCGTCCGTCAGTATCGACATGTGGTTCGGCGTCCCCCTTGAAAAATGCATTTGACCCGGACGGACCGCGCGATTGCGGGAACCGGGCTAACATGGTCTGATCCGCCCCCATCCTTCCCGCGCGGGTTCCGCGCCGCAAGCCCCGTGGGGCGACGGCCCGAATTCGCGCCTCCAATCAGGAGCTTCCCGCATGGCCATGACCATGAATGGCGACTTCGTCCTGCCCGCCGACAAGGCGACGGTGTGGGCGAAGCTCAACGATCCCGACGTGCTGCGGGTCTGCATCCCTGGCTGCCAGAGCCTGGAGAAGACCAGCGACACCTCATTCCAGGCCACTGCGAAGGTCAAGGTCGGACCGGTCGGCGCCACATTCAAGGGCAAGGTGAACCTGACCGACATCGACGCGCCGAACGGCTACCGCATTAGCGGCGAGGGGGAGGGCGGCGTCGCCGGCTTCGCCAAGGGCGGCGCGGTGGTGAAGCTCGAGGAGGTCGAGGGCGGCACCAAGCTCACCTACGACGTGGAGGCGCAGATCGGCGGCAAGCTCGCCCAGCTCGGCGGCCGCCTCGTCAACGGCGTCGCCAAGAAGATGGCGGACGAGTTCTTCGCCAATTTCGCCAAGGCGGTGAGCCCGGCGCAAGCTTGAGCCTGGCCTTTCGCGAACGGGCGAGCCTCGACGCGAAAAGTGGTGAAAATCCGGCGATTCCGGCGGGATTCTCGCACCTTCAAGGCGCTTGACCCGCGTTTCGGGGCGTATCACACTTAAAACTCATTGGTCGCAACGCGCCCCCGACGCGCGTCGGTCCCAAGAGACATTTCGGTTCATCGCGCTACTCGGCGCGCCAAGAAAGGGCGTCCGGCATGGACGCCGATCCAAGTGGAGGATGTGGCATGGCCTCGGTTTCAATGACGGTGAATGGCAAGTCCGTCACCGGCAACGTCGATCCGCGGACGTTGCTCGTGCAGTTCCTGCGCGAGAACCTGCGGCTGACGGGCACCCATGTCGGCTGCGACACCAGCCAGTGCGGCGCGTGCGTCGTGCATGTCGACGGCCGGGCCGTGAAGAGCTGCACGACGCTGGCGGTGAGCTGCGACGGCGCGCACGTCACGACCATCGAGGGGCTGGCCAACGGGACCGAGCTGCACCCGATGCAGGCCGCCTTCCGCGAGCATCACGGCCTGCAGTGCGGCTTCTGCACCCCGGGCATGATCATGACCGCGGTGGACATGGTGAACCGCAAGGGCTCCAACCTCGACGAGCACACCATCCGCGAGGAGCTCGAGGGCAATATCTGCCGCTGCACGGGCTACCACAACATCGTCAAGGCCGTCGCGGCCGGCGCGCAGGCCATGGCCTCGACCGGGCAGAAGGTCGCCGCCGAGTAGGGCCGGGGGCCGCATCGCGCGGCGCGGCGGCGCTCCGCCGCGCGCCCGCGCCCATCGCTTCGCCCCCGCCGCTGCAATCCAATGACGACCGCCGTCCGCCATTCGCGCGAAAAGACGAAGGGGACGGCCTGGAGGGACACCCCATGACAGCCACCGAGATCGGCGCTCCCGTCCGCCGCAAGGAAGATTTCCGCTTCATCACCGGCAAGGGCCAGTACACCGACGACATCAACCGGCCCGGCCAGTCCTACGCTTATTTCGTCCGCTCGCCCCACGCCCACGCCACCATCAAGTCCATCGACGCCACCGCCGCCCGGGCCGTGCCCGGCGTGCTGGCCGTGCTGACGGGCGACGACCTCGCCGCCGACAAGGTGGGCGGCCTGATCTGCGGCTGGATGATCCACAACAAGGACGGCTCGCCGATGAAGGCGGGCGCGCACCCGGCGCTGGCGCAGGGCAAGGTGCGCTATGTCGGCGACCACGTCGCCGTGGTCGTCGCCGAGGACTACGCCACCGCCCGCGACGCGGCCGAGAAGGTGGTGGTGGACTACGGCGTGCTGCCGGCCGTCGTCGACATGAACGAGGCCGTGACCGGCAAGACGGTGATCCACGACGTCGCGCCGGACAACCGCGTCTACGACTGGAGCCTGGGCGACAAGGCCGCGACCGACGCCGCCTTCGCCAAGGCGAAGCACGTGACGAAGCTGCACATCGTCAACAACCGCCTCGTGCCGAACGCCATGGAGCCGCGCGCCGCGGTGGGCGACTACGACAGCGGCACCGAGCAGTTCACCCTCTACACCACCAGCCAGAACCCGCACGTGGCGCGCCTCGTGCTCTCCGCCTTCATCGGCATCGCGCCGGAGCACAAGCTGCGCGTCATCGCGCCGGACGTCGGCGGCGGCTTCGGCTCCAAGATCTTCATCTACGCCGAGGAGACGGTGTGCGTCTGGGCGGCGAAGAAGGTGGGCCGGCCCGTGAAGTGGACGGCCGACCGCACCGAGGCCTTCCTCTCCGACGCGCACGGCCGCGACCACGTGACCGACGCCGAGCTGGCGATGGACGAGAAGGGCCGCATCCTCGCCCTGCGGGTGAAGACCAAGGCGAATTTGGGGGCCTATCTCTCCACCTTCTCCTCCAGCGTGCCGACCTATCTCTACGCGCCGCTGCTGTCGGGCCAGTACGACATCCCGGCCATCTATTGCGAGGTCGACGGCATCTACACCACGACCGCGCCGGTGGACGCCTATCGCGGCGCCGGCCGGCCGGAGGCGACCTTCGTGGTCGAGCGCATCGTCGAGGTCGCGGCGCGCGAGCTCGGGCAGGATCCGACCGCGTTCCGCCGCCGCAACTTCGTGCGGAAGTTCCCGCACCAGACGCCCGTGATCATGATGTACGACGCGGGCGACTACTCGGCCTCCCTCGACAAGGCGCTCGAGATGGCCGACTACCGCAACTTCGGCAAGCGCAAGCGCGAGAGCGCCCGCAAGGGCAAGCTGCGCGGCATCGGCTTCTCGGCCTATATCGAGGCGTGCGGCATCGCCCCCTCGGCGGCGGTGGGCTCGCTCGGGGCCGGCGTCGGCCTGTGGGAGTCGGCGGAGATCCGCGTCAACCCGGTGGGCACCGTGGAGGTGCTGACCGGCTCGCACTCGCATGGCCAGGGGCACGAGACGACCTTCGCCCAGCTCGTCTCGGCGCGCCTCGGCGTGCCGATCGACCAGGTCTCGGTCGTCCACGGCGACACCGACAAGGTGCAGTTCGGCATGGGCACCTACGGCTCGCGCTCCGGCGCGGTCGGCATGTCGGCCATTTCCAAGGCGCTCGACAAGGTCGTCGCCAAGGGCAAGAAGGTGGCCGCCTACGTGCTGGAGGCCTCCGCCGACGACATCGAGTTCAAGGACGGCCGCTTCCAGGTGGCCGGCACCGACAAGTCGCTGGCCTTCGGCGAGGTGGCCTTGCAGGCCTACATCGCCCACAAGTTCTCCGGCCAGGAGCTGGAGCCGGGGCTGAAGGAGGGGGCGTTCTACGACCCCACCAACTTCACCTTCCCGGCCGGCGTCCACATCTGCGAGCTGGAGATCGACCCGGAGACGGGCGTCACCACCATCGAGCGGTGGACGGCGGTGGACGATTTCGGCCACGTCATCAACCCGATGATCGTCGAGGGCCAGGTCCATGGCGGCATCGCCCAGGGCGTCGGCCAGGCGCTGCTGGAAGGCGCGCGCTACGACGCCAACGGCCAGCTGGTGACGGCGAGCTACATGGACTACGCCATGCCGCGCGCCGACGACCTGCCGTCCTTCCAGGTCGGCACGACGGTGACGCCGTGCCCCTCCAACCCGCTCGGCATCAAGGGCTGCGGCGAGGCCGGGGCCATCGCCGCGCCGCCCGCCGTCATCAACGCCATCACCGACGCGCTCGGCCACGAGGACATCGCCATGCCGGCGACGCCCCAGGCCGTGTGGAAGGCCTGCCAGAAGGCGGCCCGCAAGATGGCCGCCGAATAAGCCGCGAACATTCTTCCTTCCGGAGATCACCCATGTACGCCTTCAACTATGTGAGCCCCAAGACGGTGCGGCAGGCCGCGTCCGCGCTCGCCAAGGCCGCCGACGACGGCAAGCTGCTGGCCGGGGGCCAGACCCTGCTGCCCACCATGAAGCAGCGCCTGGCCTCGCCCGGCGTGCTGATCGACCTCGCCAAGGTGGATGGCCTGTCCGGCATCGAGCTGAAGGGCCGTTCGCTCGTCATCGGCGCCATGACGAAGCACGCCGACGTCGCCACATCCGAAGTTGTGAAGCAGGCCATTCCCGGCCTCGCCGCTCTGGCGGGCGAGATCGGCGATCCGGCCGTGCGCAACCGCGGCACGATCGGCGGGTCGATCGCCAACAACGACCCGGCGGCGGACTATCCGGCGGCGGCGCTGGCGCTCAACGCCACCATCGTCACCAACAAGCGCAAGATCCCGGCCGACCAGTTCTTCACCGGCCTGTTCGAGACGGCGCTGGAGCCGGGCGAGATCGTCGTGAAGGTGTCCTTCCCGATCCCCTCGCGCGCCGCCTACGCCAAGTTCCGCAACCCGGCCTCGCGCTACGCCATGGTCGGCGTGTTCGTGGCCAAGCGGGGCGGGGACGTGCGCGTCACCGTCACCGGCGCGGGCGCCAGCGGCGTGTTCCGCGCGCCGGCGCTGGAGGAGGCGCTGAAGAAGCGCTTCTCGCCGAAGTCGCTGGAGGGCGTCACCGTTCCGGCGACCGGCCTCAACGGCGACATCCACGCCAGCGCCGACTACCGCGCCCACCTCATCGTCGTGATGGCCAAGCGCGCCGTCGCCGCCGCCATCGCCAAGTAAGGCTGTTCTACACTCCAAAAAAGAGGCGGCTATAATGGCCGCCTTTCTTTTTTGGGGAGCAGATAGTGAAAGAGAAATGGACTCCTATCATTCCGCTCAAGTTAAAGACCCGCGATGGCTTTGACGCCGAAGTTCGTTACGTAAACCCTAAACAGGAATTCATGATGTTTAAGGGAAATGTGTTCTGTCGGGGGGTGCAGCTCAATGTTGTTTGGGGGATAGCTGGAAACGCCCGAGACCGACATCCGGAGCTTAACTTGGAACGAAGTCAACTCGAAAACTATGAGGTTCGAAGAGTGTAGGCAACGGCGCAAGGCAGACGGCCGCTTGCCGGGCTTGTCCCGGCCGCCTTGTCGTTTAACTCTTGTACGTCCACCTCCAGGCGTCCAAACCGTTCCGACGGTGCCGCCTCTCCGCATCGTGAGCATCCGACCTATGGCCCAGCTTCCCGCCTCCATCGACGACACCGTGAAGCTGCTGGCGCATGGCGAGTACGTCGCCGACCGGGCGCTGGCGACGGTCGTGTTCCTGGCCCTGCGGATGGGGCGTCCGCTCCTGCTCGAGGGCGAGGCGGGCGTCGGCAAGACCGAGATCGCCAAGGTGCTGGCCGGCACGCTCGGCCGCCGGCTGATCCGGCTGCAATGCTACGAGGGGCTCGACGTGTCCTCGGCCGTGTACGAGTGGAACTATGCCGGCCAGATGATGGCGATCCGCCTCGCCGAGGCCGAGGGCGTCGTCGACCGCGCGCGGCTGGAGGACGACATCTTCTCCGAGCGCTATTTGGTGCGCCGTCCCCTGCTCCAGGCGCTGTCGCCGGACCCCGCCGGCGCGCCGGTGCTGCTGATCGACGAGCTTGATCGGACGGATGAAGCGTTCGAGGCGTTTCTTCTGGAAGTCCTCTCCGACTTCCAGGTGACAATCCCCGAATTCGGCACCGTCAAGGCGCCTGAAAAACCGATCATCGTTGTCACTTCAAACAGAACGCGCGAGATTCACGACGCCCTGAAGCGCCGCTGCCTGTATCACTGGGTCGACTATCCCGACACCGAGCGCGAGCTCGCCATCCTGCGCGCCAAGGCCCCGAAGGCCCCCGCCCGCCTCTCCCGCGAGATCGTCGCCTTCGTCCAGGCCATCCGCTCGCAGGATCTGTTCAAGGTCCCCGGCGTCGCCGAGACGCTCGACTGGGCGAGCGCGCTGGTGGAGCTCGACGCGGTGGCGCTCGACCCGGCGCTGGTCTCCGATACGCTCGGGGCGCTGCTGAAATACCAGGACGACATCCAGGCCATGCAGGCCGGCAAGGCCAAGGCGATCCTCGACGAGATCAAGGCCGAGGCGACCGGCAAGGCCCGGGCGGTGTAGCGCAAGCCCTTGCGGGAGCACGCGATTTGAGCGATCGGCCGAGTGTGGCGGAAACCGGCGGGCAAGGCCGCCTGGCCGAGAACATCGCCCATTTCGCGCGGGCGCTGCGCGCCGCCGGGCTGCCGGTGGGGCCAGGCTCGGTGCTCGACGCCGTCGCCGCCGTGGAGGCCGCCCGGGTGGGCGACCGCAGCGATTTCTACTGGAGTCTCCACGCCGTCTTCGTGAAGAAGCACGAGCATTCCGAGATCTTTCAGCAGGCGTTTCGCATCTTCTGGCGGCGCAAGGGCATGATCGAGAAGATCATCGCCAGCATGTCGCCGCGCTCTCCCGCCGCGCCGGGCCAGGAGGAGAAGAAGCCCGAGGCCGGGGCCCTGCGCGTCGCCGAGGCCCTGCTGCAGAGCGGGCGGGAGGAGGACGAGCCCCGCCAGCAGGACATGGAGGTCTCCGCCCGGCTCACCGTTTCCGAGCGGGAAGTGTTGCAGGGCAAGGACTTCGCCCAGATGACGGCGGCCGAGATCGCCAGGGCGCAGCGGGCCATCACCGATCTGAAACTGCCTGACGACGAGGTGCGGACCCGCCGCATGGTCGCCGCCGTCCGCGGCCGCCGCATCGACCCGCGGCGCTCGTTCCGGCGCAGCCTGCGCGGCGGCGGCGCGGTGATCGAACTCGCCTTCCACGAGCGCGCTTTGCGCCACCCGCCCATCGTCGCGCTGTGCGACATCTCGGGCTCGATGTCGGATTATACGAGACTTTTCCTGCACTTCCTTCATACGCTGACGGAACAGCGGCGGCGGGTTCACACCTTCCTGTTCGGCACCAGGCTCACCAACGTCACGCGCTCGCTGAAGAGCCGCGACCCGGACGAGGCGCTGGCGCGCTGCTCGGCGCAGGTGCAGGACTGGTCCGGCGGCACCCGCATCGGCACGTGCCTGCACCAGTTCAACCGCGAGTGGTCGCGCCGGGTGCTGGGGCAGGGGGCGGTCGTGCTGCTGTTCACGGACGGGCTGGAGCGCGACGGCTCGGCCGGCCTGCCGCGCGAGATGGAGCGGCTGCACCACTCCTGCCGCCGCCTCGTCTGGCTCAACCCCCTGCTGCGGTTCGACGGTTTCGAAGCCAAGGCCCAGGGCATCCGCGCCATGCTGCCCCATGTGGACGAGTTCCGACCCATCCACAACCTGGCGTCCATGGAAGCGCTGGCGCTGGCGCTCGCGGAAGACGAAAGCGGCGAGGCAGACCCGCGAAAATGGCTGAAACGCGTGGGCTGATCTGCTTGCGTGGCGGATGTGCCGGCCCGATATCGGCGGTAGTCTGGCGAATAGAGTTGTCCTGGAAGGGAGGCCGGCCATGGTGTCCACAGACGACGATATCCTGAACAGGGCCGAGGCCTGGCGGCGCGAGGGGCGGGGCGTGGCCATCGCCACCGTCGTGGAGACGTGGGGCTCCGCGCCGCGCCCGGTCGGCAGCCATCTCATCATCGACGAGGAAGGCAATTTCCTGGGCTCCGTCTCCGGCGGATGCGTCGAGGGCGCGGTCGTGGGCGAGGCGGTGGACGTGATCGCGTCCGGCGGGCCGCGCATGCTGGAATTCGGCGTCGCGGACGAGACGGCGTGGCGCGTCGGCCTGTCCTGCGGCGGCCGCATCAAGGTGCTCGTGGAGAGGGTGGACTGATGAAACTCGCACTCCTCACCGCCCTCAACGCCGAGCGCGCCGCCCGCCGCGCCACGGTCGTGGTCACCGACGTCGCCACCGGCGCGCAGCGCATGGTGCGCGAGGCCGACATCGCCGCCGATCCTCTCGCCGAACTGCTGGGCCAGGCGTTGCGCGCCGGCAAGAGCCGCATGGCGCAGACGCCGCAGGGCGAGGTGTTCCTGGCCGTGCAGGTGCCGCCGGTGCGCATCGTCGTCACCGGCGCGGTCCACATCAGCCAGGCGCTCGCGCCGATGGCGAAACTGCTCGGCCACGACATCGCCATCGTCGACCCCAGGACCGCTTTCGCCACGCCGGAGCGCTTTCCCCGCGTGGAACTCCATGCGGAGTGGCCTGACGAGGTGCTGCCCCGCATCGGGGTGGACCGCTACACGGCTTTCGTGGCGCTGACGCACGATCCGAAGATCGACGATCCCGCGCTCGCCATCGCGTTGCGCTCGGAATGCTTCTACATCGGGGCTCTCGGGTCGCGGAAGACGCACGGCGCCAGGGTCCAGCGGCTCAAGGACGCCGGGTTCAGCGACGCGCAGATCGCCAGGATCCATGCTCCGATCGGGCTGCCCATCGGGGCGATCAGTCCCGCCGAGATCGCGCTGTCGATCATGGGCGAGATCACCGCCAGCCTTCGGCTGAGCGCCGACGCCACGCGCGCCAATTCCCGCGACGCGGCCTGACGGAGCCCGCGATGGAGTTCGGGCCCGTCCCCCTCGATGAGGCGATCGGCGGCATCGCGGCGCACTCGGTGCGATTGCCGGCCGGCGTGGTGAAGAAGGGGACGGTGATCTCGAGGGCCGACGTCGCGCTGCTGCGCGAGGCCGGAATCGCGAGCGTCGTGATCGCGAGACCGGGGCCGGACGATGTTTCGGAAGACGAGGCGGCGCATCGACTGGCGCAGGCCTTCGCCGGACCGGGCGTCCGCGTGGAAAAGCCGTTCACCGGGCGGTCCAACCTCTTCGCCGAGACGGCGGGCGTGCTGGTCGTCCGGCGCGCGCTGGTGGACGGCGTCAACCGGATCGACGAGGCGATCACCGTCGCGACCCTCCCCGAATGGCGGGCGGTGGTGCCTGGCGAGATGATCGGCACGGTCAAGATCATCACCTTCGCGACGCCGGCGACGCTGCTCGACAAGGCGCTGTCGCAGGCGCAGTCGGGGTCGAGCCCGGCCGTGTCCGTCGCGCCGTTCCGGCCGCTGCAGGTGGGCGTCGTCTCCACCCTGCTGCCCGGCCTGAAGCCCTCCGTCGTGCGCAAGACGTTGACGGTGCTGGGCGAGCGGCTCGCTCCGGCGGGGGCGACGATCGTGGCCGACCGCGAGACGCCGCACGAGACGCGGGCGCTCGCCGACGCCATCGCCTCCCTGGCCCATGGCGCGGCGGACCTGATCGTCGTTTTCGGCGCGTCGGCGATCACCGACCGGCGCGATGTCATCCCGTCGGCGGTCGTCGCCGCCGGGGGGAGGGTGGAGCGCTTCGGCATGCCGGTCGATCCCGGCAATCTGCTGCTGCTCGGAGAGGTCGCCGGCAAGCGGGTTCTCGGCGCGCCGGGTTGCGCCCGCAGCCCGAAGGAAAACGGCTTCGACTGGGTGTTGCAACGCCTGCTCGCCGGCCTCCCCGTGACGGGCGACGACATCGCCGGCATGGGCGTCGGCGGCCTCCTGATGGAGATCGTCCAGCGCGGCCAGCCCCGCGAGCACGGCGCGCCGGACACGGCAGGGGACGGCCCCGCGTGAGCGTCGCAGCCATCGTCCTGGCGGCCGGGCGCTCGAGCCGCATGGGCGGCACGAACAAGCTGCTGGAGACGTTCGAGGGAAAGCCGCTCGTGCGCCACGCGGTCGAGGCCGCTCTGGCGGCGGGGCTCGCGCCGGTCGTCGTCGTCACCGGAAACCAGGACGCGCAAATCCGTTCGGCGCTTCACGGGCTGGACGTGACGTTCGCGCATAATCCCGACTTTGCCGAGGGGCTGTCGACCTCGCTTCGCAAGGGCGTCGCGGCGCTTGGCGGGGAGGCGGAGGCGGCGGTCGTGCTGCTCGGCGACATGCCGCTTGTCGAGGCGAGCCTGGTCCGTCGGCTCGTGGCGGCGTTCGAGAGTCATTCCGACGCGCCGGCCGTCGTTCCCACCCTTGCGGGCGAGTGGGGCAACCCCGTGCTTCTCGCCCGTTCCCTGTTTGGCGACGTTGCGGCGCTCTCGGGAGACGCCGGCGCGCGCAAGCTGCTCGCGACCCGCAGGGACAGCGTCGTCGAGGTGCCGGTCGCCGACGAATCCGTCACCTTCGACGTCGACACGCCGGAGCTGCTGGCGCAATTGCGGAGCGGTGGGGTTCGCCGCGCCCAAGACTGACGGCGTTGTTAGCAAGGCTCCAGGCCGGCTGCCAAGTCTCTGATAGAACACGCAAATCTTTACTTCATCTTGACGATCGTGAACCATCCTCGGGGAGCGAAGTTCTTCACCCGAGAGTCGGGCGAGCCTCGGCGGACCCGACTTCAGGCAGCTAGGCCGGAGGTTGCATGGTTTCGCAGGACTTCATCAAACAGCTGAAAGGTTATGGCCTGACGACGGCCCGGATCCTCTACCGGATGCCGGACCACCCGGTTCTGCTGCAGGCCTATGTCTGGCAGGACTACGACGTGGCGCCGGATTTCCCGGTGCTCCAAGGCTTTCTCCAGTTCTGGCAAACCAAGCTCGAAGGCCCCTTGCATTCGGTGCGGGTGGCGCACGCCCGGCTGATCCGGCCCGCCGAGTTGGATGTGCGCAACGGCGAGCTGAGGGTCCACTAATAGCGAATTCGACATGTGAAATTTCAGAAATTCCGATTTGTCTTGTGTTTTTTCCGGATCGAATTAAATCTCCCGTGATATCTCGCCGACAGGCGCTAACGGGAGCTTCCGATGTTTTCTCGCCGAACCCTGCTGCGCACAGCCGCGGGCGCCGCCCTGGCTGCGCCCGCGCTTCATCTCGCCAGCCCCGCCCGGGCGGCCCAGAGACTGCGGGTCGGCATCATTCCGATCCTCGGCGCGGCGCCGGTCATCGTTCTCGACAAGGAGGGCTGGGCAAAGCAGGCGGGGCTCGACCTCCAGTTCATCACCTTCGAGTCGGGTCCCAACATGATCCAGGCGCTCGCCTCGGGCACGCTGGACATCTACGTGGCGGGCGTGGCCCCGCTGGCCGTCGCCCGCGCGAAGGGAATTGACATCCGGGTCGTCACCGCCACGGCGGTGGAGGAACTGGTGATGGTGGCCGGCGGCAAGTTGGCCGGTCACTTCAAGCAGGGCGTCAGCCCGGCCCAGGCCTTCGCGGCGTTCCGGAAGGAGCAGGGCAAGGCCGCCCGCCTCGCCACGCAGCCGGCGGGCTCGGTGCCGAACACCACGATGCAATACTGGCTGTGGGAGGTCGCCAAGGCGGACAAGGCCGACGTCGAGATCGTGCCCATGGGCATCGACGCGACCCAGCAGGCGCTGCTGACCGGCGCGGTCGACGGCGCGACGGTCCGCGAGCCCGCCGTCACCATCATCACCAAGCGCGACCCGCGCACCCGCATCGTCGCGCTTGGAGGCGAGATGTTCCCGAACCAGCCGGGCACGGTGGTGGCGCTCACCGGCGCGCTGGTGCAGGGCGACCCCAAGACCGCGCAGGCCATCGTGGACATGACCGTCAGGGCCGTCGACCTGATCCAGAAGGATCCCGACCGGGTCGCGCCCCATGTCGAGGCGGTGCTGGGCAAAGGCATCGTCGACACCGCGACGATCCGCGCCGCCCTGGTGTCGCCGGCGAGCAAGTTCATCGCCGACCCCGGCGCCATCGTCGACGCGACGCGGCTGATGCAGGCCTATCAGGTGAAGCTCGGCTCGCTCGACAAGGAATACCCGCTGGAAGGCCTGTTCGATTCCACCTTCTACGGCAAAGCCAGAGCGGGCTGACGTGCGCGTTCGATACTCTCTTGGGCTCGGGGCGGCGGGCCTCGCCGCCTTCCTCGCCATTTGGGAAGGCGTTGTGCGCCTGGGGGTCGTCTCCCAGGCGTTCCTGCCCGCGCCGAGCCAGATTCCCGAGGCCCTGCTGCGCGAAATCCGCTCCGGCTTCTGGCTGTCCTCCATCCAGTCGAGCCTCGGCCACTACCTGATGGGCCTTGTCGCGGGCGCGGCGCTCGGCATCGCGCTCGGCGTCGTGACGGGACAGGATCGGCGGGCCGAAGCGGCGCTGTCCTGGGTCGTGCGGCTGCTCCGTCCGATCCCGGGCCTGGCCTGGGTGCCGTTCGCGATCATCTGGTTCGGGGTGTCGACGCCCGCCGCGGTGTTCATCGTGGCGATCGGCGTGTTCTGGATCTGCTATTTCGCCACGCTCGGCGCCGTGCGCGCCGTCGACCGCGACCTGATCGAGGTGGCCGACGCGTTCGGCTACCACTCGCCTTTCGCCAAGCTTGCAAAGATCGTGCTGCCGGCCGCCGCGCCGGGCATCCTTGCCGGATTGCGCACCGCGCTGGGGCAGGCCTGGATGGCCGTGGTGGCGGCCGAGATCTTCGGCGTGGCGGGGCTCGGCCAGCGCATGATGCAGGCTTCCAGCCTGCTCGCGACGGATATCGTCGTCGTCTACATGATCACCATGGCCACGCTGTACGGCGTCATCGACACGCTCTTCGTGATCGCGCAGAGCCGCATTCTCGCGTGGAAGTCCTGAGATGGCGGACGAACTGATCAAGGTTTCCGGGCTCGGCCTCTCCTATGTCCGGGAGGGGCGGCGGACCGAGGTGCTGCGCGGCCTCGACCTCAGCGTCGGGCGGGGCGAGTTCGTCGCCATCGTCGGGCCGTCGGGCGTCGGCAAGTCGACCCTGCTGCGGGTGATCGCCGGGTTGAGCCGCCCCAGCGCCGGTACGGTCGCGGTCGCGCCGCCGCGAAAGGGCTCGCTGCTGCCGGTCGCGCTCGTGTTCCAGGACGGCCGCCTGCTGCCGTGGCGCAAGGTGCTCTCGAATGTCGGCTTCGGGCTGGAACGCGGCCCCTTGAGCCGGGCCGACCGCCTCGCGCGGGCCGCGGACGCCCTGAGCCTCGTCGGCCTCGCCGCCTATGGCGACCGTTATCCGCACGAGCTCTCGGGCGGCCAGCGCCAGCGCGTGGCGCTGGCCCGCGCCCTCGCTGTCGACCCGGACGTGCTGCTGATGGACGAGCCGTTCAGCGCCCTCGACGCCCTGACCCGCGAGACGCTCCAGGACGAGCTGCTGCGCGTGCGCGAACGCACGGGCAAGACGGTGCTGTTCGTCACCCACGACATCGAGGAGGCGGTCTACCTCGCCGACCGGATCGTCGCGCTGGGCGGCGCGCCGGGCGCGCTGCGCGTCTCCCAAAGCATCGCGGTGCCGAGGCCGCGCCAGCGTGGCGCGGCCGAGCTTCGCGAGGCGTCGCAGGCGATCCGGCAGGACCTCGCGGCCGCTTCGGCGGAGCTCTGACGCCGGCTGCCCGCGGCGGACATTGCTTGGCCTCATTTGGCGAGTGGGATATGAACGTCGCGGGGCCGTGTCGGCCCCGTTTGCTTGAACGGAATCATGTCCCAGGGCCCAAGCCGCACATCCGACATCCTCATGCAGCTCGCGGCGGGAACTGAGGACAGGATCAGCGTCAGGCAGATCGTCGCCGCGCTCGGCGAACGCACCTACGCGCTGCTGATCGTCGTGCTCGGCTTGCCGAACTGTCTGCCAATGCCGCCGCCGATCCCGCTCATCAGCGGCATCCTGCTGTTTTTCGTGGCGCTTCAGCTCGTGGTCGGATGGCCCTCGCCTTGGCTTCCGAGGCGGCTTCTGGACCGCACCCTCGCGCGAGACGTGGTGAGCAAGGCGGCGGCGCGGGCGTTGCCCTGGCTCGTCTGGCTGGAGCGGGCGGCGCGGCCCCGGCTCGTGGTGTTCCATTCGGAGCCGGCGCTTCGCGTCATGGGCGTGGTGCTGCTCGCCTTCTCGCTGGCGCTGGTTTTCGCGGCGCCCTTCATCGGGCAGATCCCGCTCGGCCTGGCCGTCTGCCTCGTGGGCCTCGGCCTCGTCGAGCGCGACGGCTACGTGGTTGTCAGCGGACTTGCCGTCGGCATGGTCGGCACGAGCCTGAGTCTGGGCTTCGTGTTCGCCGTCATCGCCAGCGCGACGGCGATCTTCTGAGCCTTACGCCGCCGCGCGCGGCTTGATCGTCCCGTCCTCGCCCACCAGGCCCAGGAGCTCGTCGATCTTCTCGGCCGACACCGGCCGGCAGAACAGATAGCCCTGCACCTGGTGGCAGCCGACCGCCTGCAGGAAGCGCTGTTGCTCGGCCGTCTCGACGCCTTCCGCCGTCACCGTCAGGCCCAGCGCGCGGCCTAGATGCACGATGGAGTGGACGAGGATCGCGCTCTCGCCGGTCGTCTCCATCGACTCCAGGAAGGACCGGTCGATCTTGATCTTGTCGAAGGCGAAGCGGCGCAGATAGATCAGCGACGAGTAGCCGGTGCCGAAGTCGTCCAGCGCGAAGCGCAGTCCGGCCGCGCGCAGGTCCATCATCGCGTTCTCGGCGGCGTCCGCGTCCTCCACGATGACGCCCTCGGTCAGCTCCAGCTCGACGCGCGTCGGGTCGACCCGTTCCTCGTCGAGGATGCGGATGACGGTGGAGACGAAGTCCTTCTGCCGGAACTGGATCGGCGACACGTTGACCGCCACCGTGATGCCCTTCCAGTTGCGGGCGGAGCGGCAGGCCTGGCGCAGCACCCATTCGCCCAGCGCGCTGATGAGGCCGCGCTCCTCCGCCACAGGAATGAAGGCCGACGGCGACACGCTGCCGTGGACGGGGTGGTTCCACCGCACCAGCGCCTCGACGCCGACAATCCGGCGTCCGTCCGCGGAGAATTGCGGCTGGTACTGCAGCTCGAGCTCGCTGCGCTCGATCGCCCCGCGCAGGTCCTCCTCGACCATCTTGCGCAGCCGCAGCGCCTGGTCCATGCCGATCTCGAAGAACGAGTAACGATTGCGCCCCTCGTGCTTGGCGCGATAGAGCGCGAGGTCGGCGAGGTGCATCAGGCGGTCCCGGTCGGTGCCGTTCTCGGGCGCGATGGCGATGCCGATCGAGACGCCGACATGCGCCAGCGTCCCTTCCAGCTCGACCGGCTCGTGGACGACATCGAGGATCCGGTTGGCGAGCGTGGCGCAGTCGTGGGGCGTGCGCACATGGGTCTGCACGATCGCGAATTCGTCGCCGCCGAACCGGGCCAGGAGATCGGATCCGCGCAGCACGCTCTGCACGCGGCTGGCGATGGTGCAGATCAACTGGTCGCCGGCCGCGTGGCCGAACGTGTCGTTGATCTCCTTGAATTTGTCGAGGTCGAGAAAGAGCACGGCCAGGCCCTGGTGGCCGCGCGCCAGATGCGCGAGCTCGTCGTCAAGCCTCTTGATGAACAGCGACCGGTTGGGCAGGCCCGACAGCGCGTCGTGATGGGCGAGGTGGGTCGCCTTCGCCTCGCGCGCGACGAGCTCGGTCGTGACCTCGCGGACGTGCGAGAACATGAAGCCGGAGAACAGGGTCACCGCCAGCAGAGCCATGACCAGGGTGGGCATGACGCGTTCGACGACGAGCAGTCCCGGCCTCTCGGGATCCCACGTCAGACGCGCGCCTACGGCTCCCGAGGCGTCGAGCACGGGAAGGCTCGCCTCCGGGGCCGCCGCCGGCCCCACGAGGCGCAGATTGCCGGAGCCGCCGCCCTGGACAGCGTCGCGCAGATGGGTCAGCGGCAGCGGCCGCGTCCCCGCCAGCACGCGCGGGCTGAAGGCGCCTTCCGTCGAGTCCACCGGCGTGGCGGCGACGAACAGGAGCCCCTCTGCCGTGACGACCAGGCGGGCGACGCCGGACACCGGAGCGCCGGGCTCCCCGTCGCGAAGGGTGGCGCGAGCCAGGCGATCGCGCAGTTCGGCGAGCGTCGGCGCGAGAACGGGGAGGGCGGCGGCGAAACTGGCCTCGTCGGCGGGGGCGTCCCCCACGCGCCCCGACAGCAGCTTGTCGTCGGGCTCGATCAGGAACACGGAGTTGAAGACGGTGGCGTGATCGCCGAGCCGGGAAGCTTCCGCGCGGGCATAGGCGCGGCCGTCCTGCAGGGCGGCCATGGTCTCCGGCTCGGCGGCCGCGAGCCGCAGTGCGGCGATGGTGACGCGGGCTTGCGCATCGAGCGTGGCCGCGAGGTGGCGGGTCTGGTGCTCCTGCGCCAATTCGTCCGTGCGCTGGCCGGTCCACAGAAGCACGAAACAGGCGAGCGCGAGCATCGACAGCAGCACGGCCGCGACCGGCCACACGATCCGGGCGGTCACCGCGTGCTGATTATACGTCAGCTTCTTCCAGGGCATTCGCCAGATCCGGCCGCATTACAACCGAAGATATGGCTCAGCACAGGTTTCTATCTGGTTGGGGAATAAGGTTTATGCCTTATCCACCTCCACTGGCTTATAGGGGGGCGGCGGAATCGCGATGTGAGCCGCCCGCAACGCCGCCGACCAGCGCTCTCGCAGGTCGTGGAAATAAGGCTCTCCCGCCTCGATGCGGTGCACGATTTCGCAGCGCTGGGTGTCGCGCCGCATGGTGACGATGTCGATCGGCAGCCCCACGCCGAGGTTCGAGCGCATCGTCGAATCCATCGAGATCAGCCCCAGCTTGAGCGCGTCGCCGAGCGTGGTGTTGAAGTTAACAGCGCGGTCCAGGATCGGCTTGCCATATTTGTGCTCGCCGATCTGGAGATAGGGCATCTCCTGCCCGCATTCGATGAAATTGCCCGCCGCGTAGATCATGAACAGCCGCGGCGCGGCGTCGCGGATCTGGCCTCCCAGCAGGAAGGACACGTCGAATTTCACCCCCGCCGCGTCGAGGCTCTGGCCTTCCGTGGCTCGCACCTTGTGCAGGGCGCGGCCGACGAGCTGCGCCGCGCGGAACATGGTGGGCGCGTCCATCAGCGTCTCGAGATCCCCGGTTTCGGGATTGGTGAGGCCCTCGTTGAGGTAGCTGACGACGGACTGGGTGATCGACAGGTTGCCGGCCGTCGCCAGCGCGAGGATGCGGTCTCCCGGCGTTTCGAAGACGTGAAGCTTCCGATAGGTGGAGACGTTGTCCAACCCCGCGTTCGTGCGGGTGTCGGCGATCATCACGAGTCCTTCGCGGACGAGAATTCCGGTGCAGTAGGTCATCGAAAAGGGATTCCGGCTTCGCGGCCTCAGTTCTGGGACTGGCTCTGGGCCATGACTTGCACCTTGACGTCAAGGTTTTCCTCCCCGAACCCGTAGCGGCTGGCGCGGATCGGGGCGGCGCCGAGCGAGTCGAGCCCGACGGCCACCCGCACGTGCGCGGTGGTCGGGCAGGCGTTGACGGTGGGGTCGAAGGCGATCCAGCCGAGGCCGGCCACGTGGGCCTCGCTCCAGGCGTGCAGCCCGCGCTGCGATTGGCGTTCGTTGTCGCGCCAGAGGTAACCGGTGACGTAGCGGGCGGGAATGTCGGCGTGCCGCGCGGCGGCGATGAACCGATGCGCCAGACCCTCGGCATCGTCGAGGGGCGATGCAGAGGCCGCGTTCTCGGCCGGGCCGCCGCTGCCTTGCGGCGCGACGGACGCCTCCGCATGAAGCCGGTTCATCAGCCCGTGCAGGAAGGGCAGGGCCTCGGGGCCGATGTCGGCGCGGATCTCCTCGGCGAGCGCCCGGACCGTGTCGTCGGGCAGGGTCAGCGGCGTCTCCCGCAGGTACAGGCCCGGGGGGAAGCGTTCCAGCGCGCCGCGCACGATTCCGGTGGTGTCGTGCGTCTCCACCACGCCGTCCACCGTCAGGGTCAGCCGCTCGACCGGGCCGTCGACCGAGAGGACATGGGTGAAATTGCCGAACGCGTCCGCGCTCTGGCGCAGGCGGCTCTCCATGTCCACCTCGATGCGCCAATGCGCCACGTACTGGCCCTCGTGGTTGCGCGGCGTCAGGCGAAGGGTCTGGATCAACTGCTTCGCGGGCGGCGCGAACTCGTGGGTCAGCTGGTGAAAGACGCGAATTCTCATGCGGCGTCCCTTGGCGAGCGTCGCGCCGGGCGGGCGCGAGGCCGATGGTGCATTCCGACGACCTCCGCGCGGCCCGTTCGCGACGCGACAGCCGGCCGGCGTCAGACGAGATACTGCTCCGTGATGGCGGAGCCGAGCCTGTCGTTGTCCACGATGAAAGACGAAATGAAGTCGTGCAACCCGACCTGCTGGAACACTTCCTTGACGTTCATGTTCTCGAACTTCGCCATCATGGTCCGCGAGAGGCGCTGCGAGGGCCCCTGGCGTCCATAGGCGCGGGCGAGATTGTCGAGAAAGAGCACAATGTTCTCGTAGGACGAGGCCAGCGAGCGGGGCATCTGCCGGTTGAAGATGAGGAGGTCCGCCACGAGCCAGGGCTGGACGCTCTGCCGGTAGACCCAGTGATAGGCGGTGAGCGCCGACACCTCGCGCAGGATGGTCGACCACTGGAAGTAATCGAGGCTGCCGCCGATCTGCTCGGTCTCCGGCAGCAGCACGTGATACTTCACGTCCAGGATGCGAGCGGTGTTGTCGGCGCGCTCCATGTATACGCCGAGGCGGGAGAACCAGTAGGAGTCGTTGCGCAGCATGGTGCGGTAGGCGGACCCATCGAAGGTCAGCGACGCGGTCTTGACCCATTCGAGGAAGCGCGCGAACTGCTCGCGGTTCATGTCGCCGGAATTGTAGCGGCGCAGCTCGAGGTAGGAGCTGTTGATGGTCTCCCACATCTCGCCGGTGAGCGCCGTGCGCACGGCGCGGGCATTGGCGCGCGCACGCTCCATGCAACTGCGGATGGAGGAGGGATTGTCGGGGCTGAACGCGAGGAAATGCGTGACGTTGCGCTCATTGGCCTCGTCGTAGTGCTGGTGGAACAGCTCCGCCGCGCCGGAGGTCAGCAGCGTGCTTTCCCACTCATTGCCCTTGCCGCCGTAGGCGGTGGGCAGGGTGGCGAGGCGGGCGGTCGCGTCGAGGATGCGCGCCAGGAACTCGGCGCGTTCGACGTAGCGCGAGACCCAGTACAGATTGTCCGCGGTCCGGCTAAGCATCGAGCACCCACGTGTCCTTGGTTCCGCCGCCCTGGCTGGAATTCACCACGAGTGATCCTTCCTTCAGCGCCACCCGCGTCAGCCCGCCGGGCACGATGCGGACCCGGTCCGAACCGGACAGCACGAAGGGGCGAAGGTCGACATGCCTCGGCGCGACGCCCGATGCGACGAAGGTCGGGCAGGTCGACAGCGCCAGCGTCGGCTGGGCGATGAAGCCGTCCGGGGCCGATTTCAGCTTGCGCCGGAACTCCTCGATCTGCTGGCGCGTGGCGTGCGGGCCGACGAGCATGCCGTAGCCGCCGGAGCCGTTGACCTCCTTCACCACCAGCTCGGGGAGGTGCTCCATCACGTAGGCCAGGCTGTCGCGCTCGCGGCAGCGGAAGGTCGGGACGTTCTTCAGGATCGGCTCCTGGCCGGTGAAGAACTTGATGATCTCGGGCATGTAGCTGTAGACGGCCTTGTCGTCGGCGATGCCGGTGCCGACCGCGTTCGCCAGCGTGACGTTTCCGGCCTGGTACGCGCTCATCAGGCCCGGGACACCCAGCACGGAGTCGGCGCGGAAGGCGAGCGGGTCAAGGAAATCGTCGTCGATGCGGCGGTAGATGACGTCGACGCGCTTCGGCCCCTCGGTCGTGCGCATGTAGACGACCTCGTCCCGGACGAACAGGTCGGAGCCCTCGACGAGCTCGATGCCGAGCTTGTCGGCGAGGAAGGAGTGTTCGTAGAACGCCGAATTGTACTGGCCCGGCGTCAGCAGCACGCACACGGGATCGCCGGACGCCGAGGGCGGGGCCACCGAGCGCAGGGTCGCCAGCAACGAGTCCGGATAGTTCTCGACCGGCGCGACGCGATGTTCCGCGAACAGCTCGGGGAACAGCCGCATCATCACCTCGCGGTTCTCCAGCATGTAGGAGACGCCCGAGGGTGTGCGGGCATTGTCTTCGAGCACGTAGAACGTCTCGGCGTCGACGCGCACGATGTCGATGCCGGCGATGTGGGTGTAGATGCCGTGCGGCACGGGGCGCCCGTCCATCTCCGGCCTGAAGCCCGCGTTCCGGAAGATCAGGTCCTCGGGGATGATCCCCGCCTTGAGGCATTCCCGCCGGCTGTAGACGTCGGCCAGAAAGGCGTTGAGGGCGTTGACCCGCTGGACCAGGCCGGCCTCCAGCCGCTGCCATTCGGGCTTGGTGATGACGCGGGGTATGATGTCGAAGGGGATCAGGCGCTCGGTCGCCTCGGCGTCGCCATAGACGGCGAAGGTGATGCCGATGCGGCGGAAGAACAGCTCGGCCTGGCTGCGGCGCAGGGCGATGTGGTCCGCCGGCATCGTATCGAGCCAGCGCTTGAGGGACACGTATCCGTCCCGGATACCGCCGTCCTCGAGAGACATTTCGTCGAATGCAGCACCCATGCCCACTCCCCGTCGACGATGCTGACACGCCTCGTCACCGCAGGCTAGCGGCAAAGCCCGTGCCAGACAAAGGCGGATGGATCGCGCCTTGGCCGCGCGATCGCACGCCCAAGTTTAAGGCAGCTTGCCGCGATTTCGGGCACGTCAGATCAGGCGCAGTCCCTTGAGGCTCGCATGGCCGTTGCGGCCGACGATGATGTGGTCGTGCACCACGACCCCGAGTGGCTTGCCGATCTCGGCGATCTCCCGCGTCATCTTGATGTCGGCCTGCGAGGGCGTGGGGTCGCCCGAGGGATGGTTGTGGACGAGGATGATGGCCGACGACGACAGCTCCAGCGCGCGCTTGAGCACCTGCCTCGGATAGACCGGCGTGTGGTCGATGGTCCCGGTCTGCTGCACTTCGTCGGCGATCAGCCGGTTGCGCTTGTCGAGGAACAGGATGCGGAACTGCTCGACGTCGGAGAACGCCATCGCGGCGCGGCAATAGTCGATCACCGCGCTCCAGGAGGCGAGAATCGTCCGGTCGGCGACGGCGCCCTTGGCCAGCAGGCGGCCCGCCGCCTCGACGATCTTGAGGTCCGTGGCCACGGCCTCCTTGACGCCGTCGACCTCGCACAGCCGCGCCGACGGAGCGCCCAGAACCTCGGCGAGCGACCCGAAGCGGGCGATCAGCGCCTTGGCGATGCCCTTGACATCCTTTTGCGGGATCGAGCGGAAGAGGAGGAGCTCGAGCAGCTCGTACTCCTGCACGCCCGCGGCACCCGCGCGTGAGAAGCGCTCTCTCAACCTCTGGCGGTGGCCGCGCCGATGATCCTCCCCGGCATCGGGCGGGGAGGGGTCGGCCTTGCGGTGCATCGCGGTCTCAGCGTGGCGCGTAGGGAGGCTGGTCGAGCCCCTGCGGCGAGAGCGTGAAGATCTCGACCCCGGTCTCGGTGACGGCGACCGTATGCTCGAACTGGGCCGAAAGGGAGCGGTCCCGCGTCACGGCGGTCCAGCCGTCGCCCAGCACCTTCACGTGGGGGCGACCCAGATTGATCATCGGCTCGATGGTGAAGAACATGCCCGGCTTGAGCGGCACGCCTTCGCCGCGGCGGCCGTAGTGCAGGATATTCGGCTCATCATGAAACAGGCGGCCGAGCCCGTGCCCGCAGAAATCGCGCACGACCGAGCAGCGCTCGCCTTCGGCGAATTCCTGAATGGCGGCGCCGATGTCGCCTGTCGTCGCTCCGGGGCGGACCTCGGCGATGCCACGCATCATCGCCTCGTAGGTCACTTCCACGAGGCGGGCGGCGCGGCGCGGGGTTTCGCCCACGAGGTACATGCGGCTGGAATCGCCGTGCCAGCCATCGAGCACGAGCGTTACGTCGATATTGACGATGTCGCCCTCGCGCAGAGGCTTCTCGTTGGGGATGCCATGGCACACGACGTGGTTGATCGAGGTGCAGATGCCCTTGCGGTAGCCGCGGTACATCAGGGGCGCGGGGTAGGCGCCGTGGTCCATCGCGAATTCGAAGATCCGCTTGTCGAGCGTCTCGGTCGAAACGCCCGGCTGGACCATGGGCACGAGCAGGTCCAGCGCCTCGGCGGTCAGCCGCCCGGCGCGTCGCATGCCCTCGAAGGCTTCCGGCCCGTGGAGCTTGATCTCGCCGGTCTTGCGGCCGGCGACCTGCGTGGCTTCGACGAACGTCATTCGCTGGTTCCGGGGGCTCCCTTTCCACCCCTCACATGGGGCAAAGCGGCGCGGCGCGCAAGTTGAATGAGCGGTCGCGGCTCCGTGAACCCACCCACTGGCGTTCCCCGCCGCTTCGGGTTAGTCGTGCCCGCGAGATGACGGATACCCAGCACGTTCCCGCTTCGGCCGAGCCCCAGGCCTTCGGCGCCTATCGGCCGACCGGCTGGACCGCCAAGCTGATCGGCCATACGCGCGCCATGCCGAACCACTGGCTCGGG
This sequence comes from Alsobacter ponti, assembly GCF_024294805.1. Classification (GTDB taxonomy): domain Bacteria; phylum Pseudomonadota; class Alphaproteobacteria; order Rhizobiales; family Beijerinckiaceae; genus Alsobacter; species Alsobacter ponti. Next base: position 63,134 of record NZ_JANCLU010000021.1, read on the forward strand.
CAGCGCCTGGCCTATGTCCTGCGCAAGCTCGCGCTGATGCGGATGCACGGCCAGCCGCTGGACGTGGAGGCGCTGGGCGCGCGGATGCGCCTGTTCCCCTACAACAATGTCTGCGAGAAGCGGCTCGTCTTCACGCCGCAATATTTCGACCCCGAGGAGCGCGCCTTCCTCGAGGAGCGCATCCGCGACGGGTTCGTGTTCGTGGACGTGGGGGCGAATGTCGGCGGCTATACACTGTTCGTCGCGGCCCGGGCCGGCCAGACCGGCCGGGTGCTCGCCATCGAGCCGCAGCCGGCCATCTTCGAGCGCCTGGTGTTCAACATCCGTCAGAACCCCTTCGCCACGGTGAAGGCGCTGGACTGCGCGGTGGCCGACAAGTCGGGGGACGTGACGCTGTTCATCGACAGCCGCAACAACGGCCAGTCCAGCGTCAAGTTCGTCGGGCTCAGCCGGGGGCCGTCGGTGCGCGTCCCCGCCCGTCCGCTGGCGGAACTGATGGAGCAGGAAGGCTTCACCCGCGTCGACGCGATCAAGCTGGACGTGCACGGGGCGGAGGACCTGATTCTCGAGCCGTTCCTGCGCACCGCCTCCGACGACCTGCTTCCCCGGCTCTTCCTGATCGAGAACGCCGCCCGCCGGTGGCAGGTCGACGTGGTGGCGCTGCTGAAGGCGCGCGGCTACGAGATGGTCCGGCGCACCCGGCACAACATGATCTTCGAGCGCCGCGCCGGGCGCGCCTGACTTGAGCGGCGGGGGAGGGCGGGCTAAACCCGCTGCAACCGGAGTCCGCCCGATGCCCAACGCCGCCGCTATCGTCACCGCCGCGCTTCTCGTCATCGGCGACGAGATCCTGTCGGGCCGGACCAAGGACAAGAACATCGGCTACGTCGCCGACTATCTCACCGCGCTGGGCATCGACCTGCGCGAGGTGCGCGTCGTGCCCGACGACGAGACCGAGATCGTCGACGCGCTGAACGCGCTGCGCGCCCGCTACAGCTACGTCTTCACCACCGGCGGCATCGGCCCCACGCACGACGACATCACCGCCGATTGCGTCGCCAAGGCGTTCGGCGTCGGCATCTCGCACGACGAGCGCGCCGTCGCCATGCTGCGCGAGCGCTACGCCAACGCCGAGGACCTCACCGAGGCGCGGCTGCGCATGGCGCGCATCCCGCACGGCGCGGACCTTGTCGAGAACCCGATCTCCAAGGCGCCGGGCTTCCGCATCGGCAACGTGATCGTCATGGCCGGCGTGCCGTCGATCATGCAGGCGATGCTCGACGCCGTCGCGCCCACGCTGCGCACGGGCGTGAAGATGCAGTCCGTCTCCATCGACACGCGCGCCCTTCCCGAGGGGCTGTACGGCACGGCGCTGGGCGCCGTGCAGAAGGAGCATCCGGGCGTCGTGATCGGCTCCTACCCGTCGTTCGACGGCAAGCGGTTCACGAACCAGATCGTGGTGCGGGCGCGCGACGAGGCGGTGCTGGCCGCCGCCGCCGCCGCTGTCGAGGCCATGCTGTCTCGGCTGGAATCCGAGCGCGCCGAGAAACCCTGAGTCACGCCCCGTCCGAAGGATCGCCATGTCCAATCCGCAGAACAAAGCTTTCCCCGTCTCCTGGGACCAGTTCCACCGCGACGCCCGCGCGCTTGCCTGGCGGCTGGCGTCGTCCGGCCCGTTCCAGGCCGTCGTTTGCATCACGCGGGGCGGACTCGTGCCGACGGCGATCGTGGCGCGCGAACTCGGCATCAAGCTGATCGAGACAGTGTGCGTGGCGAGCTATCACGACTACACCTCGCAGGGCGAACTGCGGGTGCTGAAGGAGATCGCCGAAAAGGTGGTGGCGCTCGGCGGCCCCGACGGGGCCGGCATTCTCGTCATCGACGACCTCGTCGACACCGGCAAGACGGCCCGGGTCGTGCGCGACATGTTGCCGAAAGCCCATTTCGCGACCGTCTACGCCAAGCCGCTGGGCCGCCCCCTGGTCGACACCTTCATCACCGAAGTGTCGCAGGATACGTGGATCTATTTCCCCTGGGATCTCGGGCTGGCCTTCCAGGAGCCGATCTCGGACGTCAGCCGGGGCTAGCGCCGGAACACCCGGAAAGGCGGGCTCATTGACGCAGTTCGACCCGGCCACCACGCGCCAGAGCCTGTTCCAGGCCATCCTGGACGCCAGCCGGCGTTTCGGGCCCAAGACGCCGATCGTCGAGGATCCCGAACGCAGCCCGCTCAATTACGGCCGGCTGATCCTCGCAGCGCTGGTGCTGGGTCGGAAGCTCGTCGCCGATGCGCGCCCCGGCGAGCCGATCGGCGTGTTGCTGCCGAACGTCAACGCGGTGGCGGTGACGCTGGTGGGGCTGTGGGCGCACGGCCGGGTCGCGGCCATGCTGAACTTCACGTCCGGGCTGGCCAATCTGCGTTCCGCCGTCGCCACTGCCGAAATTCGCACCATCGTCACGTCCCGGCGCTTCGTCGAGCAGGGAAAGCTGGACGAGATCGTCAGCGGCCTCGCCGAGGCGGATCCCGCCGCCGGCCGGCCGGCCGCGCGGATCGTCTACCTGGAGGACGTGCGCCAGAGCGTAACGTCGCTCGACAAGGCGCTCGGGGTCCTGGCGACGCTGTTCGCCGGAATGGTCCATCGCCGGCACGCCCGCCGGCCGGACGACCCCGCCGTGATCCTGTTCACGTCGGGGTCCGAGGGCCGGCCGAAGGCGGTCGTGCTGTCGAGCGCCAATCTGCTGGCCAATGTCCGGCAGATCGAGGCGCATATCGGCTCGCCGCCGCTCGGCCCTGCGCAGGTCATGCTCAACGCGCTGCCCGTCTTCCACAGCTACGGCCTCACGGGCGGGGTGCTGCTGCCGCTGCTCTCGGGCATGAAGGCGGTGCTCTACCCCAGCCCGCTGCATTTCCGGCAGGTGCCGCGCCTGTGCCGCGCCGTGCAGGCGACCATCCTGCTGGGCACCGACACGTTCCTGCAGGGCTGGGCGCGGGCCGCCGAGCCGGGCGATCTCGACAGCGTGCGCTTCGTCGTGGCCGGTGCGGAGCGCGTGCGCGACCAGACGCGCGACATGTGGGGCCGGTTCGGGACGCTGATTCTCGAAGGCTACGGCGCGACGGAGTGTTCGCCGGTGATCGCCGTCAACCAGCCGGCCGGCAACCGGCCGGGCACCGTGGGCCAGATGCTGCCGGGCATCGAGACGCGGCAGGAGACGGTCGAGGGTCTCGCGGAGGGCCAGCGCCTGCTGGTGCGCGGGCCCAACGTCATGCTGGGATACATGCTGGCCGACCGCCCCGGCGTGCTCGTGCCGCCCCCCGACGGCTGGCATGACACCGGCGACATCGTCGGCATCGACGACGAGGGCTTCGTGCGAATCCTTGGCCGCGCCAAGCGCTTCGCCAAGATCGGCGGGGAGATGGTGTCGCTCGGCGCCATCGAGACCCTCGCCGCGGGGCTCTGGCCGGGCGCCACGCATGTCGCCGTCACGCTTCCGGATGTCCGGAAGGGCGAGCAGATCGTGCTGGTGACCGACATGGCCGACGCGGACAGGAGCGCGCTGCTCGCCTACACGCAGGACCGGGGTTATCCGGAGCTTTGGGTGCCCAAGGCCATTCTCGTCACGGCGTCCGTCCCCGTGATGGCGAACGGCAAGGTCGACTTCTTCGCCACGCAGGAACTCGCCGCCAGCATGCGCCCGATGCTGTGAGGACCCTTGCCGCGCGCGGCGCTCCCCGATAACCCTTGGCGGCCTGCCCGCATGACGAAATTGGTAGACGTAGCAGACTTAAAATCTGCGGCCTTCGGGTGTGCCGGTTCGAGTCCGGCTGCGGGCACCAGCGCCTTCGAGAGACGGGAAGGGCCGCCGCCTCGGCGAGCGAAGCGTCGGCCCTTGGGGGATGGCTCACGTCGGGGGCGCGCGAGGTCAGGTCCTTAGGACCACGTAGATCGCCGGGATCACCAGCACCGTCAGCAGCGTCGAGGACGCGAGGCCGAACAGGAGCGAGATGGCGAGGCCCTGGAAGATCGGGTCGGCCAGGATCACCGCCGCGCCGATCATGGCCGCGAGCGCCGTCAGCAGGATCGGCTTGAAGCGGATCGCGCCGGCCTCCACGACGATCTCCTTGAGCGAGCGCCCGGCCCGGTCAGCGTGGCGGATGAAGTCGACCAGCAGGATCGAATTGCGGACGATGATGCCGGCGAGCGCGATGAAGCCGATCATCGACGTCGCCGTGAACGGCGCGCCGAACAGCCAGTGCCCGAGCATGATGCCGATGAAGGTGAGAGGGATCGGCGTCAGGATCACCAGCGGCAGCTTGAACGAGCCGAACTGCGCGACGACGAGGATGTAGATGCCGACGAGGGCGATCATGAACGCCCCGCCCATGTCGCGGAACGTCACCCACGTCACTTCCCACTCGCCGTCCCACAGCAGGGTCGGCTTGCTTTCGTCCAGCGGCTGGCCGTGCAGGGCCACGACCGGCTTTTCGAGGCCGCCCCAGTCCGCCTTGGCGATGGCGTCGTTGACGGCGAGCATGCCGTAGATGGGCGCCTCGAACGCGCCGGCGAGTTCCGCCGTCACCATCTCGGCCGGACGGCCGTTGTGGCGGAACACCGGGAACGAGGACGGCTCGCGCTGGACGCTGACCACGTCGCCCAGCTCCACCACGGTGCGGTTGCCCGGCAGCACGTTGGCGGGGACCGGCGTGGCGAGCATGCGCTCGTCGATCACCCGGTTCTCCTTGGAGAGTTCGAGCCGGATCGGGATCGGCTGGCGTCCGCCGCCCCGGTGGGAATAGCCCACGGTCGAGCCGCCCTCCAGCGCGCGGAGCGTGTCGTAGACGTCGCGCTGCTCGACGCCGTGGTACTCCAGATTGTCCTGGTCGAGCGTCACGCGGGCGCGCGGCATTTGCTGGCCGAAGCTGTCGTCCACGTCGACAATGAAGGGAACGCTGGCGAACGCCTCGCGCACCTTCGTCGCCACGGCGCGTCGGGTCTCGGGGTCGGGGCCGTAGATTTCGGCGAGCAGCGTGGCCAGCACCGGCGGGCCGGGCGGCGGCTCGACGACCTTCACCGAGGTCCCGGCCGGCAGGGCGAGGTCCGCGAGGCGGCGGCGGATGTCGAGCGCGACCTCGTGGCTGGCCCGGCTGCGCTCCGCCTTGGGCTTCAGGTTGACCTGCACGTCGCCCAGCTCCGGGGAGGTCCGCAGCGCGTAGTGGCGCACCAGCCCGTTGAAGTTGAACGGCGCCGCCGCACCGGCGTAGGTCTGGAAGGACACGATTTCCGGGATGCTCTCGAGACGCAGGGCGATGTCCTGGAGAGTCCTGTTGGTGTCCTCCACCGAGGCACCCTCCGGAAGGTCGACGACGACCTGGAGCTCCGGCTTGTTGTCGAAGGGCAGCAGCTTGACGGTGACGTTCTTGGTGCCGAACAGCGCCAGCGATCCGAGCGTCGCGACGCCGACGAGCAGGAGGAAGGTCCAGGCGCGCGCCCGGCTGGCCAGGATCGGGGTCGCCACTCTGGCGTAGAGCCTGCCGAGGCGCCCGCCGCCGTGCGCGTCGGCGGCGGCGTGGCCGGCCGCCGCCTTGGCGCCGAACTTCAGCATCAGCCAGGGCGTGAGGATCACCGCCACGAAGAACGAGAACAGCATCGCCGCCGAGGCATTGGCCGGGATGGGGCTCATGTAGGGCCCCATCATGCCGGAGACGAACAGCATGGGCAGGAGGGCCGCCACGACCGTCAGCGTCGCCACGATGGTCGGATTGCCGACTTCCGCGACGGCGTCGATGGCCGCCTGCGAGCGCGACCGCCCGTCGTTCATCGCCCAGTGCCGCGCGATGTTCTCGATCACCACGATGGCGTCGTCCACCAGGATGCCGATGGAGAAGATGAGCGCGAACAGGCTCACGCGATTGAGCGTGTAGCCCATGATCCGCGCGGCGAAGAGCGTCAGCAGGATGGTGGTCGGGATGACCAGCGCCACCACCGCCGCTTCCCGCCATCCGATCGCGAACGCGACCAGCAGGACGATGGAGATGGTCGCCAGGCCGAGATGGAACAGCAGTTCGTTGGCCTTCTCGTTGGCCGACTCGCCGTAGTTGCGCGTCACCGTGACGTCGAGGTCGGCGGGCAGGAGGTCGCCCTTCAGGTGGCCCACGCTTTCGACGATGCGGTCAGCGATGACCACGGCGTTCGCGCCCGCGCGCTTGGCGACGGCGATCGAGACGGCCGGCGTCTGGACGAAGCCGTTCGGTCCGCGCGTCATGCTGGTCACCCGGTTCTCGGCGGGCGAGGTCGCCAGCGAGATGGTGGCCAGGTCGCGGACATAGACGGGCCTGTTGTCGCGTGTCGTGACCAGCAGGTTTCCGATCTCGTCGAAGCCCTGCAGCGTCTGGCCGGCCATCAGCGGCACCTGCCGGCCGCCGTCGCGGACCTGACCCGCCTGGAACGAGCGGTTGGCCCCCTCGATCTTGGCGGCGAGCTGCTGGAGCGTGACGCCGGCCCTTGCCAGCGCCTCCGGATCGGGCTCGACGCGGATCGTCTCCGGCTGCTCGCCGACGAGGTAGGTCAGCCCGACATCGTCGAGCTTGGAGATGGCGACGCGCAGGTCGCGCGCGATCCGAGTCAGGCCGTTGGCGTCCCACCTTGCCGCCGCCTCGGGCTTGGGCGTCAGCGTCAGCACGACGATGGCCACGTCGTCGATGCCGCGGCCGACGATCAGCGGCTCGGGAATGCCGACGGGGATCCGCTCCATGTTGGCGCGGATCTTCTCGTGCACGCGCAGGATGGCGGCGTCCGAACTGGTGCCCACGACGAAGCGCGCGGTCACCATCACCGCGTCGTCCTTCGTCTGCGAATAGACGTGCTCGACGCCGTTGATGCTCTTTACGATGGTCTCCAGCGGCTCGGTGGCGAGCTTGACCGCGTCCTCGGCGCGCAGGCCGTCGGCGCGCACGAGGACGTCGACCATCGGAACCGAGATCTGGGGCTCCTCCTCGCGCGGCAGCGTGACAAGCGCCACGAGGCCGAGGGCGAAGGAGGCGAGCAGCAGAAGCGGCGTCAGCGGAGAGCGGATGAAGAACCGCGTCAGCGCGCCCGCGAGCCCGAGCTTCGGAGGCTGGGAGGGGAGGCCGGTCATGGCGTCACCACGCGGTCGCCGGCGCGCAGGCCCGACAGAACCTCGATGCGCTTGTCCCCCGCGTCGGACGTCGCACGGCCGAGGATGACGGGCACGTCGAGCGGACCGCCGTCGCCGACGACGCGCACGTAATCGATGCCGTTGCGCGTCATGACGGCGTTGGCCGGGACGGTCAGCGCCGTTCGCTCGGCGACCGGGATCCACACGGGCACGCGCTCGCCGACGAAGAAGTCCCCCAGCCCCTCGACCTCGACGTCCGCCAGGACGCGGCCGCCCTCCAGCTCCGGGTACACCTTGACGATGCGGCCGGTGCGGCGCGGCGCGCTGTCGGTGGCCGCCGGGCCGAGCCCGCGCTCGCCGACGCTCACCGGGTCGCCGGCCTTGATGCGGGCAGCGTGCCGCTCCGGCAGGGCCAGCCGCAGGAAGTAGCCGCCCGCGGCGATGCGGGCGACGGTCTCGCCGGGCAGCACGACGGAGCCCGGCGCGGCCGGCACGGTCAGCACCCTTCCGTCCTTGGGCGCGAGCACCTGACCTTCCGTCGACTGCTGCTCGATGACGGCCCGGTCCGCTTTCGCCGCCTCGATCTGGTTCTGCAGCACGTCCACGGAAGTCTTGAGCTGGTCGAGCCGGCTCTGCGTGACCGCCCCGCGGGAGACAAGCGATTGTCCGCGTTCGAGCTCGGTGCGCGCATTGTCGAGCTGGGCGTCGAGCGCCTTCAGCCGCGCGTCCACGGCCTGGAGTTGCAGGGCCAGTTTCTCGTCGGCCACCACGGCGATGACGTCGCCGGCTTTGACGACGCTGCCTTCCTCGACGGTGCGCGACACCAGAGTGCCCCCGGTTCGCACCCGCGCGGGCGCGGTGTCGCGGCTTTCCACCTGCCCGAACACGGCCTTCATGTCCTGGACCGTGGTCGGCTTCAGAACGATCTCACCGGCGAGCGACGGCGTGGCGGCCGCCGCCGTCGAGAGCAGGAGTGCGAGAAAGAGCGCGTTGCGCATGTCGTGGCTCCGGAACGGCGAAAGGCTGCGGCGGGTGGTCGTTTCGTTTGACATATATATTCGAAAGTCCGCATAATTAAGTCATGAACGCGGAAATCGCCAAGCTTTCAGCAGCGGCCGACGAGGCCAGCGAATTCCTGAAGTCGATGGCGAGTCCTGTTCGGCTTCGCCTGCTGTGCGCGGTCGCGGGCCGGGAGGCCTCGGTCGGCGAACTGGCTGCCCTGCTGGGCGTGCGCCAGAGCGTCGCTTCCCAGCACTTGGCGCTGCTGCGCAAGGACGGCCTGGTCAGGTCGCGGCGCGAAGGCCAGACCATGTGGTACGGCCTGGCCGACGATCGCGTCATCCGCATCGTGGACGTGCTGCAGGCGACGTTCTGCCCCGCCCCGGATGAGGCCGCGCGCCCCCGGAAGGGCGGCGCCGCGTAGCGCGGCGCGGCGGGGTTTGGGCCGCCCATCGCGCCGCCCCCGGCGCGAACTCAGCGAAACGCTTCGCCGGTCCTGCAGCCAGCCGCCTTGAAGAACATGGCGGCCGGGCAAAAGCCGGTGAAGGCCGATTGCAGCATGTTCAGGCCGACGAACGCGGTGAACAGCAGGAACCACGGCGAAACGAAGTACACCAGCGCCGCCGAGAGCAGCACCATCATTCCGGCAAAGGCGAGAACCGCGCGATCGAGCGTCATGTCATGTCTCCTTGGGTTGGGCGAGGCGTCTCACGACACCTCCTCGTGGATGTCCTTGAGCTTGGTGATCCCCAGCATGTCGAGCGCCAGCTTCTCGTAGAAGGTCTCGCTCTTGCCCTGCCGGATCTTGCGCAGGAAGTACTTCTCGAAGCCGATCTTGGCGGCGTGCACCCACTTGCCCGACGCCGACCAGTTCACGTTGCGGGGCGGAATCTGGGGCTGGGCCACGAAGGCGATGCCGGTGTCGCCGAAATCCGCGAGGCACACGGCGTTCCATGTCGCGACCGCGTTCGCCGGCTGGCCGCGCAGCAGCGCGGAAATATTGTGGGCGGTAGCCGTCACCATGGACTCAATCATAAACCCGGTCTTGGGCACGCCGACCGGAAGGGGCGTCTTGCCGATCGGCGGAATGGCGACGCAGACGCCGACGGAGAAAATGTTCGGGTACCTCGGATTGCGCTGGTGCTTGTCGGCGAGGATGAAGCCGCGCGGATTGGTGAGGCCCTCGATGCCGCGCACCGCCTCGACGCCCCGAAAGGCGGGGAGAAGCATCGAGAACGCATGGGGCAGCTCGTGCTTCGCCTTCAGCGAGCCGTCTTCGTTCACCTCCTCGACGTGGATTACATCGGGCTCGACCTTCACCACCTTGGCGTTGGTGATCCACTTGATGTGCTTCTCGCGAAGCGCGCTTTCGAGCAGGGACTTGGTGTCGCCGACGCCGTCGAGGCCGAGATGGCCGATATAGGGCTCGGGCGTCACGAAGGTCATCGGCACGCGGTCGCGCACCTTGCGGCGGCGCAGCGCGGTTTCGAGGATAAAGGCGAATTCGTAGGCGGGACCGAAGCAGGACGCGCCCTGGGCCGCGCCGATGACGACCGGACCGCCCGTGGCGGCCAGCTTCTCGAACGCCTCCCGGGCCTGAAGCGCATGGTCGACGTGGCACACCGACTGCGTGTTGGCCGCGGGGCCGAACCCCTCGATCTCGTCGAAGGCCAGCTCGGGGCCCGTCGCGATCACCAGGTAATCGTAGTCGAGGGCCGAGCCGTCGTTGAGTTCGATCCGGTTGTTGTCGGGATCGATCCGCTTCGCGCCCTCGGGCCTAAAGGCGATGCCGCGGCGGTTCAGCACGGGGCCGAGGTCGACCTCGATCTCCTCCTTCTGCCGCCAGCCGACGGCCACCCAGGGGTTGGACGGGACGAAGGAATAGGTCGAGCCCTTGTTGACGACCGTCACCGTGTCTTCGGGGCGGACGGCGTCCCTCAATTCGTAGGCCATGATGGTGCCACCGAGACCGGCGCCCAGGACGACGATGCGTGCCATGTTCAATCCTCCGGTTCAGAGCGCGCCTCTTGTTTCTCCCCCTGGAGACGGGTCTCTGCTCTCCCGGGAACTGATATATTCGAAAATCCGAATATTACAAGAGCGCGCTGTATTGTACCAAAGGTTGTGCCGCTGTCGTCGTGAGGGAACGTTGAATCGGTGTGGGTTCGAGCGGCCCGCCATGGGGGGCGGAACCGCTCGCTGTCCGAACCCCGGGAAGGGGTTCAGTCGCCGGAAGCCGGGGACTCGTGCGGCGCGATTGAGCCGGTTTCCAGCTCCGAAACGCGATCGACGATCGCTGTGATGGCGGCGTCGCCTCGCCCGGGCCAGGCGCAATCGCCGGCCGCTCGCGGCCCGTTCAGCGAAAGCAGGCAGGAGCCGTCCGCGCCGTTCGGGCCTTCCAACGCGAAGGCGATGGAGTCCTCGTCGCAGGTGGCGTGAACGACGGTCAGGGCGTCCGCGCCCTCGATGCCGGTTTCGGCGCGCCGGCCAGAAAACGAAATGGCGAGCGCGGTTGCGCCGGCATCGGTCCGCAGCGTCCCTTCCAGCGAGACGGCTTCGCAGCTTCCGGGATCGAACGCATGGCGGACAGGCGTGCCGGGCGCGGAACGCTCGACCGAGGAGTGGGCCGAGGGTTGCGGGATCGATCCGCCGCCCGACAGTCCGCCGAGGCCGAGGGCGAGAAGCAGGGCGACCGCCAAGCCCGACACGACCGTTCGGCCGGCCCGCGCGGGGCCGGCGGCGACGGGCCGGTCGGCGGCGTCGAAGACAAAGGGGGTGGCGTCCGGCCCGCGGCACGGCGCGCCGATTTCAGGTTTCGGTGACATGACGATGTCCTTGGCGATGTCCGTGAGGGGCTCGGGCGAGGCGGCCGGCTGGGGACCGGCCGGCGAATCCGCCAGACGTCCGAGGCCCTCTTTCGCAACAGCCGGCCGCCGGGGAGGGCGGCCGGGAAAAGTGTCGGTTACAGCGCGTCCGTGAGGCCGCGAGCCCTCGCTCGGCTCGCCCGGGAGGCGCAGATGCAGTCGTCGACGAGCGCGCGCCAGCGATCGTCTTCCGGCGCTGTCTTGGCCGCCGGCTTGCGAAGGCGGTCGGCAATCCGTGACCACGAGCGGCGAAGAGCCGCGCCGTCGACCCTGTCCGCCTTCATCAGCGCGACGATGAGAGGGTCGGCGAAGACCTCGTCGAGTGTCAGTTCCTCGCGATGGGCCATGGCAATCTCCTTTCCGGCAAAAAGGAAGGCGTTCGCCCGGGGCGATTGGCGCCTGGGCGTCCGGAATTCCACTCCTTGACCGTCCTGAATGTAGGTGTTACCAGTCAGTAACAAGCGGGAAGTTACAGACCAGTCACACCCACGTCAAGGGGGCTGGTCGAAATCCGTCGAAGGAGGGTCTCGTGGACGAGATCTGCGCCAAGTCGAAGCCGCGCGATCGCATCCTGGATACGGCGACCGAGTTGTTCCGGCGTCATGGCATCCGCGGCATCGGCGTGGACGCCATCGCCGAGGCGGCCGGCACCAACAAGATGACGCTGTACCGTCACTTCGGATCGAAGGACGAGCTCATCGCGGAGTGTCTGCGCCACCAGGCCGAGAAGTTCGACCGGAAATGGACGGCGATCGAGGCGGCGGGCGACGCGCGCGCCCAGCTGAGCGCCTGGATCCGGCTCGCCGGCGATTATCTCGAGCGCGAGAAGCGCGGGTGCGACCTCGCCAATACGGCGGTCGAGCTTCACGAGGACGACGACCATCCGGCCCGAGCCGTCATCGAGGCGTTTAAGATTGCGCAGCGGGACCGACTCGCGGTGGTGTGCCGGGCCGCCGGCGCGGACGATGCCGAATTGCTCGCGGACACGCTCTACCTGATGCTCGAAGGGGCGCGCGTCAGCCGCCAGAGCATCGGCCCCGAGGGTCCGTGTTCGCGCTTCGTGAAGGCCGCCGAGGCGGCGGTGCGCTCGGCCATCGGCGAGCCCCGGCAAGTCGCCGCCACCTAGCCGCGGCTAGGTCTGGGTCACAAGCCGGCCGCCGCTCTGGTCGCCGGCGTCCCGCAGGGCGCTTTCCAGCACGCGGCCGAGGTCGGCGAGCGTGAACGGTTTGGTCAGCACCGCGCCGTCGTGCTCGAATTCCCCGGATTCCCCGTATCCCGAGGCGATCACCACCGGGACGCCGCGACGCGCCAGCAGTCGCGCCACGGGATCGACCCGCTCGCCGCGCAGATTGACGTCCAGAACCGCCGCGTCGATGGCCGCGTCGCCGGCGAGCGCCAGCCCGCGCGCCACCGTGTTGACCGGCCCGACGACCACGGCCCCGAGATCTTCCAGCATATCCTCGATCATCGCGGCGATGACGGCCTCGTCCTCGACGACCAGGATGCGCTTTCCATCGAGCGGGTCCATGTCAGGGGTCTCCATGTCACGCCTCCGCCAGGCGCGCGACGGGCGCTGTCATCGTGCAGGACACGCCGTCGGGCTCGAAGCCGAGCTGCACGTCGCCGTCGAGGTCGTCGGCGAGGATGCGCGTGATGAGGCGGCTGCCGAAGCCGCGCCGGGCCGGAGGGGTCACCGGCGGGCCGCCGCGCTCGCGCCATTCCAGCCTGAAGCGGGCCGGCGAGCCTTCGACCAGCTCCCATTTCAGTTCGATCGTGCCCTGGTCGTTGGAGAGCGCGCCGTACTTGATGGCGTTTGTCAGCAATTCGTGCAGCGCCATGGTGACGCCCAGCGCCGCCTTGGGCGCGAGCAGCAGGGTCGGGCCCGAGATGGCGATGCGGTGGCGCGCCACCGCCGCCGTCCCGAGCGCGTCCCCGGCCACCTGGGTCAGCGGCGCGTGCGACCAGTTGGTGCGCGTCAGCATGCTGTGCGCCAGAGCCAGCGCGTGCAGCCGGCCTTCAAAGGCCGCGCGCGCCGCCGGCGTCGCGCCGCCGCCCTTGAACGTCTGGTGGGCGATGCCCTGCACGACCGCCAGCGTGTTCTTGACGCGATGGTTGAGCTCGGCCAGCAGAAGGTCGCGCTGAGCGTCGGCGCGGCGGCGCTCGCTGATGTCGACGACGGCGGCGAGCCACAGCCGCCCGGTGGCGGACAGGATGGGACTGAGGCCGATCTCGGCGGGGAACTCCGTCCCGTCCTTCCGCCGCGCGGTGACCACGCGGTCGGCCCCCATGATGCGCTTGCGCCGCTCGCCGCCCTGGCCCTCGCGCATGTCCGCGTGCGCCGCGCGGGAGGGGGCGGGCACCAGGAGCTCGATGGACGCGCCGACGAGCTCGTGCCGCTCGTAGCCGAACAGGCGCTCGGCCTGCTCGTTGACCAGCGTAATCGTGCCCTCTTCGTCGCTGATCACCATGCCGCTGGGAGCGGCCTCGACCGCGAGCCGGAACCGCTCCTCGCTCTCGCGCAGGGCGCGTTCCGCCTCCTCGCGCTCGGTGACGTCGGTGTTGACGCCGATCACGCCCAGGAACTCGCCGGTCTCGCCGAAACGCGGCTCCGCATCGGTGACCAGCACGCGGTAGTCGCCCCTGGCGTTGCGATAGCGCGCCCGCACCTGCGTCGGGGCGCGCCGCGCCAATGCGTCGCCCATCCGGGCCAGGAGGTCGGGCGCGTCGTCGGGGTGTATGGTGCGGGTCCAGTCGAAGGCGCTCGCGCCGTCGATGCCATTGTCGGGGACGCCCCAGAACTCACGCAGCCGGCGGTTGAGGTGGAGGCAACCGCCTTCGGTGTCGCTCATCCAGATCATCGCCGGCGCGTTCTCGAGCATCAGTCGGAACCGCTCCTCGGAGTCGCGCAGGGCCTCCTCGGCGGCGGCGCGCGCCTGGTCGGCCTGGGTCCGCTCGAGGCTGAAGCCGACCTGCCGGGCGATGGTCACCGCCAGCTCGATCTCGCGCGCCGTGAAGGCGTGGGCGTGGTCGTAATAGGTCATGAACTTGCCGACGACGCCCCCGCGCGCCACCAGCGGGATGAAGGCGAGGCCGACGATGTCCTCGGAGAGGATGGCGCGCTTGATCTCGTCGGACTCGTCGGTGGCGGCGATGTCGCTGACGAAGATCGGCTGCGGCGGGCGCTCGCCGCGCTTCCAGGGGGAGTGGCCGTCCACGGCGGCGCGGTAGGCGTCCGACAGGCCGCGCCAGGCGACGAAGCGCATGACCCCGGCCTCGTCGAAAAGCAGGATGGAGGCGCGGTCGCAACTGAGCGCGTTCTCGATGGCGTCGAGGGCGGCGGAGTAGACGTCGGAGGGGGTTTCGGCGCGGTAGAGGCGGTCGGTCAGCTCGTACAGCGCGGCCACTTCATCGGGCTTGCGCGGCGCGAGGCCGAGGGGTCGCGGTGGGGTGATCGGAGCGCGTCTCGTGGCCTTGGTGGGCAAGTCTGGACCTGTCCTGGCTCACTCGCCTTCGAGGGAAATACTGCGAATGATGATCAATGTACGTCGGCCCCGGCGGGCGATCAATAGCCGCTCCGATTAACTTTCGCGCGACGAAGCTTACGGCAAAGCTTCCGCTCGCGTTCTTCTTGTTCTGCGGAATTCCACGACGAATCGATGTACTTCGCCTGCTGTTTCGAACGGAATTCGTCCCTCGTTCGAGACTTCCACTGCTTCGTCGGCGGAATCCGAAACTTCGACACGAACGATGCGGAGGATTGGGCCGCGACCTGCCGGAAGGCTGACGGGCCGCCGCTCAGGCCGTCGCCTCGCCGGTGGCGGCCCAGCGCTCGGCGGCCTCGAAGTCGGCGGCGTCGAAGTGCCGGATCTCCGGGGAGATCAGCACGCGGGCGAAGGCCGGCAGGGCCTTGAGGAGCGGGCTGTCGGACACCACCGCGACGCGCTGCACGTTGCGCTGGTGGTCCTTGACGAAGGCGACGTGCGCGGCGAAGGCGTCGAAGTCCGACCAGCCGGGGAAGTTGGCGGCGCGCAGCACGACGCCGCGCAGCCGGCCCTGGCTCACCACCGGCGCGAGCTGGTCGCGCAGCCGCTCGAAGTCCTCCTGCCGCAGCGGGCCGTCGGGCTCGATCACGACGAGCCCGCGCTCGGGGTCCACCGTGGTGTGAACCATGTGCGCCTCCTGCCATCCCGGCCGGCCCGCGGGGGGCCGGCCTTCGGTGAAACGCGGCGCGCGGGAGCGAGGTTCGCCGGGGCCGTCAGCGGCCCGGGCCGCCCCGTCCGCCGCCCCGGCCGCCGCCGCCTCCGCGACGCACCGGCGCGGCGCGTCCGCCGCCAGAAGGCCGCATGGCGCGCCCGCCGCCCGCGCGCGAGGGCCGGGCGGAGGGGCCGCGCCCGCCCGGGGCGGTGAACCGGCTCGGGCCGCCGCGATTGCCGGAGTAGGCCGGTCGCGGAGCGCGCGGCGCGCTCGCCTTGGGGCTCGGCCGCGTGGCCGGCCGCGTGGCGGAGCCGCCGCCGGGCCGGGTCGCCGGCCGGGTCGTCGCGCCGCCGCCGGGCCGCGTGGCCGGGCGCTCGAAGCCGCTGCCGCCCGGGCGCGTCGCCGCGCCGCCGCCGGGCCGTGTCGAGGGGGCGAAGCCCTGCCCGGGCCGCGCGCCCGGCCGTCCGCCCGCTGCGATGCCGCCGGCCACGCCGCCGGCGATCGCGCCTGCGCCGTTGCCGCCAAGACCCCCACCACCCGGACCGCCTCCCGGTCCGCCGCCGGGTCCGGCGGGCAGGGTCGCCGCGCCGGGTCCGCCGGGTCCGCCCGGTCCGCCCGGCCTGCCGAGCGCCGGCTTGCTGCCCTGGCCGGGCCGATAGCGGTTGCGGTCGGGCTGCCAGGGATTGGTGTTGCCGATCAGGTTGCCGCCGCCGCCGGGC
>NZ_JANCLU010000022.1 GCF_024294805.1 Alsobacter ponti
GCTCCCTCGAACCGGCCACCGCCCCCCACCCGCATCGGCCACGCTGCAGACGCCCCTTCCTCGGGTGAGGACGAGAGGAATATAGGCATAAATTCCTTCGCATGTCAAGCGCGGAATTGAGCGCCGGTCGATCTGCATCGCGGGCCTCCGGCCCGCCCGTTCCCGGACCGGTGCAGCGACAGCGGAACCGGAGCCGGGACCCAGCGCAACATGCCGCGCGTCAGCGCGTCCAAATGAAAAGGCCGATGAAGCGCCGCTTCGCGGCAACATCCATGCGCTGGCTCCCGGATACCCCTCCGCTACGCTGCGGGGTTCCGGGAACGGGCGGACGTCGTCCGCCTTTGCGCTCACGCCGCGGGGCTGGGGGGATGGGTGGACTGGCGTCCGCCCTTTGGGGCGATTGGGGCGCGGTCGCGGAGTTCGCGGCGGATGATCTTGCCGGTCGTGGTCAGCGGCAGCTCGGGGACGAACTCGATCTCGCGCGGATATTCGTGGGCCGAGAGGCGGGCGCGGACGAAGGCGCCGATGTCGGCGGCGAGCGCATCCCCCGGCGCGTAGCCGGCGTTGAGCACGATGAAGGCCTTGACGATCTCGGTGCGCAGCGCGTCCGGCTTGCCGACCGCCGCCGCCATCTTCACCGCCGCGTGGCGCAGCAGGCAGTCCTCGATCTCGACGGGACCGATCCGGTAGCCGGAGGAAGTGATCACGTCGTCGTCGCGGCCGAGGAAGCGGACATAGCCCTCCTCGTCCGCCACGCCCTGGTCGCCGGTCGTCATCCAGTCGCCGAGGAACTTGGCCCGGGTCGCCTCCTCGCGCCCCCAATAGCCGAGAAACATCACCGGGTCCGGCCGGCGCACCGCGATCTGACCCGTCTCGCCCGGCTCGCACAACGCGCCGTCGGGCCGGATGATGCCGACCGCATGGCCCGGCACGGCGCGCCCGATCGCGCCCGGCCTGACGACGCCGATGGCGGCGCAGGAGGCGAGCACGAGATTGCATTCGGTCTGGCCGAACGCCTCGTTGATGGTGAGGCCGAGCGCCTCGCGGCCCCAGGCCAGCGTCTCGGCCCCCAGCGCCTCCCCGGCCGAGGCGACGGTGCGCAGATCGAGGTCGAAGCGCTCGCGCGGTGACTTGACGGCGCGCAGCATGCGCAACGCCGTGGGCGGCGCGAAGACGTTGCGCACGCCGTGGTCCTGCAGCAGCCGAAAGGCCTCCTCGGGATCGAACTTCTCGAACTTCCGGGCCACCACCGTCACGCCGAAGTGCAGCGAGGGCAGCATGGCGTTGAGCAGGCCCCCGGCCCAGGCCCAGTCGGCGGGCGTCCACATGCGGTCGCCCGGCTGCGGGTAGAACTCGTGCACCATCCCGAAGCCAGGCAGGTGCCCCGGCAGCACGCGATGGGCGTGCAGCGCGCCCTTGGGCGCGCCGGTGGTGCCGGAGGTGTAGATCATCATCGCCGGATCGTCGGCGAGCGTGTCGACCGGCGCGAAATCGTCGCTCTCGCGCTCCATCGCCTCCCGGAAGCCGGCGGCGCTTCCCTCCGGCCCGTCGACGCTGAACACGGCGCGAAGATCCGGCAGCGCCGCGCCCGAGGCGGCGACCTTGGCGAGCCCGGCAGCGTTGGCGACAAGGCAGGACGCGCCGGCGTCCTCCAGCCGGTAGGCCAGCGCGTCGACGCCGAACAGCACGGCCAGCGGCAACGCCACCGCGCCGAGCTTGTAGACGGCGATGTGCGCGATGGCGAGGTCGAGCGATTGCGGCAGCAGCAGCGCCACGCGGTCGCCCCGGCCGACGCCGGCGCGGCGCAGCGCGTTGGCGAAGCGGTTCGACGCGGCGCGCAACTCCGCGAAACTCGTCGCCGTCGCCGCGCCGGAAGCATCGACCTCGAGGATGGCGATGCGAGCGGGATCGGTCGCGGCCCAGCGGTCGCAGACGTCGACGCCAATGTTGTAGCGGCGCGGAATCGACCAGCGGAACTCGCGCATCAGCGCGTCGTAATCGCGAACGGGGGGAAGCATGGCGTTGCGCATCTCGGAATAACGGGGCGAACCCTACGCTTGTTGCAGTGCAAACCCAAGTCCGCCTTCCGAGGGATGGTCCGCCTTGCGAAGGATGCTCCGCCTTGCGAGGGAGGACTTCCGCCTTTCGACGGGCGGAGACCGCGTCGCTTACGCTTTTTTCGGGCGGGCCCCTTGACGGCGAGCGCGGCCGTCACGATCTCCGCCGAGGCGACCGGGCCCCTCTGGCGGAAGCGAAGGCTTCCGCGATGTCGGCGCCATTGTTCCGGCAATGACGAGGGAGCCCTGGATGCCCGATTTCCTGACCATCGACCTGTTGGCGAAGCCGCTGTGGATGTGGCTCGTCTTCGGCGGCGTCGTGTCCGCCCTGCTCGCCTTCGATCTCGGCGTGCTGCACCGCGGCTCCAAGGAGATCTCGACGCGCGAGAGCCTGCTGCTGTCGGCCTTCTACATCACCATGGGCCTCGCCTTCGGCGGCTGGGTGTGGTGGTCGGTGTCGCCGCAGGCTGGCGTCGAGTACCTGACGGGGTTCGTCATCGAGAAAAGCCTCTCGATGGACAACATCTTCGTCATCGCCATGATCTTCGGCTATTTCGGCATTCCGCGCGCCTACCAGTACCGCGTGCTGTTCTGGGGCGTGCTGGCGGTCATCGTCATGCGCGGCGTGATGATCGGCGTCGGCGCGGCCCTGGTGTCGCAGTTCGGCTGGCTCCTGTGGCTGTTCGCGGCATTCCTGATCGCCACCGGCGTGAAGATGCTGCTGGCCGCCGACAAGGCCTACGATGTCTCCACCAACCCGGTGCTGAAGTTCATGCGCCGGCGCTTCCGCGTCACCGACGGCCTGCGCGGCGAGGCGTTCGTGGTGCGCGAGCGCGACCCGCGCACCGGCAGGCTCGCGACCGCCGTGACGCCGCTGTTCCTGGTGCTGGTGCTGGTGAACATCGCCGACGCGGTGTTCGCGGTCGACTCGGTGCCGGCCATCTTCGCGGTGACGACCGACACCTACATCGTCTTCACCTCCAACATCTTCGCCATCCTCGGCCTGCGGGCGCTGTACTTCGCGCTCTCGGCGATGATCGACCGCTTCGCCTACCTGAAATACGCGCTGGCCTCGGTGCTGATCTTCATCGGCGGCAAGATCGTCGTGGCCGACATGCTCGGCATCGCCAAGGTGCCGCCGGCGATCTCGCTGGGCGCGACCTTCGCCATCCTCGCCGCCGGCGTCGCGGTCTCGCTGTGGAAGACGCGCCACGAGCCGGAGGCGGCGCTGCCCGCCCCCGCCAAGGACTGAGGCGTCAGACCGGCAGCAGCCCGTCGGTCTTCACCTCCTCCATCACCGCGTAGGTGCGCGTCTCCTTGACGCCGGGCAGGGAGAGGAGGATTTCGCCAAGGAAATGGCGGTACGCCGCCATGTCCGCCACGCGGGTCTTGACCAGGTAGTCGAACCCGCCGGCCACCATGTGGCACTCCAGCACCTCCGGCGAACGGCGCACGGCGGTCGAGAACAGCTCGAAGACGTCGGGGGTGGTCTTGTCGAGGCTGACCTCGACGAACACCAGCAGGCCGCGCCCCAGCTTCACCGGGTCCAGCGTGGCGCGAAAGCCGGTGACGTAGCCCTCGCGAAACAGGCGCTTGACGCGCTCGCTGGTCGCGGTGGGAGATAGACCGATCCTGTCGGCGAGGTCGACGGTGGTGATCCTGCCGTCGCCCTGCAGCAGGTTGAGGATCTTGCGGTCGGTGCGATCGAGCTGATCCATGCGGCGATTTCGCTATCAAGAGGCTTCAACATAGGGAAAGACGCGGTCGTCTAGCACAAATCGGCATCGAAACGCCACCGCATTCCTTGTATTTTCCGCGAGTTCGCCTTCGCGCCGACGCCTTCCTGGAAACGTCCGAGGATTCGCCCCATGCCGACGCAGCCGTCCATCGCCCCGTTCCGCGCCGCCTACGCCCCGGACGACGCCGAGATCGCCCGCGTTTTGATGTTCGCCCCGGCGCCGACGCCGGAGGCCGAGGAGCGGATCGACCGGCGCGCGACGCGGCTGATCGAGGCGATCCGCGACCGCTCCGGCGGGCTCGGCGGGGTGGAGGAATTGCTGCGCGCCTACTCGCTCTCGAGCCGCGAGGGCTTGGCGCTGATGGTGCTGGCCGAGGCGTTGCTGCGCGTGCCGGACGCCGCCACCGCCGACCGGCTGATCGAGGACAAGATCGGCCAGGGCGACTTCCGCCGCCACGAGACGCGCTCCGACGCGCTGCTGGTCTCCGCCTCGGCCTGGGCGCTCGGCATCACGGCCCGCCTGATCCAGCCGGGCGAGACGCCGGAGGGCATCGTCGCCTCGCTCGCCAAGCGCCTCGGCGTGCCCACGGTGCGCACGGCGACGCGCCAGGCGATGCGCGTGCTCGGCAACCATTTCGTGCTCGGCCAGTCGATCGGCGAGGCTCTGGACCGCGCCCGCTCCGGGGAAGGCCGGCTGTTCCGCTACTCGTTCGACATGCTCGGCGAGGGCGCGCGCACGCAGGAGGACGCCGAGCGCTACGCGCGCAGCTACGCCGACGCGATCGAGGCGATCGGCAAGCGGGCCGGGAACGAGCGCCTGCCGAACCGCCCCGGCATCTCGGTGAAGCTGTCGGCGCTGCACCCGCGCTACGACGCCCTGTCGCGCGAGCGCGTGATGCGCGAGCTGACGCCCGTGGTGCTCGGCCTCGCCCGCAAGGCCAAGGAGCACGACCTCAATTTCACCGTCGACGCCGAGGAGGCGGACCGGCTGGAGCTGTCGCTGGACGTCGTCGCCGCCGTGCTCGCCGACCCGTCGCTGGCCGGCTGGGACGGGTTCGGCCTCGCCATCCAGGCCTACCAGAAGCGCGCCGCCGCGACGATCGACTGGGTCGTCGACCTCGCGACGCGGCTCGACCGCCGGCTGATGGTGCGCCTCGTCAAGGGCGCGTACTGGGACACCGAGGTGAAGCGCGCGCAGGAGCGCGGGCTGGACGCCTACCCGGTGTTCACCCGCAAGGCGATGACCGACCTCAACTACGTGGCCTGCGCCGGCAAGCTGCTCGCCGCCCGCCCGCGCATCTACCCGCAATTCGCCACGCACAACGCGCTGACCGTCGCTTCCATCCTGGAGCGCGCCGGCGACACCGAGGGCTACGAGTTCCAGCGCCTGCACGGCATGGGCGACGCGCTCTACCAGACGCTGATCGAGGACGAGCCGGGGCTTGCCTGCCGCACCTACGCGCCGGTGGGCGGCCACCGCGACCTGCTCGCCTATCTCGTGCGCCGCCTGTTGGAGAACGGCGCGAACTCCTCCTTCGTCTCGGTGGCCGCCGACCCCGCCGTTCCCGTGGCTGCGCTGCTGCAGCGGCCCGCCGACATCGTCGGCCGGCCCGAGGCGGCGCGCAACGTGCGCGTGCCGCTGCCGCGCGACCTCTACGGTCCGAAGCGGCGCAATTCGCGCGGCGTCGAGCTGGGACATCGCGACAGCCTGGACGCCCTGATGGCCGAAATCCGTGCCCAGCGCCGGGACGTGCTGGCCTCCTCGCTGGTCGACGGGGCTCCGCGCGGCGGCGCCGCCCGGCCCGTGCTCTCCCCCGCCGACGCGCGCACCGCAGTTGGCGACGTGGCTGAGGCCGACGCTTCGCTGGCCGTCGAAGCCATCGAGGCGGCGCGGCGCGGCTTCCGCGCCTGGGAGCGCACGCCCGCCCACGACCGCGCCGACGCGCTGCTGCGCGCCAGCGTGGCGCTGGAGGACCGCCGCGGCCTGCTGCTCGACCTGCTCCAGCGCGAGGCGGGCAAGACGCTCGACGACGCCGTCGCCGAACTGCGCGAGGCGGTCGACTTCCTGCGCTATTACGCGGCGCAGGCGCGCGAGCTGTTCGGCGAGGGCGAAGCGCTGCCCGGGCCGACCGGCGAGGACAACCGGCTGCTGCATCGCGGGCGCGGCGTATTCGTCTGCATCAGCCCCTGGAACTTCCCCCTCGCCATCTTCCTCGGCCAGGTCTCGGCCGCGCTGGCGGCGGGCAACGCCGTGGTGGCCAAGCCCGCCGAGCAGACACCGCTCATCGCCTTCGAGGCGGTGAAGGCGCTGCACGAATCCGGCGTGCCGTCCTCCGCGCTGCAGCTCGTGCTCGGGGACGGCGCTGTCGGCGCGGCGCTGGTCGGCGCGCCGGGGGTGGCGGGCGTCGCCTTCACCGGCTCCACCGAGACGGCGCGGCGCATCAACCAAACGCTCGCCGGCAAGGACGGGCCCATCGTGCCGCTGATCGCCGAGACGGGGGGCATCAACGCCATGATCGTCGACGCCACCGCCCTGCCCGAGCAGGTCGCGGACGACGTCGTCACCTCCGCCTTCCGCTCCGCCGGCCAGCGCTGCTCGGCGCTGCGGCTGCTGTGCGTGCAGGAGGACGTCGCCGACCGCATGATCGAGATGATCGCCGGAGCCGCCGCCGAGCTGAAGCTCGGCGATCCGACCGCGATTGACGTCCATGTCGGGCCGGTGATCGACGCCGAGGCCAAGGAACGCCTCGACGCGCACGTGGCCCGGCTGCGCCGTGACGCGATCACGCGCTACGCCGGCGACGCCCCTGCGCAGGGCTATTTCGTCGCGCCGCACATCTTCGAGCTCTCCGCTCCCGCCGAGCTGAAAGAGGAGATCTTCGGTCCCGTGCTGCACGTCGTGCGCTGGAAGGCGAACGAGCTGGACGGGGTGCTCGACGCCATCGAGGCGAGCGGCTACGGGCTGACGCTGGGCGTCCACTCGCGCATCGACACCACGGTGGCGCGCGTGCTGTCGCGGCTCGATGTCGGCAATTGCTACGTCAACCGCAACATGATCGGCGCGGTGGTCGGCACGCAGCCCTTCGGCGGCTCGGGCCTGTCGGGCACCGGCCCCAAGGCCGGCGGCCCCAACTACCTCAAGCGCTTCGCGCTGGAGCAGACGGTGACGGTCAACACGGCGGCCGCCGGCGGCAACGCCAGCCTGATCGCCATGGGTGAGTGAGGCGGGCGAGTGAAGCGGCGGGCTTCGCCCGCCGTCATGCGCGTTAAGCCGCTCCGTTCCAAACAAAAAGCCCGGCCTGTGGCCGGGCTTTCGCATGTCTCGACGGCGCGGCGGGAGAGCCCGCCGGCGGCCGGCCTACTGGACGTGGGTGCGCGACAGGAACTGGTCGCGCAGCGCCAGCACCTGGGCGAGGCGCTCCTGCGAGACGCGGCGCTCGTCCTCGGTGGAGGCGGCGGCGAACTCGTCCTCGGCGGCCTTCACCTCGACGGCGATGAACTCGTCCGTGATCTCCTGCACCGGTACGGCCTGCTCGGCCAGGATGGTGAGGCCCGACGGCGACACGTCGGCGAAGCCGCCGCGCACGAATAGGCGTTGCGTCTGGTTCTTGTCGTCGGTGACGACGATGACGCCCGGACGCAGCGACGACATCAGCGGCGCGTGGTCCTTCAGCACGGCGAAATCGCCCTCGGCGCCCGGCACCACCACCTGCTCCACCGGACCGGCGAACAGCAGCCTTTCGGGCGAAACCAGCTCGAAATTGAACGTGGCCATCAGGGTCTCCGACCGGAGCCGCGCGGCCCGACGCGCGGTCGGCCCTGCGGCTCGCTACAGCAAGGGGCCTCCCGCGCGGCGGCCGCGCGGGAGGGAACGGTTGCGATCAGGCGGCCTCGGCGGCCAGGCGCTGCGCCTTCTCGACCGCTTCCTCGATGGTGCCGACCATGTAGAAGGCGGCCTCGGGGAGGTGGTCGTACTTGCCCTCGACCAGGCCCTTGAAGCCCTTGATCGTGTCGGAGATCGAGACGAGCTTGCCGGGCGAGCCGGTGAACACCTCGGCGACGTGGAAGGGCTGCGACAGGAAGCGCTCGATCTTGCGGGCGCGGGCGACGGTGAGCTTGTCCTCTTCCGAGAGCTCGTCCATGCCCAGGATCGCGATGATGTCCTGCAGGGCCTTGTAGCGCTGCAGAGTCTGCTGCACGGCGCGGGCCACCCCGTAGTGCTCCTCGCCGACGATCATCGGCGACAGCATGCGCGAGGTCGAGTCGAGCGGGTCCACCGCCGGGTAGATGCCCTTCTCGGCGATCGAGCGCGACAGCACGGTCGTCGCGTCCAGATGCGCGAAGGACGTCGCCGGGGCCGGGTCGGTCAGGTCGTCGGCCGGCACGTAGATGGCCTGCACCGAGGTGATCGAGCCCTTGGTCGTCGTCGTGATGCGCTCCTGCAGCGCGCCCATGTCGGTGGCCAGCGTCGGCTGGTAGCCCACCGCGGAGGGGATGCGGCCGAGCAGCGCCGACACCTCGGAGCCCGCCTGCGTGAAGCGGAAGATGTTGTCGACGAAGAACAGCACGTCCTGGCCCTGGTCGCGGAAGTGCTCGGCGACCGTCAGGCCGGTCAGCGCGACGCGGGCGCGCGCGCCCGGCGGCTCGTTCATCTGGCCGTACACGAGGGCGCACTTGGAGCCCTCGCCGCCGCCCTTCTTGTTCACGCCGGACTCGATCATCTCGTGATAGAGGTCGTTGCCCTCGCGCGTGCGCTCGCCGACGCCGGCGAACACCGAGTATCCGCCGTGCGCCTTCGCGACGTTGTTGATCAGCTCCATGATCAGCACGGTCTTGCCGACGCCCGCGCCGCCGAACAGGCCGATCTTGCCGCCCTTGGCGTACGGAGCCAGCAGGTCGACGACCTTGATGCCCGTCTCGAGGATCTGCGCCTCGGTGGACTGCTCGGCGTAGGTCGGGGCCGCCTGGTGGATGGCGCGCTTCGCCTCGGCGGGCACCGGGCCGGCCTCGTCCACCGGCTCGCCGATGACGTTGATGATGCGGCCGAGCGTGCCCGCGCCGACCGGCACGGCGATCGGGGCGCCGGTGTCGGTCACCGGCTGCCCGCGCACCAGGCCCTCGCTGGTGTCCATGGCGATGGTGCGCACGGAGTTCTCGCCGAGGTGCTGGGCGACCTCGAGCACGAGGCGGTTGCCGCCGTTGGTGGTCTCGAGCGCGTTCAGGATCTCGGGCAGGTGCCCGTCGAACTGCACGTCGACGACGGCGCCGATCACCTGCGTGACGCGCCCGGTGGCGACGCCTGCCTGGAAGCTGTTGGCCATGGTCTCTGTCCCCGTCTGCTCAGAGCGCTTCCGCGCCCGAGATGATTTCAATGAGTTCCTTGGTGATCATCGCCTGACGCGTGCGGTTGTACTGCATCGTCTGCTTGCGGATCATCTCGCCGGCGTTGCGCGTCGCGCTGTCCATCGCGCTCATGCGCGCGCCCTGTTCGGAGGCGGCGTTCTCGAGCAGCGCCCGGAACACCTGCACCGCGATGTTGCGCGGCAGCAGCGCCTCCAGGATGTCGCTCTCCTCGGGCTCGTACTCGTACGACACCGAGGCGCCGCCGGCGGCGGCCGCGGGAATCTCGGCCGGGATGATCTGCTGCGCCGTCGGGATCTGCTGGATCACCGAGCGGAAGCGGGCGAAGAAGATCGTCGCGACGTCGAACTCGCCGGCGTCGAACAGGGCCGTGATCTTGCGGGCGACCATGTCGCCGTGCTCGAAGGCCAGCGTGCGGACGCTGCGCAGCTCGACCACCTCGATGATGTGCTTTGCGAACTGCCGGCGCAGAAGGTCGTAGCCCTTCTTGCCGACGCACAGGATCTTCACCGTCTTGCCCTGCGCCAGCAACGTGTTGGCGCGGTCGCGGGCGAGACGGGTGATGGAGGAGTTGAACGCGCCGCACAGGCCGCGCTCGGCGGTGAAGACGACGAGCAGGTGCACGTCGTCCTTGCCGGTGCCGGCCAGGAGGCGCGGGGCGCTGCTGGCGGTGACGCCGGACGCCACGTTGGCGAGCACCACGCCCATGCGCTCGGCATAGGGACGCGCCGCCTCGGCCGCCGACTGGGCGCGGCGGAGCTTCGCCGCCGCGACCATCTGCATGGCCTTGGTGATCTTCTGCGTCGCCTTCACCGAAGCGATGCGGTTACGCAGGTCCTTGAGAGACGCCATGGCTCGCCCCTACCTCTCCGGATCAGGCGAAGGATTTCGCGAAGGCGTCGACGACGTCCTTCAGCTTCTTGGCCGAGTCGTCCGAGAGGTCCTTCGACGTCCGGATGGCGGTCAGCAGGTCGGCGTGGTTGGCGTGCAGCGTCGCCAGCAGGCCGTCCTGGAAGGCGCGGACGCGGTTCACCGGCAGCGGATCGAGGTAGCCGTTGACGCCGGCGTAGATCACGCAGACCTGCTCCTCCATCTGCATCGGCGAGAACTGAGACTGCTTCAGCAGCTCGGTCAGCCGCGCGCCGCGGTTCAGCAGGCGCTGCGTGGTGGCGTCGAGGTCGCCGCCGAACTGCGCGAAGGCGGCCATCTCGCGGTACTGCGCGAGCTCGCCCTTGATCTTGCCGGCGACCTTCTTCATCGCCTTGGTCTGCGCCGACGAACCGACGCGCGACACCGAGAGGCCGACGTTCACCGCGGGGCGCACGCCCTGGTAGAACAGGTCCGTCTCCAGGAAGATCTGGCCGTCGGTGATCGAGATCACGTTGGTCGGGATGTAGGCCGACACGTCGTTGGCCTGCGTCTCGATGACCGGCAGCGCCGTCAGCGAGCCCGAGCCGTTGTCCTTGTTGAGCTTGGCGGCGCGCTCGAGCAGGCGGGAGTGCAGGTAGAACACGTCGCCCGGATAGGCTTCGCGGCCCGGCGGGCGGCGCAGCAGCAGCGACATCTGGCGGTAGGCGACGGCCTGCTTCGACAGGTCGTCGTAGATGATGACCGCGTGCATGCCGTTGTCGCGGAAATACTCGCCCATGGTGCAGCCGGTGAACGGCGCCAGGAACTGCATCGGAGCCGGATCCGACGCCGTGGCGGCGACGATGATCGAGTACTCCAGCGCACCCTGCTCCTCGAGCACCTTGACGAACTGCGCGACGGTGGAGCGCTTCTGGCCGACCGCGACATACACGCAGTACAGCTTCTGGCTCTCGTCGTCGCCCTGGTTCAGGGGCTTCTGGTTGAGGATGGTGTCGAGGGCGATGGCGGTCTTGCCGGTCTGGCGGTCGCCGATGATCAGCTCGCGCTGGCCGCGGCCGATCGGGATCAGCGCGTCGACCGACTTGAGGCCGGTCGCCATCGGCTCGTGCACCGACTGCCGCGGAATGATGCCGGGCGCCTTGACGTCGACGCGCATGCGCTTGTCGGCGACGATCGGGCCCTTGCCGTCGATGGGGTTGCCGAGCGCGTCGACAACGCGGCCCAGCAGGCCCTTGCCGACCGGGGCGTCGACGATGGCGCCGGTGCGCTTGACCGTCTGGCCTTCCTTGATGTCGCGGTCCGAGCCGAAGATCACGATGCCGACGTTGTCGGTCTCGAGGTTCAGCGCCATGCCGCGGACGCCGTTCTCGAACTCGACCATCTCGCCCGCCTGGACGTTGTCGAGCCCGTAGGCGCGGGCGATACCGTCACCGACGGACAGCACCTGCCCGACTTCGGTGACCTCGGCCTCAGAACCGAAATTCTTGATCTGGTCCTTGAGGATCGCGGAGATTTCTGCGGCGCGGATATCCATCAGCCGACCTCTTTCATCGCGGTTCGAATGCCATTGAGTTTGGTGCGGAGCGAAGCGTCGACCATGCGGGAGCCGAGCTTCACGACGATTCCGCCGATGATCGCGGGGTCGATCTTCACATCGACCGCCACGTTGGCACCGGCGAGGTCCTTGAGAGCCTGCTGGACGTCGGCCAGCACGCGGGCGGAGGGCGTCTCGGCCAGCGTCACCTCGGCGCGCGAGACGCCGCGGGACTTGTCGACCAGCGCGTTGAAGCCGCGAACCATGTCGCGGACCGCGAACAGCCGACGCTTGGCGGCGACGAGCCGCAGGAAATTGGCCGCCAGGCCGGAAATGCCCAGGGCGGCGAGAATGGGAACCAGCGCCTTCTCCTGCTCCTCGGCCGAGAAGACGGGGCTGCGCACGAAGCGCTCGACGTCGGGCTGGGTCGCGATGAGCTGGTCGAAGCGCGCCAGGTCCGCCGCGACGGCGTCGACCGCGCCGGCGTCGCGCGCCAGCTCGAACAGGGCGGTGGCGTAGCGCCCCGCAACGGCTGAAACGATCGTGTTCTCTTGAGCCACCGGCCGTCTCTCAGATGCCCCGAAGGTCGCGCCACGCCGCCGGACTCGCCTGATGCGAGGGGAACCGCAAACGCCGCCATCGGGAGTGGAACCGGGCCCCCGTCTCGGCATCGGCTCGCGCACGCGCAAGACCGCTCCCGGACGAAGCCCTGAAGGCGGGGGTGAACTAGCATGAGTGCCGGGGGCGCGCAACCCGACGCGGACGGAGCAGGGCCGCGACTTTCGGACGGACGCCGGCGCGCCGCGCGGGCGCAAAATCCAGGGCCGCCGGCACGGCGATTCGTCGAAGGCGGGCCGGGGGATGCGCCGCTCGCACCCCCCGGGGTCGTCAGTTTCAGCCGCCGAGCGCCTTGGCGGCCGCCTCCATCGCCTTGGTGTTCGGGTTCTTGGTGCAATAGTCCTTCATCTTGGTCTCGAGCTCGGCGGCCATCTTGTCCATGGTGGCGTCGCCGGTCTTCGGCGTCGGCCCCGCGGCCGCTGAGATCTTGAGATATTCAGCGCAGCTCATGTTGGGATCGGTGACCTGGGCCGAGGCGGACGAGGCCACGGCGATGCAGCCGGCCAAAACGGCCGCGCGGAAAAGCAGCATAAGCAACTCCTTGAAAATTAAGTAAAAAAAGCCGGAATCGTTCGGCGGGCCAGCGTGACGCAATCGGAGCCGCCGCACAAGCCCTGGGAGCCGATCCGGGCTACAGAAAGCTCATCGGGTCGACGTCCACGATGACCCGCGTGTTGCCGGTGAGCTTGGGCGCGCGGATCAGCCACTGGCGCAGCCAGGTCTGCATGTCGAACTCGCGCGGCGTCTTCACCAGCAGGCGGAAGCGGTGGCGGCCGCGCACCACGGCGATCGGCGCCTCGGCCGGGCCGAGCACCATCACCTCGGGCGGCGGCTCGGCGACGCGCGCCAGGCCGCGCGCCCATGATTCGGCGGCGGCGCGGTCGGCCGCCGAGACGACCAGCGCCGCCAGCCGGCCGAAAGGCGGCAGCCCCGCCGCCTGCCGCAGGCGGATCTCCTCGGCGTAGAATCGCTCGCTGTCGCCGGAGAGCAGCGCCCGCAGCACCGGATGGCCGGGCTGGAAGCTCTGCAGCAGCGCCCGGCCCGGCGCGTCGCCGCGCCCGGCGCGCCCCGTCACCTGCTGCAGGATCTGGAAGGTGCGCTCGGCCGCGCGCGGATCGCCCGAGGCGAGGCCGAGATCGGCGTCGACGACGCCGACCAGCGACAGGAACGGGAAATTGTGCCCCTTCGCCACCAGCTGCGTGCCGATGACGATGGCGAACTCGCCCTGCGCCACCGCCTCCATCTCGCGCCGCAGCCGTTCCGTGCCGCCCGGGAAGTCGGAGGAGAGCACCAGCGCGCGGAAGCCGGGGAAGAGCTCCGCCACCTCCTCCGCCAGCCGCTCGACGCCGGGACCGCACGCGGTGAGGCTGTCGGCCGCGCCGCATTCCGGGCACGTCTCGGGCCGCCGCTCGACATGGCCGCAATGGTGGCAGACGAGGGCGCGGCGAAAGCGATGCTCCACCAGCCAGGCCGTGCAGTTGGGGCACTGGAAGCGGTGCCCGCAGGCGCGGCACAGCGTCAGCGGGGCGTAGCCGCGCCGGTTGAGGTAGAGCAGGGTCTGCTCGCCGCGCTCCAGGGTGGCGCGCATCTCGGCGATCAGCCGGGGCGACAGCCAGCGCCCGCGCGGCGGCCCCTCGACGCGCATGTCGATGGCCTCGAGGCGCGGCATGGCGCGCCCCCCGAAACGGCTCTCCAGGCGCAGGTGCTTGTAGCGCCCGCGCTGGGCGTTGACGCGCGTCTCGACGGAGGGCGTCGCCGAGGCCAGCACCACCGGCGCGGCCTCGGCCTGGCCGCGCACCACCGCCATGTCGCGGGCGTGGTAGTGGACGCCGTCGTCCTGCTTGTAGGCGGCCTCGTGCTCCTCGTCGACGACGATCAGGCCGAGGTCGCGATAGGGCAGGAACAGCGCCGAGCGCGCGCCGGCGACGACCAGCGCCTCGCCGCTCGCCAGCGCCGCGAAGGTGCGCTCGCGCCGCCGCCCCGCCACGCCCGAGTGCCACTCCGCCGGCCGCACCCCGAAGCGGCGCTCGAACCGCTCCAGGAACTGCCCGGTCAGCGCGATCTCCGGCATCAGGATCAGGCTCTGGCGGCCCTGCCGCACGGCCTCCGCCACCGCCTCGAAATAGACCTCGGTCTTGCCCGAGCCGGTGACGCCCTCCAGCAGCGTCACCGAGAAGGCGCGCGCGGCGACGTCGGCGACGAGGCTGGCGGCCGCCGCCGCCTGGCCCGGCTCCAGGCTGGCGTGGCGGTGCGCGGGGTCGGGGCGCGGCGCGATCGGCGGCGGCGCGATGCCCACCGCCTCCAGCGCGCCCTCGTCGACGAGCCCGTCGATCACCGAGGCGCTGACGCCCGCGGCCTCCGCCAGCGCCCGCTTGGCGTGGACCAGCCCGCCCTCGGCGGCGGCGAGCACGCGGGCGCGCGCCGGCGTCAGCCGCGCCGGCGGCGGCCCGGCGATCCTCACGCCCGTCTGGATGCGCTCGGGCCGGTCGGCGTCGGGCAGGCGCAGGGCCATGCGCAGCACCGCGCCGCGCGGGGCCAGCGTGTAGCGCGCCACCCAGTCGACGAAGCGGCGCAGCGCCGGCGACAGGCGGGGCGCGTCGAGGAGGCCGGCGACGCTCTTCAGGTTCGCGCCGCCCGCGCCCTCGCGCAGCTCCCACACCACCCCCGCCGTCTCGCGCGGCCCGAACGGCACGCGCACGACGTCGCCCTCCGCCAGCGCGAGCCCGTCGGGGACGTGGTAGGAATAGGTCTGGTCCAGCGCCACCGGCGTCAGGATCTCGGCGATCATGGCGGCAGGGATAGCACCGATTCGCGCCGGGGCCTCGCCCGCCGTAAACGCGGCGTTCACCACGCGGGCGCACGCTGCCGGCATGCACGCCGCGCCCGACCTCGCCTCCGCCCTCGCCGATTGGCGCCGCCACCTCGACAGCGAACGGCGAATGTCGCCGAAGACGCTGGAGGCCTACGAGCGCGACGTGCGGCAGTTCCTCGCCTTCCTGACGGAGCGCAACGGCCGCGCCGCCTCGCTCGCCTGCGTCGACGCGCTGAAGCCGGCGGACCTGCGCGCCTACATGGCCGGCCGCCGCATGGACGGCGCGGGCAGCCGGACGCTGATGCGCAACCTCGCGGGCGTGCGCTCGGCGCTGCGTTTCCTGGAGCGCGAGGGGCTGGCCAAGGCCTCGGCGCTTTCGGCCATCCGCGGCCCGCGCATCGCGCGCGGCCTGCCCCGGCCGCTGCCGGCGGGCGCGGCGCGGCGGCTGACCGATCCCGACGCGCGCGCCGGCGAGGACCGCGAGACCTGGGTGCTGGTGCGCGACGCCGCCGTGCTGGCGCTGCTCTACGGCGGCGGCCTGCGTATCTCCGAGGCGCTGTCGATCAAGGCGAAGGACGCGCCGGTGGAGAGCGATGCGCTGACGGTCACCGGCAAGGGCGGCAAGACGCGCATGGTGCCCGTCATCGCACCGGTGCGGCAGGCGGTGCGCGACTATGTCGAGATGTGCCCCTATCCGCTGGCTCCCGAGGAGCCGCTGTTCCGGGGCGCGAAGGGCGGCCCGCTCAACCCGCGCATCGTGCAGCTCGCCATGGAGCGGCTGCGCGGCGCGCTCGGCCTGCCGGACAGCGCGACGCCGCACGCGCTGCGCCACAGCTTCGCCACCCACCTGCTGGCGCGCGGCGGCGATTTGCGGGCGATCCAGGACCTGCTCGGCCACGCCTCGCTGTCGACGACGCAGATCTACACGGAGGTCGACACGTCGCGCCTGCTCGCCGCCTACGAGGCGGCGCACCCGCGCGCCCGCTGAGGCTCAGCGCGGCGCGGCCCGCCGCCGGGCCTGCACCGTGCGCCGCCAGCGCCGTAGCTGCCGGCGCCAGCGCGGATCGGCCGCGAACCGGGCCCGCAGCCGCGCCATCGCGGCGCGCAGCCTGACGCGGAACGGCTCGACCTGCCGATGCGCCCAGGCGCGCACGCGCACGGCCAGATCGTAGACGCGCACGAACCAGGCGAGCCGCATCAGGTTGGGCCGGCACA
Source organism: Alsobacter ponti (assembly GCF_024294805.1). GTDB lineage: Bacteria > Pseudomonadota > Alphaproteobacteria > Rhizobiales > Beijerinckiaceae > Alsobacter > Alsobacter ponti. The sequence continues at coordinate 16,206 of NZ_JANCLU010000022.1, forward strand.
CCTCGAACAGGAAGGCGGCCGAGCCGAGCCCGGCCGTCTTGGCGACGAAGAAAGTGGCGACGCCGAGGATCGGGCGTCCCGTGCCGATCAGCCACAGCCCGAGCAGCTTGAACGGAAACACCACCAGCGCGGGGATGACGAATACGAACAGCGTCAGCCACGGCGGCAGGCGGGCGACGCCGCGCGCGATGGCCTCGCGCACGGGCTTCCACGGCAGCACGGCCAGCACGCGGTCGGCGAGCGCGGCGAAGATGTCCCACAGCCACGCCTCGAAGAGGAACAGCGCGGCGAGGACGAACCACAACGGGCGGAGCAGGCGTTGCATGGGCTCACCAAGCGCCGACATCGCGGCGAGAACATGCCGGACCCGCCCAAACGCGAAAGGCCGCCGGCCCGGTTCCCGAGCGGCGGCCTCGAACGAAGGACGGCCCGGCCGTCAGATGTGGATCGAGCGCTTCTCGACGCCCATGGCGGCTTCCTTCACCGCCTCGCTCATCGTCGGGTGGGCGTGGCAGGTGCGGGCGAGGTCCTCCGACGAGCCGCCGAACTCCATCAGCACGGCCGCCTCGTGGATCATCTCGCCGACGCCCGCGCCGATCATGTGGACGCCGAGCACGCGATCGGTGTTGGCGTCGGCCAGCACCTTCACGAAGCCGTCCGACTGGCGCATGGCGCGGGCGCGGCCGTTCGCTGTGAAGGGGAACTTGCCGACCGCGTAGGCGACGCCCTCGGCCTTCAGCTCCTCCTCCGTCTTTCCGACCGAAGCGACCTCCGGCATCGTGTAGACCACGCCGGGGATGACGTCGTAGTTGACGTGGCCGGCCTTGCCGGCCAGCAGCTCGGCCACCGCCACGCCCTCGTCCTCGGCCTTATGGGCGAGCATCGGCCCGCGCACCACGTCGCCGATGGCGAAGATGCCGGGGACGCTGGTCTGGAAATGGTTGTCGATGACGACGCGGCCGCGGTCGAGCGCCACGCCGGCCTGCTCCAGGCCGAGCCCGTCCGTGTAGGGCCGCCGTCCGGTGGCGACCAGCACCACCTCGGCGGTCAGCGTCGTCGGCTCGCCGCCGGCGACCGGCTCGAAGGTGACGCTCGCCCCGCCCTTGGCCTTCTCGACCTTGGTGACCTTGGAGGAGAGCAGGAACTTGACGCCCTGCTTCTCCATCAGGCGCTGGAACTGCTTCGCCACCTCGCCGTCCATGCCCGGCAGGATGCGGTCGAGATACTCGACCACGGTGACCTGCGCGCCGACGCGCCGCCACACCGAGCCGAGCTCCAGGCCGATGACGCCGGCGCCGATCACCACCATGGTGGCGGGGGCCTTTTCGAGGGCGATGGCGCCAGTGGAGGAGACGATGGTCTTCTCGTCGAACGCCACGGGGACGCCGGGCGGCGTCGCCACGTCGGAGCCGGTGGCGATGACGATGGCCTTGGTGTCGAGGGTCTGGACCTTGCCGTCCTCGCCCGTCACCCGCACCTTGCCGGGGGCCTCGATGAAGCCGACGCCGTGGAAGGCGTCGATCTTGTTCTTCTTGAGCAGGAAGCCGACGCCGGTGACGTTGGCCGCCACCGTGTCGTCCTTGTGCTTCATCATCGCCGGCAGGTCGAGCTGCGGCTTGCCGACCTTGACGCCGAGCGCCGGCAGGTCGTGCCCGGCCTGCTCGAACATCTCCGAGGCGTGCAGCAGCGCCTTGGACGGAATGCAGCCGACGTTCAGGCAGGTGCCGCCGTGCGTCTTGCGCTTCTCGACCACGGCGGTCTTGAGGCCGAGCTGCGCCGCCCGGATGGCGCACACATAGCCGCCGGGGCCGGTGCCGATGACGATCAGGTCGTAGGACATGGAGTTCATCCCCTCGGCGCGGCCGTCGGCTGACGCCGCCGTCGCGCTGCAATGTTCGGCGGAGAGCGACCCGGCGGACGCCGGCTCGCGAGGCACCTCAGAGATCCAGCACGAGGCGCGCCGGGTCCTCCAGCTCCTCCTTGACGCGGACGAGGAAGGTCACCGCCTCCTTGCCGTCCACGATGCGGTGGTCGTAGCTGAGCGCGAGGTACATCATCGGCCGGATCTCGATCTTGCCGCCGACGACCATCGGGCGCTCCTGGATCTTGTGCATGCCCAGGATGCCCGACTGCGGGGCGTTGAGGATCGGCGTCGACATCAGCGAGCCGTAGATGCCGCCATTGGTGATGGTGAACGTGCCGCCCTGCATCTCGTCGATCTTGAGCTGGCCGTCGCGGGCGCGCTTGCCGAAGTCGGCGATGGTCTTCTCGACGCCGGCGATGGAGAGGCGGTCGGCGTCGCGCACCACCGGCACGACGAGGCCCTTGTCGGTGCCCACCGCGATGCCGACGTGGTAGTAGTTCTTGTAGACGAGGTCCTGCCCGTCGATCTCGGCGTTGACCGCCGGCAGCTCCTTCAACGCCTGCACGCAGGCCTTCACGAAGAAGCCCATGAAGCCGAGCTTGGTGCCGTGCTTCTTCTCGAAGATGTCCTTGTACTTCGACCGCAAGGCCATCACCTCGGTCATGTCGACCTCGTTGAAGGTCGTCAGCATGGCGGCGGTGTTCTGGGCGTCCTTGAGGCGGCGCGCGATGGTCTGGCGCAGCTTGGTCATGCGCACCCGCTCCTCGCGGGAGGCGTCGTCCGGCGCGGAGGGCGCGCGGGCGGCGGCGGGCGCGGCCGGGGCCGCCGGGGCGGAGGCCGCGGTCGCCACGGCGGCCAGCATGTCGCCCTTGGTCACGCGACCGGCCTTGCCGGTGCCCGCCACGCCGGCGGGGTCGACGCCGGTCTCGGCGGCGATGCGGTTGACGGAGGGCGCGTTCGGCGCGCCGGCCGTCAGCGGCTTGGCGGCCGGGGCGGCGGCGGGGGCCGGAGAGGCGACGGCGGGAGCGGCGGCCGCGCCGGCGCCGGCGCCGATGGAGCCGAGCAGCGCGCCGACCCCGACCGTCTCGCCGTTCTTGGCGACGATCTCGGACAGCACGCCCGAGGCCGGGGCGTTGACCTCGAGGGTCACCTTGTCCGTCTCCAGCTCGACGATCGGCTCATCGGCCTTCACGGCGTCGCCGGGCTTCTTGAACCACTTGCCGATGGTGGCCTCGGTCACCGATTCGCCGAGGGTCGGAACGCGGATGTCTGTCGCCATGGTCGGACGAACCTCTTCTGGTCTGGGCTGATCCCGGCGGGAAGGTCGGGCGAGGGCCGGGATCGAGCCGCAACGCCGAGGGGAAGGGAGCGGACCGGGCGCGCCGGTCCGCGAAAGGACGCCGTCAGTCGGCGAAGCATTCCTCGAGGAAGGCCTGCAGCTGGGCGAGGTGCTTGGACATCAGGCCGGTCGCGGTGGCGGCCGACGCCGGACGCCCGGCGTAGCGCGCCCGCTTCACCTTGGAGCCGGCATGGCCGAGCACCCACTCCAGATACGGCTCGACGAAGCTCCACGAGCCCATGTTCTTGGGCTCTTCCTGGCACCACACCACGTCGGCGTTCTTGAAGCGCGCCAGTTCGGCGGCCAGCGCCTTCACCGGGAACGGATAGAGCTGCTCGACGCGCAGCAGGTAGACGTCGTCGACGCCGCGCTTCTCGCGCTCCTCGTAGAGGTCGTAATAGACCTTGCCCGAGCACAGCACGACCCGGCGGATCTTGTTGTCCTTGACGAGCTTGATCTTCTCGCCCTTCAGCGCCTGCGCGTCGTCCCATAGGATGCGGTGGAACGAGGAGCCCGCGCCCATCTCGTCGAGCCGCGACACGGCGCGCTTGTGGCGCAGCAGCGACTTCGGCGTCATCAGCACCAGCGGCTTGCGGAACTCGCGCTTGAGCTGCCGGCGCAGGATGTGGAAGTAGTTCGCCGGCGTCGTGCAGTTGGCGACCTGCATGTTGTCCTCGGCGCACATCTGCAGGAAGCGCTCCAGGCGGGCGGAGGAGTGCTCCGGCCCCTGGCCCTCGTAGCCGTGCGGCAGCAGGCAGACGAGGCCCGACATGCGCAGCCACTTGCGCTCGCCCGACGAGATGAACTGGTCGAACACCACCTGCGCGCCGTTGGCGAAGTCGCCGAACTGCGCTTCCCACATGGTCAGCGCGTTGGGCTCCGACAGCGAGTAGCCGTACTCGAAGCCCAGCACCGCCTCCTCCGAGAGCATCGAGTTGATGACCTCGTACTTGGCCTGGCCTTCCTGAATGTTGTTGAGCGGCGTGTAGCGCGCCTCGGTCTCCTGGTCGATCAGCACCGAGTGGCGCTGCGAGAACGTGCCGCGCTCGCAGTCCTGGCCCGACAGGCGGACGGGGTGGCCCTCGGCCACCAGCGTCGCGAACGCCAGCGCCTCGCCGGTCGCCCAGTCGATGCCCTCGCCCGCCTCGATCGCCTTGCGGCGGTTGTCGAGGAAGCGCTGGATCGTGCGGTGGACGTTGAAGCCCTCCGGCGGCGTGGTCATGCGCTCGCCGAGGCGGCGAAGCTCGGCCACGTCGACGCCGGTCTGGCCGCGCCGCGCGTCGTCGTCGCTCTCCTTCATCGCCTTCAGGCCGGCCCAGCGGCCGTCGAGCCAGTCGGCCTTGTTGGGCTTGTAGGCCTGGCCGGCCTCGTGTTCGGCCTCGAGGCGCTGGCGCCAGTCGGCCTTCATCTTGTCGACCTCGCCCTCGGTGACGACGCCCTCGGCGACAAGCTTGCGGGCGTAGATCTCCAGCGTGGTCTGCTGCTGGCGGATCTTCTTGTACATCACCGGCTGGGTGAAGCCGGGCTCGTCGCCCTCGTTGTGGCCGTAGCGGCGGTAGCAGAACATGTCGACGACCACCGGCTTGTGGAACTTCTGCCGGAACTCGGTCGCCACCTTGCAGGCGAACACCACCGCCTCGGGGTCGTCGCCGTTCACGTGGAAGATCGGCGCCTCGATCATCTTCGCCACGTCGGACGGATAGGGCGAGGAGCGCGAATAGCGCGGATAGGTGGTGAAGCCGATCTGGTTGTTGATGATGACGTGCACCGAGCCGCCGGTGCGGTGCCCCTTGAGGCCCGACAGCCCCAGGCACTCGGCCACGACGCCCTGGCCGGCGAAGGCGGCGTCGCCGTGGATCAGCAACGGCATCACCTGCGAGCGCTCGACCACGTCCTTGAGCTGGTCCTGCTTGGCGCGGACCTTGCCGAGCACGACGGGGTCGACGATCTCGAGGTGCGACGGGTTGGCGGTCAGCGACAGGTGCACCGTGTTGCCGTCGAACACGCGGTCCGACGACGCGCCGAGGTGATACTTCACGTCGCCCGAGCCCTCGACGTCGTCGGGGGCGTAGGAGCCGCCCTTGAACTCGTGGAACAAAGCGCGGTGCGGCTTGCCCATCACCTGGGTCAGCACGTTGAGGCGGCCGCGATGGGCCATGCCCAGCACGATCTGCTTCACGCCGAGATTGCCGCCGCGCTTGATGATCTGCTCCAGCGCCGGGATCAGCGCCTCGCCGCCGTCGAGCCCGAACCGCTTGGTGCCGGTGTACTTGACGTCGATGAACTTCTCGAAGCCCTCGGCCTCGACCAGCTTGTTGAGGATGGCGCGCTTGCCCTCGCGGGTGAAGGCGATCTCCTTGTGCGGCCCCTCGATGCGCTCCTGGATCCAGGCCTTCTCGGCCGGATTGGAGATGTGCATGAACTCGTAGCCGATGGTCGAGCAATAGGTGCGCTTCAGGATCGCCAGCATCTCGCGGATGGTGGCGAACTCCAGGCCGAGCACGTGGTCGATGAAGATCCTGCGGTCCCAGTCGGCCTCGGTGAAGCCGTAGGAGGAGGGGTCCAGCTCCTCGTGGTCGGTGCGCGTGGCGATGCCGAGCGGGTCGAGATCGGCGTGCAAATGGCCGCGCATGCGGAAGGCGCGGATCATCATCAGGGCGCGCACGCTGTCGCGCGTCGCCTGCATGATGTCGTCCGCCGACACGGCCGGGCCGCCCGCCTTGGCCGCCGCCTCCGCCTTGCCCTTCAGCTTGTCGCCGATGATCTTGTCGACGACGCCCCAGTTGCCGTCCAGCGCCGAAACCAGCTCGCCATTGGCGTGGATCGGCCAGTTCGGCTTGCGCCACGAGGCGCCGCGCGCCGACTTGGCGACCGCGGCCGAGTCGTCCTTCAGCGCGCCGAAGAAGGCCTGCCACTCGGCGTCGACCGACGAGGGATTCTCGAGGAAGCGGGCGTAGAGATCCTCGATATAGGCGGCGTTGCCGCCATAGAGGAAGGAGGTTTGCAGGAACGCGTCGTTCTGGTCCTGGCGTGCCATGTCGTTTCCTCGATGGGTGTTGTCGGTGGGCCGGGGCGGCGGCGCCGCCCCGCGCCGGACGCTTAGCCCTTCAGAACTTCGGACAGCGTCTTGCCGAGCCGCGCGGGCGACGGCGAGACGCGGATGCCGGCGGCCTCCATGGCCGCGATCTTGTCCTCGGCGCCGCCCTTGCCGCCCGAGATGATCGCGCCGGCGTGGCCCATGCGGCGGCCGGGAGGCGCCGTGCGGCCGGCGATGAAGCCGACCATCGGCTTGCCGCGGCCGCGCTTGGCCTCGTCGCGGATGAACTGCGCGGCGTCCTCCTCGGCCGAGCCGCCGATCTCGCCGATCATGATGATCGACTCGGTCTTCGGGTCGGCGAGGAACATCTCCAGCACGTCGATGAACTCGGTGCCCTTGACGGGGTCGCCGCCGATGCCGACGGCCGTCGTCTGGCCCAGGCCCTCGCGGGTGGTCTGGAACACCGCCTCGTAGGTCAGCGTGCCGGAGCGCGACACGATGCCGACATTGCCCGGCTTGAAGATGTTGCCCGGCATGATGCCGATCTTGCACGCGCCGGCGGTCATGACGCCGGGGCAGTTGGGGCCGATCAGGCGCGACTTCGAGCCGGACAGAGCACGCTTGACGCGCACCATGTCGAGCACCGGAATGCCCTCGGTGATGCAGACGATGAGCGGCACCTCGGCCTGAATCGCCTCGCAGATGGCGTCGGCCGCGCCGGCCGGCGGCACGTAGATGACCGAGGCGTCAGCCCCGGTCGCCTCGCGCGCCTCGGCGACCGTGTCGAACACGGGCAGGCCGAGATGGGTGGAGCCGCCCTTCCCCGGGGACGTGCCGCCGACCATCTTCGTGCCGTAGGCGATAGCCTGCTCGGAGTGGAAGGTGCCGTTCTTGCCGGTGAAGCCCTGGCAAATGACCTTGGTGTTGGCGTCGATGAGAACGGACATCAGTCCTCCGCAAGCTTGCGTGTGTGGGCGACCAGCGCGCCGGAGTGTCCCCAGTTCTCGTCGTCGACGGCGTCGATGACGATGTGGATGTTCTCCGGCTTCTTTCCAAGAACGCGAACGAGAGTCTCGCTGAACTCCCGCACGATCTGCGCCTTCGCCTCGCGGGTGAGGTTGGTCTTTGTGGTCTTCAGGTTGACGAAGGGCATCTCAGCCCCGCACGGCCTTGACGATCTTCTGCGCCGCGTCGTCGAGGTCGTCGGCGGAAATCACGTTGAGGCCGGACTCGGCGATGATCTTCTTGCCGAGGTCGACGTTGGTGCCCTCGAGGCGCACCACCAGCGGAACCTGCAGCCCGACATCCTTGACCGCGGCGATGACGCCCTCGGCGATCACATCGCAGCGCATGATGCCGCCGAAGATGTTGATCAGGATGCCCTTCACGTTCGGGTCGGCGGTGATGATCTTGAACGCCGCCGTCACCTTCTCCTTGCTCGCGCCGCCGCCGACATCGAGGAAGTTGGCCGGGCTCTCGCCGTACAGCTTGATGATGTCCATCGTCGCCATGGCGAGGCCGGCGCCGTTGACCATGCAGCCGATCGTGCCGTCCAGCGTGATGTAGTTGAGGTCGTACTTGGAGGCCTCGATCTCCTTGGCGTCCTCCTCCGTCTCGTCGCGCAGGGCGGCGATGTCGGGGTGGCGGTAGAGCGCGTTGCCGTCGAAGGAGATCTTGGCGTCGAGCGCCTTCAGCTTGCCGTCGGTGGTGACGATCAGCGGGTTAATCTCCAGCATCTCCATGTCCTTCGCGACGAAGGCGGCGTAGAGCTGGGCGGCAAGCTTCTCGGCCTGCTTGGCGAGGTCGCCGGTGAGCCCGAGCGCCTGGGCGACGCGGCGGCCGTGATGTGGCATGACGCCGGTGGCCGGGTCGACCGAGAAGGTGACGATCTTCTCGGGCGTGTCGTGGGCGACGTCCTCGATGTTCATGCCGCCCTCGGTGGAGACCACGAAGGCGATGCGCGAGGTACCGCGGTCGACCAGCATCGACAGGTAGAATTCCTTGGCGATGTCGGAGCCGTCCTCGATGTAGAGGCGGTTGACCTGCTTGCCGGCCGGGCCGGTCTGGATCGTCACCAGCGTCGCGCCGAGCATCTGACCGGCGAAGGCCTCGACCTCCTCGATCGACCGGGCGAGGCGGACGCCGCCCTTCTCGCCGGCCGAGGCTTCCTTGAACTTGCCCTTGCCGCGGCCGCCGGCGTGGATCTGCGACTTCACCACCCACAGCGGCCCGCCCAGCTCGCGCGCGGCGGCGGCGGCCTCGTCGGCGCGGAAGATGGCGCGTCCGTTGGAGACGGGCACGCCGAATTCCTTCAGCACCGCCTTGCCCTGGTATTCGTGGATGTTCATGAGGACTCTCCGGTGGGTCGGCTTGCGCGGCGTCGCGCGCCGGGGATGGCGCGACGCCGGGAATGGACGGCGGGCCGCTGCGGCCCGCCCGCGATCAGGCGAAGGCGGGGTTGATCTGCTTGCAGGCGTCGACCAGGCCCTGCACGGCGGCGACCGACTTGGCGAACATCGCCTTCTCGCCCGCGTCGAAGGCGATCTCGACGACCTTCTCGACGCCGTTCTCGCCGATCAGCACCGGCACGCCGACATACATGTCCTTCACGCCGTACTCGCCGTTGAGGTAGGCGGCGCAGGGCAGCACGCGCTTCTGGTCGCGCAAATAGCTCTCGGCCATGGCGATGGCGGAGGCGGCCGGGGCGTAGAAGGCCGAGCCGGTCTTGAGCAGCGCGACGATCTCGCCGCCGCCCTTGCGGGTGCGCTCGACGATGGCGTCCAGCTTCTCCTGCGTCAGCCAGCCCATCTTCACCAGGTCGGGAAGCGGCACGCCGCCGACGGTGGAGTAGCGGATCAGCGGCACCATGTCGTCGCCGTGGCCGCCCAGCGTCATGGCGTGGACGTCGCGCACCGACACGCCGAGCTCCTCGGCCAGGAAGTAGCGGAAGCGCGCCGAGTCGAGCACGCCGGCCATGCCGACGACCTTGTTCTTCGGCAGGCCCGAGGCCTTCTGCAGCGCCCACACCATCGCGTCGAGCGGGTTGGTGATGCAGATGACGAAGGCGTTGGGGGCGTGCTGCTTGAGGCCCTGGCCGACCTGCTCCATCACCTTGAGGTTGATGCCCAGCAGGTCGTCGCGGCTCATGCCCGGCTTGCGCGGCACGCCGGCGGTGACGATCACCACGTCGGCCCCGGCGATCGCCTCGTAGGAGTTGGCGCCCGAGAACTTCGCGTCGAAGCCGTCGACCGGCGACGACTCGGCGATGTCCAGGCCCTTGCCCTGGGGAACGCCCTCCGCGATGTCGAAGAGGACGACGTCGCCGAGTTCCTTGAGGCCAGCGAGATGAGCGAGGGTGCCGCCAATCTGCCCGGAGCCGATCAGAGCGATCTTCTTGCGCGCCATGGGTAAGGTGTTCCTTGGAGGCGTGGATTCCAGCGGGCCCGGGCGGGCCTCCCCCATCCGGACGCGAACCCCATAGACGCAAGCTGTGGCCGCTTCAAGTCACGCGAAAGGCTTACGACGGCGGGAGCCCAGGGCCTCGACGGCAACGGCGTAGCTCCAGACAAGTTCCTGACCAGGCAACAGAAAACGGAAAATCCGCTACGCCGGACCGACCAGGGGTTGCGGCGGTTGCAGCCTGTTACAATTTTCAAATTTTGTTAGTTGTAACGGGTTTTTCGTCCCATGAAGCCGACCTGCGGGTGGGTTCGCAGCCGGACCTCGCGCCACTGTCGCGGCCGGGCGGCGCGGGCGGCGGCTCACACGATGCCGCCCTTCAGCCCGCGCAGGACCAGCTTGACCGTGGCGGCGAGGCGCTCGTCGACGACGCGGCGCGGCAGCTCGCGGTCGAGCCGCACGGCGGGGGGATGGATGAAGCGGAACGTCGCGTCGAGCACCAGTGCGACGCCGCGCTCGAGGCGGCGCACCTGGAACAGCTCGGCGGCAATGCCCTCCTCGACGGCGCGCTCGATGAGCGTGCGCACGCGCTGGCGATGCTTGCGCACGGCCGGCTGGTTGGCCTCGTGCGCCGCGATGAAGAGGTCGAACAGGTTGGGGTCGGTCTCCAGCCGGTCGCGGCGCGAACCGGCGAGCGCCAGCAGCATGCGCTCCAGCTTGTCGTCGGCCGGGTCCGGAGCGTCGGCGATCTGCGCCAGCTCGGACTCCAGCGGCCTCAGCCAGTCCGCCGTGACGGCGTCGGCCAGCGCCGCCTTGGACGGGAAGTAGCGGTAGACGTTGGCGTGCGTCATCCCCGCCTCGCGGGCCACCGAAACCACGGTGGTGCGGCCGATGCCGTGCCGCCGCACGTGGTCGGCGGCGATGGCGAGGATGCGCTCGTCCTGGGAGAGCGGCGCGGCGGCGAAGGGCGGCGATGACGGCACGGCGTGTCCCGAAGGTTTCGGCGCATCCTAGCGCACGCGCCGCCGGCGCGCGCGCCCCGCGCCGCTCAGGTCTCGACGAGGCCCGTGGTGTCGCCCGAAGCGCGCGAGTCGGTGCGCCCGTGCGGCAGAGCGAGATAGTCCTCCGAGCGCATCTCGATCAGCCGCGACACGGTGCGGTCGAACTCGAACGCCTCGCGCCCGTCCGTCGCGGTGTAGAGCAGATGCGGCTCCGCCGCCGCGCTGGCCAGCAGCTTGACGCGCGCGTCGTACAGCGCGTCGATCAGCGTGATGAAGCGCTTGGCCGCGTTGCGCTGCTCAAAGCCCATCGTCGGCACTCCTTCCAGCACCAGCGTGTGGAAGCGTTCGGCCAGCGCCAGGTAGTCGGAGGCGCCGAGGGGCCTTTCGCACAATTCCGCGAAGCCCAGCCACGCGACGCCCTGCGCGGCGCGCGCCACCACCAGCTCCCGGCCCTTGACGTGCAGGGTCACGGCGTGCGGCTCCGCGCCGCCGGTGAGCGCGCGGAAGGACTCGGCGAGCCGCGCGTGCGCCGCCGCGTCGGCCGGCGCGTGCCACACCCTCGCGCCGCGCAGCTTCTCCATGCGGAAGTCGGTGCGCGCGTCGAGCCGCACCACGTCCATGCGCGTCAGCAGCAGGTCGATGAACGGCGTGAACAGCGCGCGGTTGAGCCCGCCTTCGTAGAGAAGCTGCGGCTCGACGTTGGAGGTCGCGACCACGGTCACGCCTTCGGCGAACAGCGCCTTGAACAGCCGCCCGAGGATCATCGCGTCGGCGATATCGGTGACGGTGAACTCGTCGAAGCACAGCAGCATCGCCTCGTGCGCCAGCGCGGCGGCGACAGCGGGGATCGGATCGGGATCCTTCGCCTCGCCGCTCTTCACGCGTTGGCGGTAGTCGTGGATGCGCTCGTGGACGTCCGCCATGAACTCGTGGAAATGCGCGCGGCGCTTGCTCTCGATCGGCACGGTGTCGACGAAGAGGTCCATCAGCATCGTCTTGCCGCGGCCCACCGAGCCCCAGATGTAAAGGCCGCGCACCGGGGGCGCCGGCGGCCGCTTGCCGAACAGCCAGCCAAGCGCGCTCTTCTTGCGCGCCAGCCCGCGCTCGGACAGCGCCGCGCCGAGGTCGGCCAGCCTGCGCACCACCTCCTTCTGCGCGGCGTCCTCCTCGATGGCCCCCTGCGCGACGAGCGCGCGATAGGTCTGTGCAAGGGTCGAGGGCACGCGGGGCGATCTCCGGGCAGGGCGCGCAGGCTTATCGCGCCCCACGCCGGCGGGCAACGCCCACCAACGGCGGAGCGTTGCGCGGGCCGCGTCCGCCACCGGATGAGACGAAAGACGGCCGACCAAAGAACGGCGCGGCGCGCCATCAACGGGCCATGCTTTGTGTGGCACAGTGGGTGCGTCACAGAAGCCGAATCGACGTGGAGCGGGACGCCTCGGGTTTCGGTGCTCGTGCATCTCCAGAGGACGCCATGGGACAGGCCAGCTTTCCAGCCGGCATGATTCGCGCGCTGACAATCGCCGACCTTCCATGCTTTCGCGACCACCTCCTGCGCCTCGACGAGGAGGGGCGGCGCGGCCGCTTCGGGATGGGCGCGACGGACGCCTTCCTGCGCCGCTACGCGGAGACCGCCTTCACGCTCGGCGCGGTCATCTTCGGCTATTTCGAGAACGGCCTTCTGCGGGCCGTCGGCGAGCTGCGCCCGGTTTCCGAACACGAGGCCGAGGCGGCCTTCAACGTCGAGCACGATCTGCGTCGGCGCGGCATCGCGACGGCTTTGTTCGCGCACGTGCTGGAAGCGGCGAAACAGCGTCGCATGCGGCGTCTCTACATGAGCTGCCTCACCTACAACGAGGCGATGCAGGCGCTCGCCCGCAAGTTCTCGGCGGACCTCGTCTTCGAGCGCTCGGACGTGCTGACGATCGAGACGTGCGAGGCGGACAACGAGCCGCGCGCGGGAGCTTCCGGCGCGGCCGGCGACGCGCGTTTCGCGACGGCGATCCTGACGCTGCGCAAGGGCTGGTTCGGACGCCGTCCGCGCTGACGCGCGACCCTCCCGACATCGCCCGGCGTGGGCCGCCGCGGCCCCTCTTGACGAGACTTCGCGGCAACATGGAACCGCAAATCGTCTCCGACACTTGTGCGAGAGGCGGATAAACTTGAAAATTTTGTGACGACTAGCTTTTTTTCAGGTTTATTCCGCAGGCTATCCGCGTGTCGCCTGATTCGGAGGGTGTCCATGGCGAAGTCAGCGAAGTCAACCGGTAGCGTGAAAGCGTCGAAGGCTCCGGCGAAAGCCGAAGCAAAACCTGCCGCGAAGGCGGCCACCAAGACGGCCTCCAAGGCCGCCGCACCGAAGCCGGCCGCCGCGAAGGCGTCGGCCGCGAAGGCCCCGGCCAAGAGCGCTGCGAAAGCCGCCGCTCCCAAGCCCGCCGCCGCGAAGGCAGCCGCTCCCAAGGCAGCCGCTTCCAAGGCCGCTGCTCCCAAGGCCGCTGCTCCCAAGGCCGCCGCGAAGTCCGCGGCCAAGCCCGCAGCTGCTGCGAAGGCCGCCGCCCCGAAGGCGCCCGCAAAGGCAGCCGCGAAGGCTCCCGCCAAGTCCGCCGCCAAGCCCGCCGCCGCCAAGGCGAGCGCGTCGAAGGCGAACGGCGCCGGCAAGTCGGCTGCGAAGCCCGCCGCCGCGAAGTCCGCCGCCAAGCCCGCAGCAGCGAAAGCCGCCGCGAAGCCGGCGGCCGCGAAGGCCGCGACGAAGTCGGCCGCGAAACCGGCCGCGAAGGGCGGCGCGAAGGCGAAGTGAAACGGCGCGGGAGGCGCGACAGCGCCGGCCCGCGCGAGCGAGCGACGCTCGCGCCGCACCGGCGCGGGCGCTGAAACTGAAACGCGTTACGACCTGGCGGAAAGCAAAACGGCGTCCTCACGGACGCCGCTTTTTTTCGTGCGGTGAGCCGCCTCGGCGGCGCGTCCTCACACCTGGCGCATCACCATCATCTTCTTGATCTCGGCGATGGCCTTGGCCGGGTTCAGGCCCTTCGGGCACACCTGCGCGCAGTTCATGATGGTGTGGCAGCGATAGAGGCGGAACGGGTCCTCGAGCGCGTCGAGACGCTCGCCGGTCGCCTCGTCGCGCGAGTCGATCAGCCAGCGATAGGCCTGCAGCAGCGCGGCCGGTCCGAGGTAGCGGTCGCCGTTCCACCAGTAGCTCGGGCAGCTCGTGGAGCAGCACGCGCACAGGATGCATTCGTAGAGCCCGTCGAGCTTGAGACGATCCTCCGGCGACTGCTTCCACTCCTTCTCCGGCGACGGCGTCTCGGTGTGCAGCCACGGCTCGATGAAGGCGTGCTGCGCGTAGAAGCGCGTGAGGTCGGGAACGAGGTCCTTCACCACCGGCATGTGCGGCAGCGGGTAGATCTTGATGGCGCCCTTCACGTCGTCCATCGCCTTGGTGCAGGCGAGCGTGTTGAGGCCGTCGATGTTCATCGCGCACGATCCGCAGATGCCCTCGCGGCAGGAGCGGCGGAAGGTCAGCGTCGGGTCGATCTTGTTCTTGATCCAGATGATGCCGTCCAGGATCATCGGGCCGCAGTCGTCGCGGTCCACCCAGTACGTGTCCGTGCGCGGGTTGCTCTCGCCGTCCGGATCGTAGCGGTAGATCTTGAACTCGGTCAGCCGCGTCGCCCCCGCGGGCTTCGGCCACGCCTTGCCCTCGACGACGCGGGAGTTCTTCGGAAGTGCGATCTGGGCCATCTGCCGTTCCTCTCAGTACACCCGCGCCTTGGGCTCGATGTACTGGATCTCGTTGGTCATCGTGTAGGTGTGGACGGGCCGGTAGTCGAGCGTGACGGCGTGGCGCGCCTCGTCGATCCAGGCCAGCGTGTGCTTCATCCAGTTCTTGTCGTCGCGCTCGGGGAAGTCCTCGCGCGCCTGGGCGCCGCGGCTCTCCTGCCGGTTGAGCGCGCCTTCCATCGTCACCACCGCCTGGGTGATGAGGTTGTCGAACTCCAGCGTCTCGACGAGGTCGGAGTTCCAGATCAGCGAGCGGTCCGTCACCTTCACGTCGGCCGTGCCGCGCCACACGTCGTGGATGAGCTTCTGGCCCTCGGCCAGCACGTCGCCGGTGCGGTAGACGGCGCAGTTGCTCTGCATCGTGCGCTGCATGCGGTCGCGCAGCTCGGCGGTCGGCGTGCCGCCGGAGGCATGGCGGAAGCGGTCGAGCCGCGACAGCGACAGGTCGGCCGAGCCGGCGGGCAGCTCGGCGTGGGACTCGCCCGGCTTGACGAGGTCGGCGGCGCGCAGGCCGGCGGCGCGGCCGAACACCACGAGGTCGATGAGCGAGTTGGAGCCGAGCCGGTTGGCGCCGTGCACCGACACGCAGGCCGCCTCGCCGATCGCCATCAGGCCGGGGACCACCGTGTCGGGGTCGCCGTCGCGCTTGGTCAGCACCTCACCGTGATAGTTCGTGGGGATGCCGCCCATGTTGTAGTGGACGGTCGGCAGCACCGGGATCGGCTCGCGCGTCACGTCGACGCCGGCGAAGATCTTGGCGCTCTCCGAGATGCCGGGCAGGCGCTCGTGCAGGATCTTCGGGTCGAGGTGGTCGAGGTGCAGGTAGATGTGGTCCTTGCCACGCCCCACGCCGCGGCCGCCGCGGATCTCCATCGTCATGGCGCGCGACACCACGTCGCGCGAGGCGAGGTCCTTGGCCGACGGGGCGTAGCGCTCCATGAAGCGCTCGCCTTCGGAGTTGGTGAGGTAGCCGCCCTCGCCGCGCGCGCCCTCGGTGATCAGGCATCCCGCGCCGTAGATGCCGGTGGGATGGAACTGCACGAACTCCATGTCCTGCAGCGGCAGGCCGGCGCGCAGCACCATGGCGTTGCCATCGCCGGTGCAGGTGTGGGCGGAGGTGGCCGAGAAATAGGCGCGCCCGTAGCCGCCCGTCGCCAGGATGGTCTGGTGGGCGCGGAAGCGGTGGATGGTGCCGTCGTCCATCTTCAGGGCGACCACGCCGCGGCAGCGGCCGTGCTCGTCCATGATGAGGTCGATGGCGAAGTACTCGATGAAGAACTCGGTCGAGTTGCGCAGCGCCTGGCCGTACAGCGTGTGCAGGATGGCGTGGCCGGTGCGGTCGGCCGCCGCGCAGGTGCGCTGGGCGATGCCCTTGCCGTAGTCGGTGGTCATGCCGCCGAACGGGCGCTGGTAGATCTTGCCCGCCTCGGTGCGCGAGAACGGCACGCCCCAGTGCTCCAGCTCGTACACCGCCGCCGGGGCGTTCTTGCACAGGTACTCGATGGCGTCCTGGTCGCCGAGCCAGTCGGAGCCCTTGACGGTGTCGTACATGTGCCAGCGCCAGTCGTCCGGCCCCATGTTGCCGAGCGAGGCGGAGATGCCGCCCTGCGCCGCGACGGTGTGCGAGCGCGTCGGGAACACCTTGGAGATGCACGCCGTGCGCAGCCCGGCCTGCGAGCAGCCGACCGTGGCGCGGAGCCCCGCGCCGCCCGCGCCCACCACCACCACGTCGAACGTGTGGTCGGTGATCGGATAGGCCCGGCCGTTCACCGCCGGGGCGGCGCCGGAGTTGGCGTTTGCGTTGGCGGCCATGGTTTCAGGCTCCGAAGCTCAGCTTGAGGATCGCGACGACGCAGGCGAGGCCCACGAGGATGGCGAAGAAATTGTTGAGAATGAGCCACGCGAACTTGGGGCCTTCCTCGTGCGCGTAGTCCTCGATGATCACCTGCATGCCGATGCGCATGTGCATGACGCCGGTGACGACGAAGAGCAGCATCAGCACCGCCCAGAGCGGGTTGGCGAGCGTCGCGGCCAGCGCGTCGTAGCCGCCGCCCAGCGTCTTCAGCACCAGCACGACGAAGGCGATGGTGAGCGGGATCTGGGCGATCGCGGTCAGGCGCTGCCGCCAGAAATGCTCGGTGCCCGACCGGGCGGACCCCAGTCCGCGCACCCGCTTCAGGGGAGTCTCGATGCGGTTGTGAAGCTCGGCCATCGGGGCCCCCTCAGCGAATGACGTAGGCGGCGATCCAGACCAGCAGCGTCAGCGCGACGGAGCCGATCGGCGTCAGCCAGGTGAGTTGCTCGCGGCCGATCGCGCCCATGCCGTGGCCGGTGTCCCAGATCAGGTGGCGCACGCCGCCGATCATGTGGTGGAACAGCGCCCAGGTGTAGCCGAACAGCACGAGCCGGCCGAGGAAGCTGCCGAGCGCCCACTCCACCGTCGCGAACGCGTCCGGGCTCGTCGCGCCGGCGATCAGCCAGGCGGCGAGGATCAGCGTGCCGACATAGAGCGCCGCGCCGGTGATCCGGTGCAGGATCGACATGACCATGTTGGGCAGCGGCCGAAAAATCTGCAGGTGCGGCGAAAGGGGACGTTCGATCCGGGGCTTGGAGTCGGCCATTGCCTTCTCTTTCGGATGAAAGTTGCGCAAGGAATTGCGAAACAAGGGGAGTTGTGCGGCCTTTCAGTACCGAATGTCGCCTCCCCGCGCAATGCGCTAGCATCGCGACATTAGGCGGAGATTCGGCGCGGGAGCGATGACGGGGGCGACGGTCGGAGAGGCGCGGGGCCGGGGCGCGGCGCAAGCGGGGCGGGTCCGCGCGCCGCGCATGAGCGCGCTGGAGCGGCGCGAGGACATCGTCGCCCAGGCGGTGCGCTTCTTCGCCGCCGAGGGCTTCGCCGGCACCACCCACGACCTCGCCGCCCGCATGGGCGTGCGACAGGCGCTGATCTACCGCTACTTTCCTTCCAAGGAGGCGCTGATCGAGGCGGCGTTCCGCCGCGTCACCGACAGCCGCTGGACGCGCGACCTCGCCGGCCTGATGGCCGACCGCTCAGCGCCGCTGGAGCAGCGGCTCGCCGACGTCTACTGCGCCTACGCGGCGCAGGACGACGGCGCCGGCATCCGCCTTCTCCTGCGCGCCGCGCTCGACCGAATGACGCTGCCGCCGCCGCGCGGCGCCACCCTGACGACGCAGATCCTCGACCCGCTGCTCGCTGAACTCCGCCACGGCCTCGGCCTGCCCGACCCGGCGCGCCTGCCGCCCTTGACCGAAGAGCGCGAGCTGCTGATGACGCTGCACGGCGCGATGGTGCAGCAGGCGGTGCGCGAGCACGTCTACGGCCAGCCGCCGCCGCTCGGGCGCGAGGCGGCGATCCGGCTCGCCGTGGCGGCGTTCCTGCCCGGCGCGCGCGAGGCGATCGCCCGGCTGCACGGCCGGCGCGCCGCCCCGCCCTCCGGCCGCGCCGCCCTCGACCGGCTGGCCCGCCGGGTCTGAACGACGCGCCCCTTCCCGACCGGCCGCCGCCGCGCCATCTTGGCGGGCATGACGCGAAAATCCCGCAACGCCTACTACCAGGGCCCGCCGTCGGATCACTTCGACGGCGAGTTGTTCTTCAACCCCGGCCGGCCGTGGAACAAGGGCGTCGCCGACCTGATCCGCTGGAACTTCAAGCGCGACGGCAAGGAGAGCTGGCCCGACACCTTCCCCGCGCCGGCCCGCGACGTTCCGCCGCGCCGCGTCGAGGGGGCCGGGCTCCGCGTCACGCTGATCGGGCACGCGAGCTTCCTCATCCAGACCGCCGGCCGCAACATGCTCGTCGACCCCGTGTGGTCGGAGCGCGCCTCGCCGTTCAGCTTCGCCGGCCCGAAGCGCGTCAACCCGCCGGGCGTCGCCTTCGACGACCTGCCTCGCATCGATGTCGTGCTGGTCACGCACAACCACTACGACCACCTCGACGTCGCCACGCTGCGCCGTCTCGCCGCCGCGCACCGCCCCCGCATCGTGACGCCGCTCGGCAACGACACGATCATGCGCGAGGCCGGCGTCGGCGCCGAGTTCGAGGCGCTCGACTGGGGGGACGTGGCGCGGCTCGGCGACGGGCTGCGCGTCCACGCCGAGCCGGCGCAGCACTGGTCGGCGCGCGGCCTGTTCGACCGCCGCCACGCGCTGTGGGCGGCCTTCGTGATCGACGGGCCGGGCGGCGCCATCTACCACGTCGGCGACACCGGCTTTCACGCGCCGCAATTCTCCGAGATCCGCCGCAAGCACGGGCCGCCGCGCCTCGCCATCCTGCCCATCGGCGCCTACGAGCCGCGCTGGTTCATGCGCGAGCAGCACATCGACCCGGACGAGGCGGTGCGCGGCTTCAAGCTCACCGGCGCGGCGCGCGCGGTCGGCCACCACTGGGGCACCTTCAAGCTCACCGACGAGGGGATCGAGAGGCCGCGCGAGGCGCTCGAAGCGGCATTGCGCGCGCACGACGTGCCGGCCCACCGCTTCGTCGCGCTGCGGCCGGGCGAGGTGTGGACAGACGAGGGCTGAACGCCGCCCGGCCGGCGCTCAGGCGAGCGCCGCGCGGGCCTCGGGCAGGCCGGCGAGACGGCCGATCTCGGCCGGCCGGTCGACCAGCGCGGCGACGCCCGCCGCCATCAGCTCGGCGTCGCTGCCATAGCCCCAGCGCACGCCGATGGTGCCGATGCCGACGCTGCCCGCGCCGATGACGTCGTGCTCGCGGTCGCCGATCATTACCGTCGCCGCCGGCGTCAGCCGCTCCTGGGCCACCGCGTAGGCGATGAGGTCGCGCTTGTCGGCGCGCGTGCCGTCGAGCTCCGAGCCGTGAACGTGCTGGAAGCGGTCGGCCAGCCCGAAATGATCGAGGATGCGCTCCGCGAAGACGCGCGGCTTGGAGGTGGCGACGAAGAGCCGCCGCCCGTCGGCCAGCAGGTCGTCGAGCAGGGCCGGGATGCCGGGCACGATCTCGTTCTCGAACAGGCCGGTGACGGCGTAGCGCTCGCGATAGAGCCGCACGCCCTCGGCGGGGTCGCCGCCCGGGCCGAGCAGCACGGCGAAGGACTGCGCCAGCGGCGGGCCGATCACCCATTCCAGGTCGTCGGCCGGCGGCGGCGTCAGGCCGAGCCGCTCCAGCGCGTACTGGACGCTGCGGGTGATGCCCGGCTTGGGGTCGGTGAGCGTGCCGTCGAGGTCGAAAAGCAGCGCCTCGGGACGCGGCGGAATCGCATGAACCATGGCGGGCGAAAGCCTATTTCGGCTGCACGTAGATGTTCAGCTCCAGCGCGGCGTCGCCCGCGTTGGCGCCGAGCTGGACGTATTCTTCGGTGAACACGTCCTTCGCCTCGATGCCCTTGGAGTCGAGATAGGCGGAGATCGCCTCGTAGGTGGAGTCGATCTCCTCGTAGGGCGCGCGGTGGACGAAGCGGATGGCGCGGCCGGAGGGCGTCGCGCCGAAGCCGATGTCCGCGGACAGACCGGCCGGCCGGCCGGAGGGCGCGGCCTCGATGGGCAGCTGCCCCTCGAAGCGGAAGCCCATGTCATCGGTTTCCAGGAACTGCGCCAGCGGCGCGCCGGTGACGCGGATGCCCGCCTTGTCCATCTCGCTGCGCAGCCGCGCGAAGGTGGAGGTCAGCACGTCGTAGCCGTCGTCCCAGCTCGACTGGCCGCGCAGCGTCGCGGCGGGGCGGGAGGCCAGCGTCACCTCGTCGGGCGTGGTCGGGTCCGCCGGCGCGGGGGCGAGCGTCGTGACCCCCGGCGAGGCCTGCTGCGCGCCGGCCGGCGCGGCCGCGAGCCCCAGCGCGGCGGCGAACGCCAGCCCCGCGACGAAGAGTGTTCCGGTTCTGGAGCGGTCACGGGTCATGGTCAGCCTCATGCTCCCTGCCGCGATTCGCGGCGGGGCCGACAGGATAAGCCCGCGTGGCCCCGCTTTCGAGTGCCAAAAGCCCGCAGGCCGTGACGGACTCGCGGAGCCGGGCCACGCGCGCTATATCACCCGCCTCGGGGTTCCGGCGAACGGGACCCGGATTCCTCCGCGAGACGAACGCCATGAGCGCGCTGGTCGGCCACCGCTACGCCAAGATGAACGGCATCGGCAACGAGATCGTCGTGCTGGACCTGCGCGCCACGCAGGCCGTCGTCACCCCCGCCGAGGCGCGCGCCATCGCCCGCGCGCCGGGGCTCGCCTTCGACCAGCTGATGGTGCTGCACGCGCCGACCACGACCGGCGTCGACGCCTATATGCGCATCTACAACAACGACGGCTCGGAGTCGGGGGCGTGCGGCAACGGCACGCGCTGCGTCGCCTGGATGTTGCTGCAGGGCTCGCGCGAGCGCGCGGTGACGCTGGCCACCAAGGCCGGCCTGCTGCCGACGACCCGCGACGGCGACGTCACCTTCACCGTCGACATGGGCCCGCCGCGCCTGCGCTGGGACGAGATTCCGCTGTCGGAGCCCTTCGCCGACACCACCGGCGTCGAGCTGCAGGTCGGGCCCATCGACGCGCCGCTGCTGCACACGCCCTCGGTCGTCAACATGGGCAACCCGCACGCGATCTTCTGGGTCGACGACGTGAAGGCCTACGACCTGTCGCGCATCGGCCCGCTGCTCGAGCATCACCCGCTGTTTCCCGAGCGCGCCAACATCTCGCTCGCCCACATCGTCTCGCCCGAGGCGGTGACGCTGCGCACCTGGGAGCGCGGCGCGGGGCTGACGCGCGCCTGCGGCTCGGCCGCCTGCGCCACGGCCGTCGCCGCCGCGCGGCTCGGCAAGACCGGGCGGCGCGTGCGGGTCGCGCAGGCCGGCGGCGAACTGGTGATTTCCTGGCGCGAGAGCGACGGGCACGTGCTGATGACCGGCCCCGTCGAGCTGGAGCACGAGGGCGTCCTGCCCGCCTCGGTGTTCGCCGGGGCGGCCTGAATGGGCGTCGAGGTCGTCACCTTCGGCTGCCGGCTCAACACGGTCGAGTCGGAAGCGATGCGCAGGGCCGCCGAGGCGGCCGGCCACGACGATCTCGTCATCGTCAACAGCTGCGCCGTCACCGCCGAGGCGACGCGCCAGGCGCGCCAGGCGATCCGCCGCATCGGCCGCGAGCGGCCGGGCCGGCGCATCGTCGTCACCGGCTGCGGCGCGCAGGTGGAGCCGGAGCGCTTCGCCGGCATGGACGAGGTCGACATCGTGCTCGGCAACGAGGCCAAGACCTCGCCGCGGGTGTGGGCCGAGCTCGCCGCGCCGGACGACGGCGGCGAGCGCGTGCGGGTGAGCGACATCATGGCCGCGAAAGGCGCGCCCGACGCCGCCATCGCCGCCTTCCCCGGCCAGACGCGCGCCTTCGTGCAGGTGCAGACCGGCTGCGACCATCGCTGCACGTTCTGCGTCATTCCCTTCGGGCGCGGCGGGTCGCGCTCGACGCCGGTCGAGGACGTGGTCGCGCAGGCGCGCCGCCTCGTCGAGGCCGGCCACGCCGAAATCGTGCTGACAGGCGTCGACATCACCGGCTACGGGGCCGACCTGCCCGGAACGCCGCGCCTGGGCGCGCTGGTCAAGGCGGTGCTGCGCGGCGCGCCGGAGCTGGCGCGGCTTCGCCTCTCCTCCATCGATTCGGTGGAGGCCGACGACGACCTGCTCGACGCGCTGGCCACGGAGGAGCGGTTGATGCCGCATCTCCACCTCTCGCTGCAGGCGGGCGACGACATCATCCTCAAGCGCATGAAGCGGCGGCACAGCCGCGCCGACGCCATCGCCTTCTGCCGCCGCGCGCGGGAGCTGCGCCCCGGGCTCACTTTGGCCGCCGACCTCATCGCCGGCTTCCCGACCGAGACCGACGCCATGTTCGCCCGCTCGCTCGACCTCGTCGGCGAATGCGGGCTCGACGCGCTGCACGTCTTCCCCTTCTCGCCGCGTCCGGGCACCCCGGCGGCGCGCATGCCGGCGGTGCCGGGGCCGGTGGTGCGCGAGCGCGCCGGGAGACTGCGCGCCGAAGGAGCGGCGGCGTGGCGACGCCACCTCGACGCCCAGGCCGGCCGCACGCACCTTGTGCTCACCGAACGCGGCGGCATCGGCCGCACGCCGGGCTTCACGCCGGTGCGCTTCGCCTCGCCGCCGCCGCCGGGCCGTCTGCTCGACGTCGCCGTGCGCGGCCATGACGGGCGGGCGCTTCAGGCCGGCTGATCCTCGCGCCAGCCGCAGGCGGCGAGGCGCTCGCGCATATGCGCCGGCGGCGGCGCCTCGACGCGCACCGGGTCCTTGTTCTTGTAGAGCGGCACGACGATGGAGCGCGCGTGCAGGTGCAGCGGCGTTCCGCCCTGTCGCGGGGCCGAGCCGTAGATCGGGTCGCCGAGGATCGGCCAACCCTCGCCGGCGCAGTGGACGCGCAGCTGGTGCGTGCGGCCGGTCAGCGGCTCCAGCGCCAGCCACGTCAGCGCCTTGCCGGCGGCGTCCACGCTCCGCCCCGCCACGCGCCAGCGCGTCTGGCTCGGCAGGCCGTTCTCGTCGTGCTTCATCCACCAGCCGCGCTGGGCGTCGCGGCGGCCGAGCGGCTTGTCGATCAGCCCCTCCTCGGCATCCGGGCCGCCTTCCACCACGGCCCAGTAGGTCTTGTCGACGCGGCCGCGCTTGAACAGCTCGCCCAGCGTCTCCAGCGCCTTGCGGTGACGGCCGAGCACCAGGCAGCCGGACGTGTCCTTGTCGAGGCGGTGCGCCAGCGAGGGTGGCCGCGGCAGGCCGAAGGCGAGCTGGCCGAAGAACTGCTCGAGGTTGATCTCGCCCGGCCGGTCGCCCTTCGGGCCGCGATGCACGGCCACGCCGGCGGGCTTGTCGAGCACCAGCATCAGCGCGTCGCGGTAGAGCAGGCGGGATTGCAGGTCGAGCGGGGCGGGAACCGGATCCATGCCCTTCGCATAGAGCTTCCCGGCGTCCGGCGAAACCGTTATCGAAGGGGCCGCAACGAGGATCGGGCGGAGCGATGGCCAGCAGCGACGACGACAGGAAGCCCGGTTTGCTCTCGCGCCTGTTCGGGCGCGGGACGCAGGCCGGCGAGGCCGGGACGCCGGAGGCCGCCCCCGCCGATGCGGCGGCGGAGCCCGCCGCCAAGCCGGACGCCGAGGCGGCCGGGCCGCGCCTGACCTGGTGGCGACGCCTGCGCGAGGGCCTGTCGCGCTCCTCCTCGGCGCTCGGCACCGGCATCACCGACCTGTTCACCAAGCGCAAGCTGGACCAGGACACGCTGGACGGGCTGGAGGACGTGCTGGTGCAGGCCGACCTCGGCATCGACGTCGCGACCCGCATCGTCGAGGCGGTGGGCCGCAACCGCGTCGGCAAGGACATCGCGCCGGAGGAGGTGAAGGCCATTCTGGCGCGGGAGGTGGAGCGCGCGCTCGTCCCCGTCGCCACGCCGCTGGTGCTGGACGAGGCGCGCAAGCCTTTCGTCATCCTGATGGTCGGCGTCAACGGGGCCGGCAAGACGACCACGATCGGCAAGCTCGCGGCCAAGTTCCGCGCCGACGGCCGCTCGGTGATGCTGGCGGCCGGCGACACGTTCCGCGCCGCCGCCATCGACCAGCTGCGCGTCTGGGGCGAGCGGGCCGGCGCGCCGGTCGTGACCCGCCCGCAGGGCTCGGACGCCGCCTCCCTTGCTTACGACGCGCTGACGCAGGCCCGCCAGGAAGGCCGCGACGTGCTGCTGATCGACACGGCGGGCCGGCTGCAGAACCGCAACGAGCTGATGGCCGAGCTGGAGAAGGTGGTGCGCGTCATCCGCAAGGTCGACGCCAGCGCCCCGCACGCCGTGCTGCTGGTGCTCGACGCCACGGTCGGCCAGAACGCCATTTCGCAGGTCGAGATCTTCGGCAAGGTGGCCGGCATCACCGGCCTGGTGATGACCAAGCTCGACGGCACGGCGCGCGGCGGCATCCTGGTGGCGCTGGCCGCCCGCTTCGGCCTGCCGATTCACTTCATCGGAGTCGGCGAGGGCGTCGACGATCTCGAGCCCTTCGCCGCTGCGGATTTCGCCAGGGCCATCGCAGGCCTGGACTGATCGGGCTCAGACCACCTTGAGGCGGATCGCGCCCAGGCCTTCGATCTCGCCGACCATCTCGTCGCCGCGCTCGACGCGGCCGACGCCTTCCGGCGTGCCGGAGAAGATGACGTCGCCGGCCTTCAGCTCGTAGAACCGCGACAGGATGGAGATCTGCTCGGCGACCGACCAGATCATGTCGGCTAGGTCGGCGCGCTGGCGCGTCTGCCCGTTGACGTCGAGCCGGATGACGCCGCCGGCCGGATGGCCGACCTCCGCCACCGTGTGGATCGGCCCGACGGGGCCGGACGAATCGGCGCTCTTGCCGGTCTCCCACGGGCGGCGCAGCTTCTTGGCCTCGTCCTGGAGGTCGCGGCGCGTCATGTCGAGGCCGACCGCGTAGCCGAACACGCAATCGAGGGCGCGTTCGACCGGGATGTCCCGCCCGCCGGCCTTCAGCGCGACCACCATCTCGATCTCGTGGTGATAGTCGCCCGTCTGCGGCGGATAGGGGTGCGCCGCCGTCTCGCCGGTGGCGACCGGCTGCAGCGCGTCGGCGGCCTTGGCGAAGAAGAAGGGCGGCTCGCGCGTCGGGTCGCCGCCCATCTCGCGCGCATGCGCGGCGTAGTTGCGCCCGATGCAGTAGACGCGGCGGACCGGAAAGAGCAGGTCGGAGCCGGCCACCGGCAGCGCGGGGCGGGGCTCGATGTCGATGGCGTAGGCGGTCATGGTCCTGATCGTTCCCCGATCGTCGCCGCCGGGATGGCGCGCGCGAGCCGGCTTCTGCTAGAGCATGGCGCATCCGGCGAAAACCGCACGCGGCTTTTCGCCCAGTCGACGCGGGAACACAAGCCGTGGCGCGCCCGCGCACGGCGGAGCAAGGAGACGTCATGACGCAGGACGCGGGAGCCGACGGCAATGGCGGGCTGATCGAGGGACGCAGCATCCGCGCCCTTCACCCGCTGCTGAAGCTGACGCTGGAGATCGGGCCGCTGGTCGTGTTCTTCGTGGCCAACCAGCGCGCCGGCATCTTCATGGCGACCGGCCTGTTCATGGCCACGGTGTGCGTGTCGCTCGTCGTGTCCTACGCGCTGACGCGCCACCTGCCGCTGATGCCGCTGGTGACGGCGGCCGTGGTGCTGGTGTTCGGCGGGCTCACCATCTGGCTGCACGACGACCTGTTCATCAAGCTCAAGCCCACCATCGTCAACTCGCTGTTCGGCGCGACGCTGCTGATCGGGCTCGCCTTCGGCCGGCCGCTGCTGCCCTACGTGCTCGACACCGTGTTCCAGCTCACCGACGAGGGCTGGCGCAAGCTCACCTTCCGCTGGGGCCTGTTCTTCTTCGTGCTCGCCGCGCTCAACGAGATCGTCTGGCGGACGCAGGCCACCGACGTGTGGGTGAACTTCAAGGTGTTCGGCATCATGCCGCTGACCATGGTGTTCGCGCTGGCGCAGACGCCGCTGATCCTGCGGCACGACGCCTCGAAGGGCGCGGACGAAGCCTGAGCGCGCGGGCCGCGACGCCTCAGCGCGCGGCGGCCTTGGCCATCTCCTCGGCGAAGCGGCCCTTCAGCGCCTCCGGCGACAGCGGGCCGACATGCTTGTAGGCGATGGTGCCGTCCTTCGCGACGATGAACGTCTCCGGCACGCCGTAGACGCCCCAGTCGATCGCCGCGCGGCCGGCCGTATCGGCGCCCACCGCCGAGAACGGGTTGCCGAGCGCGCCGAGGAAGCGGCGGGCGTTCTCCGCCTGGTCCTTGTAGTTGATGCCGACCAGCCGGACGCCCGGCTTGGCCGCCAACTCGACGAGCAGCGGGTGCTCGTCGCGGCACGGCACGCACCACGAGGCCCACACGTTCACCACCGTCACGCCGCCCTTCAGGTCGGCGCTGGAGAGGCCGGGCGTCGGCTTGCCGTCGCGCGCGAGCCCGGCGACGGGCGGCAGCGTAAATTCGGGAACGGGCCGGCCGATCAGCGCCGAGGGCAACCGTGACGGATCGCCGCCGAACAGCCGGAACAGGAACAGCAGCGCCAGTGCCGCGAACACCAGGAGCGGCAGCGCGACGGCCAGACGGCGGCGCGACGGCGCGGCGGGCGGGGACTGGACGTCGTCGCTCATGTCCGCCCCTCCGGGCCGGCGGAGCGCCGGCGCACGCCGCGTTCCTCCAGCCGCGCCAGCGTGGCGCGCTGCACGCGGTAGTCGAGCCAGGCGCGCAGGGAGAGGCCTGCGAAGACGAGCGCCGCCATGGCGTAGGCGGCGAGGATGAAGCCGGCGTGGGTTCCCAATCCGCTCATCGCGCCGTCGCCTCCGCCGCCGCGCCTCGCCGGTCGCCCTGCTGCGCCGCCATCAGCCCGAGCGTGCGGGCGCGCCGGCGCATGATCTCGTTGCGCATCCCCGCCAGATGCAGCGCCAGGAAGGCGAAGGTGAAGGCGACGGCCATCACGAGCAGCGGCCACAGCATGGAGGGGTCGATGGTCGGCCCCCCGAGGCGCAGCACGCTGGCGGGCTGGTGCAGCGTGTTCCACCAGTCGACCGAGAACTTGACGACCGGGATGTTGATGAAGCCGACCAGCGTGAGGATCGCCACCGAGCGCCCGGCGCGGTTGGGATCCTCGATGGCGTTCCACAGTGCGATGACGCCGCAATACATCAGGAACAGCACGAGCACCGAGGTCAGGCGCGCGTCCCACACCCACCACGTGCCCCACATCGGCTTGCCCCACAGCGAGCCGGTGACGAGGCACAGCGCCGTGAAGGCCGCGCCGAGTGGGGCGGCCGCCTTGGCCGAGACGTCGGCCAGCGGGTGCCGCCACACCAGCGTGCCGATGGAGGAGATCGCCATCAGCGTGTAGCAGCCCATGGAAAGCCACGCCGACGGCACGTGGATATACATGATCGTCACCGTCTCGCCCTGCTGGTAGTCGGCGGGGGCGACGGCGAAGACCAGCCACAGGCCGACCGCGCCGATGACGGCGGCCAGCGCCGACAGGATCGGAATCAGCCTGCCGGCGAGGGCGAGGAAGAAGGTCGGGTTGGCGTAGCGCAGCATGGCGCCCTTTTACTGGCGCGCCATCGCGCCCGCAATGCGGCGGAAGTCGCGCGCGTCGTCCGCGCGCAAGGCCGTTGTCGTTTACCTGGCCGTAAGAAAACTGCGCATCCCCGACACGGATTGCGCGAGCGCGATAGCGAACGCGATTCCGGCCCAGTAGAACCGGTTCGTTAGCAAGTCATGAATTTTCAGTGACAGCAAAAAGTGAGTACACATTTTTCGAAACGCGATTTCGACGTTCTATTTTGAGTTTTACTTTCGAGCACGCGGTCATATTCTCCACGTTTGACTTGGGCATTTGCCACTCTTGACGGCCGCGGTCTTGCCCAGATCCGCGGCCGTTCTCTTTTTCGTGAAGACGCGCGGCGTCGCTCAGCCGCGCCGGCGGCGCGTTTCGGAGGGCGCCTCGCCGAAGCGGCGCGCATAGGCGCGGGAAAACTCGCCGAGGTGATTGAAGCCGCAGGCCAGGGCGACCTCGGTCACGCTCTCCTCACAGCCCGGCCGGCTCAGCGCCTCTCGCGCCTTGTCCAGCCGAATCGTCTTGAGGAACGCCGTTGGGGTGGTGTCGAGCGCGGTGCGGAAGGCGTATTGCAGCATCCGCACGCTCGCGCCGGCCGCCGCCGCCACCTGGGCCGACCCGATCTCCTCGCCGTAATGCGCCTCCATGAAGGCGATGGCCCGCTCGACCGCCCGGTTTGGGAGCCTGCTGGACTGCGTCGTGGGCCCGGCGACCAGCGCGGCGGTTTCGGCCAGCATCAGCTCGTCGTAGAGCGCCATCAGCCGCGGCACGGCCCGGGGCTCGTGGATGGGGGTCGAGAACGCCGCGAAGGCGGCGCTGGCCAGCCGCGCGAAATGGCAGCGAGCGAACGGCATCAGCCTCGGCTCGCGTCGGACCGTCGCCCAGGCCTCCTCGCCGAAGATCGTCTCCACCGTCGCCTTGAGCGCCGCGCCGTCGATGCGCGCCCACAGGAATTCCCCCGCCTCGAACACGCAGTCGGCCCGGGACGGGGGACACAGGATCGCGTAGCTGCGGTCCGTCACGAGCTGCATTGCGCCGAAATCGACGGAGACCCGCGCGTCCAGGCTGGCGACGACGGCCCAGTCGTCGTTTTGTCCCCGGGTCAAGCGCCTGGCCACGCCGAGGCCGCGAATCAGCGTCACGCCGCCGAGCCGCAGCGTGTCGATGTCGCAAAGGAAGTCGGACGACAGAGGCTCGATGTTCACGATCGAGGGCAGCAGCGACAGCAACCGCGCCCGCACCTCTTCCAGATCGCTGGTGCGGAACCGCTCGATCGGGCAGCCGGCCCAGTCCGGCACGGGCTGACGTTCAAACATGGGTGTTCATGGTGGCGAAGGGAGGTGGAGGACGGCGCAACGGGAGGGGCCTCCAAAACGTCAGCAATATTAAGTCTGCAACTTCCGGTTATCCCTAGAACATCCCGGCTGTCGACTCCATCCGTAGGCTTGCGGATAAGCGGCTGGATATTTGCGCGATCCCGACAAGGTCTTGCGCCCGCCCGATAGAATCAATTGGCGGGCCGATGCACTCTGCTCAGCGTCGGGAGACCGGAACCATGGAGCCGATTTCTCGCGAGATGGGTGACATTTTCAAGAACTTATATTTCCGACTTATTTCAGTATGACTAGGCGTCGGTTTTCAGGACGCCTCCCCGCCCAGCGGAAACCGACGCAATACGAACGCGGCCGCGCCTGGACACCAGGTCGCGGCCGTTTTCGTCTCAACCGCCGCGGCGCAAGGTTTCGGACGGGCGTTCGCCGAAGCGCGCCCGGTAGGCCGCGCCGAACTCACCCAGATGGTGCAGCCCGCAGGCGCGTGCGACGTCGGCGACGGAGCTCTCGTCGCCGAGGTCGAGCAGCAGGGCGCGGGCGCGCTCAAGCCGCAAATTGCGCAAATAGACGCCCGGCGTGACGCCATGCACGGCCCGGAACACGTATTGCAGCGCCCGGATGCTGAGCCCGGCGCCCCGGGCGATCTGGCTGGGGCCGATCGGCGCGGCGATGTTGGCCAGCATGAAGGCGACGGCGCGCTCCGCCTTGGCGCGATCCGCCGCGGCCCGATCCGCCATCTCTTCCGCGGCGCGAATCAGGGATGCGGCGGCCTCGGCCAGCAGCAGGTCCTCGTGAAGCTGATCGATGCGCGCCCGCGCCGGCTCGGGGATGGCGTTGTCGGCGGAGCGCTCCAGCCACAGCCGGGCTACGCGCGACACGCCGCAGGCCGGGACCAGGAACGTCAGCGGCTCGCCCCGGCTTTCGACCCGGGCGAGGGCGTCCGGCGCGCCGAGGGCCTCGCACGTTTCGGCCAGCGCCGCCGTCATGAAGCGGGCGCCGAGCAGTTCGCTCCCCCCGTAATAGTCGATCTCGTAAGGATTCGGCGGCAGGAATATGCCATGGCCGGTCCGCAGCCGCGTTTCACGACCGTTCTGGCGGCAGACGGCGTGAGCGTCGAGACAGACCACCACCGTCCACTCGGAGCCCGGCTCGGACGCGATCCTCACGCCTTCGATCCGCCCGTTCCCCACCGAGACGCGTTCCCGATCGATCAGGCGAATGTCGTAGCGGAAATCCGTATTCGGCAGGCGCTCCGCATGCCGCACCAGAGACCCTCGGCGGGCGACCTGCCCATGCGCAAGCAGTTCCTCGAACCTGTTACTCCGAAAACGATGCATTGCCCCATCTCATGAGCACTCCCCCCAAACGTCATTTCGACGTGGATATAATGCGCATGCGCGGGGATAAAGATGTCATATCTGCCGTAAGGTCGCTTCGTACATAAACGCACGTCGAGGTTGAAGCGCCGCGCGGTCGGCGACCGCCCGCCGTCGCGGCTCAGTGGCGGAAGTGGCGGTGGCCGGTGAACACCATGGCGAGTCCCGCCTCGTCGGCGGCGGCGATCACGTCCGCGTCGCGCATCGAGCCGCCCGGCTGGATCACCGCCGTCGCGCCCGCGGCGGCGGCGGCGATGAGCCCGTCGGCGAACGGGAAGAACGCGTCGGAGGCGACCACCGAGCCCTTGGCCAGGCTCTCCGGCAGTCCCGCCTCGCGCGCCGCCTCGCCGGCCTTCCAGGCGGCGATGCGCGAGGAATCGACGCGGCTCATCTGCCCCGCCCCGACGCCGACCGTCGCGCCGTCCCGGGCGTAGACGATGGCGTTCGACTTGACGTGCTTGGCGACGCGGAAGGCGAAGCGCAGGTCCGCCAGCTCGCGCGCGTCAGGCGCGCGCTTCGTCACCACGCGCAGGTCCATGTCGTCGACCACGGCGTTGTCGCGCGACTGGGCGAGGAAGCCGCCCGCCACGGTGCGCAGCGTCAGGCCGGGGGCGCGCGGGTCCGGCAGGCCGCCGGTCACCAGCAGGCGCAGGTTCTTCTTGGCGGCGACCAGCGCCACCGCCTCGTCGTCGGCCTCGGGCGCGATGATGACCTCGGTAAAGATCTCCACGATGGCGCGCGCCGCCTCGGCGTCCAGCCGGCGGTTCAGCGCCACGATGCCGCCGAAGGCGGAGACGGGGTCGCAGCGCAGCGCCTTGGCGTAGGCCTCGGCCAGCGTCGCGCCTTCCGCCACCCCGCACGGATTGGCGTGCTTGACGATCACCACCGCCGCCGTCCGGGCCGGATCGAACTCCGCGACGCACTCGAAGGCGGCGTCGGTGTCGTTGATGTTGTTGTAGGAGAGCTGCTTGCCCTGCAGCTGCCGCGCGGTGGCGACGCCGGCCCGCTTCTCCGGCGTGCGGTAGAAGGCGGCCGCCTGGTGCGGGTTCTCGCCGTAGCGCATCGGCTCGGCCAGCACGCCGCCCAGCGCGCGGTATTTCGGCGTCGTCTCGCCCAGCTCGGCCATGAACCAGTTCGAGATGGCCGCGTCGTAGGCGGCGGTGCGCGAATAGGCCTTGGCGGCGAGCCGGCGGCGCGTGGCGAGGCGGGTCGCCCCGCCGGTCTCGGCGAGTTCGGCGAGCAGCGTCGCGTAGTCGTCGGCGTCGACGACCACGGCCACGTCGCCGTGGTTCTTGGCGGCGGCGCGGATCATCGCCGGCCCGCCGATGTCGATGTTCTCGATGCAGTCGTCGTAGGGCTTGCCGGCCGCCACGGTGCTCTCGAACGGGTAGAGGTTGACCACCAGCAGGTCGATGGGCCCGATGCCGTGGGCGAGCATGGCCGCCTCGTGCTCGGGGTTCTCGCGGATGGCCAGCAGCCCGCCGTGGACCTTCGGATGCAGCGTCTTCACCCGCCCGTCCATCATCTCGGGGAAGCCGGTGAGGTCGGAGACGTCGAGCACGGGCAGGCCGGCGTCGGCCAGCGCCTTGCGCGTGCCGCCGGTCGACACCAGCTCGACGCCGGCGGCGTGCAGCGCGGCGGCGAGGTCGATCAGCCCGGTCTTGTCCGACACCGACAGAAGCGCGCGCGTCACGCGGCGGAGATCGCTGGCCATGGAGTCACCTGTGTTGTCGGCGACCGGACCCGGCCGCGCATCGGGGAGCGGGGCGGGCGTCCGCGAACGCCCGTTCGGGCGGGCGCTTAGCACGAAGCGGCTTGCGTGGGTACCGTCCGAAGGAAGGGGCCGCCCGGCGCGCCGCTCAGATCAGCGGCGGCTCGGGCTCCCCGGCCGGCGCGCGCGGCGGCTCGTCGGCCCGCTCGAAGCTCCAGGCGATTTCGGGGGTCTCGCGGAAATCCGCCGCGACGACGATCTGCTCGCAGGCGCGCGGCCCTTCCGCCGTGGCGAAGTAGACGCTCTCCTCGACGGCCAGCGGCAGGCCGCCGGCGCTGAACGTCCAGCCCGCGCCGCCCGGCAGGCGTAAGAACGCCGACCGGCCACCGGCGGCGCGCACGACGCGCACCGAGGGATGCAGGTGGAAGCGGATGGCGTAGTCGGACGGCGCGCGGCGCGCCCGGCCGGAGTGCGAGACGATCAGCCGGTCCTCGCCGCGCACCGCGCCGCCGTCGCCGTCGACCTCGACGCGGCGCTGGTGGACGACGCCGAAGGCGGCGACATAGCCGTCGTGGGAGGCGAGCACCGCGACGCCCCGCCCGTCCGCCCCGCCGGCCTCGCGCTGCACGGCGACGCGCTCCGGCCCGGCGAGCACCGGGGTTCCGAGCAGCGCGCCGATGCCGTCGGCCGCGACGAAGCGGCAGGACGAGGTGTCCGCCAGCGCCAGCGTGGAGTGCGCGGCCGTGGCGCGGGCCGCCTGCCGCCAGTCCTCGTTGCCGGGCGCGGGCGCGCCGCAATTGACGACGACGGGATGCGCGCCGTCCGAGAACTCGAAGGACAGGCAGCCGGCGTGCGCGTCGCCGGACTCGGCGCGAGGCGGCGGCGCGCCGGTGTCCATCACCACCACCGTCGCCTCGCCGCGCAGGCGCTGGTAGCCGGAATGCGGGGCGTTCTCCAGAGCCGCCGCCCGCGCGTGGCTGTAGGCGAGCACCGTCGCCAGCGCGTCGTGCGAGGTCGCTCCCATGCCGTTGAACAGCGCCAGCGAGCCGTCGCCGTGGCGGAACAGCCGCAGCGCCGGCAATATGCGGTCGATGGCGTTGAGCAGGGCGCGCGGCGGCTCGACGCCCTGGCTGGCATAGGCCTGGCGCAGCGGCAGCAGGTCCAGCAGGATGTCGAGCAACGCCTGCGGGTTGCGGCAGACATGGCCGCCGTCCGGCAGGATCTGCGCGTCCAGCTCGGCCGACAGCAGGCGGGCAGCGCGGCGCGCCGACGGGCCGGACGCGCCGGTGCACAGCGCCACCTCGACCAGCGCGATGGCGCAGAGCAGCCGGTCCTGCGCGCGCGCCTCGCCGCCATAGTCGCGGGCGAGGACGCTGGCCTGGCGGGCGAGCGAGCGCATGAAGCGCCGGTAGAAGGCGCGGTCCGCGCCCTCGAGGATCAGGGGCGACTGGCTCAGCCACGAGATCAGCCGGCGCGCCACGACGGCGGGCTGCCAGGCGGGGCCGACGCGCGGCCGGCTGCAATAGGCGATCCAGTCGTCCACCAAAGCGCGCGCATTGGCCCGCGCCAGGGCGGAATCGGCGGCGCGCAAATGGCGCAGCCAGCCGAAGCCCATCAGCGCCTGCGCCCAGGCGGGGGTCGGCGGCATCGCCTGGAATGGCGAGCGCCCGCCCGGCGTCACCACCTTGCCGGCGAACGCGAAATAGCCGGCGTAGATGTCGCTGGCGATGGTGGGATCGGAGGTGCGCAGGTCCTGCGGGGCGATGACCAGCCGCTCGGCGGCGCCGCGCCGCGCGCCGGGCCGGAAGGCCCGCAACGGCCCGGTGAGCGCCCGCCCGAGCCGGCGCATGGCGTGCCCGGCGACCATCCGGGCGAGACGCCAGCGATCCCCGACCGCTCTTGCCGTCACGTGCGCCGACCTCCGGGGCGGCGTCGCCACGCCGCGAACGGCCGCGGCGATGCGCCCCGGCCGCACCAGTTGGCGGCATTATGGTTAATGTTTGCTTGCCGGCGCGCACAAGGTCCCGGCGCGGCCCGGCTCAGCCCTCGCGGATCAGCCTCGCGGCGAAGAAGCCGTCCATGCCGGCCAGGCGCGGCTCCTCGTTCGGCAGCATGAACGGCAGGGTGCGCAGGTCGCCGCGCGCGTCGATGGCCTCGGCGAGGCCGCCGATCTCCCCGGCGCGCACGGGCTCGCGCCGCACGCGGGGCTCGGCGGCGAGCAGGGCGGCGATCTGCTCCTCGCCCTCTTCGGGCTCCAGCGAGCAGGTGCAGTAGACCAGCCGGCCGCCGGGCTTCAGCATGTCGACCGCCTTGCGCAGCAGCCGCCTCTGCAGGCCCGCGAGCCGGGCGATGTCGTCCTCGGACTTGGTCCACGCCACGTCGGGGTGGCGGCGCAGCGTGCCGGTGGCGGAGCACGGCGCGTCGACCAGCACGGCGTCGAAGCCGGTCTCCTCCACCGACAGCGCGTCGTCGACCCGCGCCTCGACCGTGAGCCCCAGCCGCGCCATGTTGCGCTCCAGCCGCTCGAGCCGGGGCCGCGAGCGGTCGACGGCGAGCACCGACGCGCCGGCGGCGGCCAGCTGGGCGGTCTTGCCGCCCGGCGCGGCGCAGAGATCGGCGATGCGCTCGCCGGGGCGCGGGGCGAGCAGGCGGGCCGGCAGCGCCGCCGCCGCATCCTGCACCCACCACGCGCCGTCGTCGAAGCCGGGCAGCGAGGCTATCGCCCCGCGCTGGCGCAGCCGCAGCGAGCCGGTCGGCAGCACCAGCGCGTCGAGCTGCCCGGCCCAACCCTCGGCGTCCGACCGCACGGTGAGGTCGACGGCCGGCTCGGCCTGGTGCGCGGCGGCGATGCGGCGGGCGGCGTCCTCGCCGTAGTGGCGGGTCCAGCGCTCGCGCAGCCAGCCGGGCGTGTCGTGCTGCAGCGGGTCGAGGCCGGCGCGGATCGCCTCCTGCTCGCGCACCACCCGCCGCAGGATCGCGTTGGCGAACTTCGAGTAGCGCGAGGCGCGCCCGTCGGCCTGGATCAGCCGCACCGACAGGTCGACGGCGGCGTGGTCCGGCACATCGAGGAACAGGATCTGCGCCGCCCCGGCCACCATGATGGGCGCGAACGCGCCGGCGCGCTCGGGCATGCCGGTCTCCATGCGCTCCAGCAGCACGCGGCGGATCAGGCCGAAATGGCGCACGGCGCTCATCGCGATGGCGCGGGCGAGGCCGCGGTCGCGCTCGTCCATCTCGCGCGCCGAGGGCGCGGCCAGCAGGCGGTCGAGCGTCTCGTCGAGCGCGCGCTGCTCGTCGATGACGCCGGCGATGGCGGCGACGGCGATGCGGCGGGCCGGCGCGCCGGGGGGATCCGTCGGGACGGGCCGCGCGGGCCGGGTGCCAGGCCGGGGAGTGGTCATGAGGGGTCCTTCCGCGCGACGGCGCGCCGGGCGTCATACCCCGGAAGCGGGCCGGCGTCCAAGCCGGCGCGGCGGGCTTGCAATTCGGCCCCGCCGCGCCTTTATCTGCCGGCGAGGGGCGCAGCGCCGAGGACGACGACATGACCGAACCGCACGAGCCGCCGGCGGCCGAGCCGGACACGCCGGCCGGCGAGCGGCCGCGCCCCCTGAGCGACGCCGCCCGGCGCGCCCTCGCCGAGGCCGAGGCGCGCCGCGCCGAGATCGACGCCCAGGCCGCCCGCATCGCCGCCGAGCGCGAGAAGGACGGGCGCGGCGGGCTGGAGCCCGTGCGCTACGGCGACTGGGAGGTCAAGGGCCTGACCAGCGACTTTTGATCCTGACTCTACCTCGTATTGGGCTTCATTTCCCTTTCTAGGAATTTCGGCTAGAATGACGCCATGCGCGTCGTTCGATTCGCCCCCCTCTCCCGCCGAGGCCAGGTGCTGCTCGCCCTTTTGACCGGGCTGGCGCTCGGGCACGGCGCGGCGCGCTTTGCGGCGGACGCGCCGCCGGCCGGGCCGGCCCAGGCCGCCGCGCACGCCTCCCCGGCGCTGGCGGGGGCCTATCCCGCCGAGGCGCTGCGCGTGATCGACGGCGACACGGTGGAGATGCGCGTCCATGTCTGGCTCGGCCAGGACGTCACGACGCATGTGCGGCTGCGCGGCGTCGACGCGCCCGAGCTGCGCTCGTCCTGCCGCGCCGAGACGGACGCGGCGGCGCGCGCCCACGAGCGGCTGCGGGCGCTGGTGGCGGCGGGCGGGCTGACCGTCGTCGACCCGCGCCCCGACAAGTATTTCGGCCGGGTGGTCGCCGGGCTGCGCCTCGCCGACGGCGACGACGCCGCCGCCGCGCTGCTGCGCGAGGGGCTGGCGCGCCCGTATGACGGCAAGGCCCGCAAGCCCTGGTGCTGAGGCTGCCTATTCGCGGCGCAGCAGGTGGTCGACCACGAAATCGGAGAACGGGTGCGGGCGAAACTCGCGCTCCAGCCGGCGCGGGTCGTAGCTCTCGGCCACCCAGTCGAGGAAAGCGACGCCCTTGGCCAGGCCCTCGGCGCGGTACTGCTCGAAGAAGGCGTCGAGGATGCCGGTCTTGGCGAAGCGGAAATGGCCGTAGCGGGGATGCAGCTGCGCCATCGCCTCGTCGAGCGGACGGTTCTCGTGGACCAGCAGATAGAGCGCCGCCATGAAGCCGGCGCGGTCCGCGCCCGACTTGCAATGCACGAGCACCGGGTACTCGATCCGGTCGAAGAACTCCTTCGCCTGCAGGATCGTCTCCTTTTCGGGGGCGCCGCGCGAGCGCACCACGAAGTCCACGAGCGCGATCCCCGCCGCGTCGCAGGCCTCCTTTTCGAGCGGCCAGGAGCCGTATTCGCGCCCGCCGCGCAGGTTGACGATGGTCTTCACCCCGGCGGCGGCGGCGGCGCGCACGTCGCCCGGCGCCGGCTGGGCGGCGCGCCAGAAGCGGTCGGTGACGCGGTGGCGGTTCAGGTAGACCAGCCGGAACACGCCGTGGTCGGTGAGCAGCATGTTGGCCCACGCGGCGAAGCGCCGCCACGGCGTGGAGATGGGACGGTCCCAGCGCGCGATGCGGGCGAGGCGCGCCTGGTAGCGCTTCTGCGGATGGCTTCGGAACGGAAACAAGGGTGGGCACGGGCTCCAGGGTTGCGGCTGGCCATAGCAGGAGCGCCCCGTCGCGTCCATCGCCCCACCCGCCCGGCCTGACGAGGACGTGAGGGCCCGGCCCTTTACGCCGCCGGGCGGGCGGTCCAAACTCCCAGGCGTGAGCCAGTCCGCGATCACCATCCGCCTCGCGAGGGCGCGCGACGCCGACACCATCGCCTCCGTGCACGACGCGGCCTGGCGCGAGGCCTATCGCGGCATCATCCCCGGGCGTGAGCTTGAGCGCATGGTGCAGCGGCGCGGCCCCGCCTGGTGGGCGGCGCTGCTGGAGCGCGGCGCGCGGGTCGCCGTGGTGGAGTTCGACGAGCGCATTCGCGGCTACGCCAGCTACGGGCGCAACCGGCTCGCCGCCTCGCCCTATCGGGGCGAGATCTTCGAGCTCTACCTCTCCCCCGAGTTCCAGGGCCTCGGCTTCGGCCGGCGCATGTTCGAGGCCGCAAGGCGCGACCTCGCCGGCAACGGGTACGAGGGCCTGATCGTCTGGGCGCTCGCCGACAACGAGCGCGCCTGCGGCTTCTACCGCCATCTCGGCGGCATCCAGGTGCGCGAGATGCGCGAGCGCTTCGGAACGGACACGCGCCAGCGCGTCGCCTTCGGCTGGGTCTGACCCGCCCTCGCGGGCCATGCCCGGAAAGTCGTCCTTGCCGCGCGTCCACCGCGCCCCTAAAACGCGCGGCGACCCGGGCCGCGGCCCGCGCCCATTCTGGAGACCGAGTTCATGCGCATCGACGCCATCCCCGTTGGCAAGAACGTCCCGGACGAGGTCAACGTCATCATCGAGGTGCCGATCGGCGGCGAGCCGATCAAGTACGAGATGGACAAGGAATCCGGCGCGCTGGTGGTGGACCGCTTCCTCTACACCTCGATGCGCTACCCCGGGAACTACGGCTTCATCCCGCACACGCTGTCGGAGGACGGCGACCCGTGCGACGTCATCATCGCCAATACGCGCGCCATCGTGCCCGGCGCGATCATGGCGGTGCGCCCGGTCGGCGTGCTGTTCATGGAGGACGAGGCCGGCGGCGACGAGAAGATCGTGGCGGTTCCCGCCAGCAAGCTGACCAAGCGCTACGACGGCGTCCACAACTACACCGACCTGCCGACCATCACGATCGACCAGATCAAGCACTTCTTCGAGCACTACAAGGATCTCGAGCCCACCAAGTGGGTCAAGGTGCTGCGCTGGGGCGACGCCACCGAGGCGCGCCGCCTGATCCTGGAAGGCGTCGAGCGCCACGCCAAGGCTAAGGCGGCCAAGGCCTGACGCCGGAGCGGCCCGCGCCGCGCGCCTTGATCTTGACGCAACGCGCCGCATCCTCCCGCATACGACGAATCGGCGGCTCCCGGCCGCCGCTGCCGGACGGGACACGATGACGCGCGCTCGCCACTTCCTGCTCGCCGCCGCCTTCGCCGCGCTCGCCTTCGCGGCCGGCCCCGGCGGCGCGCTCGGCCAGAACGCCTCCGCACCGGCGGCCGGCCAGCCCGCGCCGGCGCAGCCGACCGCCGCCACGCCGCCCGCGCTGCCGCCGGCGCAGACGCAGACCCAGCCCCCCGCGACGCCCGTCTCCCCCGCCGTCGCCGCGCAGAAGGTCAAGCTCGACGCCGCGCGCATCCAGGTCGGGCAGATCGAGGCCGGGCTGGAGCGGCGCGACCTCTCCGACCAGGCGCTGCAGCGCCTGCGCCAGGGGCTCGAGCCGCTCGCCGACGTCACCCGCGCCGCCATCGACGACCTGTCGCCGCGCGCCGACGCGGTGCGGCTGCGCCTCAAGGAGCTCGGGCCCAAGCCGGACGACAAGGCCGCGCCCGAGGGCCAGGAGGTGACGCGCGAGCGCGAGGAGCGCCAGGCCGCCCTCAACGAGATCGACGAGACGGTGCGCATCGGCCGCGCTTTGCTGGTGCAGATCGAGCAGGTGTCGCAGGAGATCGCCGACCGCCGCCGCGACCTGTTCGCCCGGCGGCTGTTCGAGCCGTCGTTCAGCGTGCTCTCGCCGCAGCTCTGGTACCAGATCGGCCGGGACATCCCGTCCGATCTGAGGGCCATGCGCGTGGTCGCCGGCGACATCGTCGACCGCGCCGTGCAGCGGCTCACCGTGGGCGGCGCGTTCGCCGTTCTTGCCGGGCTGTTGCTGACGCTGGTGTTGATGCTGCCGGTGCGGCGCTACGCCCGCGCCTTCCTGCTGCGCGAGAGGCAGATCGGCGACCCCACCCGCCTGCAGAAGGCGACGGCCGCGGCGCTCATCACCTTCGTCAGCGCCGTCGCGCCGACGGCGGCGGCGTGGCTGCTGGTGCAGATCATCGGCGGGCTCGACATCCTGCCGCCGCGCCTCAACGTCAGCTTCCAGACGCTGGTCGGCGCCGTGGCCTTTATCGCCTTCGTGCGCGGGCTCGCCGGCGGCATCCTCGCGCCGGACCCCTCGCGCGCCAACTGGCGGCTGTTCCCGGTGTCGGACGAGGCCGCCCGCAGCCTGCTGCGCCTCGCCACGACGGCGGCGGCGCTGACGCTGGCGAGCCGCCTGCTCGCCAATTTCTACCAGGCCATCGCCGCCGGCATCCGCCTCACCGTGGCGACCGAGGCGGTGCTCGCCATCCTCACCGTGCTCACGGTGGCGCGCGCCTTGCCGCTGATCCGCCGGGTGTCGCCGGAGGACGAGGCGGCGCTCGGGCCGCACGTCTCCGACCACCCCGACTTCACCGGCCTCATCCGCGTCGTCGGCTGGGCCGTCGCCTCGGCGGTGATCGCCTCCGCCGTGCTCGGCTTCGTGGCGCTGGCGGGCTTCCTGGCCGACCAGGCGGTGTGGTGCCTGCTGCTGGTGAGCCTGCTGACGCTGCTGCTGATCCTCTCCGACGAGTGGATCACGGCGATCTTCGCCCACCGCTCGCGCTTCTCGCGCTCCATCCAGGCCAGCATCGGGCTCTCCGCCGAGTCGCTGGTGCAGATCGGCATCCTCGTCTCCGGCCTCGTGCGCGTGGTGCTGATCGGCGTCGCGGTGCTGCTGCTCCTCGCGCCGTGGGGCGTCGAATCCGGCGACGTGCTGGCCTCGATCCGCACCGCGTTCTTCGGCGTCACCATCGCCGGCGTCACGCTATCGCTGTCGAACATCATCCTCGGCTTGGTCGTGTTCGTGCTCGGCATGGCGGCGACGCGCGCCGTGCAGCGCTGGCTGCAGAAGCGCTATTTGCCGCACACGACGCTCGACGCCGGGCTGCGCAACTCCATCACCACCGGCGCGGGCTATCTCGGCGTCATCCTCGCCTTCGCCTTCTCCGCCTCCTATATCGGGCTGAGCCTCGACAAGCTCACCATCGTCGCCGGCGCGCTCTCCGTCGGCATCGGCTTCGGCCTGCAGTCGATCGTCAACAACTTCGTGTCGGGGCTGATCCTGCTGGCCGAGCGCGCCATCCGCGTGGGCGACTGGGTCGTCGTCGGAAGCGAGCAGGGCTACGTCAAGCGCATCAATGTGCGCGCGACGCAGATCGAGACCTTCGACCGCGCCACGCTCATCGTGCCGAACTCGACGCTGGTCTCCGGCAACGTCAAGAACTGGGTTCATTCCGACCGCGTCGGCCGCGTGCTGCTGACCGTGCCCGTCGCCAAGCACCTCGACCCCGACAAGGTCGCCGGGGCGCTGCGCGACGTCGCCTCCGCCAACCCCGACGTACTGGAGGACCCGCCGCCGCGCGTGCTGTTCAAGGGCATCGGCGAGGGCTCGATGAGCTTCGACCTGGTGTGCTTCGTGGGCGAGGTCGACACCGCCGCGCGCGTGACCAGCGACCTCACCTTCGCCGTCTACCGCAAGCTCACCGAGGCGGGCCTGGGCTGGGCCGCGCCGGGGCCGACCAAGTTCGAGTTCAACGGCCTCGACGAGCTGGAGCGGCTGCGCCGCGAGGTCGCCGATTTGCGCGCCGCGCTCGGCCGCGACGCGCCCCAGCAGACCGCGCCCGGCGACGCCGCCAAGGAGACCGCGCCGTGAGTTCCATGTCCTTCCGCCGGGCCGCGCCCGTCTTCGCCCTCGCCTGCGCCGCCGCGCTGGCCGGCTGCCAGCCCGAGCAGCCGCGAACCGACGCCGGGCCGGCCTTCTACCAGCGGCTCGACCAGGGCGCGACGCTGGACCAGGGCGCGGCGGCGTCGCTCCTCAACGGCTGGCGGGCGCGCAACGGCCTCGCGCCGCTGCGGCTCGACCCGGCGCTCTCGGCAGAGGCGCGCCAGCGCGCCGCCGGCGTCGCCGAGACGGACACATCCACCTGGGGCGAGACGCCGCGCGTGCAACAGGCCGCCTCGACGACGGCGCGGCAGGAGCGCGTCTCGGCGGGCTATCGCACGCTGGCGGAGGCGTTCTCGGGCTGGCGCGACTCGCCGCAGCACAACCGGGTGATGCTCGCCCCCACCGCCACCCGCCTCGGCATCGCCGCCGTCGACCGCCCCGGCGCGAAATACCGGGTCTACTGGGCGCTGATCGTCGCCGAGTGAGGCGGGGGCGCGCCCGGCGGATCGCCGGGCGTCGCAGGACCGCCCTTAGAACTTGCCCTCTGGCAGCGGCGGGGCTTCGTACATCAGCAGGATTGAGACGCGGCGGTTGGCGGCCATGTAGGGGTTGTCGGGGAACATCGGGTCGGTGTCGCCCTTGCCGGTCACGGCGGCGAAGCGGCCGTCCGGCACGCCTTGCGCGGCGAGGATCTCGCGCACCGACATGGCCCGGCCGGTCGAGATGTCCCACGCGCCGACCGCCGGCCGCTCGCCGGGGCGGGCCGCCGCGGTATGGCCGGTGACGGTGATGCGGTTGGGGAGGCGGCGCAGCGCCGGGGCGATCTTCTCCAGGATGCGCCGCGTCCGCTCGTTGGGCTCGCGCGAGCCGTCGGCGAACATGGCGCGGCCGTCCTGGTCGACCAGCGACACGTTGAGGCCGTCCTTGCTCTCCTCGATCATCACCGACTTGGAGACCTCCGCGATTTCCGGCAGGTCCTGCAGGGCCTGGCGGAGCGAGGCCGAGGCGAGCGCGAAGGCGCGGTCGAACTTGGTGACGGCGAGGCCGTTGTCGGGCCGCGAGTGCTGGGCGGGGGCGGTGAAGTCCGAACCCTCCTCGGGCGCGGCGTCCTTCACGTATTTCAGGTGCGGGCGGACCGGAATGCCGTCCGCCTCGACGATGCCGGAATAGCGGAACTCCCGCTGCGAGCCGAAGGCGTCGCGCATGGAGCCGGCCACCATCTGCATCTTCTTCTGGTCCTGCGTCGACATGGCGGTGAGCATCACGAAGAAGCTCATCAGCAGGCCCATCAGGTCGGCGAAGGTGACGAACCAGCCGCCATGCCCGCCGCCGCCGCCGTGCCCGCCCTTCTTGCGCGCCATCTCCGCGTGTCCCGCTCAGGCGTCGGCGAGTTCGTGGCGGTGATGGTCCGGCAGGTAGGCCATCAGCATCTCGCGCACCACCGCCGGGCTCTTGGAGTCGCGGATCTGGAGGATGCCGTCGATGATCAGGCTGCGCGAGATGTCCTCGTCCTCGAGCTTGAGGTGCAGCTTGTCGGCGATGGGCAGGCAGAACAGGTTGCCGACGAGCGCGCCGTACAGCGTCGCCAGCAGCGACACCGCCATGAACGGCCCGAGCTTGGAGGGGTCCGACATGTTGGCGAACATCTGCACCATGCCGACCAGCGTGCCGACCATGCCCCAGGCGGGGGCGGCGTCGCCGATGGAACGGTAGATCTTCTGGCCCTCGTCGAGCCGCTGCAGGAAGTTGTCGCGGTCGCGCTCCAGCGTGTCCTTGATGAAGTCGCGGTCGTAGCCGTCGGCGATGTAGCGCAGGCCCTGCGCCAGGAAGGGGTCCTCGACCTGCACGTTCTCCAGCGCCATCGGGCCGTTCTTGCGCACCACCTCGGCGACGCGGGTGACCTCCTCGATGAGGTCGCGCGGGCTCATGCTGCGCATGGTGAAGGCGTAGCGCAGCCCCATCGGGAAGCCGTGCAGCATGGCGCTGAACGGAAAGCGGATGATGGTGGCCGCCGTGCAGCCGCCGCCGATCACGATGATGGCGTGGATGTCGTAGAAGAGCGAGAAGCTGCCGCCCAGCAGGATCAACGTGCAGACGACGGCAATGCCGATGGCCAGCCCGACGGAAGTGGCTAAGTCCATGATCGAAATTCCGCATCCTGCGTTGCAAACGGGCGCTTCTGCGCTCCCCGCAATATGTCGACCTTAGAAACGCCGGCTGAAGGAACGGTTAAGCTGCGGCCCCGTTGATGACGCGCTATTGTCGACCGGTGGCCGGCGGTTTCCGGCCGGCCGAGCCTCGGTGCGCCCGACCATGAACCTCGTCCGCCTCTATCTGCGCGTGCTGCGCCAGCTCGGTCCGGAAGCGCGCCTCGGCGTGGTGCTCGCCGTGGCCAACGTGCTGCTCGCCATCGCGCAGTTCGCCGAGCCCGTGCTGTTCGGCCGCATCGTCGACCTGCTGTCGCGCGCCCAGGCGACCGGCGTGCAACCGCGCTGGGGCGACCTGCTGCCGCTCGCCTCCGCCTGGGTCGGCTTCGGCCTGTTCACCATCGGGGGCGGCGTGCTGGTGGCGCTGCACGCCGACCGGCTGTCGCACCGCCGCCGCCTCGCCATCGTCGCCGACTTCTTCGAGCACGTGCTGACGCTGCCGCTCTCCTTCCACGCAACCACCCATTCCGGCCGCGTGCTGAAGGTGATGCTGGACGGCGCCGCCGGCATCCAGGGCCTGCTGCTGTCGTTCTTCCG
The DNA here is from genome assembly GCF_024294805.1 of Alsobacter ponti. Taxonomy (GTDB): domain Bacteria; phylum Pseudomonadota; class Alphaproteobacteria; order Rhizobiales; family Beijerinckiaceae; genus Alsobacter; species Alsobacter ponti. The sequence continues at coordinate 59,988 of NZ_JANCLU010000022.1, forward strand.
CGAGCATTTCGCGTCGTTCGTGGCGCTGGTGGTGCTGCTGCCGCTGACCGTGTTCATCAACTGGCGGCTCGGCCTGATGCTGGTGCTGCTGCTCGCCGTGTTCACCACGCTGACCACGCTGGTGCTGCGCAAGACGGAGACGATGCAGGGCTCGGTGGAGGTGTACAATTCCAGCCTCGCCGAGCATGCCTCCGACGCGCTGGGCAACGTGCCGGTGATCCAGAGCTTCACGCGCATCGAGCAGGAGGGGCGCGAGCTGCGTGGCATCATCGACAAGCTGCTCACGGCGCAGATCCCGGTGCTCTCCTGGTGGGCGCTGGCGGCGGTGGCGACGCGCGCCTCGGCGACGCTGACCATCCTCGGCATCTTCCTGCTCGGCACCTGGCTCAATTTGCGCGGCCAGGCGACGGTGGGCGAGATCGTCGCCTTCATGAGCCTCGCCACCATGCTGATCACCCGCATGGAGCAGGCGGTGAGCTTCATGAACGCCATGCTGCTGCAGGTGCCGAAGCTGCGCGACTTCTTCGAGGTCATCGACACCGTGCCCGCCGTGCGCGACGCGCCCAACGCCCTCGAGCTGCCCAAGGTGGAGGGCCACGTCTGCTTCGAGAACGTCAGCTTCTCCTACGACGGCAAGCGCGCCGCCGTGGCCGACGTCAGCTTCACCGTGAAGCCGGGCGAGACGGTGGCGCTGGTCGGCGCCACGGGCTCCGGCAAGTCGACCACGCTCGGCCTGCTGCACCGCGCCTTCGACCCGCAGAGCGGGCGCATCCTGGTCGACGGCCACGACATCCGCGACGTGACCTTGTCGTCTCTGCGCCGCAACATCGGCGTGGTGTTCCAGGAGCCGATGCTGTTCGCCCGCGAGATCGACGAGAATTTGCGCGTCGGCCGCCCCGACGCCTCCGACGAGGACCTGGCGCGCGCCATCGACCGCGCCCAGGCGCGCGAATTCATCGAGCGCATGCCGGAGGGGCTGGACACGGTGGTCGGCGAGCGCGGCCGCTCGCTCTCCGGCGGCGAGCGCCAGCGCGTCTCAATCGCCCGCGCGCTGCTCAAGGACCCGCCGATCCTGATCCTCGACGAGGCGACCTCGGCGCTCGACGCCGGCACCGAGACGAAGCTCCAGCAGGCGCTGCAGGAGGTGATGGCCGGGCGCACGACGCTGGTCATCGCCCACCGGCTCGCCACCATCCGCAACGCCGACCGCATCATGGTGTTCGAGCAGGGCCGCATCGTCGAGGCCGGCGGCTTCGACGAGCTGGTCGCCAAGGGCGGCCGCTTCGCCGCTTTGGCCAAGGCGCAGTTCATGGACCAGCCGCTGCGCTCCGCCGAGGCGGGGCTGGTGACGGGCTGAGCCTCAGGCCGAGCGCGCCGGCCGCCGCCGCGAGGCGATGACCAGCGCCGCGAGCATGGCGGCGCGGGTGTCGACCACCGTCGCGTACTCGCCGTGCAAATTCGCCAGCGACAGGGCGTGGACCTCCTCCGCCGACCATTGCCGGCCGGCGCGGTCCACCCGCGCCGCCGCCCAGCAGGCGTCCTCCGGCACGAAGACGCGAAAGCCGAGGCAGCCGGCGTGGCGCACCGTCGTCTCCACCGAGTTGTGGGTCAGCGCCCCGCACACCACGAGCGTGGTGTGGCCGCCCTCGGCCAGAAGCTCCTCCAGCCCGGTACCGGCGAAGGCGCTGCCGGTGCTCTTGGCGACGACGCGCTCCCCCGGCTGAGGCTCAGCCTGCGGCTTGAAGCCGTGGCCTGGCGCGCCCGGCCGGTAGGGCGAGCGCGGCTCGACGGAATCGTGGCGCACGTGGACGAGCGGCATGCCCGCCTCGCGCCACGTCGCGATCAGCGCGGCGATATTCCCCTCGGCGTCGGGATTGTTGCGCGGCCCCCAGCACGGGTCGTCGATGGCGTGCTGGACGTCGACGACGAGGAGGACGGTGTCGATGGGGATTCGCATGGGGGCTCCTTCCCCATGCTGCCGCAAAAGGCCCGGCGCGTCACCTTGCGCGCCACCTCGACCCGACGCCGCCCCTACATCGGCGCGAGCAGCCAGAGGTCGAGGTCGAGGATCACCGCCGGGTCGTAGCCCTCGCCCTCCGCCAGCGGGAAGTCGGCGCAGGGGCGGTCCTTGGTCGCCACCATCCGCACCCGGAGCGCGCCCACGTCGTCGCGGCCGGGCAGCGGCTGCTTGTCGAGGATCTCGCTCCACGCATACACTGTGTCGCCGGCGAACAGCGGCGCGACGTGCCGCCCGGCGTTGATCGCCGCGACGTGGAAGGCATTGGCGAGCCCGTTGAACGACAGCGCGCGGGCGAGCGAGATGACGTGCCCGCCATAGATGAGCCGCCGGCCGAAGCGCCCCTTGGCCTGGGCGAACTGGTCGAAATGCACCTTGGCGGTGTTCTGGTAGAGGCGGGTGGCGAGCATGTGCTCGGCCTCCTCCACCGTCATGCCGTCGACATGGTCGATGCGCTCGCCGACCGCGTAGTGCTCCCAGCGGAACGGGCTTCCGGCGAGCGTGGTGTCGTAGGCGGCGGCGTCGACGATGGGGCAGGCGTCGCCGAGCCGGTCGACCGGCACGCAGTCCGGCAGCTCCGGCACGGACTGCTCGACGAGCAGCGCGCCGGGGTCGCGCTTGCGCACCATCACCCAGCGCACATAGTCGAGCACCGGATCGCCGTGCTGGTTGCGCCCCGTCGAGCGCACATAGACGACGCCGGTCTGCCGGTTGGAGTTCTCCTTCAGGCCGATCACCTGCGAGGTCGTGGCCAGCGTGTCGCCGGGATAGACGGGGGCGAGGAAGCGCCCGTCGGCGTAGCCGAGATTGGCGACCGCGTTGAGCGACACGTCCGGCACCGTCTTGCCGAACACGATGTGGAACACCAGGAGGTCATCGACCGGCGCGTGGCGATAGCCGATGGCGCGGGCGAAGGCGTCCGACGACTGCACGGCGAAGCGCGGGCCGTAGAGCGCGGTGTAGAGCGCCACGTCCCCCGCCGTCACGGTGCGCGGCGTGGCGTGGACGATCTCCTCGCCGATGCGGAAATCCTCGAGGAAACGGCCCGGATCGGTCTTGCTGGCGACGGCGTGCGACATGGGTCCTCCGCGTTGGGCGGCCAGCATGCCGTCCGCGCCCCCGCCCGGCAAGGCCACGCCCCCGCCCCCAAGCTGCGACCTTCGGCGGAGGGGGCGGGCGGCTGGAGGCTGAGGCCGGAGATTGCGGCCAGGCTTCGTGGCTCTGGCAGGGTCCGCCCAAGCGGGCGCGAGCCCGCCCGCCCCCGGAGCGGTGCAGCGCCAGCGGAACCGCATCCGGGGCCTAGCGCAATATGTCGCGCGAAGCGCGCCAATAGGGAAAAGGGCTCATGCAGCGCCGCTACGCGGCACCATCCATGCGCTGGGCCCCGGGCCTGCCTCCGCCGAGGCTCCGGCATCCCGGGGACGGGGGCGGACTGGCGTCCGCGCCGACCCGTCAGCCGGCCTACAGCGCCGGAGCCGCCCAGCCGCGGCGGGCGCAGGCGGCCGTCAGCGTGTTGGCGAGGAGGCAGGCGATGGTCATCGGCCCGACGCCGCCGGGCACCGGCGTGATCGCCCCCGCTGTCGCCATCGCGCCCTTGGTGTCGACGTCGCCGACGAGGCGCGTCTTGCCCTCGCCGAGCTCCGGCGCGGCGACGCGATTGATGCCGACGTCGATCACGATCGCGCCCGGCTTGATCCAGTCGGCCTTGACCATCTCCGGCCGGCCGACCGCCGCGACGAGGATGTCGGCGCGCCGACACACGGCGGCGAGGTCGCGCGTGCGCGAGTGCGCCACCGTCACCGTGCAGCTCTCGGCGATCAGCAGCAGCGCCATCGGCTTGCCGACGATGTTGGAGCGCCCGACCACCACCGCCTCGAGCCCGGCGAGGTCCGGCCGCACGCTCTTGAGCAGCGTGACGCAGCCGAGCGGCGTGCACGGCACGAGCCCGCCCGTGCCGGTCGCCAGCCGGCCGGCGTTGATCGGGTGGAAGCCGTCGACGTCCTTGGCCGGGTCGATCGCCTCGATCACGCGGTCGGCGTCGATCTGCGCCGGCAGCGGCAACTGCACCAGGATGCCGTCGACCTGCGGGTCCGCGTTGAGCCGCGCCACCAGCGCCAGAAGCTCCTCCTGCGTCGTCTCGGCCGGCAGCTTGTGCTCGATGGAGCGCATGCCGGCCTCGGCCGTCTGGCGCGCCTTGGAGCGGACATAGACCTGGCTCGCCGGGTTGTCGCCGACCAGAACCACGGCGAGGCCGGGCGTGTCGCCGTGTTCGGCCCGCAGCGCCGCCACCGACGCGCCGATGCGCGCCCGCAGGTTTTCCGCGATGGCCTTGCCGTCGATCAGCGTGGCGGTCATGGGCGCTCCTGCGGTTGGGCCGGTCAGGCCGGGACGGCGGATGCGAGGGCGGCGGCCAGCGCGGCGGGATCGCCCTCGATTCGCAGCGTCTTCAAGCGCGAACTCGCCCCCGCCGTCAATGCCGCGCGGCCCGGAGCGACGCCGCAGGCCTTCGCCACCAGCCGCAGCAGCGCGGCGTTGGCGCGCCCGTCCTCCGGGGCTTCTCGCACGCGCGCCTTCAGCACGCGGCGTCCGTCGGCCAGCGTCTCGACGCCGTCCAGCGCGTCGCGCCCGCCCTTGGGCGTCAGCCGCACGGACACGACGAGCCCGCCCGGCTCGGCGCGCCAGGGGGCGTCGCCGCCGGCCGCCATCAGAACACGTTGGGATAGATGTAGTAGGCGATCACGCGCTGGAGCAGGAACACGGCCAGCAGCAGCACGATGGGCGAGATGTCGAGCCCGCCCATGTCGGGCAGCCGGCGGCGGATCGGCTGCAGCAGCGGCTCGGTGAGCTGGTTGATCATGTTCCAGATCGCCCGCACCACGTCGTTGCGGATATTGACGACGTTGAAGGCGACGAGCCAGCTCAGCACCGCCGAGGCGATGATGACCCACGTGTAGAGGTCGAGGACGAGCAGGACCACGTCGAGAATGGCGCGCATGGGCGACTCCGGTGAGGCAGGCGCGCCAAGGTTTAGCCGCCGCGCCCGCAAGCCACAAGAGCGCCCGCCCGGCGGGGGGCGGATGCGAGCAGCCGGGCGTCGCCGGCCGCGCGAAATGGACGCATGACCAGGAGGGTCGGAGGGCGGGTGGCGGGACGCCCGAAAGGCAGCCTTCGGGCACGCGCCGCCGGGACGCGAATTGCGATTGACAGCCACGCGCCCCGCACCTACAAGGCCCGCACCCGGAAGGGGCTGTAGCTCAGTTGGGAGAGCGCTGCAATCGCACTGCAGAGGTCGTGAGTTCGAATCTCATCAGCTCCACCAGGGTCTTTCTAGGAACGATGCTCGACGGACTTCAAAGTTGGATGCAGGCGCAGTCCGACAGTCGGGTCGGCCTTGATTATCGAAGCCAGATACGGGCGTTTGTAGCCGCAGTCAAAGATGTATTTTGGCGCTCCTCCTGACACGACGCCAATGCTCCCGTTCCAGAGCATGACATCGAGGAGCCTCTCAATCATCGCGGAATCCGACAATCGTTTCCCCGCCATGTAGCGAAATTTTGCGGGCGTTAGATCTTCGGACTGGTTAATCAGCTCGTATAAGAGATCGGCACTTTCGGGAACCAGATCGGTAATTTCACGGTCTAAGTCTTCCATTACCTGCCACCCCAGTTCATGAAGCGCCATCTTGTAATCGGATTCATCGATTTTTGTTCTGTTGAATGTGACGGCTCTACGCCTCGCCGTCTCAAATAACCTTATCAGATAACGAGGTCGCATCATACTTGCTTGGACCAGAAACTCGAGGGTTTCCATCCCGTTGACCGATGTCACCGACACAGACGTCCATAATTTGTTCCACGGAATGGAAGCGACACTTGCGCCAATTCGCTTCACGAACAAATTCTTCAACAACTCTCTATCGCTCCACTCCAAGCTGCTTACCGACAGCTTGCCATAGTCCGCCATTCCGAAGATAAGGAATTCGTAGACATCACTTCTAATGAAAATCGACCACCGAAAATCAAGCCTCTCTCTCCGGAATTTTCTTGCAATCTCTTGCATTGCCTCAGCGAGACCGATTACTATTTGTGCATCGAGTGCGTTAAAGCCACCTGGTGTCCAGAAGCGATCCAAATTATCCATTAAAAAAAATACAAATCCTTTTATCTTCATATAGCCGGTGACTTCTTCCCGAAGCATACCAATATCACGGCCATAAACCATCTCTAGAATTTTTGAAGAGTCTAGATGACGGACGTCTTTTCCATCCGGCACGACGCTTTGAAACCGCTCAACTATATTTTGGGTCAGAAGTTTCAATCTTTCGGAAAAATCTCCGAAGCCTGTATCCACGCGAGCATCGAACAGTTCTCTTAGACGTATGTATTTCTTTAATATTACCTGATCTCTGTATGCTCGTTGTTCATCTTTTTCGAGTAATTTGTACGCAATCTCAAGCCAAAGGATGTACTGCCAGAAGGCAGAGATAAATTCTTTTCTCGATCCGAGACTTAGATGGTCAAATATTATTTCTTTAAGTTTTATGAGCTGATGCCCATCTGGCATCAGATCAACAATTATATTGTGTTTGTTTACTCGTGTGATGTCACGCACCTGAAGGAACACAGCGGTTTTTCCGCTGCCCTTACGGCCAACTAAGATATTAGCGTGGCCGGCCAAGGTTTTCTGGTAAGCCTCTGTTTCAAGGAAGTACTCGGAGAGCGCTGATGCCTCGTTTTCGGCCGTAGGATCGCCACAGTGCAATCGATTCAACAAATTAGCGTCTTGGCTCTTGATCTCTACGTGATCATGTTGAAATTCTGTTACTCCATTTCTGAATTCTGAAATAATAGCATCTAAGTCGGATAATTGTACCCACCGTACCGCAATGTCCTGAAGATCAAGCGGGAGACGCGAATTTTCAGGCGCTATCAGCTGGGCGGGAATTCCGTGACCTCGGGCTAGGCCAATGATAAATGCAGCTCGTTGATTATTCTTTCTCGCTTTCTCGGTGTTGCCTTCTTCCCAGAACGCGACAATTCCGAAGGATGACATTGTATGTTCATAAGCTTCAGACGCATTCAGCCGACTGATTTCTGCTGGATTGAAGCTCCTGAATTTTAATCGACCGATTTTCTTTATTGCACTCGTAAGCCTCAACGAGGCATCGCTTGCGACTGACGGTTGCAACACAAATACCGGTTGTTCTCTGTTTTTCTGAACCTCTGGCCAGCGGAACGATTCATCTTCTTTTTCAAAGATTCGAGTAAGACTTTCCTGATACGTGTATGGATCGTGACCCATAGTATCGATCAGACCAATAACTTTGACCTCATCGAATGGGACATGTTCCGAGCGAATTAGCCGAACGGGCTTTTGGAAGCCAATTGCTAGGCCTAATTCGTATGTGACGTTGTCATTCACAACCGATATGTCACCGACGAAGGCATCTGCCTTCTCAATCCATGATTCTACTGAGTCAGAAATCGGGCTTCCGGACGCATCTCGTCCAGACCACGGGAGGATACGGCGTGTTCCGTTTGATGCCCTCGTTGCCGCTTTTGTTATCATGTCGGCCTGATATGGATTACCCGACGCATAAGCAACGAATACCTCGAACATGAGTCGCGCCCTCAACCCTCAGGTGTAGAAACTTTGAAACCGCGTTTACGATTCGGTATAATATAGCACATGCTTCGACGAACGCTCGCGAGGAGCGTCAACTGCCAAGTGTACTTTCTACAAAGTATTAGTTTGAGATATGCGATTACGGTCTATGAGCTAATTTTGACCAACTGATCTCATTTCACGGAGCCACTAAATTCTTCCCCGCCCGCTCCCCCTCCCCAACGTCCCCCATCTCCGGCAGGGGACGCGCCGTGCCGGCCGCCAGAGGCGTCGGGGAAAGCGTGGGACGGGATATGACCGCCGGGTCGCGGCGGGCGGGGAGGAAGCGGGCGGCCCGGCGAGGGTTCGGGCGGATCGCGGCGAGAACGACCGGGGAGATGAAGGCGCGGCCCGAGGCGGGGGAGCGCGGCCCGGACGGGGGATCTCAGCCCCCCTCCAATGCGAAAACGGCCGGGGGTCGCCCCCCGGCCGCGCGCTTCCGTCCCGTCGCGCGGAGTCGTGGGAGCCCAGCGTCCCCCGCCCCCGTCCGCCTACCAGACGTACTTGACGCCCGCCGAGCCGAACCAGCTGTTGCCCTTGTTGGAGAACTCGCCTTCCATCTTGCCGAACACGGCCACGCCGTTGGCGAAGGCGAGTTCCGCGCCGGCGGAGAGCAGGGCGAGGTCGCGGGCCGGCGTCGCGCCGAGCGTGGTGAAGCCGGAGCCCGGCAACGCCTGGAACGACGCGTCGACCGACGGCGTCTTCACCCAGTCGTGCGCGTAGGCCGCCCTGGCGCGCAGCGTCAGCGTGGCGGCGGCGAGCGGGGCGGAGAAGTCGTAGCGCGCGCCGAGTTCGGCCCGCGTCGCGTCGCCGTGATGGCTGAGGAAGCTGAGGCCGAAGCCGCCGGCGGCCAGGTTGCGTTCCGCGTAGGCCGGGGTCGCCACGTCCTGCGCCTGCACGGCGGCGTAGGGGGTCAGCCCGCCGAAGGACGTGGCGAAGCGATAGCCGCCTTCCAGCCGCCCCGACCAGCTTTGCGCCTGATAGCGCGCCCGCAGCGGATCGCCGGCGGCGACGCGGCTCGTCGTCGTCCAGTCGTTGCCGAAGGCGAGCGCGCCGCCGACATAGGCCGGGCCGAAGCGCGTCGCGCCATAGACGCCGGCCTGGAAGAAGTCGGAGCGGCCGGAGCCGGAGACGCCCTTCATCGACCAGTTCGTGCCGCCGCCGGCGAAGGCGAGGCCGAGCGTGGTGTCGGGCGACACGCGGTAGTCGAACCCGGAGGCGACGCCAGCGACGTTCGAGGCGACGCCGGCCGCGCCCGTCGCGCCGTCGCCGAACAGCCGGCCCTCGCCGCCGAAGCCGATGGCCCAGCCAGTCCAGCGCGGCGCGGCCGCGGCCGCGGCCGGCGCGTCGCTCTTCACGGCCGCGAGCGGGCCGCGCGGCGCGGGGGGCTCCGGCGCGTAGCCGAGCGCCGGGGCCGCGCCGCCGATGGCGCTGGCGGCATCGCCGCGCCCGCTGGCGGCGGGATCGAGCATCGCGCCCAGAAACTGCCGGCCCGCCTGCAACGTCGCGCCCTGGCCGCCGAGCGCGGCCTCGCCCGACAGCGACGAGAGCGACGACCGCAGGGCGTCGCCGGTGAGGCCGTACACCGCGACGAACTTCGCCGGCAGCGCGCCGCCGCCGTCGAAATACGTGTTGAGCGCGTCGGCGACGCGGGCGGGGTTGCCGACGAGCGACGCTCCGTAGCCGAGCGAGGCCTTGAGGTCCAGATACACGTCGTCGGTCCCGTAGGACAGCCTTTGCCTGAACCCGGCCGGCACGTTGCCGCTGAGGCCCGCGAAGGTGGTGCCGCCGAACCCGCCGTTGGCGTGCAGGATCGTGTATTGCCTGGTGAGATAGCTGCCCGGCGCGAACACCGTTTGCACAGTGCCGCCGGTCAGCGTCGCCACGCCCGTGACATCGGCGCGCGAGGCCGCCGTCGGGCTGACGGCGACCTTGTAGGTCGAGCCGGCCTCGAAGACGAGGGCGCCTGCCACCGACATTGTCGTGCCGGCCACGCCCGAGCCCGGCGCGAGCACGCCACCGGACTGGACGGTCACGTCGCCCACGACCGCCCCCGTGCCCTTCAGCGTCCCGGCGTTGACGACGGCGCCATACAGAGTTCCGTCGACGACCATGGTCGAGCGGGCGCCGTTGCCGATGTTGGTCGCCCCCAGCACGGCGTCGGATTCGACAAGGACGCCGACCTCGGCGGTCGAGCTGTTATCCAGCCTCGTGATTCCGCGGAACGAGCCGCGCGACTTGACGACCAGTTGCGACGTCCCGGTATTGTCGAACGTGTTGTCGCCCGTCAGCTCGCCGGTGACGTTGAAAATGCCCGAGCCCCGGTTCGTGATCGCGCCGAGCGCCCTGCCCTGCGCGTTGATGGTTCCGGCGTTGCCGATAGTCGCCCCTTCGAGCGTGCCGAGGCTGGTGATGGTCGCGCCGACGGCGTTGACGATCGCGCTGGCGGACAGCGTGGCGCCGTATTCGACCTTGACGCCGACCGCGGCGGTCGAACTGTTCGTCAGCGTCGAAATGCCGGTGAACGAGTAGTCCCTGCCAAGGTTGAGTCGCCCCGTCCCGGTATTGGCGAACGTGTTGCCGCCCTGCTGCGCGCCGCCGGCGTTGAACGTGCCGGCGTTGGAGATCGGGCCATCGACCTCGCCCTGCGCCAGCACGATGCCGCCGGCCCGGTTGTCGATGCCGCCCGCCAAATGATTGAACGTATAAAACGTGCCGCCGTCCATGACGGTCACGTCGCCGGTCCAGGCGCCGTGGTTCTCAATGCGACCGGCGTTCGACGCCACGTCGCCGGTCCAGGTTTCGTAATTGATGATCGTGCCGACGTTCGACAGAACGTCGCCGGTCCAGGCGCCAAAATTATGGATCCTGCCGGCGTTCGACAGGACGTCGTCGGCGCGGCTGCCTGTGTTGGCGACGGTGGTACCGGAGGGAACGGCCAGGTCGCCCGCGCCCGCCGGGCCGCCCAGCGCCAGCGCCAGGGTCAGGGCGGTCGAGCCGAGCAGCACGCGCCGGCAGTCGCCGCGCCGGCTAGCGGCACGCCCCGCGCGCGGCGCGGAGAAAAAGGACTGGTTCATCGATCCCCCGGTCATCCGCGCGGGCGGGCCTCGGCAGCCCGCCAGACGCGCCCGCAATCCGCCACATCGAACGCCGCCATCGCCGGGCGGACGTCTTGGTCCCTCGGCATGGCGGCTCCCGATCGGCCGCTCGACGCATCGGCAACGACGACATCGACATCCAGCCACGTTGTCGAAGAGTCACGTTGTCGAAGAGTCACGTTGTCGAGCTTCCAAATACGGTCGAAGCTGGCATCGATGCAACGAGTCTGTCAAACAATGCTTCGGACTAGGCGCATTTCTACTGTAATTATTTAACTCGACGGACTTCTAACTTAAATCGCTTATTCGTTGCGCCTTGCTCGCTTAATCATGCCGGCCGGCCCGAGCCCGCGACGCCGCGTCTCCCTCCCCGCCGCTCCCCCTTCCCAATGCGCCCCAACTCCGGCATGGGATGCGCCGTGCCGGCCGCCGGAGGCGTCGGGGAGAGCGTGGGACGAGACATGAGCGCCGAGTTCGACCGCCTGAGCGCCGCCGTGCGCGAGATCGCCGAGGAGATGAAGGCGCGGCCCGACCGGGGGAGCGTGGCCGACTACATTCCCGAGCTGGCGCATGTCGACCCCGGCCGGTTCGGCCTGTGCGCGGTGGACGCGGAGGGGCGCGTGGCGGCGGGCGGGGACGCCGACGCGCCGTTCTCCATCCAGAGCATCTCCAAGGTGTTCACCCTCACGCTGGCGCTCGGCATGGCCGGCGACCGGCTGTGGCGGCGCGTCGGGCGCGAGCCCTCGGGCAGCGCCTTCAATTCCATCGTGCAGCTCGAGCACGAGCGCGGCGTGCCGCGCAACCCGTTCATCAACGCCGGCGCCATCGCCGTGACCGACCTGATCCTCTCCGGCCACCAGCCGCGCGAGGCGCTGGGCGAGATCCTGCGCTTCGTGCGCTTCCTCGCCGACGACGAGACGATCCGCATCGACGAGGCGGTCGCGGCCTCCGAGCAGCGCACCGGCTTCCGCAACGCCGCGCTGGCCAACTACATGCGCTCGTTCGGCGTCGTCACGAACCCCATCGAGTTCACGCTGGGCGTGTATTTCCACCACTGCGCCATCGCCATGTCGTGCCGGCAGCTCGCCATGGCCGGGCGCTTCCTGGCGCACGGGGGCCGGCACCCCGCCACCGGCCACGCCGTCGTCAGCCCCCAGCGCGCGCGGCGCATCAACGCGCTGATGCTGACCTGCGGCCACTATGACGGCTCGGGCGAGTTCGCCTTCCGCGTCGGCCTGCCGGGCAAGAGCGGGGTGGGCGGCGGCGTGCTCGCCATCGTGCCGGGCCGCGCGTCGCTGGCCGTGTGGTCGCCCGGGCTCGACCCCTCGGGCAACTCGCATCTCGGCCGCGAGGCGCTTGAGATGCTGTCGCGCCGGATGGGCTGGTCGATCTTCGGCTGAGCGCCGGCGCTCCCACATCTGCACGGAAAGGTGGCAGTTCGCCTAAAAATGAGGCACTTCGCCGCCTCCGTGCGCGGCACGCCGGACGTTCGCCCGACCGGCCGCGTGGCACGCATCCTGCTTTCAGTTGGTCGCGCCCGTGGGGCCGCCAGCGCGTTGCGCGCGGCGACGCCCCGGCCGCGACGGGTCGCCCGTCTCCATTGTGTGTAGTCGCATCGCCCGCCCACGGCGCCAGCCGGCGGAACGATGCTCCAGGCGAGGAAGACATGACGAAGTACAAGCTCGAATATATCTGGCTGGACGGCTACACGCCCACGCCGAACCTGCGCGGCAAGACGCGCATCCAGGACTTCGAGAGCTTCCCGACGCTGGAACAGCTCCCCAACTGGGGCTTCGACGGCAGCTCCACCAACCAGGCCGAGGGCCGCAGCTCCGACTGCGTGCTGAAGCCGGTGCGCATCGTCCCCGACGTCACCCGCAAGAACGGCGCGGTGGTGCTGTGCGAGGTGATGATGCCGGACGGCGTGACGCCGCACCCCTCCAACGCCCGCGCCACGCTGGTCGACGACGAGGGCGCGTGGTTCGGCTTCGAGCAGGAGTATTTCCTCTACAAGAACGGCCGCCCGCTCGGCTTCCCCGAATACGGCTACCCCCCGCCGCAGGGGCCCTACTACACCGGCGTCGGCTTCTCGAAGGTGGGCGACGTGGCGCGCCAGATCGTCGAGGAGCACCTCGACATCTGCCTCGCCGCCGGCCTGAACCACGAGGGCATCAACGCCGAGGTGGCGAAGGGCCAGTGGGAGTTCCAGGTGTTCGGCAAGGGCTCGCGCCGGGCCGCCGACGAATTGTGGATCGCCCGCTACTTCCTGGAGCGGCTGACCGAGCGCTACGGCATCGACGTCGAGTACCACTGCAAGCCGCTCGGCGACACCGACTGGAACGGCTCGGGCATGCACTGCAACTTCTCCACTGCGTTCATGCGCGAGGTGGGCGGCAAGGCCTATTTCGAGGCGCTGATGGCCGCCTTCGCGACGGCGCGCGAGGACCACATCGCCGTCTACGGCCCGGACAACCACATGCGGCTGACCGGCAAGCACGAGACGGCCTCCATCCACACCTTCAGCTGGGGCGTGGCGGACCGCGGCGCGTCGATCCGCGTGCCGCACAGCTTCGTCAACAACGGCTGGCGGGGCTATCTCGAGGATCGCCGCCCGAACTCGCAGGGCTGCCCCTATCAGATCGCCTCGCAGATCCTGAAGACGATCTCCACCGTCGCGACCGTCACCTCGGCCGCCGCCTGAGTTTGATGAGGCGGCGCGGCTTCCTGGCCGCGCCGCCGCCTCTACGCCCAGCCGCCTCCGAGCGCCGCCGACGGGGCCGCGCTCGGGAGCCCGCGCGCCATGCGCCGCGCCGGCGATCCGTGGTCGGGGTGGCGCCGACCTGCGATTGATTTCTATCAGGATTTACAAACCACAAGTTGCAGCAACAATGTTGCCGCGATAACACCGGGCCATGTCTGAACCGGAATCAATCGACCGCCCCGCAAAGGCGCCCGCCTTCGCCCGGCGCTGGGCCGACAGGCTGCTGCGCGCCGCCGGCGGCCCGCGCGGCTGGACACGCCGCGACGCGGCGACGCCGGCGACGGCCGACCGGCTCGACCTCGCCGGGCGGGTGCAGTCGACCACCACGCGGCTCGCCAATCTGCGCGCCAGCTGCAACGAGCGCCCGCGCTTCATCTACGACGTCTTCCTGCGCGAGGGCCGCGCCGAGCAGGTCGACGACGAGGACGTGGTGGCGGCGCTGCTGCAGGTGGCGCTCTATTCGGCCAGCGTGGAGATCCAGGCGGCGCGCATCGCCGAGGCGGCGCTGGACTTCTCCGTCGCCCGCCTGCGCGAGCGCCTCGCCGGCATCTTCGACGACAGCACGCTGTCGCTGCTGGAGTGGACGCGCGAGCAGGCCGAGCGCGCCGTCGACGAGGCGCTGGCGGCGCTGCGCGCCAATGCCGACCTGATGCGCCTCGCCGTCAGCCATTTCGAGCTGGAGCTGCGGCTCGCCGAGGTCGGCTTCTCGCACCAGTCCGAGGCGACGCGGGCCGGCGGCCTGCTGCTGGGCGAGGAGATCCGCCGCCGGCTGCGCGCCGGGACGCCCGCCGCCTGATTCGCTCCGCCGCCGCCCAAGCGTTCGAGTCCATCGGCAGACTTTGACGGTTTTCGATAAATCAAATGCGAGTCTTCTTTAGCCGGAGCATGGCGCTATGGCTGATCTCCCAACTCCTATACGTATTGCGAACCATCTGGCTATTTTGCGTCTCGTGGTTTAGTTTGTGTTCACATCATTGCCGGGTCCGGCAGGGGAAAGGCGGGCCAAGTAATTCTGCCGGAAACATAAGAATATAGATGATAACGCTTCGATCCATTCGCGAACGCCTGAAAAAGCGTCCGGATACCGAGCACGAGATGACGCTGAACCGCAGCGTCTTCGCGGCGATCGCGCTTGGCATCATGGCCCTGCACGCGCCGTCCTCGCCGGAGATGGCGGCGCTGCTGGCGCGCACGCTGCCCTCCTTCGCGCTGTTCTTCTTCGTCACCGCCGCCATCTTCGCGCATTTGCTGCGCCATCCCGGCGTGTCGGTGGGCCGCCGCCTGTTCGCCATGGTGCACGACTTCACGATGATTTCGTGGATCGCCGCCGCCGCCGGCGAGTCGGCCGGGCTGCTCTACCCGCTCTATCTGTGGACGATCCTGGGCAACGGCTTCCGCTTCGGCGTGCGCTACATCTTCACGGCGGGGGCGATCGGCCTCGCCGGCTTCTCGGTCGTGCTGTGGACGACCGGCTTCTGGGCGCTGCATCCGGGCCTGTCGGCGGGGCTGTGGCTGGGGCTGGTGGTGCTGCCGCTCTACGTCTCGCGTCTGCTGCGGCAATTGTCGCAGGCGACGCACGAGGCGCAGCAGGCGAGCCGCGCCAAGAGCGCCTTCCTGGCCAGCGTCAGCCACGAGCTGCGCACGCCTCTGAACGCGGTCATCGGGCTCAGCGACCTGCTGGCCCAGCAGCCTCTGACGCGCGACCAGCTCGGCTCGGTGCGGCTGATCCGCTCCGCCGGCCAGTCGCTGCTCGAGCTGATCAACACGCTGCTCGACTTCTCCCGCCTCGAGGCGGGGCGGATGCCGCTGCGCAAGGCGCGCTTCGACGTGGTGGAGGTCGCCGCCTCGCTGCGCGCCATGATGGCCCCGCAGGCGCAGGAGAAGGGGCTGGCGCTGGCGCTGCAGATCGCCGCCGACGCGCCGCGCTTCGTCGAGGCCGACCGCAAGCACGTGCAGGAAATCCTGTTCAACCTCGTCGGCAACGCGCTGAAGTTCACCCGCGACGGCCACGTGCTGCTGCGCCTGCTGGCCGGCCCGCGCAAGGAGGGGCGCGCCTGGCTGACCATCGAGGTGGAGGACACCGGCGTCGGCATCGCGCCGGAGGCGCAGGCGCGCATCTTCGAGAGCTTCGCCCAGGCCGACGAGACGATCCTCGACCGCTTCGGCGGCACCGGGCTGGGGCTCGCCATCTGCAAGCAGCTCGCCGAGCTGATGGGCGGGCGCATTTCCGTGCGCAGCACGCCGGGCCACGGCAGCACCTTCGCCGTCGAGCTGCCGGTCGGCGTCGACGCGCCGGAGGCCGAGGCCGCCCCCGCGACCGCCCCGGAGAGCGCGCGCGTCGTTGCGGCGGGGGCCGACATGGGCTTCGCGGCGCGGCTGCGGGCGGCTCACGGCGACGCCGGCTGCGCCGCCACCCCGGCCGAGCTTCGCACCCTGCTCGACGGCGCGTCCGGCCCGTCGGTCGTCTTCCTGCCGCGCATGAGCCTCCTCGAAACCTTCTTCAACTGGGACGTGCTGGTCGCGACCATGCC
>NZ_JANCLU010000023.1 GCF_024294805.1 Alsobacter ponti
CATGCCCCCTGGGACCAAGCGGAGCAAGCCTCAAACACCGCGCGCGGAACGGCGGGGGTCAACTCTCGTCGGTACTATACCTCACCCTCCGGCATCCGCCGGCGGGACGAGGCCCCCGCCGTTCCGCGCCGCCCTTCCGGGCAACGCAGAACAAGCCAAGCCCCGCATCCGGAAGGATGGCGGGATAAAGGTGCGTGGGCACGGGCGGGCCAAGGCCCGATCCTTTGGGCGCTTGGAGATGTGGAATTTAAGGAAAAAGCCCGCGAAGCGGGCCTCTATTCCTCTTCGCCGAAGCGGTTGGCGACGAGGGCGGCCAGCGCGTCGATGGCCTGCTGGGCCTGCGCCCCCGTGGCGGCGACGGTGATGGTGGTGCCGATGCCGGCCCCCAGCGTCAGGATGCCCATGATCGAGGTGCCGCCCACCGTCTCGCCGCAGCGCGTCACCTGGATGGCGGCGTCGAAGGACTCGGCGCACTGCACGAACTTGGCGGTCGCGCGCGCGTGCAGGCCCTTGCGGTTGACGATGGGAAGTTCGCGCACGATCGCCCCGTCGGGGACCTGGGCGGGCGGACAGTCGCAGTCCGGGTCGCCGCAGCCGGACGAGCCGGCGGCGCGGGGATCGAGCTCGCTCATTTGCCGGCCAGCACCCTGCTCGCGACGTTGATGTATTTGCGGCCGGCGTCCTGCGCCTGCACCACGGCCTTCTCGAGGTCGCACTCGCCGCGCACGCTCGCCAGCTTGATCAGCATCGGCAGGTTAATGCCCGCCACGACCTCGGTCTTCGGCCCGCTCATCACCGAGATCGCCAGGTTGGACGGCGTGCCGCCGAACATGTCGGTGAGGATCACCACGCCGTCGCCCGAATCGACCTGGGTCACGGCGTCGAGGATGTCGCGCCGCCGCTGATCCATGTCGTCCTCGGGTCCGATCGTGATCGTCTCGACCTGGGACTGCGGTCCGACGACGTGTTCCATCGCGGCGCGAAACTCGATCGCAAGTCGCCCGTGGGTCACGAGCACCATCCCGATCATTCGAAACAATCTCCAGCGCGCCGCTGGCGCACGAAGCTCTCATTTTGTGCGATGCGATGAGAAGTGCAACCCCTCATAACGTTCACGACGCCTCGCCGGTTCCGGTCGGCGCGTCGCCATCCTCGAGAGCCATGAGGACGCGATCGGCCTGCCCGGGGCCGGCGACGACGCGCCGGACCCTCACCCCCATCACATCCGTCCACAATTGATGCGCTTCGGGCAACCTGTCGAGTCTGGGAAACCCACAATCGACGACGATCCGCACCACCGCCGCCCCCGCCCATGGCCGCTCGCGCAGTCCGACGCCGCGCACCTCGATGCGGCCGGAGAGGGCGGGATGGGGGCGCGCCAGCAGCCGCCCGTGCGCGGCCTCCAGCGACACCCGGTCGTCGCCGACGAGACGCGCGAAGCGGCCGGCGCGTCCGCCGGCCTCGATCAGCTCGCGCGCCAGCGTCGACTTGCCGGCGCCCGAGGGCCCTCGGATCAGCACGCCGGCTTCGCCGAGCAGCACGCAGCTCGCGTGGACATAGCCGCCGCGCGAGGCGGTCATCGCGCCGGCCCGGGCATGGCGGCCGGCAGGCGCACCACGAAGCGCGCCCCCGCCACCGCGCCGTCCCGCGTCTCGCGGTTCTCGGCCCAGACGCGGCCATGGTGCGCCTCGACGATCTGGCGCGAGATCGACAGGCCGAGGCCCGAGTTCTGGCCGAAGCCCTGGTCCGGCCGGTCCGTGTAGAAGCGCTCGAAGATGCGCTCGAGCGCGTGCGGCGGGATGCCCGGGCCGTCGTCGTCGACGACGATCTCCAGCTCGCCGCCGACGCGCTGGAGCGACACCCGCACCTCGCCGCCCCGCGCCGAGAAGCTGCGGGCGTTCTCGACCAAATTGGCGATCACCTGGCCCAGCCGCGAATCGTGGCCCATGACGAGATAGGCGTCGCGCCCCATCGGGTGGCCGGCGACGGCGAGCCGGATGGTGACGGCGTCGTCGCGGCGCACCTCGTTGGCGGCGGAGGTGACGGTCTGCAGCAGCCGCACCACGTCGACCGGCTCGGCGTTGCCGCGCGCCAGCTCGGCGTCGAGCCGCGAGGCGTTCGAGATGTCGCTGATCAGCCGGTCGAGCCGCTTGACGTCGTGCTGAATGACGCCCATCAGCCGCGCCCGGCTCTCGTCGGTGCGCGCCAGCGGCAATGTCTCGACGGCGCTGCGCAGGCTGGTGAGCGGGTTCTTCAGCTCGTGCGCCACGTCCGCCGCGAAGCTCTCGATCGCCTCGATGCGGTCGTACAGCGCGTCCGTCATGTCGCGCAGCGAGCCGGAGAGGTGGCCGATCTCGTCGGAGCGGTCGGTGAAGTCGGGAATCTCCTCGCGCGCCCTGACGCCGCGGCGCACGCGCTCCGCGCCGGCCGAAAGGCGGCGGATGGGGCCGGCGATGGTGCCGGCGAACAGCACCGAGAGCACGATCATCACCCCGGCGGCCACGAGGAAAACGCGCAGGATGGCGAGCCGCTCGCTGGCGATGATGCCGTCGATATCGCCGCCCTGGGTGGAGAGCAGCAGCGCGCCGCGCACGGCGCGGAAGCGCTGGATCGGCACCGCCACCGACACGATGGTCTCGCCGTTGGCGTTGACGCGCACCACGCTGGCCGGGGAGCCGGCGAGCGCGCGTGTCACCTCCGGCAGGTTGCGCCCGTTGGCGGCGTTGATCTCCTCGGAGAGCGGCAGGGCCGGGCGGCCGAAGCGGCCGCGCACCTGATTCCAGGTCCGCTCGATGATGGTGGGCTCGTCCTGCTGCGGCGGCGGCAGGTCGAAGCGCAGAATGTCGCCCCGCGAGTAGAGCGAGCGCGAGTCGACCACCAGGAAGCCGTCGCGGTCGTAGATGCGGGCGCGGGTGCGGGTCGGCGTCACCAGCCGGCGCAGCAGCGGCGCGACCCGCTCGGGGTTGATCGAGAACTCCAGCTGGCTGTCGTCGCCCATGCCCAGGCTCTCGCCGGCCTGGAGCTGCAGCAGCTTGTCGGGGTCGATGGTGATGCTGTCGGTGTCGACCGTGGCGGAGGCCGCCACCGCGCCGGCGATGATCTCGCCCTGCGTCAGCAGGCTTTGCACGCGGGCGTCGATCAGCCCCTCGCGGAACTGGTTGAGATAGAGGAAACCGAGCAGCAGGGCGATCAGCCCCGCCAGGTTCAGCGTGACGATGCGGCGGACGAGGCTGGAGGACGCGCGCTGGCCGATGAGCCGGGCCAGCCGGCGGAGCCGGTCCCGCCGCGGGCGGGGCGGAGCGGCCGGGCCGGCGGCGGGCGCATCCGCCGCCTGTCCCTGGCCGGGGCGGCCGGCCGGGATGGAGTCGACGGGCGTCGCCGCGCCCCGTTCCGCATGCACCGTCATCGCATTGCGCCGCCGCCCCCGGCGGATCAGCCTTCCTTGAACCTGTAGCCGACGCCGTACAGCGTCTCGATCATCTCGAACTCGTCGTCCACCGCCTTGAACTTCTTGCGCAGGCGCTTGATGTGGCTGTCGATGGTGCGGTCGTCGACATAGACCTGATCGTCATAGGCCGCGTCCATCAACGCATTGCGGCTCTTCACGACGCCGGGGCGGATGGCGAGCGCCTGCAGGATCAGGAACTCGGTGACGGTCAGCGTCACCGGCTCGCCCTTCCAGGTGCAGGTATGGCGCTCGGGGTCCATCTTGAGCAGGCCCCGCTCCAGCACCTTGGCGTCGCCTTCCTTGGCGGCGGCGGCCTCGCGAGGGCTGGCGCGCCGCAGCACGGCCTTGACGCGCTCCACCAGCAGGCGCTGCGAGAACGGTTTGCGGATGAAGTCGTCCGCGCCCATCTTGAGGCCGAACAGCTCGTCGATTTCCTCGTCCTTCGAGGTGAGGAAGATCACCGGCAGGTCGGATTTCTGCCGAAGGCGGCGCAGAAGCTCCATGCCGTCCATGCGCGGCATCTTGATATCGAAGATGGCGAGGTCCGGCGGGTTCTGGCGCAGACCGTCCAGCGCCGACGCGCCGTCATTATAGGTCTGGACGCGGTATCCCTCCGCCTCGAGCGCGATCGAGACGGAGGTGAGGATGTTGCGGTCGTCATCCACTAGGGCGATTGTCGGCATCTGGTCACTCGTGAGGGCCGGTGCGGCCAAGGTCAAGCGGGCGGCGCGAACGCTGTTGCCAAAGCGCGGCTGAAATGTGACGCGTGGCGCGGCGTCCCGTCGGCCTTGAATGGCAACGTCTCGTCACAATGTAAGGTGTCGGCGCGGTTTGCGCCACGCATTCGGCCGGGAATCGCCCCGGCCGCGCGCGCGGGAAGGACGAGCGAGCATGAGCGCCGAAGCAGCCGAAGCCCCATTCGACGCCGCCGCCGAGGCCCGCCGCCTGATGCGCGTCGCGCGCCACGCCACGCTCGCCACGCTCGACCGGCGCACCGGCGGCCCCTACGCGTCGCTGGTCTCCTGCGCCACCGACGTCGACGGAACGCCGCTGCTGCTGGTGTCGAGGCTGGCCGTGCACACCCGCAACCTCGAGGTCGACCCGCTCGTCTCCATCCTGTTCGCCGAGATCGGCGCCGGCGATCCGCTGGTGCATCCGCGCGTCAGCGTCTCGGCGAGGGCGGACCAGGACGCCGACCCGCGCAGCCGGCGCCGCTTTCTCGCCAGGCACCCCGAGGCGGCGATGTACGCGGGCTTCTCCGATTTCTCCATCTACCGCCTGGCCCCGCAGTCGGCCCACCTCGTCGCCGGCTTCGGCCGCATCGTCGACCTGCAACCCGCCGACCTGCTGGTAAGCATGGAGGGCGCCTGGAAGCTGGCCGAGCTGGAGGAGGAGGCGCTGGCTCACGTCAACGCCGATCACGTCGAGACCATGAACCTCTACGCGACGCGGCTGCTGCGGCGCGCCCCCGGGCCGTGGCGGATGACCGGGCTCGACCCGGAGGGTTTCGACCTCTCCGCCGGCGACGAGACGGCGCGGCTCGTCTTCCCCTCGCGCGTGCGCAACGCCTCCGAATTGCGGGAAGCATTGCAGGTTCTCGCGGAGCGGGCGCGGAGCCATGGCTGAGCTCAAACCGATTGAAACGATCTGTTCCGCCCGGTTGCGCGCGAAACGGTGCGCCGGCGACGGCCAAGTCTGCGATGGAACGTCTTGTTCTTTCGCGCGTCTTTGTCGATAGCCTCAATAGACGGGCTTCGTTTCTCTAAAGTCGCCCTTGCTCCCGCACCCGGGTTTGTCTAGCGTCCGCCGCGCTTTGGCCGGGCGGCGCGGGGTGCGCAGGGGCCGGCGGGCATGTCGCGAAGGAGACGCATCGTGGAGAATTTCGGCACCTTCAACGGCGCGCACGGGGCGGAGGCCTTCGGCTTCACCCGGCTCGCCAAGGTTCACTGGAACCTGCAGGCGCCCCGGCTCTACGAGGAAGCTCTGGCCCGCGGCGAGGCGGTGCTGGCACGCGGCGGCGCGCTCGTGGCCGAGACCGGCGCCCATACCGGCCGCTCCCCCAAGGACAAGTTCATCGTCCGCGACGAGGCCACCCGGGACGCGGTGTGGTGGGACAATAACGGCGCGATGAGCCGGGAGCAGTTCGACCTGCTGCTGGAGGACTTCATCGCCCACGCCCGCGGCAAGGAGCTGTTCGCCCAGGACCTCTACGGCGGCGCCGACCCGCTCTACCGCGTGCGCACCCGCGTCTTCACCGAGTACGCCTGGCACTCGCTGTTCATCCGCAACCTGCTGATCCGGCCGCAATGGGAGGAGCTCGCCTCCTTCGTGCCGGAGATGACCATTGTCGACCTGCCCTCGTTCAAGGCCGACCCGGCGCGCCACGGCTGCCGCTCGCAGACGGTGATCGCCTGCGACTTCACCCGCAAGATCGTGCTGATCGGCGGCACCAGCTACGCCGGCGAGATGAAAAAATCGGTGTTCACCTACCTCAACTTCGCCCTGCCGGCGAAGGCGGTGATGCCGATGCACTGCTCCGCCAACGCCGGCCCGGCGGGCGACGTCGCGGTGTTCTTCGGCCTGTCCGGCACCGGCAAGACGACGCTGTCGGCCGACCCGCACCGCACCCTCATCGGCGACGACGAGCACGGCTGGGGTCCGGGCGGCGTGTTCAATTTCGAGGGCGGCTGCTACGCCAAGGCGATCAAGCTGTCGCGCGAGGCCGAGCCCGAGATCTACGCCACCACCGAGCGGTTCGGCACGGTGATGGAGAACGTGGTGCTCGACGACGAGACCCGCGTCCCCGACTTCGACGACGCCTCGCGCACCGAGAACACCCGCGTCGCCTACCCGCTCGATTTCATCCCCAACGCCTCGGCGTCCGGCCGGGCGGGCGTGCCGAAGAACATCGTGATGCTCACCTGCGACGCCTTCGGCGTCATGCCGCCGATCGCCAAGCTGACGCCGGCGCAGGCCATGTACCACTTCCTGTCCGGCTACACCGCCAAGGTGGCCGGCACCGAGAAGGGCGTCACCGAGCCGCAGGCGACCTTCTCCACCTGCTTCGGCGCGCCGTTCATGCCGCGCCACCCCTCGGTCTACGGCAATCTGCTGCGCGAGCTGATCGCCCGCCACGACGTCGATTGCTGGCTGGTCAACACCGGCTGGACGGGCGGCAAGCACGGCGTCGGCCGCCGCATGCCGATCCGCGTGACGCGCCGGCTGCTGACGGCGGCGCTCGACGGCTCGCTGAACCGCGCTGACTTCCGCACCGACCCCTATTTCGGGTTCTCGGTGCCGACCTCGGTCCCCGGCGTCGAGCCGCACATCCTCTACCCGGTCAAGACCTGGCAGTCGAAGGCGGACTTCGCCGAGACGGCGAAGCGCCTGGTCGGCATGTTCCGCGACAATTTCGAGAAGTTCGAGGCGCACGTGGACGCCGATGTCCGCGCCGCCGCCCCGGCCAACCAGATGGCCGCGCAGTAAGCGTCGCGCCCCGACTGCAAAGCGAGCCCCGGTCCGCGCGGACCGGGGCTTTTTCGTCTCAGGCCGGCGGTCCCGCCCAGGCGCGGATGCGCTCGTCGAGCCAGTCGAGATGTTCTCCGACCGCGGCGACCTGCGCGAACCAGCCGTGGAACCCGTGCAGCAGGCCGGGCGCGTAGCGGCACTCGTGCGGCACGCCCGCCTCGGCGAGGCGGCGCGCGAACAGCGCGGCGTCGTCGGCGAGCGGGTCGCACTCGGCGGCGAGGATCAGGGTGCGCGGCCAGCCCTCCGGAACCGGGTGGCGGGCCGGCGACAGCTCGGGGTGACCGTCGGCGACGCCGGTCGGCAGGTACATCTCGCAGAAGGTCATCAGCGTCTGGCGCTCGAGCTGGTGGCCCTGCGCGTAGATGAAGCCCGACGGGCTCGTCATCGTCATGTCGAGCCACGGGCTGAGCAGCACCAGCAGGTCGATCGGCGAGGCGGGGGCGAGCGTGAAGCGACGCGTCGCAGCCGCCGCGAGCCCCGCGCCGGCGCTGACGCCGGCCAGCGCCAGCGGCAGGGTGAGGCCCTCGACCGCGCCGGCGGCGATGGCGGACACCGCGTCCTCGATGTCGTCGACGGCGGCCGGCCAGGGATGCTCCGGGGCGAGCCGGTAGCTGAGCGACACGACATTGGCGGGGATCGCGGCGGCGAAGCGGCGCGTCTCGGCCTCGCTCTCGTCGATGCCGCCGACCACGTAGCCGCCGCCATGCACGTAGACGAGCGTCGGCAGAACGCCGCTCGCCCGCGGCCTGTAGACCCGCGCCCGCCTCGGCCCGCCGCGCGTGTCGAAGACGACGTCCTCGACCGAGGCGAGGGGGGCGGGCTGCGCCGGCTGCCGGAGCAGGGCGGTGAGCCGGCTGTAGTGGCGCTGCTGCTCGACGCTCTGCTCGTGGCGCGGCGGAATGCCGTGCTGCCGGCCGAAGGCGGCGAGGCGGTCCAGAAGGGCGACCGAATCGGGGTGAAGCGGCATGGCGTGGCTCTCAGTAGCGCGGCAGGCGGGAGGACCAGTCGGGGCGGTATTTGCGCATCTCGGCGGCATCGTCGCGAACGCGGATGCCGCAGTCCAGGTAATTGCGGTGCAGGCGCGCCAGCGCATCGCGGTCGAGCGTCACGCCGAGGCCAGGCCCCTCGGGCGGGGCCATCGAGCCGCCGGAGATGGTCAGCTTGCCGCCTTCGATCACCTCGTCCTCCTGCCACGGATAGTGCGTGTCGCAGGCATAGGCGAGGTTGGGGATGGTCGCGCCGACATGCGTCATCGCCGCCAGGCTGATCCCCATGTGCGAGTTGGAGTGCATCGAGATGCCGAGGCCGAAGGTGCGGCCGATGGCGGCCAGCGTCTGCGTCGCCCGCAGCCCGCCCCAGTAGTGGTGGTCCGTCAGGATCACCTGCACGGCATTGAGCCGCACCGTCTCGGGAATATGGCCGAAGGCGATGGTGACCATGTTGGTGGCGAGCGGAATGGGGCAGAACGCGGCGACCTCGCCCATTTCCTTGAGCGTGCGGGTGGGGTCCTCGAGATATTCCAGCAGCCCGCCGTCGAGCAGTTGCGGCAGCACACGGCGCGTCGTCTCGACCGTCCAGCCGCCGTTCGGGTCGATGCGCAGCGGCGCGTCCGGGAAGGCGCGACGCAAGGCGCGCAGGGTCTCGATCTCGAAGTCGGGCTCGAACACGCCGGCCTTCAGCTTCAGCGAGCCGAAGCCGTAGGTGTCCACCATGCGGCGGGCCTGGGCGACCATCTGGTCGTGCGTCAGCGCCTCGCCCCAGTCGTCGGCGGGATAGCCTGGGTCGTCCTTGTGGCGGCCGAACTTGTAGAAGAGATAGGCGCTGAAATCGACCCGGTCGCGCACCTTGCCGCCAAGCACCTCGTAGAGCGGCAGGCCCAGCGCCTGCCCCTGGAGGTCGAGGAAGGCGACCTCGAACGCCGCCAGCGCCGAGGCGCGCGCCTTGTCGCCCTGCGGCGGATAGGGCGCGCCGACGTCCGGCGTGCCCATCGCCTCGTAGACGACGCGCGTCAGGCCGTTGAGGTCGAACGGCGACAGGCCGACGAGCCCGGCCCTGGCCCGCTCGAGATTGCCGAGCGTCTCGAGGTCGCCATAGCTCTCGCCCAGCCCGACCCGGCCGTCCTGCGTCTCGACCTCGATGATGCTGCGCAGCGCCCAGGGCTCATGGACGCCCTGGACATTGAGCAGCGGCGGATCGCGGAACGCGATGGGAGTCACGCGGACGGCGGCGATACGGGTCATGGCGCTCTCTCGGGCTCTTGTCGTTGCGTTCGCGTCAGGGCCTGGCCGGCCCGACATACTCGATGGCGCAGAACGGGCCGCCCTGGAACTGCTGCTCGATGGGATCGCGCTTCTGCCCGGCTTCCGCCGCCATCGCCTCGTCGGTGTAGTCCTCGGCCTTGTCGAGCGGCTTGTAGCCGAGGCGGTAGGCTTCCGAGTTGTCGTACCAGCACGCCTTGTTGCGCGACACGCCGTAGACGATCGTGTTGTGGATCTCGGGGTGCTCCAGCCCGATGCGCACGAGCTGGGCGAGGTCGCGCGCGCTGACCCAGATGGCGAGGGCGCGGGCGCTGCCGGGGACGTCGGCGGCGTTGCCGATGCGGATGTGCATGCTGCGCACGCCGTACTTGTCGGCGTAGAGCTGGCCGACATCCTCGCCCCACGCCTTGCTCAGCCCGTAGCGGCTGTCCGGCCGCGCCAGCGCGGTGTGGTCGATCACCTGGGTGCGCGGATAGAAGCCCACCGCGTGGTTGGACGAGCCGAAGACGATGCGCTTCGCGCCCTGCCGGAACGCCGCCTCGTAGACGTTCCAGGTGCCGACGATGTTAGCCGGCAGGATGCGCTCCCAGCTCGTCTCGTTCGCCTCGGCGGCGAGGTGGATGCAGGCGTCCATGCCGCGCATGGCCCGCTCCACCTGCTCCAGGCTGGCGATGTCGCCGACGACGCTCTCCTCGTTGGAGCGCAGGTCCGTGGCGGCGACCATGTCGAACACGCGAATGGTCTCGAACTGCCCCGCGAACTGCTCGCGCAGCTTGCGGCCCACATGGCCCGCGCCGCCGGTGATGAGGATCTTCATCGGTACGTCTCCTGAATGCGATCTGATGGTCAGCGGAGCAGCGCGTCGCGCAGCCCGCGGTCGAGCACGAACACCCCGCCCGAGTCGGGCGCCTCGGCCAGTTGCTGCGGCGTCAGGCCGATGCGCTCGCTGGTCACGTAGAGCACGTCGCCCCCCGGCCCGCCGAAGGCGAGCCCGGTCGGGCGCGGCACCGGAAGCGGCAGAAGGCGCATGCCGGTTCCGGTGCGGTCCAGCCGCGCCACGCCCCAGCCGTCGCGCAGCGCGACCCACACATGGCCGTCGTCCTGAACGGCGAGCGCCGAAGGGCGGCCATGGATGGGGTCGAGCCGCACCAGCAGCCGCCTCGGCCCGAGCGGCCCGCCGGGACTGTCGAGGACGAAGCGGTGGATCTCGCCGGTCGCCTCGCGGCAGACGAAAAGGTCGTGACCGCCCGGGCCCAGCGCCATGTCGGAGGGCGCCGCGTCGAGAGTGAGGCGGCGCTCCAGCCCGGCGTCGTCCAGGGTGAACAGGCCGGCCGGCTCGTCCGGCGTCTCCTCGAGCGCCAGCCAAAGCGGCCCGCCGGGAACCCTCAGGGCGGCACGGACGCGGCGGGCGTCGGCGCGAGAGAGCGCCGGCGCGCCGGGCCGGGCCTCGCCGTCGCGCGCCAGCAGCAGCGCCTCGGCCCCGTCCGCCCCCTCGGCGACGGCGAACCAGCCGTCCTCCCCGCCGAGCGCCGCGAGCGCCCGCAGCGGGCCGGCGAAGCCGAACAGGCGCTTCGGCGGCCCGGCGGCGTTGGCCCGCAGCACGGCAGGCGCCAGCGCGTCCGCCCAGACGAGCGACCGGCTCGCGGCGTCCCAGGCGGGGGCGCGGCCCTGGAAGGAATGCTCGTCGGTGAGCAGCGGCACCACGGGCGCGCCGGGCCTGGCCGGACGGCGGCCGGCGCGCCGGCTCACCGCCTCGCCCAGCCTGCGCGCAGCCGCCGCGAGCTCGGGGCCGAGCTGGTGGGCGCGCTCGGTGGACAGGCGAAAGCACGGGCCGGCGATGGACAGCGTGCCGAGAACCTCGTCGGCCTCTCCGGGCACGGCGGCGCTGACGCAACGGAAGCCGGGGCTCAGCTCCTCGTCGTCGATGGCGTAGCCGCGCAGCCGGAACACGTCGAGCTGCGAGCGCAATTGCGTGGCGTCGGCCACGGTCCGCTCGGTCAGCCTGGGGTAGGGAATGCGCGCCAGCAACTGCTCGCGGGCCCCGTGCGGCAGGGCGGCGAGGTGAGCCTTGCCCATGGCGGTGCAATGCAGCGGCCGGCGGCTGCCGAGCGGCGCGCTGGGCCGCGTCGGGGCGTGCCCCTCGGCCTTCTGCACGATCACCATGTCGAGCCCGCTCGCGACCGAGAAATAGGTCGTTTCGCCGCTCAGCTCGCGCAGCCAGCGCAGCTCGGTCATGGCCAGTGGCGGCAGGTCCGGCTGCGGCCACACCGCCTCGGCGTATTCGAGGAACTTGAACCCGGGGAAATAGCCCTGGCTTCCCGGGTCCAGCCGCACCATGCCGCGCTGCTGCAGCGTGTTGAGGATGCGGTAGACCGTGCTGCGCGGAAGGCCGAGATGGTCCGCCAGCGACTGCGCCCGCAACTCGCCCGGCGCGCCGGCAATGAGGTCGATCAGGTTCAGCGCCTTGACGACGAGGCCGGTCCCCGGCGCCGCCGCGGACGCGTCTTCCCGCTCGCCAGTGTCGCCGCCCTTGCGCATCGTTCTCCCCCGCGCTCTGCGGCGCGGCTGCAACTTAGTCCCGCTTCTCCGTCCAGGCCAACCGAAAAATTCCCAGGATCTGAGAAACAACGATGCTGCATCTGCGAAAGAGAGTTCGGTGTCGCATATCCTGAGAACGCGCATTGACAGGTTGTCCGACGAATCATAGCCTCCCGCCAGAATTTTTCGGGCCGTCCCGGAAAGCCAACGGAGCCCGACACGGGCCGCAGGGCAGGAAACGTCATGGCAGCTTCCCTCGCCGTCCAAACGCCCGCGCCCGATGGGAGCGAGGGCGTTCGGACCCTCGCCGCCGGGCCGATGCGGGCCAAGGTGCGGGCGGCGGACGGCGGGCGCGTTGCGGCGCTGTGGCGCGAGGAGCCGAAGGGCGGGCGAACCGACGTCCTCGTGCCGATGCGCGATGACCAGGCGTTCGTGCCGGAGCAGTGGCCCAAGGCCGGCTGCTACCCGCTCGCGCCGTGGTCGAACCGCATTCGCGGCGCCCGCTTCCCGTTCGAGGGCGAAGACGTCGTGCTGCCGCCGCAGTCGGCCGACATCCCGCACACGATGCACGGCTTCTCCCACCAGCGCCCCTGGACGGTGGTCGAGCACGGCCCGGCGACGCTGACCATGCGCTACCGCCACGTCCCCGACGCGTGGAAGTGGGCGTTCGAGGCGGAGCAGCATTTGGCGCTCGATGGCGCGGGCCTGACCATCGAAATGCGTGTGCGCAACCTCTCCGACCGGGCGATGCCGGTCGGCTTCGGCGTGCATCCCTTCCTCGCCGTCGCGCACGGCGACACCGTCCGCTTTTCGGCTCAAGGCCAATGGCAGGCCGACGAGACTGGCTGCGCCGTCGAGCGGCGGGCGCTCGACCCCGCGCAAGGGCGTCATGTCGCGCCGCACGGCCCGCGCGCCGTCACCGACTATTTCGACGGGTTCGGCGGCGTCGCCTCGGTGGCGCGCCGCGACGGCTCGACCGTGGTGATCGAGACCGGCGCGCCGCTCGGCCATTTCATTTTCCACGCGCCGGAGGGCGGAGCCTATGTCTGCCTCGAGCCCGTGTCGCACGTCGCCGACGCCTTCAACCTCGCCGCGCGCGGGGTCGAGGGCTCCGGCGCCCGCGTCCTGAAACCGCAGGAATCCATCGGCGCGGTCGTCAGGATTGGGCTAGCATGATCTCAGGCTCCGCGAGAAGCGGGCGGCCGGCGAAGCACAGGCCGGCGAGTTTGGAAGGGAGGACTTCGAATGACTGACCAGATGAAACCGCGCGGCGGGCTGGATCGCCGCGACGTGCTGAAGGGCTTTGCAGGCGCGGCGGCCGTCGTCGGACTGGCCGGCGAGGCGCTGGCCCAGGCGGCGGCCAAGGAAGCGCCGGACCTCGCCAAGGCCGCCGCCGACGGCAAGCTGCCGAAGCTGGCCGACCGGCTGCCGGCGAGCCCGATGGTTGTCAACGTCGACAAGGTCGGCAAGTACGGCGGCGCGCTGCGGCGCGGCCTGCGCGGCTCCGCCGACCACAACGGCATCCTGCGCCTCGTCGGCAACCAGGGCCTCGTGCGCTGGAACCTCGCCTTCACGGAAGTGCTGCCCAACGTCGCGGAGAAGTGGGAAGTCAACCCCGAGTCCACCGAGTTCACTTTCCATCTCCGCAAGGGGATGAAGTGGTCGGACGGCAAGCCCTTCACCGCCGACGATGTCGTGTTCTCCATCGAGGACTGCGCAAAGAATACCGAACTCTACAAGTCCGCGCCCTCGGCCATCGTCATCTCCGGCAAGCCGTGCACGGTGACGAAGATCGACGACGTGACGGTGAAGTTCACCTTCGCCAGCCCCTACGCCCTGTTCCTCGAGCAGATGGCGACGCCGCTCGGCCAGTACCCGACGCTGTTCTGCAAGCACTACGCCAGCCAGTTCCATCCCAAGTACAACCCCAACGTGGGCGACCTGGTGAAGGCGGCCAACCTGTCGAACTGGGCCGACCTGTTCCGCGCCAAGAACGGCGACATCGAGATTCCCCAGCGCTGGGGCAATCCCGAGAAGCCGGTGATCGACCCGTGGGTCATTAAGGATCCCTACACGGGCGGCGCCACCCGCGTCACCATGGAGCGCAACCCCTATTTCTGGCAGGTGGACCAGCAGGGCAACCAGCTCCCCTATATCGACCGGCTCACCTTCAACATCTCGCAGGACGTCGAGTCGCTCATGCTCGACGCCATCTCCGGCAAGCTCGACATCCAGGAGCGTCACCTCGACACGCTCCAGAACAAGCCGACCCTGTCGCAGAACATGCAGAAGGGCGGCTACCGCCTCATCGAGCTTATCGCGTCCTCCGCGCAGCAGGTTCAGATCTACCTGAACATGACGCACAAGGATCCGAAGATGCGGGAGATGTTCGCCAACAAGGAGTTCCGCCAGGCGCTCTCGATGGGCATCAACCGCCAGGAGATTATCGACATCGTCTATCTCGGCCAGTCCGAGCCGTACCAGACCGGGCCGCGCCCGGGCCATCCCTGGTATCACGAGAAGCTGGCGCGCCAGTTCACCGGCCACGACCCGAAGGCGGCGAACGCGCTGCTCGACAAGATCGGCTACTCCAAGAAGGACGCGCAGGGCTTCCGCCTGCGTCCGGACGGGCAGAAGGTGTTCTTCGCCATCGACGTCATCCCGACGCTCTACCCCGACGAGGTCGACACGCTCGAGCTGGTGAAGCGGCACTGGGCCGAGATCGGCGTCGACGTCAAGGTCAACACGATCGAGCGCGCGCTGTACTACACGCGCGGCGACAACAACGACCATGACGCCGCCGTGTGGCCGGGCCCGGGCGGGCTCGACCCGATGCTCGACCCGCGCGACTTCTTCGCCCAGCACCCGCAGGGCTCGCGCTACGCCATCCCGTGGACCCTGTGGTACGTCTCGGGCGGCAAGGACGGGCAGGAGCCGCCGGAGAGCCAGAAGCAGCGCATGAAGCTGTTCGACGACGCGCGCGCCACGGCCGACCTGAAGAAGCGCGGCGAGATCATGAAGCAGCTGTTCGACCTCACGGCCGACGCTTTCGAGACGATCGGCGTGTGCCTGGCGGTCAACGCCTTCGGCATCTGCCGCAACAATCTCCAGAACGTGCCGCTGAAGTATCCGAACTCGTGGTCCTGGCCGAACCCCGGCCCCGCGCTGCCGCAGCAGTTCTTCTTCAGCTGAGCGTTGTCGGGCGGGGCTCCGGCCCCGCCCGCGCCGTCGCGGCGGACCGAAGCGCTTCCCCGATACCTCGTGCCGGCGCCCCCGCGCCGGCGCGGACACCAGGGCGCAACCCATGCTCCGTTTCATCCTCTCCCGGCTCGTCTGGATGGTCCCGTCGCTGGTCGTCGTGAGCTTCCTCTCCTTCGTGCTGATCCAGCTTCCGCCGGGCGACTATGTCACCACCTACATCGCCACCCTGGCGGCGTCGAACGAGGTGGTCGACCAGAACACCGCCGCGGAGCTGCGCTCCCGCTTCGGCCTCGACCAGCCGATGATCGTCCAGTACGCGAAGTGGCTCGGCAACATCGTCACGCGCGGCGATTTCGGCCTGAGCTTCGAGTGGCAACAGCCGGTCAGCGACCTGATCTGGGAGCGCATGGCGCTCACCCTGGTGCTCACCTTCTCCACCCTGCTCGCCACGTGGGGCATCGCCCTGCCGATCGGCGTGTTCTCGGCGGTGAAGAAGTATTCGATCGGCGACTATCTCGTCACCTTCCTGTCCTTCCTCGGCCTCGCCATCCCGAGCTTCCTTCTGGCGCTGGTGCTGATGTACATCGCCGCCGTCGAGTTCGGCCAGGAGGTCGGCGGCCTGTTCTCGGAGGCCTACGTGCAGGCGCCGTGGAGCTTCTACAAGGTGCTCGACCTGCTGCACCATCTGTGGATTCCGGTCATCATCCTGGCCGTGTCGGGCACCGCCAGCCTGATCCGCGTGATGCGCGCCAACATGCTCGACGAACTGTCCAAGCCCTACGTCACCACGGCGCGGGCCAAGGGCCTCAGCGAGTTCAGGCTGCTCGTGAAATATCCGATGCGGCTGGCGCTGAACCCGTTCATCTCGACCATCGCCTGGCTGCTCCCCAACCTCGTCTCGGGCTCGATCATCGTCGCCATCGTGCTGAGCCTGCCGACCGCCGGCCCGCTCCTGCTGCAATCGCTGATGAGCCAGGACATGTACCTTGCGGGCGCGTTCGTGCTGCTGATCTGCACGCTCACGCTCATCGGCTCGCTGATCAGCGACATCCTTCTCGCGCTGGTCGACCCGCGCATCCGCCTGGAGTAGACCCATGTCCGAGGCAGCAATCGCCGGCGGCGCCGTCGCCGCGGATCCGAAGCGGCTCGCCGTCGCGTCGCAATGGCAGTTGATGTGGTGGGCGTTCAAGCGCCACCGCGCCGCGATGATCGGGCTGTGGATCACCGTGATCCTGTACGTCATCGCTGTCGTCCCGGGCTTCTTCGCGGTCAACGACCCGGCCAAGCAGAACGCCCGCGCGGCCTACCACCCGCCGCAGGCGCTGCACCTGATCGACACCGCCGAGGACGGCAGCTGGTCGATCCGGCCCTACATCCATCCCTACGTTCTGAAGCGCGACCCGCAGACGCTGGCCTCCATCTTCACGCCCGACACCACGAAGAAGGTCTATCTCAAGCTCTTCGGCCAGGGCTTCGAGTACAAGGTCCTCGGCCTGTTCACCGCGTCGACCCACCTGTTCGCCTCGGAGAACCCGAACCAGCCGCTGTTCTTCTTCGGCGCGGACCGGCTCGGGCGTTGCGTCTACAGCCGCATCATGGAGGGCGCGCAGATCTCGCTGTCGGTGGGCCTCGTCGGCGTGCTGATGTCGCTGTCGCTCGGCGTGCTGCTCGGCGGCATCTCGGGCTATTACGGCGGCCGGGTCGACTTCGTCATCCAGCGCGTCATCGAGTTCGTGCTGTCGCTTCCGACCATCCCGATCTGGCTGGCGCTGGCCGCGGCGCTGCCGCAGGACTGGCCGGCCGTGCTCAACTATTTCATGATCACGGTCATTCTCTCGTTGACCGGCTGGGCGCAGCTCGCCCGCGTCGTGCGAGGGCGCTTCCTCAGCCTCCGCACCGAGGAGTTCGTCACTGCGGCGCGCCTCGACGGCGCCTCCGAGGGCCGCATCATCTTCCGCCACATGCTGCCGAGCTTCGCCAGCCACATCATCGCCTCGATGACGCTCGCCATCCCGGCGATGATCCTGGCGGAGACGTCGCTGTCCTTCCTCGGCCTCGGCCTCCAGCCGCCGACCATCTCGTGGGGCGTGCTGCTGCGCGAGGCGCAGAACATCCGCTCCATCGCCACCGCCCCTTGGCTGTTCGCCCCCGGCGCCGCCGTGGTGCTGGCGGTCATCGCCCTCAACTTCCTGGGAGACGGATTGCGCGACGCCGCCGATCCGTACAACAAATGAGCGCTCTCGAAACCACGACGCGGACGCGCGACGACGGGGCTGCCCGATCCCCCGTCGTCCTCCAGGTCCGCGACCTGACGACCCATTTCCCGGTCCGCAACGGCGTAGTGAAGGCGGTCGACGGCGTGTCCTTCGACGTCGAACGCGGACGCACCCTGTGCGTGGTGGGCGAGAGCGGCAGCGGCAAGAGCGTCACCGCCCGCTCCATCCTGCAGATCGTCGACGCGCCGGGGCGCATCGTCTCCGGCTCGATGGTGCTGCACCGTCCCGACGGCTCGAAGGTCGACCTCGCCAAGCTCAATCCGCGCGGCCGCGAGATCCGCGCCGTGCGCGGCGCCGAGATCGCCATGATCTTCCAGGAGCCGATGTCGTCGCTGTCGCCGGTCCATACCGTCGGCGACCAGATCATGGAGGCGCTGCGCCTCCACCTTGACATGAGCAAGGCAGAGGCCCGCGCGCGCTGCGTCGAGCTGCTGCGGCAGGTCGAGATCCCGAATCCCGACAAGGCGGTGGACCGGTACACGTTCGAGTTCTCGGGCGGCATGCGCCAGCGCGTCATGATCGCCATGTCGCTCGCCTGCAACCCCTCCATGCTGATCGCCGACGAGCCGACCACGGCGCTCGACGTGACGACGCAGGCCGAAATCCTCGACCTGATCCGCCGCCTGCAGCAGCAGCACGGGATGGCGGTGATGTTCATCACCCACGACATGGGCGTCGTGGCCGAGATCGCCGACGACGTGATCGTGATGTACCACGGCAAGGTGATGGAATACGGCCCGGTGGACCAGATCTTCCACGCGCCGAAGAACGACTACACCAAGATGCTCATCGGCTCCGTGCTGAAGCTGGAGCAGAAGGCCGAAATCCGCCTGAAGCGTCCGCCGCGCGACAACGCCGCGCCGCCCGTGCTCGAGGTGCGCAACCTGGAAATGCACTTCGGCAAGCCCGGCGCGCCGCTGAAGGCCGTCGACGACGTGTCGCTGAAGGTCTTTCCGGGGGAGACGCTTGGAATCGTCGGAGAATCCGGCTCCGGCAAGACGACGATGGGCCGCTGCCTGCTGCGGGTCTACGACCCCAACGGAGGCGAGATCGACTATCGACGCGCCGACGGCGAGGTCGTCGACATCGTCAAGGCCGACAAGGCGACGCTGAAGCAGGTGCGCCGCGAGATTCGCATGATCTTTCAGGACCCGGTGGGGTCGCTCAACCCGCGCATGACCGTGGCGCAGATCGTCGGCGAGCCGCTGCTCGTCAACGGCATCGCCAGCGGCAAGGAGCTGGACGAGCGCGTCGCCGACCTGCTCAAGCAGGTGGGGCTGGAGCCAGCCTGGCGCGAGCGCTACCCGCACGCCTTCTCCGGCGGCCAGCGGCAGCGCATCGGCATCGCGCGCGCCATCGCGCTCAATCCGCGCGTCATCGTGGCGGACGAGGCGACCTCCGCGCTCGATGTCTCGCTTCGCTCGCAGATGCTCGACCTGATGATGAAC
The DNA here is from genome assembly GCF_024294805.1 of Alsobacter ponti. Taxonomy (GTDB): domain Bacteria; phylum Pseudomonadota; class Alphaproteobacteria; order Rhizobiales; family Beijerinckiaceae; genus Alsobacter; species Alsobacter ponti. Next base: position 18,698 of record NZ_JANCLU010000023.1, read on the forward strand.
CTGCAGGACAAGCTCGGCCTGTCCTACGTCTTCATCAGCCACGACATCGGCGTCATCCGCTACATGTGCGACCGCGTGGCGGTGATGTATCGCGGCCGGGTCGTCGAGACGGGCGCGACCGAGCAGGTCTGCGACGCGCCGGCGCACGCCTACACCCAGGCGCTGCTGTCCGCGATCCCGCGGCCCGATCCGCGCGCCCGCACCATGCACAAACGCCACCGCTACGCCGGCTGAACCGAAAGGCCGTTTCCATGAAGATCACCGAGGTCAAGACGTTCCTGATGCACGCCGGCGCGCCCAACCTGAAAAGGTGGGCGGCGGACGGCTCGTTCGGCCATGAATCCTTCTCCAAGAATCTCACCGGCACGCGCAACTGGCTGTTCGTGAAGGTCTACACGGACGAGGGCGTCACCGGCATCGGCGAATGCTCCGGCTGGCCCCGCGTCATCCAGACGGCGGTGCAGGATCTCAGCCGCTTGCTGATCGGCGAGGACCCGACCCATATCGAGCGCATCTGGCAGAAAATGGCGATCGCCATCATGGGCCACGGCATGACCGGCACGGTCGGCGCCGGCGCCATGACGGGCATCGACATGGCCCTGTGGGACATCAAGGGCAAGGCGCTCGGCGTGCCCGTCTGGAACCTGCTGGGCGGCAAGATCCGCGACCGCATCCGCATCTACGGACACGCCAACACCGCCGAAGCGGCGCTCAGCCTCAAGGAACGCGGCGTCACTGCCATCAAGTGCGGCGGGGTGTCCAACCCAGTGAAGAAGGTCGCCATGCTGCGCGAGGCGGTGGGCGACGAGGTGGACATCGCCATCGACCTGCACGGCCCGCCGTGGCTGACGCCCGCCGACGCCGCACAGGTCTGCCGCGCGCTGGAGCCGTTCAACATGATGTGGGTCGAGGACCCCGTCGCGCCGGAGAACCTGGAGGGCTTCCGCCGCATCCGCGAGCATTCCAGCGTGACGCTGGCGGCCGGCGAGCGCCAGGCCACCATCTTCGGCGAGCGCGAGCTGATCGAGCGCGAGCTGGTCGACGTCATCCAGCCCGACACCGGACGCGCCGGCGGCATCACCCAGATGAAGAAGATCGCCGCGATGGCGGAGGCGCACCATATCGGTTTCGCCCCGCACTCGGGCTCGCTCGGTCCAGTGGCCGAATACGCCGCGCTGCACGTGCTCTCCGCCATTCCGAACGGCCTGATCCTGGAGCGCATCGAGGACGACTGGGAAGGCCGCGAAAAAACCGTGATCCCGCACCCGCGCTCGCAGGACGGGCATCTGCTGGTGCCGGACGCGCCGGGCCTCGGCGTCGACATCGACGAGGCGTTCGTCGCCCAGTTCCCGAGCGAGGGCAACGTGTCGATCCCGATCAGCGAGGCGTCCGGCTCCTATGCCGAGGGCACGTTCCGCGAGCACGTCTACGTGCAGACGCGGACGCGCCGCGCCCGCTACTTCAAGGACACGTGAGACGGCGCGGCGGCGCGTCGTCTCCCGCGGAACAACAAGGCTGAGCGATGAAGATCGAGAGACTGCGCGCCTTCATGTCGCGCGACAAGGACCGTCCGCGCGTCGTGATCGCGATGGACACCGACCAGGGCGTCACCGGCTGGGGCGAGTGCTACAACCACGGGCCTGACAAGGCGCTGTTCCCGCTGCTCGACTACCTGATGACCTTCCTGGTCGGCAAGGATCCGCGCCGGATCGAGTTCCTGATCCACTATTTGATGCAGCAGACCCGCTTTCCTCCGGGCGCGCTGGGGCTCGCCGCCATCTCGGCGCTCGACCACTGCATGTGGGACATCTCGGCCAAGGCGCTCGGCGTGCCGGTGTACCAGCTGCTCGGCGGCCATGCCCGCGACCGCGTTCGCGTCTACGCCGGCGTCTACACCGCCCCCGACCCCGGCGCTGCCCGCGAGGAGCTGGACCGGCTGAACGAGCAGTGGGGCCTCACCGCCTTCAAGCTGTCGCCCTACCGCATCAACATGCACCGCAACCGGTGGGGCGAGGTGGTGCGCACCAGCGCCGAATACTTCCGCCAGCTGCGCGAGACCGTGCGCTCCGACTACGAGATCGCCTTCGACGCCCACGCCAAGATCTTCGAGCCGGCGCAGGCCATGCAGCTCGGCAACGCGCTGGCGCCCTACGATCCGCTGTTCTTCGAGGAGCCCATCCGGCCGGAGAACTTCGAGGCCTGGGGCGAGTTGAAGCGAGGGCTCAGCTGCACGCTGGCCACCGGCGAGTCGCTCTACAGCCGCTTCGAGTTCCTGCGCCTGCTGCAGGTCCGCGGCGCGGACATCATCCAGCCCGACATCTGCGTCGTCGGCGGCCTCCTGGAAATGCGCAAGATCGCCGCCCTCGCCGAAGCGCACTTCGTCAGCGTCGCCCCGCACAACCCGATGGGCCCGCTGGCCACCGCGGTGAACCTGCACTTCTGCGCCGCGCAGCCGAATTTCCGCATCCTCGAATACCGCCTGCCGCATGGGCCGGGTTACGTTTTCGGGACGGGGTCGGGCGAGGCGCCGACCGCCGACCAGAAGCTGCAGGGCGCCTGGTACGTGAAGGATCCCTACCTCCCCAAGGACGGCTATCTCGAGCTGCGGCCGGACCGGCCGGGCTGGGGCGTCGAGATGGACGAGGACTTGCTCGGGACCGAGGACTACGTCCACTGGGAGCGCAAGGTCCAGGTCAAGCCGGACGGGTCCACCGCCTACGTTTGAGCCACCGGGGGGGCGCGGCGATGCGTCCCGCCCCCCTGTTCCGGCGCCGCCCCGGCGTGTAGGAGTTGGTTTCGCCTCCGCCCTCGCCGAAAGCCGCCCGCGCTCCGATGACCGCCCCAGCCACTCCCGCCCCGATCCTCACCGGCTGGGCGGTCCTGCGCATTCCCGACTACCGGTTCTTCATCGGGTCCCGCCTGCTCGCCGGCCTGGCGCTGCAAATGCAGAATGTCGGCATCGGGTGGTTCGTGTACGACCGCACGAACAGCGCGCTCGCCCTGGGCCTGACCGGCCTCGCGGCCTTCGCCCCCGCGCTGGGGCTGGCGCTGGTGACCGGCCACGTCGCCGACCAGTTCGACCGAAGGCGGATCGTCGCGGTCTGCCACGCGGCGACGGCGCTCGCCGCCGCCGGGCTGCTGTGGTGCGTATGGACACCCGACAGCCCCATCTGGCTCGTCTACGCCTTCGTGACGCTGGTGGGCGCCAGCCGCGCATTCGGCAACCCCGCGAGTCAGGCCCTGCTGCCCAATCTTGTTCCGAGAGACGGCTTCGGCGCGGCGGTGAGCCTCAACGCCTCGATCATGCAGTCGTCGATCATCATGGGCCCGGCCGTCGGCGGCCTGCTCTACGCGGTCGGCCCTTCCGCCGTTTTCGCGGCGGCCTTCGCCTGCTTCGTGGTCGCTGCTCTGCTGGTCACGATGATCCGCGCGCGGCAGGCGAAGACGCCGCGTGAGAAGGTAACGCTCGATATCCTCCTCGCGGGCCTGCGCTTCATCAAGTCGCGTCCCGTGGTGCTGGGCGCGATCTCGCTCGACCTGTTCGCGGTTCTGCTCGGCGGGGCGACGGCGCTGCTGCCGATCTTCGCCCGCGACATCCTCCACACCGGTCCGTGGGGCCTGGGCCTGCTGCGCAGCATGCCTGCGCTTGGCGCGGTGCTGATGTCGCTGTTGCTGACGCACCGGCCGATCCAGGCGCGCGCCGGCCGGCGCCTGTTCCAGGCCGTCGGCGTGTTCGGCGTCGCGACCATCGTCTTCGGGCTGTCGTCGAGCCTCCTGCTGTCGGCCCTGGCGCTGGTCGCGCTGGGGTCGGCGGACATGGTCAGCGTCTATGTGCGCCACACCCTGGTGCAGGGCGACACGCCGGACGCCATGCGCGGCCGCGTCTCGGCGGTCAACAGCGTCTTCATCGGCGCGTCGAACGAGCTGGGAGAGTTCGAGTCGGGCGTGCTCGCCGCGCTGGTGGGCCCGGTCGCGGCGGTGGTGATCGGCGGCGTCGGCACTCTGCTCGTCGCCGCCACGTGGATGAAGCTCTTCCCGGACCTGCGCAACCGCGACAGGCTGATCTGAGCGCGATCAGGCGACGGCGCGCCCCCGCGCACGCCCAGTCGCGGCCTCCTGGGGCTCGGCCGCCGGTACGCGCGATCCGCCGCGCAGCGCGGCGCGGATCTCCTCGGCCAGCACGTCCGCCTCGGGCGTGTGCTGGCCGCGCGCCTCGATGACGCCGATGCGGTTGGGGCCGAGCTCCGGCAGGTCGGCGTCCTCGTCGATGACGCGCATTCCTGGCCGCATGGCGCTGCGCGGCATCACCGTCACGGCGAGTCCGGCGAGCACCACCGGCGCGATGGCGGCCTGGCTGGCCGAGGCGAGCATCTGCCGCCACGCAATGCCCCGCTCGTTGAGCGCCGCCACGGCGCGGGCGCGCCAGGCGCAGGTTGGGCCCGAGAGCGCGAGCGGAAGCGGACGCTGCTCGTACACACGGGAGCTGCCGCCGGCCACCCAGTGCAGCGCCTCCTCGCGCAGCACCTCGATGTCGCTCAGCACCGCGCAGGAGGTGACGACCGCCATGTCGAGCTCGCGCGAGGCGACGCGCTCGGCGAGCGGCACGGAGTTCTCGCACACCACCGAGACCTCGACGAGGGGGTGCCGATAGCTGAACCGGGTGAGGATGTCGGGCAGGAACGTTTCGGCGTAGTCGTCGGGGATACCGAGCCTGATGCGTCCGCCCAGAGCCTTGTTGGACACGGTGGCGAAGGCGGCCGCCTCGATCTGCAGCATCTGGCGCGCGTAGTCGATCAGCTTCTCGCCGTCCTCGGACAGCTTGACCCCGCGGCCCTGCTTGAGGAAGAGCGCGCGACCGAGCTGCTCTTCCAGCCGGCGAATATGCATCGAGACGGCGGATTGCGTCTTGTTCACGCGCTCGGCGGCGCGGGTGAAGCTGCCCGTGTCGACGATGGAGACGAAGCTGCGGAGCTGGTCGGTGTCGAGCATGGTCGTATCTCAAATCGCGATAGATAACATTACAACCATTCGTTAGACCGATCAATGTCCCGGTGGCATGATCCGCAGTGTCAGCCGGGCTTACGGGTGTGGCCACCCGATTCCGGCCTTTACTGGAGACGGACAATGCCTTCCCTCGTGCTTTCCCCCCGCAGGGCTTCGGTCTCGCAGCCCGTCATTCCCTGGTCTCGGATCGGCGCGGCCGCGCTGCGCGTCGCGCTGTGGCCGGTGCGGTTCTACGCGGCCCGCCGCCAGTTCGCGGCGCTCGCCGCGCTCAACGACCACGAGTTGCACGACATCGGCCTGTCGCGCACCGACCTGATCAGCGCCACCGCGCTGCCGCGCGATGTCGACCCGACGCAGGAGCTGGCTCGGCTCGTCGCGGCGCGCCGCCATGTCGGGCGCTGACGGCGCGCCGAAACGATGCGGCCAAAAGAAAAGCCCGCGCGGCGACCACCGCGCGGGCTTCTGATTTTAAAGGGCGGCCCCGCCGAAGCGGCGCCGCCGGCGAGGATCACTCGCCCTTCTTGGCCTTCTTGAGCGCGGCGCCGAGGATGTCGCCGAGCGAAGCGCCGGCGTCCGCCGAGCCGTACTGGGCGATGGCTTCCTTCTCCTCGGCCATCTCGAGCGCCTTGATCGACACCTGAACCTTGCGGCTCTTGCGGTCGAACATGGTGACGCGGGCGTCGAGCTTCTCGCCGGCGGCGAAACGCTCGGGGCGCTGGTCGCCACGGTCGCGGGCCAGCTCGGAACGCTTGATGAAGGTCGTCAGGTCGGTGCCCACGATCTTCACCTCGAGCCCCGACTCCTTCACCTCGATGATCTCGCAGGTGACCACGGCGCCCTTCTTGACGTCGCCGGCGGCGGCCGCATCGGCGAAGGGATCGCCGCCGAGCTGCTTGATGCCGAGCGAGATGCGCTCCTTCTCGACGTCGACGTCAAGCACCTGGGCCTTGACGACGTCGCCCTTCTTGAACTCCTCGATGACCTGCTCGCCCGGACGGTTCCAGTCGAGGTCGGAGAGGTGGACCATGCCGTCCACGTCGCCTTCCAGGCCGATGAAGAGGCCGAACTCGGTCTTGTTCTTGACCTCGCCTTCCACCACGGAGCCGGACGGGAACTTCTCGGCGAAGGCCTCCCACGGGTTCTGCAGCGTCTGCTTGAGGCCGAGCGAGATGCGGCGTTTGACCGGATCCACCTCGAGGATCTGCACTTCCACTTCCTGCGAGGTGGAGACGATCTTGCCGGGGTGGACGTTCTTCTTGGTCCACGACATCTCGGAGACGTGGATGAGGCCCTCGATGCCGGGCTCCAGCTCCACGAACGCGCCGTAGTCGGTGATGTTGGTCACGCGGCCCGAGAAGCGCGCGTTGACCGGGTACTTGGCCTCGATGCCCTCCCACGGATCGGCGAGGAGCTGCTTGATGCCGAGCGAGATGCGGTGCGTCTCGTGGTTGATCTTGATGATCTTGACCTTGAGCTGCTGGCCGATGGTGACCACCTCGGACGGATGGTTGACGCGGCGCCACGCCATGTCGGTGACGTGCAGCAGACCGTCGATCCCGCCGAGGTCGACGAACGCGCCGTACTCGGTGATGTTCTTGACGACGCCGTCGACGACCTGGCCTTCCTCGAGGTTGGCGACCAGCTCGGAGCGGGCCTCAGCGCGAGTCTCCTCGAGCACGGTGCGGCGCGACACGACGATGTTGCCGCGGCGACGGTCCATCTTCAGGATCTGGAACGGCTGCGGCACGCCCATCAGCGGGGTGACGTCGCGGATCGGACGGATGTCGACCTGCGAGCGCGGCAGGAACGCCACGGCGCCGTCGAGGTCGACCGTGTAGCCGCCCTTGACCTGGTTGAAGATGACGCCGTTGACCTTCTCGTTGCGCTCATAGGCGGCTTCGAGCTTGACCCAGCTCTCCTCGCGGCGGGCCTTGTCGCGCGAGATGACGGCTTCGCCGAGGGCGTTCTCGATGCGGTCGAGATAGACCTCGACCTCGTCGCCGACCTCGATGGCGCCCTCGCGGCCGGGGCCGGAGAACTCGCGCAGGGCGACGCGGCCCTCGGTCTTCAGGCCGACGTCGATAACGGCCATGTCCTTCTCGATGGCGACGACGCGGCCCTTGATGACGGAGCCCTCGAGCGCGTCGGACTTGCCGAACGACTCGTCGAGCAGCGCCGCGAAGTCCTCGCGGGACGGATTCTGGATTGCAGCGGACATTGAATCTCCTGGGTGGGTCGCTCTGGACCCGGCGCCGGCGGCTGGTGTTGCGATACGCTCCGTCTCGCCGACGTCCCCGTGAAATGGATTCGGGGACCACCGCTCATGGGAGCGGGCCGGCGCGAACCGACGATCTGGAGCGTGGTTCAATGCGTGCCAGGGTCGCGCAAGACCGGCGGGTCTTTCGACCCTGGGGAAGGCGGCCTCAGCCCTCTTCCCGCCGCACGGCTTCGACAAAGCCGATCGCGGCCCTGACCGCCTGCTCTATATCCAAAGAGGTGGTGTCGAGCAAGCGCGCGTCGGCCGCGGCGGCCAGAGGCGCCGCGCTTCGACCGGAATCGCGGGCGTCGCGGCGGCGAATGTCGTCCAGCACTGTTTCGTAGGTCACCGTCTCGCCGCGCCCGGCGAGTTCGCGGAAGCGGCGGCGCGCCCGCTCTTCCGCCGTGGCCGTGACGAAGATCTTCACCTGCGCGTCCGGGCAGATCACCGTGCCGATGTCGCGGCCGTCGAGCACCGCGCCCGGCGCCCGCCGGGCGAAGCCACGCTGCCACTCCGTCAGCGCGGCGCGCACGGCCGGGATCGCCGCCACCACCGAGGCGGCCTCTCCCATTTCCCGTCCGCGCAGGCGCGGGTCGTCCAGCCGGGACGGTTCGAGCGCCTGGGCGGCGCGCACCGCCGCGGCGTCGTCGTCCAGCTTGTGGTCGAAGTCCATCAGCACGCGCGCCACCGCGCGGTACAGCAGGCCGGTATCGAGATGGGGCAGGCCGTAATGCGCCGCCAGGCGCTTGGCGAGCGTTCCCTTGCCCGAGGCCGCCGGACCGTCGATAGCGATGATCATGTCAGGCGAACTCCGCCCCCAGGCCCCGCATCAGCTCCACGAAGATCGGGAAGCTCGTCTCGATCATTCGCGCGTCGTCGACCTGCATGGGCGCGCGCGTGGCGAGCCCCATCACCAGGAAGCTCATGGCGATGCGGTGGTCGAGGTGGGTGGCCACGAGGCCGCCGCCCGGGACGTGCCCGCCCTTGCCGCGCACCACGAGGTCGTCCCCCTCGATGGCGTGGTCGACGCCGGCGGCGGCCAGGCCGTCGGCCACCGCCTGCAGGCGGTCGCTTTCCTTGACGCGCAGCTCGTGCAGGCCGCGCATCCGCGTCTCGCCCTCGGCGAACGACGCCGCCACCGCGAGGATCGGATATTCGTCGATCATCGACGGCGCGCGGCCGGCCGGAACGTCGACCCCTTTCAGGGCCGAGGCGCGCAGGCGCAGGTCCGCCACCTCCTCGCCGCCTTCGACGCGCCGCTCGAGCACCTCAATGGAGGCTCCCATTTCGCGCAGCGTGGTCAGCAGGCCGGTGCGCAGCGGGTTCAGCATGACGCCTTCGAGCACGATGTCCGAGCCCTCGACGATCAGCGCCGCGACCATCGGGAACGCCGCCGACGACGGGTCGGCCGGCACGACGACGGGGGCCGGGCGCAGTTCGGGCCGGCCTTCGAGCTCGATCCGGCGGCCGCCCTCGCCCTCCGGCGACACGCGCACCGTCGCGCCGAAATAAGCCAGCATCTTCTCGGTATGGTCGCGCGACGCCTCGGTCTCGATCACCGTCGTGCGGCCCGGCGCGTTGAGCCCGGCGAGCAGCACGGCGGACTTGATCTGCGCCGAGGCGACCGGCGTGCGGTAGGTGATCGGCAGCGGGTCGGCCGCGCCGCGCAAGGTGATCGGGCAGCGCCCGCCCTCGGCCTGCGCGATCACCTCCGCGCCCATCATCTCGAGCGGATCGAGGATGCGCCGCATCGGCCGCTTGCGCAGCGAGGCGTCGCCGTCGAACGTCGCGGTGACCGGGTGGCCGCCGACCACGCCCATCATCAGGCGCGAACCGGTGCCGGCGTTGCCGAAGTCGAGCACGCCGTCGGGCTCCCGCAGGCCGCCGATTCCGACGCCGTGAACGGTCCACGCGCCCTCGCCGGTCCGTTCGATCGTCGCGCCCAGCGCGCGGCAGGCGGCGGCGGTGCGCAGCACGTCGTCGCCCTCCAGAAGACCCTCGATCGTGGTGCGCCCGACGGACAGCAGGCCGAAGATCATCGCGCGGTGGGAAATCGACTTGTCGCCCGGCACGCGGGCGCGGCCCCGGAGCGGGCCGGAGCGGAGGGCCGAGAGCGGCTGGGCGGCGCCGGCGTGAGCGTTGGACACGGTATTTCCCCCCGGGGATCGGACGCGCCGGACTCGCGCGCCCGGCGGGCCGCACCTAGCACAGGGGAGCGGCCCCGTCATTAGTGCTCGCGGCCATCCTCGAGCCCACGGCGAAAGGCGCGCAACTTGGCATTTGACACTGGCGCGCCTCCCGACTAACCGGATCGCTCACCGTTTTCGAGAAGAGCGAGAGGCTGGGACCGTGGTGAAGCCGGAACTCGGAACCAAGCGGCACTGCCAGAGCTGCGGCGCCAAATTCTACGACCTCAACAAGGATCCGATCATCTGCCCGAAGTGCGGCGCGGCCTTCGTCGCCGCCGCTGCTCTGCGCGGCCGGCCGGAGGCGGTGGCGGCCCGCCCGGTCGACGACGAGGAGACCGAACTGGAGAGCGCGGGCGCGCCCGAGATGGTCTCACTCGACGAGGTCGAGGCCGAGGAGAACGAGAAGGACATCCCGATCGACGACGGCGTCGAGATCGAGGACGACATCGCCACTGACGACGACACCTTCCTCGAAGAGGAGGAAGAGGGCGACGACGATGTGGCCGACCTGATCGACGGCGACATCGAGGACGACGAAGAAGTCTGATTTTGGGGGTTGCCGCCGTCGCGGGCGGCGGCTATAGAACCGCGGCCGGCGCACTCGGAGACGAGTTCGACGGCGGGCCGGAACCCAAACCGGCCGCGGAAAGCGTGGGGCCATAGCTCAGTTGGGAGAGCGCTTCAATGGCATTGAAGAGGTCGTCGGTTCGATTCCGTCTGGCTCCACCAACTCCGCCTCCGGCCAATCCCGAACGCTGACGCCGCTCCTTCAGGGCGGCGTTTTTCGTTGCGTCTCCCCATTCAGTTCGGCTTGCCGCCCTCGATGTCGATGGCCTCGAGGAACGGGAATTCGAGTACGATCTCGCCGTCCTCGTCGCGCACCTCGAAGCTGCTCGTGAGCCAGTTAACGCTCTGGCCGACCTTGCTGCGCATCAGGCTTCGCGCCGCCTTGCGCGCCGCCTCCCACGCGCGGTCGGCGTCCGGAAGCTCCTGGCCTTCGGTGTCGGGGAGGAGACGTCCGTCGATCGACAGGTTGAAGAAGTAGCGGGGCATGCTCCCCTCGCGACGGGCCTGCGCGTTTCAGTCTTTCTGCCCGCCCGCGCCGAGACGCCGGCGGCGGAACACCGCCCAACTATAGGCCACGATGGCCAGCACGGCGAACGCCACGATGGCGGCGCTGGTCGGGTCGCGGCGTGTGGCGAATTGCGGCACGTAATAGCCGAGAAGCGCGGCGCCGATCAGCGCCACGATGGCCGTTCGATGAAGGGGATGCCTCAAGAATCGTCGCATGGCGCGTGTCCGGGTTTGTACCCCAACGCGACAGCGGCGGATTCGTCGCCCTGGCGGGCCGAACGCTAGCGGCAGAACTTCGGCAGACGGCGCTTCCAGCGTTCTCCGGGGGCGAACTCGGCCGAGCGCCGGCGGCTGCGGAGGCCGCCCCCGCCGACGGCCTCGGGGCTCGTGGCGCGCGCGGCGATCACGTCTGCAAGGTCAGGGGGCGCGAGTTCCGCCGCCGGCTCGTCGTTCGCCGGCTCGATCGCGATCGGCCGGGCCACGGGGGCGCGGCGGACGCGTGCGGGGCGCACGGGCGGAACGGCTGCGGCCTCGGGCAGCGGCGTCTCCAGCGTGGTCGCCTCGGCAGCCCGCTCGGGCTGGGCCCACAGCACGCGGCCGCGCGCCGGCGCGGCGGACCGGCCGCCGTTCGCCTCGGCGCCAGCCCCGGTCTCGGGTTCGGGAAGCGGCGTCGCCTCGGGCCTGGTCTCGGGCTTGATGGTGAAGAGAGCGTCGGCCGCCTTGCGCGCGGCGCTCGCCGTCAGCGCGGGGGCGAGGGCGTCCGGTCCCGTCGGCCACATCGACGCGGCAGCGACCGGCGAAGCCGGTTCGGCTCCGGACTTCTCGGCGCGCTTTGTTTTCTTGATTTCGACGACGAACGGCCTGTTCTGAGTCCGCATGGTTCCTCGATGGTCGAGCCCGGTCTGCCCCGTCCGATCAACGCCAGCCGGCGGCGATTGATCCCGCGAATCGCTTGTGACATTCGAAACCAACGGGGGGCCGCGTCAACGGAAATAACGGCGACGCTTTCGCTTGTCCCGCGTGCGTTGCCGCGCCGCGTCAGTGCAGCGTCGGGCGGTCGTTGGAGACGACGAGCCGCAGGCGCGCGCCCTCGATGAGCCCGGCGCGTTCCTCCTCCACCTCGGCGATCTCGGCCTCGACCTGCGCCAGCGTGCTTCGGTTGGAGCCGAGGAAGACGACCCCGCCCAGCAGGCCGGCGATGGCGGCGACCAGCCAGACCGGGTCGTCGCGGAGCAACCCCACGGCCATGGCGACCAGCCACAGCCCGCTGACCGCGATGGCGAGCCGCGCGCCCGTCATCATCTTGCGGCAGGCGGCGGCGGCGCGCGCCAGCGCCTCCAGCCGCTCCTCGAGCATCACCACCCGATCGTGAATGTCGCCTTCGCTCATGCCCGGTCCGCGCCGCGCCGCCCCGGCGCTTCGCGGCGCACTCTAGCCCGACCGGCGACGCGCGCAACGGGCGGTCCGCCGCGCCTTCGGAGAGCCGCGTGGGGGACGCGCGATTGTGAATTGCGCCTGCGGATGGGTTCCGGCTCACTCCGCTTGACCTCGCCCCCGACCTGTCCAGTTGTGGGAGGGGGCGCCGGCTCCGCCGGACGATTGAGGAACTCAGGATGTCGATGCGCGCACTGACGGGCCTGAAGCCCATTCCCCCGTCCGAGATCACGCCCCGCGAGGTGTTCTTGGATCGACGCCGCTTCCTGGCCGGCGCGACCGCCGCCGCCGCGGGGCTCGGAACCGCGGCGCCCGCCCTCGCCGAAGAGATGGCGATGAAGCTGCCGGCGGCGCGCAACGCGGCGTTCAGCACGACAGACGCTCCGACCGCGAAGAAAATCATCACCGGGTACAACAACTTCTACGAATTCGGCATGGGCAAGTCGGACCCGGCCGCGTCGGCTTCGAAGATGAGCGTGCGGCCCTGGACCATCGAGATCGGCGGAGCGGTCGAGAAGCCGCGCACCATCGGCATCGAGGAGGTGATGCGCCTGCCGCTGGAGGAGCGCGTCTACCGCTTCCGCTGCGTCGAGGCGTGGTCGATGGTAGCGCCCTGGATCGGCGTCGAGTTCAACAAGCTGGCCGCGCTGGTCGGCCCGACCAGCAAAGCGAAGTACGTGCGCTTCACCAGCGTCGTGCAACCCTCCGTGATGTCCGGCGTCAGGGCGGAGGTGATCGACTTCCCCTATGTCGAGGGGCTTCGGATCGACGAGGCCATGCACCCTCTCACCATTCTGGCGGTGGGGCTGTACGGCGAGACGCTGCCCAACCAGAACGGCGCGCCGGTGCGCGTCATCGTGCCGTGGAAATATGGGTTCAAGAGCGCGAAGTCGATTGTTCGGATCGATTTCGTCGAAGACCAGCCGCGCTCCACCTGGATGAAGCTGCAGCCGAGCGAATACGGGTTCTATTCCAACGTGAATCCGGCGGTGGACCACCCGCGCTGGAGCCAGGCGCGGGAGCGGCGTCTGCCCGATTTCTTCGCCAGCACGCCTACCTTGCCGTTCAACGGCTACGCCGATCAGGTCGCCTCGCTCTATGCCGGCATGGACCTGAAGAAGTTCTTCTGACGATGCGGTCGGCCAGGGCGGCGGACGGCCGCTTCGCGTGGGCGACGAGCGACCCGGTGCGCGCGCTCAAGCCCCTGGTTTTCCTGCTGTGCCTCGCGCCGGCGCTGCTGCTGGTCCACGACGTCCTGTACGACCCGGAGGCGCTGGGCGCGAACCCGGCCGAAACCATCGAGCACGTCACCGGCGATCGCTCGATGCAGTTCCTGCTGGGAACGCTGGCGATCACCCCGCTGCGCCGCATCACCGGCTGGGGCAAGCTGATCCGCTTCCGCCGCATGCTCGGGCTGTTCGCCTTCTTCTATGGCGTCCTGCACCTGGCCGCCTACATCGCCTTCGACCACTATTTCGACGTTCCGGCCATCCTGGCCGACATCGTCAAGCGGCCGTTCGTGACGGTCGGCTTCGCGGCGCTGGTGCTCATGACGCCGCTGGCGGTGACCTCGACGGCGGGCTGGATCCGCCGCCTCGGCGCCCAGAACTGGAGCCGGCTGCACAAGGCGGTCTACGCCATCGCGGTGCTGGGGGTGCTGCACTACTGGTGGCTGGTGAAGCGCGACCTCACCTGGCCGATGATCTACGGCGCCATCCTCGCCGTACTGCTCGGCTGGCGGGTGTGGAACGAAACTTTGGGCCGTCAGCGCCGAAGGCCGGCGCGCGTCCGGGCCCGTGCCGAGCCCGGCCCGGCCGAGTGAATGCGGGCCGGTGCGCCATCGCACCGCCGCCGGCCGCGCGACGTTCTAATCCTCTTCACGACTGGTTAACGAGATTTGAACCTGTGAGGAGGTTCGGATGAAGGCTCAGCTCATCACCACCCAGCGCTCGGCTCTGACCCCCCTGGTGGTCGCCGGCGTGGTCCTGGCCGGCACGGCGACGGGCATCACCATCGCGGCGGCGACGATGCAGGCGCTCAGGTGGGCTTATCCCGCCAAGGCCCTCGTCGTTTCGATGATGATGTGACGGTCACCAAAAGTTGTGTTTGTCGCGCAGTACGCGCGGAGTTTCAGCCAATCTTAAACAAGGCCTCCTAGCATCAAAGGTCAAAGTTGATGCAAGGAGCAGTGCATGTTCAGGCTGACACCCCTTTTCCGGAGCCGTCTGTCGGAAATCGTGGGCGCCGGCGTGGCGATCGCCTTCGCGGGTCACGCGGCGGGCGCAATGGCCGGCACATTGACCATCCCGGGGACCGGCGACGGGATTGAAATTCTCAATGCTGTCGGGGCGGCCTACACCGCCGACAATCCGAACACGGTCGTCATCGTGCCGCCGAGCATCGGCTCGGGCGGCGCCATCGTGGCGGTCACCGGCGACCGCGAGGTGCTGGGCCGCGTCGCGCGCCCGCTGTCCGAGGCCGAAAAGGCGCAGGGCCTCGTCTTCACGCCGATCGTGAAGATCCCGTCGGCCATCTTCGTCCATCCGAGCGTCAAGCTGGACTCGCTGACCGCCAAGCAGGTCGCCGACATCTATTCCGGCGCGGTGTCGAACTGGTCGGAGCTCGGCGGGCCCGACCTGCGCATCAAGGTCGTGCGCCGCGAGGATGCCGACAGCACCCTGGGCGTGCTGCGCGCCTCAATGCCCTATTGGAAGGACCTCGTGCTGACGCCGAAGTCGAAGACGGCCACCACGACGCAGGAGGCCATCGAGACCACAAGGCAGACCGAAGGCTCGATCGGGTTCGCGCCCTACTCGCCGGCCCTGCAGCCCTCCGTCACGGTGCTGAAGATCGACGGCAAGTTCCCGACCGACGAGGGCTATCCGAGCGCCGTCACGCTGGCGCTGATTCACAAGCCGGGAACGGTGACGCCGGAGGCGACCAACTTCGTTCGCTTCGCCAACAGCGCCAAGGCCCGGCAGCTCGTCACCAACCTCGGCGGGGTGCCGCTCGGCCAGTAAGGCGACGTCGTGACCCGCTTCCGGTCCCTCAGCGCGCAGCTCATCGCGGTCATGGTGGCGACGACGAGCCTTGCGCTCGTCGCGCTCGTCGGGCTGACGATCGGACGCGTCGACCGGAGCCTCTCCGACCAGGCCTCGGAGCTGGGGCGGCTTTCCGCGCAGAAGCTCAGCGACGAGCTCACAGCCGAGGCCCGGCTCGCCCTGTACCGCGTCGACACGTTGATGCGCGACACCGCGCGCCGGCTTGGCGTCATCGCGCAGCGCGCCGACATCGCGCGCGCCGTGCAGTCGCGCAACACGGTGGCGATCAGCGAGGCGCTGGACCCCTCCTCGCGCGCCGCCAATGTCGACCTGATCGTCGCCCTCAATCCCGAATTCGGCGTGGTCGGAGCCAATAGCGGCATCGAGCTGGTCAAGCTCGAGGCCATGCTGCGGGTCAGCCCCCTGCTGCCGGCCTTCCGCGAGGTGCTGGCCAAGAGCGAACGGGCGAACCCGAAGTCGCTGCTGCAGTTGATGCAGATCTCGCCGCAGGAGATCGCGGATCTCAAGCTGGAAGCGAGTTCGCGCGTCTTCATCGCCATGGTCGAGCCGGTATTCGACGATTTCGGCGACGTCATCGGGGGGCTGCTCGGCATTCGCGCGATGCGGCCAACCGAGCCGGTGCTGGCCGACTTCGCGGAGATCACCAGCGCCGGCATCGCCGTCTATTACGGCCAGCGGGTCGTGTCGGTAGCCAAGCTGCCGACCGACGACCTCGACCTGCGACGGATGCCGGAATATCCGTTGATGCATACCGAGGACGGCCGCTTCGTCGCCAATTGCGCGTCGAGCGACATGGGCGTCGACGTCTGCGCCATGAAGCCGAAAAAGGTCGTCTACGACCTGCGCGACGAGATCGTGCGCATCGGCGAAAGCCACGCCGGCACTCTCACGCAGTGGCTGATCTGGCTCGGCGTGTTCGCCATCCTGGCGGTCGGCGTCATCGCCATGGCGGTGGCGCGTCGTGTCGGCGGCGCGCTGGGGCAGATCACAGGCGCGGTGAAGGCGGTGGCGGCCGGGGACTGGCGCGTCGGCGTCGTCGGGGTCGACCGGCTCGACGAGGTGGGCGAGATCGCGCGCGCCGTGCTGCTGCTGCAGCGCTCGATGGAGGAACGTGACCGCCTGCGCTCCGACGTGGCGACCGCGGAAGTCGTGAAACGGCGCAAGGAACAGCTCGACGCGGCCATTCGCCGTTTCGACGCGGTGATGCGCGCTGTGCTCGCAGGCGTGCAGGACTGCGTCGTCGCCATGAACCGCAGCGCGCGCGGGCTCGACGGCGTGTCGCAGACCGCCAAGGACGAGGCGTCGACCACTGTGCGCGCCTCCAAGCAGACCACCTCCTCCGTCATGACCGTCGACGCGGCCACGGGCCAGCTCTCCGAGGCCATCCGCAGCATCGCCGAGCGGGTCAGCGACGCCGCCGGGGTGGTGCTGGAGGGCAACGAATCCGCCCGCAAGGCGACGTACAAGGTCGGGGGCCTGATCGAGGCCGCCAACCAGATCGGCGCGGTGGTGCGCCTGATCGAAGGCATCGCGGCGCAGACCAACCTTCTGGCCCTCAACGCGACCATCGAGGCGGCGCGAGCCGGCGAGGCCGGGCGCGGCTTCGCGGTCGTCGCCAACGAGGTCAAGGCGCTGGCCGGCGAAACCGGCAAGGCGACGGACGTGATCGCCGGCAAGGTGTCCGCGATTCAGGAGGCGACCCGCGAGGCGGTCCAGGCCATCGAGACCATCGCCACGTCCTTCTCCGAGGTGCTGTCGCAGACCAGCACCATCCGCACCGTCGTCCAGGACCAGACGGTCGCCACTCAGCAGATCGCCGACAGCGTGTCCTCGGCATTCGAGGGGACCGGCGTGCTGTGCGCCAGCGTCGAGCGGCTGCAGCTCACCGTCGAGAACGCGCGCGTCGCCACCGTGGAAGTCGTCGAGACGGCCGCGCGCATGATGAACGAGGCGCGTCAGATGGACGTCGCCGTGAAGTCCTTCCTCGAGGAAGTCGCCGCCTGACCGACCGGCGCGCCCGGTCTCAGCCCTGCTGCACGCCGCCGGGCGATCCCGACGCGCCGGTCCGGAACAGGCCGGCAATGCGGTTGGCGAGGCTGGGCCGCGTGGTCGACGCGGTGAATGGATCGGTGTGGCAGGCCGCGCCGCTTGCCGCGGCGATCGCCTTCACCGCGGCCACCATGTCGGGGTTGCCGGCCACGTAGACATCGTGCGCCGACGACAGATGCGGCACCAGCTCGGTCGGCCGGCCCTGCCAGACGTCTACGAGCCCGCGCGCCGCGCTGCTGGCGAGGTACATGTCGCGGACGCCGCGCGACCACAGCCATTGGAGCGCCGGGCGCATGTAGAGATTGGCCGGGTCGCTGGCCGAGGCGATCACCGTCAACGGGCGCTCCGGCTGGCCGAGCCGCGCCGCCACGGCGATCGACCAGATCGGCGCCCATCCGGTGCCGCTGGCGACCAGCACGATCGGCCCGCCGCCGGGCCGAAGCCACGCATTGCCGAAGGGGCCGCGCAGCTTCACCTTCGCGCCGGCCCTGATGCGGTTTCCGATCTGCGACGACACCAGCCCATCGGGATAGCGACGCAAATGGAACACCAGCTCGTGCTCGTCCGCCTCGCCGGTGAGCCGGACGGTGGGGCTGTAGTCGCGCTCCGGCAGTCCGGCGAAGGCGAGCTTGACGTATTGGCCGGGCAGATAGGGCAGGCGTGAGGCGAGCCGCACCACGACCTCGAAGATGTCCGGAGCGACCTGGGTGACGGAGCCCACTTCGCCCGTGCGCTTCACCACGGCCGGAACAGCCTCGAACGCGATCTCGACCGGGCCCGTCACCCGGGCCTGGCAGGCCAGAACCGTATCGCGGTCGCGCGTGCCGGCATCGTCCACCGCGCCGGACAGCACGGTAACGCGGCACGTCTCGCACTGGCCGGTGCAGCAATCGTGGGGCACGACGACGCGCGCCGACAGCGCGGCGTCGACCAGGGTGAGGCCTGGCGTCGTGACGGCCCGCTTGCCGTTGACCGTGATGGTGCAGGGGCCGTGCGAGACGCTCATGCCGCGCGCTCCCGCGGCAGGTCGCTCGTTCGCCCGTTCAGGCGCGACCGGCTCGGCGTCCGCGCTGCCGCCGGCGAAAGCGAGCGGGCGCGCGCCCGCGACGAAGTTACGAAAGGAGTCCACGCTTCTGCGCTCCCATGGTCCCGCAAGGCATCAATCCAGGCGCACCACGACCGGGCGCATGTGGCGGGTGTGCCGGGTCTGGTTGTGATCGAAGGCCGAGACATAGGCGTAGATCGGCGGACCCTTGACGAACTGCATGTCCATGCGGCTGCCCGTTTCGAGATCCCGGCTCATCTCGAGCGTCCACCAGCCGTCCTTCCACTTCGCCGCGCCTCGAATCTGGGCGCGGTCGCCGCTGTACTCGCCCTGGATCAGCACGCCGGGAATGACGGTCCCGACCGGGATGGCGGCGTCCGCCTCCGCCGAATAGGGGACCATTTCGTCCGCCGTCATCCACCAGCGCGATCCCTCGTCCGTGCTGTCGCGGTCGGGATCCTCGGGCACGCGGCCCATGGCGCGCCGGGTGGCGGCGAGGTCCTTGGGCAGCATCAACAGGCCGACCGGGCCGCGATAGCCGCCCGGCGGCTCGGGCTTGTAGTTGTAGACGTAGAAGGCCTTGCCGGGATCGCTGTCATAGCCGGCCTGGTAGCGCGCCTTGCCCGCCTTCATGGGGTCGGTCGGCGGATTGGGCGGGCCGAAATACATGTCGTCGACATAGCCCAGCATGCCGCCGCGCGAGGCCTTCCACTGCCAGACGTCCGCGACGGAATCGTCGGTGGTGTAATGGTAGCCGCGCGCGTGCAGCGGCTTCGGCAGGCCGGGCAACGGGTTGGGCCCCATGTGGGTGGTCCCGCCATTACCGTGCTCGTCGGAGTGCGAGAACAGGATGGCGAACTTGTCCTCGTACCAGTCCGTCACGTCGGCGATGTCCGCCTTCGTGCCCAGCAGCCGCCAGCCGTCCGCCCGCTTGACCAGCGGCAGCCGCGCCAGCGAGCGCGTGGGATCCTGCCAGCGCACGGCGAAGTGAATCTTGCGGCCATCATTGACGGCGCGCAGCTCGACCAGGGACTCGCCCGAGCCGCCCGAGTTGGCGCCCTGCTCGGTGCGCACGCGGACCGGGCGAGCGTTCGTCCAGACTGCATCGTCGAGGACGCCGTCGAGCTTCGGAGCTTCCCCGACCCGCGGCACGTGCAGGATGTCGCGCGTCGAGAAGTCCGCCACGAGTGCCACGAAACCGGTCGCCACGCCGGCGAGGAGGCCGACCACCAGCGGTTGCCGCAGCCGCGTCGCGACCGGCAAGGCCGTGGCGCGGAACAGCCGCAGCAACTGTCCGAGGCCGCCATACATGAAGTGGCCGGCGACGTGCAGGACGATGTTGGCCAGCGTCACGTAGGCGAGCGCCGAATGGACGGTGACGACCCAGCCGCCATAGCCGAGGTAGAGCGCCACGCCGGTCGCCGTCAGCCCGGCGACGATGCCGTACATCGCCCAGTGCAGCAGCACGTTGATGGCGTTCCAACGCATGCGCGCCGGCGCGTCCATCGCCAGCGCGGCGAGTCGCGCCGGGGCGACGCGCTGGCCCAGCCGGGCCCGCACCATGTAGAGAACATAGGCGGTGCAGCCAACGAAGAGGCCGAGGCTCGACAGAAAATGCCAGGTCCAGATCTCGCCTTGCGGCAGGATGGGCGACAGCGCCTTGGAGATGACGGCGTCCGGCGCGTCCGCCGCGATGCGCAAGCCGGTCGCCAGGCTGACGACCATGGCGATGGCGACGCCCCAATGAAGCGCGATGGTGCCGATGTCGGATCGGGGCGCGCCACCGGTCGGCGCCGCGTCCTGGGTTCCGCCGGGAATCTCGGAAACGGTCGGGGAATTGAACGCGGCTCTCGACGAAATCGGGTCGAGTTCCCGCCGATTGATCACATGGTTCATCACTGGCCCCGCCAAGCCATTCGAGCTTGTCGCACATCCCCATTGGCCTCGGGGTCTCGTCGTGCGGCGTCTCAAATTCGATGGAAAGATTATACCAAAATTTTACCTTTCCCAGCCGTTGTGCAGACCAGGCTTGCATCATGGTTAACGCTCAACCAGCAGTCGAGCAAGTCAAGTGACGGAATCGGTCGCGCCGCGTACGTTTTCAACGCTGCCCGGGATCAGCCGGCAAGCGGTTTTTCCTTGTGTCCCGGCGTGGAACCCGTGAAACGCTCCGTTTTATCGGGACCCAGGGTGACCAATGCCCTCGCCGCGGGATCCCGGCGCCTTTGCACCCGGCCGCCATTGAACGGCGGTCGCCTCAACGGATGATGGCGATGCGTGTTTCCGGCTTCCTCGCGCTGCTGCTTCTCGGCCCCGGCCTCGTCATTCCGGCCATGGCGGAGCAGCCGAGCGCCCGGCCCGCCGCCGCGAAAGCCGTTACGGCGAAGTCGACGTCGCTGAGCGACGCCTCGGCCACGGCGATCAGCGTCTTCCGGCGGGCGAACGGCCTGGGCCCGGTGAAGAGCGATCCGCAGCTCGCGGCGGCTGCCCGGACGCAGGCCCAGGCGATGGCCGCGGCCGGCGTCATGTCCCACGACGTCGGCGGGGGGTTTTCGAGCCGCATCCGGCAGGCGGGCATCAGGGCGGGCGTCGCGTCCGAGAACGTGGCGATGGGGCAGGCTTCGCTGGGCGAAGTGATGGAGTCGTGGAAGGCGTCGCCCGGCCACCGCGCCAACCTGCTCAGCCGGAGCGCCACGCGCATCGGTCTCGCACGCGTCGACGGGGCCGGCGGTCGGCCGTTCTGGGCGCTGATCCTGGCCAGCCCGGAGCCTCTTCCCGGCCGGCCGCCGCAAGGCGAGCATCAGTGGGGCGATCCGCCGCCGTGGATCGGCCTGTTCGGCGGCAAGCCCTAGCGGCCGATTTCAGAGCACGCGCACCATCACCGCGCCGGCCAGCACCATCAGGGCGCCGGCGAGGCGACCGGGCGAGGCCTCGCGCACCGCGAGCCCAAGCAGCCCGAACTGGTCCATCGCCAGCGCCGCCGCCAGCTGGCCGGCGATGGCGAAGGCGAACAGGGTCGCCGCGCCCAGGCGTGGCACCAGCACGATGTTGCCGAGCACGTAGGTTGCGCCCAGGACGCCGCCGGCAAGCAGGATCCAGAGCGGGGTGCGCGCGGCATTCTCCAGCAACGGCGCATCGCGGGCGACCGCGAGCGTCACCAGCGCCATCGCCACCGCCCCGGTGGCGAAGGAGACGGCGGTGGCGGCGAGCGGACTTCCCAGCGCGCGGGCGAGCTGGGCATTGATGGCCGCCTGCGCCGGCAGCGCCATGGCGAGGCACAGCGCGACGAGCGGCAAAAGCAGGGTCATGGGGGACATCGCGGGGTCCTGGCGCGGGAGCGGGAAGCGTCGCCGTCGTTGCGGCGTCGAAGCAAAACGCGGCCGGAAGGCCGGCCGCGTCTCGCGGGTCGGGCGGGGGACGCGCCAGGCGCGCATCCCAACCCGGGAAAGGCCCGACGCTTATTTCAGCGTCTTGGCCTTGTCGGTCACGGCGGCGGTCCAGGCGCCCGTCGGAGCCTTGGAGATCACCGGGTCGGAACCGCCGGAGAGCAGCGTCTGCACGGTGCGCTCATAGTCCTTGGTGTCGAGCGTCCCGTCCGTGCCGGCGGTCAGCTTGTTGATCTCGTCCATCATGCGGGTCTGGTGCTTCTCGGTCTGGGCGCCGGTCGCGTCGTTGTCGAGCACGATCTTGGCGGCCTCCTTCGGGTTGGAGCGGGCCCACTCCCAGCCCTTCATGGAGGCCTTGACGAAGCGCGCCATCGTGTCGACGAACGCGGGATCCTTCAGCTTTGCTTCCAGCGCGTAGAGGCCGTCTTCCATGGTGGCGACGCCCTGGTCCTCGTACTTGAAGACCACCAGATTCTCCGGCTTGATCCCGGCGTCGATGACCTGCCAGTACTCGTTGTAGGTCATCGTCGAGATGCAATCGGCCTGCTTCTGGATCAGCGGGTCGACGTTGAAGCCCTGCTTGAGCACCTTCACGCCATCGGCGGAGCCGTCGGTCTTCAGCTTCAGCTTCGACATCCAGGACAGGAACGGATACTCGTTGCCGTAGAACCAGACGCCGAGCGTGCGGCCCTTGAGGTCGGCCGGCGTCTTGATCCCGGTCTCTGCGCGGCAGGTCAGCATCATGCCGGAGCGCTTGAACGGCTGGGCGATGTTGACCAGCGGCACGCCCTTTTCGCGGGCGGCCAGGGCGGCGGGCATCCACTCGACGATGACGTCGGCGCCGCCGCCGGCGATCACCTGCGGAGGCGCGAGGTCCGGTCCGCCGGGCTTGATGGCCACGTCGAGATTCGCTTCCTTGTAGAAGCCCTTGTCCTTGGCGACGTAGTAGCCCGCGAACTGGGCTTGCGTGACCCATTTCAGCTGCAGGGTCACCTTGTCCGCCGCGTGCGCCGCGCCGGCGGCCAGCAACGCCGCCAGCGTCATCGTCGTGATTGCCGTCGTCCTCATCGTGTGTCCCTCCACGCTCTTGAGAAAGTCAGGTCGTCCGCTGCCGATAGCTCGCGTGCCAGAAGGTCACGCGGCGTTCGACGAGCGTCAGGAAGCCGTAGAACAACGATCCCGTGAGGGCGGAGACGAGGATCGTCGCCCACACCATGTCGATGTTCATGCGGCCCACTTCGGTGTTGATGCGGAACCCCATGCCCACGATCGGGGTGCCGAAGAATTCGGCGACGATCGCCCCGATCAGCGCCAGCGTGGAATTGATCTTCAGCCCGTTGAAGATGAAGGGCAAGGCGGAGGGCAGGCGCAGCGCCGCCAGCGTCTGGCCGTAGCTCGCGGCGTAGGTCTTCATCAGGTCGCGCTCCATGCGCCCGGCGGAGGCAAGGCCCGCCACCGTGTTCACGAGCTGCGGGAAAAAGGTCATGATGACGACGATGGCGGCCTTCGATTGCCAGTCGAAGCCGAACCACATCACCATGATCGGAGCCATGCCGACGATGGGCAGCGCGGAGACGAGGTTGCCGAGCGGCAGCAGCCCGCGCTGGAGGAAGGGCACGCGGTCGATCAGGATGGCGACGAGGATGCCGCTGCCGCAGCCCAGCGCGTAGCCCACGCTGACTCCCTGAAAAGTCTGCGCGAAATCGGCCGACAGGGTCGGCAGCGACGAGCCGAAGCGCGCCGCGATGGCCGAAGGCGCGGGCAGGATCACCTTCATCATCGACGAGCCGAAGCCGCGGACGACGCCCTCCCACAGCAGCAGCACAGTGAGGCCGAAGACCACCGGCGCGACGAGGTTGGCGGCGGATGCGAGGCGCGGGTCGCGCGGCCGCGCCGCCGTGGCAGCGTCGACGACGTGCCAGGCCGACAACCAGACGGCGACCAGGGCCAGCGCGAAGCCCGGACCGGCCGTGTTCTCGAGTCCGCCGCTCAGCATGCGAACCACCGCGACGCCGGCCAGGGCCGCCAGCGCGGCGACCGCCGCCGTGCCGGCCGGCCGCGCGCCGACGCCCGGCGCGAACCCCGCCCAAAGGCACGCCGCGGCCAGTCCACCGAGGCACAGGCGGGCGAAGCCGAGCCCCTCCGCGTCGGCCCCGAACGGCGCGGCCAGCGCGGCGAGCGAGGCAAGCGCGCCGCCGAGCGGCAGGAGGGCGGCGCGCCTCATCGTGTGTACCCCATGCGGCGCAGCACGATGCGATCCGCGAACGCCACGACGGCGATCAGCAGGCAGGCGCAAAGGGCCGCGGCGAACAGGGCGGCCCAGATCTGGACGGTCTGGCCGTAATAGGACCCTGCGAGCAGGCGCGCCCCGAAGCCGCCATCGGCCGATTGCGTCAGCTCCGCGACCACCGTGCCGACCAGCGCCGCCGCGACGCCGACCTTGAGGCTCGCGAACAGGAAAGGCACCGAGGAGGGCACCCGGAGAGCCAGAAACGTCTGGAGGCGGGAGGCGGAATAGGTCCGCATCAGGTCGAGTTGCAGCGGGTCGGGGGAGCGCAGGCCCTTCACCATGCCCACGGTGACCGGGAAGAACGAGAGATAGGCGGCGATGGCCGCCTTGGGCACGACGCCGGTCACGTCGAGCTGGTTGAGGATGATGACGATCATCGGCGCGAGCGCGACGATCGGGATGGTCTGCGACGCCACGATCCACGGCATCAGCGAGCGTTCCAGGCTGCGCACGTGGACGATCAGCACCGCGAGCAGGATTCCCAGCACCGAGCCGAACAGGAAGCCGAGCACCGTGGCCGAGAGCGTGATGCCGGCGTGGTAGACCAGGCTGCGCTTGGAGGTCGGCGCGGTGTCCACGACCGTCTTCCACAATTCCTCGGCGACCTGGTGGGGAGCGGGCAGCCTCGGCCGCTCCTGCGCCAGGGTGCCGGCGACGAGCTCGGCCGTCGTCCACGTCTTCTGCCCGGCGTTCTCGAAGGCGGAGCGCTGCAGGTCGGCGTTCATGGCGACGGCGCCCACGTACCACAGCGCCACGATGAGGAGGCTGACGACGACAACCGGCAGCGCGTGCCCTTCCCACAGCCCGGCCCACACCCCCGGGCGCGGCGGCGCGGCGGCGCGGGGCAGGCTCGCGGCCTCAGTCGACATAGGAATGCCCCTCGCGCAGGCCGTGGCGCACGCGGTTGGCGATGTCGATGAAGCCCTGCGTCTCGCGGATCTCGAGCGTGCGGTCGCGCGGGAAGTCGCACGGGATGATGTCGTGGATGCGTCCCGGCCGGGGCGACATCACCACGATGCGCGTCGACAGGAACACCGCCTCGGGGATGGAGTGAGTGACGAACACGACCGTCTTTCCCGTCACGTCCCACAGGCGCAGCAGCTGCTCGTTGAGCTTGTCGCGCACGATCTCGTCGAGCGCGCCGAACGGCTCGTCCATCAGCAGCAGGTCCGGGTCGAACGACAGGGCGCGCGCGATCGAGGCGCGCTGCTGCATGCCGCCGGAGAGTTGCCAGGGAAATTTGCGCTCGAACCCCTTGAGGTTGACGAGATCGAGGTTGCGCCCCACGCGCTCCTCGCGCTCCGCCTTCGAGAAGCCCATGATTTCGAGCGGCAGCGCCACGTTCCGGGCGATGGTCCGCCACGGGTACAGCGCCGGGGCCTGGAACACGTAGCCGTAGCTGCGCTTCAGCCGGGCGTCGTGGGGGCTGACGCCGTTGACGGTGATCTCGCCGCCGGTCGCCGTCTCCAGATCGGCGATGACGCGCAGGAGGGTCGTCTTGCCACAGCCCGAAGGGCCGATCAGCGACACGAACTCGCCGGGCCGGATGTCGAGGTCGATGTGCGAGAGCGCGTGAACCGGGCCGTCGGCCGTCTCGTAGGTGAGGGACAGGTCGCGCGCCGAGATCACCGGGGCGCGTCCCGAGGCCTCGGGACGCGCCTGCGGCGGGGTGGTCGTCATGCGCGCTTCCACAAGTTCCGGCACGTTCGCCTCGCGGGGCTTCGGTTTGAGGTCGTCAGCGCGCGACCGGCTTGTCGGCGGTCAGCGCCTTCCAGGTGCGAAGCGCCTGCGATTCCGCCGAGAACGGAACGCGCGGCACGAAGCGGCCGCGGCCGCGCTGGGCGGTGATCCGGCCGTCCTGCCAGACCACTTCGCCGCGCGACAGCGTGTAGCGGGCGAGACCCTTGACGGTCATGCCCTCGAACACGTTGTAGTCGATCGCCGACTGCTGGGTCGCGGCGCTGATCGTCTTCGACGCCTTGGGGTCCCAGACCACGATGTCGGCTTCGGCCCCCGGCGCGATCGCTCCCTTGCGCGGATAGAGGTTGAGGATGCGGGCGATGTTGGTGGAGGTCGCGGCCACGAACTCATTGACCGTCAGCCGCCCGGTCTCGACGCCGTGCGTCCACAGCACGGAGAGCCGATCCTCGAGTCCGCCGGTGCCGTTCGGGATCTTGGTGAAGTCGCCGCGTCCGAAGCGCTTCTGCTCTGTCGTGAAGGCGCAGTGGTCGGTCGCCACCACCTGCAGCGAGCCGGCCCGCAGCCCGTTCCAGAGGTCGTCCTGGTGCTTCTTGTTGCGGAAGGGCGGCGACATGACGCGCCGCGCCGCGTGGTCCCAGTCGGGGTGGAAATACTCGCTCTCGTCGAGCACGAGGTGTTGGATCAGCGGCTCGCCGAAGACGCGCTGGCCGTTGGCGCGGGCCCGCGCGATGGCCTCGTGCGCCTCGATGCACGAGACGTGGACGATGTACACCGGGCAGCCCGCCTGGTCGGCGATCATAATGGCGCGGTTGGCGGCCTCGCCCTCTACGCGCGGCGGGCGGGAGAAGGCGTGGCCCTCGGGACCGGTGACGCCGTCCGCCAGCAATTGCTGCTGCATGGCGGCGACCACGTCGCCGTTCTCGGCATGGACCAGCGGCAGCGCGCCAAGCTCGGCGCAGCGCCGGAACGAGGAGAACATCTCCTCGTCATTGACCATCAGCGCGCCCTTGTAGGCCATGAAGTGCTTGAAGGTGGTGACGCCGCGCCGCACGACCTCGGCCATCTCCTCCCGGACCGTCTCGTTCCAGTAGGTGATGCACATATGATAGGCGAAGTCGGTATAGGCCTTCTCGGAGCGCCGGTCCCAATCCGCCCAGGCGTCGAGCAGCGACTGGCCGTTGCCGGGGATGCAGAAGTCGACCACCATGGTCGTGCCGCCGGAGAGCGCCGCCTTGGTGCCGCTTTCGTAATCATCGGCCGAATTCGTGCCCATGAAGGGCATGTCGAGATGGGTGTGCGGGTCGATGCCGCCCGGCATCACGAAGCAGCCCGTCGCGTCGATCTCGGTGTCGCCCGAAAGATTGTCGCCGATCGCCGCGATGTACTCGCCCTCGACCAGCACGTCGGCCTTGTAGGTGCGGTCGGCGGTCGCGATCGTGCCGTTCCTGATCACAGTCGACATGGGTCAGCCTCCTGAAGCGTCCGCCCGGCGCGTGCGCGGGGCGCCGGCGGGTACCTTGCGTGCGGCCAAGCGCGTCAGGCGACGATCTCGGCCTTGTCGAGCACCGCCTGCAGCAGCACGTTGGCGCCGGCGGTCGACCATTCTTGCTTGATGTCCTCGGTCTCGTTGTGGCTGACGCCGTCCACGCAAGGCGTGAAGATCATCGCGGTGGGGGCGACCCGGGCGATGTAGCAAGCATCGTGCCCCGCGCCCGAAACGATGTCGCGATAGCTGTAGCCCAGGTGCTCGGCGGCCCGGCGGACCGCCGCGACGCAGCTCTCCTCGAAGGCGACCGGCGCGTAGTAGAAAATCTGCCGCACGTCGCTCTCCAGGCCGATTTCGGCGCAGATGGCGGCGACGCCCTCCCGGAGCGCGGCGTCCATGGCCGCCAGCGTGTCGTCGGACGGGTGGCGGAAGTCGACCGTCAGGAAGCACTGGCCCGGGATGACGTTGCGGCTGTTCGGGTAGGGGTTGCACATGCCCACGGTCGCCACCGCGAGCGGCGCGTGGGCCCAGCCGATCTTGTTGGCGAGCTCGACGATGCGCGCCGCCCCGAGCAGCGCGTCGCGGCGAACCTTCATCGGCGTCGAGCCGGCGTGGCTCTCGAACCCGGTGAGGTCGATCTCGTACCAGCGTTGGCCCTGGCCGTGGGTCACGACGCCGATGTCGACGTTCTCGTCCTCGAGGATCGGCCCCTGCTCGATGTGCAGCTCGAAAAACGCATGGAACGGCCGTCCGCCGACCTTTTCCGGGCCCTGGAAGCCGATCCGCTGCAGCTCGTCGCCGAGCGACTTGCCCTCCTGGTCCAGCCGCCCATAGGCGAATTCCTCGGTGTACACGCCAGCGAAGACGCCGGACGACACCATGGCGGGGGCGAAGCGCGAGCCCTCCTCGTTGGTCCAGTTGGCGATCTCGATGGGATGGCGGGTGCGGATGTTGAGGTCGTTGAGCGAGCGCATCACCTCGAGCGCGCCGAGCACGCCGAGCACGCCGTCGAACTTGCCGCCCGTGGGCTGGGTGTCGAGGTGGCTGCCCATCACCACCGGCGGAAGGGACTCGTCCAGGCCGGGGCGGCGGGCGAACATGTTGCCCATGCGATCGACCTTCATCGAGAGGCCGGCCTCGTCGCACCAGCGCGTGAACAGCTCGCGGCCCTGGCGGTCGAGATCGGTCAGGGTCAGCCGCTTGCATCCGCCCTTGGGCGTGCCGCCGATCTGAGCCATCTCCATCAGGCTGTCCCAGAGGCGCGCGCCGTCGATGCGGATATTGGCAAGCTCGGCCATGCTCGAAACCCCTCCCTCGCCGGCGGCCCAACGGCGGCCCGACCGCGCCTCCGCGCGGCCTGTTGGCCTTGCGCGGAGGACGCGATGGAGCGAGGCTAGTATGAGCTTGACCGTTTGGTCAACAATCCCGGAGCAAGGTTCGGGACACCGTTTTCAGGGGGGCGCTTTGACGGGGAAGAAGGCCAAGGCGGCGATCCGCGAGGGCAACGTCCGGCTGATCCTGGAGGCGGCCGAGGCGGTGTTCGGCGAGCTCGGCTTCGGCGCGGCGACCACCGCCGCCATCGCGGCGCGGGCGGGGCTGCCGAAGGCCAACGTCCATTACTATTTCCCCTCGAAGGAGGACCTCTACCGCGCGGTGATGGCGCGCGTGCTGGAGACGTGGCTGTCGGCCGCCTCCTCGATGGAGCACAGCGACGATCCCGCCGAGGCGCTGACGCGCTATATCGAGGCCAAGATGGACCTCAGTCGCTCCAGGCCGCACGGATCCCGCATCTTCGCCAGCGAGATTCTGCGCGGTGCGCCGGTCATCGCCGACCACCTGGAGACGACGCTGAAGCAGTGGGTCGCCTCGCGGAGCGCGATCGTCGAACGCTGGATCGCCGAGGGCAAGCTGGCGCCGGTGGAGCCGCGCACCCTGTTCTTCATGATCTGGGCGACGACGCAGCATTACGCCGACTTCGCTCGGCAAATCGAGGTGCTGAACGACGGCCGCCCGCTCTCGGACGCGCAGTTCGCGCAGGCCAAGCGCGACGTGGTTGCGATGATCCTGCGCGGCGTGCTCCCGGCGCGCGAGGATGCGCTGGACAATGCGCGAACGAGGCCCGAGACGAAAAAAGCCGCCGCGATGGCGCGGCGGCTCTGAACGTCGGCGCCGGCGCGGCTCAGCGCGGCGCCATCACCATGATCATCTGGCGGCCTTCCAGCGCGGGCTCGGCCTCCACCTTCGACACGTCGGCCATCTCGGACTTGACGCGCTCCAGCAGCCGGACGCCGATGTCCTGGTGCGCCATTTCGCGGCCGCGGAAGCGCAGGGTGACCTTCACCTTGTCGCCTTCCTCGAAGAAGCGGCGCACCGCCTTCATCTTGACCTCGTAATCGTGGTCGTCGATGCCGGGCCGCAGCTTGATCTCCTTGACCTCGACGGTCTTCTGCTTCTTGCGGGCCTCGGCGGCCTTCTTCTGCTCGTTGAACTTGAACTTGCCGTAGTCGAGGAACTTGCAGACGGGCGGAGTCGAATTGGGGGCGATCTCGACGAGATCGAAGCCGGACTCCTCGGCCAGCCTCAGGGCGTCGATGAAGGGCACGATGCCCTTGTTCGCGCCGGTTTCGTCGATGAGCTGCACTTCCCGGACACCCCGGATGTCTCGATTCGCGCGCGGCCCTTCCTTCTGTGGGACCGGGGCGGCTCTCATGGGTCTGCGAATGGCGGCAATCTCCTGTTGGCCCGTCCGGCGCGGCGTGGCTGTCCATCAGCCACGGCTCCTCGGCCGACGACGAGGGGTCAGCTTCGACGATCAGTAAATTCGCTGAAAGCGCGCCCGAGTCAACACGGGAAACGCCGGATTTCGTTCAGTCCTCGCGGCCGATCAGCGCGCCGTACAGGTCCAGCGTCTCCCCAACCATCTTTTCCAGCGAAAAATGCGCCTCCACATGGGCCCGCGCCCGGCGAGCCATGGCGTCGCGGGCGCTGGCACCCATGCCGAGCGCGGCGGAGATGGCTTCGGCCAGCGCCGCAGCGTCGCCGGCCGGCACGCGCCAGCCGGTGCGCGCCGAGGCCTGCGCCTCCGGCGGCGCCAGCACGGTCTCGGGCACTGCGCCGAGATCCGACACCACCACCGGGGCGCCCATCGCCTGCGCCTCCACCGCAGAGCGGCCGAAGGCCTCCGGCTCGGTCGACGGCACGGTGACGACGGACGCGGCGAGGAAGGCGGCCGGCATGTCGGCGCAATGGCCGACCCGGTGCACGACGCCGCCCAGCCTGAGGCCCTCGACCAGCGCGTCCAGCTCGCGCACGTAGTTGTCGCGCCCCTGCGGGTCGCCGGCCAGCACGACGGCGATGTCGTCATGGCCGCGATCGCGCAGCAGGCGCGCCGCTTCGATGAGAACCTTCTGGCCTTTCCACGCCGTCAGGCGCGCGGCGAGCAGGACGATGCGGCGGTGCGGCTCGACGCCCCAGGCCTTGCGCAGCCGCTCGACGCGCTCGGGCTCGACGCCGGCGGGCGCGAAGGCGCGCAGGTCGGTGCCTCGATGAATGACGCGCACCCGGTCCCGCGCGAAGGCGTGCATGCGGCCGATCAGGTCGGCTGTGTAGTGCGAGTTGGCGATCACCGCGTCGCCGCGCGCCATCACCGAGTTGTACAGCACCTTCACCGCCGAGCGGCCGGCATAGGAGCCGTGATAGGTGGTTACGAACGGGATGCCGAGCGCCCGCGTGGCCATTAGCGCGCTCCACGCCGGCGCGCGGGACCGGGCGTGGACGAGGTCGACGCCCTCGTCGAGGCAGACGGCGCGCAGCCGCCGCGCGTTGGCCAGCATGCGGAACGGGTTCTTCGAGCGCGCCGGCAGCCGGATCCAGATGCCGCCCTTGGCCTGCAGCTCGGCGACCAGCCGCCCGCCTTCCGTGGCGACGAGAGCGCGCGCTCCGGCTTGGGCGAGGCCGTCGGCGATGTCGACCGTGGTGCGTTCCGCGCCGCCTGCGTCGAGCTCCGGCACGACCTGCAGGATCGTGCGGCCGGCCAGCGAGGCGGCCTGCGAGCGCGCGAAGGAGAACGGCGCGGGCTGTCGCATCAGGCCCGGCCGGGATACAAGAGGCGCGGCGCGCGGGGCGCGCGAGCACAGGCCGGGCGACTCAGGTCGAAAACGGTCATGAACGAGGTTTACGGTGAGCCCGGACGATCTGCAATTTCTCGACGTGGGCGTGGCGCCCGATATCCGCAGGATCGCGTTCATGCGCCGGGCGGGCCACGAACCCTGCGTGGTGTGGCTGGGCGGCTTCCGGTCCGACATGACAGCCACCAAGGCGCAGGCGCTCGACGACTGGGCGGCGCGCACGGGGGCGGCTTTCCTGCGCATGGACTATTCCGGGCACGGCCGGTCGGGTGGCCGCTTCGAGGACGGAACCGTGTCGCGCTGGCTGGAGGAGGCTCTTGCCGTCATCCGCGCCGAGGCGGGGCCGCGGCCCATCCTGGTCGGCTCGTCGATGGGCGGCTGGATCGCGCTGCTGGCCGCGCGCGCCCTGCGCGCCGAGGGGCGCGGCCTGTCCGGGCTGGTGCTCATCGCGCCGGCGGCGGACTTCACTCAGGCGCTGATGTGGCCGGCCTTTCCGGAGGCGGTGCGCGCCGAGATCATGGAGAAGGGCGTCTGGCTGCGCCCGTCCGCCTACTCGGACGAGCCCTACCCGATCACCCGCGCGCTGATCGAGGACGGGCGCCGGCACCTGCTGCTCGACGGCGCGCCGCTGACGACCGGCTGCCCGGTCCACATCCTGCAAGGGATGCAGGATCCCGACGTGCCGTGGCGGCACGCGCTGCGCGTCGTCGAGATGCTGCCCGGCGACGAGGTCGTGACGACTCTGATCAAGGACGGAGACCATCGCCTGTCGCGCCCGCAGGATATCGAGCGGCTCGTCGAGGCGGTGGCTGGCGTGGCGCGCCCGGCCTGACCGGGACGGGCGGCCCGCCCGTCCCCGCCGCGGGGCGCTCGGCTCAGTGGACGCTGACGGGAGTCAGGTCGTTTTCCCAGGCGTTGGCGATGGCCGCGTTGCGGCTGTCGGTCACCAGGATCGGCGTGCCGTCCGCGCCGAGCAGCGCGAACAGGTCGAGGCCGGGCTGCAGCGCCGGCGCCTGCGGGAACAGGCGGCTCAGGTCGTCGGAGCGGATCGCGCGGACATAGGCGATCTGCCCTTCGCCGAGATTGGCGAGCGCCTGCGCGGACATGCTCTCGGCAGCGGCGTGAGCCAGCGGCGGCAGCGAGATGGCGGCGGGAGTCTTGGTCGGGTCGTTCATAGCGCACCCTCCTTTGAGCGGAGCGTTTTCAGGGGAAGCAAGGCGCGGGCCAGCGTGCGAGGCCCCGTCAGTCACGCGCCAGGATGTCGATCTTGCGCACGACGCGCTCCGCCTCGGGGCGGATGAGATCGATGGAGAGCAGACCGTTGGCGAGGTCCGCTCCGAGGACTTCGAGTCCGTCGGCCAGCAGGAACGCGCGCTGGAACTGCCGCGCGGCGATGCCGCGATGCAGAAACTGGCGCTCACGCTCCTCGTTCTGACGGCCCCGGATCACGAGCTGGTTCTCTTCCAGCGTGATTTCGAGCTGATCGCGCGTAAACCCGGCCAGGGCCAAGGTGATCCTCAGCATCTCCGGCTCGTCCCCGCAGCGCTGGATTCGCTCGATGTTGTAGGGCGGGTAGCCTTCCGAGGCGGCCTTGGCCACCCGGCTGAGCGCCCGCTCGACCTCGTCGAAGCCAAGCAGGAACGGTGACGACAGAGACGGTACACGCGACATTTCGAAGCCCTGTCCCGAGGCACTTCGTTTGGGGCCCGCTCATGCAGCACCCCAGAAGCCTTTTGGCCTCAGGCGGAATATGGCCGCGCCCCCGCCCCGGTTCAAGGGCTCCCGGGCCCGCGGGCGTCCGGCCGCTTTGGCGCTTGCGCCCCGGGCGCGGCTTGGACATGGTGCGCCCGTTTTCGCAGCGCCGGCCCGGCCGGCGCGAACCCGGAGCCACGCGTCCATGAAGGACTTCGACATTCTCGCCATGGGCGAGCCGCTGATGGAGTTCAACGAGGTGGAGCGCGAGGGTGAGCGCGTGTTCCTGCCCGGCCATGGCGGCGACACCTCCAACGCCGCGGTCGCGGCCGCCCGCCAGGGCGCGAAGGTGGCCTATTTCACCGCGCTCGGGGACGACGCCTTCGGCCGGGACTTCCTGCGGCTGTGGGACGACGAGGGGGTCGACCGCTGGAAGGTGATCCTTCGCGCGGACGCCCCCACCGGCATCTACTTCATCTCGCACGGCCCCGAGGGTCACGAGTTCAGCTACTACCGCGCCGGTTCGGCGGCGAGCCGCGTCGGCCCGGCGGACCTCCCGCGCGAGCTGATCGCCGCCTCGCGCGTGCTGCACGTCTCCGGCATCAGCCAGGCCATCTCCGCCTCGGCGTGCGACGCCGCCTTCGAGGCGATCGCCCATGCCCGGCGGTCCGGCACGCTGGTCAGCTACGACACCAATCTGCGGCTGCGCCTGTGGCCGCTGGAGCGCGCCCGCGCCGTCATCCACGCCGCGCTCGGCATGACCGACATCTGCCTGCCGGGCCTCGACGACGCTCGCCAGCTCACTGGGCTCGACCGGCCGGAGGACATCTGCGCGCGCTATCTCGAGTTCGGCTGCTCCATCGTCGCGCTCACCATGGGCAAGGAGGGGACGCTGGTCGCCGTGCCGGGCGAGACGCGCCGCATTCCCGCCCGCGTGGTCACCGCGGTCGACGCGACCGGGGCGGGTGACGCCTTCGACGGCGCGTTCCTCGCCCATTACCTCGCGTGCGGCGACGCCTTCGAGGCGGCAGCCTACGCCAACGCCGCGGCTGCCTTGTCGACGCAGGGCTACGGCGCGGTCGGCCCGCTGCCGTACCGACCCGATGTCGAGGCGTTCATGGCGCAGGCGTGAGCCGGGCTCCGCCGGTTCTGCTTTTCACGTAAGGGCTGTGACCTAAGGTTTTCACCCGATTGTCTTGCTCCGCGCCCGGAGTCAGAAAAAGGGGCGAGAGGGTTCACACATGGCAAACAGACATCCATCGGGGCGTCCGATGCACCGGCGAAAGCTGGGCGTCGCGTCCAACGTGCGCTGGCCGAGGGACGGGTTCCTCAACCCGCGCCTCGAGAAGGGCATGGTCGACCTGGCGGGCGGTTTCGGTTTCCGGCTGCCGGAAGCGACGCACGACCATCTGCATCACATCGCGCTGGCGCGCAAGAATCGCGACGGCGAGACGCGGGATTGACCGTCCGCCGGGCGGCATCGAGGGCTCCAGACGCAAAAGCCTCGGCGCCGCCGAGGCTTTCTTGTTGCCGGGGGATCGAATGTAGCGGGGGAGCGCCGTTTCCCAATCAGGCTTCGGCGGTCACCTGCGCCTGCATGGCGTGCGAATAGCGGAACATCGCCTTGATGAGCTTCAGCGCCTCGCCGAGCCCGGCCGCCTGGGTCTCGTAGTCGAAGTCGCCGGCGTCGACCTGTTTCACCGAGCGCAGCACCTCCAGCTCGATCGCGG
This sequence comes from Alsobacter ponti, assembly GCF_024294805.1. GTDB lineage: Bacteria > Pseudomonadota > Alphaproteobacteria > Rhizobiales > Beijerinckiaceae > Alsobacter > Alsobacter ponti. The sequence continues at coordinate 53,224 of NZ_JANCLU010000023.1, forward strand.
CCATGCGCTGGCGCGTCTCCGGGGTGCGCAGCATCTCGCCGTGAAGCGCATGAACCGCATTCATCAGGGCGGCGATGGTGATGGTGTCGACCGCGCCCTGACGGTCCTCGTCGCTCGCGAAATGGCTCATGAACAATCTCCAGGGTCTCGGACGACAATGCCCGCCCGCCTCAAGACAAAGGTAAGCATGAGCGCGGCGGCGCGATGTGCGATCCCGCACATGCCCGGGTGACACGGATCGGCAAGGCCATGGTTGCCGCGCGAAAGTTGAGAATATCTCAACCTGTGCGCGTCCGGCGAGGACGGCGGGGAGGCTCAGTCGGCGAGGACGACCCAGTCGGACGAGGACAGGTGCAGGGTCACGGCGTCGCCGATGCGCGGCGGCGGGCTGGCGGGCGAATTGAAGGTGTCGAGCGTAATTGTGGCGCCGCCGATGTCCGCGCGCACCCGGATCACCGAGCCGAGGAAGGCCACCTCGACGATCCTGGCCTCGATCGCCACGTCCTGGCCCGGGCGCGGGGCGAGCGTCACGGCTTCGGGGCGAAGCGCCAGCGAAACCTGCTCGCCGGCTCGCCGCGCGCCGAGCGGACTCGCGACCGCGACGTCCCGCGCGCCGACGCGCACCGTTCCCGCTGACGGGTCTGCGATGATTCCCTCGATCCGGTTCAGCGTGCCGACGAAGGAGGCCACGAAGCTCGTCGCCGGCGTGTTGTAGATCTCGAAGGGCGTGCCGATCTGGTCGACCCTGCCTTCGTGCATCACCACGATCCTGTCCGACATGGACAGGGCTTCCTCCTGGTCGTGGGTGACGTAGATGGTGGTGATGCCGAGCGCCTTCTGGATGGCGCGGATTTCCTCGCGCAGCGAGACCCGGATCTTGGCGTCGAGCGCCGACAGCGGCTCGTCGAGCAGGAGCACCTGAGGCTGCACGGCCAGCGCGCGGGCCAGCGCCACGCGCTGCTGCTGGCCGCCGGAAAGCTGGAACGGGTAGCGGTCGGCGAGCTGCGGCAGCTTGATGATGCCCAGCATCTGGGCGACACGCGCATCGATCTCGGCGCGAGGCTTGCCGGCCACCTTGAGACCGAAGGCGACGTTCTGCGCTACGGTCATGTTGGGAAACAGCGCGTAGGACTGGAACACCATGCCGATGTTGCGCTGGTTGGGCTTGAGCCCCACCACGTCACGCCCGGCGATGCGGATCTCGCCCGCCGTCGGCGTCTCGAAGCCGGCCACCATGCGCAGCGTCGTCGTCTTGCCGCAGCCCGACGGGCCGAGGAACGAGATGAACTCGCCGCGCTCGACGTCGAGGTTGAAGTCGCGCACCACGCGGACGAGCTCGAAATCCTTGCGGACCCCGCTGAGTTCGAGAAAAGCCATGTGCTCAAACTCTCATGGTGTGCTTCTGGAGACGCGTGACGAGCTGGATCAGCCCCATGCAGATCCAGGTGATCGCGAAGGCGATGACGGCGAGCGCGGCGGGCTCGTAGGCCCGGTTGGCGCCGACGAGCTGGAGATAGGGACCGAAGGCCGGGCGGTTCAGCAGCGCCGCCATGGTGAACTCGCCGATGACGATGGCGAAGGTCAGGAACGCGCCGGACAGCACCGCCACCAGCACGTTGGGCAGGATCACCCTCCACATCACGGTGATCCAGCCGGCGCCCAGGCTCTCGGCCGCCTCTGTCAGCGTGGCCACGTCGATGGTGCGCAGGCCGGTGTCGACGGCGCGGTACATGTAGGGCAGCGCCAGCGTCGTGTAGCCCAGGGTCAGCAGCGCGTCGGTGCCGAGCGCGCTGCCGGTCAGCGGCAGCCACGAGGACGTGTTGTAGAGGCGGATATAGCCGAACACGATGACGATGGCCGGGATCACCAGCGGCAGCATGGTGATGAACTCGATCACCGGCCGCCAGCGCGGCAGCTTCAGGCGCACCCAGTAGGCGGTGGGCACCACCAGCAGCACGCCGACCACGATGGTCATGCAGGCCATCACCACCGAATAGAGGAAGGTGGCCTGGAAACGCGGGTCGCCGAGCACGGCCCAGTAGGCGTCGAGGCTGTAGACGCCGCGCCGCATCTTCATCGAGAAGTCGACAGTGCCGAGCAGCGGCAGGCCGAAATAGAGGATCGCGAGGACGAGGACGATCCAGGACCAGAGGCTGCGGCGCTTCATTTGATCCACCGCTCCGCCCGCGACCGCGTGACGATGTAGATGCCGTTGGCGATGCCCGTGAGCACGATCATGCCCAGCGCCAGCGCGTAGCCGAGATGCGGGTCCTGCAGCACGTCGCCGCGGATCTGGGCGAACAGGAGGATCGGCACGATCGACAGCGAGCTGCCGGTGAGCGCGAAGGCCGTCGCCACCGCCCCGAAGGCGTTCGCGAAGAGCAGCGCGAAAGTGCCGAGCAGGGTCGGCCACAGGATGGGGAGCGCCACCATGCGCCAGTATTGCGGCGTCGACGCGCCCAGGATCACCGCCGCCTCGCGCCATTCGCGCTTCAGCCCGTCGATAGCGGGCGTGACGATCAGCACCATCAGCGGGATCTGGAAGAACAGATAGGTCAGCGTCAGTCCCGAGAAGGACAGGATGTTGAACCCCATCGCGTAGATGTTGACGCCGAACCAGTCGCGCAGCAGCACCGTGACAAGGCCGAGCCGGCCGAACGTGGCCAGGAACGCGAAGGCGAGCGGCACGCCGGCGAAGTTCGAGGCGACGCCCGAGAAGGTCATCACCGGCCCCCGCATCCAGCGCGGCAGGTTGCCGATGCTGACCGCCGCCGCGATGAAGAAGCCCGCGACGCAGCCGAGCAGCGCCGAGGCGACGCTGATGCGGATCGAGATCCAGTAGGCCGACAGGATCGACGGCTGGAACAGGTGCAGCACGTTGGCGAAGGTGAACGCGCCGTCCTGGTCGCGGAAGGCGCCGATCACGATCTGCAGGGTCGGGACGATCAGGAACAGCAGTGCGAACGCCATGAACGGCACGATGCCGAGCCACGCGAACGAGACCCGCGCGGAACGGCGCGCCGGCGCGGCGGCGCCGGCCTCGGCCGGAGTGATGGCTGTGGTCACGGGCGGCGCGCCTGCGCGAACGCCCCGCCCCGGTCGCGCCGGGGCGGGGCGAGGTCCCTTACTTCACGTTCGCGCCGACCACCGAGTCCCACTTCGAGGTGATGACGGCCTTGGCCGCCGCCTGCTCCTCGAGCGTCGGGAAGACCGCCTTCTCGTAGGACGCGGCCGGGGGCAGCTTGTCGAGCAGCTCCTTCGGCACCTTCCCCTTGGCGACGAGGTCGTTGAAGCGGATCGGGTGGCAGTAGCCCTTCAGCCAGGCGAGCTGGCCTTCGTCGGAGTACAGGTACTCCATCCACAGCTTGGCGGCGTTCGGATGCGGCGCGTAGGCGCTGATCGCCTGCACGTAGACGCCGGCCACCACGCCGGTCTTCGGCACCACCACCTCGATCGGCGGGTTGCCCTTCAGGGCGTCACGGCCGGACAGGGCGTTGTAGTCCCACCAGATCACGATCGGGGTCGCGCCCTGGGCGAGCGTGCCGGACTTGCCGATGGTCGGGACGAAATTGCCCTTCTTGTTCAGGTCGGCGAAGAACTTCAGGCCCGCCTCGCCGGCCGAGGCGCCGTCCTTGCCGCCGGCCGAGATGCCGGCCGCCTGGACGCCGAGGATGGCCTGGTTGGAGGCGCGCGGGTCGCCGGCCAGGGCGACGGCGTTGGCGAACTCGGGCTTCAGCAGGTCGGGCCAGTCCTGCGGCATCGTCTTCACGATGTCCTTGTTCACCGCGAAGGACAGCACGCCGTAATAGTCGCCGTACCAGTGGCCCTCGGCGTCCTTGACGTTGGAGGGGATCGAGTCCCACGTCGACACCTTGTAGGGCTGCGTCAGCTTCTCGGTCTTGGCCTGCGGGCCGAAGGCGAAGCCGACGTCGATGACGTCGGGGGCCTGCGGGCCCTTGTTGTCCTTGTTGGCGCGGATCGCCTCGAGTTCGTCGGCCGATCCCGCGTCGGGGTTCAGCTCGTTGACCTTGATGTCGGGGTACTTCTTCTTGAAGCCGGCGATGACCTCGCCGTAGCCGCACCAGTCGTGCGGCAGGGCGATCGTGCTCAGCATGCCTTCGGCCTTGGCGGCCTTCTCGATGGCGGCGAGATCCTGCGCCGAGCAGAGCGCCGTCGTGCCGAGCAGCGCGGCGAAGGCGAGTGTGAGCCTGGTTCCGGTGAAAGCTGTCATCGTGTCCTCTCCCGTTTATGCGCCGCCCGAGCCCAGCCGCCGAAGCCCGCCCGTCGAGGGGCGGCGGACCGGCCGGAAACCGTTCGTCATGCGAACCTAACCTGTATCTGTGCTTCTGGGGAAGCCGTGCCGGGACCCGAATTCGTCGCGGCCCCGCAAGCCGATAGAAGCACCGCGTGACAGCCGCGTGACAGCCGCGTGACGCCGGCACCGCCGCCGCGCGGATGCCGAAGCGTAGAGGCGTCGCGCCGGCGCGCAGCCACCGCTTTGCGACGCTCTCTGATCCGCCGGCGACGGCGAGCCCCGGTAAAGGCGGCGCATGCTTGACAGTCCCCTCGCCTGGCCTCAACTTGACCAAACGGTCAGGTTCGGACGGACCCATCCGTCCGGCGGCGAGGGAGGGACCCATGAGCGCCAGCCGAAGCACACCCGGGATCGCCGCGGGGCGTCTCTCGACGGCGGAGTACGCCGCCAATTTCTCCGACGTCCATCCTCCGCTCGACCGGCACGAGGCGCGCGTCGAGTCCGACCGGTGCTATTTCTGCTTCGACGCGCCGTGCCAGAACGCCTGCCCGACGTCGATCGACATTCCGCTCTTCATTCGCCAGATCGCGACCGGCAACGAGATCGGCGCGGCCGAGACCATCCTGTCCGCCAACGTGTTCGGCGGCATGTGCGCCCGGGTCTGCCCCACCGAGACGCTGTGCGAGGAGGCCTGCGTGCGCGAGGCCGCCGAGGGCAAGCCGGTGAAGATCGGCCTGCTGCAGCGGCGCGCCACCGACGCCCTGCTGGAGGCGGGACGCCAGCCGTTCCGGCGCGCCGCCGAGACCGGCCGGCGCGTTGCCGTGGTCGGCGGAGGCCCGGCCGGCCTCGCCTGCGCCCACAAGCTCGCGGAGCTGGGCCACGCCGTCACCGTCTTCGAGGCGCGCGACAAGCTCGGCGGCCTCAACGAGTTCGGCATCGCCTCCTACAAGACCACCGGCGGCTTCGCGCAGCGCGAGGTCGAGTTCGTGCTGTCGATCGGCGGCATCGCGGTGGAGACCGGGGCGCGGCTCGGCGAGACGATCACGCTCGAGGGGCTGCGTCGCGACTTCGACGCCGTGTTCCTCGGCGTCGGACTGGCGGCCGTCAACCGGCTCGATCTCGCCGGCGAGGGGACGCTCGCCGGCGTGTACGACGCCGTGGACTGGATCGCCGGGCTGCGCCAGGCCAGGTCGATGGCGAGCGTGCCGGTCGGCCGGCGCGTCGTGGTAATCGGCGGCGGCATGACGGCGATCGACGCCGCCGTGCAGGCCCGCCGCCTCGGCGCCGAGGAGGTGACGGTCGTCTACCGCCGCGGCGAGGACGCCATGAAGGCCTCGCTCTACGAGCGCCAGCTGGCGCAGACCAATGGCGTGCTGATCCGCACCTGGGCGGCGCCGGCGGGCCTGCACGGCGACGGCGGCCTCGTCACCGGCGTCGCCTTCGAGCGGACCGCCGAGACCGGCGGGCGTCTGGCAGGCACGGGCGAGACCTTCACGCTCGGGGCCGACATGGTGCTCGTCGCCATCGGCCAGGCGCTGGCGTCGACCAGCCTCGCCGGCGCGCCGGCGCTGAAGCTCGCCGGCGGGCGCATCGTCGTCGACGGCGAGCGCCGCACGAGCATGCCCGGCGTGTGGGCCGGCGGCGACTGCGTGGCCGGCGGCCAGGATCTCACCGTCACGGCGGTGGAAGACGGCAAGCAGGCGGCGCTGTCGATCGACCGCGCCCTGCGCGGCGCGATGGTCGCCTGAGCGGAAGGGGAGGGACACATGGCCGATCTGCGCACGAACTTCCTGGGGATCAAGTCGCCCAACCCGTTCTGGCTGGCCTCCGCCCCGCCGACCGACCGCGAGGTCAACGTCACCCGCGCCTTCAAGGCGGGCTGGGGCGGCGTGGTGTGGAAGACGCTGGGGGAGGACCCGCCCATCGTCAACGTCAACGGCCCGCGCTACGGCGCCATCCACGGGGCCGACCGGCGGCTGCTGGGCTTCAACAACATCGAGCTGATCACCGACCGCCCGCTGGACATCAACCTTCAGGAGATCAAGGCGGTGAAGCGGGCCTGGCCCGACCGGGCCGTCGTCGTGTCGCTGATGGTGCCCTGCGAGGAGCGCAGCTGGCAGTCCATCCTGGCGCGCGTCGAGGAGACCGAGTGCGACGGCGTCGAGCTCAACTTCGGCTGCCCGCACGGCATGTCCGAGCGCGGCATGGGCTCGGCGGTCGGCCAGGTGCCCGAGTACATCGAGATGGTGGCGCGCTGGTGCAAGCAGCACACGAGGATGCCGGTCATCGTCAAGCTGACGCCCAACATCACCGATATCCGCTACCCGGCGCGCGCCGCGCTGAAGGGCGGGGCGGACGCCGTGTCGCTCATCAACACCGTGTCGTCCATCGTGTCGGTCGATCTCGACACGTTCAGCCCCAATCCCAGCATCGACGGCAAGGGCAGCCACGGCGGCTATTGCGGCCCGGCGGTGAAGCCCATCGCGCTCAACATGGTGGCAGAGATCGCCCGCGACGCCGAGACGCGCGGCATGCCGATCTCCGCCATTGGCGGCATCACCACCTGGCGCGACGCGGCCGAGTTCATCGCCATGAGCGCCGGCACGGTCCAGGTCTGCACGGCCGCGATGACCTACGGGTTCAAGATCGTTGAGGAGATGATCGCCGGGTTGTCCGGCTGGATGGACTCCAAGGGTTACGCCACGCTGGACGACTTCCGCGGCCGCGCCGTCCCCAACGTCACCGACTGGCAGTACCTCAACCTCAACTACGTGACGAAGGCGCATATCGACCAGGACCTCTGCATCCAGTGCGGCCGCTGCCACATCGCCTGCGAGGACACCTCGCACCAGGCGATCACCGCCATGGTCGATGGGCGGCGCATGTTCACGGTGAAGGACGAGGAGTGCGTCGGCTGCAATCTCTGCGTCGAGGTCTGCCCCGTGGAGAACTGCATCACCATGGTCCCAATGGCGGCGGGGGCGGTAGACCCGCGCACCGGGCGCACGGTCGAGCCCGGCTACGCCAACTGGACCACGCACCCCAATAACCCGATGGCGCGCCAGGCGGCGGAGTAGGACCGGGACCTCGGATCGGCCATCCGTCGGGATTGATCCGACTCGCTTTTTCGCCGCCGGAGCCTTGCCTTCGGCGGCGTTTCTGCTATGAACCGCGCCTTCGAACCGCCCGGCCGGTAAGGGCTGCCGTGGCGGTTCGTTTCGCTCATGACGAGACGAACGGCCGGTTCGCCGGCCGAAAGAACAACCCGAGGGCGGTCCGCCGCCCGGATCGGAGACGAGCCAAATGCCCAAGATCAAGACGAAGGCGTCCGCCAAGAAGCGGTTCAAGATCACCGGCACCGGCAAGGTGCTGTACGCCCAGGCCGGCAAGCGGCATGGCATGATCAAGCGGACCAACAAGCAGATCCGCAATCTTCGCGGCACGAATGTCCTCTTCGAGGGCGACGCTGCCAACGTGAAGAAGTACTTCCTCCCCAACGGCTGATCGGCCGGGGTTTCAAATTTTCTGAGGAGATCAGCCAATGGCACGCGTCAAGCGCGGCGTGACGTCTCACGCGAAGCACAAGAAGGTTTTCAAGGCGGCGAAGGGCTTCTATGGCCGCCGCAAGAACACGATCCGCACGGCCAAGGCGGCCGTCGATCGCGCGATGCAGTATGCGACGCGCGACCGCAAGAACAAGAAGCGCACCATCCGCGCGCTCTGGATCCAGCGTCTCAACGCCGCGGTCCGGGAGCACGGCATGGTCTATTCGCGCTTCATCGACGGCCTGAACAAGGCGGGCGTCGAGGTCGACCGCAAGGTCCTCTCGGACATCGCCATCCACGAGCCGGCCGCCTTCGCGGCGCTGGTCGAGAAGGCCAAGTCGGCCCAGCCGGCCGCCTGATCCGGTCCGTCCCGGAGCTTCGGAAAAGCCCGCCGCCGGCGGGCTTTTTCATGTCCGCCTGGGAGCCTCGCCCTCTTCCCCGCCGCCCTGTCTTCGCCGACAATGGCGCGCCGCAAAGCGGCGGCCAGTCCCGGCGGAGCCTCATGATCGATGTCGACTTCCCGCGCCTGATGGCGCGCTACAATCGCTGGCAGAACGGCAATCTGTTCGGCGCGGCCGACGCGCTCTCGGACGCCCAGCGCCGGCAGGACCTCGCCGCCTTCTTCGGCTCCATCCAGGGCACGCTGAGCCATCTCGCCTGGGGCGACAGCAACTGGATGAGCCGCTTCACCGACTGGCCGGCCCCCGGCCTCCCCCTGCGCGAGAGCGCGGGCTTCGTGACCGACTGGGAGGAGCTGAAGCGCCTGCGCGCGGCGCTCGACGACGCCATTCTCGACTGGACCGCGACCCTGACCACCGAACGCCTGGCCGCGCCGCTGCGCTGGTTCTCGGGCGCGGCGGGGCGCGAGATCTCCATGCCGCTCGACAGGGTGGTCGTCCATTTCTTCAACCACCAGACGCACCACCGCGGCCAGGTCCACGCCATGCTGACGCGCCTCGGCGCGCGGCCGGGCGACACCGACCTCTTCCTGTTGCCGGACTGATCCGGCCGCCGGCGGGCGGGCTCGCCCTCGACAAGCACCGCCCCGCCATGGCAAAAGCCGCGCGTCCGCGCCGAGGCACGACCCCGGCCGCCAGAACGGGATCGCCATGTCCGATTACGCCTCCCTCGAGACCTCGCTCCTCGCCGCCGTCGCCGCCGCCGGGGACGAGGCGGCGCTGGAAGCCGTGCGCGTCGGCGCGCTCGGCAAGAAGGGCTCCGTCTCCGAGCTGCTGAAGACGCTCGGCGCGATGTCGCCCGAGGAGCGCAAGGAAAACGGCCCGCTCATCAACGGCCTGCGCGACCGCGTCCAGGCCGCTATCGCCTGCCGCCGCGCTGCGCTGCGGGACGCTGCGCTGGACGCAAGGCTGCAGGCGGAGCGCGTCGACGTCACCCAGCCGCTGCCCGAGAGCCCGGCGGCGCGCGGGCGCATCCACCCGATCAGCCAGGTCGTCGACGAGCTCACCGCCATCTTCGCCGACATGGGCTTCGCCGTGGCGGACGGCCCGGACATCGAGACCGACTTCTACAACTTCACGGCGCTGAACTTCCCGACCGGCCATCCGGCGCGCGAGATGCACGACACCTTCTTCTTCAACCCCGACGCCGACGGGGAACGCAAGGTGCTGCGCACCCACACCAGCCCGGTGCAGATCCGCACCATGATGAGCCAGAAGCCGCCGATCCGCGTCATCATCCCCGGCCGCACCTATCGCTGCGACAGCGACCAGACGCACACGCCGATGTTCCACCAGGTCGAGGGCCTGGTCATCGACAAGGGCTCGCATCTGGGCCACCTCAAGTGGATCCTCGAGGAGTTCTGCAAGGCGTTCTTCGAGGTGCCGCACGTCAAGATGCGCTTCCGCCCCTCCTTCTTCCCCTTCACCGAGCCCTCGGCGGAGGTCGACATCCAGTGCTCGCGCAAGGGCGGCGAGATCCGCTTCGGCGAAGGAGAGGACTGGCTAGAGATCCTGGGCTGCGGCATGGTCCACCCCAACGTCATACGCAATTGCGGGCTGGACCCGGACGAGTACCAGGGCTTCGCCTGGGGCATGGGCATCGACCGCATCGCCATGCTGAAATACGGCATGCCGGACCTGCGCGCCTTCTTCGACGCCGACGTGCGCTGGCTCTCCCATTACGGCTTCCGCCCGCTCGACCTGCCGACCCTCGCGGGCGGCCTGAGCGCGTGACCGGCCCGGACATCGAAGCGAACCCATGAAGCTCACACTCTCCTGGCTCAAGGACCACCTTGACACCGCCGCCCCGCTCGCGACCGTCGCCGAGACGCTGACCAAGGTCGGGCTCGAGGTCGAGGGCGTCGAGGACAAGGCCAAGCAGCTCGCCGCCTTCACGGTGGCGTCGGTGGTCTCCGCCGAGCAGCACCCCAACGCCGACCGACTGCGCGTGTGCATGGTCGACACCGGCGAGGGCCCGCCCGTGCAGGTGGTCTGCGGTGCGCCCAATGCCCGCGCCGGCATGAAGTCGGTGTTCTCGCCGCCGGGCACGTACATCCCGGGCAAGGACATCACGCTCGGCGTCGGCTCCATCCGCGGCGTCGAGAGCCGCGGCATGCTGTGCTCGGCGATGGAGCTGGGCCTCGGCGAGGAGCACGACGGCATCATCGACCTGCCGGCCGACGCCCCCGTCGGCATGTCCTACGCCGAGTACGCCAGCCTCGGCGACCCGGTGATCGACTTCGCCGTCACGCCCAACCGGCCGGACGCGCTCGGCGTCCACGGCGTGGCGCGCGACCTCGCGGCGGCCGGGCTCGGCACGCTGGTCGACCGGCCCGTCCAGCAGGTGCGCGGCGCGTTCGCGTGCCCCACCCGCGCCCACCTGGAGTTCGCCGGCGAGGACAAGCGCCTGGCGCCGGCCTTCGCGCTGCGCTTGGTGCGCGGCGTGCGCAACGGGCCGAGCCCGGAGTGGATGCAGCGCCGCCTCAAGGCGATCGGCCTGCGCCCGATCAACGCGCTGGTCGACATCACCAACTACGTCACCTACGACCGCAACCGGCCGCTGCACGTGTTCGATCTCGCCAAGGTGAAGGGCGACCTCGTGGTGCGTCGGGCGCGCGACGGCGAGGAGGTCCTGGCGCTCGACGGACGCACCTACCGGCTCGACCGCGACATGGTGGTGATCGCCGACGACAACGGCGTCGAGTCGATCGCCGGAATCATGGGCGGCGAGCATTCCGGCTGCGACGCGACGACCACCGACGTGCTGATCGAGTCGGCGCTGTGGGACCCGCTGAACATCGCCCAGACGGGCCGCCGGCTGGGCATCAACACCGACGCCCGCTACCGCTTCGAGCGGGGCGTCGACCCGCAATTCTGCGTGCCCGGCCTCGAGCTGGCGACGAGGCTGGTGATGGATCTGTGCGGCGGCGAGCCGTCCGAGATCGCGCTGGCCGGCGAGATCCCGGACACCGACCGCATCGTCGAGTTCCCCTGGCGCGAGGTGAAGCGCCTCACCGGGCTCGACCTGCCCGTCCACGAGATGAAGGCGATCCTGCGTCAGCTCGGCTTTTTCGTGTCGGGCAACGAGGGCGACACGGTCAAGGTGTCGCCGCCGGCCTGGCGGCCCGACGTCGAGGCCAAGGCCGACCTCGTCGAGGAGATCGTGCGCATCGCCGGGCTCGACCGCGTGCAGGCGACGCCGTTCCCGCGCGACCCGCAGACCGTGGCCGCGCCGGTGCTGACGCTGATCCAGAAGCGCACCCGCACGGCGCGGCGGGCTTTGGCGGCGCGCGGCCTCGTCGAGGCCGTCACCTGGTCGTTCATCGGCAAGGCCGAGGCGGAGCTGTTCGGCGGCGGCCGGCCGGAGCTGGCGCTCGCCAACCCCATCGCCGCCGAGCTCTCCGACATGCGGCCGAGCCTGCTGCCCGGCCTGCTCAAGGCGGCGCAGCGCAACGCAGACCGGGGCTTCCCGGACGCCGCCCTGTTCGAGGTGGGCCAGGTGTTCGCCGGCGACCGCCCGCAGGACCAGAGCATGGCGGCCGCCGCGGTGCGCCGCGCCTTGGCGCGTTCCGACAGTCCCGGCCGCCACTGGAGCCGCCCGGCCGCCCCCGTCGACGCGTTCGACGCCAAGGCCGACGCCTACGCGGTGCTGGAGGCGCTCGGCGTGCCCACGTCCGGCCTGCAGGTGTCGCAAGGCGGCCCGGCCTGGCTGCATCCCGGGCGCTCGGGCACGCTGCAGTTCGGCCCCAAGCTCGTCGTCGGCGCGTTCGGCGAGGTGCATCCGCGCGTGCTGGAGGCGCTCGACGTCAAGGGCCCGCTGGTCGCCTGCGAGCTGATCCTCGACGCGCTGCCGCCGCCCAAGGCCCGGCCGACGCGGATGAAGCCGAAGCTGGCGCTGTCCGACTTCCAGCCGGTGTCGCGCGACTTCGCCTTCGTCGTGCCGCGCGACGTCAAGGCGGCGGACATCCTCAAGGCCGTCCAGTCCGCCGACCGCCAGCTCGTGGCGGGGGCCGACGTGTTCGACGTCTACGAGGGCCCCGGCGTCCCCGAGGGCCACAAGTCGGTCGCCGTGGCGGTGACCCTGCAGCCGCAGGAAAAGACGCTGACCGACGCCGAGATCGACACGGTCGCGGCGAAGATCGTCACCGAGGTCGGCAAGAAGACCGGGGCCATTCTGCGCGGCTGACGGCGGACGCCAGTCCGCCCGTGCCCATGCGCTTCTATCCCGCCATCCTTCCGGATGCGGGGCTTGGCTTGTTCTGCGGAGCCCGGAAGGGCGGCGCGGAACGGCGGGGGCCTCGTCCCGCCGGCGG
>NZ_JANCLU010000024.1 GCF_024294805.1 Alsobacter ponti
CGACACCGTCATGACCAGCAGCAACACCTACAATCCGCCGGGCAATATCGAGGGTGTGATCTTCACCGGCGTCGGCAGACGCGGCAGCACGAGCGAGAGCAGGCGGGGGCTCGGCGAGGAGGCGCTCATCGGGGTTCCACTCCATGATCCAGCGTCCGCCGCGCCCGGTGCCCCCGGGCTGGCGGCTGCGTTCCAGCACCGCCGCGAAGCGCGGGCGGCCGATGCCGGGAAAGTTTCCGCGCGAAGGCAGGGCGTCGCTGGGCGCGGCGGCGACGCTCCAGCGCGTGGCGGCCCCGCCCGGCCCGCCATGCGCGCCGGCGCGCAGCAGCAAGGCGGGCACGCCGGAGGCCTCCGCCGCCAGCACGAGGCGGCGCGTGGCGGTGAGGTCGAGCGCCTTGGGGTCGCCCCACGGCTCGATCAGCACGACGCCGAGCGCCGCGCAGCGCAGGGCCTCCTCGGCCGCCCGCAGGGCGTCGCGCGCGTCGGCGGCGGCGACCAGGGTCAGCCGGGCGGGATCGAGGCCGAAGGCGGCGAGGCCGGGCCCGTAGGGCTCGCCCGTCTCGCGCCCGGCGAGGTCCTGCCGCACCCACAGCCAGGGCCGCGAGGACGCCGCGCGGTGGAAGGCGAAGCGCGCCGCGCAGGCCAGGGCGAAGCCGGCCGCGGCCGCCGCGTCGCCCGGCTCGGCGGGCCGCACCTCGTGGACGCCGCCGCGCGCCAGCCCGCCGCCCAGCGCGAGGTCGGCGTCCGCGCTCCCCAGCGGCGCGACCCCGCGCGGCGCCTCCAGCGCCCGCGCCCCGCCATCCGCCCCGATGGCCGCGATGCGCGCGCGCAAGGCCGGCAGCGCCCCCGCCCCGGCGGCCGGCGTCTCGCCGGCCTTGCGCTCGATCGCGGCGGACGAGGGCTTGCCGTGGGCGTGCTCCGTCAGCGCGGCGGACGAGGGCGGGCGGGAGCCGGCGTCGCCCGAAGCGTTGGACTTTGCGTCGCCGGAGCCCGGAGCGCCGGCCTTCGCCTCGTCCGCCCTTCCCCCGGCGCGGCCGCGCGCGCCCCTCCCGCCGGGGGCGGGGAGGCCGCCGCCCGGGGCGGGCCATAGGGAAGGGTTCGCGGAAGCGGTCATGGCTCCACGTGGCTCTTTCGTCGACGGTTGGTTCACAGTTTGTTCCGCTATAGATTCCAGCGGCGCGACCCGGAGTCAATGGCTTCCCGCGCCCCCGGTTCCGGCGCCGCCCTGCGAAGCTATGCGCGCCGGCAACGCCGCGCGGAAATCACGAAGCGCGCTAAAATCGGCCTGTCCGGGAAGCACCACGTGCTCTCTCTTGAGCGTGGCGGAGCGTTCGGTCGTTCTATGTTGAGCGTGCGACGAAGCGGGCGGTCATGGATCGTCGCGGACAACCTTTCTCACGAGGATTGTCTCTCCACGGACGAAAGCTTGTTGTATGGTGACATGCACCACAACGTTGCCGAGCACAAACCTTCATGCACGCGGCGAACGAACAGGTGGAGGGAGATGCTCACAACACGCTTGAAGGTTTTTGCAATCAAGCGCGGCATGGCGGGCATAATTCTGGAGAGCGGCAATTGCACTGCTACCCCTGCGGAGTACGATTTTTCGCTACAAACCGCATTGCGGTAGGGTCACCGACGACCGGCGCACTTCGAACGCTCTCCGGAGGCTTGTCGGCAAGCGCCTGACTTATCGGGCAGACGGCTAACTAAAAAGTGACGTCGGGGATTCAAATCCCCGGCGCGGTGTGATAGCTACTGCTTTGTCTGGAAGCAGGGTGGGGCGGGATGATCAGTCCGCACCCCGTGAGGCCCAAACAGCCCCTGCGAACCGCATCGCGTTGCAATCGTGCTGCGGCCCGGAAGACGGCAAGACCGCCCATATCGGCGCGGTCGAGCCGGGGTGCCTAGCCTAGCTAGGCTCTACGTGTTGTGGGCGGCATATGCGCTCCATGATGCTCAATTTTCGGCGGAGGGGTCTGTAGGAGGATTGCCCTCCGCCGAATTCCTGTCGTGGAAGCGGACAAGAAACCACCGCCCCGACGTATTTTCCTCGTATTTTCCTGTGGCCGCGCCGCGGCGGAGTTCACCGCGCACAGACGAAATCTGGATCAGCGATTCCGCTTCCCCCGCCCGGTCCCCCATGATTTCCGCCGTCGTTGCGCCCCAAGCTCCACGAGCCTTTAGAGACCGCTCGATCAGCGTCGCTACGCTGCCTTTCGGTGCCCGTTTCCGCGCTCTATCTTTGGCGGTCGGTGGAGACACCGTGACCGTGGGCGGGTGGATGACGGTGGCTGAAGCAATGAGCCCCCGGATGCGGTCACGCTCAGAAGCTTGCCCGCGCGCATAAGCCTCGTCTGCAACCTTTTCGAATGCCTTGCGGATCAGATTGAACGCCTGTTCCAATGAAGGGTCGTGATCAGACATGGCAACCTCACCTCACGAAGAGCGTCCGAATCGACACCGTGGCCTCGACCGTAACGAGAGTCATAAGCGCGTCGGTAAGCGCGTGTCAATAGGTCGCGCCAGGATAATGACGCCGCGTTTAAACGCGCGACCGAAGATGCCGGGGCCGGTATGTTGGAGGAGGAGTTTGACGCGGCCGTCGGGAAGATAGCCCGATAAAAATAAGACCGGCAGCCGCGCTGAGTTTCCTGCAGTCCAAGTCGAGGCTTGGGCACAGGCGCGATAACGCCGTGGTTCATAAAGGGCATGATCGCCAAAAAAAAGCGCCCCGGAAGATCCGGGGCGCGCCGAGGGGGCCGGGGAAGGGTGGGATCAGGGCGTCGCCGTGCCGGTGCGGATCGCTTCGGCCTGGGTGGCGACGTCGCCGACCAGGGTGTCGTCCGCCGTCAGGCCGAGATTGGCGTTGACCTGCGAGACCACCGCGTCGTCGATCGACTTGTTGGCGGCGGAGGCGAGCGAGGTCGCCGACTGCTCGGTGGCCGCGGCCAGCGCGTCCTTGGCGGCCTGCTCGGCGGCCTGGGCGTCGGCGAGGTCGGTCGTCGCCGTGGTCTGCGCCGCGACCGCCGCGTCGTAGGCTGTCTGCGCCTCGGTGACCTTGCCGGCGGCGGCGGCGTTGTCGGCCACCGCCTGGTTGGCTGCGTCGACCGCGGCCTGGTCGGTCGACTGCTGCGCCTTGGCGGCGTCGAGCGTGGCCTGGGCCGAGGCCGCGGCGGCGGCGAGCGCCGAGTCGAGCGGGTTGGCGGCCGCGGCGGCCGCGGCGGCGTTGTAGGCCGTCTGCGCAGAGGCGACGGCCGCGATGGAGGCGTCGAGCTTGGCCTGCGCGTCGAGCACCGCCTGGTCGAGCGCCGCCTTCTCGGTCGCGGCCTTGGCAGCCGCCGCGATGGCGGCGTCGAGCGCCTTCTGGGCGTCCTCGACCGCCTTCTTGCTGGCGTCGAGCGCCGCCTGGGCGGTGCCGACCTTGGCCGTCGCGTCCTTCAGGGCGGCGGAAGCGGCCGTGGCGGCCGCCATCGCCTCCTTGTAGGCGGCGATCTTGCCGACCGTGGAGTTCGCCGAGGCGCGCTCCAGGGCGCGCGGCGAGGCGTGGGAGGCGTTCAGCCGGCCGAGCTGGGAGGCCGAGGCGAGCTGCGTCTTGGACGCCTTCTTGTCCTCGGTGACGGACGCGGTGCGGACGGACGAAGCCTGCCGGCCGGCGCTCTTGTCGGCGCTCTTGCCGGCGCTCTTGCCGCCGGAGACGGCGTCGGCCGTCCGGGCCGAGCCGCGCTGCGAGGAGACGCCGCCCGAGGTGACGCCGCTCAGGAAATCCGCGAGCGCGCCGACCGGGCCGCCGATGCCCGAGCCGCCGCGCGAACCCTGGCCGCCGCCGTGGGAGGAGCCGCCGCCCTGGCCGCTGCCCATGCCGCCGCCCATGCCGCCCCCCGTGCCGCCGCCCATGCCGCCAGCATTGCCGCCGCCACGGCCATTGCCGCCGCCGGAAGCGTCGGCGGAGGCGCCGCCGCCATTCCCGCCGCCATTGCCATTGCCGTTGCCGCCGCCATTGCCGTTGCCGCCACCGTTACCGCCGCCATTGCCGCCTCCCTCCTTGGCGAGGGCGGGCGAGACGCCGAGCCCGATCTGGGACAAAGGTTGCGCCAGCAGCGCGAGCGATGCGACCGCCGTGGCGAGGAGAAGACCCGAACGCGAAGCAGGCATGGAAGACCTCTCGAATGCCCAAGGTGAAGCCTGATGGTGACGAGAGGACACCTGAACCGTGGCCGCGGGGCAAGTTTCTTTATGTACGTGGGTCAACATGATCCCTCGCCAAATGCAACAATTTGAAACTTATGCGTGCAACTCCATGATGACTCGCGGCATCGGCCGAATGCGGCCCGGAACATCGAAAGTCGTCATCGCCAAGGCTGGCGGACTCTTCACGCCGGAACTTCCGATCAATGCGCTTCGTCTGTATGGAGATCGCGGATTTCGAGCCGTTGCTCGGCTGTGTTTCAACGGCGTATTCCGAAGCCGGCCGGGCCGCCCATGGCGCGCCGGGGCGGCCGTGCATCCTTTTCGCGCCGTCGCACGTTGCAAGTCCGGAGCGAAAGAACGATGCAGTTCACCAAGATCTTCAGCGCTTTCGCGGGCGCTGTTTCACACGCGACGGGACGGCCGATCACATTCGCCCTCGCCGTCGGCACCGTGCTGGTGTGGGGGATCACCGGCCCCCTGTTCCATTACTCGGATACATGGCAGCTGGTCATCAACACCGGCACGACGATTATTACATTTCTGCAAGTTTTCTTGATCCAGAACACGCAAAACCGCGACGGCGCGGCGCTGCAGACCAAGCTCGACGAGCTGATCCGCACCAGCCACGCCCAGAACCGCTATATCGGCATCGAAAACCTCACCGAGGAGGAGCTGGAGGAGCTCCGCCACCGCTGCGAGGACCGCGCGCGCAGGATCACCGATGCGGAGCGCGCCGGCGACGAGGCCAAGCGCAAAACCAACCGCAAGGCCGCCAAGGCCGCCGCCGACGCCGTGCGCTGAACCGCTTGCGCGGCCCTTTGCGCGGTGACACTGTTTGCCGCCGGCGATAACTTAACAATTCGCAACGACGGATAGCGTCGCCGGCCACGGCAGCGGAGGGCGGCGAGATGATCTTCAGGCAGCTTTTCGACAACGTTTCCGGCACTTACAGCTACATTCTGGCGAGCCGCCGGGGCGCCGAGGCGCTCATCATCGACCCCGTGCTCGACAAGGTCGACCGCTACATCAAGCTGCTCAACGAGCTTGACCTGCGGCTGGTCAAGGCAGTCGACACGCACCTCCACGCCGACCACATCACCGGCCTGGCGGAACTGCGCGACCGCACGCGCTGCATCACCGTGATGGGCGAGAACACCAAGGCCGACGTCGTCTCCATGCGGGTCGGCGACGGCGACCGCATCGACATCGAGGGCATCGGCCTCGACGTCATCTACACGCCGGGCCACACCGACGACTCCTATTCCTTCGCCCTGCCCGACCGCGTCTTCACCGGCGACACCCTGCTGATCCGGGGCACCGGCCGCACCGATTTCCAGAACGGCGACGCCCGCGCGCAGTACGACTCGCTGTTCAACCGCCTGCTCAGGCTGCCCGACGAGACGATGGTGTACCCGGCCCACGACTACAAGGGCGACACGGTGAGCACGATCGGCGAGGAGAAGCGCTGCAATCCTCGCCTGCAGGTGCAGTCGGTGGACCAGTACGTCGCCATCATGAACAGCCTCAACCTGCCGAACCCGAAGATGATGGACGTGGCGGTGCCCGCCAACATGCATATCGGCTTCGCCCAGGACACCGTGGCGCAGCGCGGCTGGGCGGTGCTGCCGGAGCAGGGCATGAAGCTGTTGGCCGACCCCGGGACGGTGTTCGTCGACCTTCGCGACAGGGCCGAGCGCGAGCGCCACGGCGTCATCCCCGGCTCGCTGCACGAGCCCTATGGGCGGTTCCGCGACGACCTCGGCGCGGGCGGGATCATGCGGGCCATCGGGGGCGACCGCCGCGTCGTGCTCTACTGCGCCCACGGCGAGCGCTCCGCCATGGCGACCCAGGCCGCGCAGGAAGCGGGGCTCACTGGCGTGTCGCACCTGCACGGCGGCCTCGCCGCGTGGAAGGCGGCGGGCGGCCCGATCGAGCGGCCGGGAGCCTGACATGATCGACTTCTCCCCCCTGCACGGCCTCGCTGGCGGCCTCCTCATCGGGCTGGGTGCGGTGACCATGATGGCCGGCATCGGCCGCATCGCCGGCATTTGCGGCATCGTCGTCAACGCGATGTTCGGCCTCGAGCGGCCGTGGCGGCTGGCCTTCCTGGCCGGGCTGCCGGCCGGCGCTCTCCTCGCGGGAGCCACCGGCGCGGCCGATCTCGCCGATCTCGGCTTCCCGGCTTCGGTCCCGGCCACGGTCGCCGCCGGCCTGCTGGTCGGCTTCGGGGCGACGGTCGGCTCCGGCTGCACCAGCGGGCACGGCGTCTGCGGACTGGCCCGCCTGTCCCCGCGCTCGATCGCGGCGACCGCGGTGTTCATGACCACGGCCGCGCTCACCGTCTTCGTCACGCGTCACCTGGCGGGCTGAACCATGGCGGCTGTCATATCGCTTCTCGCGGGCCTGGTGTTCGGGGCCGGGCTCGCCATCTCGGGCATGATCGACCCGGCGCGGGTGCTCGGCTTCTTCGACGTGGCGGGCGCGTGGGATCCGACGCTCGCCTTCGTCATGGCCGGCGCGCTGGCCGTCACGATCCCGGGCTACAGGCTGGCCTTCGCCCGGCGCGCGCCCGTCGCCGGCCGGACGTTCCACGTGCCGACCGCGTCGGCGATCGACCGGCCGCTGCTGGGCGGCGCGGCGCTGTTCGGCGTCGGCTGGGGGCTGGCCGGCTTCTGCCCCGGCCCGGCCATCGCCGCGCTGGCGACGCTGGCGCCGAAAGTCTGGCTGTTCGTGGCGGCGATGCTGGTCGGCATGGCCGCCGCCAAGGTCTGGCGCGACCGCGCCGGGGCGGATCCCGCTCCCGCGCCGCTGCCGAGCGGTCAGGGCCGGTAGACCTCCACCGCGTCGGACCGCGTCGCGCCCGGACGCGGCCCGCCCCCGACGACGTAGAGCGCGCCCTCGAACACCGCCGCGACCAGGCCGTGGCGCGGCGTGGCCATGGGCGGCAGCGCCGTCCAGGCATCCGACGCCGGGTCGTAGGCCTCGGCGTCGGCGAAGGTGCGCTCGCGCGATTCCCCGCCGACCACCACCACCGACCCGTCCAGCACGGCGGCGGCGACGCCGCTGCGCGGGGTCGGCATGTCGCGTCCGCGCGACCACGCGTCGCGCTCCGGATCGTAGATCTCGACCACCCCGAGATTGCGTCCGGGGTCGCCGTCGCGCCGTCCGCCGGCGGCGACGAATCGTCCGCCGATCTCGGCCATGGCGAAATGGTCGCGCGCGGTCGGCAGCGGCGCGCGCGCCATCCAGCGCCCGGTCGCCGGGTCGAACGCCTCGTGCGCCGGCGTGTTGCGCCCGTCCGCGCCGCTGCCGCCGACGACGTGCAGGCGGCCGCGCCAGACGGCGGCGCAGGGCGAGCCGCGCGGCGTCGGCAGGTCGGGCAACGAAGTCCATGCGTCGCGCGAGGGGTCGTAGAGCCGCACGGCGGCGAGCGGCCGCCAGCCGGGATCGAAGCCGCCGGCGAGGACGAGCCCGCCCTGGAACGCGGCGGCGGCGGCGTGGTGGACCGGGGCGGCCAGCGGCGCGCCCACGCGCCAGCTTTTGGCGGCGGGGTCGAAAATCTGCGTCTCGCGCTCGCCGTGATAGCCTCCCGCCACCACGACAAGGCGGCCGACGAGCGCGCCGGCGATCTCCGTGCGCGCCGAGGGCATCGGGGCGGCGGCGCGCCACGCCCCCGCCGCGCGCCCGGGCGCGACGGGCAAAAGGGGCGCGACAGCGCCGAGGGCCAGAAGGTCACGCCGCGAGGGGGCCATGCGCATCGCTCCGGGACAGGGCGCGATGATGCCGCGTTCGCGAGCGCTCCGCTACGCCGGACGCCGGACCGGCCTCAGCGCTTGCGCAGCCCCAGCGCGGCGATGATCGTCTCGGCCACCTGCGCGGGCGATTGCGACACCGGCACGGAGAGCACATTCTCCTCCGGCGCGGGCGGCTCCAGAGTGGCGAACTGGCTGTCCAGCAGGGAGGTGGGCATGAAGTGGTCGCGCCGGCGCGCCATGCGGTCGCCGATCAGCGCGCGGTCGCCCACCAGGTGCACGAGGCGCGCGCCGTCGTTTCCGGCCATCAGCACGTCGCGATAGGCGCGTTTCAGCGCCGAGCAGGTGACGATGCCGGGCTCGCCGGAGGCGATGCGCTGGCGGATCCACGCCGCGATGGCCTCCAGCCACGGGGCGCGGTCGGCGTCCGTCAGCGGCACGCCGCGGCTCATCTTCTCGACATTGGCCGGCGGATGGAAGCTGTCGGCGTCGCGGAACGGCCAGCCCAGCCGCTCGCTCAGCAGGCTGGCGGTGGTGGTCTTGCCGGAGCTGGACACGCCCATGATGACGACGACGCTCACCGGGGCCGTCTTGTCCGCGCCGCTCATTTCTTGCCGGGCTCCTGGTGGCCGCCGAAGCCCTTGCGCATGGCGGAGAGCACCTTCTCGGCGAAGGTGTGGTCCTGCCGGGAGCGGAAGCGCGCGAAGAGGGCGGCGGTGAGCACTTCGGCCGGCACGGCCTCCTCGACGGCGGCCTGCACGGTCCAGCGGCCCTCGCCGGAATCCTCGACATGGCCGGAATAGCTGCCGAGGTCCGCCTCCTCCGCCAGCGCGGCGGAGGTGAGGTCGAGCAGCCAGGAAGTGATGACGCTGCCGCGCCGCCACACCTCGGCGATGCCGGGCAGGTCCAGCTCCAGCCGGTGCTCGGGGGGCAGCGCGGGCGTGGCGGCGTTCCTGAGGATGTCGAAGCCCTCCGCGATGGCCTGCATCATCCCGTACTCGATGCCGTTGTGGATCATCTTGACGAAATGCCCAGCGCCGGTGGGGCCGGCGTGGATGTAGCCCTGCTCGACGCGCGGGTCGAGCGCGCCGGCGTTGGGGGTGCGCGGGATGTCGCCGAGGCCGGGCGCGAGCGCCGCGAAGATGGGGTCGAGCCGCGCGACCGGCTCGCTGTCCCCGCCGATCATCAGGCAGTACCCGCGCTCCAACCCCCAGACGCCGCCGCTGGTGCCGATGTCGAGGTAATGCAGGCCGCGCGCCTTCAGCTCCGCGCCGCGCCGCACGTCGTCCTTCCAGAAGGAGTTGCCGCCGTCGATGATGACATCGCCCGGCTCCATCAGCCCGGCGAGCTCCTGGACCGCCGCCTCCGTGGCCGCGCCGGCGGGCAGCATCACCCACACGGCGCGCGGCGCGGCGAGGCCGGCGACGACGCCGGCGAGATCCGCCGCCGTGGTGGCCCCGGCCTCGGCGGCGAGCACGCGGCCCGGCTCGGGGTTGCGGTCGAACACCACGCAGCGATGCCCGTTGCGGGCGAGCCGGCGCACGATGTTCGCGCCCATCCGGCCGAGGCCGACGACACCGAGTTCCATTCCCGAGACTCCCACAGGCCGCGACGGCCGAAGCCGGTCATTCGGCGACTTCCCGGGCCGAGTCAAGCGTGGCGGAAAGGCGCTCCCCGCCGCGCCCCCGAGGCGGCCGGGGAGGCCGGCGGGACAGAATCTGGATGGGTGCGGACGTCCGCCGCCGCGCGGTTGAACCGCGCCACGCAATCGGCTAGACAGAACCCGTCGCCCCATAGGGCGGCTAGCACCCGTAGCTCAGCTGGATAGAGCGTTGCCCTCCGAAGGCAAAGGTCACACGTTCGAATCGTGTCGGGTGCGCCAAAGCTTTTTTCGTATCGATGCGACTTGAAAACGTCCGCCGGCACGGCGACCGGCGGCGCGTTCCCCCTTCACGCCTCGCACACGTAGCTGACCGTGCGGATGCGGCGGTCGCGGAGGTTGGCGACCTGGTTGCGGGCCATGGTCGCGAAGTCGGCGCCGAGGAAGGTCTGGAAGGTCACGGCCGGACCCGAGCCCGCCATGCGCGCGGCCATGTCCTCGAACCAGCGCTGGCTCGCTTCGGTCGAATCCTCGGTCGCCACGATGCGGAAGCCCGCGTCGCGCAGCAGGGACGCCATGGCGTCGGGGGTCGCGAGGTGGCTGATGGAAGGCTCGCGCGCCCACGGCACCGGGTAGATCACCTCGCCGCCCTCGCCCTGAAGCACGTCGTAGGCGACGAAGCGGCCGCCGGGCTTCAGGACGCGCCTCGCCTCCGCGTACATCCGGTCCTTGGCGGCGATGTTCATGGCGACATGCATGGTCATCGCCGCGTCGAACGCATGGTCGTCGAAGGGAAGGCTGGTCGCGTCGCCCTGCCGGAAGTCGACGCGGTCCGCGAGGCCGACCCAGCCGCTCATCGCCGTCGCGGCGTCGCAGAAGGCCTGGGTGAGGTCGATGCCCGTCACGTGGCAGAAGAAGGTCTCGGCCAGCGTCCGCGCCGGCCCGCCGAGCCCGCTGCCGATGTCCAGCACGCGCGAGTTGCCGTCGAGGTTAAGAGATGCGGCCAGCTCCAGCGTCGCCTTGCGGCCGCGAATGTGGAACTCGTCGACGGACGCGAGGTCGGCCGTCGTCAGCCGGTCCATGTCCTTGCCGGCCTGGCGCAGCCTGTCGGCGATCGCGCCCGCCAGATCGCCCGCCCCGCCATAATGGCTCGCCACCTCGTCCGCCATGGTCGCCCCTCCCTGGGCCATTCCAGCCAGAACGCTGTCGCGAATAATGAAACATGCGGATTTCGTTAAGTCGATCCGGCAACGGCGTCATTTAAAGCGCGGGCCCGTCGCGTTGCCGTGCTCCCCGCCGACCCTTCCCGCCCGGCCGAACGGGCCGCGCCGAAGGGGCGGAAGCGCACGACCGTCACATTTGTCGTTGAACTGTCGTGGAACGTTCATGTTAAGCTGGCACCAAACCACAACATCCGTTCCATCGAGGGCGGGGTTCACCGGACCCGTGTTGTGGGACCGAAGGGAGAAAGACGAATGAAGTTTCACCTGACCGCCGCCATCTCCGTGCTGGCCATGTCGATGGCCGCGCCGGCTTCCGCGCAGACGGAAATCCAGTGGTGGCACGCGATGACGGGCGCCAACAACGACGTCGTCAACAAGCTCGCCGCCGACTTCAACGCCTCGCAGAAAGAGTACAAGGTCGTCGCCACCTACAAGGGCTCGTATCCGGACGCGCTCAACGCCGGCATCGCCGCGTTCCGCGCCGGCAACGCGCCGCACATCCTCCAGGTGTTCGAGGTGGGCACCGCGACGATGATGGCCGCCAAGGGCGCCATCAAGCCGGTGCAGGAGATGATGAAGGAGGCGGGCGAGAATTTCGATCCCAAGTCCTACCTGCCGGCCATCACCGGCTACTACTCCACGGCGAAGGGCGACATGCTGTCCTTCCCGTTCAACTCGTCGTCCATGGTGATGTGGGTCAACCGCGACGCGCTGAAGAAGGCCAACATCGCCGAGATCCCGAAGACCTGGCCGGAGGTGTTCGAGGCCGGCAAGAAGCTGAAGGCGGCCGGCTGGGACAAGTGCGGCTTCACCGCCGCGTGGTCGCCGTGGGCCCTGGTCGAGCAGTTCTCCGCCTGGCACAACGTGCCGATGGGCACCAAGGCCAACGGCCTTGACGGCTTCGACACCGAGATGAAGTTCAACAGCCCGCTGCACGTCAAGCTGCTGACGGACCTCGTCAATCTGCAGAAGGACAAGACCTACGACTATTCGGGCCGCGGCAACGAGAACGAGGGCCGCTTCACCTCGGGCGAGTGCCCGATCATGCTCACCTCGTCGGGCTTCTACGGCAACGTCAAGGCCAACGCGAAGTTCGACTTCGCCGCCGCGCCGATGCCCTATTATCCCGACGCGCCCGGCGCGCCGCAGAACTCGATCATCGGCGGCGCCTCGCTGTGGGTGATGGGCGGCAAGTCGGCGGCCGAGTACAAGGGCGTCGCCAAGTTCTTCACCTTCCTGTCGGACACCGACCGCCAGGCCAAGCTGCACATCGAGTCCGGTTACCTGCCGATCACCAAGGCGGCCTACGACAAGGTGAAGGCGTCCGGCTTCTACAAGGACTTCCCGGATCGCGAGACGCCGATCAAGGAGCTCACCAACAAGGAGCCCACCGAGAACTCCCGCGGCCTGCGCTTCGGCAACATGGTGCAGATCCGCGACATGATCTCGGAAGAGCTCGAGAACGCGCTGGCCGGCAAGAAGTCGCCGCAGCAGGCGCTGGATGACGCCGTGTCGCGCTCCAACGCCACGCTGCGCCAGTTCGAGCGCACCGCCGGCCGCTAAGGGCCGCCCGGCCGCTCCCCCAGGGAGCGGCCGCATGACATCGACCCCGGCCGCGTCCGCGCGGCCGGCTTGCCTTTCGGACAACCGGGCGGTCCGAACCATCCTTCCCGGCTGGGCGTAGTCAACGCGCATTCCATCCAAAGCGCACGCATCGAAGAGGACGCATGGACAGACGCACGGTCTTCAACAACCGCCTCCTGCCCTATCTGCTCCTCGCGCCGCAACTCGCCGTCACGCTGGTGTTTTTCTACTGGCCGGCCTCGCAGGCGGCGTGGATGTCGTTCCGTCTGGAGGACGCGTTCGGCCTCACGACGGAATTCGTGGGGCTGGAGAACTTCCAGGTCCTGCTGCGCGACCCCTCCTATTACGGCGCCATGGTGAACACGGTGGTGTTCTCCGGCTCGGTCGCCTTCCTGTCGCTGTCGCTGGCGCTGCTTCTGGCGGTCATGGCCGACAAGCAGATCCGCGGGGCCACCGCCTACCGCACGCTGCTGGTGTGGCCCTACGCGGTCGCGCCGGCCATCGCGGGCGTGTTCTGGCTGTTCATGTTCCAACCATCGCTGGGCATGATCGGGCGCACGCTGCGCGGCATGGGCGTCGACTGGAACCCGCTGCTCAACGGCGGCGACGCGATGCTGCTGGTCATCCTCGCCGCGACCTGGAAGCAGATCAGCTACAATTTCCTGTTCTTCCTGGCGGGTCTGCAATCGATCCCCAAGAGCCTCATCGAGGCCGCCGCCATCGACGGCGCGCGCCCGACGCGGCGGTTCTGGACCATCGTGTTCCCGATGTTGTCGCCGACCACGTTCTTCCTGCTGGTCGTCAACATCGTCTACGTGTTCTTCGACACGTTCGGCATCATCGACGCGATCACGCGCGGCGGGCCGGCCAAGGCCACCGAAACGCTGGTCTACAAGGTCTACAACGACGGCCGGCTCGGCGGCGACCTCGGCGGCTCGGCCGCCCAGTCGGTGATCCTGATGGCCATCGTGATCGCGCTCACCGCCATCCAGTTCCGCTACGTCGAGAAGAAGGTCACCTATTGATGCCCCCGCGCGGAGGAAGCGCCTGATGGTCGAGCGCCGCCACTGGTTCAGCGACATGCTGCCCCATCTGATCCTGACGATCGGCGTCGGCATCCTGGCCTTCCCGGTCTGGCTCGCCGTCGTCGGCTCGACATGGGACGCCGGCACCATCGCCAACGGCACGATGCCGCTCTATCCCGGCCCCTACGCGGTGGAGAACTACACCCGCGCGCTGGGCCACGGCGGGCGCAGCTCGGGCGAGCCGGTCGGCATGCTAATGCTCAACAGCTTCGTCATGGCGCTGGCGATCGCGCTCGGCAAGATCGCCATCTCGATGATCTCCGCCTACGCGGTCGTGTATTTCCGCTTCCCGTTCCGCATGGCGGCGTTCTGGCTCATCTTCATCACGCTGATGCTGCCGGTCGAGGTGCGCATCTACCCGACCTACCAAGTCGTGGCGCAGGTCGGCCTGCTCGACACCTATGCCGGCCTCGCCGTGCCGCTGATCGCCTCGGCGACGGCGACGCTGCTGTTCCGGCAGTTCTTCATGACCATCCCGCCCGAGCTCGTCGAGGCGTCGAAGATCGACGGGGCCGGGCCGCTCAAGTTCTTCAAGGACACCGTGCTGCCGCTGTCGATCACCACGATGGCGGCGCTGTTCGTGATCCAGTTCATCTATGGCTGGAACCAGTATCTGTGGCCGCTGCTCATCACCACGCGGCCGGACATGCAGACCATCGTCGTCGGCATCAAGAAGCTCCTGGTGACGCAGGACGCGCTCACCGAATGGCAAATCGCGATGACCACCGCCGTGCTCGCCATGCTGCCGCCCGTGCTCGTCGTGCTGGTCATGCAGAAGCTGTTCGTGCGCGGCCTGGTCGAGACGGAGAAATAAGAATGGCTGTCGTCACCCTCCAGAACGTCCGCAAGGTCTACGCGGGCGACATCGAGGCGGTGAAGGGGGTGAGCCTCGACATCCCCGACGGCCATCTGTGCGTGCTCGTCGGCCCGTCGGGCTGCGGCAAGTCCACGCTGCTGCGCATGGTCGCCGGGCTGGAGACGATCACCTCCGGCTCCGTCGCCATCGGCGGACGGGAGGTCAACGAGGTCGAGCCGGCCGACCGGGACATCGCCATGGTGTTCCAGAACTACGCGCTCTACCCGCACATGTCGGTCTACGACAACATCGCCTATGGCCTGCGCAACCGCCGCACGCCGAAGGACGAGATCGACCGCCGGGTGCAGGAGGCGGCGCGCATCCTCGCCATCGAGCCGTTCCTCAATCGCAAGCCGCGCGCCCTGTCCGGCGGCCAGCGCCAGCGCGTCGCCATGGGCCGCGCCATCGTGCGCAAGCCGCAGGTGTTCCTGTTCGACGAGCCGCTGTCCAACCTCGACGCCAAGCTGCGCGTACAGATGCGCGTCGAGATCAAGAAGCTGCAACGGGCGCTTGGCGTCACCTCGATCTACGTCACCCACGACCAGGTCGAGGCGATGACGTTGTCGGACAAGCTGGTGGTGATGAACGCCGGGCGGGTCGAGCAGGTCGGCGCGCCCTCCGAGGTCTACCGCCGGCCGGCAACGCGCTTCGTCGCCACCTTCATCGGCTCGCCGCCGATGAACCTGCTCGACGGCGTGGTGGAGGGAGAGGGACGCGTGCGCGTCGACGGCGCGGTGCTGGACGTCTCCGACATGCGGGCGGGCCTGCAGCCCGGCCATCTCGTCGAGGTCGGCATTCGCCCCGAGGACCTGGAGATCGTCGGCAGCGCCTCGAACTCGGTGTCGCTGCCGATCGACTTCGTGGAGGAACTCGGCGCGACGCAGCTTTTCTACGGGGCGCTGGGCGGCCAGCCCTTCGTGGTGCAGGCAGGAACCGGAGTCGTGCCGGCGGACGCGAAAAGCCTCGGCCTGCGCATCGCGGCCGAGCGCATCCATGTGTTCGACCGCGAGAGCGGCCAGCGGCTCGGCCGGGTCGCCGAAACCGCCGCCGCCTGAGCCGCCGTCAGGCCGTCAGCGCCAGCCGTGCGCCGACCTTGTCGAGCAGCGCGTGGTGGGCGCGCTCGACGATGTCGTCGAGCGAGGGCGTGCGCACGAACATCGCGTGGGCGCGCT
Source organism: Alsobacter ponti (assembly GCF_024294805.1). GTDB lineage: Bacteria > Pseudomonadota > Alphaproteobacteria > Rhizobiales > Beijerinckiaceae > Alsobacter > Alsobacter ponti. The sequence continues at coordinate 15,464 of NZ_JANCLU010000024.1, forward strand.
CGCGCAGATCCTCCCGCGTCGGCAGATGCGGCAGGTGGATGCCGGCCAGCACGTCGGCGGCCCGGGTCTGCGCGCTGGCAAGGCGTTCGCGCAGCTCCGCCACGGCGTGCGCGCCCGGCAAGGAGGCCGCGACGGCGGCGGCGATGCTCTCGACGTTGAAGGTGGCCACGAGGTCGGCCGCCGCCTTCTCGATGACGCGGCTGCCGAGCTTCTGCTCGTTGCGCAGCACCGCCTCGGGCGGCGACTTCATGTCCCACACCACGCCGACCCAGGACAAGGCCGTGAGGATATAGAAGGTCGGGTCCACCTCCCACCAGCGGAAGCCCTGGCGCACGCTGCTCTGGTAGGCGTGATGGTTGTTGTGCCAGCCCTCGCCCATGGTGGCCAGCGCCAGCAGCCAATTGTTGCGGCTGTCGTCGCCCGTCACGTAGCGCTTGCGGCCGTGAACATGCGCCAGCGAGTTGATGCAGAACGTGGCGTGGTAGACCAGCACGGTGCTCCAGAAGAAGCCGACCACCAGCCCCGCCCAGCCGTCGATGGCGAAGCACAGCGCGCCCAGCGCCACGGCGGGCGCGAGCTCCAGCCGGTGCAGCCACATCAGCTCGGGATATTTGGCGAAGTCCTCGACCTTGACGAGGTTGGTGTCTTCATGGCGGCGGTCGAAGATCCAGCCGACATGCGAATAGAAGAAGCCCTTGTGCCGAGGCGAGTGGACGTCGAGCGGGGTGTCGGAGTGGAGGTGATGGTGGCGGTGCTTGGCCGCCCACCACAGCACGCTCTTCTGCGCCGTGCTCTGCGCCAGCACCGCCATCACGAACTGGAACACCCGGCTCGTGGAGTAGGAGCGGTGCGAGAAATAGCGGTGGTAGCCGGCCCCGATGGCGAAGATGCGCAGCCAGTACAGCGCCACGCAGATGACGACCGAGGTCGTCGTCACGCCCGTCCACAGCGCCGCGAAGCACGCCAGGTGCACCAGCACGAACGGGATCGCGGAGGGATAGATGATGTCGTCGTGCCCGTCGTCGTGAGCCTGCGGCGCGGCGTCGGGCCGGGCCTCTCGACGGCTGGACTGGCCCGGGCGGGAATCGGGGCGCGTGTGGCGCTGCGGAGAGGTCACGTGGCGGCGGTCCCTGCTTGGAGTGAAGACGCAGGACGGGGGGCCTGCGGAGGCGATCGGTAATTCAGGTTTGCGGCGGTTGCGAGGCTGCTCCCCGCCTTATGCTGGACCGGGGGCGGCCTCAGTTCAAGCGGCCGGCGAAGCGTTCGCGGGCGAGATCCTGCATGGCGCGCAGGTGGAGCACGTGAAGGTCCTGCAGGGCCTCGCGCTGCAGCACCGGCACCTTGCGGTAGTCGAGCGCGAAGGCCCGGCCCTTGAAGATGTGCTCGCCGATGCGCTGCTCGACCTCGGGGTCGTTGGCGTCGAGGACGATGAGGCCCGCCATGCGGGACTTGAAATGATCGGCGGGTGCGCTGCGCGTCTTCGTCATGGTCCCACTCCGCGTGGAACCCAACACCGAAACCGCGCGGCGCGCCATTCGGACCACTACTTGCCCGGCCGTCCGGCGGCGCGCGGAGAGCCTGAGCGCAGCGGAAAACCCTTGCGGGCCAGAGCTTTGGCTCGGCCGCGCGAAAGCTGTGGACAGAACCGGCGGTCAGCGCGCCACCGGCTCGATGACGCCCCTCGCCGTGACCACCTGCCAGCCCTTGCCCTTGCGCTCGAAGCCCTCGATGCGCCCGAGTCCCGGCACGGTCTGGCCCTGCATGATCTCGTAGACGCCGTCCGGACCCTCGACGATGGCGACGCCGTTGCGGACCTGGTGGACGCCCCAGCCCGCGAGCGGCCGGCCGCGCGGCGGCGACGGCTCGGCGGCGGCCTGAGGCGGCTGCGACGGGCCGGCGGGCTGGATCGACGCGGTGGTCAGCGGCCCGCCCTTCTCGAGGCGGTCCAGCTTCTCGGCGATCTGGGCCAGTTTGGCGGCCGGCTCGCGGCTCGCCTGGTCGATGCCCTTGACCGTGGCCGAGATCTGGCCCAGCGCGGCGGTCGTCTCATTGCGCGCCTTGTCGAACTGGCCGTTCAGCAGCGTGGCGTTCTGCGCGGCTTCGGCGCGGACGCGCTCGAGCCCCTGGCCCAGCGCGGCGACGCGCTTGTCGAGCCCGCGCAGGTCGTCGAGCGAGGCCCGCAGCGCGTCGACATTGGCGCGCAGGGCCTTGAGGTCGGCCGCGAGGCGCGGATTTTCCGGCTGGGCGGGGCCCGGCCCGATGGCCATCGCGCCCTTCCATTGCAACATCGCCTGCACGCCGGCCGCGGCCTCCTGACGGGCATCGTGGCGGGCAACCTGGACCGGCGCGCCGCCGCCGGCGGTCGCCATGCCGAGCGCAACGCCGGCGCCGAACAGGACGGCGGCGACGGCGAGGACCGCGCCGTGGGCGCGCGCTTCCACCTTCAGCCGGGATGCGCCGGACCGCAGCGCGGCGGCGACGCCGGGCGGGAGCCAGGGCTTGCCGCCGGCGGGAACGGCGGGCTGCGGCGCCGGGCGCTCGCCGGCTGACAGCGACGGGGCCTCGGCGCGCTTCTCCGGGGCGGAGGCGGCGGCCGGGGCGACGGCTTCGGCGGGCTTGGCGTCGGAAACAGGCGCGGCCTGCGCCTCGCGCGGAGCCTCGGCGGCCGGGGCGTCAACGGTGGCGGGGGTGGGCGACGAGGGGGTCTCGGGAGTCTGCATGGCCGGGTTCCGACGCTGATCGTCAGACTTTGGTAACCGCATCTGTTTACGATTTGGTTACCAGCCCGGCCCCCGCCTCAATCCAGACGTGCCTTCCAGCCGCGCAGCACCAGGGCGTTGAGCACCACGCTGACGCTCGACAGCGCCATCGCCGCCCCCGCGAACACAGGCGACAGGATGCCGAAGGCGGCGAGCGGGATGCCGACCACGTTGTAGAAGAAGGCCCAGAACAGGCCGCGGCGAATTGTCGCGACGGTGCGCCGCGACAGGTCGATCGACGCGGCGACGAGGCGCGGGTCGCCGCGCATCAGCGTGATGCCGGCCGTCTCCACCGCCACGTCCGTGCCCCCGCCCATGGCGATGCCGACATCGGCCGCCGCCAGCGCCGGCGCGTCGTTGACGCCGTCGCCGACCATGGCGACGACCGCGCCGCCGGCGCGAAGCCGCGCGATCTCGGCCGCCTTGCCGTCCGGCTTCACCTCGGCGACGAAGCGGGGCAGCCCGATTTCCGCCGCCACGCGCGCCGCCGCGCCGCGTCCGTCGCCGGTCAGCATGGTCGCCTCGACACCCTCGCGGGCGAGCGCGGCGACGGCCGCGGCGGAGGTGGGGCGCGGCCTGTCGGCGAAAGCGACGAAGCCGAGCACGCGCCTGCCGTCGACGTCGCCGAGCCAGGAGACGCCGTGGCCGCGCCCGGCCAGATCGTCCGCCTCGGCGGCCAGCGCGGCGCGGTCGACGCCGGCCTGGTCGAGCGCCGCGGCATTGCCGAGCAGCAGGGCGCGGCCGTCGACGCGGCCCTCGACCCCGCCGACCACGGCGCGGAAGCCGTCCGCCGCCGGCCAGGGCGCGCTGGCGCGCGCCAGCGCCTCACGCCGGATCGCCTCGGCGAGCGGGTGGTCGCTGCCGGCCTCCAGCGCCGCCGCCAGCGCGGCGACGCGCTCTTCCGTCTCGCCCGGCGCGGCCCGGACCTCGGTGACGGAGGGCTCGCCCAGCGTCAGCGTGCCGGTCTTGTCGAACACCACGACGCCGACCCGCGCGGCGAGCTCCAGCGCGGCGGCGTCGCGCACCAGGATGCCGTGCTTGGCGGCGACGCCGGTGCCGGCGAGGATGGCGGTCGGCGTCGCCAGGCCGAGCGCGCAGGGGCAGGCGATGACCAGCACGGAGACGGCGGCGACCAGCGCGGCGTCCCAGTTGTGGCCCGTCGCCAGCCAGCCGACGAAGGTGACGAGCGCCACGGCGAGCACGATCGGCACGAACACCGCGCTGACCCGGTCGACGAGCTTCTGCACCGGGGCCTTGGAGGCCTGCGCCGTCTCGACGAGGCGGATGACCTTGGCCAGCGTCGTCTCCGCGCCGACCGCCGTCGTCTCCACCACCAGCCGTCCGTCCAGGTTCACCGTGCCGCCGATGACCGTCGCGCCGACGGTCTTCGCCACCGGCAGGCTCTCGCCGGTCACCATCGACTCGTCGACGCCGGCGGAGCCCTCGACGACGCGGCCGTCGACGGCGATGCGCTCGCCCGCCCGCACCAGCACGAGGTCGCCGAGCTCGACGTGCTCGATGGCGGTCTCCACCTCGATGCCGTCGTCGAGCACGATGGCGGTGCTCGGCCGCAGCCGGGCGAGCGCGCGGATGGCCGACGCCGTCTCGCTCGTGGCGCGCTCCTCCAGCCACTTGCCGAGCAGCACGAAGGCGACGACGACCGAGGACGATTCGAAATAGAGGTGCGTCTCGTGGTCGTGGCCCATGCCGAGCGCGCGCCACCACAGCCAGACGCTGAGCCCGTAGGCCGCCGTCGTGCCGAGCGCGACGAGCAGGTCCATCGTGCCCGCCCCGGCCCGCAGCGCCTTCCAGGCCGACAGGTAGAAGCGGCCGCCGAGATAGAACTGCACCACCGTCGCCAGCACGAACTGCATCGACGCCGAGGGCATCAGGTCGAGGCCGAACGGCAGCGCGGCCATCGCCAGCAGGAAGGGCGAGACCAGCGCCAGCGCCAGCATCGCCCGGTGCTTGGCGGCGCGCGCCCGCGCCACAGCGCGGTCGCCCGAGGCTTCGGTGACGGTGGTCGTCACGGCGATGGGCTCGGCGCCGTAGCCGATGTCCTCCACCGCGGCGACCAGCGTTTCGGGCGGCGGCAGCGCGCCGGCGGCGCGCACGCGGGCGCTCTTCGTCGCCAGGTTGACCTCGGCCGCCGCCACGCCGGGCACGTCGGCAAGCGCCTTCTCCACCCGCGCCACGCAGGCGGCGCAGGTCATGCCGTCGATGGCGAGGTCGAGCGTCGATTGCGATGGACTGGCCATGTCGGGTTCCTCGCTCCCGCGGCGAAGCCTTCGCCACGGGAAAAACTGCTTCGCCGCCGCGGCGGAGCCGCGCGGGTCTTTGGCTGATATAGTCAGCCCGCCGCGTCCGCGCCATGCGCTGGCGCAAGTCCCGCATCCGGAGCCGCCGATGACCGACTTCCTTCTCACGCATGCCCAGACCATCGTCGCCGAGGCGCTCGCGCACGGCCGCAAGTCCGGCTTCCAGCCGCTCGCCGTGGCGGTGCTCGACGCGCGCGGCGCGCTCAAGGCGTTCGCGGCCGAGGACGGAACCAGCCTGAAGCGCGGCGAGATCGCGCGCGGCAAGGCGTTCGGGGCGCTGGCGATGGGCCTCGGCTCGCGCGCCCTGCACCGCATGGCCGGCGAGCGGCCGCACTTCGTCGAGGCGCTGCACGGCGTGGTGGAAGGCCCGCTGGTGCCGGTGCCCGGCGGCGTGCTGATCCGCGACGCGTCCGGCCGCCTGCTTGGCGCGGTCGGCATCTCGGGCGACACCTCCGACAACGACGAGGCCGCGGCGCTGGCCGGCATCGCCGCCGTCAAGCTGACGGCCGATCCGGGACAATAGGGCGCGAGCGGGCTGGACAGCGCGGCCGGTCCGCGCTGGGATGGCGGCGACGCAACCTGGACGAGCCCGACCCATGCCCCGCTTCGCCGCCAACCTGTCCATGATGTTCAACGAGTGGGACTTCATGGACCGCTTCGCCGCCGCGGCGGACGCCGGGTTCGACGCCGTCGAGTTCCTGTTTCCCTACGAGCACGCGCCCGACGCCATCGCCCGGCGGCTCGCCGACCATGGGCTGACGCAGGCGCTGTTCAACCTGCCGCCCGGCGACTGGGCGGCCGGCGAGCGCGGCCTGGCGTGCCTCGCCGGCCGCGAGGCGGAGTTCCGCGAGGGCGTGCGCAAGGCCAAGGCCTATGTCGAGGCGACGGGCGTGCGCCGCGTCCACATGATGAGCGGCCACGGCGACGCCGCCGACCCCGCGGCGCGCGGGCGCTACGTCGCCAACCTCCGCCACGCCGCCGACGAGCTGGGGCCGCTCGGCGCGCAGGTGCTGCTGGAGCCGATCAACGGCCGCGACATGCCCGGCTATTTCATGAACTCGTTCGCGCTGGCGGAGAGCATCGTGCGCGAAGTGGCGAGCCCGCGCGTGGCGCTGCAGTTCGACATGTATCACCGCCAGATCCTGCACGGGGACGTCACCATGGGCCTGCGGGCGCAGTTCCCGATGGTCGCGCACGTACAGATCGCCAGCGTGCCGAGCCGCAACGAGCCCGACGGCGAGGAGATGAACTATCCGTTCCTGTTCGCCGAGCTGGACCGGCTCGGCTATGACGGCTTCGTGGGCTGCGAATACCGGCCGCGCGCCGGCACGCGCGAGGGCCTGGGCTGGTTCGCGCCGTGGCGACGCCGCTGAAATCGCCCACGCGGGAACCGGAGCGGCGCCGCAAGGTGCTGTTCATCGCGCTCGACCAGTGGCGCGCCGGGGCGGAACGCCTGGCCGGCGGGCCGTCGCTGACGCCCAACCTCGACGCGCTGGCGGCCGAGGGCGTGCGCTTCAGCCGCCACTACACCAACGCCGCGCCGTGCGGGCCGGCGCGCGCCTCGCTGCTCACCGGCCTCTACCCGCATATCCACCGGTCCGTGCGCAACGCCACGCCGCTCGACGCGCGGTTCACCAACCTGCCGCTGGAAGCGCGCAAGGGCGGCTGGGACCCGGTGCTGTTCGGCTACACGGATTCGTCCGTCGACCCGCGCACTGTCGCGCCGCGCGACCCCGCCCTGCGCACCTTCGAGGGCGTGCTGCCCGGCTTCCGGCTGGAGGCCGCCCATAACGAGGCGAGCCTGGAGCCGTGGCTGACCGACCTCGCCAAAAAGGGCTACGAGGTTCCCGGGAGGCTGCGCGACATCTACCGCCATCCCGGCTCGCCGAAGGAGATGGACCGCTTCTCGCGCGGGGCCGCGCTCTACCGCGCGGCCGACAGCGACACCGCGTGGCTCACCGAGCGCGTGCTCGACTACTGGCGCCTGCGGCGGGCGGAGGACTGGTTCGTCCACCTCGTCTGGTACCGGCCGCATCCCCCGTTCATCGCGCCCTCGCCGTACAACACGCTGGTCCCGGCCGAGCGCGTCGCCGCCCCGGTCCGCGCCGCCACCCTGGAGAGCGAGCGCGCGCTGCACCCCTTCCTCGACGCCTGGCTGAGCGAGCAGGACACCGCCGACTACCTGAAGACGCAGGTGAACGCGCTGCGCGCCTGCGACGAGGACATCGCCGCGATGCGCGCCGTCTATCTCGGCCTGATCGCCGAGATCGACGTGCATCTCGGACGCCTCGTCGCGCATCTGCAGCAGACCGGCGAGTGGGACGAGACGCTCGTCGTCTTCACCTCCGACCACGGCGAGATGCTGGGCGACCATTGGTGCTGGGGCAAGGGCGGCTTCTTCGAGGGCTCGAACCACGTGCCGCTGGTGATCCGCGCGCCCAACATGCCGCCGGAGGCGCGCGGCCGCGTCGTCGACGCCTTCACCGAGGCGGTCGACATCGCGCCCACCATCCTGGAGTGGCTGGGGCTGGAGCCCGACCCCGGCATGAACGGCGTGTCGCTGATGCCGTGGCTGCTCGGCGAGACGCCGGACGAGTGGCGCGACTACGCCTTCTGGGAGTTCGACTTCCGCACGCTGGGCGGCGGCGGCGTCGAGGGCGACCTCGGCCTGACGCCGGACCAGTGCACGCTCAACGTCATCCGCGAGGCGCGCTGGAAATACGTGCACTTCACCGCGCTGCCGCCCTTGCTGTTCGACCTCGAGGCGGACCCGGGCGAGTTCGTCGACCTGTCGCGCGATCCCGCCCGCGCCCCCGAGGTCGCGCGGCTGGCGGGGCGGCTCGCCTCGCATCGCATGCTGCACGCCGAGCGGACCCTGGCCAACACGAAGCTGGCGCGCCACGGCGTGCGCGCCTGGACCGGGCCGCGCGGCCAGGTGCCGTCCGACCTCGCCGAGGCCCGGCCCCCGGGCCCGCGCGCCGACTGAGGCGACGCGCCGCCGGCGGGCAGCGATGAATTAATCTGCACAATCCTTCAACAATCAGCGCGGGGCCGGGCATTTGCCTGTTTGCTGGGCAAGCCGCCCCGGCGCGCCCCGGAGGCCATCCGCCCCGGCGCGGACGCGGCCCGTGCTGTCGTACCGTTTACCGGCGCGCCGGGCCGAGAAACGGCAGGCAAGCGTCGCTCAACCATCGTTCCGGCATCTGGCACAGGGCTTGCGACTCCCCCTTCGGTCACTACCGCTCCACAAGGGGGTCACCCATGACGTTTCGCGTTACATCATTCCTGGCGGGCGCCGCCGTCGCGGCGGGCGTCACGCTCGCCTCGTTCGCGGCGCAGGCGCAAGACACCATCAAGGTGGGCGTGCTCCATTCGCTCTCCGGCACCATGGCCATCAGCGAGACGACGCTGAAGGACGTGATGCTGATGCTGATCGAGGACCAGAACAAGAAGGGCGGCCTGCTCGGCAAGAAGCTCGAGCCTGTCGTGGTCGACCCCGCCTCCAACTGGCCGCTCTTCGCCGAAAAGGCGCGCGAGCTGGTGCAGAAGGACAAGGTCGCGGCGATCTTCTGCTGCTGGACTTCCGTCAGCCGCAAGTCGGTGCTGCCGGTGGTCGAGGAGCTGAACACGGTGGTGTTCTACCCCGTCCAGTACGAGGGCGAGGAGTCCTCGAAGAACATCTTCTACACCGGCGCCGCGCCGAACCAGCAGGCGATCCCGGCGGTCGACTACCTGGCCGAGAACGAGGGCGTGAAGCGCTGGGTGCTCGCCGGCACCGACTACGTCTACCCGCGCACCACCAACAAGATCCTCGAAGCCTATCTGAAGTCCAAGGGCGTGAAGCCCGAGGACATCATGATCAACTACACGCCGTTCGGGCATTCCGACTGGCAGACCATCGTCGCCGACATCAAGAAATTCGGCTCGGCGGGCAAGAAGACGGCAGTCGTGTCGACCATCAACGGCGACGCCAACGTGCCGTTCTACAAGGAGCTCGGCAACCAGGGCGTCAAGGCGACCGACATCCCGGTCGTGGCGTTCTCGGTCGGCGAGGAGGAACTGGCCGGCATCGACACCAAGCCGCTGGTCGGCCACCTCGCCGCGTGGAACTACTTCCAGTCCATCGACACGCCCGAGAACAAGGCGTTCATCGAGAAGTGGAAGGCCTACACCAAGAACCCGAAGCGCGTGACGAACGACCCGATGGAGGCGCACGTCATCGGCTTCCAGATGTGGGTGAAGGCGGTCGAGAAGGCCGGGACCACGGACCCGAACGCGGTGATCGACGCGCTGATCGGCGTCACCGTGCCGAACCTCACCGGCGGCTATTCCGCGATGATGCCGAACCACCACATCACCAAGCCGGTGTTCATCGGCGAGGTGAAGGCGGACGGCCAGTTCAACGTCGTGTGGAACACGCCCGCCCCGGTCGTCGCCAACGAGTGGTCGCCCTACCTCGAAGGGTCCAAGGACCTGATCGCCGACTGGCGCGCCCCGCTCTCCTGCGGAAACTTCAACGTGAAGACCGGCAAGTGCGGCGGCGCGGGCAAGTAAGCCCCGCCTGACCCGAACGCACGACAAGAGGGGGCCGGCCCGACCGGTCCGGCCCCCCTTCGCCTTCCCGGCGACCCTCCCGACCCGCGCGCCGCCGCCCCGCGCCACACCGGACACTCCCATGCGCGATCCCGCCCCACGACGCTTGCGCCGCGCCGCCGCGCTGCTGGCCGCGCTCGTCGCCCTCCTCCTCGTCCCGCTGCTGGCGGGGCCGGCCCGCGCGCAGGACGCCGGGGCCGCCCTGGCGCGCATGGCGACGGAGCAGTTCGCGCAGATCGAAGCCGGCATCGCCGACCTCACGGCCAGCGGCAGCCCGCTCGCCCTGCCCGCCCTCGAGGCGCTGGCCGACGGGCGGCTCTACTACAGCCCCGACAAGAGCGTGTTCATCAAGCAGGCGGACGGACGGTGGATCGACGCGCGCACCGGCGCGGCTTCCGCCGCCGACCCCGCCTCGCCGAAGCCGGTGCGGCTCAACAACCGCGTGCGCCGCGCGCTGGAGGCGGCGCTGGGCTCGCTGAGCCTGATGAACCCCGACCCCGCCAAGCGCCTGGCCGCCGCCGAGGCGGTGGTGAAGTCGCGCGACGCCGCCGCCCTGCCGGCCGTCGAGGCGGCGCTGGCCAAGGAAACCGACCCGCGCATCCGCAAGGCCCTGTCCCAGGCCAAGGCGGCGACGACGATCTTCCTCGACACCGCCACGGAATCCGAGAAGGTCGCGGCCATCGAGACCGTCGCCGGGCGCGGCGACCAGGACGCCCTGAACCTGCTCGGCGCGGTGCGCGAGCGCGGCACGCCCATTCTCAAGCTCGCCGCGGAGACCGCCTCGGCCGGCATCGAGCGCCGCCTCGCCTTGCTCAACGGATTGCAGAACGTCTGGTACGGCCTGTCGCTCGGCTCGGTGCTGCTGCTCGCCGCCATCGGACTCGCCATCACCTTCGGCGTCATGGGCGTGATCAACATGGCCCACGGCGAGATGGTGATGCTGGGGGCCTACACCACCTTCTTGGTGCAGGAGTTCCTGCGCACGCGCTATCCCGCCCTGTTCGACCTCTCGCTGCCGATCGCCATCCCGCTCGCCTTCCTCGTGGCCGGCGCGGTGGGCGTGGCGCTGGAGCGCGGCGTCATCCGCTTCCTTTACGGCCGCCCGCTGGAGACGCTGCTCGCCACCTGGGGCGTCAGCCTGATCCTGCAGCAGACCGTGCGCACGTTGTTCGGCGCCAACAACCGCGAGGTCGGCGCGCCCTCCTACATGGCCGGCTCGTTCGACTTCTTCGGCCTTACCGTTACCCACGGGCGGCTGTGGATCGTCGTGTTCGCCATGGCGGTGTTCGCCTGCCTCTTGTTCGTGCTGAAGGCGACCTCGTTCGGCCTGAAGATGCGCGCCGTCACGCAGAACCGCCGCATGGCATCCTGCATGGGCATCCGCACGCCCTGGCTCGACGCCATGACGTTCGGGCTCGGCTCGGGGATCGCCGGCATCGCCGGGGTGGCGCTCTCGCAGATCGACAACGTCTCGCCCAATCTCGGCCAGAGCTACATCGTCGACAGCTTCATGGTCGTGGTGTTCGGCGGCGTCGGCAATTTGTGGGGCACGCTGGTGGCGGCGCTGACGCTGGGCATCGCCAACAAGTTCCTCGAACCCGTGGCGGGCGCGGTGCTCGGCAAGATCGCGCTGCTCGTGTTCATCATCCTGTTCATCCAGAAGCGCCCGCGCGGCCTGTTCGCCCAGAAGGGCCGCGCGGTGGAAGCATGAGCGCCCGTCCCATGATCGCCTCCCGCCTCCTGGCCGGCCTCGACCTCAAGGGCCGCGTGTTCCTCGCGGCGCTGGCGGGCCTCGCCGTGCTGGTGCCCGTGCTCAACCTCGCCGTGCCGGAGACGTCGGCGCTGCACGTGCCGACCTACGTCGTGTCGCTGCTCGGCAAGTACCTGAGCTACGCGCTGCTCGCCGTGGCGCTGGACCTGGTGTGGGGCTATTGCGGCATCCTGTCGCTCGGCCATGGCGCGTTCTTCGCGCTCGGCGGCTACGCCATGGGCATGTACCTGATGCGCCAGATCGGGCCGCGCGGCGTGTACGGCAACCCGACGCTGCCCGACTTCATGGTGTTCCTGAACTGGAAGGAGCTGCCGCTCACCTGGTACGGCTTCCAGTCCTTCCCCTACGCCATGCTGATGGTGGTGCTGGCGCCGGGGCTGCTCGCGCTTGTGTTCGGCTGGTTCGCCTTCCGCTCGCGCGTCACCGGCGTCTACCTGTCGATCATTACGCAGGCGATGACCTACGCCCTGCTGCTCGCCTTCTTCCGCAACGACATGGGATTCGGCGGCAATAACGGGCTCACCGACTTCAAGGACATCCTGGGGTTCAACATCCAGGCGCAGACAACCCGCGTGGGGCTGTTCGTCGCCACGGTGGTCGCACTGGCGCTCGGCTACGCTGTGGCGCGCGCCATGGTGAACTCGGCCTACGGCAAGGTGCTGATCGCGGTGCGCGACGCCGAGTCGCGGGCGCGCTTCCTCGGCTACCGCGTCGAGCGCTACAAGCTCGTCGCCTTCACCGTCTCGGCCTGCATGGCCGGCGTGGCGGGGGCGCTCTACGTGCCGCAGGTGGGCATCATCAACCCGTCCGAATTCGCCCCCGCCAACTCCATCGAGGCGGTGATCTGGGTGGCGGTGGGCGGGCGCGGCACGCTGGTCGGCGCGGCGCTCGGCGCGATCGTCGTCAACTTCGCCAAGACGTGGTTCACCGGGGCGCTGCCGGAGCTGTGGCTGTTCGGGCTCGGCGCGCTGTTCGTCCTCGTCACCCTGTTCCTGCCCAAGGGCGTCGTCGGCACGCTCTCCGCGTGGAGCGGCGGCCGGCGGCAAGCCGCTCCGGCGGGCGTCGCGGCCGCGCCGGCGGCGGAGTGAGCCCCATGAACGCGCAACCCGAACTCACCCAGGCCCTGCTCTACCTCGACGGCGTCAGCGTCTCGTTCGACGGGTTCAGGGCGCTGAACAACCTGTCGCTCGTCATCGGGCCCGGCGAGATGCGCGCCATCATCGGCCCCAACGGCGCGGGCAAGACGACGATGATGGACATCGTCACCGGCAAGACGCGCCCGGACGAGGGCGACGTGCTGTTTGACGGCCGCGTCGACCTGACGCGGCTCGACGAGGCGTCGATCGCCGAGCTGGGCATCGGCCGCAAGTTCCAGAAGCCGACCGTGTTCGAGAGCCAGACGGTGGAGGACAATTTGCTGCTGGCGCTGAAGGGCCCGCGCTCCGCCGCCGCCTCGCTGTTCGGCTGGCGCAACCGCGTGAAGGCCTCCGAACTGGACGGCGTGCTCGAGACCGTCGGCCTCGCCGAGCACCGCGCCCGCCTCGCCGCCGACCTGTCGCACGGCCAGAAGCAATGGCTGGAGATCGGCATGCTGCTGGCGCAGGATCCCAAGCTGCTGCTGGTCGACGAGCCGGTGGCCGGCATGACCGACGCCGAGACGGAGGAGACGGCGCGGCTGCTCACCCGCATCGCCGGCAACCACGCCGTCGTGGTGGTGGAGCACGACATGGCGTTCGTGCGCGCGCTCGGCTGCAAGGTGACGTGCCTGCACGAGGGCACGGTGCTGGCCGAAGGGCCCATCGACGCCGTCTCGGCCAACGAGCGCGTCATCGAAGTCTATCTGGGGCGCTGATCGTCATGGCCACTCTCGCGATCGACTCGATCGACCTCTACTACGGCGCGGCCCAGGCGCTGCGCGGCGTGTCGCTTACCGCCGAGACCGGCAAGGTGACGAGCGTGCTCGGGCGCAACGGCGTCGGCAAGACGTCGCTGCTGCGCGCCATCATGGGCGTGCAGCCGGTGGCGCGCGGCGCCATCTCCTGGGACGGCCGGGATCTGGGCGGCCTCGCCCCCTACGACCGGGCGCGGCGCGGCATCGCCTACGTGCCGCAGGGCCGCGAGATCTTCCCGCTTCTCACCGTGCGCGAGAACCTGGAGACCGGCTTCTCGCCGCTGCCGCGCGGTCAGCGCTTCGTGCCGGACGAGATCTACGACCTCTTCCCGGTGCTCAAGGACATGCTGAACCGGCGCGGCGGCGACCTCTCCGGCGGGCAGCAGCAGCAGCTCGCCATCGCCCGCGCGCTGGTGACGCGTCCCTCCCTGCTGGTGCTCGACGAGCCGACCGAGGGCATCCAGCCCTCCATCATCAAGGAGATCGGCCGCGCCATCGCCTATCTGCGCGGCAAGGGCGACATGGCCATCGTGCTGGTCGAACAATATTTCGAATGGGCGCGCGACCTGTGCGATAGCTACGCGGTGATGGATCGCGGCCAGGTCGTGCTGGCCGGCGACAAGGCGCACATGGTGGAAGCGGATGTACGTCGCCACCTCTCGGTCTGACCCGGCCGCCCGGCCGCAAGGCGTCGTGCCGGACTATCTGCGGGCGCGCGGCGCGCTCCGCTGCCGCTTCGCGGCCCGGCCGCGCGGCACCGAGGCGGTGGAGACGGCGGAGAGCGGCGGCTTTCGCGTGCGCTTCCCGCGCGTCGGGCGCTGCGAGGCGGTGATGATCAACACCGGCGGCGGCATGACCGGCGGCGACCGCCTCGACGTGACGCTGGACCTCGACGCGGGGGCCGACGCCGTCGTCACAACCCAGTCCTGCGAGAAGGTCTACCGCGCCCAGCACGCCCCCGCGCAGGTGAGCGTGCGCGCCACGCTGGCCGCCGGCGCGCGCCTCGCCTGGCTGCCGCAGGAGACCATCCTGTTCTCCGGCTCGCGCCTGTCGCGCCGCTTCGACGTCGACCTCGACCCCTCGGCCACGCTGACGCTCGCCGAGAGCCTGGTGTTCGGCCGGCTCGCCATGGGCGAGACGCTCGGCCCCGGCCTGCTCGCGGACCGCTGGCGCGTGCGGCGCGGCGGCCGGCTCGTCTTCGCCGAGAATCTGCGCCTCGACGGCGACCTCACGCGCCTGCTCGACAGGCCCGCTCTGGGCGGCGGCGCGCGGGCCGTCGCCACGATCCTGCACGTCGCGCCGGACGCCGAAGCGCGGCTGGAGGCGGCGCGCGCCGCGCTCGAAGCGGCCGGCTCCGATTGCGGCGCGAGCGCCTGGGGCGGCCTGCTGGTCGTGCGCTTCGCCGCGCCCTCGCCCGCCGTGCTGCGCGGCGACCTGTCGCGCTTCCTCGCCGCCTTCCGCGACACGCCGCCGCCGCGCGTGTGGCAATGCTGAACGTCAACGACCGTCAGGGACGCGCCCGATGAACCTCTCTCCGCGCGAAAAGGACAAGCTCCTCGTCGCCATGGCCGCGATGGTGGCCCGCCGCCGGCTCGAACGCGGCGTCAAGCTCAACCATCCCGAGGCGGTGGCGCTGATCTGCGACTTCGTCGTCGAGGGCGCGCGCGACGGGCGCAGCGTCGCCGAGCTGATGGAGGCCGGCGCGCATGTCCTCACGCCCGAGCAGGTGATGGACGGCGTCGCCGAGATGATCCACGACGTGCAGGTGGAGGCGACCTTCCCGGACGGCACCAAGCTCGTCACCGTCCACAACCCGATCCGCGGCGCCGGCGGCCGCGTCATCCCCGGCGAGATCCTGCCCGCCGAGGGCGACATCGTCATGAACGAGGGCCGCGAGACGGTGACGCTGACCGTCGCCAACACCGGCGACCGGCCGGTCCAGGTCGGCAGCCACTACCATTTCTTCGAGACCAATCCGGGCCTGTCGTTCGACCGCGCCAAAGCGCGCGGCATGCGGCTGGACATCCCGCCCGGCGCCGCCGTGCGCTTCGAGCCCGGCCAGACGCGCGAGGTGCGCCTCGTGCCGCTCTCAGGGGCGCGTGAGGTGTACGGCTTCCGGCAGGACGTGATGGGCAAGCTCTGAGGGAACACTGTTTTCGAGCCCTTCGACCATTCTAGGAAAATTTCATGTTCCGAAATTTCTTATTCTGCTCTCTTCAGATCGTGTTGTTGGCTATGTTCATTGGAGGTCAATCCTACGCAAAGGAAGACGATCTGGATGTCGTTCAGTGGCGCAATTTCGACCAGAAGGACCGCGCCTATTTGACGGTCGCACATGGATACGGGGGCGATGCCTACACCGGCCCAAGCCTCGATTGTCAAGCGGGACAGCGAGATGTGCGAATGTGGATAGCTGTAACTAGAGAACAGTTGGCATTTGCGGCAGAACAAATCAAGCAAAATGAGCCAATTGGACTCATGATTGTAAGTCGAAACTTTGAAAAAGCATGTCCCAAAGAGCGGTTGGAATATTGGCGGAACGAAATGGATGAGAACTGGGAGCTACAATGCGAGATGCCCATCAATGAGGGCGAAGACTTCTTCAATGCATTCGTGCGTTCTGGAGTTTTTGGATTGAAATTTGGCTCATTTCAACAAACCAATTCGAACGCGAAAGGCCGACCCTCGATTCGAGCCTTCCAGAAATTTTGCCTGACGTCGAAACATTTTTCGTTCCATTGACCGGCTGCACTTCCGACGTCGCCACACAGCCTTCTCCTGTTGCGCCTTCGTAGGATACCCTTGTTGGAGCAGAACATGGCCACCATCCTTTCCCGCGCCGCCTACGCGGACATGTTCGGCCCCACGGTGGGCGACCGCATCCGCCTCGCCGACACCGCGCTGGTGATCGAGGTGGAGAAGGACTTCACCATCCATGGCGAGGAGGTGAAGTTCGGCGGCGGCAAGGTGATCCGCGACGGCATGGGCCAGTCGCAGCGCACCAACGCCGAAGGCGCGATGGACACCGTCATCACCAACGTCGTGGTGCTCGACCACTGGGGCATCGTGAAGGCCGATGTCGGGTTGCGCGGCGGGCGCGTCGCCGCCATCGGCAAGGCCGGCAACCCCGACATCCAGCCCGGCGTCGACATCGTCATCGGGCCGGGCACCGAGATCATCGCCGGCGAGGGCAAGATCCTCACCGCCGGCGGCTTCGACAGCCATATCCACTTCATCTGCCCGCAGCAGGTGGAGCACGCGCTGATGTCGGGCGTCACCTCGATGCTCGGCGGCGGCACCGGCCCGGCCGCTGGCACCAACGCCACCACCTGCACGCCCGGCCCGTGGCACCTGGCGCGCATGATCCAGGCGGCCGAGGCGTTCCCCGTCAATCTCGGCTTTTCCGGCAAGGGCAACGCCTCGCGCCCGGAGGCGCTGCGCGAGATGGTGAACGCCGGGGCCTGCGCGCTGAAGCTGCACGAGGACTGGGGCACCACGCCCGCGGCCATCGACTGCTGCCTCTCGGTGGCGGACGAGATGGACATCCAGGTGATGATCCACACCGACACGCTCAACGAGTCCGGCTTCGTCGAGGACACGGTGGCGGCGTTCAAGGGCCGCACCATCCACGCCTTCCACACCGAGGGCGCGGGCGGCGGCCACGCGCCGGACATCATCAAGGTCGCGGGGCTCGCCAACGTGCTGCCCTCGTCGACCAACCCGACCCGCCCGTTCACACGCAACACGCTGGACGAGCACCTCGACATGCTGATGGTGTGCCACCACCTCGACGGCGCCATCCCGGAAGACCTCGCCTTCGCCGAGAGCCGCATCCGCCGCGAGACGATCGCCGCCGAGGACATCCTGCACGACATCGGCGCGCTCTCGATGATGTCGTCCGACAGCCAGGCGATGGGGCGGCTGGGCGAGGTCGTCACCCGCACCTGGCAGACCGCCGACAAGGTGAAGCGCCAGCGCGGCGCGTTGAAGGGCGACGGGCCCGGCAACGACAATTTCCGCGCCCGCCGCTACGTCGCCAAGTACACGATCAACCCGGCCATCGCGCACGGCGTGTCGCGCCATATCGGCTCGGTGGAGCCGGGCAAGCTCGCCGACCTCGTGCTGTGGTCGCCGGCCTTCTTCGGCGTCAAGCCGGACATGGTGCTGAAGGCCGGCATGATCGTCGCCGCGCCGATGGGCGACCCCAACGCCTCCATCCCCACGCCGCAGCCGGCGCACTACCGCCCCATGTTCGGCGCGTTCGGCAAGGCGCTCACCGCCTCCTCGCTGGTGTTCGTGTCGCGCGCCGCCGTCGAGAACGGGCTGCGCGAACGGCTCGGCGTCGACAAGGAGTTCGTGGCGGTGGAGAACGTGCGCGGCGGCATCTCCAAGGCCTCGATGATCCACAACGACGCCACGCCCGACATCCAGGTCGACCCCGAGACCTACGCGGTGACGGCCGACGGCGAGCCTCTGGTGTGCGAGCCCGCGGCGGAGCTGCCGATGGCGCAGCGCTACTTCCTGTTCTGAGCGGCGCGTGCCTGCCCGCCTTGGGCGTGCTATGAGCCGCCCTGACCAGACCCAGGGAGTTTCCGCCATGCAGCGCGCCACCACCGTCGTCCGCAAACCGGCCGTCAAGGCCGACAAGGTCGTCGACACCGTCGTGCTGGACCACGAGGGCCGCCACCGCCGCCGCGTCGTGCTGTCGACGCAGGGCGGGCGGTCCGTGCTGCTCGACCTCGACAAGGCCACCGTGCTCAACGACGGCGACGCCGTGCGGCTGGAGGACGGCGCGCTGGTGCTGGTGAAGGCCGCGGCGCAGACGCTCGTCGAGATCACCGCCGCCACCCCGAAACGGCTGATGCGCATCGCCTGGCACATCGGCAACCGGCACACGCCCGCCGAAATCGGCGA
The DNA here is from genome assembly GCF_024294805.1 of Alsobacter ponti. Classification (GTDB taxonomy): domain Bacteria; phylum Pseudomonadota; class Alphaproteobacteria; order Rhizobiales; family Beijerinckiaceae; genus Alsobacter; species Alsobacter ponti. Next base: position 33,710 of record NZ_JANCLU010000024.1, read on the forward strand.
GGAGGCGGTGTGGATCGAGCCCGACCACGTGCTGGTCGAGATGGTGCGCGGCCTGGGCGCGCAGACGCGCGAGGTGGAGCGGGCCTTCCAGCCCGAGCGCGGCGCCTACGAGGCCGCCGCCGCTCACGGCCACGCCCATGGGCACGATCACGGCCATGGGCACGAGCACGGCCATGGTCACGATCACGGTCATGCACACGGACACGCGCACGAGCACGAGCATGTCCACGGCGAGGCTTGCGGCTGCGGCCATGACCACGCGCACGGCGACGCCCACGGCCACCAGCATGGTCACGGCCATGAGCACGCGCATGGTCACGAGCACGGCCATCAGCACGGCCACGAGCACGCGCACGGCGAAGCCTGCGGCTGCGGCCACGAGCACGCGCACGACCATGAGCACGGGCACGGACACGGCCACGGACGCGGGCATGGCTGACGGGCCGGCGCTGCCGCTGTTCGCCTGGCTGTCGCCGGCCTTCCCGGTCGGCGCGTTCGCCTACTCGCACGGCGTCGAATGGGCCGTCGAGACCGGCCAGGTGAAGGACGCGGCCAGCGCGCTCGACTGGATCGGCGACGTGCTGCGCGACGGCTCCGGCCGCAACGACGCCATCCTGCTCGCCATGGCCCATCGCGCGACGCTCGCCGGCGACGACGCGGCGCTCGCCGAGGCGGCGGAGCTGGCCGTCGCCCTGCAGCCCTCCCGCGAACGCTGCCTCGAGGCCACGGCGCAGGGCAACGCCTTCGTCGCCGCCGCGCGCGCGTCATGGCCGACGCCGGCGCTCGACCGCCTCGCCGCATGCTGGCCGGGGGACGTGTGCTACCCGGTGGCGCTCGGCGTCGTCGCGGCCGGCCACGGCGTCGCCCCGCGCGCCACGCTGGAGGCGTTCCTGCTCGCCTTCGTCGCCAATCTCGTCTCGGCCGCCGTGCGGCTGGGCCCGCTCGGCCAGAACGACGGGCAACGCATCGTCGCGGCGCTGATGGCCGACGTTCGCGAGGTCGCCCATTCCGGCGAGACGGCCGGGCCCGACGACCTCGGCGGCTCGGCGTTCCGCTCCGACATCGCCTCGCTGAGGCACGAGACCCAGTATTCCCGCCTGTTCCGGTCGTGACCGGGGGCGAACGCGCGAGGACAGCATGACCCGTTCTTCCCACGGCCCGCTGCGGGTCGGCATCGGCGGCCCGGTCGGGTCGGGCAAGACCGCCCTGATGGAGGCGCTGTGCAAGCGCTTCCGCGACGTCTACGACATCGCCGCGATCACCAACGACATCTACACCAAGGAGGACGCGCGGCTGCTCACCGTGGCCGGCGCGCTGCCGGAAGAGCGGATCATGGGCGTGGAGACGGGCGGCTGCCCGCACACGGCCATCCGCGAGGACTGCTCCATCAACCTGGCCGCCATCGACGAGATGAACCGCCGCTTCCCGCGCCTCGACCTCGTGCTGATCGAAAGCGGCGGCGACAACCTCGCCGCGACCTTCTCGCCCGAGCTGGCCGACCTGACCATCTACGTCATCGACGTGTCCGGCGGCGAGAAGATCCCGCGCAAGGGCGGGCCCGGCATCACCCGCTCCGACCTGCTGGTCATCAACAAGATCGACCTCGCGCCCTTCGTCGGCGCGAGCCTGGAGGTGATGGACCGCGACGCCAGGCTGATGCGCCGCGACAAGCCGTTCGTGTTCACCAACGTGAAGACGGGCGAGGGCGTCGAGACGGTCGCCCGCTTCATCGAAACGGCCGGCGGCCTTTCGCCGGCCTGACCGGGCGTCAGCCCTTCACGAAGTCCTGCCGGTGCGGCGTGAAGGCGTCGAGCAATCCGCCGGCCTCGACGCAGACGACGCCGTGGACGGCGTTGGGAGGCGCGATGAAGCTGTCGCCCGCCGTCAGCCGCTGCGTGCGGCCGGCGATGGTGACGTCGAACGCGCCGCTCTCCACCAGCGTGCACTGCACGTGCGGGTGGCTGTGCGGCGTTCCCGTCGCGCCGGCCTCGAAGGCGACGCGCACCATCATGACGCCCTCGTCCCAGGTGAGGATCTTGCGGCGCACGCCGGGGCCGACGCTCTCCCAGTCCACGTCGGCGTCGCGCACGAAAATGTCGGTGCCCTTGCTCATCGTCTCTTCCTTTCAGCGCGCCAGCCAGCCGCCGTCGACGGGGATAACGGCGCCATGCACGTAGGCGGCGGCATCGGAGCACAGGAACACCGCCGCGCCGCCGAGATCGTCCGGGCGACCCCAGCGGCCGGCGGGGATGCGCGCCAGGATCTGCTCGCTCCGCGCGGGGTCGTTGCGCAGCGCCTCGGTATTGTTGGTGACGAAATAGCCCGGCGCGATGGCGTTGACGTTGACGCCCTTCGCGGCCCATTCGCAGGCGAGCAGCCGCGTCAGCCCGGCGAGCCCGCTCTTGGAAGCGGTGTAGGAGGGAATGCGGATGCCGCCCTGGAAGGAGAGCAGCGAGGCGATGTTGACGATGCGCCCGCCACCGGCCGGGATCATGTGCCGGGCGGCCGCCTGCGACAGGAAGAACGCGCTCTTCAGGTTGACGTCCATCACCGCGTCCCAGTCGGCCTCGGTGAAGTCGAGCGCGTCGGCGCGGCGGATGATCCCGGCGTTGTTGACGAGGATGTCGAGCCGGCCGCGCCAGGCCAGCGCCTCGTCGACGATGCGGGCGACCGGCTCGATCGTGCCGAGGTCGGCGGCGATGGCGAGGAAGGGCGCGCCCTGCGCCTCCACCAGCGCGCCCGTCTCGTCCATGGAGGAACGCCCGACGCCGGCCACCGCCGCGCCGGCCCGCGCCAGCGCCACGGCGATGGCCTGGCCGAGGCCCGTGTTCGCGCCGGTGACGATTGCGGTGCGGCCGGTGAGGTCGAAAAGCGAGTCCATGGCGCGCCTCAGCGCAGCGCGGACATGGGCACCATGTCCATGTCGGTGAAGTCCTGGTTGTCGCCCGCCATCGCCCACATGAAGCCGTAGCTCGCCGTGCCGACGCCGGAGTGGATCGACCAGCCCGGGGAGATGATCGCCTGCTCGTTGGCGACCACCAGATGCCGCGTCTCGTGCGGCTCGCCCATCATGTGGAAGACGCGGCCGTCCTCCGGCAGGTCGAAATAGAGGTAGATCTCCGAGCGGCGGTCGTGCGTGTGCGAGGGCATGGTGTTCCACACGCTGCCGGGCGAGAACAAGGTGATGCCGGCGACAAGCTGGCAGGTCGGCAGCACGTCCGGGTGGATCACCTGGTTGATGACGCGCTTGTTGGCCGAGGCCTCGGCGCCGAGCGGCACCTTCCGCGCGCGCTCCAGCGGCACCAAGGCCGTCCGGTGGCTGGCGTGGGCGGGGCAGGAGAGCAGGTAGAACTTGGCCGGGTCGGCCGGGTCGAGGCTCTCGAAGACGACCTCATCCGCGCCCATGCCGACATAGAGCGTGTCGAGGCGGCCGAGCGTGTGAACCGTCCCGTCGACGGTGACGCGGCCGGGGCCGCCGACATTGGTCGCCGACATTTCGCGCCGGGCGAGGAAGGTCTTCTGGCCGATTTCGCGGGGCGCGGTCAGCGCCAGCGGAGCGTCGGTCGGCATCGCGCCGCCGACGACGAAGCGGTCGACATGGGTGTAAGTGAGCGCGATCAGCCCCGGGGCGAAGACGCGCTCGATCAGGAAGTGCCGGCGCAGCTCGCCGGTGTCGAAGCGCTTCACCGCGTCGGGGTGGGAGGCCTGGCGGGTCTCGACGATGACGTGGTCTGGCATGGGCCCTCCCGGAGTTTGGTGGCGCGAGTTGTCGTACAATCGGACAACTCTCTAGCGCGAGACGCGGCGCGGGGGAAGTCCCCCGGCCGAGCCTCACCGCCCAGTCTCCGCCGTTCGGCCCCGCGCGGGAAGCCCCCGCGAAAAGCCCGCTCCCGATCAGCCCTGCTTGAGCGCCTGGCCCGGCCAGGTCGCCTTGCGGGCGCGGGCGAACTGCGGCACGGCCGGAAGCTCGGCCCCCAGCGCGTCGGCGGCGTGGATGCCCCAGCGCGGGTCGTCCAGCGCGGCGCGGCCGATGGCCACCATGTCGGCCTTGCCCTCGGCCAGCAGAGCCTCGGCCTGAGCCGGCGTGACGATCATGCCGACCGCGCGGGTGACGATGCCCGTGCCCTGCTTCACCGCCTCGGCGAGGTGGGCCTGGTAGGCGGCCCCGACGGGGATCTTCTGCCCCATGGCGACGCCGCCCGACGACACGCAGGCATAGGCCAGGCCGAGGTCGCGCAGCGCGCCGGCCAGCGCGACGGCGTCCTCGGCGACCAGGCCTCCCTCCACCCAGTCGCTGCCGGTGATGCGCGCCGCCACCGCGACGTGAGGCGGCAGCGCCGCCTTCACCGCCCGCGCCACCTCGATCGGGAAGGAGCGCCGCCCGGCGGCGTCGCCGCCGTAGCGGTCGTCGCGGCGGTTGGAGATCGGCGACTGGATGGAGTGCAGCAGATAGCCGTGGGCCATGTGCAGCTCGATCAGGTCGAAGCCGACGCGCACGGCGCGCAGCGCCGCGTCCACGAAGGCCTGCCGCACGCGGGCGAAGTCCGCCTCGTCCATCTCGCGAGGGGTGTGCCAGGCCTCGCCCATCGGGATCGCCGAGGGGGCGATGGTCGGCCACGGGTCCTGGTCCGCCTTCAGCGCGCCGCCGCCTTCCCACGGGCGCTGCGAGGAGGCCTTGCGGCCGGCATGGGCGAGCTGCACGCCGATCTTCGTGCCCGGCAGCGCCACCGCGCGCGCCGCCTCCAGCGCCCGCCGGGCGGCGCGCTCGTTGGCGTCGGAGTAGAGGCCCATATCGCCATGGCTGATGCGGCCGATGCGCTCCACCGCGGTCGCCTCGACGACGAACAGGCCGGCGCCCGACATCGCCATGTTCATCCAGTGGTGCAGGTGCCAGTCCGTCGCCGAGCCGTCGTCGGCCGTGTACATGCACATGGGCGCGATGGCGATGCGGTTGGGAACGACGATCGGGCCGAGCTGGAGCGGGGTGAACAGGTGCGAGGTCATGGCGCGTCCGGGTGTGGGGTGAAGGGATGTCCCCGCATACATGGGCGATGCGGGGCCCGAAAGCCAGCGCAGGGCTGCGTTGCGGCCATGCGAGGCTTCGGCGTGGCTGGACCCGCGCCGCGAACCCTGTAGGAATGCGCCATGCGCAACCGGTCGCCGAACGCGGAGTCGACGCGATGAACCCCGTGAACCCCCATCTGGCCGACACCGGTTCGCCGCCGATCCCCGAGGCCCAGGCCTGGCTGCGCCGCTACGAGGGCGCGCGCGGCCCGCTGCTGGACCTGTCGCAGGCGGTGCCGGGCTATCCCCCGCACGACGACATGCTGGCCCGGCTCGCCGCGGCGGCGGGCGACGCCGCCTGCGCCGGCTACGGCCCCATCGTCGGCGACGCGCAACTGCGCGAGGCCTACGCGGCGCACGTCTCCGAGCTTTACGGGGCGCGCGTGGACGCCGGCGAGGTGGCGATCACCGCCGGCTGCAACCAGGCGTTCTTCGTGGCGATGATCGCGCTGGCGCGGGCCGGCGACGCTGTGCTGCTGCCCTCGCCCTGGTATTTCAACCACCAGATGACGCTCGCCATGCTCGGCGTCGAGGCGCGGGCGCTGCCGTGCCGGGCCGAAGCCGGCTTCGTGCCGGACCCGGACGAGGCCGAGCGGCGGATCGACGCGCGCACGCGCGCCATCGTGCTGGTGACGCCCAACAACCCGACCGGGGCGATCTACCCGCCCCACGTCATCCAGCGCTTCGCCGAACTGTGCCGGCGGCGGGGCCTGTGGCTGGTGCTCGACGAAACCTATCGCGACTTCATGCCCGGCGAGGGCGACGTGCCGCACGCCCTCTTCGCCGACCCCGCGTGGCGGGACTCGGTGGTGGGGCTTTACAGCTTCTCCAAGTCCTACTGCATCCCCGGCCACCGGATCGGGGCGATCACCGCCGGCGCGAAACTCGGCGCCGAGATCGCCAAGGTGCTCGACTGCATGCAGATCTGCGCCGCGCGGCCGGGACAGGCGGCGCTGGCCTGGGCGATCCCTGCGCTGGCGGAGTGGCGCGAGGCGAACCGCCAGGAGATCGCGGCGCGCGCCGCCGCCTTCGAGGCCGCCGTGGCGGCCGCGCCCGGCTGGCGGGTGGACTCGGTGGGGGCCTATTTCGCCTATCTGGCGCACCCTTTCCCCGGCCTCGCGGCGTCGCGCGTCGGCGAGCGCCTCGCGGCCGAGCGCGGCGTGCTCGGCCTGCCGGGCAGCTATTTCGGCCCGGGGCAGGACACGCATCTGCGCATCGCCTTCGCCAACGCGGACCGCGCCCGCATCGCGCTGCTGCCGGAACGCCTCGCCGGCTTCGCCGCCTGACGCCGGAGTTCCCCCGCCGCGATGACCTATCTCGACTTCCTCCGACGCCACGGAGCCATGGCGTCGTTCGGCTATTCGATGGCCTTGATGTCGTCGTTCGGGCAGACCTTCTTCATCTCGCTCTCCGGCCCCGACATCCGCGCCGCCTTCGGGCTCGGCAACGCCGCCTTCGGGAGCCTCTATTCCGCAGCGACGCTGGCCTCGGGCGTGACGATGATCTGGGCCGGCGGCGTGCTGGACCGGGTCAGCGTCCGGGTCTACGCGACCGCGGCGCTGGCGGGATTGGCCACCGCGGCGCTGTCGCTGTCGCTGGCGGGCAATATCGTCATGCTCGGCCTGTCGCTGTTCATGCTGCGCGTCTTCGGGCAGGGCATGCTCGGCCACGCCGCGATCACCAGCGCGGCGCGCCTGCCGTCCGGCGTGCGCGGACGGGCGGTCGGCCTCGCCACGCTGGGCTTTCCGACCGGCGAGGCGATCCTGCCCGGCATCGCGCTGGCGGTGATCGCGTCGCTCGGCTGGACGGTGGCGTGGAAGATGGCCGCGAGCGTGCTGGCGCTCGCGCTGGCGGCGGTGCTCTGGCTGCGGCCGGACGGCGAGGCCCCGGCGTCCTCCCCGGCGGGGCGGGCCGAGCCGGACGCCACGGCCCCGACCCGCCTCTCGATCCTGCGCGACCGCGCCTTCCTCGCCTTCCTGCCGTCCATCGTGGCCCCGCCCGCCATCATGACCGGCTACCTGTTTTACCAGCGCCACCTCGCCGAGACGAAGGGCTGGCCGCTGGAACTGATGGCGGCGAGCCTCACCGGCTACGCCCTGGCCTCGGTGGGCTGCGGCGTGCTGATGGGCTTCGCGGTGGACCGCTTCGGCGGCCTGCGCATGAGCCGCCTCCATTTGGCCGGGCTGTTCGCCTCGTCGCTGATGCTGGCCTTCGTCACCGGCCCGTTCGCCGCGCTCGCCTTCTTCGCGCTGACCGGCGCGACGGCGGGGGCCAACAACGTGGTCGTGCCGGCGGTGTTGGCCGAGCTCTACGGCACGCGCCACCTCGGCATGGTGCGGGCGCTGTGCCTGTCGGTGGCGGTGGTGGCCTCGGCCGCCACGCCCATCCTGTTCGGCTTCGCCATCGACGCGGGGGTGACCGTCGAGTCCATCGGCATCGCCTGCGCCGTCTACCTCGCCGGCGCGTCGGCGCTCAACTGGCTGCTGCCGGGCCTGCGCCGCTGAGGCCGCTCAGACGATCTTGATGCTCTTGGGATCCCACGACACCTTCGGATAGGTGGGGTTCATGTCCTCGAGCGTCTTGCGCACCACGTCGGCGATGACGGCGTTGCGGGCCCATTTGCGGTCGGCCGGCACGATCCTCCACGGCGCCCACTCGGTGGAGCAGCGGTGCAGCATGGTTTCGTAGGCGTCCATGAAGTCGCCCCAGCTCTTGCGGTCGTCGAGATCGCCGGGGTTGAACTTCCAGTGCTTCTTGGGGTCGTCCAGGCGCTCCTGCAGCCGCTCGCGCTGCTCGGCCTTCGAGATGTGCAGCATGAACTTGAGAATGGTGACGCCGTTTTCGGTCAGCATCTTCTCGAAGGCGTTGATCTGGTCGTAGCGCTTCTCGATGTCGGACGCCGGCACGAGCTTGCGCACCTTCACCACCAGCACGTCCTCGTAATGCGAGCGGTTGAAGATGCCGATCGTGCCCCGGCGCGGCGCGGCGAGGTGCGCGCGCCACAGGAAATCGTGCGCCATCTCCTCCTCGGAGGGCCGGCGGAACGCGGTCACCTGGACGCCGAGCGGGCCAGTCGTGTTGAACACACCGCGCACCGTGCCGTCCTTGCCGGACGTGTCCATGCCCTGCAGGATCACGAGGAGCGAGCGCTTGCCCTCGGCGTAGAGCCGGTCCTGCAGCGTGTCGATGGCGGTGGCGTCGAGATAGAGCCGGCCGCGCGCTTCGTCCTCGGAGCCCAGCGCGTCGGTGTCGCGCGGGTCGATGTCGGAGAGCTTGACCTTCTGGCCCGGTTTCACGCGATACGGATCGCCCACGTCGTGCTCCTCTGATTGCCGCAGTCCATTCTCCGCGCCCCGGCCCCGCTTGCGCAAGGACAACGCTCGAAAGGACAACGCGCGGCCGGCCTGCCCGGTCGCCGCAGAAGGCGGCCCGCCCTCGCTTACGAGCGTTCGCGCAGCCGGCGGCGGCCGGTCCGCACGCGCGGCGGCAGGGGTTCGAGCTTGGCCTCGGCCAGTCGCCGGGGCAATCTGTCCATGATGGCCCGGCGCTCCGCCGGGCTCATCGCGGCCCAGCGGGAAATTTCGTCGATGGTGCGGCCGCACCCGATGCAGAGGCCCGCCGCGCGGTCCATGACGCAAACCTGGATGCAGGGGCTCTCGGTGATCTCCATGCCGGCACAGCTAGGCTTGAATCGGCGCGCCGGCAAGTCACCTGCCACGTCACGTCCGGGCAACCGCGCCCCGCGCAAGGCGTTGTCGGGCGTCCCGCCGCACCGGATCGCCGCATGACCTCCAGGACCCTTCGCGCCGCGCCGCCCGTCCCGCGCGCCGGCCCCTCCGCGCCCGCCGGCTCGGAAGGGGCGGCGGCCCTCGTCGCTCTGGCGGCGGCGCGCGAACGCGGCGCGGCCGTGTTCGTGGCCCGCGACGAGCCTCGGGCCGCCGCCGTCGCCGAGATCGCCGCCGCTCTCGATCCGGACGTGGACGTGCACGCGCTGCCCGCGTGGGACTGCCTGCCCTATGACCGCGTGCCGCCCTCCGCCGGCATCATGGGCCGCCGCCTCGCGGCGCTCGCCGGGCTGGCGCGGACGGGCGGCCCCCGCCTCGCCGTCACCACCGCCGAGGCGCTGGCCCAGCGCCTGCCCGACCCCGCCGCGCTGCGCGACGCGGCGCTGACGCTGGCGCGAGGGCCGTTCGACGCCGAGGCGCTCGACCGCGCGCTCGCCTCGCGCGGCTACTGGCGCGACGACCGCGTCGACGAGCCGGGCGAGGTCGCCTGGCGCGGCGAGGTGATCGACCTGTTCCCCTCCGACCGCGCCTCTCCGGTGCGGCTCGAGATCGACGACGGGCGCATCGCCGGCCTGCGCGTCTACGACGCGGCGACCCAGCGCGGCGTCGGCGAGCTTGGCGACATCGCCGTCTGGCCCGCGAGCGAGGCGTGGCGGCCGGGACAGGAGAGCCTGCCGGGCCCGTTCGCCGCCCCCGGGCCGCTGGCATCCCCCTTCGACCTGCTGGCCGGCTTCGCCGCCGTGGCGGATCCGGGCGCGCGGGAGCGCATCGAAGCGTTCCTGGCGCTCGCCGCCGAAGCGTGGGAGACGCGTCGGCGCTTCGGCCCGCGCGAGGCGCAGGGGCTGGCCGAGCCGTCCGCGCTCTATCTCACGCTGGACGCGTGGCGGGACGGCTTCGCGGCGCTGTCGCCCGTCGAGCTGGCCGAGGCGGAGGAGAACGACGCGCCGCGCTTCTCCGCCGCGCCGGACCCGGCGGCCGCCCTGCACGAGTTCGCCGCCGCCGAGCGAAAGGCCGGCCGCCGCGTCGTCCTTGCCGCGCCGGACGAGGCCGGGCTGCGGCGGCTGGCCCGCGCCGCCGGCCTCGGCGCGCCGGCGCGGGCCTCGTCATGGCGCGACGTCGCGAAGCTGCCGAAGGGTGCGGCGGCTTCCCTCGTGCTGCCGTCGACGAGCGGCTTTCGCGCGCCGGAAGGCGACGCCGTCGTCGTCACCGCCGCCGACCTCCACGGGGCCGACGCCGGCGCGCCGGCCGGCCGTGCGGCCGACGCCTTCCTCGGCGACGAGGCCTTCCGGCCCGGCGACGTCGTGGTCCACCGCGACCACGGGCTATGCGTGCTGGAGGGGCTGGAGACGGTCGAGGCGGGCGAGGCCGGCGCGACCGAGACGATCCGCCTGCGCTTCGCCGGCGACGAGGCGCTGATGCTGCCGGTGGCGCAGGCCGGTGCGCTGTGGCGCTACGGCTCCGCCGAGGCCGACGTGGCGCTCGACGCGCTCAACGCGCGCGCCTGGCTGCGCCGGCGCGGCGAGGTGGAGGCGGAGCTGGCCGAGACGGCCCGGCGTCTGGCCGAGCTGGCCCGCCGGCGCGCCACGGAAACGGCCGCGCCGCTGGCCGCGCCCGCCGACCGGCTGGCGCGCTTCGCCGCGCGCTTCCCCTGGCGCGAGACGCGCGACCAGGCGCGCGCCATCGCCGACGCGTTGCGCGACCTCGCCGGCAACCGGCGCACCGAGCGGCTGGTGTGCGGCGATGTCGGCTTCGGCAAGACGGAGGTGGCGCTGCGCGCCGCCGCCGCCTGCGTGTTCGCCGGGCGGCAGGTCGCCATCGCCGCCCCCACCACCGTGCTCGCCCGCCAGCACGTCGAGACCTTCCGCCGCCGCTTCGCCGGCTTCGGCGTCGAGGTGCGCGAGCTGTCGCGCTTCGTCGCCGCGGCCGAGGCGCGCGCCGTCAAGGCGGGGCTGCGCGACGGCTCGGTGCGCATCGTCATCGGCACGCACGCGCTGGCCGGCAAGGGCGTGGCGTTCCGCGAGCTGGGGCTGGTCGTCATCGACGAGGAGCAGCGCTTCGGTGAGGCGCACAAGGCGAAGATCCGCGCGCTCGGGCAAGACGCGCACGTGCTGGCGCTGACGGCAACGCCGATCCCGCGCACGCTGCAGGCCTCGCTCGCCGGGCTCATCGACCTCAGCGTCATCGCCACGCCGCCCGCCCCGCGCCGGCCGGTGCGCACCGCCCTGCTGCCCTACGCGCCGTCGGTGGTGCGCGAGGAGCTGCTGCGCGAGCGCCGGCGCGGCGGCCAGAGCTTCGTCGTCTGCCCGCGCGTCGAGGACATGGCGCCGTGGACGCGGCGGCTCGCCGAGATCGCGCCGGAGCTCGAGATCCTGACCGCCCATGGCGGCATGAAGCCCACCGACATCGACGACGCCATGCTGCGTTTCGCCGACGGGCGCGGCGACGTGCTGCTGGCCACCAACATCGTCGAGAGCGGGCTCGACGTGCCCAACGCGAACACCATGATCGTGTGGCGGCCGGACCGCTTCGGCCTGGCGCAGCTCCACCAATTGCGCGGACGCGTCGGGCGCGGCCGTGCGCGCGGCTCCTGCCTGCTGCTGACCGACCCCGACCGCCGCCTCGCCGCGCCGACGCGTCGGCGGCTGGAGACGCTGGCGGCGCTCGACCGGCCGGGCGCGGGCTTCGCCATCAGCGCGCGCGACCTCGACCAGCGCGGCGCGGGCGACCTGCTCGGGGCCGACCAGAGCGGGCACCTGCGGCTGGTCGGCGCGGGGCTGGCCCAGCACCTGCTGGAGCGCGCGCTGGCCGCCGCGCGCGGCGAAACGCCGCCGGAGGAGTGGACGCCGGAGATCGAGCTGGGCTGCGCCGCCGCCATTCCGCCGGAATACATCCCCGAGCCCGAGCCGCGGCTCAACCTCTACCGCCGCATCGCGCTTGCGGGCTCGGCGCGCGAGGTCGCCGGGCTGGCGGAGGAGATCGAGGACCGCTTCGGCGACCGGCCGAAGGCGCTCGACCGGCTGCTCGTGCTGGCGCGGCTCGCCGTCGAGTGCCGGGCGCTCGGCGTGGCGCGGCTCGACGGCGGCCCGCAGGGGCTGGCCGCGAGCTTCCGGCCCGGCTCGGAGCCGGCCGCGCCGCCGCACCTCGACCCGCCCTGCGCCTGGCGCGAGGGACGGCTGGTGTGGCCGACGCCGACGCGCACGCCGGCCGAGCGGCTGCGCGCCGCCGCCGCCTTCCTGCGCGCTTGCGCCGGGGCCGGCTGATAGCTAGCTGAGGTCGACGAAACGCCTCCGGGACGCCCGCCATGCCGCACCAGCCCCACCGCACGCCCATCGCCGTCACCATCGCCGGCTCGGATTCGGGCGGCGGCGCTGGCATCCAGGCCGATTTGAAAACCTTCTCGGCGCTGGGCGTCTACGGCGCGACGGTGATCACCGCGCTGACGGCGCAGAACACGCTGGGCGTGCAGGCGATCCAGGACGTGCCGGTGAGCTTCATCAAGGCGCAGATGGATTCGGTGTTCTCGGACTTCGACGTGAGCGCGGTGAAGATCGGCATGCTGGCCAACGCCCGCGTCATCGAGGCGGTGGCGGCGGGGCTCGACCGCCACAACGTCGAGACGGTGGTGCTGGACCCGGTGATGGTCGCGACGAGCGGCGACAGGCTGCTCGTGTCGGACGCCGTGGCGGCGCTGCGCGACGTGCTCGTTCCGCGTTGCCTGCTGATCACGCCCAACCTGCCCGAGGCGGCGGCGCTGCTCGACGAGCCGGTCGCCACCGACGAGGCCGCCATGCGCCGCCAGGGCGAGGCGCTGCTGGCGCGCGGCGCGAGGCGCGTGCTGATGAAGGGCGGCCACGCCGAGGGGCCGGCCAGCGTCGACCTGCTGGTGACGCCCGAGGGCGTCGAGCGGCTGGAGGCGAAGCGCATCGCCACCCGCAACACGCACGGCACGGGCTGCACGCTGTCGGCCGCCATCGCGGCCGGGCTGGCGCGCGGGCTGGAACTGCCGCGCGCCGTGCGCGAGGCGAAGACCTACCTCACCGGCGCGCTCGCCGCCGCCGACCGGCTGACGATCGGACGGGGCCACGGCCCCGTCCACCACTTCCACCGGCTGTGGAAGGCCTGACTCAGCGGCGCACCGCGTAGCGCTCCACCGGCTCGATCGTGTCGATCAGGCCGCGCGCCTTCATGAACTCGGCGAAGCGGGCGTAGCGCGCGCCGTCGAGCGCGGCGGGGCTGGCGGCCAGCCGCGGCAGCGTGTCGGTCCAGGCCTGCCGGTTGAGCGCGTCGTCCGACTTCGGGTTGGCCTTGGCGAAGAGCGCCCACGCCTCGCGCGGGTTGTTCAGCGTCCATAGCGTCGCCTGCTCCACGGCGTCGAGGAAGCGGCGCACGCGCGCGTCGCCGGCGAGGTCCTGGCGCACCACGTAGATCAGCTCGTCATAGGGCGGCACGCCGTTCTCCTCCGGGTAGAAGGCGCGGCCGGGCCTGCCGGCCTGCGACAGCTCGGTGAGGTCGAAATTGCGGAACGAGCCGATCACCGCGTCGACCTGCCCGCCGAGCAGGGCCGGGTTCAGCGCGAAGTTGACGTTGACGAGCTTCACGTCCGAAAGCTTCAGCCCCGCCTGCTCCAGCATCGCGCCGAGCAGCGCCTCCTCGAAGCCGGCGACGGAGTAGCCGACGGTGCGGCCCTTGAGGTCGGCGAGGCTCTTCACAGGCCCGTCGGCGAGCACGACGAGGCTGTTGAGCGGCGTCGCCACCGCCGCGCCGATGCGCACCAGCGGCAGGCCTTCCTTCACCTGCTGGTACAGGTTCGGCTGGTAGGTGACGGCGATGTCGCCCTGCCCGGCCGCCACGAGGCGCGGCGGCGCGGAGGGGTCGGCCGGCTCGACCAGCGTCACGTCGAGCCCCGCCTTGGCGAAGAAGCCCTTTTCCCGGGCGATCACGAGGGCGGCGTGGTCCGGGTTCACGAACCAGTCGAGCAGCACGGTGAGCTTGTCCTGCGCGGCGGCGGGCGTCGCGGCGAGCGCGGCGGCTATCAGGGCGGCTGCGAGACGGGGGAGGCGCATAACGTGTCCTTTCAGCGGGAGAGCGTGTCGGGGGCCCAGCGGACCAGCCGGCGCGTCGCGGCGTCGACGGCGGCCCACAGGGCGATGGAGATCAGCGCCAGCACGACGAGCGCGGCGAACACCGTGTCCGTCTGCATGCGCGCGTTGGCGTGGAGGATGAGCAGGCCGAGGCCGGACGAGGCCCCGACCCATTCGCCGACGATGGCTCCGATGGGCGCCACCGCCGCGGCGATGCGCAGCCCGGCGGCGAGGCTCGGCAGGGCCGAGGGCGCGCGCACCAGCCACAACAACTGCGCCGGCGTCGCGCTGTAGAGCCGCGCCAGGTCGACGAGGCCGGGCGGCGTGCGGCGCAGCCCCTCGAGGAAGCTCGTGGCGACGGGGAAGAAGATGATGAGGCTCGACATCGCCACCTTGGAGCCGATGCCGAAGCCGAACCACACCACCAGCAGCGGCGCGATGGCGAACACCGGCAGGGCCTGGCTCGCCACCAGCGCCGGGCCGACGGCGCGCTCCACCAGCGGCCAGCGCGCCATGGCGAGCCCGGCCGCCACGCCGACCAGCCCGCCGACCGCCAGCCCGCAGACGATCTCGCCCAAGGTCACCGCCGCCTCGGGCAGGATGACGTCGGCGCGCGTGACGAGCACGGTAAGCACGCGGGAGGGCGCGGGCAGCACCCAGGCGGGCACGGCGAGGAGGCGCGTCGCCGCCTCCCACAGCGCCAGCAGGACGAGGCCGGCCAGCGGCCCGGCGAATCCGCGCCGCGCGCGGGGGCGAGCGCTGGACGGACTGCCGGCGGGCGGGCGCGCGGCAGGCGCGCGGCTCGCGTTCGAAACGACAGGTGCGGGGTTTGGCCCTGCGGGCCGGAGCGGACTCATCGCGCGTTCCCTTCGCCGGTACGAGCCGGATCAGGTTCGACGGGTTGGCCTCGCGGCCTCTCAGCGACGCCCGAAGGCGCCGCACCCCGACACGGAGAATGGCCCTGTGTAGCGCGCGGCGGCCCCAAGTGGCAAGTGCGGGGCGCTCAAGGCTGCCGCGCATTGACAGGCGCGCGCGGCGACCCGAAACCTTCGTCCCGGCCGGCGGGCGCGCCGGACGCGACCGGCCCGCGAGCGGCCGCTCCACGAGGTTTCCCCGCGATGGCCGCGCGCGACACGGTTTTCCTCCTGACCCTCGGGCTCGCCTGCTTCGCGAGTTCGCTCGGCGCGCGCGTCACCGACCCGATGGTGCCCTCCATCGCCGCCGAGTTCGCCGCCCCGGTCACCACGGTGGCGCTGCTGTCGACCAGCTACGCGCTGCCCTACGGCCTTTGCCAGCCCATCCTCGGCCCGCTCGGCGACACGTTCGGCAAGTCGGCGGTGCTGAAGGTGTGCGTCGCGCTGATGGCGCTGATGATCGGGCTCGGCGCGGTGGCCGGGTCGCTGAACCTGCTGTTCGCCAGCCGCGTCGCGGCCGGCATCGCCGCCGGCGGCGTCATCCCGCTGGCGCTCGCCATGCTGGGCGACCGGTTCGCGCTCGACCGCCGGCAGATCGCCATCGGCCGGCTGATGGCCGTCACGCTGATCGGCCAGATCGCCGGCGTCACCACGGCGGGCGTGCTCGCCGACGCGGCGGGATGGCGCGTCGCCATCGGCGTCACCGCCGGCATCGCCGGGGCGGCGGCGCTCGGCACGGTGCTGCTGCTGCCGCGCAACGGCCCGGAAACGCGCCCGCGCTTCGACCTCGGCACGACGTTCGGGCGCTACGGCATCATCTTCCGCAACCCGCGCGCCTATATCTGCTACGGCGGCGTGTTCGCCGAGGGCCTGTCGATCTACGGCGTGCTGCCCTACATCGCCGAGATGCTGCGCAGCCAAAGCGCGGGCGGCCCGTCGGAGGCGGGGTTCATCATCGCCGGCATCGGCGTCGGCGGCATCCTGTTCTCGGTGCTGGCGGGGCGCATCCTCGGGACCATCGGCCCGTTCGGCGCGATGCGGCTCGGCGGCGTGCTCGTCGGCCTCGGGCTGGCCGGGTTCGGCTTCGCCGCGAACTGGCGCGTCGGCATGGCCTGCTTCACCGCCATCGGCCTCGGCTTCTTCATGCTGCACAGCACGCTGCAGAACCGCGCCACCGAGCTCGCGCCCACGGCCCGCGGCTCGGCGGTGGCGCTGCACGCCTTCTTCTTCTTTTCGGGACAGGCGATCGCGCCGGCGCTGTTCGGCCCGGCCTATCACCGCTTCGGCGCGGCGCCCTCGCTGTTCGCCTGCGCGCTGGCCATGGCCGCGACGGGCTTCGTCGCCGCCTGGCTCCTCCACGGCGTCGACCGCCGCGAAGCCGAACGCGCCGCGTGAGATTAATGGGCGGGCCTCCCGCCCGCCCCCCGTTCCCGGAGCCCCGCAGCGAAGCGGAGGGGAATCCGGGACCCAGCGCATGGATGATGCCGCGAAGCGGCGCTGCATCAGCCTTTTCATCAGGACGCGCTGACGCGCGACATATTGCGCTGGGCCCCGGGTTCGGTTCCGCTTTCGCTGCACCGACCCGGGGACGGGCGGGCCGGAGGCCCGCGCGCCAGCGTGGCGCTTTACCGCGTCGGGGAGGGGCGGGCCGGAGGCCCGCCCGAAAATTTCTCCCTGAGCGTCCAGTCCTACCCCGGCCCGGTCATGCGCTCGGGGCGGACCAGTTCGTCGAACTCCGCCTCGGTGACCAGGCCGAGGCGCAGGGCCTCTTCGCGCAGCGTCGTACCGTTGGCGTGGGCGGCCTTGGCGAGCTTGGCCGCCGCGTCGTAGCCGATGCGCGGGGCGAGCGCCGTCACCAGCATGAGCGAGCGGCGCATCAGCTCGTCGATGCGGGACCGGTTGGCGTCCAGCCCCTCGACGCAATGGGCGCGGAAGCTGTCGGCCGCGTCGGCGAGCAGGCGCACCGATTGCAGCACCGCGTCGGCGATGACGGGCTTGTAGACGTTCAGCTCGAAATGGCCCTGGCTGCCGGCCATCGCCACCGTGGTCTCGTTGCCGAACACGCGTGCGCACACCATGGTCAGCGCCTCCGCCTGCGTCGGGTTGACCTTGCCGGGCATGATCGAGGAGCCCGGCTCGTTCTCGGGCAGGATCAGCTCGCCCAGCCCCGAGCGCGGGCCGGAGCCGAGCAGGCGGATGTCGTTGGCGACCTTGAACAGGCCGGCGGCGGCGGCGGACAGCGCCCCGTGGACGAACACCAGCGCGTCGTGGCTCGCCAGCGCCTCGAACTTGTTGGGGGCGGAGACGAAGGGCAGGCCGGTGAGCGCGGCGATGCGCTCCGCCACCATGCGCGCGAAATCGGGATGGGCGTTGAGCCCGGTGCCGACCGCCGTGCCGCCCTGCGCCAGCGGGTAGAGCTCCGGCAGCGCGGCCTCGACGCGGCGGATGGCCCCGGCCACCTGCGCCTCGTAGCCCGAGAACTCCTGGCCGAGCGTCATCGGCGTGGCGTCCTGCGTGTGGGTGCGGCCGATCTTGACGATGTCGGCGAACGCCTCCGCCTTGGCGGCGAGGGCCTTGCGCAGACCGGCGAGCGAGGGCAGCAGGCGCTGCGCGATCTCGCGCGCCGCGGCGACGTGCATCGCCGTCGGGAACGTGTCGTTGGACGACTGGCCCCGGTTGACGTGGTCGTTGGGGTGGACCGGCGACTTGCCGCCGCGCGTGCCGGCAAGCGCTTCGTTGGCGCGCCCGGCCAGCACTTCGTTGACGTTCATGTTGGTCTGGGTGCCGGAGCCGGTCTGCCACACGGCGAGCGGGAATTCGCCCGCCAGCCGCCCGGCCAGCCCCTCGTCCGCCGCCGCGACGATGGCGTCGGCGAGCCTGGGGTCCAGCTCGCCCAGCTCGCGGTTGGTCTGCGCCGCCGCCTTCTTGACGATCAGCAGCGCCTCGATCAGCGGCGCCGGCATCAGCTCCGTGCCGATGCGGAAATTCTCCAGCGAGCGCTGCGTCTGCGCGCCCCAGTAGCGCGCGGCCGGGACCGCGATGGGGCCGAACGAGTCGGTTTCGGTGCGGGTCGCTGCGTCAGCCATGGCGGCCTCCCTGGGCTCGAAGGGTCATCATCGCCCAACGCGCCAGGCGGCGAAAGCGCGCCCGATCCGGCATGACCCTTGCCTCCTCCGCCGTCGCGCCTAGGCTGGAGCGCGGCCGCAACACGGCCGCCTCCTCAACGCGGGATGGAAAACGTGTCGATCGTCGCCGCCCTGAACCACGTCACGCATTACCGCTACGACCGGCCGGTGGCGATCGGCCCGCAGACCATCCGGCTGCGCCCGGCCCCGCACAGCCGCACGGCGGTGGAGAGCTACGCGCTGCGGGTGACGCCCGCCAACCATTTCATCAACTGGCAGCAGGACCCGCACGGCAACTGGCTGGCGCGGCTCGTCTTCCCCGAGCCCGCGACCGAGCTGAAGATCGAGGTCGACCTCGTGGCCGAGCTGGCCGTGGTCAACCCGTTCGACTTCTTCGTCGAGGACTACGCCGAGACGGTTCCCTTCGCTTACCCGCCCGAGCTGAAGCACGAGCTTCTGCCCTATCTGGAGCCCGAGGACGGCAGCCCTGAGCTCGACGCCTACGTGGCGGCGATCCCGCGCGAGCCGACGCCGGTGGTGAACTTCCTCGTCGGGCTGAACCAGCGCCTGCAGGAGGAGATCGGCTACATCGTGCGCATGGAGCCCGGCGTCCACACGCCGGCGGAGACGCTGCGCCTGCGCAAGGGCTCGTGCCGCGACACGGGCTGGCTGCTGGTGCAGGTGCTGCGCCGCCTCGGCCTCGCCGCGCGCTTCGTCTCCGGCTATCTCATCCAGCTCAAGCACGACCTCAAGGCGCTGGACGGGCCGGCGGGCACGGACCACGACTTCACCGACCTGCACGCCTGGGCGGAGGTCTACATCCCCGGCGCGGGGTGGATCGGCCTCGACCCCACTTCCGGGCTGTTCTGCGGCGAGGGCCACATTCCGCTGGCGGCGACGCCGCACTACCGCTCGGCCGCGCCGATCTCCGGCCTCGTCGGCTACGCCGAGGTCGACTTCGACTTCCACATGGGCGTGACGCGCATCCGCGAGGCCCCGCGCGTGACGCTGCCCTTCTCCGACCCGGCGTGGCAGGCGCTTGAGCGGCTGGGCCACGAGGTCGACCGCGACCTCGCCGCGCAGGACGTGCGCCTGACCATGGGCGGCGAGCCGACCTTCGTGTCGATCGACGACTATGACGGCGCGGAGTGGAACACCGCCGCCGTCGGCCCCACCAAGCGCGCGCTGGCCGACGACCTGGCGCGCCGGCTGCGCGCCCGCTTCGCCCCCGGCGGCCTGCTGCACCACGGCCAGGGCAAGTGGTATCCCGGCGAAAGCCTGCCGCGCTGGACCTTCGCGCTGTACTGGCGCAAGGACGGCGAGCCGATGTGGCGCGACCCCTCGCTGCTGGCCGTCGAGACGCCGGCCGCACCGCCGCCCGACGACGCCCCGGCCCGCGTCGCGGCGGGCGTGGCGCAGCGGCTCGGCATCGCCGCCGACTTCGCCCTGCCGGCCTACGAGGATCCGGCGCGCTGGATCCTCAAGGAGGCCGAGCTGCCGGCCAACGTGGACCCGCTCGACTCCCGGCTCGACGACCCCGAGGCGCGGGCGCGCATCGCCCGCGTGTTCGAGCGCGGCCTCGGCCAGCCCGTCGGCTACGTGCTGCCGGTGCAGGCCGCGCAGGGGCGCGCCGGCGACCGGCGCTGGACCAGCGAGAAATGGACGCTGCGGCGGGGCCGGCTGTTCCTCGTGCCCGGCGATTCGCCGGTCGGCTTCCGCCTGCCGCTCGCCTCGCTGCCGCACGTGCCCGAGGCGGACTACCCGTTCATCCAGCCGGCCGACCCGTTCGAGCCGCGCGCCCCGCTGCGGCCGGCGGAAGACCTCGCGGCGGCGCGCCGCCTGCACCCGACGGCGCAGACGCAGCACGCCTCGGAAGCGGCCTTGGACATGCGGCAGGACGTGCGCGAGCAGAGCGCCGGCGACGCCGGCGAGCCGGTGCGCACCGCCATCGCCTTCGAGACGCGCGACGGCATCCTGCACGCCTTCATGCCGCCGGCGCGGGCGCTGGAGGACTATCTCGACCTGCTCGCCGCGCTGGAGGAGACGGCGCGCGAACTCGGCCTGCCGGTGCGCGTCGAGGGCTACCCGCCGCCCTCCGACCCGCGCGTCGACGTGCTCAAGGTGACGCCGGACCCCGGCGTGATCGAGGTCAACGTGCAGCCCGCCGCCTCGTGGGGCGAGTGCGTGGCGATCACCCGCGACCTCTACGAGGACGCACGGCAGGCGCGGCTCGGGGCCGAGAAGTTCATGGTCGACGGGCGGCACACCGGCACCGGCGGCGGCAACCACGTGGTGGTCGGCGGCGCGACGCCGGCCGACAGCCCGTTCCTGCGCCGGCCCGACCTGCTGCGCAGCCTGGTGACCTACTGGCAGCGCCACCCCTCGCTGTCCTATTTGTTCTCCGGCCTGTTCATCGGGCCGACGAGCCAGGCCCCGCGCGTCGACGAGGCGCGCCACGACAGCCTGTACGAGCTGGAGATCGCCATGGCCCTGGTGGAGGGGCCGGGCGGCCGCCCGACGCCTCCGTGGCTCGTCGACCGGCTGTTCCGCAACCTGCTCACCGACGTCTCCGGCAACACCCACCGCTCGGAGATCTGCATCGACAAATTGTTCTCGCCGGATTCGCCCACCGGACGGCTGGGGCTGGTGGAGTTCCGCTCGTTCGAGATGCCGCCGGACTGGCGCATGAGCCTCGCCCAGCAGGTGCTGCTGCGGGCGCTGATCGCCTGGTTCTGGCGCGCCCCGCGCACCGGCCCGCTGACGCGCTGGGGCACGCGCCTGCACGACCGCTTCATGCTGCCGCACTTCGTGTGGGCCGACTTCCTCGAAGTGCTCGACGATCTGCGCGGCGCGGGCTACGCGCTCGACCCGCTGTGGTTCGAGGCGCAGCGCGAGTTCCGCTTCCCGTTCTACGGCAAGGTCCGCCACGGCGGCGTCGAGATGGAGATCCGACAGGCGCTGGAGCCCTGGCACGTCACCGGCGAGGAGGGCGCGGCCGGCGGCACGGTGCGCTACGTCGACAGCTCGGTGGAGCGGCTGCAGGTCAAGGTGACCGGCTTCGACGCCGCGCGCCACGTCGTCGCCTGCAACGGACGGCGCGTGCCGCTGGTCGAGGCCGGCGCGCCGGGCGAGGCGGTGGCGGGCGTGCGCTTCAAGGCGTGGAAGCCGGCCTCCGGCCTGCACCCCGTCATCGACGTCCACGCGCCGCTGACCTTCGACATCCTCGACGGCTGGAACGGCCGCTCGTTGGGCGGCTGCGTCTACCATGTCAGCCATCCCGGCGGGCGCAACTACGAGACCGCGCCGGTCAACGCCTACGAGGCGGAGGCGCGGCGGCTGGCGCGGTTTGTCCCGTTCGGCCACACGCCCGGCCCGACGGCGATGCCGCCGGCCGAGCGCCCGGCGGAATTTCCGACGACGCTGGACCTGCGGCGGCCGCCGGGCGTTTGAGGAGCGGCGCTTTCCGCCGCCGCCGCGAATGGTCTAGGCTGCCGCCGCCGCCCCGGCGACGCCGGGCGCTGACACAGGATGCCCGCCTTCATGCCGCCGCGCCCCGCCGAGCCCGCCCTGCGCGACGACGTCGCCGCCCTGCTCGGCGGCTACCGCGCGCTGCCCGGCGTGCGCGACGAGCTGGTCGACGAGCACGGCCGTCCCCGCCCGCACTGGGCGACGGCGCTGGAGGCGCTCGCCCGCATGGGGCGCGAGGAGGTGGGGCGCGCCTTCGCCCTCGCCGACCGCCACCAGCGCGACACCGGCGTCTACTACCGCGTCTACGACGCCGGCGAGAGCCGCGAGCGGGCGTGGCCGCTGAGCCATCTGCCGCTGGTGATCCCGCAGGCGGAATGGCGCGAGGTCGAGGCCGGGCTGAAGCAGCGCGCCGCGCTGCTCGACCGCGTGCTGGCCGATGCCTACGGCCCCGCCGGGCTGGTGCGCGACGGCGCGCTGCCGGCCGCCGCGCTCGCCGCCAGCCCGGACTTCCTGCGCCCGATGGTCCGCGTCACCGGGCGTGGCGCGGGCCGCCTGCAGGTCTACGCCGCCGATCTCGGCCGCGGCGCGGACGGGCGCTGGTGGGTGCTCGGCGACCGCGCGCAGGCCCCCTCCGGCATGGGCTACGCGCTGGAGAACCGCATCGCGCTGTCGCGCGCTCTGCCGGACCTCTACGCCGCCATGAACGTGCGCCGGCTCGCGCCGTTCTTCCAGGCGTGGCGCGGCGCGCTCGCGGCGCAGGCCGGCCGCGAATCCTCGCGCATCGGCCTGCTGACGCCCGGCCCCCTCAACGAGACCTATTTCGAGCACGCCTATCTGTCGCGCTATCTCGGCTTCCTGCTGGTCGAGGGCGGCGACCTGACGGTGCGCGACGACGCCGTCTACGTGCGCACCATCGGCGGGCTGAAGAAGGTCGACGTGCTGGTGCGCCGGCTCGACGCCGAGTTCGCCGACCCGGTGGAGCTGGACCCGGATTCGCGCATCGGCGCGCCGGGGCTGGCGCAGGCGGTGCGCGCCGGCTCCGTCGTGCTCGCTAACCCGCTCGGCGCGGGCCTGCTGGAATCGCGCGCCTTGCTCGCCTTCCTGCCGGCGCTCGCCCGCCGCCTTCTCGGCGAGGATTTGAAGCTGCCCAACGTCGCGACGTGGTGGTGCGGGCAGGAGGCGGCGCGCGACGCGGCGCGGGCGCGGCTCGAGGAGTTCGCCGTCGCCCCGGCCTATTCGCGCGCCGAGGGCTGGCCGTTCGGCACGATGCCCGTGCGCGTCGCCGCGCTCGACGCGGCCTCCCGCGCCCGGCTCGACGACTGGCTGGAGCGGCGCGCCGTCGAGGTGGTGGCGCAGGAGCCCATCGGCGTCTCCACCATGCCGGTGTGGCGCGACGGGCGTCTGCGGCCGCGCCCGTTCACGCTGCGCGCCTTCGTGGTGGCGACGCCGGACGGCTGGGAGGTGCTGCCCGGCGGCTTCTGCCGGCTCTCCGACGACGACGACCCGCGCTCGCTCTCCATGCAGCTCGGCGGCCGGTCCGCCGACGTGTGGATCGCCGCCGACGAGCCGGTCGAGCCGGCGACGCTGCTGCCGACGCCCGACCGCGTCGCGATCACGCGCGTCATCGGCTACCTGCCGAGCCGCGCCGCCGAGAACCTGTTCTGGCTCGGCCGCTACATGGAGCGCGCCGAGGCGACGCTGCGCGCGGTGCGCTGCCTTGCGGGGCTCGCCATCGAGCATGGCGAGGCGGCGGGCCCCGCCCGCGCCGCGCTGGCGCGCGCCATGGAGCTGCTGGCCGCCTGGGGCGCAGCCGCCCCCGAGGCCGCGCCGGAGCGCGGCGCGGCGGCGCGCGTCATCGGCGCCGCGCTCTCCGGCGCGGACCGCCCCGGCTCCGTGCTGCGGCTGGCGAGCGAGGCGCGGCGCGCCGCCTCCGTCATCCGCGACCGGCTGTCGCCGGACGCCGTGCGGGCGCTCGCCGACCTCTCCGCCCTTTTCGAGCGCCGCGACGCCAACCCGCCCGGGCCGGGCGAGGCGCTGGAGACAGCCGACCAGGGCCTGCGCATCCTCGCCGCCCTGTCCGGGCTGGTGCAGGAGAACATGAACCGCCTCTCCGGCTGGCGCTTCCTCGAGATCGGCCGGCGCATCGAGCGCGGCATCCTCACCGCCCGCTTCGTGCGCCGCTTCGCCGAGCCGGACGCGCCGTCCTCCTGCCTCGACGCGCTGCTGGAGATCTGCGACAGCCAGATCACCTATCGCGCGCGCTATTTGATGGGCGCGCTGCGCGCCCCGCTGGTCGACCTCGTGATGCTCGACGACGGCAATCCCCGCTCGGTGGCGTTCCAGGTCGGCCGGCTGGCCGACCATGTCGGCGCGCTCGCCGAGCTGCCGACCCATGCCGGCCCTT
Source organism: Alsobacter ponti (assembly GCF_024294805.1). GTDB lineage: Bacteria > Pseudomonadota > Alphaproteobacteria > Rhizobiales > Beijerinckiaceae > Alsobacter > Alsobacter ponti. Next base: position 57,551 of record NZ_JANCLU010000024.1, read on the forward strand.
TCCCCCCGCGCGACATCGTCGCCGACCTCGCTTCCCGCCTGCGCGGGTGGGACGCGGCGGAGATCGACGCCGCCGCCATCGTCTCGGTCGAGAACCGGCTGATGGAGCTCTCCAACGAGATCGGCGCGTGCTTCTTCACGCAGGCCGACGCGCCTTCCGACGACGACAGCGTGGAGGACGGCGGTTGATCTACGACGTCAGCCACGTCACCACCTACCACTACGCCGCGCGGGTGGCGTTCGCGCGCTGCCTGCTGCGGCTCGCGCCGCGCGCCATGCCATGGCAGCGCGTGCTCTCGCACGAACTCTCCCTCTCGCCCGCGCCCGCCGAGACGCGCGAGGGCGACGACTTCTTCGGCAACCGCCAGCGCGCGGTGCTGATCGCCGCCCCGCACGACACGCTGTCGATCCGCGCGACGAGCCGCGTCGAGGTGGGCGAGCGGCCGGCGCTGCGCTTCGGCGGCCCGGCGTGGGAGCAGGTGGCGCGGCATGCGCTGGCCTCGCGCGACCTGTCGGGCCTGAGCCCCGCGCATTTCCTCTTCGCCAGCCGCTTCGCGCCCCTGCTGGACGAGGCCGCCGCCTACGCGCGCGCCGATTTCAGCCCCGGACGGCCCGTGCTGGAAGCCGCGCTCGACCTCACGCGGCGCGTCCACGCCGACTTCGCCTACGACCCCGCCGCCACCGACGTGTCGACGCCGCTGCGGCTCGTGTTCGCGCAGCGCGCGGGCGTGTGCCAGGACTTCGCCCACGCCATGATCGCCGGGCTGCGCGGCATCGGCGTGCCGTGCCTCTATGTCAGCGGCTATCTGCGCACGACGCCGCCCGAGGGGCAGAAGCGCCTCGCCGGGGCGGACGCCAGCCATGCCTGGGTCGCCGTGTGGTGCGGCGAGGAGGCCGGCTGGGTCGAGCTGGACCCCACCAACGACCGCCCGGCCGGGCCGGACCACGTCGTCCTCGCCGTCGGCCGCGACTACGCCGACGTCGCGCCGGTGGCCGGCGTCGTGCTCGCCTCCGCGCCGCAGCGCCTCACCGTCGCCGTCGACGTGACGCCGGTGGAGCCCCTCGAAGCCGGTCCTGTTGCGGCGCAGCAATCAAATGACTTGCGCACCTCAAACCAAAACCGCAAGAGTTTCACCGGGTAGGAGGACCCCAGGTGAACGAGAGCCAGACGAAAGGCGAGACCCGCCCCGGGCGGATCACGCTGGAGGACGTCGCGCGCGACGCGGGCGTGTCGCTGGCCACGGTCGACCGGGTCATCAACCGCCGGCCGGGCGTGCGGCAGAAGACCGTGGCGCGGGTGGAGGCGGCCATCGCCCGGCTCAGCTACCGGCCGGACCCGCTGGCGGCGCGGCTGGCGCGCAACCGCACCTTCCGCTTCTGCTTCGTGCTGCCGCGCGGCAGCAACACCTTCATGAGCCTGCTCGAGGAGCAGGTGCGCCACGCCTCGGACTGGCTGGCCTCGCAGCGCGCCGACACGGACATCGTCCACGCCGACACGTTCGACCCCGAGGCGCTGGCCGGCGCGCTCGACGCGCTCGGCTCCGCCTATGACGGCGTCGCCACCATCGCGCTCGACCACCCAAGGGTGCGCGCCGCCATCGACGACCTGTCGTCGCGCGGCGTCGCCGTGGTGACGCTCGTCTCCGACGCGCCCAGCTCGCGCCGGCTGCACTATGCCGGCATCGACAACACCGCCGCCGGGCGCACCGCCGGCACGCTGATGGGGCGCTTCCTCGCCGGGCGGAGCGGGCGCGTCGGCGTCATCGCCGGCTCGCTCGCTTTGCGCGACCACGCCGAGCGGCACTTCGGCTTCGCCCAGGTGATGGGCGGCGAGTATCCGGGCCTCACCCTGCTGCCGGTGCGCGAGGGCCGCGACGACCGCGAGCGGACCGAGGCCATCGCCCGGCAGTTCCTCGCCGACACGCCCGACCTCGTCGGGCTCTATTCCATCGGGGCCGGCAATCGCGGCATCGGCGCGGCGCTGGAGGCCTCAGGGCGGGCGGACGACATCGTCTTCATCGGCCACGACCTCACCCCCTTCACGCGGCGCTTCCTGGTGCGCGGCGTGATGGACGCGGTGATCAACCAGGACGCGGGGCACGAGGCGCGCTCGGCCGCGCGCGTGCTGATGGCGCATTGCTGGGGCGAGCCGGTGGTCGCCGACCAGGAGCGCATCCGCATCGACATCTTCATCCGCGACAACCTGCCCTGAGCGGGCGCGGACCTTCCCCACACGCGGACATTCGGGACACGAGGAGACGGGCATGACCATCGAAGGGCGCGACGACACGGCGCAGGCGCGCATCCGGCTCGGCATGGTGGGCGGCGGCGAGGGCGCGTTCATCGGCGCGGTCCACCGCATCGCGGCGCGCCTCGACGACCACTACCAGTTCGTCGCCGGCGCGCTGTCCTCGACCCCCGAGAAGGCGATGCGCTCCGGCGCGGCGCTGGGGCTCGACCCGAAGCGCACCTATGGGGACTTCGAGGAGATGGCGCGCCGCGAGCGCCGGCTGAAGGACGGCATCGAGGCGGTGGCGATCGTCACGCCCAACCACATGCACGCGCCCGCCGCCGCCGCCTTCCTCAAGGCCGGCATCCACGTGATCTGCGACAAGCCGCTGACCACCACGCTGAAGGAGGCGAAGAAGCTCGCCGCGCTGGCCGAGAAGTCCGGCCTCGTGTTCTGCGTCACCCACAACTACACCGGTTACCCGCTGGTGCGGCAGGCCCGCGAAATGGTGCGCGCCGGCGAGCTGGGCGAAATCCGCGTCGTGCAGGTGGAGTACCCGCAGGACTGGCTGACCGAGAACCTGGAGGCGACCGGCCAGAAGCAGGCCGAGTGGCGCACCGACCCGGCGCGCTCGGGCGGCGGCGGCTGCATCGGCGACATCGGCACGCACGCCTACAACCTCGCCGACTTCGTGGCGGGGCAGCAGGTCGCGGAGCTGAGCGCCGAGCTGACCACCTTCGTGAAGGGCCGCCGGCTCGACGACAACGTGCAGGTGATGCTGCGCTACGCCAACGGCGCGCGCGGCCTGCTGTGGGCGAGCCAGGTCGCGCCCGGCAACGAGAACGGCCTGCAATTGCGCGTCTACGGCGACAGGGGCGGGCTGCACTGGCGGCAGGACAACCCGAACTATTTGTACTTCACGCCGTTCGGGAAGCCGACGCAGATCCTCACGCGCGGCGGCGCGGGCGCCATCGCCGCCGCCAACCGGGTGACGCGCATCCCGAGCGGCCACCCGGAAGGCTATCTGGAAGCCTTCGCCACCATCTACACCGAAGCCGCCGCCGCCATCCGCGCGGCCCGCACGGGGGCCAAGGTCGACCCCGCCGTGAACTTCCCCACCGTCGACGACGGCGTGAAAGGCCTCGCCTTCATCGAAGCCGCCCTCCAATCCTCCCGCCGCAACGGCGCGTGGACGAAGCTGGGGTAGCGCCGGAACCGCCGCACTGGCCTTCGGGCCTTGGGCTTGGGAGTACGGGCCTTCCCTTGGGAGCGCGGCCCGCCGGGCGGACGCCAGTCCGCCCCCGAAAGTGCGGGCTCCCAGCCCGCACGTCCCCGGAGCGGTGCAGCGCCAGCGGAAAGGGCGGGCCTCGCCCGCCCTCCCGTCCCCGGAACCCCGGAGCGAAGCGGAGGGGGGTCCGGGGCCCAGCGCATGGATGTTGCCGCGAAGCGGCGCTGCATAAGCCTTTTCGTGAAGACGCGCTGACGCGCGAACATATTGCGCTGGGCCCCTGTGTATTTCGGTTTGTGGCAGGATGGGTGCGGGCGGGAGATCGATGGGCCCCAGGTGCTTGAC
>NZ_JANCLU010000025.1 GCF_024294805.1 Alsobacter ponti
TCCGCCGGCGGGACGAGGCCCCCGCCGTTCCGCGCCGCCCTTCCGGGCATCGCAGAACAAGCCAAGCCCCGCATCCGAAAGGATGGCGGGATAGAAGCGCGTGGGGACGTGGGACTTACGGAAAAAACGCATGAAGCGCCGCTTCGCGTCATCATTCCTACGCTAGACCCCGGATGCCCCTCCGCTATAGCTGCGGGGCTCCGGGGACGGGCGGACGGGGTCCGCCCTTTGGGATGCGGGCCGAAGCCCGCCCTTTGGGCACGTGGAGCGGGTCTTCATGCGGGATGCGAAGCAGCCCGCCCGTCCCCGGACCGGTGGAGCGCCAGCGGAACCGGAGCCGGGGCCCAGCGCAATATGTCGCGCGTCAGCGCGTCAATATGAAAGGACTGATAAAACGACGCTTCGGGGCACCGTTCCTACGTTAGACCCCGGCCACACCTCCGCGGACGCTGCGGCGCTCCGGGGACGCGAGGACGAACCCGTCTCGCCTACTCGGCCGTCATGGCCAGCCGGGCCGGCTTGGCGGCGTCGGCCTGGCGGCGGGGCGGCAGCGGGACGGCGGCGGGCTGCGGGGCGGCGGCGGGGGCGTCGCCGCCGAGGCCGAGCCAGCGCTTGTAGAAGGGCTGATCGACGGAAGGCGCGGGCGCGGCGGCGGTCTCGGCGACCGGCGTCGGCGACCCGCCGAACAGGCTGAACAGGCCGCTGGACGAGGCCGGCTTGGTGTCCGCCTTGGCGACCGAGGTGACGGACGCCTCGGCGCTGGCCGGAGCGGGCTTCGCCGCCGCGGCGGCGACGGGCGTCGGAGCCGCGGGCCGGGCCGCGACCTTGGGCTTGCCGCTGTCGTCGAGATGGACCTCCTCGACCGCGCCGATCGCCTCGGGGCGGCTGACGTCGCCGATGTCGCGCTTGGGCGCGGACGGCAGCGGGGCCATGGCCGGACTGTCGGACCCGGTGTCGAAATAGGCGAGCGCCGTGGTGCGGAACGAGGCGTGCTGGCTGCCGTCCGAATACTGCACGCGCACGGCCGGCGTGCCGCGCTGCACGTATTCGGCGACCTGCTGCTCGTCGGCGCGCTCCTTGCTGGACACGGCGGCGGCGATCTCCTCGTCCACCTTGAGCGCGGGACAGGGAGCCAGCGGCTCCATCCGGCCGTTCGTCGCCGTGGCGTTGAACACGTACTTGCCGCCGCAATAGCCGACCCGGGGCTCGGTCTTGGCGACCTCGAAATGGTCGCTGCCTTCCTTCAGGTTCTTCCAGTACGGCATGTTGGGATCGTAGCGGAACCTGGCGAGGTTCTCCGCGGTCATGCGGAACGGATAGGACTGGAACTGCACCTGCTTCTGGCCGCCGGCGAAGGCCTCGCGCATCACCGCGTAGATTTCCTCGACCTGCTCGTTGGTCATCGCGAAGCAGCCGCGCGACGAGCAGGTGCCGTGCACCATGATGTCGCCGCCGTTGCGTCCCATCGCCCGTTCGAGGGTGTTCGGGTAGCCGACGTTGAACGACAGCCAGTAGGCCGAGTTCGGGTTCATCTGCGAGGCGGTGACCGTGTAGAAGCCCTCCGGCACCTGGCGGTCGCCCTCGCGCTTCTTGGGGCCGAGCTGGCCGGACCAGCGGCACACCGGATAGGTCTTCAGCAGGACGTACTGGCCGTTGGCGCTCTGCTTCCAGACCTCGAGCTCGGACTCTTTCTTGTAGGCGCGGACCAGCACCGGCGCGTCGCGGCTCGTCCCCTTCTGCGCCATCAGCGACAGCGTGTCGCTGGGGATCGGCGCGTAGGCGCGGGCCGGGAACCGGCCATTGTCGGCGTTGCAACCGGCCAGCAGGGCGGCGGCGGTCGACGCGAGCGCGATACGGGTCCAGGCAGTCATCATGATCGTTCCTCGCAGACCGCGGTCCGGGGGTGACCTGAACGGTTTACGACCGGCATCCTTTACCGAATATTACCGGAGGCGCGGCCTTCCCGCCAGCCCGCCGCGCCGAGGACAACGCCGGGCAGCCCCGCCGGCTACGAATGGCCGCGTCAGAGCTTGCGGCCGATGGCCAGGAACTTCTCGGCCCGCCGGTTGCGCAGCTCGTCGCGCCCGAGGCCGGCCAGCTCCGCCAGCGCGGCGGCGACCGAATCGCCCGCCGCCGCCACGGCGGCGGCCGGATCGCGGTGCGCCCCGCCCGGCGGCTCCGGCACGATGCCGTCGATCACGCCGAACTTCAGCAGGTCCTGGGCGGTGATCTTCATGTTGGTCGCCGCGTCCTGGGCCCGCGCCGAGTCGCGCCACAGGATCGAGGCGGACGCCTCCGGCGACGCCACGGTGTAGATGGCGTGCTCCATCATCAGCACGGTGTTGCAGCTGGCGATGGCCACGGCCCCGCCCGAGCCGCCCTCGCCGATCACCAGCGCGCAGTTGGGAACGCCGAGCGACAGGCAGCAATCGGTGGAGCGGGCGATCGCCTCGGCCTGTCCGCGCTCCTCGGCGGCGATGCCGGGATAGGCCCCCGCCGTGTCGACGAAGCTCAGCACCGGCACGTCGAAGCGGTCGGCCAGCTCCATCAGGCGCACCGCCTTGCGGTAGCCCTCCGGCATGGCCATGCCGAAATTGTGCCGCAGCCGCGTCTCGGTGTCGGAGCCCTTCTCCTGCCCGATGACGCAGACCGGCTGTCCCCGGAAGCGGCCGAACCCGCCCACGATGGCCTGGTCGTCGCCGAACTTGCGGTCGCCGGCGAGCGGCGTGAAGTCCTCGACGAGCGCCTCGAGGTAGTCGCGGAAATGCGGCCGCATCGGGTGGCGCGCCACCATGGTCTTCTGCCACGGCGTCAGCGCGGCGTAGAGCTCGCGCAGCTGAGCCATGGCCTTCGCGTCGAGCGCCTCGATTTCCTTGGTCAGCGCGGCCGAACCGCTGCTCTCGGCGACCGCGCGCAGCTCGTCGGCCTTGGCCTCGAGTTCCGCGACGGGTTTTTCGAAATCGAGATAGCTGCGCATGCGGGCCTGGGTTCGCACCGGGTTCAGATGGACGCATCGACGACGGCGGACGCCGGCCCGGAGGGCGGGCCGCGGAGTTCTGGCGCGGCGGCGGGGCTTAGTCAAGCGCGCGGGAGTGGAACCCGGGCGGGGTCACGGGCGCTTGCGTGGACAGGTTCCGCCCCTTCAGCTAAGCAGCCCGCATGTCGAAACGCCTTTACAACTGGACGATGTCGCTCGCCGAGAGCCCGCGCGCCGCGTGGGGACTCGCCGCCGTGTCCTTCGCGGAGAGCTCGTTTTTCCCCATCCCGCCGGACGTCATCCTGGTGCCGATGTCGCTCGCCAAGCCTCAGGCGGCGTGGCGATACGCGGCGATCTGCACCGTGTTCTCGGTGCTGGGCGGCATCGTCGGCTACGGCATCGGCGCGCTGCTGTTCGACACGGTGGGCCAGTGGCTCATCCAGCTCTACGGCTACGGCGCCAAGATGGACGCGCTGCGCGAGGCCTACGCGCAATGGGGCGCGCTGGTGATCCTGATCAAGGGCGTGACGCCGATCCCCTACAAGCTCGTCACCATCGTCAGCGGGCTCCTGGCCTATAATTTCCCGCTGTTCGTGCTGCTTTCCGTGGTAACGCGCGGCGCGCGCTTCTTCCTGCTCGCGGCGCTGCTCCACCGCTACGGCGACCAGGCCCGCGCCATCCTCGACCGGCATTTCGGCACGTTCATGCTGGTCGTGCTCGCTTTCATCATCTTCGGTTTCTGGATCGCCACGAGGTTTTGATGACCCAGATCGACGCCGCCGCGCCGCGCGGCCTCGCGACGCTTCTCACGCCCGTCCGGGCCGCCCTGCTGGTGGCGCTGGCCGCGCTGGCGACCATCCTGGGCGCGCTGTTCATCGAGCACGTGCTCGGCGTGAAGCCCTGCGAGCTGTGCCTGAAGCAGCGCATTCCCTATTACAGCGGCATCCCGCTGGCGGCGGTCGCGGCCTTCGCCGCCGCCCGCGCGCCGCGGAGCGGGGCGACAGTGGCGCTGCTGGCATTGGTCGGGCTGGTCTTCGCCGCCGGCGCGGCGCTGGGCGCGTACCATGCCGGCGTCGAATGGGGGCTGTGGGCGGGCCCGTCCGACTGCACCGGCGCGATCGCCAAGCCCGCCGCGATGGGAGACTTCCTTCGCCAGCTCGAGACGGTGAAGGTGGTGCGCTGCGACGAGGTGGCGATGCGGATCTTCGGCCTGTCGCTGGCCGCCTGGAACGCGGTGATCGCCACCGGCCTCGCCGCCGTCGCCTTTATGGGCGCGGCGCGCGCCGCTCGCGCCGCCTGAGCTTCACAAGCCGGGCCGCGCGGGTCTAACCTCCCCGGATTGCCGTATCCGAGGGAGTTTTCGCGTGACCGCCGTGATCGACCTGTCCGCCGTCGAGCTGCTGGAGCTGTACCGGACCAAGGCCCTCAGCCCGAGCGAGGCGATCGAGGCGGTGATCGCCCACGCCGAGGCCCGCGAGCCCGAACTGGCGGCGCTCTACGCCTTCGATCCCGAGGGAGCGCGCCGCGATGCGGCCGAGTCCACCGCGCGCTGGCAAGCCGGCGCACCGAAGGGCCCGCTCGACGGTGTGCCGGCGACGGTCAAGGAGAACATCGCGACGCGCGGCGTCCCCGTGCCGCTCGGCACCGCCGCGACGGAGCTGAAGCCCGCCGAGGCGGACGCGCCGCCGGCGGCGCGGCTGCGAGAGGCCGGCGCGGTGATCTTCGCCAAGACCACCATGCCGGACTACGGCATGCTCTCCTCCGGCCTCTCGAGCTTCCATCGCCTGGCCCGCAATCCCTGGGACACGCGGCTGAATCCGGGCGGCTCCAGCGCCGGGGCCGGCGCCGCCGGAGCGGCGGGCTACGGGCCGCTGCACCTGGGCACCGACATCGGCGGCTCGGTGCGCCTTCCGGCCGGCTGGTGCGGGCTGGTGGGCCTGAAGCCCAGCCACGGCCGCGTGCCGATCGACCCCGCCTATCTCGGCCGCATCGCCGGCCCGATGACCCGCACCGTCCCCGACGCGGCGCTCGCCATGGCGGTGCTGTCGCGCCCCGACTGGCGCGACCCCACCAGCCTGCCGCAGGCCGACCTGCCCTGGCTGGCGCTCGATGCCGAGCCGCGCGGGCTGCGCATCGGCCTGATGCTCGACATCGGCGCGGGCATGGCGCTCGACCCGGAGGTGGAGGCGGCCATCAAGGCGGCCGCGCGCCTGTTCGAGGACGCCGGCGCGCGCGTCGAACCGATCCCCGCCGTCCTGACCCGCGACATGCTCGACGGGCTGGATGATTTCTGGCGGGTGCGCGCCTATGACGATTTCATCCGCCTGCCGGCCGAGCGGCGCGAGCGCGTGCTGCCCTATATCGCGCGCTGGGCGGAATCCGGCGCGACACGCTCGGGCCTCGACGTGATGCGCGGCTACAACCGCACGGTCGAGATGCGCAAGGCCGCGGCGCTGCTGTTCCGCGACTTCGACTACATCCTCTCGCCGACCGCGCCGGCCCCCGCCTTCCCGGCCGAGCTCGCCTCGCCGCTGGACGACCCCGACAGGCCCTTCGAGCACATCGGCTACACGGTGACGTGGAACATGGCCGAGAACCCGGCCGTGACGGTGAACACCGGCTTCACCGGCGCGGGACTTCCGATCGGCGCGCAGATCGTCGGCCGGCGCTTCGACGATGTCGGAGTGCTGCGCCTCGCCCGCTTCGTCGAGGCAGCGCGGCCAGCGCCGATCGCCTGGCCGACGCAGGCGCGCTGAAGACGGCGCGCGACACCGGTGAACGGGCCGGGCCTACGGGTCCAGCTCGGTATCCCAGTAAAGGTAGTCCATCCAGCTGTCGTGGAGGTAGTTGGGAGGGAATTGCCGCCCGTTCTGGTGCAGGTCGTTCACCGTCGGCGCGAAGGGCAGACGGTGCGGGATCATGCCGACGTCGTGGGCCAGACGGTCGCCCTTTCGCAGATTGCAGGGGGAGCAGGCGGCCACCACGTTGTCCCAGGTCGTCTGGCCGCCCTTGGAGCGGGGGATCAGGTGGTCGAAGGTGAGGTCGTCGCGCGAGCCGCAATATTGGCAGGTGAATCTGTCGCGCAGGAAGACGTTGAACCGCGTGAAGGCGGGAAAACGGGACGGCTTGACGTAGGTCTTCAGGGAGACGACGGACGGGAGACGCATCTCGAAGGACGGACTTCGAACCGTCTTGTCGTAGCGCGAGACGATGTTGACCCGATCGAGGAACACCGCCTTGATTGCGTCCTGCCAGGACCACAACGAGAGTGGGTAATAGCTCAACGGGCGATAATCCGCGTTGAGAACCAAGGCCGGACATGCTTCCGGCGACACCGGCTGGTGCACGTGTAACGTCACCGGGCCTCCTTCCTGGGAAGGTCGAATCCGCTCCGTTACGGTGAGTATAGGCCCGCGTATGACATTGTGAAGACGCTATCGGCGCGTCTTCGCCCCGCTTTCGTCGGAAATGCGGCGCTGCGGCGCGCGTTCAGCGCGTGGGAACGGGGGTCTCGCCGCGATAGTCGTAGAAGCCGCGCTTCGTCTTGCGGCCGAGCCAGCCGGCCTCGACATACTTCACCAGCAGCGGACAGGGGCGGTACTTGCTGTCGGCCAGGCCCTCGTGAAGCACCTGCATCACCGACAGGCAGGTGTCCAGGCCGATGAAGTCGGCCAGTTGCAGCGGGCCCATCGGGTGGTTCGCGCCGAGCCGCATCGCCGTGTCAATGGCGTCGACCGACCCGACGCCCTCGTAGAGCGTGTAGATCGCCTCGTTGATCATCGGCAGCAGGATGCGGTTGACGATGAAGGCCGGGAAGTCCTCGGCCACCGTCACCGTCTTGCCCAGCGCGGTGATCAGATCGCGCGCCGCCTCGAAGGTCTCGTCCTCGGTGGCGATGCCGCGGATCAGCTCCACGAGCTGCATGCGCGGCACGGGGTTCATGAAGTGGATGCCGATGAAGCGCTCGGGCCGGTTGGTCACGGACGCGAGCCGGGTGATCGAGATCGACGAGGTGTTGGACGCGATCATCGCCGAGGGTTTCAGCAGCGGGCAGAGCGCGGCGAAGATCTTGCGCTTGACCTCCTCGTTCTCGGTCGCGGCCTCGATGACGATGTCGCACTCGCCGAGGTCTTCGAGCTTGGGGGCGGGAGAAATGCGCTCCAGCGCCGACCGGCGCTCGGCTTCGGTGAGCGTCGCCTTCTGCACCAGCTTGGCGAGGTTGCCGTTGATCGTGGCCAGCGCGCCGTGGATGCGGTCCTCGCTGACATCGTGCAGCGCGACGTCGTAGCCCGCCTGGGCGCAGACCTGGGCGATGCCGCTGCCCATCTGCCCGGCCCCGATGATGCCGATCCGTCGAATATCGCTGGACATGGTTCCTGCCTGGCGCCTGCGCCGTTGTTTCTCAGGCCACTTCTAGCACCGCTCGCGGCCGAAGTGGCGAAATTTTCCGTCGAACGAGGCCGAATCCGGCCGTTTGCCTGTGATTTCGGCCGCGCGGCGCTGGGTGCGGCGCGGCCGGAAACCGCAGGCGATTACTTCGCCAGTTCCTTTTCCAGCTCCGGCAGGATCTGGAACAGGTCGCCCACCAGGCCGTAGTCGGCGACCTGGAAGATCGGCGCCTCCTCGTCCTTGTTGATGGCGACGATGACCTTCGAGTCCTTCATGCCGGCGAGATGCTGGATCGCGCCCGAGATGCCGACCGCGATGTAGAGCTCCGGCGCGACGACCTTGCCGGTCTGTCCCACCTGCCAGTCGTTCGGCGCGTAGCCCGCGTCGACCGCCGCGCGCGAGGCGCCCATCGCCGCCCCGAGGCGGTCCGCCACCGGCTCGATATAGGTCTTGAAGTTCTCGGCGTTCTGCATGGCGCGCCCGCCAGAGATGATGATCTTCGCCGACGTCAGCTCCGGCCGGTCGCTCTTCGACAGCTCCTCGCCCTTGAAGCTTGACACGCCCGGGTCCGCCGCCGCGCCGACCGCCTCGATCGCCGCCGAGCCGCCCTGGCCACCGGCCTGGAATGAGGCCGTGCGCACGGTGATGACCTTCTTGGCGTCTCCGGAACGCACCGTCTGCAGCGCGTTGCCGGCGTAGATCGGCCGCTCAAACGTGTCGGGCGCGACCACCTTGACGATGTCGGAGACCTGCATGACGTCGAGCAGCGCGGCGACGCGCGGCATGACGTTCTTGCCTGTCGAGGTCGAGGCCGCCACCAGCGCCGTATAAGGCGCGGCGAGCGAGACGATGAGCGCCGCCAGCGGCTCGGCGAGGCCGTGCGCGTAGGCCGGCGCGTCGGCGACCAGCACCTTTTCGACGCCCTCCAGCCGGGCGGCGGCCTCGGCCGCGCCCTGGCAGGATTCGCCCGCGACGAGGACATGGACGGGGGCCCCGAGCGCGCGGGCTGCCGTCAACGCCTTGGCCGTGGCGTCCCGCAACGACGCGTTGTCGTGCTCGGCCAGCAAAAGGGTCGCCATCAGATCACTCCCGCTTCGTTCCTGAGCTTGCCCACCAGCTCGGCGACCGAGCCGACCTTGACGCCGGCCTTGCGGCCCGGAGGCTCGGTGGTGCCGAGCACCGTCAGACGGGGCGTGGTGTCGACGCCGTAGTCGGCCGCCGACTTCTCGTCGATGGGCTTCTTCTTGGCCTTCATGATGTTGGGCAGCGAGGCGTAGCGCGGCTCGTTGAGGCGCAAATCCGTCGTTACGATGGCCGGCAGCTTCACCGACACGGTCTGAAGCCCGCCGTCGACCTCGCGCGTCACATCGGCCGAGCCGTCGCCGAGCACGATCTTCGAGGCGAAGGTTCCCTGCGGCCAGCCGAGCAGCGCGGCCAGCATCTGGCCGGTCTGGTTGCAGTCGTCGTCGATGGCCTGCTTGCCGAGGATGACGAGGCCGGGCTGCTCGGCCTCGACCACTCCCTTGAGGATCTTGGCGACGGCGAGCGGCTCGACCGCACCCTCGGCCTTCACCAGCACGCCCCGGTCCGCACCCATCGCCAGCGCCGTGCGGATCGTCTCGGCGGCCTGCGCCGGGCCGATCGACACCACCACGATCTCGGTCGCCTTGCCGGCCTCCTTCATGCGAATCGCCTCCTCGACGGCGATTTCGTCGAAGGGGTTCATCGACATCTTCACATTGGCCAGCTCGACGCCCGAGCCGTCCGGCCGCACGCGGATCTTCACGTTGTAGTCGACGACCCGTTTGACCGGGACAAGAACCTTCATCAGTTCACCTCCGACGGCCGGGGACGACCCCGGCGACCAAGACGCGCGGCGCCGCGCGCTGACGCACGGCCGAAAACGACGGGGGACGGTAATCGTCGGCGAGAAGCGTTGTCAAATCGGCCGAACGGTTGATTTCCGGCCTTCGCAACGCCGTCTCAGCGGTTCTGGCCGGGGGTCCAAAGCACGTCGCGCGCGCCGTCGTCGTTGGCGGCGCGCGACGCCACGAACAGGAAGTCCGACAGCCGGTTCATGTAGCGCAGCGCCGGGCCGCCGACCGTCTCGCCCTCGGTCGCGGCGAGCTCGACCATCAGCCGCTCGGCCCGCCGGCACACAGTGCGCGCCAGGTGCAGGAAGGCCGATGCGGGGCTGCCGCCCGGCAGCACGAAGGAGCGCAGCGGCTTCAGCGAGGCGTTGAGCTGGTCGATCTCCCGCTCCAGCCGCTCGACCTGGCTGTCGATGACGCGCAGCGCTTCGCGCCCCGTCGCCTCGCCCCGGTCCGGCGTGCACAAATCCGCGCCGACATCGAACAAATCGTTCTGGATGCGCGCCAGCATGGGGTCCAGCGTGGGATGTCCGCCGGTGTGCAGCCGGGCGAGGCCGAGCGTCGCGTTGGTCTCGTCGACGGTGCCGTAGGCCTCGACGCGCAGGTCGAACTTGGGCCGGCGCTCGCCATTGCCGAGCGCGGTCGTGCCGGCGTCGCCGGTGCGGGTGTAGATGCGGTTGAGAAGGACCATGGCGCGCGCTTTCCGGGGCAGGGGCGGATCCCGAGCCCGGCTCAGGCCCGCCCGATGCCTTTATAGGGCGGTCGCCTTAGAAGCTGTAGCCCAGACGCAACCCGGCATTGGTGAGGCCGCGGTTCTGGTCGCACATCCCGGCGTTGGAGAGATGCTCGATCGTCGCCATCAGGCTGAGCTGGCGAGTGAAGCGATAGCCGATCGAGGCGGATTCGCGGAACAGCGGCGAGCAGCCGAGCGAGTTCCAGCCGTCCTTCGGAATGTCGCCGGTATAGCCGTTGTGGACTGCCCCGCCGAACGAGGTCTCGAGGAAGAAGCCGCTCTGGAACTGGTAGTCCCAGGTCAGGCCCGCATAGGCCGAGCTGGTCTTGCCGGCCGTGTTCACCGTGGCGCCGACATGCAGGCGCGGATAGAGGAACGACCACTCCGACGACACCCCGAACCACTTGGGAAACAGGATTTCGCCGTTGATGTCGGCGCTGCCCTTCTCCGGGCTGAACGGGTCGTGCGCGAAGACGCCGAGGCGCAGGTCCGTCAGCGTGTCGACCGGCGGCAGCGGCGAGATGCCCGGCGCGACGGCGATCGGAGCCGGCGCGGACGGAAGGTCGGCCGCGAGGGAGGCGCCGCAAACCGGCGCGGCGAGGCCCGCAATGGACAAAAGTAGCGCGCTGAGGCGAAAACGGATCATCGGCAAGCTTTCATTCCAGAAGCAGGCGAAACCGCGGGGCGCGAGAGCCAACCCCTCGACGACGCGGACGCCAAACCGAATCGCGCGTCCGGAAGGGGAGCGCACGTCAAGGCAATGTTCGCATCAAGGTCGAGAGGGCCGCAAGTTCGCCGATGCGATTGGGTAAACCTGTTGCTCAACCGCCACGCAGCCACAGCACGGTGATCACCAGCACGATCGCCGCGAACTGCAGCCCGACGCGCCAGCGCATCAGCTTTTGCGAGGTGTTGCCGCTGCCGCCCCGGAACATGTTGACCAGCCCGGCGAGCAGCACCAAGGCCACCGCCGCGAGCGCGAACGGGACGAGACTTTCGAGGGCGTTCGCCACGCGGTTCTCCGTGTCGTGTCGGGAAAGCGCGCCTTCTTACGCGGCGAACGCGCGGCTGTGAAGCGCGACGGTCGGCGGGCCGGGGCTCAGTTCGCCGGCATCAGGCGCTGCAGGTAATCCAGCTCCTCCTGCGGGCGGGCGGGATCGCCGAGCCGGCGGCGCAACTCCTGCATCACCTCGCGGGCGCGCTGCTCCAGCGTGCCGTCCTTGCCGCCGCGCCGGAACTTGGAGCGGTCGCCCGCCTCGGTGGTGGGGGTCGGCCGCCCGAGCGGATCGTCGTTCGGCTCGGAGGACTGGGCGCGGCGGCTGGCCTGGCCGGGACCGCGCGGATCGCTGCCGTCCGCCTGCTCCGTGCCGTCGCCCTGCTGCTGCTGCATCTGCTGCGCGAGACCCTGCGCGCCCCGGCGCAGGCCCTCGAGGGCCCGGCCCTGCTGCTCGACAGCCTGGCCGTCGTCGCTCTGGCCGAGGGCGCCCTCGGCCTGCTTCATGGCATCCTCGGCGTCGTCGAGCCCCTGCTCGCCGTTCATGCCGAGCTCTTTCATCCGGCGCTTGAGCTGTTCGAGCTGCTGGCGAAGCTGCTGCTGGCGCTGGCCGAGCCCCTCCATGCCCTGCTCGCCCTCCTGGCCCTCGCCGTCGCCCTGGGCCATCTGGTCCTGGTCGCCCTGGTCGCCTTGCTGGCCCTGTTGTCCCTGCTGCCCTTGCTGGCCGCGCTGACCGCGCTGCGCCTGCTGGCCGCGCTGGCGCTGGCCCTGCTGGCCTTGCTGGCCCTGTTGCTGCTGCTGGCGCATCTGGTCGCGGCGGCGCTGGCCCTCGCGGAATGTCTTGTCGCGCACGTCCTGCTGGTCGCGCGCCATGCGGTCGAGGTCGTCGAGCGCCTGGTCCATCTGCCGCTGCGCCTGGTTGCGCTGGTTCTGGCCGGGACGGGCGGTGCGCAGGTTCTCCATCATCCGGCGCAGCTGGTCGAGCATGCGCTGGGCCTCGTCCATGCGGCCCTCCCGCGCCATCTGCTCCATCCGGTCGATCATCGACTTCAGGTCGCGCGGCGTGATGGTGCGCGTGTTGCGGTCGTTCTCGGCCTGCTGGTTGGGATTGTTCTGCTGCTCCTTGAGCATCCGCTCGGCCAGCTCGCGGAGATACTGGTCCATGGCGCGGCGCAGTTCATCGGCCAGGCGGGCGATCTCGTCGTTGCTGGCGTTGCGGTCCATGGCGTCGCGCAACGCGTCCTGCGCCTGCCGCAGCGCCTTCTCGGCGTCCGACATGTCGCCGTCCTCGATCTGCACCGCCATCTCCCAGAGATAGTCGGCGACGCCGATCAGGTCCGGGTCGCTGCGCGCCGTGCGCAGCCGCGTCGCGGCGGTGCGCAGGCCGAGATAAACCGACGCGTCGGGCGTGAAGCGCTCGGGCGCGATCATCAGGGCGTTGAGCGCGCCGAGCACGCGGCCGCGGCCGGCCGGGTCGAGGATGAGGTCGCGCCGCTGCTCCACCAGCGACTTGGCGAGCGGCTTGGTGAACAGGCGCTGCGGCAGCGTGACGTTGAAGCTGACGCTCTCGCCCTCCTGGCCGAGTTCGTCGCGCGCCACCAGAGTCATCTCGACGCGCGCGCCGGCCCAGGGATGCGCCGAGAGGTCGGCCGTGGTGCGGGCCTCGCCCTCGCGGTTGTCGCCGCCGGGAAGCGCCAGTGGCAGCGGCGGCGCGGCGACCAGCGGCGGCCGGCGCGTCTCCATCGGCTTGCCGTTGCGCAGCGGCTTGCCGAGCCGCGCCTCGGCGGCGATGACGCCGTAGTCGTCCTTCACCTCGTAGGCGAGCGACAGCGTGCCGCGCGAATCCGCCTGCGGTTCGGCCGTCGGCTGGATGGAGGGCGGCGTGTCGGGCGTCGCGGCGAGCGTGATCGTGCCCAGCGTCTCGCCGCGCCGGCGCACGACGACGACGCCGTCGCCCTTGATCTCGTAGCGCGCCTCGAAGCCCAGCGGCGCGGCCGGCTTGGCCTCGGCGGCGGTCTTGACGAGGTCGGGCGCGGCAGGGTCCTTCGGCTTGTCGGCGAACTTGCCGGCCGCGTCGGTCGGCTGCTCCTCCTTGGCCGCGACGCCGCCGCTGGCCGTCACCTCGATGCCGGCGGCGTCGGAGGCGCGGATGACCAGCGTCGAGCGGGCCGGCACGCGCAGCGAGGCGGACGGCTCCGGCCCGCCGGCGACGCGGCGCAGGTCGAGCAGGATCGGCGGCGCCTGGGTGTAGGCCGGCGGGTCGATCCAGCCGTCGATGCGGAAAGCCGCCTGCGGCGGCGGCGGCGTCGACCAGTCGAAGGCGGCGCGCAGGCGCGCCTCGCGCTCGGAGCCAGCGACGAAGAACGCGGCAAAGGCGACGAGGGCGACCGCGAAGCGAAGCGCCCAGGGGTCGCGCTCGGCGAGGCGCGGGCGCGGCGGGGCGACCTTGAGGGCGGCCGCCTGCTCCAGAACGCGGGCGCGGTGCGCCTCCCACAAGGCGCGCGTGCCGGGATCGGTCGGGTTGAGCGCCAATTCGTCACTCAGCGCCGTCGCCGGCCGGTGGGCCACCGCCGAATCGCGGTCGAGACGGCCGAGGCTCTCCCGCCAAGTCGGGCGCGGCCGCAGCACGGCCCAGGCGAGCAGCGCGACGAAGACGAGGCCGAGCGCGGCGACGCCCGCGATGCGCGCCCAGACCGGCAAGGCGAGCCACAGTCCCAGCCAGGACAAGGCGAGGAAGAGCGCCACCACGCCGAGCGCCGCCGCGAGGGCGGGCCAGACGCGCTCCCAATGGATCGCGAGCGCGGCCTTGCGGCCCAGAGCGGCGATCCGCTCGGCCGCGCGCAACGCCCGCTGCGTGGGAGTCCCCGGCGAAACGCTCCGCGCGCCATCGCTCATTCGGCAGTCCTCTCGCGCTCCCCAGTTGAATAAGGTAGCACGCCGGACGGGGCTGGCCAGCCCCCGGCGCAAGCGAGGGCGCGAAGGGCCGTGGCGTCAGCGAGCCGAGACCGCCGCTTCGGCCTCGAGCCAGGGGGGCAGCCGGTCGAGGCCGATCAGTTCCTCGTAGGTCTGGCGGGGTCGCACCACCGCCCAGGCCGCGCGGGTCACCATCGTCTCGGCGATCAGCGGGCGGGTGTTGTAAGTGCCCGCCTGCACGGCCCCGTAGGCCCCGGCGGTCATCACGGCGATCAGGTCGCCGGCCTTCACCTCGGGCATGTCGCGGCCGAGCGCCAGGTAGTCGCCGGTCTCGCACACGGGTCCGACGATGTCGGCGACCATGCGCGGAGCGTGGCGCGGCGGCGCGACCACCGGCTTCACATCATGGTGAGCCTCGTAGAGCGTCGGCCGGATCAGGTCGTTCATCGCCGCGTCGACGATGACGAAGGTCTTGCCCTCGCCGTGCTTCACGTAGATCACGCGCGTGACCAGGATGCCGGCGTTGCCGGCCAGCAGCCGGCCGGGCTCGAAGACCAGCGAGCAGCCGAGCCCCGCCGTGTTGCGCTTGACGATCTCGGCGTAGCGCTCCGGGTGGGGCGGCGGATCGTTGTTCTCGCGGTAGGGCACGCCCAGCCCGCCGCCGAGGTCGATATGGTCGATCGGGTGCCCGTCGGCGCGCAGCTCGCGCACGAAGTCCGCCAGCAGCGCGAACGCGTCGTCGAAGGGCTGCAGGTCGGTGATCTGGCTGCCGATATGCATGTCGACCCCGGTGATCCGCAGGCCGGGCAGCTTCGCCGCCCGCGCGTAGACTTCGCGGGCGTGCGAGATCGGGATGCCGAACTTGTTCTCGGACTTGCCGGTCGAGATCTTGTGGTGGGTCCTGGCGTCGACATCCGGATTGACCCGCAGGGCGACGGGGGCGACGCGCCCGCGCGCCATGGCGACCGCAGATAGCGCCTCCAGCTCGGGCTCGGACTCGACGTTGAAGCAGTGGATGTTCTCGTCGAGCCCGTGCGCCAGCTCGCCCGCCGTCTTGCCGACGCCGGAGAAGGTGATGCGCGAGCCCGGCACGCCGGCGGCGCGGGCGCGGCGGAGTTCGCCCTCCGACACCACGTCCATGCCCGCGCCCAACCGCGCCAGCGTGCGCAGCACGGCCTGATTGGAGTTCGCCTTCATGGCGTAGCAGACCAGCGCGGGCACGTCGGCGAAGGCGCTGGCGAACACCTGGTAGTGACGCTCAAGCGTGGCGGTGGAGTAGCAGTAGAACGGCGTGCCGACCGCTTCGGCGATGACGCTCAGGTCGACGTCTTCGGCGTGCATGACGCCGTCGCGGTAATGAAAATGATGCATCGAAACGGCTTTCGCGGCGTCAGAGTATCGGGTCGAGGATGAAATCGCTCTTGGGCGCGGTGATCGGCTGGCCCTTCTTGCCGGTCCCGACCGGGCTCACCGACGGCACGATCGGTTTCGGCGCGGGCTCCAGCGACGGGTCGGTCCTGTTCACCGTGTCCGGCGCGGCCTTGGCCGCGCCGGGCGGGGGCTCCAGCGCCCCGCGTCGCCCGCAGCCCGCCAGCGCGAGGCCGAGACACAGGCCGACGAGAACGGCGCGGAGGGGAGCGGACAGCGGCGGACGCGGAAAGGACGTGGACACGAGACGACTCCGAAACGGCGACGCATCATAGACGAAGCGGGGCGCGGCGGAAGCGGCCGCGCCCGGGCTCAGGCGGACTCGCGCTTCAGGCGGGCGAGCCAGCGCTTCGCCTGCTTGCGAACCTCCGCCGGCGCGGTGCCGCCATAGGAGGTGCGGCTGCGGACGGAACGCTCGACGCCGAGCACCTCGTACACCGCCGCCGTGATGCGCGGCTCCACCGCCTGCATGGCGGCGAGCTCGAGCTTTTCGAGCCCGACGCCGCGGTCCGCCGCCAGCCCGACGATGCGGCCGGTGACGTGGTGCGCCTCGCGGAACGGCATCTTCAGCGTGCGCACCAACCAGTCGGCGAGGTCGGTGGCGGTGGCGTAGCCGACGCCGGCCGCCTTCTTCATCGTCTTCAGCTCGGGCTGCATGTCGCGGATCATGCCGGCCATCGCGGCGATGCACAGCGACAGCGTCGCCATGGCGTCGAACAGGCCTTCCTTGTCCTCCTGCATGTCCTTGCCGTAGGTCATCGGCAGGCCCTTCATCACGATCAGCAGGGCGTTCAGCGCGCCGATGACGCGGCCGGACTTTCCGCGCACCAGTTCGGCGGCGTCCGGGTTGCGCTTCTGCGGCATGATCGACGAGCCGGTCGTGAACTTGTCCGAGAGCCGCACGAAGCCGAACTGCGGCGTCGTCCACAGCACGATCTCCTCGGCCAGCCGCGACAGGTGGACGGCGCAGATCGAGGCCGCCGCCAGCGTCTCCAGCGAGAAATCGCGGTCGGCGACGCTGTCGAGCGAATTGGCGGTGGGCCGGTCGAATCCCAGCGCCGCCGCCGTGGCGTGGCGGTCGATCGGGAACGAGGTGCCGGCCAGCGCCGCCGCTCCCAGCGGGCACTCGTTCATGCGCCGGCGCGCGTCGTGCAGTCGGCCGCGGTCGCGGCCGAGCATCTCGACATAGGCGAGCAGATGGTGCCCGAACGTGGTCGGCTGGGCGGATTGCAGATGGGTGAACCCGGGCATCACCGCGCCGGCGAAGGCCAGCGCCTTCTCTGCCATGATGGACTGAAGCTCGCGCAGCTGGCCGTCGAGCTGGTCGACCGTGTCGCGCACCCACAGCCGCATGTCGAGCGCCACCTGGTCGTTGCGCGAGCGCGCGGTGTGCAGGCGGCCGGCGGCGGGGCCGACGATTTCGGCCAGCCGCGCCTCGACATTCATGTGAATGTCCTCGAGGGAGCGCGAGAACGTGAAGGAGCCCGCCTCGATTTCGGCTTCAACCTGCCCAAGACCCTTGGTAATGGCATCCGCGTCGGCCTGCTCGACGATGCCCTGCTTCGCCAGCATGGCGACATGGGCGCGCGAGCCGGCGATGTCCTGTCGCCACAGGGCCTTGTCGAAGTCGATGGAGGCGTTGATCTCCTCCATGATCGCGTCCGGACCGCTGGCGTAGCGGCCGCCCCACATCCTGTTGCTCATGCGTCGTCCCTGCCCCGCAATCCCGTTCGTCACCCAGGCCCGATGACCGATACCCCGCCCGACCCCGCCTCCAGGCACCCGAAGCACGGCGCGACGCGCCGCCTGTTCGCGCTGGTCGCCGCCGGCGCGGCGGCGGTCGTGCTGGCGTCCGCGGTCGTATACGGGACGTTCGGCCTCCGGGGCAAATCGGACACTTCCGCCTGCCCCGCCTCGGCCGAGCTCACGCAGGCGATGCAGCCTCTGGCGCGCGGCGAGGTCGCCGCCGTGCAGGTCGCCCGCGCGCCGCGCAAGCTGCCCGAGCTGGCCTTCTCCGGCCCGGACGGCAAGCCCATGACGCTGGCCGACTTCCGCGGCCGCACCGTGCTGCTCAACCTCTGGGCGACGTGGTGCGTGCCGTGCCGAACCGAGATGCCGGCCCTGGACGCGCTGCAGGCGAAGCTGGGCGGCAAGGATTTCGAGGTCGTCGCCGTCAACATCGACACCCGCAACCTGGACAAGCCGAAGGCCTGGCTAGCGGAGACGGGGATCACCCGCCTCGCCTACTACGCCGACCCGGCCGCCAAGACGTTCCAGGAGCTGAAGGCGGTGGGCAAGGCGTTCGGCATGCCGACGACCCTCATCGTCGATCCCCAGGGCTGCGAGCTGGCGACCCTGGCGGGCCCCGCGGAATGGCATTCCGACGACGCCCTCAGGCTCGTCACCGCCGCGCTCGGCCGCAAGGGCTGAGGCGCGGCTCGCCGGCGCCTACAGGCGCACGGTTCCGGCCTGCAGGGCGCGGTAGAGGTCGCGGTCGAGCGGCACGTAGCGGCCTTGCGCCGGGTGGTCGACATAGATCGGGTCGGCGAGCAAAGACGGGTCGCAGCCTTCCTTGACCAGCTCCACCTTGCGCTGCTTGAACGTGCCGGTCATGTCGAGCGACGAGCGGATGCGCAGGAAGAGCGGCCGCGCATAGTCCGGCAATTGCCGCTTGAGATGCGCGCGCAAGGCGTCGGGGTCCAGCGGCGTCGCGTCGTCCATGACGATCGCCGCCATGCCGGCGCGCCCTTCGTAGCCGTCGAGCCGCACGCCGTAGACGGTGCAGTGGGCGACGCCCGGAAACACCGAGATCGTCTCGGCCACCTCCGAGGTGGCGACGTTTTCGCCCTTCCAGCGGAACGTGTCGCCGATGCGGTCGACGAAGTAGAAATAGCCGTCGGCGTCCCGCCTCATCAGGTCGCCGGAGCGAAACCACGCATCGCCCTTCTCGAACGCGTCGCGCAGGATCTTGCGCTGCGTGGCGGCGCGGTCGGCGTAGCCCTCGAAACGGTTGGTCGGCTTGCGGGGATCGTTGAGGATCTGGCCGACGATCTCGCCGACCTCCCCCGCCTGGCACTCGACGCAGAACCCGTCCGGCCCGCGCACCGGCTCTTCCTTCTCGACGTCGAACTTCACCACCTTCACCACGAAGCGGCGTTCCGCCCATTTCGGGATGCGGCCCACCGCGCCGGGACGCGAATCGAGGTTGAACAGGGCGACGTTGCCCTCGGTGGCGGCGTAGAACTCGCGGATGTGGCGGATGCCGAAGCGCGACGAGAACTCGTTCCAGATGTCGGGCCGCAGGCCGTTGCCGCAGACGAGCCGGATGCGGTGGCGGCGGTCGTCCGGGCCGGGCGGCGTGTTGACGAGGTAGCGGCACAGCTCGCCGATATAGAAGAACAGCGTACAGTCGTGCCGCACGATGTCGGCCCAGAAATCGCGCGCCGAAAACCGCTCCCGGATCACCACGCTGCCGCCCTGGCACAGCGTGCCGCAGGTGGCCAGCACGCCGCCATTGGAGTGGTACATGGGCAGGCAGTCATACATGCGGTCGCCCGGCCCGGTGTCCATCAGGGCGGAGAAGCCAAGCGTCATCGCCATGATGCGGTAGTGGTTGATGTTCGCCGCCTTGGGCAGGCCGGTGGTGCCCGACGTGTAGATGAAGACGCAGCGGTCCTCGACGGTCAGCTTCGCCTTCTCCTCCGGCGAGAGGTCGGCGTCGGAGAAGGAGGCGATCGCCTCGTCCACCCGACGCCCGTCCCCGCCGCCGCCGTGCAGCCACAGCTCGGGCGCGCCGGGGACGAAGGGCGCGGCGCCGCGCCACGCCGGCAGCAGCTCCTCGGCGACGATGACGATGCGCGCCTGCACGATGGCGACGCAGTGGGCGAGCCCCTGCCCGGTGAGGTTGGTATTGATGAGCGCGGTGACGCCGCCGATCCGCGCGACGCCGAGCCAGATGCACAGATAGTCAGGGCGGTTGGGCATCAGCAGCGCGACGACGTCGCCCTTGCCGATGCCCTGGGCGCGCGCCCAGCGCGCGTAGCGGTTGGCGCGGCCATCATAGTCGCGGAAGGTCAGGGTCTCGCGGTCCGAGATCAGCGCCACCCGGTCGCCGTGCCGCTTCGCGGCGTCGCGCATCAGGTCGCCGATCGTGTAGGTCGGGTTGCGGGCGATGGGAGACGTGCGCCGCAGGATGCGAAGGGACCCGCGCAAATAGGCCAGTTCGCTCGCGATCCGCTGCAACGCTCTCATTCATGCCCTCCCCCGCGCCCCGGCGCGACCGGTGGCCGGGGCGGCGCGCGGGAACGGCCCGCGTCGCACGCTTCATCATGCCCCGCCCGCCCGCGATGTGGTAGGGCGTATCGACGGCCTGGACACACGACGCGATGACGGACGCCTCCCCCACCACTCTCGACCTGCGCGGACTGAAGTGCCCGCTGCCGGCGCTGCGCACGCGCAAGGCGCTGGCGCGGCTGGCCGCCGGCCAGACGCTGGTGGTCGAGGCGACGGACCCGATGGCGGCCATCGACATCCCGCACCTCGTCGCGACCGGCGGCGACATCCTCGCCGCAACCGCCCGCGACGGCGACGTGCTGCGCTTCACCATCCGCAAGGGCGGTTGATCTGGGCGGGTGAGTCGGGCGGGCGATTCGCGGCCGGATCGGCCGGGCCGCGCGTCAGCCGTCGCCGCGCGGGATCGCCAGCGGGTTGTGCATCAGGGCCTGGGCGTCGGGCTCGTCGATGCGAGGCGTCCCGGCGAAGGCGTCCCACATCTTGCGCACGAAGTCTTCCGGCAGGTCCCGCGTGATGAACACGAGCCGCGTGCGCCGGTCGGCGTCCGGCCAGGCCGGCAGCATCACGGGCGGGTGCAGCACGTGCTGCACCCCGTGCACGACGATCGGCCGGTCGGGAGACTCGACGGTCTTCACGATGCCCTTCATGCGCAGGATCTTGGCCCCGTGCGCCGAGGGGAGCAGGGTCAGGAACATGTCGAGCGCCGCCATCGACACCGGCCGGTCGGTGGCGAAGGAGAAGGCGCGGATGTGCTCGTCGTGGCGGTTGACGTCATGGGCGTCCTGCCCCTCGCCGGCCGGCGCGTGGTGGTGGCCCTCGTGCCCGGCGGCGTCGCGATAGGCTTCCTCGTTGAGCCAGCGCGCGACGTCGGGGATCTTCGCGCTGGCGTCGAACGGCCCGGCGTCGAGCAGGGCCTCGGCCGTCGCCTCGCCCTTGGCCACGTCGAGGATGCGCGCGCCGGGGGCGAGGCGGCGCAGTCGGGCCTTCAGCGCCGCGAGCGCGGCGGGGTCGGTCGCCAGGTCGGTCTTGGTCAGGGCCAGCCG
Source organism: Alsobacter ponti (assembly GCF_024294805.1). Lineage (GTDB taxonomy): Bacteria > Pseudomonadota > Alphaproteobacteria > Rhizobiales > Beijerinckiaceae > Alsobacter > Alsobacter ponti. Next base: position 20,642 of record NZ_JANCLU010000025.1, read on the forward strand.
GTCGGCCACCGCGACCTGCTTCACGGCCTCGGCGTGCATGTCCAGCGTCGCGTCGCCGTTGACGGCGTCGACCGCCGTCACCACGCCGTCGATGGCGTAGCGCGTCGCCAGATAAGGATGCGACATCACCGCCTGCAGCACCGGCGCGGGATCGGCGAGGCCGGTCGTCTCGATCACGGCGCGCCGGAATGGCGCGACGCGCCCCTCGTCGCGGCGGGCGATCAGGTCCTCCAGCGCCGCCACGAGATCGCCGCGCACCGTGCAGCACAGGCAGCCGGACGCCAGCAGCACCATGTCGCCGCTCACCGCCTCGATGAGCAGATGGTCGAGCCCGATCTCGCCGAACTCGTTAACGAGCACGACCGTGTCCGCCAGCGCGGGATCGCGCAGCAGCCGGTTGAGCAGCGTCGTCTTCCCCGCGCCGAGGAAGCCGGTGAGGATGGTGAGAGGGATCGGCGCGGTCGTCGTCATGCCGCAGGCTCCGGCGTCAGCGCCAGGCGCGAGCGCCGTCGGTCGCGCAGCACGTTGGCGACGATGGCGGCGATCACCATTGCGCCGCCCATGTACTGGACGGGCATCAGCGTCTCGCCGAGCACCGCCGCGGAGGTGAGCGAGGCGACGACCGGCTCGGCGCAGAAGGCGAGCCCGCCGGCGACCGCCGTCACCCGCGACAGCGCCATCAGTTGCAGCACGAAGCCGAGCACGAAGCCGAACACGTTGAACGCCACCGACCAGGGCGCGAGCAGCAGCGTTCCGGGGCCGCCGAGCCCGCCCGTCGCCAAAGCGGAGAGCGCGGCCACCGGGAGCACCATGAGCTGCAGCCACACCACCTTGGCGGCGGTGCCGGTCCGCGGGCAGCGCACGGCGGCGAAGAACTGCGCCACCGCCGACAGGCTCGCCCCGGCGGCGAGCAGCAATCCGATGGGGTCGAGGTCGCCGAACGCGGGGCCGACCACCAGCACGACGCCGCAGAAGGCCAGCAGCGCGATCGCCATCAGCCCGCCGCCGATGCGGCCGCCCTCGACGAACGGGCTCGCCAGCACGATCAGCACCGGGAACGTATAGAACAGCACGGCGGCGACCGTGACGGGGATGAACGCCACCGAGGACAGGTAGCACAGGCCGCAGCCCGCCGTGGCGAGGCCGAGCACGACCATCGGGCCGCGCTCGCCGCGCGGGATGCGGAAATCGGCGCGCAACACCAGGCCCACAGCGATGCCGAGCGCCATCATGGCCAGCACGCGCCACGTCACCAGCGTCGGACCCGGCACGCCCGACAGGGCCGCGATGCGCGAGAAGGTGATGTTGAAGCCGAACGAGGCGGCGGACCCGAGCGCCATCAACAGCCCGGCCCCGGCGGCGGCCGAGCTCCTCACCGCGGCAGGCCGCGCGGCGCGCGGCCACGGCGAGAGACGAAGGAGATCGGCACGGACGCTGGAATCCCGCTCAGGTCTTCGGGCGGGCCGCCGGCGCGGGCGGGCTGAGCACGAGCGGCTTGCCGGAGCCCGAGGCGGCCTCGGTCTCGAGCTTCGCCTTGGCGGCCGGAGCCTTCGCGGTCGGCTTGGCGGAAGCCTTGGCCACAGCCTTGGCCGGAGTGCTGGCCGGAGCCTTGGCCGCGGCCTTGGTGGTCGTCGGGGCCGCAGGCTTCGCAACGGCCTTCCCGCTGCTCTTGGCGACGGGCGGCGCGAGCGCGGCCTTGGCCGGCATGGCGGGGACGGGCCCCGTCGCCGCGCGGGCGACCGGAACGGGGGCGACCTTGGCGGCGGCGGGCACCTGGCCGCGCAGCGGCAGGTTGGCGGCGGGCTTCAGCGTCAGCGGGCCGGCCGCGCCGCCCACCACCGGCGTCTGGGTTTCGTCGAGTTCGCTCTTGCCGCTGGCGTAGGCGGTGGCGGTCGCCGGCGGCTTGACGCCGCGCGGCGCGTTGGCCGCGAGCGGAGCCGTCGCGGAGCCGGGCGCGCGGCCCAGGAACACCGGAATCGGGTCCGACTCGGCGCGCGCGGCCAGCGAGCGCGGCCCCTTCGAGCCCATTACGCTGGCGAGGCCGCCGAGCTGCGGCACCGGGCCGAGCATGTTGAAGCCGTCGCCGACCGCCGCCTGCTGCCCCGCGGCGGTCTCCAGCTCCTCCTCGGAGGCGGGCGGGCCCTTGCGGCGCACGCAGACATCCTCGCGAACGTTCGGCGGCGCGGCCACCGACGAGTGCGGCAGCGCGTCGAGCGGCGTGCCGCCGAAAAAGCCGCCGCTCTGGTTGAAGCCCTTGTCGAGCAGCGCCGCCGCCTTGATGGTGCGGTCGGCCGCCGTCGGCTGGCCGAACACCACCGCGACGATGCGGCGGCCGTTGCGCGACGCCACGGCCACGAGGTTGAAGCCCGAGGCGCAGATGAACCCGGTCTTCATGCCCTCGATGCCGGGGTAGCGCCCCACCAGACCGTTGGTGTTGCGCATGATCTTCGGCCCGAGCTGGACGGCGCCGATGGAGAACAGGTCGGCGTGCTCGGGGAAGTCGAGCAGGATGGCGCGCGCCAGCAGGGCCATGTCGCGGGCGGAGGTCTGCTGCCCTTCGATGAACAGGCCATTCGGGTTGACGAAGCGGCTCTCACGCATGCCGATGGCGGCGGCCTCGCGGTTCATCATCTCCGCGAAGGCCTCGACCGAGCCGCCGACGCCCTCGGCAACCACGACAGCGATGTCGTTGGCCGACTTCACCAGCATCATCTTCAGGGCGTTGTCGAGGGTGATCTCGGTGCCCGGGCGCGCCCCGATCTTGGAAGGCGGGGCGGAGGCCGCGCGCGTCGACACCGGGATCGGCGTGTCGGGCGAGATCGCACCGGCGCGCATCTGCTTGAGCGCTACGTAGGCGGTCATCAGCTTGGTGACCGAGGCCGGATACCACGGCATCGTGGCGTCTTCCTGCATCAGCACGCGGCCGGATTCCACCTCGGCAACCACGTAGGGGGTCGCTGCGTTGGATGCGGCCGGGACGAGCGTCCCGATGAGGCACGCCCCCAGCGCGAGCAGGAACGGGCGAAGGAAGGATCGCGCGGCAGCGCGGTCGGAAGTCGTGCGGTCGGTCCAGTGGGTCATTCTCGAATCCGCTGTGCGCACGCCGAACACCCACCCGGAGCAGCGCCCCATTCCGGGCGGCAGGCCACGTCATTGGTAACTCGCGTCGCGCAGTTTGCCTAGCGTCGGGCAGGCTGGTAGTCACCGATCGTGGCGGCCATCGGGCAGACCGGCCGCCAACGACGCCTTCCGCCAGGATCTCCCGTGACCTTCGGCCTTTTCTGGATTCCGGCGACGCTGGTCGCCGCCGCCGCGCAGACCGCGCGCAACGCCATGCAGCGCAGCCTGACCGAGACCCTCGGCACGGTCGGGGCCAGCCAGGTGCGCTTCCTGTACGGCTTTCCCTTCGCGATTCTGTTCCTGGGGCTCGTCCTCGCCGCCGGCGGCGGCAAGCCGCTGCCGCCCACCGCGGCGTTCCTCGGCTTCGTCTGCGCCGGGGCGGTGACGCAGATCCTCGCCACCGTCTTGATGCTGGCGGCGATGCGCGAGCGCTCCTTCGCCGTCACCACGGCCTACATCAAGACCGAGCCGGTGCAGGTGGCCGTGTTCGGCCTCGCGGTGCTGGGCGACACGCTGACGCCGATGGCCGTCACGGCCATCGTGGTCGCCACGGCGGGCGTGGTGCTGATGGCGCTGAAGCCCGGTTCGCTGCGCGGCGAGGGGCTCGGCCTGCGCCCGGCCGCGTTCGGCGTCGTGGCCGGCGCGTTCTTCGCCCTGTCGGCGATCTTCTTTCGCGGCGCCATCCTCGATCTCGGCGAAGGCTCGTTCGTGCTGCGCTCGACCACGACGCTGGTGTGGTCGCTCGGCGTGCAGACGGCGATCCTGATGGCGTGGATGGCGGCGTTCGACCGCGGCGCGCTCGCCCGCAGCTTCCAGGCCTGGCGGCCGTCCCTGTTCGCGGGCTTCATGGGCGCGTTCGCCTCGCAGTTCTGGTTCATCGGCTTCTCGCTCACCAGCGCCGCCAACGTGCGGACGCTGGCGCTCGTCGAGGTGCTGTTCGCGCAGGCGGTGTCGCGCCGCCTGTTCGCGCAGTCGACCACGCCGCGTGAAGCGCTCGGGATGGCCCTCATCGTCGGCGGCGTCGTGCTGCTGCTGTGGGCTCATTGAGGCGGCTCGTCCGAACGGCGGAGCCGACCCCGCTTGCAGTCGGCCCGGGGAGACCCCACACTCCCGAGGTCTCGAGGAGCGCGCCATGACCGCCTGCATCGTGGGCTGGGCCCACACGCCGTTCGGAAAACAAGACGCCGAGAGCGTCGAAAGCCTCGTCGTCCGCGTCACCAACGAGGCGCTGGAGAACGCCGGGCTGGAGGCGTCCGAGGTGGACGAGATCGTGCTCGGCCATTTCAACGCCGGCTTCTCGGCGCAGGACTTCACCGCTTCGCTGGTGCTGCAGGCCGACCCCGCGCTGCGCTTCAAGCCGGCGACGCGCGTCGAGAACGCCTGCGCGACCGGCTCGGCGGCCGTCCACCAGGGCCTCAAGAGCATCGCGGCCAAGGCGGCGCGCACCGTGCTGGTGGTCGGCGTCGAGCAGATGACGACGACGCCCGGCCCGGAGATCGGCCGCAACCTGCTCAAGGCGTCCTACCTGCCCGAGGACGGCGACACGCCCGGTGGCTTCGCCGGCGTTTTCGGCCGCATCGCCGGCGGCTATTTCCAGCGCCACGGCGACCAGTCGGACGCCCTGGCCATGATCGCCGCCAAGAACCACCGAAACGGCGTCGCCAACCCCTACGCGCAGATGCGCAAGGACCTCGGCTACGAGTTCTGCCGGCGCGAGAGCGACAAGAACCCCTTCGTCGCCGGGCCGCTGAAGCGCACCGATTGCTCCCTGGTGTCGGACGGGGCGGCCGCCATCGTGCTCGCCGACATGGAGACCGCGACCCGCCACGAGCGCGCCATCGCCTTCCGGGCCGCCGCGCACGTGCAGGATTTCCTGCCGATGTCGAAGCGCGACATCCTCAAGTTCGAGGGCTGCGCCGAGGCGTGGCGACGCGCCCTGATGCAGGCCGGCGTGACGCTGGAGCACCTGTCCTTCGTCGAGACGCACGACTGCTTCACCATCGCCGAACTGATCGAGTACGAGGCGATGGGCCTGACGCCGGAGGGCCAGGGCGCTGTGGCGATCCGGGAGGGCTGGACCCAGAAGGACGGCAAGCTGCCGGTCAACCCGTCCGGCGGCCTCAAGGCCAAGGGCCACCCGATCGGCGCGACGGGCGTATCCATGCACGCGCTCACCGCCATGCAGCTGGCGGGCGAGGCCGGCGACATGCAGATCCCCGCCGCGACACTCGGCGGCATCTTCAACATGGGCGGCGCCGCCGTCGCGAACTACGTCAGCATCCTCGAACGGGTGAAATAAAGGCCGTCAGCCGGCGGCGGCGATGGCGGCGAGGAAGCTGCGGCCGTAGCGGGCGAGCTTGGCCTGGCCGACGCCCGGCACCGCCGCCAGCTCGTCGAGCGTTGCGGGGCGCAGGCGCGCCATCTCGATCAGCGTCGTGTCATGGAACACGACGTAGGGCGGCACGCCCTGCTCGCGCGCGATGCGCGTGCGCTCGGCCCGCAGCGCCTCGAACAGCGCGCCGGCTTCCCCCTCCGGCGCGGCGCGCGGGCGGCGCGGCCCCTCCGCGACGGGCTTGCGGTCGCGCCCGAAGCGCAGCGGCCGCTCTCCGCGCAGCACGTCGCGCGCGCCTTCGCCCAGCCGCAGGCCGCCATACTCCTCGTAGTCGACCTCGACGAGGCGCAACACGGTGAGCTGGCGGAATACCGAGCGCCAGGTCTTGGCGTCGATGTCCTTGCCGACGCCGAAGGTCGGCAGCCGGTCGTGCCCCGCCTTGACGACCTTTTCGGTCGCCTCGCCGCAAAGCACGTCGATGAGGTGGGCGACGCCGTAGCGTTGCCCGGTGCGATAGACGGCCGACAGCGCTTTCTGCCCCGCCACCGTGCCGTCCCAGGTGTCGACGGGGCTGAGGCAGGTGTCGCAATGGCCGCAGCCGCCCGGGTGCGCCTCGCCGAAATGGGCGAGCAGCGCCTGGCGGCGGCACGCGGCGGTTTCGCAGATGCCAAGCAGGGCGTCGAGCTTGGCGTGCTCCACGCGCTTGATCTCCGCAGCGACGTCGCGCTCGTCGATCATGCGGCGGCGCTGGGCGATGTCGGCCATGCCGTAGGTCATGAACGCCTCGGCGGGGAGGCCGTCGCGGCCGGCGCGGCCGGTTTCCTGGTAATAGGCCTCGACGCTGCTCGGCAGGTCGAGATGGGCGACGAAGCGCACGTCCGGCTTGTCGATGCCCATGCCGAAGGCGATCGTCGCGACGAGCACGAGGCCCTCCTCGCGCAGGAAGGCGTCCTGGTTCGCCTCGCGCACCGCGCGATCCAGCCCGGCATGGTAGGGCAGCGCGCGCACCCCGTGGGCGTTCAGCCAGGCCGCCGTCTCGTCCACCTTGTTGCGGCTCAGCCGGTAGACGATGCCGCTCTCGCCCGGTCGACCTTTGAGGAAGGACGCGAGTTGGCGGCTGGCGTCGGTCTTGGCGACGATGGTGTAGCGGATGTTCGGCCGGTCGAAGCTGGTGGCGAAGACCGGCGCGTCCTCCAGCCGCAGGCGCCAGCGCAGGTCTTCCTGCGTCTGCGGGTCCGCCGTGGCGGTGAGCGCGATGCGCGGCACGCCGGGGAAGCGCTCGGCGAGCACCGCGAGCTGGCCGTATTCCGGACGGAAATCGTGCCCCCACTGGCTGACGCAATGCGCCTCGTCGATGGCGAACAGCGCGATGCGGCAGCGCCCCAGCATGTCCATGAAGCCGCCGGAGACGAGGCGCTCGGGCGTGACGTAGAGCAGGTCCAGCTCGCCGGCCTGCAGCGCGGCGCGAATCGCCGCGAGGTCGGCCGCGTCGAGGCCGGAATGCATGGCGGCGGCGCGCACCCCCGCCTGGCGCAGCGCCTCCACCTGGTCGCGCATCAGCGCGATCAGCGGCGACACGACGATGCCGACGCCCTCGCGGCACAGCGCCGCGAGCTGGTAGCAGAGCGACTTGCCGGCCCCGGTGGGGAACAGCACCACCGCGTCGCCCCCCGCCACCACCTGCCGCACCACCTCCTCCTGCCGGCCGCGAAAGGCGCGGTGCCCGAACACGCGGTACAGCAGGTCGTCCGGATCGCGGGCCGGGTGCGGATCGGTCGCGCAGGCGGCGGCGGAGGCTGGCGGCATGGGGCTCGTGATTCGCGTGGACGGGACGGACCCTTGTCGGCCGGATCGCCCGCCTTCGCAACGCCGGCGTGCGCGTTGTCGGCCGGTTAACGGGGACGGTGCAGGATGGGCGCATGACCGCCCCGCCTCTCCTCGCCGCCGCGTGCGGCCTGCTCGCCCTCGCGCTCGCCGGCCCGGCGCGCGCCGACGGCGAACTCGCGGCCGATCCCTCGCAGCAGGCGTGCCCGGACGCCGGCTCCTTCGCCGTCGTGGACGATGCCGCGACGCCGCGGGCGCGGGCAGGCGAGCCACTGGTCGCCCGCTCGTGGAACCCGTGCGCCGACCTGCCGGACCCGAGGCCCGCGCCGCTGCTCGACGTCCAGATCGGCGTGTTCCCGAAACCCGACAAGGACTACGGGCCGCCGCCGAAACGGCGCTGAGCCGGAGGGTTCAGGCCCCGAAGCGCCGGAAGGCTGCCACCACGCCCTCGTAGACGGGCCGCTTGAACGGAATGATGAGGCCCGGAAGAGCCTCCATCCGCTCCCAGCGCCAGGCGTCGAACTCGGGCTTGTGGCCGCCGGCCGGCGCGGCGATGTCGATCTCGCTGTCCTCGCCCTCGAAGCGCAGCGCGAACCATTTCTGCTTCTGGCCGCGATAACGGCCCTTCCAGGCGATGCCGACGATCTCGGGAGGCAGGTCGTAGGTCAGCCAGCCCGCCGTCTCGCCCAGCTTCGACACGGAGGTGACGTTGGTCTCCTCCGCGAGCTCCCGCAGCGCCGCCGCGTAGGGGTCCTCGCCCTCGTCGATGCCGCCCTGCGGCATCTGCCAGGCGTGCGTCGCGTCGACGTGCTCGGGGCCCGCCTCCTTCTTGCGGCGTCCGACGAAGACGAGGCCGGCGCGGTTGATCAGCGCGACGCCGACGCAGGGGCGATAGGGCAGGTCCTCGGCGCGCGCGGCCGGCGCGCCCTTGCGATCCTTGGTCGACACGTCAGGTCCGTCCGGGCTTGAGGATGACGGCGCTGACGGGCACGAGCTGGAGCCCCTTGGCCTCCAGGGTCTGGGCCCACAGCGCAATGCGCTCCACGCTGAGCGGCAGCGGCGAGGCGACGGCGATGGCGGTTCCCTTGTCGCGGGCGATCGCCTCGAGCCGGGCGAGCTGCGCGTCGATGGCTGAGGCCTGCGCCGGCGCGTCGAGGGTCAGGTCGGCGCGGGCCGCCGGCGCCTTGGCGGCGGGGGCGAGCGTCGAAACCAGGCTGCGCGGAGAGGAGCCGTCGTCGAGGAAGGCGAGGCCGCGCGCGCCGATCTCGCGCAGCACCGGGGCCAAGGCCGCCTCGCTGGCGGTGAACTTCGCGCCCATCGCGTTCGACAGGCCGATATAGCCGGGGAAGCGCGCCATCACCCAGCGCAGCCGCTCCAGCGTCTCGTCCGGCGCGCCGGCGACGGTGAGCGTGTGCGGCCCGGGATCGCTAGCGGGATAGTCGAACGGCTCCATCGGCGTCTGCAGCAGCACCTCGTGGCCCTCGGCGCGGGCCCGCGCCACTTGCCGGTCGATCTCCGCCCCGTAGGGGGAGAAGCCGAGCGTCACCTCGCCCGGCAGGCGGGCGAGGGCATCGGCGGTGAGGCTGGCGCTGACGCCGAGCCCGTTCACCACCACGGCGATGCGGCCGGCCAGCTTGCCGGAGGCCGGCGGGGCCGGGCGGGCATAGACCTCCACCGGCCGCGCGCCGTCCGCGCCGACGCGGGGCAATGCGTAGGGGCCGACGCGCTCCACGAGGCGCGGGTCCGGCGCGGGAGCGAGCTTCACCTCGGCGGGGACGTGGATGACGACGCCCTGCGGCGCCTCTCCGCCGCCGCGGACGACGCTGACGCCGGACCGCGCTTCAAGCTCGGCGGCGGTGGTGCGGTCGGGCGAGCCGGAGCGCTCCGGCTGCGCCGGCGCGGCGGGCGCGGGCGCTGGCGTGGCCCTGCGCTCGACCCTGGCGACGGCGAAGGGCTCGCCCGCGAACGGATCCCGGTTGAGCGCCAGCCAGCCGGCGAGCAGCAGAAACAGGCCGGCGACGGCGAGCACGAAGACCTGCGAGGCGGCAAGGCCGAGCCGGCGCGGCTTGCGCGCGTTCGTCTCCAGTCCCAACGGCCGCGTGAGGTCGTTTTGCCCGAGCGTCACATCCAACTCGCTTGATGGCCGAGACTGCGGCCGAACATGATCAGGACAAGCACGGGCCGGCGAGTACGCTCCAGCCACCGCGAATCATAGCCGAAAACCAAGCCACCGTCGCGCGGCCATGGCAAGCGGCCAGGCTCGCGGTCGGCCCGCGAGGTCGCGAAACGACCGTTTCAAACGAAAACGGCGGAGCCTGGGGCTCCGCCGTCGTGACGTCTCGAATTCGCGCCGCTCAGTTGGGCGCGGTGGCGGGCGCCTTGGTCTGGCCCTGCTGGTCGGGGGCCTTGCCCTGGGCGTCGTTGACCTTGACGCCGCGCAGCAGGTCGTAGGCGAAGTTGAGCTGCTTGTCGTTGGCCGGATCCGGCGGCACGTAGGCCGAGGAGCCGCCCTGCTCGTCGTCGCCGTTCTTGAGGTGGCCCTTCAGCGCCGCCTCGCCCTTGGTTTCGTCCTTGCCCTTCAGCTCCGGCGGGACCTCGTTGACGACCTGCAGGTCGGGGTCGATGCCCTTGGCCTGGATCGAGCGGCCGGACGGCGTGTAGTAGCGCGCCGTGGTCAGGCGGATCGCGCCATTGCCGCCGAGCGGGATGATGGTCTGGACCGAGCCCTTGCCGAAGGACCGCGTGCCGACGATGGTGGCGCGCTTGTGGTCCTGCAGCGCGCCGGCGACGATCTCGGACGCTGAGGCCGAGCCGCCGTTGACGAGCACGACCACCGGCTTGCCCTTGGAGAGGTCGCCCGCGCGGGCGCTGTAGCGCTGGGTTTCGTCGGCGTTGCGGCCGCGCGTCGAGACGATCTCGCCCCGCTCCAGGAACGCGTCGGACACGGCGATCGCCTGGTCGAGCAGGCCGCCGGGGTTGTTGCGCAGGTCGAGCACGTAGCCCTTGAGCTTGTCGGCCGGGATGTCCTTGCCGATCTGGTCGAACGCCTTCTTCAGGTTCTCGAAGGTCTGCTCGTTGAACTGCGTGATGCGGATGTAGCCGACGTCGCTCTCGCTGCGCGAGCGCACCGAGCGGATGCGGATGACGTCGCGGGTCAGCTTGACCTCGACCGGGTCGGTCGAGCCTTTGCGGACGATCTTGAGCTTGACGGTGGAGTTGACCGCGCCGCGCATCTTCTCCACGGCCTGGTTCAGGGTCAGGCCCTGCACCGGCTCGTCGTCGATATGGGTGATGCTGTCGCCGGCCAGCACGCCGGCGCGCGAGGCGGGCGTGTCGTCGATCGGCGTCACCACCTTGATGACGCCCTCCTCCATGGTCACCTCGATGCCGAGGCCGCCGAACTCGCCGCGCGTCTGCACCTGCATGTCGCGGAAGCTCTTCGGGTCCATGTAGCTGGAGTGCGGGTCGAGGCCCGACAGCATGCCGTTGATGGCCGACTCGATCAGCTTCGACTCGTCGGGCTTCTCGACATAGTCCGAGCGGATCTTCTCGAACACGTCGCCGAACAGGTTGAGCTGGCGGTAGGTGTCGGACGCCGCGGCGACGGCCGAGGATGTCGACAGCAGCCGGCCTTGCGTCGCCAGAGTGGAGACGCCGGCGCCCATCGCCACGCCCAACATGAGAATCGATAGCTTGCGCATCATCCGCGGACTTTCTCGTTCGTCGAGGCCGCCCACCAGGGTGCGGGATCGATCGATACACCGTCTTTTCTGAACTCTACATAGAGCACCGGCTGGTTGGTGTCGCTACCCACCGATGCAGCCGTGGCCTGGGACGCTTCGCCCATCACCGCGACGGGCTCGCCCGCCAGGACGAACTGTCCCACGCCGACATTGATCCGATCCATGCCCGCCAGTAGCAGATAGTACCCGCCTCCGGCGTTGATGATCAAGAGTTGCCCGTAGGACCGGAAAGGCCCGGCGAAGGCTACCCAGCCGTCGCACGGCGCCGACACCACCGCCCCCGCGCGGGTGGCGTAGGCGTGGCCCTTGAGGGTGCCGCCGGTCGCGTCCACCGCGTTGAAGGCCTTGACCAAAACGCCGCTGACGGGCAGCGGCAGCAGGCCCTTGGCCTCCGAGAAGGCGATTTTGGGGGCCAGACGGGCCGGATCGCGGAACGCCAGAGCCGCGATTTTCTCGCGCGTGTCGCGCGCCTTGGCCTCGGCCTCGGCCGTTTTCGATTCGGCCTCGGCCCGCCTCGCCTCCTCGGCGGCGCGCGAGGACGCGTCGATCGAGCTCTCCAGCCGGCTGATCAAATCCTTGAGAGTTTGGGCCCTGGCGGCCAGTTCAGCGGCCCTGTCGGCCTCTTGCCGGGCCACCGCCTCGGCGCGGGCGAGGTCCGCCTGGCGCGCCTCGACCAGCGCCTCGACGCGGCGGCGGTCGTCGACCAGCGCCGCGACCTCGCGCCCGAGCGTGTCCCGCTCGGCAGCGGCGGCGGTCTTCAGCCGCACCAGTTCCGAAAGGTCGGAAGCCAGCGCCTCCGTCTCGGAGCGCAGCTCCGGCAGCACCGTGCCGAGCAGCATCGAGGCGCGAACCGCCTCCAGCATGTCCTCGGGCCGCACGAGAACGGCGGGCGGCGGGCTGCGGCCCATGCGCTGCAGCGCGGCCAGCACCTCGACGACGACGCCGCGCCGGCCTTCCAGCGACGACTTGATGGCCTGCTCGGTCATGCCGAACGTGGCGAGGCGCTGCTCGATGGCGGAAATCCGCGCCTCGGTGGAGCGCAGACGGCCCGTCGTGTCGATCAGTGCGGCATTCAGCCGCGCCCTGTCGCCGCGCAGCTCGGCCACCTCGGCATCGAGACGCGCCCGCGCCTCGCCGCTGCCCTGCAGGACACGCTGCGTCTCTTCCAGTTCGAGGGCGCGCGTCGCCTTTTCGGCCGCCCGCTCGGCGATTTCCTCCGGCGTCAGCGGCTTTTGCTTCTGCTGGGCGGCGGCCGGCGCGGCGGCGAGCGCCAGCGCGAGGCCGAGCGCCGCCAGCATCGGCGGTTTCGGCGGAAAGGAGCGCGGGCCGGCGGGGCGTGTCATGCGGGGTGTCTTCAAGCCCGATGATAGGGATGGCCGGACAGGATCGTCGTGGCCCGATAGAGCTGCTCGGCGACGACGATTCTGACAAGCTGGTGTGGCAAAGTCATGCGTCCGAACGACAACGTCTCGGCCGCTTGCGCCACGAGCGCGGGGTCGAGCCCGTCCGCGCCGCCGATCACGAAGGCCAGTGCGCGACAACCCTCGTCCCGCCGCCGCCCCAGTCGCTCCGCGAAGGCGTCGCTGGGCAGCGACGCGCCACGCTCGTCGAGCGCCACCAAAGTTGCGTCTCCGGCCCTCGCGCGAAGCGCGGCCGCTTCCTCGGCCTTCCTGTCGGCAGGGCGCGCGGCGCGGCTCTCCGGCAATTCGACGCTCTCGAAGCCGGTCAGGCCCAGCGTGCGCCCGCCGGCCCTGGCGCGATCGAGGTAGCGCGCGACGAGTTCCCGCTCCGGGCCGTCCTTGAGGCGGCCGACCGCCAGAACCGTGACGCGCACGCGGACAAAGCGCGCCGGTCAGGAGACCGCGCGCTCTCCCGGCCGGTCGCCACCCCACATCTTCTCCAGATTGTAGAAGTGGCGCACCTCGGGCCTGAACACGTGGACGATCACATCGCCCGCGTCGATCAGCACCCAATCGCAGTGTGGCATGCCCTCGACCTTGACGCCGTGCTGGCCGCTCTCCTTCAGCGCCTCGATGACGCGATCGGCGATCGAGGCGACGTGCCGGTTGGAGCGGCCCGACGTGATGATCATGGAATCAGCCAGGGAGGTCTTGCCCGTCAGGTCGATCACGACCGTGTCCTCGGCCTTGGCATCGTCGAGCGTGCCGAGAATGAGGGGCAGGGCGGCGCCGTCGTCCAGTTTCACCGAACCGGCGGCGGGGGGCGGAGTCTGTTCGACTTCGCGGAGACCAGGTCTCGTCAGCTTTCAGTCCTCATGAGCCGAGCGCGTGTCTGCGCCCATTCCCTATATAGACTGAAACCCGCCGAAGTTCCACTTCGGGACGCTTACCGATTCGGCAGGCCCAGTCCCCGCGCCCGCAGCGCGGTGGAGGAGAGCGGCGAGCGCGGCCCGTGCAGGAAGACCCAGGCGGGCGTCTTGTGACCGGGCAGAAGCCGCGCGTCGTTCTCGGCCAGCCGAAAGGCCGCGAGCGCGCGGGCCGCGGGCGCGCTGGCGGCGCGCAGCGTCGCGCCCGGCCGGTCGATCACGGCGATCGGCGTCAGCGCGGCGATCTCCCGCCAGCGCCGCCAGCGGTGGAAGCCGGCGAGGTTGTCCGCCCCCATCAGCCAGACGAATTGCACGCCCCGGCAGCGGCGCGACAGCCAGGCGAGCACGTCGACCGTGTAGATCGAGCCCAATTCCGCCTCGAATCCGGTGACGTCGATGCGCGGGTGGGCGGCGACCCGGCGCGCGGCCTCGATTCGCGCCTTTAGTGGCGGCAGGCCGGCATTGTCCTTCAGGGGATTTCCCGGAGTCACCAGCCACCAGACCCGGTCGAGCCCGAGCCGGCGCAGCGCCGTCTCGCTGACGAGGCGGTGCGCGGCGTGCGGCGGGTTGAAGCTGCCGCCGAGCAGGCCGATGCGCAGCCCCGGTGCGTGGCGCGGCAGGCGCGGAAGGCCGCTCGGCGGGCGGGCGATCATGGCGCGCGCGGGCCGGCGCGGCCGTCAGGGACGGATCTGGCCCGCGCCATGCACGCGGTACTTGAACGCGGTGAGCTGCTCGACCCCCACCGGGCCGCGCGCGTGCATGCGGCCGGTGGCGATGCCGATCTCGGCCCCGAAGCCGAACTCGCCGCCGTCGGCAAACTGCGTCGAGGCGTTGTGCAGCACGATGGCCGAGTCCACCTCGGCCAGGAACCGCGCCGCCGCCCCGTCGTCGGCGGTGACGATCGAATCGGTGTGGTGCGACCCGTAGGTTTCGACATGGGCGATCGCCGCGTCGAGGCCGTCCACCACCCGCACGGCGATGATCGCGTCCAGATATTCGGCGCGCCAGTCGTCCTCCGCGGCCGGCGTCACGCGCGGGTCGACGGCCTGGGTCGCGGCGTCGCCCCGCACGGCGCAGCCGGCGTCGAGCAGCGCCGTCACGAGCGGCTTCAGATGCGTCGCCGCGCAGGCGCGGTCGACCAGCAGCGTCTCGGCCGAGCCGCACACTCCGGTGCGGCGCAGCTTGGCGTTGAGCACGATGGCCCGCGCCATTTCGAGGTCGGCGGCGGCGTGGACGAACACGTGGCAAACGCCTTCCAGATGCGCGAACACCGGCACGCGCGCCTCGTCCTGCACGCGGGCGACAAGGCTCTTGCCGCCGCGCGGCACGATGACGTCGAGCTGTCCGTCGAGCCCGGCGAGCATCGCGCCGACGGCGGCCCGGTCGGCGGTCGGCACGAGCTGGATGGCGTCTTCGGGCAGGCCGGCTTCCGCCAGCCCGACGCGCAGCGCCTCGGCGATGGCGAGGGATGTGCGCAGGCTCTCCGAGCCGCAGCGCAGGATGGCGGCGTTGCCTGCCTTGAGGCACAGCGCCCCGGCGTCGGCGGTGACGTTCGGGCGGCTCTCGAAGATGACGCCGACCACGCCGAGCGGCGTGGCGACGCGCTCGAATTTCAGGCCGTTGGGCCGCTCCCAGGCGGCGAGCACCCGGCCGACGGGATCGGCCAGGGCCGCGACCTCCTCCAGCGCCACGGCCACCGCCTCGAGGCGGGCCGGATCGAGCCGCAGGCGGTCGAGAAACGCGCCCTTGACGCCCCGCGCCTGCGCGTCCGCGACGTCCCTGGCGTTGGCGGCGAGAATGGCGGCGGCCGAACCGCGCAGCGCGGCGGCGGCATGCCGCAAGGCAGCGTCCTTGGTGGCGGACGGGGCGTTGGCGAGGGCCCGCGCGGCGAGGCGCGCGCGCCGGCCGAGGTCCCGCATCACCGTCGCGACGTCCAGCGTCGCGCTCGCCTTGTCCAGCATGGTCGTCACGCCCGTTCCCTGTCGCGGTCCTGGTCGGCCGCGAGCGCCATGTCGTCCCTATGCACCATTTCGGCGCGCCCGGCATAGCCGAGAATGCCCTCGATATCGCGCGACGAGCGCCCGGCGATGCGCGCCGCGTGGTCGGAATCGTAGGCCACGAGGCCGCGGCCCAGCTCCTCGCCGTCCGCGGCGCGCAGCAGCACCGCGTCTCCCCGGCCGAACACGCCCTCGACACGGGCCACGCCCGCCGGCAGCAGGCTCTTGCCCGAGCGGATGGCTCGGGCAGCCCCGGCGTCGAGGTGCAGAACGCCCTTCGGCTCCAGCGAGCCGGCGATCCATTTCTTGCGCGCCGCCACGGGGTTGGAGGGCGTCAGGAACCACGTGCAGCGCGCGCCGGAGGCGATCGCCCCGAGCGGGTTTTTGACGCGGCCGTCGGCGATGACCATGTGGGTGCCGCCCGCCGTGGCGATCTTGGCGGCCTCGATCTTGGTGCGCATGCCGCCGCGCGAGAGCTCCGAGCCGGCGCCGCCGGCCATCGCCTCGATCTCGGCGGTGATGCGCGGCACCACCGGGATCAGCGTCGCGTTCGGGTCGGTCTGCGGGGGGGCCGTGTAGAGGCCGTCGATGTCCGACAGCAGCACCAGCAGGTCCGCGCCCGCCATGGTGGCGACGCGGGCCGCCAGCCGGTCGTTGTCGCCGTAGCGGATTTCGCTGGTCGCCACGGTGTCGTTCTCGTTCACGACCGGCACGGCGCGCAATTCGAGCAGCCGGCCCAGCGTGGCGCGCGCGTTGAGGTAGCGGCGGCGTTCCTCCGTGTCGCCGAGCGTCACCAGGATCTGCCCGGTGGTGATGCCCTGGTGTCCGAGCACCTCGGCCCAGCTGCGCGCCAGCGAAATCTGGCCGACCGCCGCGGCGGCCTGGTTCTCCTCCAGCCTCAGCGGGCCGCGCGGCATCTTCAGCACGGTGCGGCCCAGCGCGATGGCCCCCGAAGAGACGACGAGCACGTCGGCGCCGCGCGCGTGCAGCTGGCCGATGTCCTCGGCCAGCGCCGCCAGCCAGGCGTGCTTGAGCATGCCGCGCTTGTTGTCGACGAGCAGGCTGGAGCCCACCTTCACGACGATGCGGCGGAACTGGTCCAGCGACGGCGTCGCCGCCGCCAGCTTGCGCGCGGGCTCGCTCATGGACGCCACTCCCGCGCCTCGACCTCGGCCTCGACAGGCGCGCGCTCCGCGTCGATGACGCCGAGCAGGCGGCTCAGCACCGCCTCGACGCCCTGGCGGCTGGCGGACGAGAGCAGCAGCGGCTCCTGCCTGGCGGCGCGCTTGAGGCGCGCCTTCTGCTCCTTGAGCTGTTCGCCGGTGAGCGCGTCGATCTTCGACAGGGCGACGATCTCGGGCTTCTCGGCGAGGCCGTGGCCGTAGGCCTCGAGTTCCTGGCGGATGGTCTTGTACGCCTTGCCGGCGTGCTCGCTGGCGCCGTCGACCAGATGCAGCAGCACACGGCAACGCTCGACATGGCCGAGGAAGCGGTCGCCGAGGCCCTGGCCCTCGTGCGCGCCCTCGATGAGCCCGGGAATGTCGGCCAGCACGAACTCGCGCCCGTGCACGCGCACGACGCCGAGCCCCGGATGCAGCGTGGTGAAGGGATAGTCGGCGATCTTCGGACGAGCCGCCGTCACGGTGGCGAGGAAGGTGGACTTGCCGGCGTTGGGCAGGCCGACGAGGCCGGCGTCGGCGATCAGCTTGAGGCGCAGGATCAGCCAGCGCTCCTCGCCTTCCTGGCCCGGATTGGCCCGGCGCGGCGCGCGGTTGGTCGAGGTGGTGAAATGCAGGTTGCCGAAGCCGCCATTGCCGCCCTTGGCGATCAGCACGCGCTGGCCGATCTCGGTGAGGTCGGCGACCAGCGTCTCGCCGTCCTCGTCGAAGATCTGCGTGCCCTTGGGCACCTTGAGCACTACGTCCTCGCCCTTGCCGCCGGCGCGGTTGCGGCCCATGCCGTGCATGCCCGACTTGGCCTTGAAATGCTGCTGGTAGCGGTAGTCGATCAGCGTGTTGAGGCCTTCGACGCACTCCGCCCACACATCGCCGCCCCGGCCGCCGTCGCCGCCGTCGGGTCCGCCGAATTCGATGAACTTCTCACGCCGGAACGACACGGCGCCCGCGCCGCCGTTTCCCGAGCGAATGAAGATCTTGGCCTGGTCCAGAAATTTCATGGCCGAAGCTGTAGTGCATTTTCGCCACGAGTGGGACGGGTCTCGTCGAAAAAATCGCGCTCCGGTCAGGCGGCCCGGCGCAACGACAGGCTGAGCCGCCCCACCTCGAAGTAGCGCCACGACAGCGCCGTCTCGGCCGTCGCCTCGCCGGCGGACAGCAGCGTCAGCCGGTCGTCCACCCGCACGGTCCAGGACGGGCCGGCCGGCGTCGGCGTCCGCGCCAGGCAGGTCACGCGCACGATCCCGCCGCTCTCGCGCGCCCACGCCTCGCCGACAACGTCGTCGCCGGTGACGCGGTAGAGCCCCGCGCGGACACGCCGGAAACGCCAGGCCCGGCGCTCCGTCCGTCCGTCGGCGGACGCGATTTCCCGCGTCATCGCGAGCGTCGCCGCCCGGGCGTTCCACACGCCCCGGATCGACACGGTCACGGCATGGGACGAGCCGTCGCGCGGGTCCGTGAAGACGCCCTCGCCGGCCAGCCGGCCGCGCAGCACGTCCTCCAGCGCCAGGCGGCGGGGAGCCGCGAACGGCGACACGGGCGAAAGCGCCGCGCCGGCGAGCGCGGCCGCGCCGAGGGCGACATTGCGACGCGAGACGAGCATGACTTCTCCACAAACGGACGGCGCGCCCGCTCGAGAGCGGACGCGCGCGCCCCACCCTGCCGTTGTCCCGCAGGAAGACGGCGCGTTTGTGTTATGGCGCGGCGGCCTGCGCAGACCACCCCGACCGCAACAGCGGCGGCGCGCCGACCGCCGTCGGCCTCGGCGCGGCGAGCGAGGCCGCGACCAGCGCGTTCCGGTCGGCGCTCCACTGCCGGCGCGACAGCCGGAACCGGTCGACCGGAACGAGCACGCCCCGCGCCGCCGCCTCGCCGACGCCCGACTCGCGCCAGGCGAAGCCGAGCTTCTCCAGCACCGCGGCCGAGGCCGGATTGTCCGACATGACGGTCGCCGCGAGCGCGTCGGCGCTGGTCAGCAGGAAGGCGGCGTCGACGACGGCGCGGGCCGCCTCCGTCGCGAAGCCGCGTCCCCACAGCCCGGGATCGAAGTAGTAGCCGAGCATCGGGACGTCGACCGGGCTCTCGGGCGCGGGACGCGTCACCGAGATCGCGCCGATCGGGCGCCGGTCGCCGCGCGCCAGAGTCGCCACGAGGTTCAGCGCCTCGCCGCGGCAGTTCTGCTCGCGGGCGCGCAGCACGAAGGCGTGCGCCTCCCCGTCGGGATAGCGGTGGGGGATGCGCGCCGTCATCTCGGCCACCTCGCGGCGGCCGGCGATGCGGGCGAGGTCCGCGGCGTCGCTGGCGCGCGGCCAGCGCAGCCAGAGCCGGGACGTCTCGAGCCTGAAAACGTCGTCGCGTGCGATATCGGGAAACATGACCGAGCCTCCGATCCGGGAGAGGGGATCACATGCGAACGTGACCCTGGAATGACGAAGGGGAGGTGGTCTCCCACCTCCCCCGCCCTCCCCGAGGGGAGGATTTCCGGACCTGTAGAGCGTCGATCGGGACTGGTGATCGAGACTTGGGTCCGCCGGGTTCCGTGGGAGCCGGCGGAGGTCCTTCGTCTCGACCTACGCCGTCATTCTGCTGCTTCTTGGGCTCGTACGACCACGAAGGTGCGGTCGTTCGATTTGTTCTGGAACTCGACCGTGCCGGTCGTAAGGGCGAAGAGCGTATGGTCCTTGCCCATGCCGACATTGGCGCCCGGGTGCATCTTCGTGCCGCGCTGGCGGACGATGATGTTGCCGGCCACGACGCGCTCGCCGCCGAACTTCTTCACGCCGAGACGGCGGCCGGCCGAGTCGCGACCGTTGCGGGACGAACCGCCTGCTTTCTTGTGAGCCATGATCCTGCTCCGATACCTGTGCGGGCCTCAGCCCGTTGCATTCCGTTGGCGGCCCTCGCGGGCCTCGCGATTACGCCTCGGCGCCGGCCTCGGCGGCCGGCTTCTTGGCGCGGCTGCGCTTGGGGGCCTCGGCGGGCTCGCCGGCGGCGGCCTTGGCGGCCGGCTTGGCGCCGTCGGTCAGGATCTCGGTGATCCGCACGACGGTGAGCTCCTGGCGGTGGCCCTTCTTGCGCTTCGAGTTCTGGCGGCGGCGCTTGACGAAGTTGATCGTCTTCTTGCCGCGCGTCTGGCTGACGATCTCGCCGGCCACGGTGGCGCCCGCCACGGTGGGAGCGCCGAGCTCCGTCGCGCCGTCGCGCGAGAGCATGAGCACCTGGTCGAACGACACGGCGTCGCCTTCCTGGGCCGGCAGCTTCTCGATCGTGATCACGTCCTGGGCGGCGACCCGGTACTGCTTGCCGCCGGTCTTGATGACTGCGAACATCTTTATGTCTCTCGTGTTCGATCCGTCCTGCCCGCCGGTCCGTCGAATGACGGGAAGCGGGCGGCCGTCTTTTTGTTGCAGTTTGCACCCGGCGGACCGGATGACGCCCCCGGAGTTCGGTCCGGGGCGAAGCCCCGGGGCGTCGCCCCAAAGACAAGCGCGCCGGCCGAGAGCCCGCGCGCGAAGCCGGTTACCTACCGAAGCGGGCCGTCCGTGTCAATGTCGCGCTCGCGTCGCGGCCCGGCCGGCGCGAAACCGTGCTCGGCGAGCGCCTCGCGGATGCGCACGTGGGGCGTTAAATCCAGCTCGTCGGGGCGCACGCCGAGGCTGGCCAGCCGCGCCGCCACCTCGTCCCGCAGATTGGCGATGCGCAGCGCCACGCCGCGCGCCCGCAGCGTACGCGCCAGCGCCTTCAGCGAGGCGGCCGCGGTGAGGTCGGTGGTCGTCACCGGCGAGAAGTCCAGCACCAGCAGGCGCGCGTCCGGGGTCCGCTCCACCGCCTCCAGCAAGGCCCGCCGCGCCGCCTCGGCGTTGACGTAGATGAAGGGCTGGTCCGGGCGCAGCACCACGGCTCCGGGCGCGGTCTCGGCGTGGGGCCGGTTGGCCAGGCTGACGAAGCCGCCCGTCTCGGGGTCCCGCCCGAGCTCGGCGATGGACGGCAGCGTCAGCCGCGCGATGATCAGCGCCAACGACGCCACCGCCGCGACCAGCACGCCGTTGAGCACGCCGAGACTCAGCACGCCGAGCATCGCCATGACGGCGATCGCCAGCTCCTCGCGCGCCGACGCGCCGAGGCGCCGCATGTCGTCGAAGCCGACCAGGTGGCGCGCCGCCACCAGCACCAGCGCCGCCAGCACCGGCTCCGGAAGCCCGCCGAGCACGTCGGCGAACATCACCAGCACGACGAGGATGGCGGCCGAGTTGACCAGCAGCGCCACCGGCGAGGTGGCGCCCCCGAGGTCGTTCACCGCCGTCTGCGACAGGCCGCCGGACACCGGGTAGCCCCGCACCAGACCGGCCCCGAGATTGGCCGCGCCGATGCCGAGCAGTTCGCGATCGGGATCGAACGGCGCGCCCTCGCGAGCGGCGAAGCTGCGCGCGGTCGAGCTCGTCTCGACGAAGCCGAGGAAGAAGCACGCCAGCGCCAGGGGCAGCAGGGCGGCGATGTCGTCGGGCCGGACGGCGGGCAGGCCGAACGGCGGCAGGCCCTGCGCAATGGTGCCCCCCGTCGCCACGCCGTGACCGGGCAGGTCCAGCCACCGGCTGGCGGCCAGCGCCAGCCCCACGACGATCAGCGTGGTCGGGCGGCGCGGCAGCAGCCGCTCGAGCAGCAGGAACAGCGCCAGCGCGGCGAGCCCCACCGCGAGCGAAGGCCAGTGCAGGTTCGGAAGCTGCGTCCACAGCGCGGCGAGCCGGGGGAAGAACGTCTCCCCGCCGGACGTCACGCCGAACAGCTTGGGCAGCTGCGTCGAGGCGATGTAGAGCGCCGCCCCGGTCTTGAAGCCAAGCAGGATGGTGTCGGAGATGAAGGCGGAGAGCTGCGCGGCCCGCAGCAGCCACGCCGCCAGGCATACCGCCGCGACGAGCATGGCCGTTGCCGCCGCCAGCGCCGCGTAGCGGTCCGGGTCGCCGGCCGCGAGACCGGCCAGAGCCGTCGGCAGCAGCACCGACAGCGCCGAGGTGGGGCCGACCGCCAGCCGCGGCGAGGCTCCGAACAGCGCGTAGCCGACGCCCGCGCCCACATAGGCGTAAAGGCCGGTGACGGGCGAAAGTCCGGCCAGCGTCGCGTAGGCGATGGATTCGGGGATGCAGAAGGCGGCGAGCGCCAGGCCCGCCGGGACGTCGGCCCGCAGACGGCTCGCGTCGTAGCCCCGCGTCCATGCGAGCAGGCTCGCGGGGCGAATCCACGACATCAGCGGCATTCCCGGCTCTCCGGCCGCCACCTTAACCGCCGCGCCCGCGCTGTCCACCCTCGCCGGGGGGGTGTTCGAGGGAACCGGGCGGCGGGCGGCGACTTACCAACTGGCAACCGGAGGGCGAGCGATGCACGGGCACGGGGGGCGCGGGGACGGCGGCTTCGGCGACGGACGCGACGACCCGCTCGACGCCGTCGTGGTCGGCGGCGGCCCGGCTGGGCTGACCGCCGCGATCTATCTGGCCCGGTTCCGCCGCCGCTTCCTGCTGGCCGACGCCGGACAGAGCCGGGCGCGCTGGATCCCGCGCACCCACAACCACCCCGGATTTCCGGACGGCATCGTTGGCGAGCGCCTGCTCGAGCGCATGCGCGAGCAGCTCGCCGCGCACGGCCACGACCCCGTGTCCGGGTCGGTCGCGGCGGTGAGCCGGAGCGCCGACGGCCTGTTCGCCGTGACGCTCGGCGAGCGGCGCGTGCGGGCCCGGCACCTCCTCATCGCCACCGGCGTCGTCGACGTCGAGCCGCCCCTGGCCGACACCATGGACGCGGTGCGCCAGGGTCTCGTGCGGCTGTGCCCGATCTGCGACGGCTTCGAGATCATCGACCGGAAGGTCGCCGTGCTGGGGCGTGGGCCGAAAGGGCTCGGCGAGGCGCTCTTCATTCGCACCTACACGGGCGACCTGACGCTGGTGACGCTGGGCGAGGCTCTGGACGCGCCACCCGAGGACCGCGAGCGCATGCAAGCCGCCGGCATCCGGCTCGTCGAGACCAGCCTGCGGACGGTCGAGACCCGCGACGGCCGGGTCGCCCGGCTCGTCTTCGACGACGGCGACGAGGCGGAATTCGACGCCATTTATTCGGCGCTGGGCATCCAGCCGCGCTCTGAGCTTGCCGCCCTGCTCGGCCTCCACATGCACGAGGACGGGCGAATCGTCACCGACCCGCATCAGCGCACCTCGGTGGAGGGCTGCTACGCGGCGGGCGACATCGTGACCGGGCTCAACCAGCTCGGCGTCGCCATGGCGCAGGCGGAAATCGCCGCGGTCGACATCCACAACCGCCTGCGCGCCCGCGACGGCCTGGCGCTCGCGCCCTGACCGGCGCGGCGGCTCGCGACGCGGGTTCAAACCGGCCGAATTCCGGCGCGGACGCGCTTGTGGAACCGCCGCCCCCATGCTATTGCCCCGCCCGCAACCACGACCCGCCTGGGTCACCGCGGAGAGGTGGCAGAGTGGTTGAATGCACCGCACTCGAAATGCGGCATAGGGGCAACCCTATCGGGAGTTCGAATCTCCCCCTCTCCGCCACTCATCCCTGAAATCTGCGATCTTCCCAGCCCGGAAGTCGGAACGCCTGGAAAGGCCTGAACGGCCGCCGCGCTGGCCGGACGAGGCGAGAGCATCGCGTGCGTCACGGAGGCGAAAGCGGTTCTAGAAAAGTGCGGTCGGCCGCCGCTTGCCAAAGCGCTTCCTTGCGCTTCATGAGGACCCCACCCGCGAACACGGCCGTGACGGCGATGCCGAGGCTCACAAGGCCAATCGGGCCAAGGTAGCGGTGGATCTCTTCGCCGAGCAGGTAGGCGGCGGAGCCGACGGCGCTGGCCCAAACGGCCGCTCCCGCGAAATTGGCAAGCAGGAAGCGTGGCCATTCCATCCGGTTGGCCCCGGCGAGGAAAGCCGCCAACGTCCTCAAAAGAGCGACGAACCGCCCCCAGAACACGATCTTCGTCCCATGCCGGAGGAACAGGTACTTGCCCAGGCGCAAGCGCGCCTCGGTGATGCGGATGGCGGGCCCGAACCGGACCAGCAATGGGTATCCGAGTTTCGCTCCCAGCCAGAACCCGACATTATCGCCCATGGCCGCGCCGACCGCGGCGGCGACGATCACGCTCTCGATCGAGAGGCGATGCGTGACGCCCGCGTAAATGGCCCCCGATACGAGCGCCGTCTCGCCGGGCATGGGAATCCCGATGCTCTCCAGCCCTATGATCAGCGCGATCGCAACGTAG
Organism: Alsobacter ponti; assembly: GCF_024294805.1. Classification (GTDB taxonomy): domain Bacteria; phylum Pseudomonadota; class Alphaproteobacteria; order Rhizobiales; family Beijerinckiaceae; genus Alsobacter; species Alsobacter ponti. The sequence goes on from NZ_JANCLU010000025.1 coordinate 44,411, forward strand.
CCGTAGCTCGAAATCCAAAACGGGATTTCGCTCGCCCACGACATCAGGGCGCGTTGTCCCCGTCCCCCGCCCGTCTCGGGAACACGCGGGGCGACAGACGCAGCGCGCGCAGCGTCCCCTCGTAGACAGGCTCGGCCAGCGGCATGATCCAGCGCCGTACCGGCTCGACGATGAGCACGGAAAGCCCTCCAAACAGCGATGCGACAAGGGCGGACGCCAGCATGTCGACAGGGAAATGCACGCCCAGGAAGATGCGCGACCAGGCGACCAGCACGCCCAAGCCGCTGATGAACTTTCCCCAGCCGGGCGCGGCGCGGGTCGCAATCAGCGCGAACCCCACGGTCAGCATGAACGTGGTGTGATCGCTCGGAAACGAGTTCTCGGGCGCATGGTCCAACAGTGTTCGCCCCAACCCCACCATGAACGGGCGCGGCTCGTACCAGAGAAGGCCGACGATCTGGTTTGAGACCAGCGCCAGCGCGGCCGCAACGCCGGTTGCGGCGAGGGCGCTTCTGCGCGCCGGAGCGCCCCATACCCACAGGACGACAAGCAAGAGCGCGGCCGCGAAGACCAGCCCAGTGGCAAGAACCTCAGCGATCAGGACCGTGATCGGCCAAGCGCGTTCGGAGGCATTGATCAGCAGGAAAAGATGGTCGTTGACCGCCAGCATGGCTCGTTGTTCTTCGAAGTCGATTTTTCAGTGTCACTCCACAATCGGCCGGATTCGAGGCTGCCGCTTGGTCCGGAGCAGCATCGGCTCCACGGCAGAACGTCTGGGCATCGCGCCTGGATCCCCGCGATGGACTCGCCGGCCCGACCTTCTGACAGGCGCGCGCCCGTCAGCTCGGCGCCCGTTCGCGCGGGTCGAATGCTGGTGACCCGCCTGCAGGCGGGGCGAGCGCTCTACGCCGGCATCGGCGCGAGGTGGCCGGTGGCGGGCGTGGCGCCGATGAGCCGACGGTACTCGGCCTCGGCCTCCCCGTAGCTCGCCCCGGCGATGGCGATGAGCTTCGCGCGGTCGCGGATGGTGACGAGCCCGCGGCTGCCGCGCACGGCCTGCGCCCCCTCGAGTTCGTGCATGGCCAGGGTGATGCTTGCGCGCCGGACGGACAGCATGGTCGACAGCATGTCGTGCGTCAGCGCGATGTCGCCGCCGGGCAGGCGGTCGTGCGCCATCAGCAGCCAGCGGGCGAGGCGCGCCTCGACATTGAACGCGGCGTTGGCGAAGGCGGTGGCGGCGAACTGCGCCGCGGCGCAATGGGCCAGCCTCAGCACCAGCGCGTGGACGGCCTCGCTCGACGCCATCAGCGCGCGCACCGAGGCGGCGGAGACGCGCAGCGCCTCGACCTGCGTCTGCGCGACGTAGCGATGCAGCGTGTCATCGGCGTCCAGCAGCGCCGGAAGACCGACCAGCCCCTCCCAGCCGATCATGCCGACTTCCGCGGCGAGCCCGGGCGCCGCCTCGCGCATCACGGAGACCATGCCGCTCTCGACGAACAGGACGCATTCGTGCCCCGCCGGCCCGCAGTCGACGCTTTCGCGCTTGCGGAAGGCGACGCGCTCGGCGTTCGCCAACAGCAGCCCGCGCTCGCGCTCGGGGAGAACCCGGAGAAGAAGGTTATGTACGCCGCCGGTCAACTCTCATCCTCGGATCGCCAGCGGCACCGCCGCCTGCGCATTGCGGTCGAAGCGATCCGCGCACGATTCGGCTTCGGCGCGAAAATAATAAACTTTCGGCGGCACCTTGAACATTGCCAGTACGAAAACGAACACAGCGCGGCACGGACTGAAATCGTCCGGCGGCGCAGTAATCCGAGGCCGAAAGCACGCTCAATGGCCAACTAGACGCGACCACGACCCCTAAAAACCGCTCAAAAAGTGGCGGAATGCTGTCTTTCGTCGACCACGACGGGCCCGCAAGGCCTCACGGCGGCGTGCGGGCCGGCGGAGTGCGGGCGCTGTGCGTCACCGGCTGCCATTCGAGCGCGCAACCGCCCGGCGGCGGCGACGGCAGGTTGGGCGCGCCCGCGCCGCACACGAGTTGCCACGAGCGGCCCGTCTGGCGGTCGAACATCAGCCAGATCGGCCCGGACGCGCCGAACGGCCCGGAGGTAATCTCGTAGCGATCCGTCGCCGGTTCGCTCTGCGCCAGCCCGCGCGCAACCTGGGATTGCGGCAACATTCCGGTTAGCAAGGGGATCGCGAGCAATGCCGCCATGAGCGCGCGGCGATAGGCCGGGCCCCGGCGAATCGGTTCCCCTGTCAGCTTCGGGGCCATCTCCCGCTCGCGCGTGGGCATGGAACCGAAAGGCGTGCCGCCGCGTTGGTGTTTCCGGTCCGTGCAGGGGGTTTCCATGCGTCGTTTCATCGTAGCACCGTCGATGGCCAGGCTGATCCGCCGGGAAAGGGGGAGCGTCCGCGTCGTCGAAGGCTATTTCCCGACGCAGCAATCGCGCAACTCGCACGTGCGGCTGGAGGGAGACGAAGGCCAGCTGATCCTCACCGGACAGGACGATGCCGGACAGACCGTCGAGGAAGTCACCGTGGTGCCGCGCAAGCCGGCCGAGGCGCTTCTCGACGTGTGCGCCGGCCGTCTGGACATCGAGCGCACCTCGCTCGCGGTCGGCGGCAAGGAACTGCGCTTCGAGCGCATCGCCGGCAACGGCCGCAGCATCGACATCGCCAGCGTCGACGCCGAGGGCGACTTCGTGGCCCCGCCGTGGCTGGGTCGCGAGGTTGGCGCGGAACGCGCCTTCAACAACCGCGCCCTGGCGCTGGAGGGAATCCCGCCCGTCGAGACGCCGATCTCGGACGCGGCGCTCACGGCGCTGATCGACACACTGGAGAACCGTTTCGGCGCGATGTTCGAGCCCGCGCGTCCCGCCGAGCCGCAGCGCCGGCCGGTCGAGCCGCAGCAGCGCCAGCCGGAACCGCCGCAGCGCGCGCCCGCGCCGCCGCCGCCTCCCGCCGCCCAGCAGGCCGCCGCCGCCCAGCGCCCCGCGCCGCCGGTTCGGCAGGACGCGCCCGCCCAGTCGCCGGCCACACCGCGCGAGCCGGCCGCCGCCGCCCGCCGGGCGCCCGAGCCCCAGGCCGAGACGCCTGCCCAAGCCGAGCCCGCCGCCGCGCAGGACCAGACCCCGTCGAAGCGCATGGAGACCATCATCCAGGGCCTCTCGAAGGTGCTGCGCGAGCCCGGCCTGCCGGCCGAGGGCGAGGCGATCGTCGAGCTGGACCGCTGGGGCGGCCGCCGCCGCTGAGCGCGGCCGACCGGCCCTGAAACAGCAAAAGCCCCCGGCCGAGGCCGGGGGCTTTTTTTGGTCTGCGACGGAGCGGGCCGCTCAGGCGACCTTGGCCTTCGGCGTCTCGTCCTCGGCGGCCGTCTCGGCCGGCTTGTCGCCGGGGCGCGCGCCGCTCGGGGCCGGGATGTCGACCTCCACTTCCAGCGTCGAGAGCGACTGGTTGCGGTCCATCTTCACGCGCACCGCGCCGGGGTCGATCTGCATGTGCTTGGCGATGACGGCCAGGATCTCCTCGCGCAGCACGGCGACGAGGTCCGATCCGCCCACCACGGCGCGCTCGTGGGCGAGCAGGATCTGCAGGCGCTCGCGCGCCACCGGCGCGGTGTTGCGCTTCAGGAACAGGCTGAGGATGTTCATGCCGCCCTCCGGCCGAAGAGCTTCCCGAACAGGCCCGCGCGGCGGTCGGCCGGGATGGTGACCACCAGCGTCTCGCCCTGCAGGCGCTTCGCCGCGTCGATATAGGCCCGCGCCGGCGCGCTGGAGATATTGCTGACCGTCACCGGCTGGCCGATGTTGGAGGCGCGCAGCACTTCCTGGCTCTCGGGGATGATGCCGAGCAGCGGGATCGAGAGGATCTCGAGCACGTCGTCGACCTTGAGCATGTCGCCGCGCTCGGCGCGCAGCGGGTCGTAGCGCGTCAGCAGCAGGTGCTTCTCCATGCGCTCGCCGCGCTCGGCCTTCAGCGTCTTGCTGTCGAGCATGCCGATGATGCGGTCGCTGTCACGCACGGAGGAGACTTCCGGGTTGGTGACAACGACGGCGACGTCGGCGTGGCGCATGGCCAGCTGCGCGCCGCGCTCGATGCCGGCCGGGCTGTCGCAGATGATCCAGTCGAACTTCTCCTTGAGTTCTTCCATCACCCGGGCGACGCCGTCCTCGGTCAGCGCGTCCTTGTCGCGCGTCTGCGAGGCGGGCAGCAGGCACAGATTGTCGATGCGCTTGTCGCGGATCAGCGCCTGCGCAAGCTTGGCGTCGCCCTGCACGACGTTGATGAGGTCGTAGACCACGCGCCGCTCGGCGCCCATCACGAGGTCGAGGTTGCGCAGGCCGACGTCAAAATCGACGACGACCACGTTCTTGCCCTGCTGGGCCAGCGCCGCGCCGAGCGCTGCGGTCGAGGTCGTCTTGCCGACCCCTCCCTTACCTGATGTGACGACCAGAACCTTGGCCATTGCCGCCGTCTCCTAAGCTTTTCTAATCAAGGGTTGTTATCTGGATGGCGTCGCCGTCGACCCAGGCCTGGATCGGGCGGAGGCGCAGTGACGACTCCAGGCTGTCGGCGGTCTTGTAGAGCCCGTCGATGGCCAGCAACTCGGCTTCGAACCTGCGGCAGAAGATCTGGGCCCGGGGGTTGCCCGTGACCCCGGCGATGGCGCGGCCGCGCAGCGCGCCATAGACGTGGATGGAGCCGCCGGCGACGATCTCCGCGCCGGACGCGACGGAGCCGACGACGGTGACGTCGCCCTCCGGGAACATGATGGTCTGGCCCGAGCGCACCGGCTCGCGCAGCAGCAGGGAATGCGGCCCCTCCGGCGCGCGCGCCGGCGGCTCCGGGGCGGCGGCGGACGGCGCGGCCTCGGCGGGCTCCGGCGCGACGACCGTGCGGGCCGCCTCGCGCCGCGCGCGCTGCGCGTCGATCGTCTCCAGCGGACCGGCCGGGCGTCCGCCGGTCAGCGGCGGCGGCAGACCGAGGCCGAGCCAGTTTGCGTCGACGCCCTCGACGCCCATGATCCGGATGTCGCGGCGATAGAGGTCGGCGACCAGGGCGGCCACGCCGTCACGGTCGATCGGCAGCGCCGACAGGTCGAGCACGACCGGCCGCGACACGAAGAAGCCCGGGGACTTGTCGCTCCAGGCGTCGAGATCCGCCATCCAGTCGGCCAGCGGCGGCTCGGGAGCCAGCGCGAGGGCGAGGAATGAACGGCCGCGAAACCGGAGCGCATGGCGGGGACGTTCTGCGATGGACACTCGATGACCCTCGATTCCGGAGGTGCATCGATTAGGCCTGTCTACGGTTAACGAGCGGTAAACGAGTGGACGGATTTGACCCGAAATGAACCACGAGCTTGGCCGAGAGCGCCGTTAACAGGTGGTGAATGCGTTATTTTACAAGATCTTACGGGAAGTCGTGAAAGTTAATGAAAATACGTTGGCCCTGCTCGCAGGCCGCCGGACGATAGCGCAAAGGGCGGGCCCTCGCCCGTCCGTCGCCCGAACCCAAAGGGCGGACGCCTGTCCGCCCGTCCCCGGAACCCCGGAGCGAAAGCGGAGGGGTGTCCGGGGTCCAGCGCATGGATGATGCCGCGAAGCGGCGCTTCATGAAGCGGGCCGGAGGCCCGCATCGAGAAGCCCTTCCGTGGACGCGCCCGCCTACCCCCCGAGCGTCTGGCGGAAGAACTCCACCGTGCGCGACCACGCCAGCGTGGCGGCGTCCTTGTTGTAGCGCTCCTCGCTGGTGTCGTTGTTGAAGGCGTGGTTCACGCCCTCGTAGACATAGATCGTGTGCGGCACGTTGGCCGCCTTCAGCGCGGCGTCGTAGCCGGCCATGGTGGCGTTCACGCGCGTGTCGAGGCCGGCATAGTGCAGCATCATGCTGGCCTTGATGTTCTTCACCGCGTCGGCCGGCGGCGCGACGCCGTAGAACGACACGCCGGCGTCGAGGCGCGGCTCGCGCGCGGCGATGACGCTGACCATGCCGCCGCCCCAGCAGAAGCCGACCGCGCCGACCTTGCCGTTCGAGCCGTTTCGTTTTTCGAGGAAGGTCACGGCGGCGGAGGCCTGCGCCACCACCTGCTCGCCGGTGATCTTGGCGAACATCGCCCGCGCCGCGTCGGCGTCCTCGGGCGTGCCTCCGAAGGGGGCGAGGAAATCGACGCCGAGCGCCACGAAACCGTCGACCGCGAGCCGGCGCGTCACGTCCTCGATATGGGCGTTCAGCCCGCGATTCTCATGGACGACGATGACGGCCCCGACCTTGGACGCGCCCTTGGGGGCGGCGAGATAGCCGACCAGCTCCGTGTCGCCGATCCGGGTCTTGATTCGCTCGGTCTGGATGCGCGGGTCGGCCTCGGGAACCACCGCCGCGCGGGCGTAGTTCGGTTCGAGGACCGCCAGGGCGGCGGAGGCGGCGGCCGTCGACCCGGCCATCGCCGTCAGCCGCTCGAGGAAGACGCGCCGGCCCAGCGGCTTGTGCGTGTATTCGTCATAGAGATCGATGATCGACTGGTGCAGCGCCATGTGTCCTCCCCTGCGTGCTTCTTGGTTGAGCCGCCAGAATCCGGACCGTGGCGAACCGCGTCAAGGCGCGGCGCGATCACGCTCACGTGGGCGCGGGCCCACAATTGTGATCCGCGGCCCCGCGGCGGGCGTATCTCGGTCATCTCCAATCAAAGGAGGCGGTCATGGGTGAGATCGCGGGCGTGCGGCGCAAGTTCGTGAAGGCGGCGATGGACGCCCCCTTCCTGACGCGCGAGGACGAGCACGCGCTGGCGGTGCGCTGGAAGGACGAGAAGGACGAGGATGCGCTGCATCGCCTCGCCGCCGCCCATATGCGGCTCGTCATCGCCATCGCGGCCCGCTTCCGACACTACGGCCTGCCGATGGCCGACCTGATCCAGGAAGGCCATGTCGGCCTGCTGGAAGCCGGCGCGCGCTTCGAGCCGGACCGGGAGGTGCGGTTCTCGACCTATGCGACCTGGTGGATCCGCGCCTCGATCCAGGACTACATCCTGCGCAACTGGTCGATCGTGCGCGGCGGGACCAGCTCGGCGCAGAAGGCGCTGTTCTTCAACCTGCGGCGGCTGCGCGCCCGCATGGCGCAGGCCGCCGGCAGCGACGGGCTCGTCGACATCCAGCAGCAGATCGCGACCGCGGTGGGCGTGTCGCGGGCCGACGTCGCGGTGATGGAGGCGCGCCTGTCCGGCTCCGACATGTCGCTCAACGCGCCGCTCGGCGACAGCGAGGACTCCAGCGCCCGCATGGACTTCCTCATCGACACCGCTCCGCTGCCGGACGAGACGGTCGGCGAGGCCATCGACTCGGAGCGGCGGGTGAAGTGGCTGCGCTCGGCGCTCACCGTGCTGTCGGACCGCGAGCTGAACATCCTGCGCGCAAGGCGGCTGTCGGAGGATTCGGCGACGCTGGAGTCGCTCGGCGACCGGCTCGGCATCTCCAAGGAGCGCGTCCGCCAGATCGAGAGCCGCGCGATGGAGAAGCTCCGCCGCGCCCTGCTGGAGAGCCACCCGAACGTCGGCGCCGCGCTGGCCTGACGGCCCCGCGCCGCCGCCTCACTCCACGACGATCTTGTAGGTTTGCCCGGGACGGATCGCGGCGTTCCGCTCCAGCCCGTTCAGCGCCATGAAGCGCTCGACCGGATGGTCCGGGATCGCCATGCGTCCGCCCATCGTCTCCGGCGTGTCGCCCGGCTTGGCGGACGCCAGCGCCACGCGCAGCGGCCGGATCGAGGCGATCTCCTGCGCGGTGAGCGTGCGGAAGCTGGCGATGCTGCGGCGGAACTGGCGGTCGACCTCCGGCGTGAGCGTGCGGGCCGCCAGGATGAAGCGGTAGACCGCCGCGCCGGAGCGGATGGCGGCGAGCCGGAAGGTCCAGTCGTCGCCCCGCGCCACTGTGGTGAGCCCGTCCAGCCCCTCGGGCTCCAGCGATTCCGGCGGCGACACCTTGACGCCCTCGATCCAGCCGCTCGACAGATAGGCCTCCAGCGTCGTGTCGTCGGGCAGCTTGACGCTGTCGAAGCGCAGCGCCTGCGCGCCGCCCGGCGCGAGGCCGACCACCGCGACGGCCGAGTTCTCCAGCACGAAGCCGGGCGGAGCCGTGAAGGTGAAGCCCAGATGCGGGTGGAGGAAGCGCGTGCCGCGCACCATGCCCTCGGCCGGGTCGTCGCCGTAGGTGATGCCGTCGATGGCCGCGAGATAGCGCCCGCGGTCGCTCTCGCCGAGCCCCGGCCCGCCGATGGCCCGCGCCGCCGCCAGCGCCTGCGCCACGCGCTCCGGCGTCGAGGGATGGGTCGACAGGAAGTTCATGCTCTGCTGCGACGGCTTCTCGCCGAGCAGGGCGGAGCGCATCGCCGCCTGCCGGCCGAGCGATCCGAGGAAGCGGGCCGCGCCGAACGGGTCGAAGCCCGCCTTGGCCAATGTGCGCACGCCGATCTGGTCGGCTTCCAGCTCCTGGGCGCGCGAGAAGCTCGCGAGGTTGAACTGGCCGGTCGCCTGCGCGGCCTGCCCGGCCGCGGGATCCTCCAGCACCTCGGCGACGACGCGGCTGACCAGCTCGGCCCGGCGCTGCAGCTCGGCCCGCGCGACGGCGTGGTTGGCGCTGACATGCGCCACCTCGTGGGCCATGACGGCGGCGATCTCGGAGGTGTCGTTGGCCAGCGCCAGCAGGCCGCGCGTGACGTAGAGATTGCCGTTGGGTAGCGCGAAAGCGTTGACCGCCGGCGAATTCAGGATGGTGACGCGGTAGGACTGGTCGGGCCGCTCGCTGGCGGCGGTGAGGCGCGCCATGACGTCGTTGAGCATGCGCTCGGCCTGGCCGTAGCGGTACTCGCCGCCGAACATCGACACCAGGTTGCGGTGGTCGCGCGAGCCGGGCGTGTCGACGCCCGCGACGCGCGGCGCGCCGGCCGGCGCCTTGCCGCGCAAGGTGCCGACCCCGACATGATCCGACGCGCAGCCGGCCAGCGCCAGCGCCACGCCGCACGCGGCCAGCAGCCGCCGCAACGGACGCACGGTCGGATCGGGAAACATGACGCGAGGCAGTGACACGGGCCGCTTCAGTCCAGACGTTCCAGTTCGTCGGGGCTCGCGATCTCCATCGCGGGCCCCCTTCGGTCCAGGACGACGCCCCGCACGCGGACCCTGCGCCCCTCCAGCGATGTCAACCTCATGCCCGATGCCTCGAACCTGCGCAAGGCCGCTCTTGCCACGGATACGCTGAAGGTTTCGCTCCGGATCGCGCCGAAATTGAGGTAAAACCTTCCGCCCGCCTCGCCGATACTGGCGACGCGGCCCTCCACCACCGTGAAACGTCCGTCGCGGGCGCGCAAGCCACCGGTGTCGCCGGCGGCCCAAAAAACGCCGCCCTCGGCCCACGCGCCTCGCCGCGCCCGCCGCGCCTCGGCCTCCAGCGCCAGCAGCGTGGCCCGGCAGGCGGGCGTCAGGTCCCCGGGCCGCACCGCCGCGCGGCCTTCCGCCACGAGCTCCGCCGAGACCAGCGCCCCACCGGCCACGACGTGCACCGGCCGCCTCTCCCAGCGGTCCGCCGCCGCGCCGGACGGGACCGCGACCGCCGCGCCGCCGGCGAGCCGCGCCGCCACGTCGGCGACGCCGTCGCCCTCGCCGGCCGGCTGCAGCGGCCAGGCCAGCCCGGCGTGCCGGGCGCGCGACCCGGCCGGCAGCAGCAGGTCGCCGCGCGCGCCGCCCGCCTCCACCACGCGCACGGGGCCG
>NZ_JANCLU010000026.1 GCF_024294805.1 Alsobacter ponti
AGCGCCGCGCCGGACGTGTCGAGCGCGACGCGCGCGCCGTTCGCCCGCGCCAGCGCCGCCACGCGGGCATAGAGATCGTCCGGCGCGCCGGGCGGCAGGCTGCCGCTCGCCACGACCCATTGCGGCCGATGCCGGGCGAGGGCGTCGAGCCCCGCCGCGCATTCGCCCGCCGACAGGGTGGGGCCCTCCGGCACGAAGCGGTATTCGAGACCCGTCGTCGTTTCGCGCACCACCTGCGACACGCGCGTCATGCCGGCGATGGCGATGGTGTCTACCGGCAGGCCGGCGCGGGCGGCGAGATCGCGGAACAGCGAGGCCGTCGGGCCGCCGACGAGGCACACCGCCAGGGCCGGATCGCCGAGCGCATGCAGCACGCGGGCGACGTTGACGCCGCCGCCGCCCGGGTCGTAGCGCACGCCGCGCGTGCGCATCTTGTGCGTCGGTTCGACGCGGTCGACCTCGGCCCACATGTCCACCGCCGGGTTGGGCGTGAACGTCACCACTTCAGTCATGCGCCCCTCCCGGAAGCGCGCATCGTCGCTCCGGGGCGGAGAATGGACGGGATTCGCGGCGTTCACCATGCCGGTGATCAAATGTCGCGCCGGCATTCGACGGCTTGCGCCCCGGCCCTTGCACGGTTTAAGTTAACATAACGTTACACGACAGCCTGGGGAGGCTTGTTTGTCGTTTCACCCCCGGCCGAGCGCCGGCTCCTACGAGATGTTCGTCGCCGGCGCGCTGCGCGGCGTCCTGAAGGGGCTGCCCGCCGAGAAGGTCGGCCCGCTCGTCGAGGCCTGCTGCATCATGCTGCAGAAGGGGATCGAGCGCTGCGCCTCGCTCGCGCGGCGCGACCGCCAGGAGCTCGAGGCGCGCATCGCGAAGCTCGAGGCGGAGAACGCCGAGCTGCGCACCCAGCTCTTCATGACGGGCTTCGCCCGCTCCGAGCGCGCCGCGTAAGCAACTCAGCGGATAACGCGCGGCCTCACTCGCGCCTAAACTGCGGTCTTCTTCCCCCGCTTGGAAGGTGACTCGCTTGGACAACCGCATCCGCGCCGCCGTGGCGGAGCTCAAGGCGGCACTCGCCGAAGCCGGCATCGAGGGCTTCGGCATCAGGCTCTTCAACGTCGACGACGGCGAAATGCTGCGTTACGTGATGGGCGACCTGCCCGTCTTCGCCATTCCCTCCACCGCCGAGCCCCCCGCCGCCTTCGGCACCAGCATCGCCGAGGTCGGCGTGATGTGGGTCAATGAGCGCGCGGGAAGCAAGCGCCTCGGCCGCAAGGGCAAGGGAGGCGAGGGCGAGGGCGGCAAGGACGGCGCGCCGCGCTCGGGCGCCAAGCGCTGAGCGTCGCGGTTCCCTCCCGCTCCGCCATCGGCTAAGCACGGCTCCCGACGACAGCAGGAGACGCGCCGATCATGAGCTTTCGGGACTGGGCCCACCGCGCCGCGGACTGGTCGGCGGACTACCTCGAGCGCGTGCGCTCCTTCCCGGTGCGGGCGCAGACGCGGCCCGGCGCGATCCACGCCGCGCTCCCGGCCTCGCCCCCAGAGGCGGGCGAGCCGATGGACGCCATCTTCGCCGATCTCGACAGGCTGATCCTGCCGGGCATGACGCACTGGCAGCACCCGCGCTTCTTCGCCTATTTCCCCGCCAACGCCAGCCCGCCTTCCGTCGTCGCCGAGTACGTTACGGCGGCGATGGCGGCGCAGTGCATGCTGTGGCAGACCTCGCCCGCCGCCACGGAGCTCGAGGCGCGCATGATGGACTGGCTGCGCCAGATGATCGCGCTGCCGGAGGGCTTCGCCGGCGTCATCCAGGACAGCGCCACCTCCGCCACCTTTGCCGCCATCCTGACGGCGCGCGAGAAGGCGCTGGGCGGGACGGCCAACGCGCATGGGCTCGCCGGCGGACCGACGCTGCGCGTCTACGCGTCGGCGCAGACCCATTCCTCGGTCGACAAGGCCGTGCGCATGGCCGGCATCGGCGGCGACAACCTCGTCAAGGTGCCGACGAGCGGCTCCGCCTGGGGCATCGACGTCGCGGCGCTGGAGCGCGCCCTCGTCGAGGACCGGGCCGCCGGGCGGCTTCCCTGCGCCGTCGTGGCGTGCCTGGGCGGCACGTCGATCGGCGCGTGCGACGACATCGCGGCGGTCGCCGAGGTGGCGCGCCGGCACGGCCTCTACCTCCACGTCGACGCCGCCTGGGCCGGCGCGGCGATGATCTGCCCCGAGTTCCGGCATCTGATGCGCGGCGCGGAAGAGGCCGACAGCGTCGTCTTCAACCCGCACAAATGGCTGTTCACGAATTTCGACTGCACGGCCCATTTCGTGCGCGACCCCGCCGCGCTCACCGGCGCGCTCGGCCTGCGGCCGGCCTATCTGCGCACGCTGGGGCGCGGCGAGGGGGAGGTGGCCGGGGTCACCGACTACAACGAGTGGTCGGTGCCGCTCGGCCGGCGCTTCCGCGCCCTGAAGCTGTGGTTCGTCATCCGCAGCTACGGCGTCGAGGCGCTGCGCGGCAAGATCCGCAACCACGTCGCCTGGTCGCGCGAGCTGGCCGAGCGTCTGGCGGCGGACCCGGACTTCGAGATCGTCACGCCGCCCGTGCTGTCGCTGTTCAGCTTCCGCGCCGTTCCCGCGCGCCTGCGCGGCGCGAAGCCTGCCGAGATCGACGCCTTCAACGAGGCGCTGCTGACCCGCGTCAACGACGACGGCCGCATCTACCTCACCCAGACCGTCCACGAGGGCCGCTTCGTCATCCGCTTCCAGGCGGGCCAGACGGAGACGACGCGCGAGGACGTGATGATGGCGGGCGACGTGCTGCGCGAACTCGCCACGGAGTTCGCCGCGACCGGCTTCCGGAGCGCCGAAGAGACGGTATGATCGCCCGGGGGAGGGGCGACATGCATCTGCTGAGCTGGACGGCGATCCATCTGGTCATCGCGGGCGGCTTCGCCGCGCTGCTCGCCTTTCTCGGCGCGCGGCAGTCGCGCCGGCCGCGCGTGCTCGGCCTCTCCTACGCGCTGGCGCTCGCCGGCACGCTTCTCGCCACCGCCCTGGTGGCGATGGTGGTGCTGCGCACCGTGCGGCTCGACTGGACGGCGCTGACGCCGCAATTCGCGACGAGCCTCGTCGCGGCGCTGGCCGGCGGCGTCGTCGGGCTGTGGTGGGCCGGCGAATACCGGCGGGAGGCCTGACCCATTTTCACCGGACGTTTCACACCGTTGCCCTTTCTCTTTCCCCGGAGCCTGACATGACGCTGACCATCTATGGCTGCTACCGCTCGCGCGCCACGCGCAACATCTGGCTGGCTTTGGAGCTCGGCCTGGAGTTCGAGCACGTGCCGGTGATCCAGGTCTACCGGCTGCCCGATCCCATGGCCCCCGACGCGCCGCTCCACACGCGCAGCCCCGAGTTCCTGGCCGTCAACCCGAACGGGCACATCCCCGCCATCGACGACGACGGCTTCCGCCTGTGGGAGTCGCTCGCCATCAATATCTACCTGTCGCGCAAGCACGGCGGGCCGCTCGCTCCCGCCGACACGCGGGAGGAAGGTCTCGCCGCCATGTGGGCGCTGTGGGCTGCCACCGAGGTCGAGACGCCGGCGCTCACCATCATGCAGAACCGCGTCGGCAAGCCGCCGGAGCAGCGCGACGCCGCCGCCGCCAACGCCGCCGTGGAGGCGCTGCGCCGGCCCTTCGCCGTGCTCGACGAGGCGCTGGCGAAGGACGGCTATCTGGTCGGCGGACGCTTCACCGTGGCGGACATCAACGTCGCCGAGGTGATGCGGTACGCGCAGGCCGCGCCGGAGCTGTTCGAGACCGCGCCCCGTGTGAAGGCGTGGCTCGCCGCCTGCCAGTCGCGGCCCGCCTTCCGCGAGATGATGCGCCGGCGCGAGCTCGAGCCGGCCTGATCGGCCGGCGGGACCAGCCGAGGAACCGGCGGCGGCGCGAAGCGTTGCCCCGGCCGAAGCGTTGCCCCGGTCTTGGAGGACCCGTCATGACCGCCAGCAGCAAGCCCGGCCGGCCGCAGCCGGAATCCCTGACCACGTTCGAAAAGGCGGCCCGCGAGGAGGGCCGCAAGCCCAAGCGCGGGCTGCACGCCGACGCCGAGACGGCGCCGCGCCCGGACGATCCGCGCCGCGAGCACGAGACCGCCCGCAAAGTGCTCGAAGCCGGCGTCGAGAAGAAGCCCCACGAGGCCACCAGGGCCGTTCAGACGAGCCGCGATCCCCGCATTCCGCGCTGATTTCGCCGCCGGGGAGGGCGCGCCCGGCCGAGATCGGCTGACGGCTTGCCGTCTCTTGTGAGGCAAAAGCCCTCGCGGCGGCGGCCCACCCGCCGCGAATCGCATTTACGCCACGCGGCGAACCGCCTCGAAACGGCCTTTTCCACAGCCCGGCCTCCGCCTTTTTTCACCGACGCGCACTGCCAAGTCGGACAGCTTCCCGGCCGACTTGGGCCAGGCTCACGCCCCGGACTTGCGACCCCGGCGGGCGACATCCGTTTGCCGATCCACCCTTAAGTTGTTGAATCTCGGCGGCTGTCAAGATCGCGCCAGCAACGTAAGTAGATGAACGGTAGCAATCACCTTCAACAAAGCTTTCGAGATCCAGAGTAGAAGCCAAATATAGCTGCCTTAATCTGTCCTCATTCGGCCGTTCGGTTGCGCCCCGCATATCTTCTTGGGCACATCTCACTATCACAGGGGAGCCGATGACCGATCCGACTTCGGGCGCGAAGCTGCTGTTTGCCGATGAATTCACTGGGTCCACGCTGAGCCCGAAATGGGGCACCGCCTTCTGGTGGGGCGGGCGGACCATGGACCCCAACGGGGAGAAACAGATCTACCTCGACGACGGGGTGACCAAGCTGGGGAGCAAGACGGTCGGCATCGATCCCTACGGTCTCTCCGACGGGGTGCTCACGATCAGCGCGCGCCCCACGCCGGCCGACCTGCTCGATGAGACCGGGGGCTATCGCTACACCTCCGGCATGATCAACAGCCACGACAGCTTCAACTTCAAGTACGGCTACGTCGAAATCCGCGCGCAGCTGCCCGAAGGGCAGGGCCTGTGGCCGGCTTTGTGGATGCTGCGCCAGGACGACGGCAAGAAGGGCGAGATCGACATCATGGAAGTGCTGGGCCACGACCCCGGCTTCCTCTACTCGACCGCCCACCATTCCGGCACGATGAACAAGATCGTCCGGGCGGACGTGCCCGACCTCTCGGCCGGCTTCCACACCTACGGGCTGGACTGGGGCGCGGAGAAGACCAGCGTCTATCTCGACGGCAAGCTGATGGGCTCCATCGCCACGCCCGACGCGCTGAAGCAGCCCATGTACCTGCTCGCCAACCTCGCTGTCGGCGGCGACTGGCCGGGCAGCCCGGACGGCTCGACGCCGTTCCCGGCCGACCTCAAGATCGATTACGTCCGCGTGTACGACCACAAGGCCGGCGTTCCGACGGACACGCCGGACACGCCGAGCGCACCGTCTCCCGCGCCGACGCCCGATCCGGTGAAGACGCCGCCCCCCGCGCCGACGCCCGATCCGGTGAAGACGCCGCCCCCCGCGCCGACGCCGGACCCCGTGAAGACGCCCGCGCCATCGGGCGACCTCGTGGGCGGCTCCGGGCCGGACTCGCTGACCGGCACCTCGCACGCCGACGTGATCGACGGCGGCCCGGGGCTCGACATCATGAAGGGCGGCAAGGGCGACGACGTCTACATCGTCGATCACCCCGGCGAGCGGCCGATCGAGAAGGCCGGCGGCGGCGACGACACGGTGCAGACCGGGCTCAACCAGTACACGCTGCGCGGCTTCGTCGAGAACCTCGACAAGACTGGCGACGGCGCGTTCCATGGCGTCGGCAACAGCCTCGGCAACGACATGTCGGGCGGCAAGAACGCCGACTGGCTGGTCGGCGGCGCGGGCTCGGACACGCTCGACGGCGGGCGCGGCAACGACCGGCTCTATGGCGGAACCGGCGGCGACGTGCTCGACGGCGGAGCGGGGACCAACCGGCTGACCGGGGCGGCCGGCGCGGACGTGTTCGTGTTCGGCACGGGCGACGGAAAATCGACGACGCGCGTCACCGACTTCCACTCCGACGACCGGCTCGACGTCTCGGCCACCACTCTGCAGTCCTTCGCGGACGTCACGCACGCGGCGGTGGAGGTCCACGGCGGCACGACGCTGCACGCCGGCCCCGACACCATCGTGCTGCAAGGCGTGAAGCTCGCCGACCTCAACGCCGGCGATTTTATTTTTTAGCGACGGAGGGCGGGCCAATAGCCCGCCCTTTGGGGGTGGACCGAACGGCCCGCCCTTTGGGTTGCGAGCTCCGCCCGTCCCCGGCCCGGTGCAACGAAAGCCCAATGGCGGACGGCAGTCCGCCCTGAAAGTGCGGGCTCCCAGCCCGCACTTCCCCGGAGCGGTGCAGCGACAGCGGAACCGCATCCGGGGGCCAGCGCACTATGTCGCGCGTCAGCGCGTCCTGATGGCCTTTTCCATTGAGCGCCGCTGCGCGGCAGCATCCATGCGCTGGATCCCGGACATGCCTCCGCCAAGGCTCCGGCATTCCGGGAACGGGCGGACGGGCGTCCGCCCTTTGGGGTTGCGGGCCGACCGCCCGCCCGTCCCCGGCCCGGTGCAGCGCCAGCGGAACCGTGTCCGGGATCTGGCGCACTATGTCGCCCGCAGCGCGTCCGTAACCCTCTAGGCCGCCGGGCGGCGGGCGCGTTGGCGCAGGCGGCGCCATTGCTTGCGGGCGCGGCGGCCGGCGGCTTCGCTCCAGGTGGCGGGCGGCGGCTCCTCGTCCTCCGCCGTCGCCTCCAGCAACAGGCCGGCGAGGTGGACGCGGTCGGCCACCACGCCGTGGGCGACCAGCATGGCGTCGCCGAAATCGAGACGGTCGCCTTCCTGCGGCGCGCCGTCCAGGCGGTCGGCGAAGAGGTCGGCGATGCTCATGGCGCGCTCGCCCTCGTCGATGGTGAGGCCGTAGAGATCGGCCACCGCGCCGGCCGTCAGCGAGGCGTCGAAGGGGAATTCGGGGATGGTGTCGCGGTCCGACACCGTGCCGTCGACGGCGAAGAAGCGGTCGAGCCGCGGGATGCGCGGCGTCGGCGCGAGGAAGTAGCCGTAGTCGCCGGGGCGCAGGTTGCCGGCCTCCATCGGGTCGAGCACCTTGCCGCCGCGCACGACCAGCACCGGCTTGACCCAGGAGGGCAGGGCGCGGTGGCGGGTCGCGGGGCTGGGATCGCGCACCGGATAGCCCACCAGCTCCTCGTGGAGCTGGCCGGGAAGGTCGATGTCGATGCGCTTCACCTCGGGGGCGGGATCGCGCAGGGCGACGCCGGCGCGCCGCGCCGCGAAGGAGATCGTCCAGCCCTGCACGATCAGCGACACCACCACCACGACGAAGGCGACGTTGAAGAACAGTTCGCCGCGCGGCAGGCCGACCAGCAGCGGGATCGTCGCCAGGAAGATCGAGACGCCGCCGCGCAGCCCCACCCACGAGACGAACGCCATCTCCGCCCGCGAATAGCGAAACGGCGTCAGGCAGGCGAACACCGCGACCGGGCGGCCGATGGCGATCAGGAACGCCGCGACGGCGACCGCGGGCAGCACGAGGGGCATGACGTGGGATGGCGTGACCAGCAGGCCCAGCAGGGTGAACAGCACGATCTGGCACAGCCACGTCGCTGTGTCGTGGAAGCTGATGACGGCGCCGTAGGCGCGCACCGGCCGGTTGCCGAACACCAGCCCGGCGACATAGGCGGCCAGGAAGCCGCTCGCGCCCAGCGTTTGCGTCAGCGCGAAGATGACGAGGGCGGCGGTGACCACGAAGGCCGGATGCAGGCCGCTCGGCAGCGACACGCGGTTGATGAGGCCGACCAGGCCGAAGCCGCCGGCGAGCCCGATGATGAGGCCGAGGCTGCCTTCCTCCAGCACGCGCAAAACGAGCGCGCCGGGGGCGAACGACGCGCCCGACAGCACCGTCACCAGCATCACCGTGAGCAGCACGGCGAACGGGTCGTTGGCCCCCGACTCCACCTCCAGCACGCCGCCGACGCGCCGGCGCAGCTGCAGGCCGCCGGTGCGCAGCAGGAAGAACACCACCGCGGCGTCGGTGGAGGCCACGATGGCCCCGACCAGCAGCCCCTCGACCCATCCCAGCCGCAGCAGCACCGCCGCGACGACGCCGGTGAGCCCCGCCGTGATCACCACGCCGGCCGAGGCCAGCGCGCCGGCAGGCGCGAGCACCGCGCGCACCGTGGCCATGCGCGTGCGCAGCCCGCCGTCGAACAGGATGATCGCCAGCGCCGCCGAGCCGACCATGTAGGTGAGCTGGTAGTTCTCGAAATGGACGCCGAGCCCGTTCTCGCCGGCCAGGATGCCGACGCCCAGGAAGACGAGCAGGATAGGCACGCCGAAACGCGAGGCCAGCAGGCTGGACATAATGCCGACCAGCGCGAGGGCGCTGCCGAACAGGAGGGACGCGTGGGCGGTGAACAGGGCTGACATTCGGCCAGTATCGCCAGCCCGCCCGCGCCGCACAACGGCGCGAGGATTGCAGCGGGGCGGGGGAGCCATGCTTGCCCGCGCACTGGGGGCGCTGTAAGCCTGTGCGCCATGTCAGCCGCCGCGCCCCGCACCGGCTTCTATGCCGGCTCCTTCGACCCCGTGACCAACGGCCATCTCGACGTCGTCGCCGCCGCCTGCCGCATGGTGGACCGGCTGGTCGTCGGCATCGGCGTGCACCCCGGCAAGGCGCCGCTGTTCAGCCCCCGGGAGCGGGCCTTCATGATCGCCGCCGAGTTCGCCGCCGCCGTCAACGCGGCCGGCACCGAGCTGGAGGTCGTCACCTTCGACGGGCTGGCGGTCGACGCCGCCCGCAAGGCGGGCGCGACCCTGATCATCCGCGGCCTGCGCGACGGCTCCGACCTCGACTACGAGATGCAGCTCGCCGGCATGAACGGCGTCATGGCCCCGACCATCCAGACCGTGTTCGTGCCGGCCTCGCCGTCGGTCCGCCACATCACCGCGACGCTGGTGCGCCAGATCGCGTCGATGGGCGGCGACGTTAAGCCCTTCGTTCCGCCGGGGGTCGCGACGGCGCTGGCCGGAAAATTCGGCTAGAAATCGCGATCACGCCCGAACCCATGCCCGAAGAACCGATCGCGGCGAGTTTCGGTCGCAGTTCGGCCCCGAATTTGGGGTCGTTTCGGGCCAGTTCCAGCAGAAAAACACCAGTGTCCCGCGTCAACCCAGGAGGCTTCAACTTGCTCCGCATCGCCCTCTTCGCCGGCCTCGTCCTCGCCGGCGCCACCCTCGCGCAGGCCCAGACGCCGGCCGCCGACCCGCAGAACACGGTGGTCCTCACCACCAAGGACGGCCCCGTCACGATCCGCCTGCGGCCCGACCTCGCGCCGAAGCACGTCGCCCAGATCAAGGCCTTGACGAAGCGTGGTTTTTACAACGGAATCGTCTTCCATCGGGTGATCCCGGGCTTCATGGCGCAGACCGGCGACCCGACCGGCACCGGCACCGGCGGCTCCGACCTGCCCAACATCCCGGCCGAGTTCTCCAAGGAGTCGTTCAAGCGCGGCACGGTGGGCATGGCCCGGGCGTCCTCGCCGGACTCCGCCAACTCCCAGTTCTTCATCATGTTCGCGGACGGCCCGTTCCTCGACGGCAAGTACACCATCGTGGGCAACGTCGTGTCCGGCATGGATGTCGTCGACAAGATCAAGAAGGGGACCGAGGCCAATAACGGCCAGGTCACGAACCCGGACAAGATCGTCTCGATGAAGCTTCAGGCCGACGCGAAATAACGTCCCGCATCCAGGAAAGGATTTCCCCTTGAGCGCAGATACCGACAATACCCTGATCCTCGAAACGACCAAGGGACGGGTCGTCATCACCCTGCGGCCGGACCTCGCCCCCGGCCATGTCGCCCGCATCAAGGAGCTGGTCAAGACCGGCTTCTACGACGGCACCCCGTTCCACCGCGTCATCGACGGCTTCATGGCCCAGGGCGGCGACCCGACCGGCACCGGCATGGGCGGCTCCAAGCTCCCCGACCTCAAGGCCGAATTCAACGCCGAACCCCATGTGCGCGGCGTCTGCTCGATGGCCCGCTCGCAGAACCCGAACTCGGCGAATTCGCAGTTCTTCATCTGCTTCGACGACGCTCGCTTCCTCGACCGCCAGTACACGGTGTGGGGCCAGGTGGTGGAAGGCATGGAGAACGTCGACAAGTTCAAGCGGGGCGAACCCGTCCGCGATCCCGACCGGATCGTCACCGCGCGCCTGGGCGACGCCGCCTGAGACAAACAAAACCGGCCGGTCCCTCGCGGGGCCGGCCGGCTGACAAAACGAAGCAGACTGCCTTGAAATGAATAATCAAATGCGGATCTGAAGCGCAATCTTCAGTAACGCGCTGATGTTGATCCCGGGACCGAAAATTGTCAACGCAGGAGTCTTGACATCAGCAGTTTCGGTTCGGCGTTGTTGCAGCCGGAACACGGTCGAAATGAGCAACAAAGTGCACTTTCAACGGCAATAAACTCGCTGATTAAGCGCAGTACTCAATATTAAGTTGCGGGAATGCTATCTGGGGTTGTTGCGCGCCTCAGATGCACGCCGGCGACACAGGCCCCTCACCCCCATCCTCACCGTCGGATCATGCTCGTCGACCTCTTCGATTTCGAACTTCCCGAGGACCGGATCGCCCTGCGGCCCGCGCATCCGCGCGACTCGGCCCGCATGCTCGTGGTGCGGCCCGGCGACGCCGAGGAATTCGCCGATCGCCGCGTCCGCGACCTGCCGGAGTTCCTGCGCGCCGGCGACGTGCTCGTCGTCAACGACACGAGGGTCATCCCGGCGCGGCTGTCGGGAATTCGGGCGAGGGGCGACTCCGTCGCCCATATCGAGGCGACGCTGCACAAGCGCGAGGGCGCCGACCGCTGGCGCGCCTTCGTGCGCCCCGCCAAGCGGCTCGCCGTGGGCGACCGCATCCGCTTCGGCGAAACCTCCGAGAGCATGGCCTGCCTGCTTGCGGCGCTCGACGCCGAGGTGGAGGAGAAAGGCGAGGGGGGCGAGGTGCTTCTGCGCTTCGCCTTCGCCGGCGCGGCGCTGGACGAGGCAATCGACCGGCTCGGCGAGATGCCGCTGCCGCCCTATATCGCCGCCAAGCGCCCCCAGGACGACGCCGACCGGCGCGACTACCAGACCCTGTTCGCCCGCCACGAGGGCTCGGTCGCCGCGCCCACCGCCGGCCTGCACTTCACGCCCGAGCTCGTCGCCGCCCTAAAAGAGCGCGGAGTCGGGCTCGAAAAGGTGACGCTGCACGTCGGCGCGGGAACCTTCCTGCCGGTCAAGGCGGACGACACCGCCGACCACCGCATGCATGCGGAATATGGAGAGGTGGACGAGGCGACCGCCGGGCGCCTGGAAGCCGCTCGCCGGGCCGGCGGGCGCATCGTCGCCGTGGGCACCACCTCGCTGCGGCTGCTCGAAAGCGCCGCCGCCGAGGACGGGACGATCCGCCCGTTCCGGGCCGAGACGTCGATCTTCATCACGCCGGGCTACCGCTTCCGGGCGGTGGACGTGCTGATGACCAACTTCCACCTGCCGCGCTCCAC
Organism: Alsobacter ponti; assembly: GCF_024294805.1. Classification (GTDB taxonomy): domain Bacteria; phylum Pseudomonadota; class Alphaproteobacteria; order Rhizobiales; family Beijerinckiaceae; genus Alsobacter; species Alsobacter ponti. Next base: position 11,651 of record NZ_JANCLU010000026.1, read on the forward strand.
GCTGTTCATGCTGGTGTGCGCCTTCGCCGGCTTTTCGCGCATGAAGCGCGCCTATGCGCATGCGATCGCGTCCGGCTATCGCTTCTACTCCTACGGCGACGCCTGCCTGCTGTTTCGCGCGCCGCCCGAGACCGAACCCGCCGCATGACCAACGCCGCCGACGAGTTTCACTTCACCCTGTCCGCCACCGACGGAGCGGCCCGCACGGGGCTGGTCCATACGCCGCGCGGCCAGATCCGCACACCCGCCTTCATGCCGGTCGGCACGGCGGGCACGGTGAAGGCCATGTATGCCTCGCAGGTGCGCGAAACGGGCGCCGATATCGTGCTCGGCAACGTCTACCACCTGATGCTGCGTCCCGGCGCGGAGCGCGTGGCGCGGCTCGGCGGGCTGCATCGCTTCATGAACTGGCCCCATCCGATTCTGACGGATTCCGGCGGGTTTCAGGTCATGTCGCTCGCCAAGCTCCGCAAGCTCGACGAGAAGGGCGTCACCTTCCAGTCACATGTGGACGGTTCGCGCCACGTGCTGACGCCCGAGCGCTCGGTGGAAATCCAGGGCCTGCTCGGCTCCGACATCCAGATGCAGTTCGACGAATGCGTGAAGCTTCCGTGTTCGGACGAGGAGGCCGAGCGCGCGATGGAGCTCAGCCTGCGCTGGGCGCAGCGGTCGAAGGAGGCGTTCGGGGAGCAGCCGGGCAAGGCTCTGTTCGGCATCGTCCAGGGCGGCGCCAACCCGGACCTGCGGGTGCGCAGCGCCCGCGCGCTCGTCGACATGGACTTCAAGGGCTACTCGATCGGCGGCCTGGCCGTCGGCGAGCCTCAGGACGTGATGCTGGCGATGATCGAGACGGTCGAGCCGCATCTGCCGAAGACCAAGCCGCGCTATCTCATGGGCGTCGGGACGCCCGACGACATCGTCGAGTCGGTGCGCCGCGGCATCGACATGTTCGACTGCGTCATGCCGACACGGGCGGGACGGCACGGCCTCGCCTATACGCGCTTCGGCAAGGTCAATCTGCGCAACGCGCGGCACGCGGACGACCCGCGCCCGCTCGATCCGGATTCAAGCTGCCCGGCCGCCCGCGACTACAGCCGCGCCTATCTCCACCACCTCGTCAAGGCGGGCGAAATCCTCGGCATGATGCTGCTGACGTGGGTGAACCTGGCCTATTACCAGGACCTCATGGCCGGCCTGCGCGCCGCCATCGCCGAAGGCCGGCTCGCCGGCCACATCGCCGAGACGAAGGAGCTTTGGACGAAAGGCGACCTGCCGCCGCTTTGAGGCGGGCGGGGGAGGCGCTGACACGCGCCCGCGCCTTCACTATATAGGCCCCTTCCAACGGGCGAAGGACAGGACACGGGCGGATGACCGGCACCAGACGTAGCAGCGCGGGCCTGGACGAACGGCGGCGGCGCATTCTGTACCGCTCCTGGCACCGCGGCTTCCGCGAGATGGACATGATCGTCGGCCAGTTCGCCGACGCCGAGATCGGCGACATGACGGAGGCCGAGCTCGACGCCTTCGAACACCTCATCGACGCGCCGGACCACGACATCTACGCCTGGATCGCGGACAAGACGCCGACCCCCTCGAACTACGACACGCCGATCTTTCGCCGGCTCAAGGCGTTCCACTCCCACCTCGGCCCGATCCACGTCTGAGACGAGGACCGCGCCGCCGACGCACCGGGGCGTGGCAGGGCCGCCTGCCGCCGCCGGGCCATCGCCCATTCATTCGTGAACCTCCGACCCATGGCCAAGACGTCCCCCCTGCAGCAAGCCGCCGACCTCGTGCTCCAGGCGAAGTCGCTCACCATCGGCTCCGTCCCCGACGGCTTCGACGCCATGGTGACGGCCGATCTGGCCCGCGTGCTCGCCCGCAAGGGGCCGGAGCGGCCGGCCGTGCTCGTCTATGTGGCGCGCGACGGACAGCGCCAGGCGCAGCTCGAAAACGGCCTTGCCTTCGTGGCCCCCGAGCTGGAGGTGCTGTCGTTCCCGGCCTGGGACTGCCAGCCTTACGACCGGGTGTCGCCGAACGCCGCCGTCGCGGCGCGACGGATGACGGTGCTGTCGCGGCTGGCGCGGACGCGCTCCGGGGAGGACAAACCGCGCCTGCTGTTGACCACGATCAACGCGATCCTCCAACGCGTGCCGCGGCTGGCGCGCGTCGCCACCGAGGCGTTTTCAGCCGCGCCCGGGAACGTCGTCGACATCCAGGCGCTCGCCTCGTGGCTGGAGGTCAACGGCTTCCAGCGCACCTCGACGGTGCGCGAGACCGGCGAGTACGCCGTGCGCGGCGGCATCGTCGACCTCTACGCCCCCGGCGTGCCCGCGCCCGTCCGGCTCGACTTCTTCGGCGATACGCTGGAATCGATCCGCAGCTTCGATCCCGAGACGCAGCGCAGCGTCGGGCAGATGCGCGCGCTGGACCTCGTGCCGATGAGCGAGGTGCAGCTGACGACGGAGACGATCCGCCGCTTCCGCCAGAACTATATCGGCCTGTTCGGCGCGGCGACCCGCGACGACGTGCTCTACGAGGCGGTCAGCGAGGGCCGCCGCCACGCCGGGCTCGAGCACTGGCTGCCGCTGTTCCATGACGGCATGGACACGCTGTTCGACTATTGCGGCGGCGCGCCCCTGCTGCTGGATCCGCTCGCCGAGGACGCCGTGGGCGAGCGGCTGGCCCAGATCAAGGATCATTTCGACGCGCGCAGCGGCGCGCTCACCCGCCCCGCCGGGGACCGGGCGCAGGGCGCGCCCTACAAGCCGCTGCCGCCCGACGCGCTTTATCTCGCGCCCGACGAGTGGGCCCGCCGGCTCTCCGACGAGACCGTGGTGCGGTTGAGCCCCTTCGCCCAGGCGGAGGGCGGCGCGAGGCTGTCCGTCGACGCCGGCGGTCGCCAGGGGCGCGGCTTCGCCGCCGAGCGCGCGCACGAGGGCGAGGCCGGCGCCTCCAACGTCTTCGACGCCGCCGTCGCCCATATCCGCGACCTGCAGGCCAACGGCAAGCGCGTCATCGTCGCGGCCTGGTCCGACGGCTCGCGCGAGCGCCTCGCGCATGTCCTCGCGGATCACGGCCTCAAGGGCCTCGTGCAGGTTTCCGCGCTGTCCCACGCGATGGCGCAGCCGCGCAATGTCGCCACCCTCGCCATCTGGGGCGTCGAGGCGGGCTTCGAGACGCCCGATTTCGCCGTCGTGGGCGAGCAGGACATCCTGGGCGACCGCCTCGTGCGCCGGGCGCGCAAGAGCAAGCGGCCGCAGGACATCATCGCCGAGGTGGCGAGCCTGACCCAGGGCGACCTCGTCGTCCACGTCGACCACGGCATCGGCCGCTTCGTTGGCCTCAGGACCATCGACGCCGCCGGAGCGCCGCACGATTGCCTGGAGCTGCACTACGCGGGCGGCGACAAGCTGTTCCTGCCGGTCGAGAACCTCGAGCTGCTGTCGCGCTACGGCTCCGAGGACACCGAGGTGGCGCTCGACCGGCTCGGCGGAGGGGCGTGGCAGGCGCGCAAGGCCAAGCTCAAGCAGCGCATCCGCGAGATGGCGCACGCGCTCATCAAGATCGCGGCGGCCCGGGCGCTCAAGGAAGCGCCCCGCTTCACCGCGCCCGAGGGCCTCTATGACGAGTTCTGCGCCCGCTTCCCCTACGACGAGACCGAGGACCAGCAATCCGCCATCGACGCCGTGCTCGACGACCTCGCGAGCGGCAAGCCGATGGACCGGCTGATCTGTGGCGATGTCGGCTTCGGCAAGACCGAAGTGGCATTGCGCGCCGCCTTCGCGGCCGTGATGGCGGGCCGGCAGGTGGCCGTCGTGGTGCCCACCACACTGCTCTCGCGCCAGCACTTCAAGACGTTCTCCGAGCGCTTCCATGGCCTGCCGGTGCGGGTGGCGCAGGCGTCGCGCTTCGTGCCCGCCGCCGAATTGAAAGCGGTGAAGGCCGGCATCGCGGACGGCACGGTCGACATCGTGGTGGGCACCCACGCGCTGCTGGGGAAAACGATTCAGTTCAAGGACCTCGCGCTTCTCATCGTCGACGAGGAGCAGCACTTCGGCGTCGGCCACAAGGAGAGGCTGAAGGAGCTGCGCTCTGAGGTGCACGTGCTGACGCTCTCGGCGACGCCGATCCCGCGCACGCTGCAACTGGCGCTGACGGGCGTGCGCGAGCTCTCGATCATCGCCACGCCGCCGGTCGACCGGCTGGCGGTGCGCACCTTCATCGGCCCCTTCGATCCGCTCATCGTGCGCGAGGCGCTGCTGCGCGAGCGCTATCGCGGCGGGCAGAGCTTCTACGTGTGCCCCCGCATCGAGGATATCGGCGAGGCGCGGGCCTTCCTGGCGGCCGAGGTGCCCGAGGCGAAGGTCGCCGTCGCCCACGGCCAGATGGCGCCGGGCGAGCTCGAGGACGTGATGACGGCGTTCTACGAGGGCAAGTACGATGTGCTGCTCTCGACCGCCATCGTCGAGTCCGGCCTCGACATCCCCACTGCCAATACGCTGATCGTCCACCGCGCCGACATGTTCGGCCTGGGCCAGCTCTACCAGCTGCGCGGCCGGGTGGGGCGGGGCAAGACGCGCGCCTACGCGCTGTTCACGCTGCCGGTCAACCGCACGCTGACGGTGCAGGCCGAGCGCCGCCTGAAGGTGCTGCAATCGCTCGACACGCTGGGCGCGGGCTTCCAGCTCGCCTCGCACGACCTCGACATTCGCGGCGCCGGCAACCTGCTCGGCGACGAGCAGTCGGGCCACATCAAGGAGGTCGGCTACGAGCTCTACCAGCAGATGCTGGAGGAGGCCGTCGCCTCGCTGAAGGCGGGCATCGACGACGTCGTGGACACCCAGTGGTCGCCCACCATCACCATCGGCACGCCGGTGATGATCCCCGAACACTACATCGCCGACCTGTCGCTGCGGCTGGGCCTCTACAAGCGCCTGTCGACGCTGGAGACGGACCGCGAGATCGACGCCTTCGGCGCCGAGATGATCGACCGCTTCGGCCCGCTGCCCGAGGAGGTGGAGCAGTTGCTGAAGATCGTGCAGATCAAGGCGATGTGCCGCCGCGCCAATGTCGAGAAGGTCGACGCCGGGCCGAAGGGCGTCATCCTGTCGTTCCGCGACAACGCGTTCGCCAATCCGGAGGGACTGGTGCGCTTCGTCGGCGAGCAGGGTTCGCTGGCCAAGGTGCGCCCCGACATGCGGATCGTGTTCATCCGCGACTTCGACACAGCCGACGAGCGCCTGAAGGGCACGGCCACGATCCTGCGCAGCCTGGCGCAGATCGCCGAGAAGAAGAAGGCCGCCTGAGCGCGGCCTTTCCACCAAAGACGCTGGCTTTGCTTAGCCCTCGGCGTCTTCCTCGCAGCGGTCGAGCGCGCTCGCCAGAACATCCGGCGATTCAGCGCCGGACACCGCGTACTTCCCATTAAAGATGAAGAACGGCACGCCGGTGACGCCGATGCGCTGGGCCGCGTCGATCTCCTGCGCCACCGAGTCGGACAGTGCGTCGCTGGCGAGGAGAGCGGCGGCCTGGTCGCGATCGAGGCCCGCTTGCCCGGCGATCTCCGCCAGCACCGCGTGGTCGCCGATGTCGCGGCCCTCGACGAAATAGGCCTTGAACAGCGCCTCGACGACGGCCTCGCCGACGCCGGCCTCCTGCGCCGCGCGGATCAGCCGGTGCGCGTCGAGCGTGTTGGGCGAGCGTTCGATGGCGTCGAAGCGGAAGGGGATTCCCTCGGTCGCGCCGATCTCCTCGAGCCGGCGATGCACGGAGGCGACGCGATCGAGCGAGCCGAACTTGCCGCGCATGTAGTCCTGCCGGTCGAGCCCGCCGGGCGGAATCGTCCCATCGAGCTGGAACGGCCGCCAGCGCACCGCGACGGCGAGGTCGGGCCGCGAGGCGAGCGCCTGGCCGAGCCGGCGCTTCCCGACGAAGCACCAGGGGCAGACGACGTCGGAGACGACGTCGACCACGATGCGAGGTTCCTTGAGGGATGCGTCGGACATGGAGGCCTCGGGAGATGTGACGGGAGCGGCGGCCAGCACGCGCGCGCCGTGCGGCGAAAGAAGGGCGGCTCAGCCGCGGGGCCGGCCGATGGCGAGGATGGCGCCCTCGGCATCAGCGCGGGCGACAATGTCGAGGCGGGTCCAGGGGTCGACGGGGTCGGTCGGCGCGGCCCCCCTGGCGCCGGCCGCCGCGCCACCCGCTTCCAGGAGCCCGTCGACGCGCTCGCGCAAGCTGAGCACCAGAGCGCCGTCGTCTTCGGGGATGCGCGTCTCGCCGAGCGCGAAGCCGGCCCGGCCCCCGGGGCCGCGGCGGGCGGCGAGAGACGCGCACTCGCCGAGCGAAAGAAGGTCCACCACGGGCGACCCGCTCCGCCGGGCGGCCGGCAGACGGTCGAAGCGGGCCGGGGCGCGGTGCGCCAGGATCGTCGACGACATGCAGGCGTCGCCCAGGACGCCGGACTCCGCCAGCGCGGTCTCCAGCGGGCCGGGCGCCACCAGATGCGGCCGGTCGCCTTCGGTCAGGGCGCGCAGCAGCGCTGCGCCGGAGAACAGCGGGGTCATGCGCAGCGTCCCGCCGACGAGCAGCGCCGGAACCAGTCCGCTCACGAGCCCGGCGTGGCTCATCGGCGACAGCGTCGAGAGGATCGGCTGGCGCGACACGATGCCGGCCCGCAGCACGAGCAGCAGCGCGGCCGCGACAAGCCCCTCGTGCTGGTGCCGGAACACGTGGGCGCCGCCCGGCGTCAACTCGCAGGTGAGAATGGGGGGCGGGCGCGACGCCGGGTCGGGGTCGAGCGAGCGCTCGCCGGCGTCGGCGAGACCCTGCGGACGGCCGAGCGGGATGACGCCCGCCGGCAGGCCGTCCCCGACGGCCAGGATCAAGCCGGGCCCGCCATGCGCCGCCGCCGCGCGGCGCAGCGTCTCGGCCGGGCGCAGCGAGGCGAGGCGGCCGATGGTGACGATGGCCTCCGGACGCGCGGCTTCGAGCACGGCGGCGATCTGCTCCTCCCGCGCCACCGGGGGCAGCAGGCAGGGGCGCAGCCCGCAGGCGAGCGCCGCCATCAGCGCGATCACGGCGTCCTTCCCGCCCGGCAGGCTGATCGCAATGCACCGGCCCGGCGCGAGGCCGAGGTCGCGGATCTCCCGCGCCATGCCCCGCACGGCGGTGACCGCGTCGGCGCGGCCGAGGCGCTTCTCGTCGGTGTCGCCGTGCTCGACCAGGAACGCGGCGTCCCCTTGCGTGCCGGCCGACGCCTGAAACAGGTCGAGAAGGCTCACCCCGGCCCAGGGCGGGGCCGGTTCGGCTTCAGGCTCGAAGAACTGGGCGTCGCTCACGGGACGGGGCCGAATCACTCGAAAGGCGCGTTCGCCAGTGTTGAGCCCTCAGGGAGTTTCCCGCCAGAGCGTTTCGGGCTGGAAGCCGAACAAAGGGGTGACGGCGGGCCGCTTCACCGCGGCGCTGTGCGCGACCCACTGCTCGGGCTGGTTGAACAGCGGGATCACATAAAACTGCGACAGCAGCACCCGGTCGAGGGCGCGGGTCGCCGCGACGAAGTCGTCGCGCTCGCGGGCGGAGAGCATGGCGTCGATCATCGCCTCAATGGCGGGGTTTCTCGCCCCGGCGTAGTTCAGCGAGCCCTGGCGGTCGGCGGCGCGGGCGCTCCAGCGTCCATACTGCTCGTTCCCGGGCGAGGGCGACGCGCCCCAGATGAACTGGATCATGTCGAAGTCGAACGAGGCGAGCCTGCGCCAGTACTGGACGTCATCGACGAGGCGCACGCGCATCGTCACGCCGATGCGCTGCAGGGACTGGGCGAAGTTCAGGGCCAGCCGCTCCTGGACGCGGCTGGCGGCCAGGAACTCGATCGTCATCGGCTCGCCCGAGCCGGCCCGCCGCAGCACGCCGTCGTGGAGCGTCCACCCGGCCTTGTCGAGCAGATCGAGCGCCTTGCGGGCGAGTTCGCGGTCGCGGCCGCTGCCGTCCGCCTGGGCGGGACGCCACGTCCCGTCGAGAATGTCCGGACGGACGGCGTCGGGGAAGTGCGCCAGCAGCTCGCGTTCGCGCGCACTCGCGGGCCGGCCCGTCGAGGCCAGGTCCGAGCCCTGGAAATAGCTCGTGGTGCGCTGGTAGACGCCGTAGAACAGGTTGCGGTTGACCCAGTCGAAGTCGAACAGCAGCCCCAGCGCCTCGCGCACGCGCGCGTCCGCAAACACCGGCCGGCGGGTGTTGAAGACGAGCGCGTTCATGCCCTTGGGGGTGCGGACCGTCACCGGGTCGCGCACGATCCGGCCGTCCGTCACCGCCGGGAAGTCGTAGCCCGTCATCCAGCGGGTCGGGCTGTCCTCGATCCGCACGTCGTAGAGGCCGCCCTTGAACGCCTCGAACAGCGAGTTGGCGTCGCGGTAGTAGTCGAAGCGGATCTCGTCGGGGTTGTAGAGGCCGCGCGAGATCGGCAGATCCTTGCCCCAGTAGTCCGGATTGCGCCGATAGGTGATGCTCTCGCCCGGCTTCACCTGCGCCACCACGTAGGGTCCCGAACCGATCGGAGGGGCCAGCGTGGTTTCCTCGAACCGGTCGGCGTCGGTGGCGTGCCTAGGCAGGACCGGCATGAGGGCCAGAATCAGCGGCAGCTCGCGGTCGTCGGCCCCCGTCAGGTCGAAGCGCACGGTATGCGGATCCAGCGCCTCGGCCTTGACCGCCTTGGCGTACCAGTTGCGGAAGTTCGGCTTGCCCTTGGTCTTGAGCAGCGCCCAGGTGAACAGCACGTCGTCCGCCGTCACCGGGCGCCCGTCGGAGAAGCGCGCCTTCGGATTCAGCCGGAAAGTCACCCAGCTCCGGTCGTCGGGCGTCTCGATGCTTTCGGCGACCAGCCCGTAGAGGCTGAACGGCTCGTCGTAGGAGCGGGCCATCAGGGCCTGGGTGACGAGCCCGGTCGGCGGGGCGATGCCCTGCGCGGCGATGCCGCGCACCGAGAAGGTGTTGAGCGTGTCGAACGTCCCCTGCACGCCGAAAACGATTCGTCCGCCCTTCGGAGCGTCCGGGCGGGCGTAGGGAAGGGCGGTGAAATCCGCCGGCAGGGCGGGCTCGCCGTGCATCGCGATGCCGTGCCGCGGCTCAGCCGACGCGCCGGCGGCGGGGGCGAGAACGCTGACAAGGGCCGCGAGGGCCGTCGCTGCGATCGTTCGGATCAAAATGACATCCCGGGGAAGCGCGATTCGCGTGACGTTACCACGGAGACGTGTGCGGGCGCGGGCGGTCCGCTCCAGATTTGTTCTGGAAAACAGGCCCGGGAAGCGCTAAGAGCAGCGCCGTCCTGTCTTGCGGTGCAACACCGCGCCATCCTTGCCAGGCATCCTTGCCGAGGGGCGAGGAAGGCAGGGCGCACGCCCCGGCCCGCAGCCGTGATCTGAGAGGTTTTCGTCCATGTCCTTCTTCCGGCCGTCGCGCCTGAGCCTCGCCATCCTCGCCGCCGCGGCGCTGTCGACCACCTCCGCCTTCGCGCAGACGGCGCCGAAGCCGGCGGCTCCCGCGCCCGCCAAGCCGGCCGCCCCGGCCCCCGGCGCTCCGCCGGCCGGCGCTCCCGGCGCCGCCCAGCAGGGTCCGACGGTTGTCCAGGTCAAGCCCGAGCCGTCCCAGCCCGACTGGGTGAAGGTGTGCGGCAAGGACCAGGCCGCCAACAAGGAAATCTGCTACACGACGCGCGACTTCGTGTCCGACCAGGGCCAGCCCGTTCTCGCGGTGGCCATTTACGACATCAAGGGCGACGCCAACCGCATGGTGCGCTTCCTGATGCCGCTCGGCCTGCTGCTGCAGCCCGGCGTCCGCTTCGCGGCGGACCAGGGCAAGGCGGAGCCGGGCCGCTTCGCCATCTGCCTGCCGAACGGCTGCTTCGCCGAAGGCGTGATGAACGACGCCGGCATCGCCGCGCTCAAGAAGGCGACGGCGCTGAACATCAGCGTGCAGAACCAGTTCGCCCGCGAGGTGACATTCCAGGTGCCGCTGGCCGGCTTCGGGAAGGCCTTCGATGGCCCGCCGATCGACCCGGCCGTGCTCGAGCAGCAGCAGAAGCAGCTGCAGGAGCAGATGCAGAAGCAGGCCGAGGAGATGCGCAAGAAGCTCGAATCGGGCGGCGGCGCCGCTGCTCCGGGCCCCGGGGTTGCGCCCGCCCCCGCGCCGAAGCCCTGACGGGGAGGGGCGGCGCGCCCGCCCTTCCGCCGAAGCGATCCGACCTGACGAAAAGCCCCCGGTCTCGGCCGGGGGCTTTTCGATTCGGGGACGGGAGCAGAAATCAGAGAAGCGGCCGCGCCGGCGCGATCAGTTCAACATGTCGCGGCGCGCGACGTAGATTCCGTCTTCGCTGCGAACGAAGATGTCGGTGACCTGGGGGTGGCGGATCGGGTCGCCCGAGGTGTCCGGAAGCAGATTTTGCTCCGACACGTAGGCGACATACTCCGTCTCCGCGTTCTCCGCGAACAGGTGGTAGAAGGGTTGGTCCTTCGACGGACGAACGTCCTCGGGAATGGAGTTGTACCATTCCTCGGTATTATTGAACGTGGGATCCACGTCAAAAATGACGCCCCGGAAAGGGTAGAAGCGATGCTTCACCACCTGCCCCAGGGCGAATTTTGCTTTGCGAGCCTTCATCTTGAGCGTTTGGATACGCCCGCCCGCGTGTCCGGTCAATTCGGGAGACTTCTTACCGTCCGAAGCCGTACAATTCGCCGAGCTCCGGATCGCGGGCGGCGACGCCGCGCGCGAGGTCGACGATGACCTTGGCCTGCTTCCAGGTGGCGTCGTCCTGCATCTTGCCGTCGATCATCACCGCGCCACTCCCGTCCGGCATGGCGTCGAGGATTCGGCGCGCGAAGGCTACCTCGCCCGGGTCGGGGCTGAAGACGCGCTTGGCTATGCCGATTTGCGAGGGATGCAGCGTCCACGCGCCGGCGCAGCCGAGCAGGAAGGCATTGCGGAACTGCGCCTCGCAGGCCTGCGCGTCCGAGAAGTCGCCGAACGGGCCGTAGAACGCCTTGAGGCCGTTGGCGGCGCAGGCGTCCACCATCTTGGCGATGGTGTAGTGCCAAAGATCCTGCTGGGCCACGGCGCGGTCGCGACCCTCGACCGGGTCGGCGATCACCTTGTAGTCGGGATGGCCGCCGCCGACCCTTGTGGTCTTCATCGCGCGCGACGCCGCCAGATCGGCCGGTCCCAGGCTCATGCCGTGCATGCGCGGCGAGGCCTGCGCGATGGCGTCGACGTTCTTCACGCCCTCCGCCGTTTCGAGGATGGCGTGGATGAGAATCGGCTTTGGCAGTTGATGGCGCGCTTCGAGCTGGGCCAGCAGCTGGTCGAGATAGTGGATGTCCCACGGTCCCTCGACCTTGGGCAGCATCACGACATCAAGCTTGCCGCCGACCTCCGCCGCAATGCGGGTGACGTCGTCCAGCATCCACGGGCTGTTCAGCGCGTTGATGCGGGTCCACAGCCCGGTGGCGCCGAAATCCGTCGCGCGCGCCATGGCGATGAAGCCCTCGCGCGCGGCCTCCTTCGCCTCGACAGGGATCGCGTCCTCCAGATTGCCGAGCACCACGTCGACCTGCCCGGCGAGCTCCGGAACCTTGGCCCGCACCTTCTCCAGATGCGGCGGGACGAAGTGGATCATCCGTTCAAGCCGCACGGGAAGCTCGCGCAGCGGCTCCGGCGCGCCAATGGCGAGAGGCCGAAAGAAGTTGCGGGCGAGCTTCATGTCGAGGGCTCCGATCGGTCGTTACTGCGGCGCACAATTTGCCCGCGCTGCACGCCGCAGGCAATCGGCCATCCGGCTACGGGTCAGCGAGCCCAGCGCCGGTGTCCCCACATCCATTGCCCGGGCGTCTCGCGGATCCAGCGCTCGAACACGGCCTGCAGCGCTTCGGTGGCGTCCCGCACGTCGGCTTCCCGGTCGGCCGAACGCGACACGGGGACGATCTCCGCCGTGACCAGGAAATGCGCCCCCTCGAGGCGGCGCACGCGCGCGGCGATCAGGGGCACGTTGCAGGCGCGGGCGAGCAGGGCCGGGAAGGGCGTCGAGGGGGCCGGACGGCCGAAGAACGGCGCCGGGACGCCCCTGCGCTCGCGCAGGTCGGCGAGCACGGCGAGGGCGCCGCCGCCGCGCACGATCCGCATGAGCCGCATCACCGTGTCAGGGGCCTTGCTGAACAGGCCGAGCGGATAGAATGGCGCGCGCAACGCCGTCACGTCGCGGTCGACGAGGGGGTTCTTGAGGCTCTGGTAGATGCCGGCGATCGGACGTCCCACACTGGCCGCCGCCAGGGCGGCGAGTTCCCAGTTGCCGGCATGCATGCTGGCCATGACGCAGCCCTGCTTGCCGGCAAACAGCTCGGCGATCTCCGGCGACAGCTCGACCCGGATGCGCGAAGGCTCGGCCACGAAGTCGGCCAGGTGGAACGCTTCGCCGAACGTCCGCCCGAGCACCTCCCACATCTCGGCCAGTATGGCCTCGCGCTGCCCGGCGTCGAGCTCCGGCATGGCGGCCATCAGGTTGGCCCGGGCGCGCGCGTGCCGCTTCAGCCAGGGCGCGACAAAGCGCCAGATGCGGCCGGAGACGGCGGAGGCGCGGTCCAGCGGCATGGCGCGAAAGAGGGCGGCCACGAGCCGGAAGCCGGCGTGCTCAAGGCGCGCCAGCGGACCGGCCGCGATCCGGCCGGGCGACGGCGTCGGCTCGTCGGCCGCCTCGTTCCCGACGGTGATGGACCCGCCCCTGACCTTCGACACCGAAGCTGCGTCTCCCTGCTTGCGCGCACGGCTGCTAGCACGGCTCGTGCCAACCGGGAAGCGGGAACGCGGCGCGACGGCGGCAAGCCGCGCGCCGATCCCGGTTGACGCTCGGGGGGCGCGCCCCTAAGAGCCGGGCGACGAAGCCCAGCGGAACGGACACGTCGTGACGAGCGTCGCCTCACTCGCCTTGCCGTTCTTCGGCCTCATCTTCCTCGGCTTCGGGTGCGGCAAGCTCCTGAAATATCCCGAGGCCGGCCTGCAGTGGATGAACTTCTTCATCGTCTACGTCGCGCTGCCCAGCCTGTTCTTCAAGCTGATCTCCGCCGCTCCCCTCGAGCAGCTCGCCAACTGGCCGTTCGTGATGGGAACGACGGCGGCGACGTTCATCGCCTTCTGCATCGCCTTCGCGGTCGGCATGCTCGCCACCCGCGGCAACATCCAGGAATCCACCGTTCAGGGCGTCGTCGGGGCCTACGCAAACATCGGCTACATGGGTCCTGGCCTGACCATCGCCGCGCTGGGGCAGGGCGCCATCGTGCCGACCGCGCTGATCTTCGTGTTCGACAACATCCTGCTGTTCACGCTGGTCCCCTTCATGATGGCGATGGGGCGGCGCGGCTCCATGAACGTGGCGGCGACCGCCTGGTATGTCGTCAAGCGCGTGGTGACGCACCCGTTCAACGTCGCGACGGCCGTGGCGGTGCTCGCCGCCTATCTGCGCTTCACGCCGCCCGAGGCGCTGGACGCGATGATCTCATTCCTCAAGAACGCCGCCGCGCCCTGCGCCCTGTTCACCATGGGCGTGACGGTGGCGCTACGGCCGCTCAAGCGCGTGCCCTACGAAATGCCGGCGCTGATGCTCATCAAGATCGTGCTGCACCCGCTTCTGGTGTGGCTGATCCTGTCGTGGCTCGGCGATTTCGGGCGGGAGTGGACCTTCACCGCCGTGCTGATGGCGGCGCTGCCGCCGGCCCTCAACGTGTTCGTGATCGCCAACCAGTACCAGGTCTATGTCGAGCGGGCCTCGACGGCGATCCTGCTCGGCACGCTGATCTCGGTCGTCACCGTCACCTCGCTTCTCGTCCTGATGGTCGAGAACAGGATCCCCTACGACCTGTTTCCCTGAGTTCCATTCGGCCGCGGTTTCGCTACGCTGCCCCCATTTGGGGATTGCGCATGGCTCAACCGCTCGAGGGTATCGTCGTTCTCGATTTCAGCACGCTGCTGCCCGGCCCGCTCGCGACATTGCTGCTGGCGGAGGCGGGCGCGAAGGTCATCAAGATCGAGCGGCCGGAAGGCGACGACATGCGCCGCTTCGCGCCGCGCCTCGGGGCCAGCTCCGCGCCCTACATCGTCCTCAACCGCGGCAAGACCGTGTTGCCGATCGACCTCAAGTCCAGGGAGGCGATGGCCACGCTGGAGCCGCTGATCCGTAGCGCCGACGTGCTCGTCGAGCAGTTCCGGCCCGGCGTCATGGACCGTCTCGGGCTCGGCTACGAGGCGCTGCGCGCCATCAACCCGCGCCTCGTCTATTGCTCGATCACCGGCTACGGGCAGGACGGGCCGCGCGCGCACCAGGCCGGGCACGACCTCAACTACCAGGCGGTGACGGGGCTGCTGTCGCTCTCCCCCTCGCTTCCGGCGTCGCTGGTGGCCGATATCGCCGGCGGCGCCATGCCCGCCGTGATGAACATCCTGCTGGCGCTGCGCCAGCGCGACGCGACGGGCGAGGGCCAGCGCCTCGACATCGCCATGGCCGACGCCATGTTCACCTTCGCCTGGTTCGCGCTGGCGGAGGGCCACGCCACCGGCCGCTTCCCGCGCGCCGGAGAGAACATGCTGGCGGGCGGCTCGCCGCGCTACCAGCTCTATCCCACGGCGGACGGCCGCCTGCTGGCGGTCGGCGCGCTGGAGGAGAAATTCTGGAGCCGGTTCTGCGCCGCCATCGACCTGCCGCTGGCCCTGCGCGGCGAAGCCGCCGATCCGGCGGCGACCCGGGCCGCCGTGGCGCGGCTCGTCGCCGCCCGCCCGAGCGCGCATTGGCGCGCGGTGTTCGACACGCTCGACTGCTGCTGCACCGTCGTCGAGCATCTCGACGAGGCTCTCGCCGACCCTCACTTCGAGGCGCGAGGCCTGTTCGGCTGGACGGCGCGCGGCGAGGCGGGCGAGAGCCTGCCCGCGATCGTCACGCCGATCGCGCCGGCCTTCCGCAAGCCTGACGAGCCCTGAGCCTCAGACGGCGATGCCGTGGAGGTCGTAGGCGTCGGCCCGCTCGATCTTCACGGTCACGATGTCGCCGGCGCGCAGCGGGCGGCGGCTCGCGACATAGACGGACCCGTCGATCTCCGGCGCGTCCCACTGCGAGCGGCCCCGGGAGACGGTGGGGCCGGGCTCGTCGACGATCACCTTGAGCCGCTTGCCGACCCTCGACTGCAGGCGGCGCGCGCTGATCGCCTGCTGCGCCTCCATGAAGCGGTTCCAGCGGGTCTGCTTCACCTCTTCGGGGACGGGAGGCAGGCCGAGGTCGTTCGCCGGCGCGCCCTTCACGGCCTCGTACTTGAAGCAGCCGACGCGTTCCAGCCTGGCTTCCTTGAGGAAGTCCAGCATCAGCTCGAAGTCCTCCTCCGTCTCGCCGGGGAAGCCGACGATGAAGGTCGAGCGGATGCCGAGATCGGGGCAGATCTCGCGCCAGCGGCGGATCCGGTCCAGCGTCTTGTCCTGCGCGGCCGGGCGACGCATCGCCTTCAGCACGGTCGGGGAGGCGTGCTGGAAGGGGATGTCGAGATAGGGCAGCACCAGCCCGTCCGCCATGAGGCCGATCACCTCGTCGACGTGGGGGTAGGGGTAGACGTAGTGCAGGCGCACCCACGCGCCGAGCGAGCCCAGTTCGCGCGACAGGTCGAGGAACTTGGCGCGCACCTCGCGGTCCTGCCATTTGCTGGCGGCGTATTTCAGGTCGACCCCATAGGCCGAGGTGTCCTGGGAGATGACGAGCAGTTCCTTGACGCCCGCCTTCACCAGCTTCTCGGCCTCGCGCAGCACCTCCGCGGCCGGGCGCGACACCAGGTCGCCGCGCAGCTTCGGGATGATGCAGAAGGTGCAACGATTGTTGCAACCCTCTGAAATCTTGAGATAGGCGTAGTGGCGCGGCGTCAGCTTCACGCCCTGCGCCGGAACCAGGTCGAGGTAGGGATCGTGCGCCGGCGGCGCCACCGCGTGCACCGCCGAGACCACGCTCTCGTAGGCTTGCGGGCCGGTGATGGCGAGGACGTCGGCGTGGACAGCGCGGATCTGCTCGGGCTCCGCGCCCATGCAGCCGGTGACGATAACCTTGCCGTTCTTGTTCAGGGCCTCGCCGATGGCGGCCAGCGACTCCGCCTTGGCGCTGTCGAGAAAGCCGCAGGTGTTGACGATGACCGCGTCCGCGCCCTCGTGCGTCTTCACCAGCTCGTAGCCTTCGGCCCGAAGCGTCGTGATGATCCGCTCGCTGTCGACGAGCGCCTTGGGGCAGCCGAGCGACACGAAGGAGATTTTCGGCTGATGGGTCATCCGGGCCTCTGATGCACGCAGGCGACCGCCGCGGCGGGGGCCGCGCGGTCGGCTCGACGTTGGCGAAAGTCGCTCTCCCATACAGCGCGCGACGCCTCAGGACAATGTCCGTGTCCGCCCGGAGGCGAGGGAACGGTCGCCGTTCCCGCCACGTTGCCGGTCGTGAACGGAAGGAGACCAGAGTGACGCCGACCACCCGCCGATCCGCCCTTGCGTTCATCGGGGCCGCCGCCGCGGCCGGCCTCGCGCCGCCGGCGCTGGCGCAGACGCAGCCCCGGCCGGCCTTCGGCTACGACGACGTGGTCGCCCGGGCGGCCGAGCGCGCGGCGACGGCCTACCAGCCGCCGTCGACCACGCTTCCGGCGGGGCTCGCCAACCTCACCTATGACGGCTATCGCGACATTCGCTTCCGCAAGAGCGAGGCGCTGCTGGGCGGCCCGTTCACGATGGAGATGTTTCACCCGGGCTTCCTCTACACGCGGCTGGTGCGCCTCAACATCGTGCGCGACGGCGTCGCCGAGCCGGTGCCCTATGAGGCGTCGCTGTTCGACTACGGCCACAACACGTTCAATCCGCCGCTGCCGCGCGATCTCGGCTATGCCGGGTTCCGCCTGCACGCGCCCCTGAACCGACCCGACGTCCAGGACGAGCTGATCGTCTTCCTCGGCGCGAGCTATTTCCGCTTCCTCGGCCGGGGCCAGCGCTACGGATTGTCGGCGCGCGGCATCGCGGTGGGATCGGGCGAGCCGAACGAGGAGTTTCCGGAGTTTCGCGAGTTCTGGGTGCAAGAACCGGCGGCCGGCGACCAGTCGGCGATGATCTGGGCGCTACTGGACGGTCCGTCGCTGGCCGGGGCGTATCAGTTCATCGTGACGCCGGGCGAGTTCACCACGGTGGAGGTGACCGCGACACTCTATGCGCGCCGCGAGGTGCCCAGGCTGGGAATCGCGCCGCTGACGTCGATGTTCTACGTCAGCGAGAACGACCGCCGCTTCAAGGACGACTTCCGGCCCGAGGTGCACGACTCCGACGGCCTGCTCGTCCACACTGGCGGAGGGGAATGGCTCTGGCGGCCGCTGCGCAACCCGGCGACGCCACGCATTTCCAGCTTCGCCGACGTCAATCCGCGCGGTTTCGGCCTGATGCAGCGCGACCGGGCGTTCGAGCATTACGAGGACCTGGAGGCGCGCTACGACCTGCGCCCCAGCTACTTCGTGGAGACGATCGGAGACTGGGGCGAGGGGCGAGTGGAGCTGGTCGAGCTGCCCGCGCCCGACGAGACCTACGACAACATCGGCGCCTTCTGGGTGCGCAACGAGCCCGTGCGGCCGGGCCAGCCGCTGAAGGTCGCCTATCGCATCTCGGCGCGGAACGACGGTTCGGAACTGCACGGCGGCGGACAGGTGTTCCACACCTTCCAGACCGCGCCGCGCGCTCACGGCGTGCGCGACGCGCCAGTGCGGCCCGACGCGCGCCGCTTCATCGTGGACTTCACCGGCGGCGAGCTTCCCTACTACCTGCCGGCCGCCAAGGAGGTGCAACTCGCGCCGAGCGTCACCGGCGGGCGGATCATTGGGACGTTCCTGGTGCCGCACGAGCAGGCCAAGGGGTTCCGCGCCGGAATCGACGTGGCGGTGGAGCCGGGGAAGACGGCCGACATCCGCGCCTTCCTGCGCGCCGGAGACCGCGCGCTGACGGAAACCTGGACGTTCCCCTGGGCGCCTTGACGCTCAGCCCGCCGCGAAAAGGTCGCGCTCCGGCGCGGCCGGCGTCGCCGGGGCGGTGACGCGCCCGTCCTGGGGCGCGGTTTCCCAGCCGAGGTCGGGGAGCGCGGCGATGCGGTTGCCGCGGAAGTCCGTGCGCAGGATCACGAACCCCTTTTCCTCCATGTAGGCCATGATGCGTCGCGCCCGCGCCGGCGAGCGGCTGCCGATGGTGCGCGCCACCTCGGCGTCGCCAGGGCAGGGGGCGTTTTCCAGCGCCGCCCGCGCCACCAGCAGGAAGACGCTCTGGAGATCCTCCGGCAGGCCGGCGGAGAACTCGACCGCGCGCCGCCACTCCTCGCCCTTCTCCGCCTCGAACGAGGCATCGGCCTTGGCGACCGCGAGGCGGCGGCGGAAGGCGGGCAGGTCGGGCGCATCGCCGCCGAGCCGCTGGATGCGGCAGCGGACGAGGAAATCCTGGTAGAGGATCGCGACGGGGTGAAATGCGGCGTCCTCGTCGGCGAGGATGTCGCGCAGGATCGCGGCCATCGCCGCCTCGCGCTCCTCTTTCGGCATCTCCGGCGTCGTCTCGGCCGGCGCTGCGGGCTGCCGGGGCTGGGCGAGCTGCGCCAGGATGTCGGCCGTCGCCGGCGGCCGGGGAGGACGAGGGCGGGGCGCGGGAGGTTCGTCCTGCGGGGCGGGTTGGAAAATCAGGTCCTGGACGTTCTCAAGCGTCTGCGGCGCCATCGGCACGAGCTTCGGCGAGCCGGAGCGCTCGGCGGTCTGCACCGCGCCGATGCGCATCGGCAGCGGCCGTCTCGACAAGGCCGGTCCCAGCGCGACGAAATGGCCGCGCTCCAGGTCGCGGAACATCTCCGACTGGCGCCGGTCCATGCCGAGCAGGTCGGCGGCGCGCGCCATGTCGATGTCGAGGAAGGTCCGGCCCATCAGGAAGTTGGAGGCCTCAGCCGCGACGTTCTTCGCGAGCTTGGCGAGTCGCTGCGTGGCGACGACGCCGGCCAGCCCGCGCTTGCGCCCGCGGCACATCAGGTTGGTCATCGCCCCGAGGGAGAGCTTGCGGGCTTCGTCCGACACGTCGCCGGCGGCGGACGGCGCGAAGACCTGCGCCTCGTCGACGACGACCAGCATCGGGTACCAGTAGTCCCGGTCGGCGTCGAAGAGCCCGCCGAGAAAGGCGGCCGCGCAGCGCATCTGCCCCTCGGCGTCGAGGCCCTCGAGGTTCAGCACGACGGAGACGCGGTGTTGCCGCACGCGCGAGGCGATGCGCTGCAGATCGGCCTCCGACCGCTGGGCGTCGACCACGAGGTGACCGAACCGGTCGGCCAGCGTGACGAAATCCCCCTCGGGATCGACGATGGCCTGCTGCACGTAGGGCGCGCTCTGCTCGAGCATGCGCCGCAGCAGGTGCGACTTGCCGGAACCGGAATTGCCCTGGACGAGCAGGCGGGTGGCCAGCAGCTCCTCGAGGTCCATGAGAGCCGGCGCGCCCCCTGCCGCGAGGCCCATGTCGATCGTGATTTTCATGCGACTCGCATCGAAACGCAGCGGAGGGCTTGGGTAGCACAACCCCTCGGCGATGGCCGCATGCAGCCGCCAGCCTTCCACAGCCAATCGGCGCCGGCGGCATGCCAGCACGGATCTGCTTCGCCGCGTGTCGGTTCGATGACGTACAGTTTCCGCGACGCGGTCGATCAACAAAGAACAATATCGACAGCCTCGAACTGTATATTACCACGGCCAAGCACTGGCTTGTTAGCAAGAGAAATCAGATTCTTGTCGGAACGAGAAAGGTATGTACAACTAGACGATTTGCAAAAGGAACAATATTGCAATAACAGCCACATTGAAATTCACGAATGGAGACGTTTGTTCATGCGATACTTGGCCGTGGCTGTTGCGATGCTGTCCGTGTCGACGCCGTTCGCCGGGTCGTCGCCGGCTCTCGCCGACGGGCCCGGATGCGCGGGACAGGTTTGCTTCCAGCCGCAGGTCAAAGGCGTGTCGTGCCTGAGCGACGAGACCCGCAAGATGGTCGAGGACATCGTGGCGCGCATTGGCGCGATCGAGATCACCTCGACCTGCGGCGGGAGGCACGCGCGCCATTCCGCTCACTATCGCGGCAAGGCCGTCGATTTCCGCCCGAAGGCCACGACGCCCCGCCAGGCGGCGGCGGCGCTGCGTGGCATGTCGCAGGTGCGCGGGGTGGGGGCCTATCGCAATGGCCTGCTGCATGCCGACACCGGGGACCGCGTGTTCGCCTGGGGCGGAGCCGGATCCGGTCGCCGGCGCGTCCGCGTCGCCGGGCAGTGACGGCGGCCGGCGGGGTCAGGCGACTCCGATGCCGGCCATGAGGCCACCGTCGACCAGGAAGTCGGCCCCTGTGCTGAACGCCGCCCTGTCGGACACGAGGAACGCGACCATCTCGGCCACCTCCTCGGGCTCGCCGATCCGGCCCAGGGGATGCGCCGCCCCGAACCGCGCGAAGGCCGCGGAGACATCGGCGTCGGGGCCGTCGAAGGTGCGGGCGGCCAGCGCCAGCATCGGCGTGCGCACGGAGCCCGGCGAGATCGAGTTGACGCGGATGTTGTCGGCGGCGAAGTCGAGGGCCATGGCGCGGGTCAGCGTGTGGATCGCCCCCTTGGACGTCGCGTAGGCGGCGACCCGCTTCTGGCAGGCGTGGCCCTGCACGCTGGCGATGTTGACGATCGCCCCGCCGCCGCGCGCTCGCATATGCGGTACGCCGAAATGCGCGGTGTGATAGATGCCGCCGACATTCACGGCCATGCAGCGGACCCAGGTGTCCGGGTCGGTCTCCACCGCGTCGCCATAGGGATGGATGGCGGCGGCGTTGACGATGATGTCGAGACCGCCGTGACGGCGGACCGCCTCAGCCACCGCCGCTTCAACAGCGGCGGGCTGGCTGACATCCGCCCGCAGCGCGACGACCGCGCAACCCTCCCGCCCGGCCTGCTCGGCGAGGGCGCGGTTGGCGTCGTCGTCGATGCCGAGGGCGACGACCGACGCGCCGGCGCGGGCGAGACGCAGCGCCGCCGCTCGGCCAATCCCCGTCGTGCCCGTGACGAAAGCGCTCTTGCCGGTGAACTCGGTCATCTCTTCCCGACCCTGACTTTCCGCCGCGGCTCTGTCTCGGCCTGCGGCCTCGGCACGTATTTCGGCGTTCCGCGCCATTTGTGCTGGTCCACCAGCGTCTGGATCTCGTCGCGGATGATCTCCATCAACGCCTGAACGGGCCCACGCATGCGCTGCTCGTGATTGTGGGCCATGCACAAGGTCCAGGTCACTTCCGGCGTCAAAGGCTCCGCCGTCATCACGCCCGCCTCGACCTCCATGTAGACGGACCCGTAAGTCAAAACCGTGTAGCCGAGGCCTTCGCGCACCATCGACTTGATCAGCAGCAGCCCGTCGACCTGATGCTTGATGTTCAGCCCGCCGCCCCGCTCCTGCACGCTGCTCTCCAGCACCACACGCGAGTTGTGGACGCGGGACGGCATGATCAGGGGAAGGCCGTCGATGTTGCCGGCCATGGCCTTCGTGACCGGCGGGACGGCGGGGAAGCCGGGCCCCGGCCCGATCAGATACATATGGTCGACCAGCAGTTCCTGGATGTCGAGGTTGCGGTGCGGCGCGGGGTTATGGAGCAGGCACAGGTCGAGTTCCTGGTTCAGGAGCTTCTCGTAGAGATCGCCGCTGAAGGCGGAGACGATGTTGATGCGCAGCCCCGGGTGGAGCTGGAGGCTGCGGCGAACGACGGTGGGGATCAGCACTTCGCCCGCCGAAGGCGGCACGCCGATGGTGATCGATCCCGTGACTTCTCCAGCGTGGGCGCGCACGTCGTCGGCGGCCTGCGTCACCTGCCGCAACAACGCCTGGGCGTGGTCGCGCAGCAGCATGCCGGCGTGCGTGAGGTGAAGCCCGCGCCCGGCGCGGACGAACAGCTCGACCCCCAGCTCCTCCTCGAGCTTGCGCACCTGCCGGCTGAGCGCCGGCTGGGCGATGCGAAGGTGCACCGAGGCTTTCGAGAAACTCTTCAGCTCCGCGACCTGGACGAAATAGCGCAGTTCCCGCAGCTCCAAGCCGGCCTCTCCCATGCCGCGCTGGCATCTCAGCGATGCCGAGCATGTCGCGTCGACATGGTGTCGCGCGTCTGGCGGTTTTGCAAACGAATGTTCGGGGCGGACGCCTTCGGCGGGCCGCGACGCGGCGAGACGCCGCATTCAGCCCGACTCGGGGCTGGGCGGTTGCTCCGCCGACCGACGGCGCGAGCTTGGCCGCTCAAGACCCCGCCCGGGAGCCTGTGGCCTGCTTCGCACGTGCGAAAACTCGCCCCGAACCGTGCTACTTTAGTCCAAAGGCGCGAGGATCCGCCCTAGAAACACGCCGAACCGGCTCAACTCGGCCGTTGCCGTCGTCTTTCGCCTGCCTATGTTGATCACCAAGCGCCGCCCGTCGTGCCGCACTGCGAACGACACGCGCCGGCGCAGGATCGCCACTGGAGGAAACGACATGAGGAAAGACACCCGGAATCCGGCCGTCTCGGCCCGACTGACCGCCTGGCTGGCGCGCACGACCGCCGTCGCCGCGCTCGCCCTGGGCGCCTCGCAGGCGCTGGCCGCGGACGGCGTCAAGATCGGCGTGCTGAACGACCAGTCGGGTGTCTACGCCGACTACGGCGGCAAGTGGTCCGTCGAGGCCGCTCGCATGGCGGTCGAGGACTTCGGGGGCAGCGTGCTCGGCCAGAAGATCGAGATCGTCTCGGCCGACCACCAGAACAAGCCCGATATCGGGTCCAACATCGCGCGGCAGTGGTACGACGTCGACGGCGTCGACATGATCACCGAGCTGACCACCTCGTCGGTGGCGCTGGCGGTCCACGAGCTGTCCAAGGAGAAGAAGAAGATCGACATCGTGGTCGGCGCGGCGACCTCCCGCCTGACCGGCGACGCGTGCCAGCCTTACGGCTTCCACTGGGCGTTCGACACCCGCGCGCTCGCGGTGGGCACCGGCGGCGCGCTGACGAAGGCCGGCGGCAACACTTGGTTCTTCCTCACCGCCGACTACGCCTTCGGCTACCAGCTCGAGGAGGACACCACCAAGCTGGTGAAGGAGGAGGGCGGCAAGGTGCTCGGCTCCGTCCGCCACCCGCTCAACAACAACGACTTTTCATCCTTCCTGCTCCAGGCGCAGGCCTCGCAGGCCAAGGTGGTCGGCCTCGCCAATGCCGGCCTCGACACCACCAACTCCGTCAAGCAGGCCTCCGAGTTCGGCATCACCGCCGGCGGCCAGAAGCTGGCGGGCCTGCTGATGACGCTGGCCGAAGTGCATGGCCTCGGCCTGAAGGCGTCGCAGGGCCTCGTGCTGACCGAAGGCTACTACTGGGACCTCGACGACAAGTCGCGCGAGTTCGGCGAGCGCTTCTTCAAGCGCACGCAGCGTATGCCGAGCATGATCCACGCCGGCACCTATTCGGCCGTTCTCTCCTACCTCAAGGCGGTCAAGGCGGCGGGCAGCAAGGACACCGAGAAGGTCGCCGCCAAGCTGAAGGAGCTGCCGGTCGACGACGTGTTCGGCCGCGGCGGCAAGGTGCTCGCCAACGGCCGCATGGTGCACGACATGTACCTGTTCGAGGTGAAGAAGCCCGAGGACAGCAAGAAGCCCTGGGACTACTACAAGCTCCTGGCCACGATCCCGGGCGACAAGGCCTTCTTCTCGCTCGCCGAGAGCGGCTGCCCGATCAAGTGAGACAAGCGGCGCGGCCCGGGCCTCCCGGGTCGCGCCGGTCCCTCCGGACCCGATCGCAGGCCAGACAGGATCGCATGAATGTCTCCCCCTGACGCCATTCTCGAGGCGCGCGGACTGACGAAGGAGTTTCTCGGCTTCGTCGCCGTGAACAACGTCAATCTGTCGGTGCGACGAGGGTCGATCCATGCGCTGATCGGACCCAACGGGGCGGGCAAGACGACCGTCTTCAACCTTCTCACCAAGTTTCTCACGCCGACGCGCGGCGCCATCGTGTTCGATGGCGTCGACGTGACGGCCGAGCAGCCGGCCGCCGTGGCGCGGCGGGGCCTGGTGCGCTCCTTCCAGATTTCGGCGACATTCCCGCATTTGACGGTGCTCGAGAACGTGCGCGTCGCGCTGCAGCGCAAGGCCGGGCTGGCCACGCAGTTTTGGCGCTCCGACCGCATTCTCGGCCAGCTCGACGACCGCGCCAGGGAGCTGGTCGCCGCGGTCAATCTCGAACCCTATCTCCACGCCCACGCCGTGGACCTCAGCTACGGGCGCAAGCGGGCGCTCGAAATCGCGACCACGCTCGCGCTCGACCCCGTCATGCTGCTGCTCGACGAACCGATGGCCGGCATGGGCCACGAGGAGATCGACCGCGTGGTCGACCTCATCCGCGCCGCCGCCCAGGGCCGGACCGTGCTGATGGTGGAGCATAATCTCTCGGTGGTGTCGCACCTGTGCGACACGATCAGCGTGCTGCAGCGCGGCGAGGTGATCGCCGAGGGCTCCTACGAGCACGTCTCGGCCGACCCGCGCGTGCGCGAGGCCTACATGGGCATGGAGGAAGCCTGATGGCCGCGCGACCCTTGCTGGAGGTCCGGGACCTCGAGGCCTGGTATGGCGAGAGCCACGTGCTGCATGGCGTCACGCTGTCGGTGGGCGAGGGCGAGACGGTGACGCTCATCGGCCGCAACGGCGCGGGAAAGACGACGACGCTGCGCGCCATCGTCGGCATCCTGCGCAAGCGCAAGGGCGTCATTCGGCTCGGGGACCGGGACCTCATGGCGCTGGCTGCCCACAGGGTGGCGCGCGCCGGCCTCGGCTACGTGCCGGAGGAGCGCGGCATCTTCGCCAGCCTCAACGTCGAGGAGAACCTGCTGCTGCCCCCGCATGTCGCCGACGGCGGCATGTCGGTCGAGGACATCTACCGGCTGTTCCCCAACCTGCTGGAGCGCCGCAAGAGCCCGGGCACCAAGCTGTCGGGCGGCGAGCAGCAGATGCTGGCCATCGCGCGCATCCTGCGCACCGGCGCGCGGGTGCTGCTGCTCGACGAGCCCACGGAGGGCCTCGCGCCCGTCATCGTCCAGCGCATCGGCGAGGTCATCCGCACCTTGAAGTCGCTCGGCTACACCATCCTGCTCGTCGAGCAGAACTTCCGTTTCGCGGCGAAGCTCGCCGATCGGTTCTACGTGATGGAGGACGGCAAGGTGATCGACGGCTTCCGCGCCGACGAACTCTCCGCCAAGTCCGAAGTCCTCCACGCCTATCTCGGGGTCTGATCGCATGACCACCATCTTCGGCGTGCCGGCCGCCGCGCTCTACGGGCAGATCCTGATCGGCCTCATCAACGGCTCGTTCTACGCGCTGCTGTCGCTCGGTCTCGCGGTCATCTTCGGCCTCTTGAACGTCATCAACTTCGCCCACGGCGCGCTGTACATGCTGGGCGCGTTCACCGCCTGGCTGGGGCTGCAATATTTCGGCCTGAACTACTGGGCCGCGCTCGTCGTCGTGCCCATCGTCGTCGGGCTGTTCGGCATCGTCATCGAACGGCTGGCGCTGCGGCGCATCTCCGGGCTCGATCCCCTCTACGGCCTGCTGCTCACCTTCGGGCTGACGCTGGTGATCGAGGGCCTGTTCCGCTACTGGTACGGCTCGTCCGGACAGCCCTACGCGCCGCCGCCGCAGCTCACCGGCGGCGTCAATCTGGGCTTCATGTTCCTGCCGATCTATCGCGGCTGGGTGGTGATCGCCTCGGTGATCGTCTGCTTCGCGACGTGGTACGTCATCGAGCGGACGCGGCTCGGCGCCTATCTGCGCGCCGCCACCGAGAATCCCGCGCTGGTGAAGGCGTTCGGCATCAACGTGCCGCTGCTGATCACGCTCACCTATGCCGGCGGCGTGGCGCTGGCGGGCTTCGCCGGCGTGCTGGCCGCGCCAATCTACCAGGTGAGCCCCCTGATGGGCTCCAACCTCATCATCGTGGTGTTCGCCGTGGTGGTGGTCGGCGGCATGGGGTCCATCCTGGGCGCCATCGTCACCGGATACCTCCTCGGCGTGCTCGAGGGGCTGACCAAGGTGTTCTATCCGCCGGCCTCCGCCATCGTGATCTTCGTGGTGATGGCGGTGGTGCTTCTGGTCCGGCCGGCGGGCCTGTTCGGGCGGGGAGACTGAGATGACGACGACCACCTCCGCCCCCGCCGCTCCGGCGAAAATCGCCTCGGGTCGTTCAGGGGAGTTGCTGACCGCGCTTGGCGTGCTGGCGCTGCTGCTGGCCGCGCCGTTCCTGTTCTATCCCGTGTTCGTGATGAAGGTGCTGTGCTTCGCCCTGTTCGCGGCGGCCTTCAACCTGCTCATCGGCTTCGTCGGCTTGCTGTCGTTCGGCCACGCCGCGTTCTTCGGAACCGGTGCCTATATCGCCGCCCATGCGGCCAAGGTCTGGCATCTCGACCCGCTCGTCGCGGTGGTGCTGGGTGGGCTGGGCGGAGGCGTGCTCGGCCTCGCCGTCGGCTTCTTGGCGATCAAGCGCAAGGGCATCTATTTCTCGATGATCACCCTGGCGCTGTCGCAGATGGTGTTCTTCATCGCCGTGCAGGCTCCGTTCACCGGCGGCGAGGACGGCATCCAGGGCATCCCGCGCGGCCACCTGTTCGGGTTCATCGACCTCAACGAGCCGCTGCCGATGTACGGCTTCGTGCTGGCGATTTTCGTGTTCGGCATGTTCGCCCTTTGGCGCATCGTCCACTCGCCGTTCGGGCAGATCCTCAAGGCGATCCGCGACAACGAGGCGCGCGCCATTTCGCTGGGCTACGACGTCGCCCGCTACAAGCTGATCGCCTTCGTCATCTCCGCCGCCGTGGCGGCGGCCGCGGGCGGCGCCAAGTCGCTCGTCTTCCAGCTCGCCTCGCTCACCGACATCACGTGGCAGATGTCGGGCGAGGTGATCCTGATCACGCTGCTCGGCGGCATCGGCACCATTCTCGGCCCGGTGGTTGGCGCTGTGATCGTCATTACCCTGGAGAACTATCTGGCGACGCTGGATGTCCCCGTCACGGTGCTGATCGGCGGGATCTTCGTCGCCTGCGTGCTGCTGTTCCGCCGCGGCATCGTCGGCGAGATCGAGCACTGGCTGGCCCGGCGGTAGGCCGGATGCGGGAGCCGCCTCAGCTCTCCACGAGCTGTCGGGCGCGCCAGTCGGCCACCGTCATGGTCGGCAGGTCGAAGGTGTCGCGCGTCGACACATAGCCGTGCCCGCCCATGCGCCCCAGCGCGTCCAGCTCGCGCGGGTCGACGTGGAGGCGCTCGTTGACGACGTTGGAATGCAGGTGCGCGTAGACGACCTCGCCGAGGATGATCTCGCGCGAATTGCCGATCGACAGCGTGATGTGATGCCGGCACTCGAACGCGGCCGGGGATTCGAGGATGGACGGGCAGGGCACCTTGACGCCCGGCCGCGCGGTGAGCCCCGCCAGCGCCAGCTCGTCGACGCCTTGGTCGAACGGCACCGCGCAGACGTTCATCGCGTCGAGAAGATCGCCCGACACGATGTTGACCGTAAAGGCCTGGGTGTCGCGGATGTTGCGGCCGGTGTCCTTGTTGTCGCCGCTGGGGCGGTATTCCACGCCCAGCGCCAGGATGGCGGGGTCCGCCGAGAGGCAGTTGAAGAAGCTGAAAGGCGCGGCGTTGACGCGCCCCTGCGTGTCGACGGTCGTGACCCACGCGATGGGGCGCGGCACGACCGCGCCGATCAGCAGCTTGTAGCGTTCGCGTCCCGTCAGGGCGGCGAAATCGAACTCCGTGACCTTGGACATGCGGGCCTCAGTGCTCGCGAACCTGATCGGTCGCGCGGACGTGGTTCCAGAACGTGGCGGGGGTGCGCAGCAGGTCGCGCAGGCCGAGCCGGTCGACCATCTCCTCCGTGCTGCGCTGCGCGGCGTCGAGGATGGCGTCCTCATCGACCGTGATGGCGCGGCGGTCGGCCAGCACGACGCGGCCGTCGACGAGGACGGTGTGGACGTCGTTGCCGTTGGCGAAATAGGTGACCCGGAATTCCGGCATGTTGGCCGGGTAGAGGTGCGGCCGGCGCAGGTCGACGAGGATCACGTCAGCCTTCTTGCCGGGTTCGAGCGACCCGATCTCCGAGTCGAGCCCGAGCGCGCGCGCCGCGTCGATGGTGCACATCTCCAGCACCTTGCCGGGCGGAAGCCAGCTCGGGTCGCGGAAGTGGGTGCGGTGGTAGTGCATGCACTGCTGCATGTGCCTGAACATGTCGGCGGACCGGTCCGGCGCGGTCGCGTCGGAGCCGAGGCACACCAGCACGCCGGCTTCGAGCAGTTCCGGCACCGGGCAGCGGCCGAGGATGGAGGCGACGGCGCTGGGATTGTGGGCGATGCGCGCGCCGGTCTCGGCGCACAGCCCGATCTCCTCGTCGGTCAGGTCGGTCGCGTGCGACAGCAGCGTCTCGGGGCCCAGAATGCCCAGCTCATGCGCCATCTTCACGCTGCCGCGCCCGTGGCCATCCTGCGTGAAGACGAGGCCGCGCGCCACCGCCAGCGCATGGACCTCGCGCGCCTGGCGCTCCGCCTCCCGCAGCTCGGCGGCTGGCATGGACTCGCGGTGCTCGGGCCGCAGGGTTGGCGTCAGCAGCGCCATATGCAGCCGACCGCCGTAGGAACCGTGCCAGCGGGCGATCAGGCTCTCGCAGGTCTGCATCTGTCGGTCGTAGTCGACCGCCTTGTCGCGCCTTTCTCCGCCGCTCCAGTCCGCGTAGGTACGCGGGTGCGGCGGGCGCGTCGGCCCGATGGCGACGACGGACCGCGTCCCGACCGCCTCCACCCCGCCGCAATGGGCGTTGCCGTAGGCGGGATCGTCGGTGCGCATCACGCTGTCGCCGCCGCCGAGCAGCGAGACGCCTGTCGTCACCCCGAAGCGCAGGCGCTCGAGCGCCGCCAGCTGGGCCTCGGCGTGCCAGAACTCGGGCGTGGAGCCGACCGTGTAGGCGCTCTCGCACGCCTTGTACCAGAGGTCGGAGCGGCCGCCGCCCATCGTCTTGATGAGCCCGTGGCCCGCATGGGCGTGGCCGTCGATCAGGCCCGGCAGGACCGCCTTGCCGCGCGCGTCGATGCGGGTCGGCGCGTCGTGCGCCGCGACCACCTCCGCGGTCGGGCCGACCGCGAGGATGCGGTCGCCGGCGATCGCCACCGCGCCGTCCTGCAGGATGCGCCGTTGCGGATCGACGGGGATGAGCACGCCGCCGGTGATGAGAATATCGGCCATCAGAGGGAAGCTCCGTTCGCCGGCGCGGGCGGCCGGGCGATCTTGTCCAGGCTCGGCGCGAACGACAGCAGCTCGCGCGTGTAGGGGTGCTGCGGGTCGGCGAACAGGCCTTCGGAGGTGGCGAGCTCGACAATCCGTCCCCCCTTCATCACCGCGATGCGGTCGCACATCTGCCGCACGACAGCGAGGTCGTGGCTGATGAACAACATCGACATCCCCGTCACGTCGCGCAGATCCTTGAGGAGGTTGAGGATCTGCGCCTGCACCGAGACGTCGAGGGAGGAGGTCGGCTCGTCGCACACGAGGAAACGCGGGCGCGGCCCCAGCGCTCGCGCGATGGCGATGCGCTGCCGCTGCCCGCCCGAGAAGGCGTGCGGGTAGCGGTCCCCGGCCGACCGGTCGAGGCCGACCGCCTCCAGAAGCACGGCGGCGTCCTCGGCGGCTTCGGCGCTCGTCGCCGCCAGCTTGTAGAACAGGATCGGCTCGGCCAGCGCCGAGCGGATGCGCAGGCGCGGATTGAGCGCCGAATACGGGTCCTGGAACACCATCTGGAGCGCCTTGCGCGCTCCCGAGCGCCGGCGCGAAGCGAGGTCCTCGCCCGACAGGCGGACGCCGCCCGAGGTCGGCGTCACCAGCCCCGCGATGGCGTTGGCGACGGTCGTCTTGCCGCAGCCGGATTCGCCGACCAGGCCGAAAATCTCGCCCGGCTTCACCGAGAACGACACGCCGTCGACGGCGCGGAAGGCCTTGGACTTGCCGCCGGGCAGGAAAGGCACGCCGCCGTATTCGACGCGCAAATCCTCGACGTCGAGCGCCGCGCCGCCGCCCTCGTCGCCCGCCGCGCCGCGCACCTTGCGGCGCGCCGCGGCGGCGCTCGGGTTCTCCTCGGAGGGGGCGAGCAGGCGGTCGAGCTTCACGTCGATGCGCGGCACCGCGCCGATCAGCGCCCTGGCGTAGGGATGCTCGGGCGCGCCCAGCACCCGGTCCACCGGCCCGCTCTCGACGATGCGGCCCTTGAGCATGATCGAGACATGGTCGGCCACTTCGGCGACCACGCCCATGTTGTGGGTGACGAGGAGCACGCCGACGCCGCGCTCGTCCGCCAGGCCGCGGATGAGCTTGAGGATCTGCGCCTGGACGGAGACGTCGAGGGCCGTGGTCGGCTCGTCGGCGACGATCAGCCTGGGGTCGCAGCAAAGGGCGGCGGCGATGACGACGCGCTGCCGCTGGCCGCCGGACAACTGGTGCGGATAGCTCTTCAGCCGGCGCTCGGGCTCGGGGATTCCGACGGCGTTCAGCAGCGACAGCGCGCGTTCGCGCGCCTGGCGCTTGCTCAGGCCGAGGTGAAACCGCATCGTCTCGCAGAGCTGGCTTTCCACCGTGAAGAGCGGGTTCAGGCTCGTCATCGGGTCCTGGAAAATGGCCCCGACGTCCTTGCCGGGCACGATGCCCTCGGCGCGGCCAGTGCGCGTGTCGACCGGCTTGCCGCCGATGCGGATGACGCCCTCGGCGATGCGTCCGGGCTCCTGCAGGAGGCCCATCAGCGCGTTGCCGATGGTCGTCTTGCCCGCGCCGGACTCGCCCACCAGCGCGTGGATCTGCCCGGGCATGATGGTGAGATCGATGTCCGACACCGCCGCGCTGACGGTCCCGTCGGCCAGCTCGTAGTTCACCGCGAGGCCGCGAATGTCGAGAGAGGGAACGGTCATCGCCGTGACCTTGCCTGTGTTGGCCATGTCGCTCACCTCGCCTGTCGCCTGGGGTTGAACCAGTCGCGCAGCCAGTCGCCGACGATGTTGACGCCCAGCACGAGCACGACCAGCAGCGCCGCGGGGAACACCGCGATCCACCAGATGCCGGAGAAGACGAACTCGTTGCCGATGCGGATCAGCGTGCCGAGGGAGGGGTAGGTCGGCGGCATCCCGACGCCGAGGAAGGACAAGGTCGCCTCGGTCAGCACCGCCGCCGCGAGGTTGATCGTGGCGATCACGATCACCGGGCTCAGCACGTTGGGCAGGATGTGCCTGGCCATGATCCGCGCCGACGGCAGGCCGATGACGCGGGCGGCGCGCACATAGTCCTTTCGCGTCTCCACCATGGTCGCCGCGCGCACGGTGCGGGCGTACTGCACCCATTCGTGGATGGCGATGGCGCCGATCAGGATCACCGGCGCCCACTGCGCGGTTCCCGCCTCGGGGAAGACGGCGCGCGCGACCCCGCTGACGAGCAGCGCGAGGAGGATGGTCGGCAGGCTCAGGATGACGTCGCCGACGCGCATGATCAGCGCGTCCACCCAGCCGCCGAAATAGCCGGCAAGCAGGCCGAGCACGATGCCCACCGAGGCGGCCACCAGCACCGCGCCGCCGCCGATGGCGATGGAGACGCGCGCGCCGTAGAGCATGGCCGATAGCAGGTCGCGGCCCTGATTGTCGGTGCCGAGCAGGAAATGCGCGTCGCCCTCGGCCATGAAGGCCGGCGGCAGCTCGGCGTTCATCAGGTCGAACGTGCCGACGTCGAGCGGGTTGGTCGGCGCCACGAAGGGCGCGAACGCGGCGGCCGCGCCGATCACCGCGACCAGCGCCGCGCCGACGAGGACGGAAGGCGGCACGCGCGGGCCGCGCTTGCGGCGGGAAGGGGCGGGGGCGGCGGTCGAGATCGGGGTGCTCATGCGCGCCTCGTGCGAAGCCGGGGATCGACGACCGTGTAGATCACGTCGACCGCCATGTTGATGAGGACGAAGAGTGCGCCGACGAAGAGCAGGTAGGCGGCCATCACGGGCACGTCGGCGAAACTGACCGCCTGGATGAACAGAAGCCCCATGCCCGGCCACTGGAACACCGTCTCGGTGACGATGGCGAAGGCGATCAGCGAGCCGATCTGCAATCCGGTGACGGTGATGACGGGCATCAGCGCGTTGCGCAGCGCCAGGCGGAAGTGGATGTAGCGGGGCGGCAGCCCGCGCGCCTTGGCGAAGCGGATGTAGTCGGACGACATCACGTCGATCATCTCGGCGCGGACGAGCCGCATGATCAGCGTGAGCTGGTAGAGCGCCAGCGTGACGCCCGGCAGGATCAGCGAGGCCCAGCCGCTGCGCGACAGGAAGCCGGTCGTCCAGCCGCCGATGGACACCACGTCGCCGCGCCCGAAGGAGGGCAGCCAGCGCAGCACCACGGCGAAGAGCAGGATCAGCCCGATGCCGGTCACGAAGGTCGGCATCGAAATGCCGACCAGCGACAGGGTCTGGATGGCGCGCGCCGCCGCGCTGTCCGGCTTCAATGCGCAGAACACGCCGAGGGGTACGCCGACCGAGAGCGACAGCAGCGTCGCCACCAGCACGAGCTCCAGCGTGGCCGGCAGCCGTTCCGCCATCAGCTCCACCACAGGGCGCTGGTTGCGGAAGCTGACGCCGAGCTGGCCTCTCGCCACGCGGCCCACGAAGTCGCCGTACTGGACGAGCACCGGCCTGTCGAGGCCGAGGCTGCGGCGAAGCTCCGCTTTCTCGGCCGGCGTGGCGTCCTCGCGGCTCATCATGGCGACGGGGTCGCCGACGTAGCGGAACATCACGAAGGCGATGGCCGTCACCGCGAGCATGACGAGGAGCGCCTGGGATAGTCGGGACGCGATGGCTGACAGCATGATCGGGTCTCCTGCGGCGCCCAAGCGCCCCTCGAAATTGGCGCGCGGTCAGTTCACCTTGGCGAACCAGGGCCGGACGTATTCGTCCGCGAACTGGGGCATTTCGACGTTCGTCTTCATCGCCCAGGCCAGCGGCTGCTGGTGGAGAGGGATGAAGAGCGCCTGGTCCTTGGCGATCTTGAAGCTCTCGGCCAGCATGGCGCGGCGCTTGGTCTCGTCGAGTTCGACCGCCGCCTTGCGGGCGAGGTCGTCCATCGCCTTGATCGACATGCCGCCGGGGTTCGAGCCGCCATAGCCGCCCTCGCGCGAGGCGAAGATGGCGGAGAGCACGCTGAAGCCGTCCATGGGCGGCAGCGTCGCCCAGCCGAGCATCCAGCTGTCCAGCTCGCCGCGATCCTGGCGCGGGAAGTAGGTGGCCTTGCTCTCGGTCTTCAGGTCGACCTGCACGCCGACGCGCGTCCACATGGAGGCGATGGCCAGGCAGATCTGCTCGTCCGCGATGTAGCGGTCATTGGTGCAGCCGAGGCCGGTCTTGAAGCCGTTCGGGTAGCCTGCGTCGGCCAGCAGCTTCTTGGCGAGCGCCGGGTCGTAGGGGAGCGGCTTGTCGAGCTCGGCCACGTAGCCGGGCACCGGCGGGGCGACCATGGTGCCGACGTTGCGCGACTTGCCGCGCATGATGCGCTTCTGGATCTGGTCGAGGTCGATGGCGTGCCACAGCGCCTGACGCACGCGCACGTCGAGGAAGGGGTTCTTCTCGTTCGGCGCGGCGTGCAGGCTGGGCTTCCAGTCGAAGCCGAGGAAGATGAGGCGCAGCGACGGGTCCTCGACCACCTTGACGCCGTTCGTCGAGGAGATGCGGGGGATGTCCTGCAGCGGCACGGCGGAGATCATGTCGATCTCGCCCGAGAGCAGCGCGGCGACGCGCGTCGCGTCGGACTTGATGGGGCGGAACTCGATCCGCTTTAGATTGTGCTCCGGCTTGTCCCACCAGCCCTCGTTGACGGTCATGACGGTGCGGCTGTCGGGCTCGTAGCTCTCAAGCTTGAACGGACCGGTGCCGTTGGCCTTGTTGGAGGCGAACGTGGTCACGCCGGTCGAGGTGTTGCCGGGCTTGATGGCATCGTGCGCCTGCAGCCACGTCTTGCTCATCACGAAGATGCCGGTGAGGTCGTTGAGCAGGAGCGGGTAGGGGCCGCTGAGCACCAGGTCGACCGTGTAGTCGTCCACCTTCTCGGCGCGCACGACGGTGGCGAGATTGCCCTTGTTGCGCGAGCCGGGGTCGATGGTGCGCGCCACCGTGGTCACCACGTCGTCGGCGGTGAACGGCTCGCCGCCGTGGAACTTGACGCCCTGGCGCAGCTTGAAGCGCCAGCGATCGGGCGCGACGACCTCCCACGAGGTCGCCAGCCCCGGCTCGATCTGCAGCTTGCGGTCGCGCCGGACGAGCGTGTCGTAGACCATCGACAGCACGTTCTGGGTGAAGCTGTCGAGCTGGGCGTTGGGATCGAACGAGACCGCGTCGCCGGGTGCGGACCAGCGGAGCGTTTGGGCGGCGGACGGCTGGGCCGCCATCAGGGCCAGAGCCGCGACTGCGACTGCGGCGGCGGCGGCAAAAGTGCGCTTCATCGGTGTACCCCTCCAGGTGTCACGAAATGAGTATACAATCCGAACTGTGAATCGCATACAATTATTTTCGCGAATTTTCCAATCAGCCGCGCTCCAGTTGTCGAAATTGATCCTGAACGCGTGGTCAGGATCGAAAATAGACGGAAGCGGGCGCGCTGATCGCCTGAGACTGGTCCTTCTTCGCGGCTTCCGCAAGAACAGATTGTATGCAATCGAGATCCAAATTAACGTCACTCGGACCATCCCGCAGCCGCCCGAGCGGCGCGACAGCCAGGAGATCCGCATGAGTCGAGCCGTGCTGCTGCGCAACGTCCGCCCCCTCGGCGGGCCCGCGACCGACGTGGCGATCGTCGACGGGCGCTTCGCCGCGACCGCCTCGCCCGAGGCCGACATCATCGACGGGCAGGGGCTTCTCATGCTGCCCGGCCTCGTCGAGGCCCACACCCATCTCGACAAGAACCTCTTCGGGATGAAGTGGTACCGCAACGAGATCGGGCCGCGCCGCATCGACCGCATCGAGACCGACAGGCGCGAGAAGAAGCGGCTCGGCATCGATCCGGCCCGCCAGTCGATGCGGCAGGCCGTCGCCACGCTGGCGCTCGGCGTCACCGCCATCCGCACCCATGTCGACGTCGACACCGAGATCGGGGTCGCCAACGTGGCCGGCGTGCTGGAGACCCGCGAGAAGCTGGCCGGATGGGTCGACATCCAGATCGTCGCGTTCCCGCAGAGCGGCATGCTGATCCGCCCGGGCACGCAAGAGCTGATGGAGGAGGCGCTGCGCCTGGGGGCCGACATCGTCGGGGGCATCGACCCCGCCTCCATCGACCGCGACCCCGTCGCCCATCTCGATGCGGTGTTCGCGATGGCGCAGAGCCACGGCAAGCCCATTGACCTGCACCTGCACGAGCCCGGCGAGCTGGGGGCGTTCTGCCTCGAGCTGATCGTGGAGCGCACGCGCGCGTTGGGGATGCAGGGGCGCGTCATGGTCGACCACGCCTATTGCCTGGGCATGCTCGAGGCCGCGACGCTCGATACGCTCGCCGCCAGCCTCGCGGACGCCGGGGTGGCGGTGATGACGGCGGGTCCGCCCGGCCGGCCGGCGCCGGCCGTGAAGCGTCTGCGCGAGGCCGGCGTGGTGGTGTGCGGCGGATCGGACGGGCCGCGCGGCACGTGGGAGCCCTACGGCCGCGGCGACATGCTGCAGCGCGCCACCATGATCGGCCAGCGCAACGGCTTCACGCGCGACGAGGACCTGGAACTGGCGCTCGACGTATGCACCGTCCAGGGCGCGCGCGCCCTCGGGCTCGCCGGCTACGGGCTGGCGGAGGGCTGCGTCGCCGACCTCGTTCTCGTCGACGCCGAGACGGCAGCGGAAGCCGTGGCCGCGCCCCCGCCGCGCCGCGTCGTCGTCAAGGCCGGGCGCGTGGTGGCGCGCGACGGGGAGACCATCGGCATCGCCGCGCCCTGAGGCGCGAGGTCAGAGACCTTCCGCCTTGGCGTAGGCGCTGAGGACGTCGCGGATGTCCTGCTCGCCGCCGGGCAGCAGCGCCCGGTGGGTGATGGCGTGCAGATGGCTGGTCATCAGGTCGCCGGCGCGCGCCGGGTCGCCGGCGAGCAGCGCCGCCAGAACCTCGCGATGCTCGGACACGCCGCACTCCGCCGAATGCGGCCGGCCGTAGAGCGCCAGGATCAGCGAGCAGCGCGACACCACCTCGTTGACGTAGCGCGCCAGCAGGGCGTTGGCGGTCATCTCGGCGAGCAAAGTGTGGAACTCGCCGGCGAGGCGGATCGAGGTCGCCGTGTCCCGGCCGGCGGCCTTCTCCTCCTCGGCCACGTGGGCCTCGATGCGCCGGCGCTGCTCGGGCGTGAGCTTGCCGGCGAGCTCCTGCACCACCAGCCGCTCCAGAGCCTCGCGGACGGCAAAGATGCCCTTGCCGTCCTCCAGGCTCGGCTGCGCGACGCAGGCGCCCCGGTTGGGGCGCAGCTCCACCAGGCCTTCGCTGTCGAGGCGCAGCAGCGCCTCGCGCACCAGCGTGCGGCTGACGCCGAGGCGCTCGCCGATGGAGTCCTCGGGCAGCTTGGCGCCCGGCGCGAGCGCCTGTTCGATGATGGCGCGCTTGAGCGTGCGGTAGACCGCGGTCGACCGCGACACGGCGGACTCCGCGTCCGACCCGTTCTGGCGGCCCCCCCGTCGTTCTCTCGTCGAGCTCATGCGTCCGTCAGCCCCGTTGCGCCTGCCTTCATGACTAGCCGAGGCCGAGCCCGGCGCAACGGAATTTTCGACGGGGAGGGGAGGCGGCGGGGCGCGGCGGGTGGATGCATGCTCGGCCGGGACAGAGTCCGTCCGTCGGCTTTCGGAATTATTCCGCGTCGACCTGAGGCTTTGCCGTTGCCGCCCCGCCCGATACTTGCTTTCATCCCGCGGCGAAGACTTCGGTCAGTATCGGTGCGGCGGTGGCGATGGGGCCGAGGCGGTCTGGGCTTGCGATGATGGACTGGTTCCTGGACAGCGTCGGCCATCTGCCCGACGACCTGATCTTGCTGATCGGCGCCGCGCTGGCGGCGGCGATCGGGCTCGTCGTGGCCGGGCTGTCGCGCCGCTTCATTTTCGTGCCGCACGGCGACAAGCTGGAGGAGCACGTCAAGCTCTCCGAGATCGTCCACGGCAGCCTGCTGGCGTTCGCCGTGTTCGTCCTCGCCCTCGTGCTCTCGGACGTGCGGGTCAACATGGGCAAGGCGTCCGACGCTGTCCTGCGCGAGGCCTCGACGCTGGCGCGCCTCGATCGCGAGCTGGAGTTGATCGGCGGCCGCGCGGCGGACGCCGAGCGCGGGCGGCTTCGCGCCTACGCGACGCAGGTGGTGGACCACGACTGGCCGGCCCTGAGCCAGGCCGAACCGGCTCTCTCGGCCGAGGCGTCGCGCACCATCACGGCGCTGATCGTCGGCGTGCGCGCCATCGCGGCGGAGCGCGCCGACATCGCCGCCGCGCTGCATGCGCTGCTCGGCCAGCTCGACGAACAGCGGCAGAGCCGCCTCGAGAGCGCGACGCGGTCCGTCCCCAAGAGCTTCTGGTGGCTGATCGGCCTGTTCCTGATCGGCGCGATGGTGCTGAACGGCCGCCACCGCCTGAACGTCGCCAGCGCCTCCCTCATCGGCCTCCACATGGCCGCCATCGGCCTCGTCATGGCGTTCATCCTCGTCATGGACGAACCGTTCCGAGGCGAATCGAGCGTCTCGCCCCATCCCATCGCGCGGGCGCTGCCGGAGAAGGCGGGGGGCTGAGGGGCGGGCGGCTCGGCGATAAGTCGCGGAGGGCCTGAGGCGGACGCCAGTCCGCCCGTTCCCGGAGCCCCGGAGCGAAAGCGAAGGGGAATCCGGGAGCCAGCGCATGGATGTTGCCGCGAAGCGGCGCTTCATGAGTGCTTTCCAAAGAGCCGCGCTGACGCGTGACATATTGCGCTGGGCCCCGGCTCCGGTTCCGCTATCGCTGCACCGGGCCGGGGACGGGCGGGCCGGAGGCCCGCGCCATCGCACGCCCAAGCGCCCGTCTCCGACCGCCGCGAAAATGCTGGGATCGAAAGCGGCTACATGTTAGTTACATGTAACCGCTTTCGGAGTCCGCCATGGCCGCCGCATCCACCCCCAAGCCGACGCGCCTGAAGGTCGGGGAGCATCGCGCGCGTCTGCGCGCCCAGGGCCTGCGTCCCATCCAGATTTGGGTGCCGGACGTGCGGGCCGCCTCGTTCAGGGCCGGGGCCCATCGCCAGTCGCTCAAGGTCGCGGCCAGCCGCCACGCGGCCGAGGATCAGGGGTTCATCGACGCGGCGGCGGACTGGGACGAGGCGTGAAACGCGGCGAAGTCTGGACCGTCTCCGGCGGCAAGGACGACGCGGGCAAGCCGCGCCCCGTCGTCATCGTGCAGGACGACGCTTTCGACGGGACGGATTCGGTCACCATCTGCGCGTTCACGACCGACGCTGCCGACGCGCCGCTGTTCCGCCTGGCCGTGGAGCCGAACGACCGCAACGGCCTGCGCGCCGCCTGCCGCTTGATGGTGGACAAGATCACCACCGTTCCGAAGTCGAAGTTGGGCAACCGTGTCGGCCGGCTCGACGACGAGGACATGGTGCGGCTCAATCAGGCGATGATGGTCTTCCTCGGCCTGGCGGTGTCGCCGCGAACGGGGCGGAGGAGCGGGTGACGGGTGGGTGGGTGCGGCGGGTTGGCCGAGCGGGTTCTCCCAGCCGAACTCGCACGCCCTACCTTGGTAGGGTGGGATTTGAGCGCCTTCAGAGCGACACCTCGTGACCGGCGGCAGTCACCCTTCTGTAGTCTTCTCTTCTCCGGCCCCGGTCGCTGCAGTTTGCCTATTCCTGGCAAGGGAATTCCGAGCTACGAATTTCTCCGCCACGCTCCGTACTTCGGCTGCAAACGCTGGGCCCGTCTTAAGCGCCTGCCTCACGAGGTCCGACTGAAATAGTTCATGCCACGGGCTGCCGTGGGTTTCCGTTTCGACCAACCTTAGCGGGAGTTCGTCCAGACGAGTGAGCGCGGAAGCGAGCAGCTTGGTCTCAAGCTCCTTGTCAATACGAGCCGCCTCGCGGCGAAAGCCTTCATATGCACGCGCCACAGAGGCCTTGAAAGCGTAGTCCTCTGAAAGCTTGAAACGCTGCCCAATTTGCTTCGTAGACAGCCACGCGAACCAGATCGGAGCGCCAACCGACAAGACCGAAAGCATAAGGTTTGGGATGACGACCGAAATGGGCGGGTTGGGATCCTTGAACAATTCCACCATGGTGGTGATCCGACTAGATCCGTATATGCTGCCGGCAACGAGGGCCCCGGCCAGCCCGCTGACCCAGAACCACATCGATTTGGCTAGAGTGGAGGAGCGCTCGGCGAATGCTGCCGCAAGCCCCTTGCTCGTCGCAGCTGAGTACGCGGTTTCACATTTTTGGAGAACGGCCTTGGCCTCCACCTCTGTGTCTGACAGGGCCGCTTCGATCCCTTCGGATTCGTAGCGAAGATCTGCGATCTGGTCGTGGTCCTGAGTTGCTTGCCGGAGCAGTTCACTCAACTTTTGCCGCGCCTCTTCAAGCGATTCCAGGTCCGCAGGCAACTGATCTGCCGCATGGAAGGCTTGCTCGATACGCTCAACCATCGTCGCAAGTGACTCGGTACGTGGCTCCAGTTCATTGAGCCGGGCCTCCATCCCGCGAAGCCGCACACGTGCCTTGCGAAGCTGCGCAACAGCGTCAGCATGACCACGGTTATCTAGAGCGGTTTCGATTGCCTTTCTCAACCCGCCAAGCGTCAACATGTACGCTGGGACAGCTAAATTAGGATTATTCTGAAGCTGAGGGATTGTACTACCTTGAAGATGCCTGAGACGTCTGATGTAGTCTGAGACGCGAGGCTCCCAATCTCCACCGTGATCGCCTCCCTTCTCGGTAATAGTGTCGATAAGGCTCTGTGCTTCCTCCACTAACTCGGCGCGGGTGAGCCCGGGCACGCTCCAATCATTTTTTGTAATGCAAAGCGGTTCATCGTTTGGGATATACGCGTTGAGCTGTCCTATAACTTTTTCAAGTTGATGCTGAACTTCAACGAGCGTTGGATGCATTATTCCGCCAGTCGAACACAGACTGTCCCTAAATTTAATATTAATATAATTGTGCGATCAATTCGTATTCGTCTGCTCAGCGAATGACATGACTCTACGCGAGAAGAAATTTTGAATCGATCTCAGAAGCGGCTAAACGCAGCAAATATACAGTAGCCAAAATCTTGGCGGAAGGGGTGGGATTCGAACCCACGGTGAACTTGCGCCCACGGCGGTTTTCAAGACCGCTGCCTTAAACCACTCGGCCACCCTTCCATGGCGGGCGGACCCGCGCTTCGGCGTGTTCTAGAGCATGGCGGGGAAAAGAGGAACGGGGGTTCGGCGGCTGTTGACGCGACCGAGGCCGCGCCTCGGGAGTGGGCGCGCCAGCACCTTTCGGCGATCATGGATGCCCCGCCCATCACAGAGCTCAGTCGCAGCGCCGCGCGACCGGGGAGGGCGGTCCCCCGCCCCGCCGATGTCGCCCCCAGAGAGCGGGGCGTTGCCGCCGCGCAACGGTGGATCTTATTCACGGCGCGGGCCGGAACCGGGCCTTGCGCCGTTCATGGACGGACTTTAACAATCCCTTCATCTTGCCGCCGCTATGAATCGCTGTGCGATGGAGGCGGCGCGTGCGCCTGAATGGCGCAACCGTTCGCGTCGCGCGGAGTGTAGCGGCGTTGGGGGCTTCGTAATGCAGGCGAAACAAGGCTTCGCTCGGACTGTGTCCACGTCCGCACGTGACACGACATCCCCCGATCTCCTTGCTTCTCCCGAGAAAGCCCGAAACTCCTTGCCTTCGTCGGCCGCGCGCGTGGCGCTGGCCGTCGCCGCCGGCCTCGTCGTCGCCAATTGCTCCTCGCAGAAGATCGCGTCCAAGGGCGGCATCGACCCGAAATACGGCGTCTCCGCGAGCCCGAAGGTCGTCGCCGACGGCGACCCCGTGCCGAAGGGCGGCGGCCGCGAGCTGATCGGCAAGCCCTACGTCGTCGCCGGCCGCCTCTACACGCCGCGCGAGGTGACCAACTATTCCGCCGTCGGCCTGGCGTCGTGGTACGGCCCGTCCTTCCACGGCCGCATGACCGCCAATGGCGAGGTGTTCGACCGCCAGTCGATCTCGGTGGCGCACCCGACCATGCCGCTGCCGAGCTACGTGCGCGTCACCAATATCGGCAACGGCCGCTCCATCGTCGCCCGCGTCAACGATCGCGGCCCGTACCACGGCAACCGCCTGGTCGACGTCTCCGAGCGCGTGGCCGAGGCGCTGGCCTTCCGCAACATCGGCACGGCGCGCGTGAAGGTCGACTATATCGGCCGCGCCTCGACGGCGGGCAGCGACGACGAGAAGCTCTACGCCACGCTGCGCACCGACGGCACGCCGGCGCGGCTGCGCCTCGATGACGGCGGTGCCGATCATGGTGCGCACGGAGATCTTGTAGGGCAGCAAAGCGCGCGGTCCCTCGAAGG
>NZ_JANCLU010000027.1 GCF_024294805.1 Alsobacter ponti
GCGGCTCCGGCGAAGCCCGCCGCTCCGGCGCCCGTCGTCGCGCCGGCCGCGCCCGCGCCCGCTCCGGCCGCCGCCAAGCCCGCTGCCGTCGCTCCGGCGACCGTCGAGGTGCTGCCGCCCCGCAAGGCGCGCGCCACGGAAGAGCAGCCGCTGGCCTTCGCATTCCATGCGCGGTTCGCCACGGCTCCGGTCGGCGAGGTGCTGCCCAAGGCGGTTCAGGACCTGGCGACCACCGGTCTCACCCAGGCGCGCGAGGCCTACGCCACGATCCGCCAGTCGGCCGAGACGATGACGACCGGCCTCGAGAGCAGCGGCCACGCCGCCAGCAAGGGGCTCCAGAGCTTCTCGGCGAGCGTGCTCGACGCGATGCAGGCCAACGCCGACGCCACGCTCGGCTTCCTCAAGGCGATGACCGGGGTGCGCACGCTCTCCGAGGCAATCGAGATCCAGTCGCGCCACGCCCGCCAGCAGTTCGAGGCGGCGCGGAGCCAGGCCAAGACGCTTGCCGGCATCGCCACCAAGACGCTCGACGAGGCCGCCAAGCCTGTCCGCGCGGCCCTGTCGCACAAGGGCTGAAGCCCTAAAATCGAGCCCCGGCCCGCCTTGCGGGCCGGGGCTTTTTCGACTTGAAACGCGGCGCGGGACAGCCTATCAGTCTCGCCGCGCAAGCGAGTGCAGCTGTAGCTCAGTTGGTTAGAGCACCAGATTGTGGATCTGGGGGTCCCCCGTTCGAGCCGGGGCAGCTGTACCACTCCTTTCCTGACATGGCTGAACTTCGACGCGCTGCACGGGCTGCGTGTTGGAAGGCGCGTCGGATGACTGTTCCACCGCTTTCTTCTTGGCCAGCATTGTTCTTCGCGACAACCGGGGAAGTCGATCCCAATTGACATTGATGGCTGCCAATGTAGGGTAGCGCCATCATGTTGAATCGACCGATCATTTCGCGCTTCAAGCGCTTCACGGGTGTGCTGATCGCGGGCATGTAGCCCCGACTCGCAGCTAAAGGCTGACGAGTTCGGGGATTTGGACGCCAAGCCTCATTGGCAGCGGCTCCTTCAAAACTTCTCCTCATCTTGAACGCGCCGGCCGTTAACTCGGCTCGTCCGCGCGTGGAAGTTCGCCATGCCCGACAGAACCGCACCTCCACATCCGTCAGAACCGGGGTCGGCACAGCCGCGCCCCGACGCGACGATCGTGCCGCTCGCCTCTCGCAGGCCCAAGCCTCGAGACGCGCAGCATCGTTCGCACGACGACAACTCCCCTCCCCGCGAGCCCGACCCGGATCCGGGTCCGCGCGCCGCCTAACGACAGGTCTTCGCCATGAAGCAACGCGCCACGTCCAATCGGACATCCGATCAAATGCCGCCGATCCTGATCGAGGCGGACCACTACCGACGGCTCTCCGCGCTCGCGGCTGCCGCAAGCACAACCATGCCCGAGTTGAGCGACTACCTCTCCCGCGAGCTGGAGCGTGCCAGCATCGTCGGCCCGGGGTCGTTGCCCGCGAATGTCGTTCGCATCGGGAGTTGCGTGCAATTCCGCGACGAAAGCACGGGACGCGTTCAGGACGTCGTGCTCGTCTACCCGGGCGATGCCGATATCGAGCGGAAACGGATCTCGGTCCTGACCCCGGTCGGAGCCGCCCTGCTCGGCGTGGCTGCCGGCAATTCCATCACGTTCAGAACGCGCTCGGGCGAGACCCGCAACCTCACCGTGCTGAGCTCGGGCAGAGCGCTAATGGACGCCTGAACGAGGTCGACCGGCCTCCGCGAGCGAAGCGCCGGTCGAGCGCCTCGCCCGCGCCGCTGTCGGCCAAGACTGGCGAGGCGGCTCCCCAAATCACTTCGCGGTCTCCCGACGGTGCTGCCGCCGGTTGCGATCGCGCGACTGAACCAGGATGACAGAATGAACCACACGTCTCTTCACGCACGCTGGGCCGGGCCTATCGTGATCATCGGCTTCGGCTCGGTCGGTTCCGGCCTGCTGCCGCTCATCCTGCGCCATGTCGCGTGCGACCACGCGAAGATCACCGTCATTTCTCCCGACGCCATGCACCGCGACATCGCCGCGGATCGAGGAGTCGAGTTCCGCAAACTGGCGCTCACGCCCGACAACTACCGGAGCATTCTGTCGCCGCTGCTGACGGGGGACGCTCCGGCTTTCGTCGTGAACGTGTCGGTCGATGTCTCCTCGCGGGACGTGGCGCTGCTCTGCCGCGAGTTCGGCGCGCTTTACATCGACACCGTCAGCGAGCCCTGGGCCGGCTTCTACACCGATGCCCGGCTGTCGGCGGCCGAGCGGTCGAACTACGCCCTTCGCGAGCAGATGCTCAGCCTGCGCGACGCGTTCGCCGGGGGGCCGACCGCCGTCATGACCTGCGGGGCAAATCCCGGAATGGTCTCGTGGCTGACGAAGCAGGCGCTCATCAACCTCGCGCGCGACACTGGCGGAGCCGTCAATTCGGCTCCGCGGCGCCGGGAGGACTGGGCTCAACTGGCTCTCCGGCTCGGCGT
This sequence comes from Alsobacter ponti, assembly GCF_024294805.1. Classification (GTDB taxonomy): domain Bacteria; phylum Pseudomonadota; class Alphaproteobacteria; order Rhizobiales; family Beijerinckiaceae; genus Alsobacter; species Alsobacter ponti. Next base: position 2,514 of record NZ_JANCLU010000027.1, read on the forward strand.
GAAGGGAATCCACATCGCCGAGCGCGACACCCAGCATTCGATGATCGCCAAGCGGGCGGGTCGTTTCGTCAACACCTGGTCCGTCGAAGGCTTTGTCGCCGAGGCCGTGCAGCCGGCCGAACTGGGGTGGGGAACCCACGAGAAGGAACTCCCGGAAGACGGCCGTGTGCACGACTTCGGCTGCGGGGCGGCGATCTACCTCAACCGGCGAGGCGCGGCCACGAAGGTCCGCACCTGGACCCCTCAGGCAGGGCCGATGCACGGCTTCCTGATCACCCACAGCGAATCGATTTCCATCGCCGATTACCTGACCGTGCGCGAGGGCGGCAGGGTCGTTTATCGACCGACCTGCCACTATGCCTATCATCCCTGCGACCTGGCGGTGATCTCGCTCCACGAGATGGCCGGCCACGAATGGCGCGCGCCATCGGACTGGACGATCCTGTCCGCCGAGGAGATCTCCGACGGGGCCGACGAGCTGGGTGTCCTGCTCTACGGCCACAAGCGGAACGCCTACTGGTATGGATCGCGCCTTTCCATCGAGGAAACGCGCAGGCTGGCTCCCTACCAGAACGCCACGGGATTGCAGGTGACCTCGGCGATCATCGCCGGAATGGTCTGGGCGATCGAGAACCCGGAAATGGGACTCGTCGAAGCCGACGATCTCGACTTCGAACGCTGTCTCGAGATTCAACGCCCCTATTTGGGTTCGCTGGTCGGTGAGTACACCGCGTGGACCCCTGTCGAGGGCCGCAACACGCTGTTCAGCGAGCGGGTGGACTTCGACGACCCCTGGCAGTTCGGGAACGTCATCGTCAGTTGAGGCCGGACACCCCAACCCGATGGCGTTGAAGAGGGAGCTGTCCCGCGTGACGGCTCCATCCGCAATCCGTTGACCGGTTTGCGCCCACCCAACTCACGCCGGGTCGGCGAAGGGCTCGTCGGGGTCGCAGACGTAGAACAGGGCCATCCGCGCGGGGACTTCGCCCTCGTTCGCGCCCGTCATGGCGATGCCGGCGGGCTCGACGAAAACGTGGCCGGCCGCGATGTGGACCGGTTCGCGGTCGGCGAGCTTCAGGGTGAACACGCCCTCGAGCATGTACACCGTCACGGGATGGCGGTGCGAGTGATGGGGCGTGACGTCGCCGGGGAGCAGAGTGGCGAACAGGACACGGATTTCCTGCTCGGACGAAGTCGGCATCCCCGCGACGGTTTCGCGGTGAAGCGGAGTGAGCTTGGCGAGCCCCGCGTCCTGGGCGCTGCGGGTGACGCCAACGGTCAGGGCGGCGATCATGGTGCCGACATCGCTTTTCTCGTGCATGGCGAGCCTCCTTCGAGAGCCCGACGCTAGCCGTGGACGAGACGGGCCGGCAGCCGCGGGACTGCAAAATGGTCGCGCAAAAGCGCATAGTGGCCGCGTGTTCGACTGGAACGACCTTCGCTACCTCATTGCGGTCTCGCGCGCCGGGAGCACGCTGGCGGCCGCGCGCATGCTCGGCGTCAACCAGTCGACGGTCCACCGCCGCCTGGTGGAGCTCGAACGGCGCGCCGGCCTGAGCCTGGTGAAGCGCCAGCCGGCCGGATACCGCCTCTCGGAACTCGGCGAGGCGCTGATCGAGGACGTTCTTTCGGTGGGCGACGCCGTGCAGAAGCTCGAGCGGAAGATCGAGACGCTGAAACTCGATCTGCGGGGCGCCATCCGGCTGACATGCCCGGAGCCGACCGTCTCCCGCATCGCGGCCTCGGGCCTGCTGGATCGCTTCCATGAGCGGTTTCCGGGGCTCACCGTCGAGTTCATCACGAGCGACCGTTACCTCGACCTCGCCAAGGGCGAAGCGGACGTCGCCTTCCGCTCGGGAGAGCCGGTGGACGACACGCTCGTCGGCCGGAAGATCTGCGATTCCACCTGGGCCGTGTACGCCAGCAGGAGCTATATCCAGCATCACGGCCAGCCCCTGCGGGCGGCCGATCTGTCCGGCCACAAGCTGATCGGCTTCGACGGCATCATGCAGGGCCATCGCGTCGCCAAGTGGCTGCCCACCGTCGCTCCGGACGCCCGGATCGTCAGTCGCACGTCGAGCATTCTGGGAGCCGTGTCGGCGGTGAAGGCCGGGATCGGGATCGCGCCGCTGCCGACCACGCTCGGGGACGCGGAGGACACGCTCGTCCAGGTGCTTCCGCCGATCCAGGAACTCACCCGCGCCTGGTATCTGCTGACCCCGGCGGACGCGCGCAAGCTGCCGCGCATCGCCGCCTTCGTCGACTGCGTGCTGGACGATTTGCCGGCGCTGCGCAAAGCGCTGATCGGCTAGGACATCCGGCTCCGTGCCCAGCAACGGCGGAAAGAGCCTTCCCCCGCATCGGAGCGCGGGGGAAGGCGTCTCGGCTCAGCCGGCCTTGGTCACCGGCGGGATCTTCCACGACCCGTCGAGGATCGAGGGCTGGTCTTCCTCCGGCCAGTACAGGCGCAGCATCAGGTGGAACTTGCCCTTCGGCGCGGGGAGCCAGTTGGCTTCCTTGTCGGGGCCCGGGCTTTCGTTCTGGATGTAGATGACGAGCGAACCGTCCGCCTCGAACTTCGGGTTGGTGCGCAGGCTCATCGAGTAGCGGTTGATGGGGTTGGCGACGAAGAACAGCGATTCGTCATACATGGTCAGCGACCAGAACCCCTTCACCGGCGGCAGCTCGCCCTTGGCGAAGCGCATCGTGTACTTGCGCGAGCCGTCGTAGTTCTCCACCAGCGAGGGCTTCAGCGAAGTCGGATAGACGGCGTCCTGCGGCCGGTTCGCCCCGAGGCCGATATAGGTCACCAGCGCGCGCTGCACATAGTTCGTCCCGTAGACCCCGGCCTTGACGGTGTAGTTCCAGCCGTTCACCCGCGACATGTCGCCATCGCGCGACATGAAGTGGAGCAGGATGCGGTCCTGCGCGACCTGCGGCACGCGCTTGTCCCAGGCGCCCTCGAGATATTGCGGGTCGAAGCTCTTGCCGACCTCGAGGCCGATCCGCTTGAAGCGCTCGAGCGCGGGCGCGTCGGCGGCGGCCGGCGGATTGCGCTTCAGAAGCTCGGCGAGCAGGGTGAAGTACTCCACCGTCGAGAGCTTGTTCACCTGCTCGCGCACCGGCGTCTTCATGTCGATGGCCGGGTCGACCTTGCCGGCCGGCGCCGTCCAGTCCTTGCCCCACGTGCTGAGCGGCTGCAGCTTGAACTGGTCCTGCAGCGCATGCACCTCGGCGTAGTCCTGCGGCGTGCCGGTGCAGTAGATGCGGCCGAGCAACCAGACGATCGAAGTGATCGACTTCAGCTGGCGCATCCCCGCCGGCACGGCGCCGGTCCAGTTGGGGCCGGAGATCAGGAAGGTCTGGGCCTGCGTGCCGGTGGTGCGCGTACCCGGCACCTGGAAGACGTCCGTCCACCCGTTGAGGAAGGGCAGCAGGAAATAGCGGCCCTTCATGTCCGGGATGCTCAGCACCCACGGCTCGTCGCCCACGTCGAAGAACGAGGTGGTGTACAGCGTGTCGGCGTTGGGAGCGGTGACGTCGCGGAAGGTGGCGTCCGGATAGCTGCGCAGCTTGATGACGTGGCCCATCGGGGCGCGCGTGCCGACGGGGCCGGCGACATTGGTGACGACGCGCCTCGTCATCTCCATGGTGACCAGCGGATAGCCGAACACATAGGCGTCGGTGGCCATCTCGAAGTCCTCGGACCCGGCCACGAGGTCCATCAGCGGCCCCTCGAAGGCGCGAGCGCCCGCGCCCATGCCCGTCGCGGCGGTCAGCGTCAGGGCCCCGATAGCGTCCCGGCGTGTGAGTTTCATGACGTCCTCCTTCTGATAAAGCTGTTGGCGAAACGAGGCGGCCGCCGGATGACGGCCGCCCGGCCCGGCTCAAATGGCCGGGAAAAGGGCCTGCACCTGGAAGCGCAGGGTCCACGTGGCCCCGTAGTCGGGGCGAACGACGTTGTAGAAGGCCTGGATCTGGGCGTTGACCGGCAGGCGGTCGATCTTGAACAGGCGGCCGAAGCCGCCGCCGATCGGCACTTTCCAGCGGTCGCCCGAGTCCGCCAGCCAGTCGGCGGTGACGATGGGGCTCGACGTGAGATACCAGCCGTCGGGCAGGTTGTAGTTGACGAAGGGCTGGAGCAGCATCTGGTTGACGCGCTGGTTGTGCGTCCCGGCCCAGATGTTGTTGACGAGCACGCCCGCGACCCACGGGCCCTCGATGGTGAGCGCCACAGCGGTCGGCCCCGCGCCCCATTTGTTGACGCCGAGCGTTCGGCCCGTCGCGGTGGGCAACCAGAACACCGGCCCCGCGCCCCAGATGATCTTGCCCGGCTGGGCCGGCGACAAGAAGATCGACGGCTGCACATTGCCGAGCCCGAAATCGGCGTTTTCGGTCGGGCTCAGGCGCGGCTGGTCAACGATCGGCGTCACCCAGCGCGTGATCACGTTCCACTCGGGGGTGATCTTGAACGGGATCACCGGCTGGAAATCGAGCACGTTCTGCGGGCGGCGGTACGGGCCGTAGCCGAAATTCGTATTGTTCTGCAGCGGCACGCTGATGAGGTCGGCGACGGGGTTCTGCGCCGCGTGGCGCAGCCTGTTGATGTCGCCTCCTCCCGCCTCAGTCGTCGGCGCCTCCGCCTTCGGAGCGACGACGGCCGTTGCGATCGCCGGCTTCCTGGCCTTCGGCTTCGGCTTTTCGGCCGTCGCCTGCGCGGCGGCGACGCCGGCGGACACTCCAAGCACCAGCGCCGCACCGGCGACTGCCGCACCGAACCGATTCATGCGCACCATCGCCGAACGCGGCGTCCGCCCTCTAGCGGACCCGCGCGCCGTGCGTCCCCTCGTTGCATCCCGCGGAGATTACGCCCGGCTTGAGCGTGGCCGTTTTCCAATACGGGACAGCGAGGCGAAAAATCGTCGCCGGAGGGGCCCGCTCACCAGTTGGTGAAGGAGCCGTCCCGGCGGCGCAGATGCGGCGCTTCCCAGAACTTGAAGTCCTGGCGCGCCAGCAGCGCCTCGTCGACCTCGACGCCCAGGCCCGGCGTGTCCGGAACGATGTAGTCCGCGCCGTCGAGAACCATCTGGACGGGGAAGAAATCGCGGTCGTCGAAGCCGAGATTTTCGGTGGGAGCGGCCCGGCATTCGAGCCAGGAGAAGTTCGGCACGGCGGCCGAGAAGTGCACCGAGGCGGCCGTGCACACCGGGCCGAGCGGATTGTGCGGCATCAGGTCGACATAATGGGCCTCGCTCCAGCCCGCCACCTTCATCGCCTCGGTGAAGCCGCCGACATTGCAGATGTCGAGCCGGTTGAACTGGTGCAGTCCCTGCTCGATGTAGGGCAGGAACTGCCATTTCGAGGCGAATTCCTCGCCGATGGCGAAGGGCACGTCGACCATGGCGCGCAGCGAGGCGTAGGCCTGCGGGCTCTCGTCGCGGATCGGCTCCTCGAGGAAGTCGAGCGTTCCGGAAGGCATTTTCTGGCAGAACGACGCCGCCTCGGCGACCGACAGCCGGTGATGGTAATCGACGCCCAGCACGACGGCGTCACCCAGCGCCTCGCGCGCCTTGACGAGCCACCGCGCCGTGACGGCGATGGACTCGCGCGGCTCGTACAGGCTTTTCGTCTCGTGGTCGGCGCAGGACAGGCGGAAGCACGTCCAGCCCTTGTCCATCAGCAGCCTGCCCTGCTCGATCATCTCCGGGCCGGGTGGAGCCGATGTGGTGGCGAAGGTCGGGATGCGGTCGCGGTGACGGCCGCCGAGCAGTTCGTAGACCGGCACGCCGAGCGCCTTGCCCTTGATGTCGTGCAGCGCCAGGTCGATCGCGGAGATCGCAGCCGTGAGCACGCGCCCGCCCTCGAAATACTGGCTGCGGTACATCTCCTGCCACAGCGCGCCGGCGCGCATGGGATCGCGCCCGAGCAGGAACTCGGCGTAGTGCTCGAGCGCGCCGACCACGGCCTTCTCGCGGCCCGAGAGGCCGCTTTCTCCCCAGCCGTAAATGCCCTCGTCGGTCTCCACCTTGACGAGGAGCTGGTTCCGGATGCCCACCCACGCGGGGTAGGCCTTGATGGCGGTGATCTTCATGGGCGTCGTCCTGTGGCGGGGGTTGGCTTCGCGCCGGCGCCGCCGGCGAACAGGGTGGAAGCGCGGGGCCCCGGCCGGTCGGGATGGGCGGGCACGCCCATCTTCTCGGCCATGACCCCGGTGTTGTGGCGCATGGTGCGCATCATGTCGCGGGCGACGCGCGACGCGCCGGCGGCGTCGCGCGCCATGATGGCGCGGGCGAGGGCGACGTGCTTGTCGTCCGGGTGATAGCGCGCCTCGCCCCAGAGCCGCGGCCACGCGGCCTCGAACTGCGCGCGCAGCAGCACCTCGTAGGACGCGCCGAGGCCCCGGAAGAGGACGTTGTGGGTCGCGTTCAGGATTCCGAGGTGGAAAGCGACGTCGAACTCGAACGGCGCGCTCGGGAGCACGGCAAGCAGCGCCTCGGCGTGGCGCAGGATGTCGGCGGCCTCGCGCGGCGAGGCCCGGCGCGCGGCGAGCGCCGCCGCGGCCGGCTCGATGGCGCTGCGCAGTTCGATGATTGAGAAGATGAGCGCGGGCACGTTGGCCGGCACGGCGGCGTACCAGCCGAGCACGTCGGGATCGAGGAAGTTCCATTCATCGGATGAACAGACCTGCGTCCCGAAGCGTCTCACCGTGCGGATCAGCCCCTTGCCGGAGAGAACCTTCACCGCTTCGCGCAGCGTGCTGCGGCCGACGCCGTATTCGCTCGCCAGTTCCGCCTCGCGGGGAAGGATGCTGCTTTCCTTCAGCTCACCCGAGACGATGCGGCTGCCGATCCGATGGACAATGTCCTTGACCGCACCTTCGGACAACTGGGACATCCGGAACACTCTCGCGGCGCGGGATTGGGAACCGAGGCGAACACCTCAATGCGCGGAAGCCGTCTCTCCGAATGACGCCGTCGACAACGGCAGCCCCGTCGATTGACACGACGATACATCATACCTAATCCTCGTGTCACTTCGCTCGAAATGCGTTGTCCCGGGTTCCGGCCGGCGTCACGGTCCATCGCGGACCGTGACCTGCCGGCCCGCGAGACGCGCCGCGGCGGAGCCAGGGCCGGCAGGGTCCGGCAAAGGGAGGACATGCCGAAATGAGGATCGTCGACCTCAAGTGCGCCGTCATCGGCAAGAACCCGATCGTGCGCATCGTCACGGACGAGGGCATCAGCGGCTACGGCGAAGTCGAGCAGTACAAGCCCTATCTCACGCCTTTCGTGCTGTTCTTCCGCGATGCGCTGATCGGCGAGGACCCGACCAACGTCGAGCGGGTGATGCTGAAGATCCGCCAGCGCGGCGCCTTCAAGCCCTACGGCGCGGCCGTCAGCGCCATCGAAATGGCGCTGTGGGACATCGCTGGCAAGGCGGCGGGACTGCCGGTCTACAAGCTGCTCGGCGGCAAGGTGCGCGACCACGTGCGCGTCTATAACGGCTCTCTGCGCAAGCCGATGACGAGCTTCCGGCCCGAGGACTACGCCGAGGACATGAAGCGCATGATGGCGCTGCCCGAGGGCTTCACCATCGTCAAGCAGGGCATCTCGTTCCACAGCCCGATGAAGCGCGAGTTCCCCGACTACTACTACGGCAAGGCGAACGAGAGCCCGTTCCACGGCGCGCTCGACCGCGGTGTGCTGACCGAGCGCGGCATGGCCTACACGCTGGACTGCGTGGCGGCGATGAAGGAGGCGCTCGGCGACAAGGTGGGCCTCGCGCTCGACTGCGGCCCGGGGTGGATGCTGGCCGACGCCATCCGCTTCGCCAAGGCGGTCGAGAAGCACCATTTGATGTGGCTCGAGGACATGCTGACCGGCGACTACGTGCCGTATGTCAACGCCGACGTGTACCGCGAGCTGACCCGCTCGACCTCGACGCCGATCCACACCGGCGAGCAGATTTACCTGCGCCAGAACTTCAAGGATCTGCTCGAGAAGAAGGCCGTGCGTGTCGTCGGCCCGGACCCGTGCGATGTCGGCGGCATCGCGGAGCTGAAGTGGATTGCCGAGTACGCCGACCTGCACGGCGTGCTGATGGCCCCGCACGGCACCGGCAACGGCGTGCTCGGCATGGCGGCGTTGGTGCAGGTGTGCGCGACGCTGCCGCACAACTTCATCGCCTTCGAGTATCCCGGCGGCGACCCGCTGTGGTGGTACGACATCGTCGACGGCCTGCCGGAGCAGATCGTCAAGAACGGCATGATCGAGGTGTGGGACCGCCCCGGCATGGGCGTCGAGATCAACCCCGAGCGCGCGCGCCGCTACCTCTCCGAGGCCGACGCAACGTTCTTTGACTGAGGCGGTCGGCGCGCCGCCCCACGGCGAGCGCGCCGTCGTTTGCGCTCCGCTCCCGCCGTTCCGCCACCGGGGCGGCGCACGAGCAGGCGGGTCATGAAACGGGGCGGCGCGAGGGCCGCCCCTTTCCGGCGCGTCGAAGGTGGGCTCGATCGCGGTGGCTGTCTTTACCAGTTCGCGATGCGCCCGTCCCAGAGCACGGAATCCGTGGCGGGGATGACTTCCTGCTGGAACGGGTGCCTGGCCGCCGCGACCTCGTCGATCTCGATGCCCAGGCCCGGCGCGTCCGGCACCGCCCAGCAGCGATCCGCCAGCCGCAAGGGATGGACCGAGCAGACCTCCTCGAACCACGGCACGATGCCGACCGCCTCTTCCTGGATGACGAAGTTGGTGGTCGCCACGTCGAAGTTGAGCGCCACGGCGCCGGCCACGGGGCCCATCGGATTGTGCGGGCACACGCCCATGTGCGCGGCTTCGGCGATGGCGGCGATCTTGCGCCCGCCCGAGATGCCCATGCAGTGCGCGAGGTCGGGCTGGACGTAGGCGACGGCGCGCGCTTCCGCGATCTCGGCGAACTCGCGGGGCGTGAACAGCCTCTCGCCGGTCGCGAGCGGGCAATCGACCCGGCGCGCGATATCCGCCATCGCGCGGGCGTCGCCGGGCTGGATCACCTCCTCGCAGAAGAGCGGCTTGATGGGCGCGATGGCGTTGACGTAGGCGATGGCGGCGTCCAGCGAGTCGGGACGGCCGTGGAAATCGACCATGACGTCGACGTTGTCGCCGACGCGCTCGCGGACCGCACGCGCCAGCTTCTCGGTGTGCCGGACCGCCTTGATCGGCGCGTCGTAGCCGTTGACGGGGACGAAGCCGAGTTTGATGGCGTCGTAGCCCATCTCGACCGTCTTCTGCACCGCGTCGCAATAGGCGCTGACATCCGAATTGGGCACCTGGAAGCCCACCGCGCCGCGCCCGAGATGGGTATAGACGCGCACCTTGTCGCGCACCTTGCCGCCGAGCAATTGCCAGACCGGGACGCCCAGTTCCTTGCCCTTGATGTCCCAGAGGGCCTGCTCGATGCCGGAGAGCGCTGTCAGCCCGATCGAGCCCAGTGGCCAGAAGCTGAAGCGGGCCATCCTGTTGACGAGGTGCTCGATGTTCATCGGGTCCTCCCCGACGACGAACGGCGCGAGATCGTCGATGGCCCCCTTCACCGCCCGGGTTTTCCATTCGAGCGTCGCTTCGCCCCAGCCGTGCAGCCCCGGCTGGTCCGTCAAGACCTTGACGAAGATCCAGTTGCGTTGGACGGCGTTGACAACGACGGTCTCGATACCCTCGATCTTCATCTGGTTTTCTCTCCCTGTTCCGCGGCTTGGACGCGCGTTTTTGTCTCGATTTCACATTCGGCTCGGCGAGGCTCGCGCCTCACTCGACGACGTTGGCCTCAAGGAATTCGCGGTTCATCTCGATGCCGAGCCCCGGAGCGCGGTTGAGCTTGAGGCTGCCGTTGGAATTGTCGAGCGGCACGTCGATCAGGTGATCGTATTTCGACAGGTTCCACTCGGAGGTTTCGAGCTTGTAGAAGTTCGGCACCGTCATCATCACCTGCGCGCCCGCGACGACGTTGATCGGCCCGGCAGCGTCATGGGGCGACACGGGGATGTAGTAGGCCTCGCAGAGCGCCGAGATCTTCTTCAGCTCGGTGATGCCGCCCGTCCAGGTCACATCGGGCATGATGAAGTCGGCCAGCTTGTTCTCGAGGATCGGGACGAAGTCCCACTTGGTGTGGCCCCTCTCGCCCCATGAAATCGGCGCGTTGACCTTCTCGCGCACCTGCTTGAGGGCGTTGACGCTCTCCGGCGGGCAAGGCTCCTCGAACCAGTCGATGTTCCCGGCTTCCTCGAGCGTGCGGCACAGCCTGATGGCCGTGGGCACGTCGAAGCGGCCATGCGCGTCGATGAGCACTTCGATGTCGGGGCCGGCGGTTTCCCGAATCAGCGCCGTCAACTCCGCAGCCTCGCGCTCGTCCTTGCGCGTCATGCTGCCGTCGAGATAGCCGTCGCGCTGCTCGCGCGCCCTGCCGTCCGCGCTGGGGCCCTGGTAGGGGAACGGGTCGAACTTCAGCGCGGTGTGGCCCGATTTCACGATGTCCCGGATCTCGGCGATGACGCCTTCCTTGCTTGTGAACTTGCGCTGGTCGGGGTGTGTGTAGAGAGCGACTTCGTCGCGCACCGGGCCGCCGAGCAATTCGTAGATCGGCTTGCCGAGCGCCTTGCCGCGAATGTCCCAGAGCGCGATGTCGATGGCGCTGAGGCACTCCACCGCCGCTCCGCGGCTGCCCATGTAGGTGAAGCTGCGAAACAGCTTGTGCCACAGGCGCTCGATATGGGCGGGATCTTCGCCGACCATCATCTTGTCGATCTGCCGCAGCATCGCCGTGAGGGCGCGGTTGGCGATCTTCGTCGTCGTGGTGATCTCGCCCCAGCCGGTGATGCCTTCATCCGTGCTGACTTCGACGAACAGGAACTCGCCCCAGTAGGAGGCGCCGGACTTGATGAGCCACGGCCTGACGCTTGTGATCTTCATGTGCTTGGCTTTCCTGTGAAGACGTGAAGTCGAACGTCGCCCGGGCAGGCCGTTCAGCTTGCCCGGGCGGCCTCCATGACGCGCATGTGCTCGAGAATGTGGAGTCCGGACCCTTCGACATGGCGCGCCACCAGTTCGGCCGCGCGGTCGGCGTCGCCCGCCTTGATGAGCGCGATGAGCTCACGATGATCGCGCATGACCTGCGCCCGCCGCGCCAGCGTGAAGTCGAACCTGCGGCTCACCGCGCGAAGCACCTCGCGGTGCTTCCACCACAGCTCGGCGGCATGCTGGTTGTAGTGGCGCTGGTAGATGAGGGTGTGGAACTTAGTGTCGAGGTCGCTGTGCTTGATCTGGTCGGCGAAATTGTTGGCCTCGATCTGGGCCTGGACCTCTTCCAGCTCCGCGATGTCGGCCTCGGTCGCCATGCCGACGAACCAGCGTGTGAGGGCGGGCTCGATCAGCACGCCGATCTCGTAGATGTCGCGGACGAAGTCGCGGTCGATGGGCCGCACGCGCGCGCCGCGGTTGCGGGTGAAGATGACGAAGCCCTCGCCGCGCAGAAGCTGCAGAACCTCGCGCACGGGCGTGGTCGACGTGTTGTGGCACCGAGCGAGGTCGGCCACCACGAGCCGTTGATTGGCCTTGAGACGACCCGAGACGATGTCCTCGCGGATCGTCTTGTAGAGGAGCGCGGCGGAGTCAGTGGAGGCGCCGATGGGTTCGACGCCTACGGGCGGTTCCGCCTTGTAGTCGGCCACCTCGTCCAATCTGTCCTCCCCCAGCCCGATCGTGTGCGGATCGGCCACGACAATATACGATCCGGCCGGATTGACACGCAAGTGAGGTTCTGCGACCGTTTGCATGACGGAGCAGATAACTAAAAACGCTCCAGTTTTGGGTGGGGACCCACAGGACCAGCGCCAGACCTCACTGGCGATTAGGGAGGGAGAGAATGACGAGCTTCGGCTTCAATCGCGCCATTCGTCGCGGTGTTTCGACCGCCGCCGCCGCCGCGATGCTGATGTCATCGACCGCTTTCGCCGCGCCTCCGGTTGACCTCAGCAAGTGGTCGCCGGAATACGTGCGTTCGATCGCGGGCACGAAGGACTTCGACACCGCCGCCGATTGCGGCAAGGTCACGCCGCTCGACTACAAGGGCCGACTGACCTTCTGGTATCAGGGCGTGTTCGAGGGCGACCCCGATCTGCTGCGCCAGTACTACAAGGACTTCTTCGCCGCGTTCCGGAAGACTTATCCGAACATCGACCTCCAGGAGCAGGCGCTCACCTATAACGACCTCCTCGACAAGTTCCGCACGGCCCTGCTGGGCAACGCCGGTCCGATGGTGGTGCGGCTGCAGATTCTCGGCGGCGTCGAATTCGCCGCCAAGGGCTATCTCCAGGAGCTGAAGCCCGAGGACGTCGGCTACTCGACCGAGGATTTCTGGCCCGGCGCCATGAAGTCCAACATGTGGAAGGGCAAGACCTACGGCGTCCCGACCAACAACGAGACGATGGCGCTGATCTGGAACGCGGACGTGTTCAAGCGCGCCGGTCTCGATCCGGACAAGGCGCCGGCGACGTGGGACGACGTGGTCAAGTATTCCAAGCAGATCCACGACAAGCTCGGCATTGCCGGCTACGGCCTCGTCGCGCGCAAGAACGCCGGCAACACGCCCTATCGCTTCCTGCCTCAGCTCTGGGCCTATGGCGGCGGCGTGTTCGACGAAGCCTCGCCGAACCCCAACTATTCCAAGATCCAGTTGAACAGCCCGGCGAGCAAGAAGGCCCTGCAGGCGTCGTACGACATGTACGTGCGCGACAAGTCCGTGCCGGTCTCGGCCCTGACCAACCAGCAGGCCGACAATCAGCCGCTGTTCCTGGCCGGCCAGCTCGGCATGATGATCTCGCATCCGTCCGACTACGACGTGATGCAGGACCTGAAGAAGAAGGCGACCGGCAGCGACCTGCAGAAGGCCGAAACCGTCATCGAGAACATGCGCTACGGCCTGATCCCGACGGGACCGGACGGCAAGCGCGCCGTTGTCTTCGGCGGCTCGAACATGCACATCCTGAAGCCGGAATATGTCGACGGCGGAAAGGTCGACCAGGCCGCGGCCAAGGCGCTCATCTGCTTCTGGACGAGCCCGGAATGGTCGCTGAAGATGGCCTATGCGGGATCGAACCCCGGCAACCTCAACGGCTTCAAGACGAAGTGGATGAAGGAGCGCCTGGACAAGATCAAGTTCCTGGACGTGACGACGTCGATGCTGCCCTACGGCATCCCGTTCCCGACGATCCCGGAGACTCCCGAGATCATGAACATCGTCGTGCCCGACATGCTGCAGAACGCGCTCACGGGCTCGATGACGGTCGACCAGGCGGCCGAGGACGCCACCAAGAAGATCCAGAACATCATGAGCGGCGGCAAGCTCTGACGGAGCCCGCCTACGCGACCGGCGGCGCTCGCCGCCGGTCGTTTTCCCCGACAGCCAAAAGGGCTCTCTGATGACCTTGGCGACACGCCTGGCTGACGCACCCTTGCGCGAAAATTCCAAGGAACCGGGCGTCCTTCAGCGGGCGTGGATCAACCGCGCCGACTATCTCTATGTGCTGCCCTCGATCGTGGTGATGCTCATCGTCATCGCCTATCCGATTTACTACACGATCGAACTGTCGTTCTTCACCACGCCGCCAAGCCTCCAGCTGCGTGACAAGATCTTCGTCGGGCTGGACAACTATTCGCTGATCCTGACCAGCGACGTGTTCTGGCGCGTCACCGCCAACACCTTCATCTGGACGATCGTCTCGACATTCGCCGCCTTCGTCCTCGGCTTGGGGACCGCCCTCGCGCTGAACCACGAGTTCGTCGGGCGGGGCGTGCTGCGCGCCATTCTCATCATCCCGTGGGTCATCAGCGCCGTCGCCGCCTCCTATATCTGGAAGTGGATCTACCACTCCAATTTCGGCGTCATCGGCGCGGTGCTGGTCAGCCTCGGCATCACCGACCGCCCGCCGAATTTCATCGACAGCGTCAGCACCGTTCTCCCCTCTCTCATCGTCGTGAACGTGTGGCGCGAGTTCCCCTTCGCCATGATCATGCTGATGGCGGGGCTGCAGACCGTTCCCGACCAACTGCTGCGCGCGGCGCGAGTGGACGGCGCCAACGCATGGCAGAGCTTCTGGCACGTCACGTTCCCTCACCTCCAGGGCGTGTCGACAGTCACGATCCTCCTGCTCGCGGTGTCGAACTTCAATTCGTTCATCATCCCGTGGATCATGACCGGCGGCGGACCGTCCAACGCGTCCCACATCTGGATCACGCACATCTACGAACTCGCCTTCGGGCGTCAGCGCTGGGGCATCGCGTCCGCGTACTCGGTGCTGCTGTTCATCATCATGATGACGCTCGGCTATTTCTACGTGCGCGCCCTCAGCGGGGCCGAGAGGAAGGATCGCGGCTGATGACGTCGATGCCCTCCAATGTCGCGACCAGGCCGCGCAAGTCGATCGACGGCTGGCGCTGGGTCGGCCGCCTGTTCCTGGCGCTGATGCTGTTCTACACGGCCGTGCCGATGATCTGGATGCTGATCACGTCCATCAAGTCGGGCTTCGCGGCGATGCAGTTCCCGCCCCAGTGGTGGCCGAACGAGCCGACGCTGGCGAGCTACTACAAGCTCCTCGATCCCACCAGCAGCGTGGGCAACGACTTCCTGCGCTTCTTCTGGAATAGCCTGTTCGTGTCCGTCTCGACGACGATCCTGGCGGTCATCGTCGCGGTGCCGGCGGCCTACGCCTTCTCGCGGTTCGATTTCCCCGGGCGCAAGTTCCTGTTCTTCACGGTGCTGCTGCGCAACATGTTCCCGGCGGTGATCTTCCTCGTGCCGCTGTTCATCCTGATGCGCCTGCTCGGCCTCGTGAACACGCACGGCTCGCTGGTCCTCACCTATCTGACCTTTGGCCTCCCGCTCGCGATCTGGCTGCTCAAGGGCTTCTACGACAACATCCCCCACCAGCTCGAACAGGCGGCCCGCATCGACGGCGCCTCGCGGTTCCAGGCCTTCATCCTGATCGTGATGCCGCTGTCGGCCCCGGGGATCATCGCGACGGCGATCTATTCCTTCATCGGCGCCTGGAACGAGTACATCTTCGCCTATACGTTCCTGAACAAGAACGACCAACTGACGCTGCCGATCGGCATCCAGCGCTTCTTCTCCGAGAACACGACGGACTTCCCCGGCCTGATGGCGGCGAGCTTCATGATGAGCGTGCCGGTGGTCGTGCTGTTCCTCCTGCTGCAACGCTATTTCGTCCGCGCCCTCACCGAAGGCGCCGTCAAACACTAGAAGGTAGGTCGCATGGCCCATGTGGTCCTGAGGAATCTCGTCAAGACCTACGGCCCCCACACGGCCGTCAACAACGTGTCGCTGACGGTCAATGACGGGGAATTCGTCGCGCTGGTCGGACCGTCCGGCTGCGGCAAGACGACGACGCTCAACCTCGTCGCCGGGCTCATTCCGATCACGTCGGGCGACATCTCCATCGGCGACCGGGTGGTCAACGACGTCGACCCGAAAAATCGCGACATCGCGATGGTCTTCCAGAACTACGCGCTCTACCCGCAGAAGACCGTCTACAAGAACCTGGCGTTCCCGCTGCAGATGCGCCGGCTTCCGCGCGACGAGATCGACCGCAAGGTGAAGGAAGCCGCGCGTGTGCTCGACATGACGCACCTGCTGGAACGCAAGCCGCGCGAGCTGTCGGGTGGACAGCAGCAGCGCGTCGCGCTGGGGCGGGCGCTGGTGCGCGACCCCGCCGTCTTCCTGATGGACGAGCCGCTGTCCAACCTCGACGCCAAGCTGCGCGTGCAGATGCGCTCGGAGATCAAGCGCTTCCACCAGGATCTCGAGGCCACGATCATCTACGTGACGCACGACCAGCTCGAAGCCGTCACCATGGCCGACAAGATGGCCGTGATGAACGGCGGCTTCCTGCAGCAATACGATTCGCCGGCGCAGGTGTTCAACCATCCGGTGAACATGTTCGTGGCGAGCTTCATCGGCAGCCCGGCCATGAGCCTGATCCCGCTCGAGGCGTCCTCGGCGAACGGCCGGACCGTGCTGACCGGCGAGGAAGGCTGGAGCATCGAGCTTTCGCCCCACAACGCCCGGAAGGTCGAGCGCTCGACCACGAAGAAGGTCGTGCTCGGGGCGCGCCACTCCACGATCAAGCTCTCCACCAGCCCCGTTCCCGGCGCGATCCCCGCCAAGGCCTACACGGTGGAGCCGACCGGCGACATCACCTTCGTCCAGGCCCTGCTGTCCGGCGCCGTCGTCAACATCAGCGTGCCGCCCACCATGCCCGTCGCGCCGGACCAGCCGATCTGGCTGGAGTTCGACCAGGAGCGCATGCACCTGTTCGACGGCGCGACCGAGATGGCTCTCGAGGCCGACTGAGGCGGACCGATACGACCCGCCCCGGGAGCGCCCGCGCTTTCGGGCGGCGGCGCAGCCATGGCGGCGCCACCAGAACTCCAACGGAACCAGCGTGAAGCCGAGGTCACCATGACGCACACATCCGACATCGTTCGCCCTCCCAAGGACCTGATCGACGGCCTCAAGGAGATCGGCGCCGCGACCGTGGCGGGCACGCTGGGGCACATGGGGTATCGCAACCCGCATATGGTGGGACCGGTGGCGCAGAACGCCGGCAAGTCGATCGTCGGGCCGGCGCTGACCTTGCAGTTCCTGCCGCAGCGGCCGGACCTGTTTTCCGAAGGCGAGTACGCCGATCCGGAAACGCAGTTGCACCGGCACGTGCTCTATCATGCCCAGGAAGGCGACGTGGTGGTCGTCGACGCGCGCGGCGACATGAGCTCGGGCGTGTTCGGCGACATGATGTCGACCTATTTCAAGGGACGGGGCGGGGCAGGCATCGTGATCGACGGCTGCATGCGCGACCGGCCCAACGTCCAGAAGCTCGACCTTCCGCTCTGGCTTCGCGGCTGGACGCCGAACTACCACGTGCAGACGAGCATCTTCCCCAACGCGGTCAACGTGCCGATCGCCTGCGGCGGCGTGACCGTGATGCCCGGCGACATCATCGTGGCCGACGACGACGGGGTGGTGGTGGTGCCCGTCTCGATGGCGAGGGCGGTGATCGACGAAGCGCACAAGCATCACGAGTGGGAAGAGTTCTCGCGCGAGAAGCTCATGCAGGGCGCGCCGTTGCAGCGCTACTACCCGCTGCATCCCAGCGCCAACGACGAGTACGAGGCCTGGCGGGCCGCCAACAGGAAGTCCTGATCCGCGGACCGAGAGCCCCAGACCGATGAAGATCACCGATATCAAGACAGCCGTCGTCGCCTATCACGGCAAGGCGACGCTGGTGCGCATCGACACCGACGCCGGAATATCCGGCTTCGGCGAGGCGAACCCCGACGCCGGCGCCGCCGCCATTGTGGGGCTGATCTCCGAGCTGAAATCCGAACTGCTGGGCGAGGACCCTCGCAACGTCGAATATTGCTGGGAGAAGCTTCGGCGCAAGCACGTGTTCTCCGGCGCGCAGTCCGGGGTCTTCCTGATCGCGCTGAGCGGCATCGAGATGGCGCTGTGGGATCTCGCCGCCAAGGCGGCCGGCCAGCCGCTCTATCGCATGTTCGGCGGGAAGTTCCGCGACCGCATCCGCCTCTACGCCGATTGCGGCGACGGTGACGATCCGTCCGGCTCGCCGGAGGGCTGCGCCGCCAGGGCCAGGCGCATGGTCGCGGAGGGCTTCACCGCCCTCAAGTTCGACATCGACGATCTGAAGCACCCCGCCAAGTTCGACGCGGTCAACCACACGATCAACGGGGCGGAACTGCGCTCCATGGTGGAGCGCGTGGCGGCCGTTCGCGACGCGGTCGGGCCCGACATCGACCTGTGCATCGACCTCCACGCCCGCTACGACGTGCTGAGCGCCTGCCGCATCGCGAGCGAGATGGAGCGCTTCAACCTGCTCTGGCTGGAAGAGCCCATCCCGGCGGAAAACGTCGAGGCGCTGAAGCAGATCCGCATGCGCAGCAAGACGCCGATCTGCGTCGGCGAGAACCTCTATCTGCGCTGGGGCTTCCGCGAGCTGTTCCAGCAGCAGGGCGCCGACGTGGTGATGCCGGACGTTCCCAAGTGCGGCGGATTGTCCGAGAGCCGGAAGATCGCCCATCTGGCGGAGGTCTACTACATCCCGTTCGCGCCCCATCTGGTCTCGACGCCGCTCGGCACGATGGCGACATGCCATGTCTGCGGGACGGTGCCGAACTTCCTCGTCCTCGAATGGCACGCGCTGGAGGAGCGCGAGGTGTGGGACAGCTACGTCCACGTTCCCGATGGCGGCCGGTCCATCGTGAAGGACGGCCACATCGCCCTTCCCGATGCGCCGGGCATCGGCGTGGAGCTGAACATGGAGGGCGTCCGCAAGCACGCCGTCCCGGGCTACGGCGTCTTCGAATAGGGTTTCACGCAAGGGGATTCCAGGCCCAGACAGCGCCGCGCGGACGGCGTCGGCCGGGACTTTGCCGGAACCGACCCCGGCGACATGGCGTTTCGACGGTTCTCGAACGAAGGAGATCGTCATGAAACGTCTGATTGCGGGAGCTGTCTTCGCGCTGGCCCTCGGGGCGGGCGCGTCCGGGCCGGCCATGGCCCAGAACGCGGTCGTGGGCGGCACGGCCGCAGGCGTCGCCACGGGCGCGCTGGTCGGCGGGCCGGTGGGCGCGGTAGTCGGCGGCATGGCCGGCATGGCGGCCGGAACGGCCGTGGACGCGTCGCGTCCGCGTTACGTCGTGTCCGAGCCGATGGCCACGGGCTCCATCGCGCCGGGCGGCGTGATCGTCATGGACCGCCGCACGCAGGACGCGTGGGACCGCTGCGCCAAGCTGTACAAGAGCTTCGACCCGTCGACCGGCATGTTCGTCGGCGAGGACGGCATGGTCCATCTCTGCCAGTAACCGTCGCTTAGGGCGACCTCTCGGCCCGGGCGGCGACGCCGCCCGGGCGGATTCACAGACTGGCCCCCCGCCCGCCGGCGCTTGGCCCCGGCGGCGTTGCCGATTATGCTGCCCCCGATTGCTTGATTTGATTTCCGCGCGCCTCGCGCGCGTCATGGATTGCGGATGCGCTTTTCGGCGGGAAGGTTTCTTCTCGAGGCTCTCGTCATCGCCCTGCCGGCGCTTGCGGTCGCCCCGCTCGTCGTGGCGGGCGGGCCGGCCGTGGAGGCAGTCCGCGAGGGCGTGTTCGACGCGTTCCAGCGGCTCTCCCCGCGTCGCTACGACCCCGCGTCCCCCGTCCGTATCCTCGACATCGACGAGGAATCCCTGCGCCGGCTTGGGCAGTGGCCATGGCCGCGCGACGTTCTGGCCGACGCCGTGTCGAAGCTCACGACGTATGGCGCGGCCGCCGTGTCGCTCGACCTCGTGCTGGCGGAGCCCGACCGCACCTCGCCCGAGCGGCTGCTGCGCGAACTGCCGGACGGACCTGAGAAGGCCCGGGTCGCGGAGCTCGTGGCCGGGCGCTCGCACGACGACAGGCTGGCCGCCGCGCTGGCCGACGCGCGCAGCGCGCTCGGCGTCGCGCTGGTCAACGACAGCGACCGCGCCCCCACCGTGAAGGCGGCGTTCGCAACCTCGGGGGACGAGCCCTCACAGTTCCTGCACCGGTTCCGGGGCGCGGTGGATCCGCTCCCTCCCCTCGCGGCCGCGGCGACGGGCGTCGGCGCGGTCAACTGGGCTCCGGACCGCGACTTGATCGTGCGGCGCGTCCAGTTGCTGTTCGCCGTTGGGCAGCGCATCGCGCCCGCCCTGGCGCTGGAGACGCTGCGCGTGGCGCGGGACGCCTCCACCATCATGGTCAAGGCGTCGAACGCCAGCGGCGAACAGGCGTTCGGCGTCCACAGCGGCGTCAACGCGGTGCGCGTCGGCGAACTGACCTTCGCGACGGACCGCGACAGCTCGCTGCGCATCCGCTACGCGGGCTCCCGGCCCGAGAGGGTGCTGCCGTTCTGGCGACTGGCGGCGGGCCAACTCGCGCCCGACGAGGTGCGCGGGCGCATCGTGCTGGTGGGGTCGAGCGCCTCGGCGCTCTCCGACATCCGGTCGACGCCCGCGCAGAGCAGCGTGCCGGGCGTCGAGATTCACGCCGAGTTGCTGGAGCAGATGCTGGCCGGCGTGTCGCTGGTGCGGCCGGATTACGCACCGGGCCTCGAGCTGGCGCTGGCGGCGCTCGGCGCGCTGCTGGCCGGCGCTCTGGCCCGGCTGGTCGCGCCGGCCCCGGCCGCGGCGGTCGTGGCGGCGAGCCTCGCCGCGATGGCTGCGGGGAGCTGGCTCGCCTTCGACCGCTTGGGGCTGCTCATCGACGGGATCGCGCCCGCGCTGGCGACGCTCGGCGTCTACGTCACGGCCACGGTGCTCAAGGTGCTGCAATCGGACGGCGAGCGCCGGCGCATCCGCGCCGCCTTCGCCCATTACGTGGCGCCGGAGGTGGTGCGCGCCATCGCCGCCGACCCGAGCCGCCTCAAGCTCGGCGGCGAGACGAAGCCGCTGACGGTGCTGTTTTCCGACCTTCGGGACTTCACGGCGCGCTCGGAGGACATGCCGGCCGAGAGCGTCATCCGCCTGCTCAACCTGCTGCACACGCCGCTCACCGAGGCCGTGCTGGCCGAGCGCGGCACGGTGGACAAATATATCGGCGACGGCCTCATGGCGTTCTGGAACGCGCCGCTCGACCTCCCCGATCACGTCGAGCGCGCCTGCCGCACGGCGCTCGCCATGCAGCGGCGGCTGCCCGAGATCGAGCGCAGGCTGGCGCAGGAGATCGGGCCGGAGGCGGCGGCCCGAGGGCCGCTGGAGCTGGGCATCGGCATCGGCACCGGCATGGCCTGCGTCGGCAACATGGGCTCCGCCCTGCGCTTCGATTATTCCACCGTCGGCGACACGGTGAACACCGCCGCGCGCCTGGAGCCGCTGACGCGCGTCTACGGCGTGCCGATCCTGGTGTCGGAGCCGGTGGCGCTGGCGGCGCGCGGCTTCGCCTTCGTGCCCCTCGACACGGTGCGCCTGAAGGGCAAGGCGCGCTTCACACGCGTCTACGCGCTGCACGGGCGGATGGAGGATTGTCCGCCGGACTTCGCGGCGTTCCTGGCCGAGCACGAGGCGGCCCTGGAGGCGGTGATGGGGCGAGAGCCGCGCGCCCGCAGGCTGCTGGCGCGGCTGCGCGCGCGGCCGGAAGCGGCGGCCTACGGGCGCGCCTACGACGAGTGGGAGCGCAGGCTGGACAGGCGCGTCGCCCAAACGGCCGAGGCGCGGGCCTGAGCCGGCGTCAGACGCCGATCATGAACGGGTATTCGTGGTGCGTGCTCAGCACGCAGGACTGGACTTCGCGCGCCACGAACGAGCCGGGCAAGGCCTCGGCCAGGCGCGCCTCGACGGCCTCGAGGGCCGCGTCGTCGCGGAAGGGATGGTGATGGAACGCCGCCAGCGAACGCGCGCCGGCGGCCTTGCACAGCTCGACGCCGGCCTCCCACGTCGAGTGGCCCCAGCCGCGATGATTGACGTATTCCTGCTCGGTGTAGGTGGTGTCGTAGATGACCAGGTCGGCCCCTTCCACGAAGGACACCAGGGAGGGCGAGGGCCCGTTCGCGGCGTGCTCGACGTCGCTGACGTAGCACAGGCTGCGGCCATTATGGTCGAAGCGGTAGCCGGTCGCGCCGCCCGGATGCACCAGCGGGCAGGTGCGCACCTTCAGCCCGTCCTCGAAATGCAGCGTCTCCCCGGCCTCGAAGCCGATATGCTCGATCCGCGCGGAGAGCTGGTCGAGGCGCAGCGGGAACAGCGGCTCGTCGAACATGCGGTCGAGCGCCGCCCGGGCCGATTCCCCGCCGAGATTGCCGCAATGGATGCGCAGCGTCGTGCAGGGCTTGAAGAGGGGCTGGAAGAACGCGAGGCCGGTGACGTGGTCGTGGTGGAGGTGGCTGAGTAGCAGGTCGATGGGGCCGGTGTGCTGGAGCATCTGGCCGAGGCCGATCAGGCCGGAGCCGGCGTCGAGGATGAACAGGCGGCCCGCCACCCTGACTTCGACGCACGAGGTGTTGCCGCCGTAGCGCATGAAGCGCGAGTCGGCGACCGGGAACGAGCCTCGCGTGCCCCAGAAGCGCACCGAGATGCCGTCGAAGAGGCCCGCTTCCTCGCAGGTAGTGGGGGTTGCGCCCTGGACCGCAAGTCCGGCGCGCCCTGTGATGCTCATGTTCACGTCCCTCGGCGACGACCCCGCGCCGCCCGATCCGCAGCCGACCTTTCCAGCGGCTTGGCTCTGACAAAAGCCCGTTTGCCGCGTACAGGCAAGGCGTCGGACGGCCGGTCTTGAGCCGTTGGACGAAAGCTTTTACGCAAAAGCTTTAAAAATTAACCCTACTGATCTGCCAACGGCTAATAACTGAACGCAGATCAAGGCTTTTAGCCGCAATCGCGCCGGATCGGCGTGTGCGCGAGCACACACAGTGTTAACGGGGACGGGGTCAGATGGGCAGCAGCGCCGCGAGTCCGAGGGACAGTGCGAGCAGCGTTGCGAACAACCAGTTGCCAATAGTGTCCATGGTCATCGCATCCTCCTCTGGAGAGGGCGCATGGATAATTCACACATATTACACCCGTTCCGGCAACGGAACGTTCATTTCCAGGTGATCGCGTCCAGCATTGCCGAAATTTAATCCGGCCGTAGCAGCGCGGAAGGGCGTCCGGGCGTGTCGTGGGGTGACCCGGCGCATCGGGCGCCGGACAGGAGGTCTTTCCAATGGCGCTCTCACGCAACACAGCGATCGCCCTCGCGCTCGCCGCGACCGTCTCGGCGGGCGGCTACGCGCTGGCGCAGGGCCGCATGAACGACGGGCCGATGGGCCACGACGGGATGATGGGCGGCAGGCACATGGCGGTGGGGCCCATGATGATGGGCTCGCGGCTGTGCGAGGCCAAGGAGTCCGTCGTGCCGCGCGTCTCGGCGCGCTTTGAGTCGCGGCTCAAGCTGACCGACGACCAGAAGGCCGCCTTCGAGGCGCTGAAGACGGCGATGACCAAGGCCGAAAGCGACCTCAAGGCCGCCTGCCCGACCGACGCGGAGCTGGCCGACCGCACGCCCCCGGCTCGCCTGGCCCTCGCCGAGAAGCGCATGGCCGCCGGGCTGGACGCGCTGCGGACGGTGAAGGAGCCGTTCAACGCGCTCTACGCCAAGCTCACCGACAAGCAGCGCGACCAGTTGCGCTGGATGGACCGCGGCCCGGGCTGGGGCGGCGGCCGCCGCGGCTGACCCTCCCGCGCCGACGCCCGCAACGCCGTGTCCCACCGGGACACGGCGTTCTCCGTGTCAGTGGCCGCCGCCGCCCGCCGGGGCCCCGGGCTTCTTCAGCAGGAAGCCCATCGCGGCGATGGCGACGAACATCACGGTCAGCAGCAGGAAGGCGTCGCCGAAGGCCATCACCAGCGCCTCGCGGCGCACCAGCGCCGCCATCTTGGCGAGCGCCGCCGTCTCGGCGTCGGAGCCGAGCCGGGACAGCGACTGCTGCATGGCCGCCAGCGTGTCGACGGCGACGCCCCGGCTATAGGCAATCCGCTCGTGCAGCCGCTCCACGTGCAAATCGATGCGCTGGTTGAGCACGGTGTTGATGACGGCGAGGCCGACCGCGCCGCCGAGATTGCGCATCACGTTGTAGAGGCCGGCGGCGTTCTTCATCCGCGCCGGCGGCAGCGTGCCGAGCGCGAGGTTGTTGATCGGCACCATGCAGAACATCAGCGACACGCCGCGCAGCACCTGCGGCCAGATCAGCTCGTCGAAGTCCCAGTCCTTGGTGATGCCGGAGGCGATCCAGGTGCCCGCCGCGAAGCCGGCGAGGCCGAGGCTGAGCATGACGCGCGGGTCGAGCTTGCCCATCAGCCGCCCGGCGAGCGGAGCGGTGAGGAACATGCACAGGCCGGTGAGGAACATCGTCTCGCCGATCTGCAGCGCGCTGAGCCCGCGCACGCGCCCGAGATAGACGGGGTAGAGATAGGTGAGCCCGTAAAGGCCGATGCCGAGCACGAAGGAGAACAGCGAGCCGCCGGCGAAATTGCGGTCCTTGAAGGCGCGCAGGTCGACGATCGGCTCCTCAGCCGTCAGCGCGCGCCAGAAGAACGCCGCCCCCGACGTCGCCGCGACGACGGTCAGCGTCAGGATGAGGTCGTCCTGGAACCAGTCCTTCCGCACGCCCTCCTCCAGCACGTATTCGGTCGTGCCCAGGAACAGGCCCATGAACAGCAGGCCCCACCAGTCGAACTTCCGCATCAGCTCGAAGTGCGGCTGGTCGAAGTCGATCAGGAACCACGTCGCCAGCGTCACGCCGATGCCGGGGATGAGGTTCACTAGGAACAGCCAGTGCCAGGAGAACAGGTCGGTGAGGTAGCCGCCGACCGTCGGGCCGATGGTCGGCGCCAGCGTCGCGACGAGGCCGATCAGCGGCGAGACGATGTTGCGCCGCGAGGGCGGGAAGATGGTGAAGGCGGCCGCGAAGACGCTGGGGATCATGCCGCCGCCGATGAAGCCCTGGATGGCGCGGTAGACGATCATCTGCTCGAGGCTGCCGGCGGTGGCGCACAGCGCGCTCGCCGCCGTGAAGCCGGCCGCCGACACGGCGAACAGAATGCGCGTCGACAGCACGCGGCCGAGGAACCCCGACAGCGGGATCATGATGACCTCGGCGATCAGGTAGCTCGTCTGCACCCAGGCGATCTCCTCCGCCGAGGCGGACAGGCCGGCCTGGATTTCGGCGAGCGACGCCGACACGATCTGGATGTCGAGGATCGCCATGAACATGCCGAAGACCATCGCGAGGAACGCGAACACCCGCCGCGCCGGCATGTGCGCGGCGGCGTGCGTACCCGGCCCCGCCGACGCCGCCGCGGCCAGCGGCGGCCGGGCTGGCGCGGATGTGGCTACGCTCATGGACCTGATCCCCGCGAGCGGAACGCGGCGCTCAGCGCGCCGCCAGCTCCTTGGACGCCGACACCGGATCGGCCGTGCGAACCTGCGCCACCACCGACAGGCCGGGCCTCAGCGCGCCCTCGTCGACAGGCGACTGGATGGAGATGCGCACCGGCACGCGCTGCACGATCTTGGTGAAGTTGCCGGTGGCGTTTTCGGGCGGCAGCAGGCTGAACACCGAGCCCGAGCCCGGCGCGAAGCTCTCCACGCGGCCATGGATCGTGTGGCCGGGCAGCGCGTCAACGTCGATGTCGACGGCCTGCCCCGGCTTCAGCCGCGCCAGCTGCGTCTCCTTGAAATTGGCCTCGACATAGACCGCGTGCAGCGGCACCAGCGCGGCCAGACGCGCGCCGGCCTGCGCGTAGTTGCCGCGCTCGGCGGCGCGGTTGCCGATCACGCCGTCCACCGGGGCGGTGACGACCGTGAAGGAGAGGTCGCGCTCGGCCCGCGCCAGCGCGGTGCGCAGTTCGGCGAGCGCGCCACGCGCCTCCTCCTGCTGGGCGCGGGTGACCTCGATATTGGCTTGCGCCGTGGCGATCGCCGCGCGGGCCGCCTCGACGCCCGCCTGCAGCCGGTCGCGTTCCGCGCGGGCGGCGTCGAGCCGCTGCTTCGACCCGTACTCGGCGGCGGCGAGCTGGGTCGCGCGCTGGAAATCGGCCTCCGCGCGTGCGGCGTCGGCCTCGGCCGCCGTGAGCTGGGCGCGCGCCTGGGCGAGCGTCGCCTGCTGCGCCTCGATCTGGCGGGAGTACCGCTCCACCGTCGCCTGCTGCGTGGCGAGCTTGCCGCGCGCCGCCTCGACGGCCAGCCGGTAGTCGCCGTCGTCGATGCGCGCGACCACGTCGCCGGCGCGGACGTGGCTGTTGGGCTCCGCCACCTCGGCGATGTAGCCCGGCACCTTGGCCGCCAGCGTCGTGACATCCGCCTTCACGTAGGCATCGTCGGTGGAGACGATGAAGCGGCCCGTCGTGTAGTAGCCGTAGCCGTAGTAGCCGCCGGCGCCGAGAGCGGCGAGCGCCACCAGCGGCAGAATCAGGCGCTTGCGCGAGCGGCGCGGCCGCAGCACCTCGCCCTCGAGCCCGGCGGGATGGCCGGCCCGCGCGGGCATGGCCACCTCCTGGGACGGGGAAGCCGGGGGCGTCGCCGCCTGGGCGGCGGCCTCGGGGGACTTGGCGTCGGACATGGTGGTCTCTTGAATTGGGCGGGCCGGGCCGCGCCACCTGATCGAACCGAACGGTTCGGTCAATCTCGCCTTGTCATATAGGTCGTTCCCTGCGATATCAAGTCCCGCAGCCCGCGCACTTGGACGCGAACGCATCCGTTCCGTTCCCCCGCCCTTCAGGAGTCGCGAAGACGTGAAGACCGCGTCGAGGTCGAAATCCGCCGCCCCGCCGCCGCCCGCGCCCTCCGGCGACGGGCAGGATCCGGCCAAGCGCCAGCAGATCCTCGATGGCGCCCGCCGCGTGTTCCTCGACCGGGGTTTCGAGGGGGCCAGCATGGGCGAGATCGCCCGCTCGGCGCGCGTCTCCAAGGGCACTCTCTACGTCTATTTCGAGAACAAGGAGCAGCTCTTCGTCGCCATGATGGAGCAGGAGCGCCGCCTCCATTTCAAGGCGGAGTTCGTCCCGGACCCCGGCTTGGAGACCGCGGAGACGCTGCGCCGCTTCGGGCGCGGCCTCGTGCTGTTCCTCAGCCAGCCCAAGGTGCTGCGGGCCATGCGCACCGCCATGGCCATCGCCGAGCGGATGCCCGAGGTCGGACGCGGCTTCTACGAGCGCGGACCGGCCTCCACCATTCGCCGCATCGCGGCCTGGCTCGACGAGCGCGTCGCGGCTGGCGAACTGGCGATCCCCGACAGCACGCTCGCCGCCGCGCAGTTCCTGGATCTGTGCCAGAGCGGCGTCATCCGCCCCGCATTGTTCGGGGTCGAGCTGGCGGACTCCGAGCGCCAGGCCGTCGTCGACCGGGTGGTCGACGCGGCGGTGGCAATGTTCATGCGCGCCTATCGGCGGGACTGATCGCGCTTTTCCTGGTGCTCGGCCACGAAGCGCTCGATTTCGGAGCGATCGGTGACGCCGCCGGGATTGTCGCGCGTCGCGAAGGCGCGAGAGAACGGCACGAAGCGCTCGTTCGCCACTTCATACAGCCGGCGCAGCTCGGCCAGCGGATCGGGGTGGTCGTCGACCCGCAGGTCGAGCGCGGTGTATTCCTCGCCGCCCCACAGCTTCAGCGCGGCGGATTGCTTGCCGCGCTTGTCGCCGCCCGCCGCCTCGCCCGCCTCGAGCGCCCGGATGAGGCGTTCGGCCATCGGCAGCCCGGCATGGGCCTGGTAGGCGGCCAGCGTGTCGGCGACCACCGCCGGCCCGGCGAGCATGTTGCCGGCCACCGACACGTTCTCCGCCAGCGCGTGGCCGCACCAGTCGACGCACTCCGCGCCGGTGAAGGCGGCGTTGCGGCCGTGCGCGTCGATGACGTGGAGCTGCCGCGACTCGCGCCCGGGGTCGCTGCCGGTCAGCGCCGCCACGACGTCGGCGGCGGCAAAGCCGTCGGCGAGCAGGCGCACGCCGCGCGGGCCGTAGAGCG
The DNA here is from genome assembly GCF_024294805.1 of Alsobacter ponti. Taxonomy (GTDB): domain Bacteria; phylum Pseudomonadota; class Alphaproteobacteria; order Rhizobiales; family Beijerinckiaceae; genus Alsobacter; species Alsobacter ponti. The sequence goes on from NZ_JANCLU010000027.1 coordinate 30,072, forward strand.
GGTTGATGAGCGCCTGCGTGGCCAGCGCGCCGACGCCCCCCGCGCCGTTGGGGCACAGCGCCCCGACGGCGAAGAAGCGCGTCGCCACCGCGACGCCGAAGCCGCCGGTCGCCGTGTCGCGCGCGACGATGGACCAGGTCATGTCAGCGCCCCACCGCGTAGGCCTGCATCAGCCGCGGCGTGGCGGCGGCGCGCAGCAGGCCGTCCGGATCGCGTTCGGCGGCGGTCAGGCGGCCCAGCGTCCAGGCGGGCGCGACCTCGACGGCGTGGCCGCGCCGGCGCAGCTCCTCCAGCGTCGCCTCGCCGACCGTCTCCTCGACCATCAGATGGCCGGGCTTCGACTCGCGCGGGAAGAACGACGAGGGGAAATGCGACGTGTTGAACAGCGGCAGGTCGATGGCCTCCTGCAGGTTCAGCCCGTGATGGACGCGGCGCAGGAACAGCGGCAGCTGCCACTGGTCCTGCTGGTCGCCGCCGGGCGTGCCGAAGACGAGGCGCGGCTTGCCCTCGTGCAGGGCGAGGGACGGCGTCAGCGTCGTGCGGGGCCGCTTGCCGGGCGCGAGGCTGGCGGCGAGGCCGGGCGTCAGCCAGAACATCTGGGCGCGCGAATTGAGCGGGAAGCCCAATTCGGGGATTACCGGCGAGGACTGCAGCCAGCCCCCCGAGGGCGTCGCCGAGATCATGTTGCCCCAGCGGTCGATGATGTCGATGTGCACCGTGTCGCCGCGCTTGGCGCTGCGCATCTGAGCCATGGTCGGCTCGTCGGCGTCCTGCGCCGTCTTCGGCCTGGAGATGCCGGCCAGCGCCGCCAGGGTTGCGTCGACCTGCGCCTCGAAACCGGGCAGGCGCGACGGCGTCAGCTCGCGGGAGGCGGTGTCGCCAATCAGCGCGCGCCGCTCGGCCGCGTGGGCGTCCGACAGCAGGCGATCCATGGGCACGTCCACGAAGGCGGGGTCGCCGTAATAGGCCTCGCGGTCGGCGAAGGCGAGCTTCATCGCCTCGGTGACGAGATGGATGAAGTCCGCCCCCTTGGGATCGAGCGCGGCGATGTCATAGCCCTTCAGCAGCGACAGCGACTGCAGGAAGGCCGGGCCCTGGCCCCACGGGCCGGTCTTGCACACCGTCCAGTCGTGATAGTCGTAGGTCTGCGGCGGCTCGAAGGTCGACTGCCAGCGCGCCATGTCGTCGCCGGTCAGCACGCCCGAATTGCGCTGGCCGCTATTGTCCATCACCTCGGTCGTGCGGCAGAAGCGGTCGATGGCTTCGGCCACGAAGCCCTTCATGAACGCGGCGCGCGCCGCTTCCACCTGGCGCTCGCGGCTGCCGCCGGCCGCCTCGCCCTCGCGCCAGATACGCTCGTAGGTGTCGGCCAGCACCGGATTGCGGAACGGCTTGCGCGCCTGCGGCGCCTGGCCGCCGGGCAGCCAGGTGGCGTAGGAGGTCGGCCATTCCTTCTCGAAGAACGCCGCCTGCTGGGCGATGGTGTCGGCGACGCGCGGCAGCATCGGATGCCCGTGGCGCGCGTAGTGGATGGCCGGCTCCATCACCTCGCGCGGCGTCATCGTGCCATGGTCGCGCAGCAGGTGCATCCAGGCGTCGAACGCGCCGGGGACGACGGTGGCGAGCAGGCCGGAGCCCGGCACCAGCTCGAGCCCGCGCGAGCGGTATTCCTCGATGGTGGCGCGGGCCGGCGCGACGCCCTGCCCGCACAGCACCTCGGTCTTTCCGGTGCGGACCGAGTGAATGATGGCCGGCACGTCGCCGCCGGGGCCGACCAGGTGCGGCTCGACGATCTGCAGCACGAGCGCCGTCGCTACGCAGGCGTCGAAGGCGTTGCCGCCCTTCTCGAGAATGGACATGCCGACGGACGACGCGATCCAGTGCGTCGACGTGACGACGCCGAATGTGCCGAGGATCTCGGGGCGGGTAGTGAACACGGATCGAACTCCTGGACGTTTCCTGTGAATTTTGGAATCAGCTCTCGCGAGGGTCGAGCGCGTCGCGCAGGCCGTCGCCGAGCAGGTTGAAGCCGAGCACGGTGAAGAAGATCGCCACCCCCGGGAATACCGACATCCACCACTGGCCCTGCTGCACGAAGTTCTTGCCCGTGCTCAGCATCGCGCCCCAGCTCGGCGCCGGCGGCTGCTGGCCGAGGCCGAGGAAGGAGAGGCTCGCCTCCGCGATGATCGCCTGCGCCACGATCAGCGTGGCCTGCACCAGGATCGGCGCGAAGATGTTGGGGATGATGTAGCGCGCGATGATCCATCGATGCGGCAGCCCGATGGCGCGCGCGCCCTCGACGAAGTCCTCGGTCTTGACGCTCAGCGTCTGGCCGCGCGTCAGGCGGATGAAGATCGGCGCGGCGGCGATGCCGATGGCGATCATCGCGTTGGTGAGGCTCGCCCCGAGCACGCTGCCGAGCGCGATGGCGAGGATCAGGAACGGGCAGGCCAGCAGCGCCTCGGTGCAGCGCGAAATGATCGTGTCCGTCCAGCCGCCGAAATAGCCGGCGGCGACGCCGAGCGGCCCGCCGATGGCGACCGCGATGGAGACCGAGATGACGCCCGCCGTCAGCGACGCCCGCGCGCCCGACAGCACGCGCGCCAGCACGTCGCGTCCCAGCTCGTCCGTGCCGAACCAGTGGGCCGCGCTCGGCGGCTTGCGCACCGTGGTCCACGACGTCGCGATGGGATCCCACGGCACGAGCGACGGCCCGACGATGGCCAGCAGCAGGAACAGCCCGACCAGCGTCAGGCCGATCGCGGCCGAGCGGTTGCGCAGCAGCTTGCCCCAGAAGCGGCTGCGCGGAACCGCCGCCTCCTGCTGCGCGGCGCTTTCGAGTGCGATGGACATCAGCGGGCCCTCAGGCGCGGATTGAGCACGACATAGAGCACATCCGCCAGCAGGTTGAGCGCGATGTAGCCCAGCGCCGTGCACAGGACCACCCCCTGCACCACGGCGTAGTCGCGATTGAACACGGCGTCGACGATGAGCTTGCCGAAGCCCGGGATGGTGAAGATCTGCTCCGTCAGCACCGCCCCGGCGAGCAGTTCGCCGAACAGCAGGGTGCCGACGGTGACGACCGGTACGAGCGCGTTGCGCAGCGCGTGCTTGAGGATGACGCGCGGCTCCAGCAGGCCCTTGGCGCGCGCCGTGCGCACATAGTCCTGCTTCAGCACGCCCAGCATGGCGCTGCGCGTGTGGCGCATCATGCTGGCGGCGAGCGCGTTGCCGAGCACGAAGGCGGGCATGATCATTGTGCGCAGGTTCTGCGACACGCTCTCGCCGAGCGACACGTAGCCGGAGGCCGGCAGCCAGTTGAGCTGTACGGAGACCAGGAAGATCAGCATGATGCCGAGGAAGAAGTTGGGGATCGACAGCCCCCACAGCGCCAGTCCGGTGGCGAGGTAGTCCCACGCCGTGCCCTTCTTCACCGCCGCCATGACGCCGGCGGGAATGCCGATCAGCAGCGCGAAGCTCATCGCCATCGCGGCCAGCTGCAGCGTCACCGGCAGCTTCTCGAGAATGAGGTCCAGCACCGGCGCGTTGGTGCGCAGCGAGATGCCGAGATTGCCGTGCAGCGCCTGCCAGGCCCAGGCGAAATACTGCACCGGCAGCGGATCGTTGAGGCGGTACTTCTCGCGCAGCGCCTCGATGACGATGGGGTCGCGCTCCTCGCCGGCGAGCACGAGGATCGGGTCGCCCGGCAGCATCTTCTGCAGCGCGAACACGAAGATCGAGACGAGCACGATGGTGGGGATCGCGATGACGATCCGGCGTGCGATGAAGGAGATCATCAGTCCCCGCGCTGGTGGATGGAACGGGCCGCCGGTCGGCGCGGCTCGCGGCCGCGCCGACTGGCGGAGGCGGTCACGACGCCATCTTCACGTTTTCGAGGCGGATCATGCCGTCGGGATGCGGGGTGAAGCCCTCGAGCTTCTTCTTCATCCCCCAGATCCAGCTCTCATGGTAGAGGTGGATGATCGGCAGGTCCTCGTGCAGGATCTTCTGCGCCGCCGTGTAGAGCTCCTTGCGCTTGGCCGGATCGGCGACCGTGCGGGCCTGGTCGAGCAGCTTGTCAACCTCCGGGTTGCAGTACTTCCAGTCGTTCAGCCCGCCCTTGCAGGTGACGAAGGCGTGGATGTTGCCGTCCGGATCGGGACGGCCGGACCAGCCGTACTGGTTGGCCTGGAAGTCGCCCTTGGTGCCCTCGTTGAGCATGGTGGCGAACTCGGTCGACTTGAGCTTGACGTCGAAGCCGGCCTCGTTGGCCATCGACTGGATGACCTGCATGATGGCCAGCGAGCGCGGGCTGTTGGACATCGTCACTTCCACCGCGACCGGCGTCTTCACCCCGGCTTCCTTCAACAGCGCCTGCGCCTTCTTGACGTCGCGCGCGCCGATCGGGATGTCCTTGGCGAAATACGGGTTGTTGGGCGGGAAGAACTGGTTGCCCGGGGTGAACTGGCCCTCGAACACCACCTGGTTGATGGCGTCGCGGTCGATCGACGCCTCAAGCGCCTGGCGCACGCGCTTGTCCTGGCCGAGCGGGTTCTTGGCGCGCTCGCCGTTTGCGACGTTGATGTTGAGGCCCTGGTAGCCGAGGCCGACCGCCGAGGCGGTCTTGAGGTTGGCGTCCCCCTTGGCGGTCTTCACGTCGGTGGGCTCCAGCCGCTCGATGATGTCGAGGTCGCCGGAGCGCAGGTTGGCGAGACGGACGGTGGAGTCCGGGATCGGCAGGTAGGTGATCTTCTCGAACGCGTACTGGCCCTTGTTCCAGTGGTCGGGGAACCGCTCCAGCACGATGCGGTCGTTCTGCACGCGCTCGACGAACTTGTACGGGCCCGAGCAGACCGGCTTGGCGCCGGCGTTGGCGCCCGCGGCCGCGGCCGCCTTGGGCGACAGCATCATGCCGGCGCGGTCGGAGAGCTGGGCCAGCACGGTGACGTCGGGCTGCGACAGGTTGAGCCGCACCGTCATCGGGTCGACCACGTCGACGCTGGCGACCGAGGTAATCTCGCTCTTGCGGCGGGATTCCGGCAGGGTCTTGGCGCGCTCGATGTTGAACTTCACCGCCTCGGCGTTGAAGGGCTCGCCGTCATGGAACTTGACGCCCTCGCGCAGCTTGAAGGTGAGCGACTTGGTGTCCGGCCCCCACTCCCACGAGGTGGCGAGGCGCGGCACGAACTGCAGCTCCGGCGTGATGTCGACCAGCTTGTCGCACAGCGCCGTGAAGACGATGCGCCCGACGAAGGTGCGCGCCTGGTGCGGGTCGAGCACGTCCGGATCCTCGGCGAGGCCGACGCGCAGCGACTGCGCCGCCGCCGCCCCGGCGAAACCGGCGACCAGGGTTCCGAGCAGCGCGGCCCGGAACAGCGACGCCCCCAGGCGGCGCTGTCTGCGTGGTGATTGCTTCATCGTTCGTCTCCCCTCGTTGATGACGCGCGGGCCGGCGTCGGCCGGCCGCGAGCCTGTCTGCGTCGGCGCACCCTCAGGCCGAAGGCTCCAGGGCGCGGCCGGCGGTAGCCGCGGGCGCCGCCGCGGCGGCGTCCGATTCCTGACGGTCCCGGTGCTCGCGATAGAGCGCCATGCGGCGGCGCTTCGCGGCGCTTTCCGGGATGGCGACGGCGCGCTCCGCGTCGGCGCGTGGCAGCGTCTCGTAGAAGTGGCAGGCGACCTCGCGGCCTCCCGCGTCGCGCAGCGCCGGCTCCTCCTCGCGGCAGCGCGCCTGCGCGAAGGGGCAGCGCGTGTGGAAGCGGCAGCCGGACGGCGGGTTGGCCGGGCTCGGGATGTCGCCTTCCAGCAGCTTGCGCTCGGCGCGCAGCCCCGGCGCGGGCAGCGGGATCGCTGCCAGCAATGCGCGCGTATAGGGGTGCAGCGGCTCGGCGTAGAGCGCGGCGGTGGGCGCGGTCTCGACGATCTTGCCGAGATACATGACTATCACACGGTCGCTCATGTGGCGGATCACCGCCAGGTCGTGGGCGATGATGACCAGCGTGAGCGAGAAGCGATCCTTGAGATCCTCCAGCAGGTTGATGACCTGCGCCTGGATCGACACGTCCAGCGCCGACACCGGCTCGTCGCCGATGACGAGGCGCGGGTTGGAGGCGAGCGCCCGGGCGATGCCGATGCGCTGGCGCTGGCCGCCCGAGAACTCGTGCGGATAACGCTGCGCGTGCTCCGGCCGCAGCCCGACGATGCTCAGCAATTCGCGCGTCCGCTCGCGCCGCTCCCGCGCCGAGCCCATGCCGTGAAGCCAAAGCGGTTCGCCGACGATGTCGCCGAGCGTCATGCGCGGGTTCAGCGAGGAGAACGGGTCCTGGAACACCATCTGCATCTCGCGGCGCAGGCCGCGCAGCGCGTCCTCGTCCATGGACGCGAGGTCCTTGCCCTCGAACTTCACCGAGCCCGAGGTCGCCTCCAGCAGGCGCAGCGCCAGCCGGCCGACGGTCGACTTGCCGCAGCCGGATTCGCCGACGATGGCGAGCGTCTCGCCGGTCCTGACGGCGAAGCTGACGCCGTCGACGGCGCGCACGATGGTCGGCTTGTGGAACAGGCCGCCGCCGCTGCGGAAGTGCTTGGTGAGGTCGGTCGCCTCGAGGATCGTGCTCATGCGGCCTCCCCGGCGGGCGCTCCGACGAACGCCTCCAGCGGCGCGCGGATGCAGGCCGCCCAGTGACCGGGCGTGATCTCGGCCAAGGGCGGCGGCGCGGTGTGGCACCCGGCGATTGCGAAGGGGCAGCGCGGCGAGAACCGGCAGCCCCGCGGCATGCGCTCGGGCGGCGGCACGGAGCCGGGGATGGTCACCAGCCGCTCCTGGTCGCCGGCCAGCGAGGGCAGCGAGCCCATCAGGCCAATCGTATAAGGGTGCTGCGGGTCGTCGAAGATGGCCTCGACCGGCCCGCGCTCGACGATGCGGCCGGCATACATGACGGCGACCTCGTCCGCGACCTCGGCGACGACGCCGAGGTCGTGGGTGATCAGCAGCAGCGCCGTGCCGGTCTCGCGCTGGAGATTGCGGACGAGCGACAGGATCTGCGCCTGGATGGTGACGTCCAGCGCCGTGGTCGGCTCGTCGGCGATCAGCAGGCGCGGGCCGTTGGCCAGCGCCATGGCGATCATGACGCGCTGACGCATGCCGCCCGACATCTGGTGGGGATATTCGTCGAGCCGCTTCTCGGGCGATGGGATGCGGACGCGGCGCAGCATCTCCAGCGCCGTGGCCCGCGCCGCCTCGGCGGAAATGTCGCGATGGCGGCGCACGACCTCGGCGATCTGGTCACCGATGGTGAAGGCCGGGTTCAGCGAGGTCATCGGCTCCTGGAAGATCATGGTCATGCGGTCGCCGCGCAGGTCGGCGCGCTCGCGCGGCTCCATGGTCAGCAGGTCGCGCCCCTCGAACAGCACGCGGCCGGACGCGACGCGCAGCGGCGGCGTCGCCAGCAGCCCCATGATGGCGAGCGAGGTGAGGCTCTTGCCGCAGCCGGATTCGCCGACCACGCACAACGTGCGCCCCGCCGCGATCTCCAGCGACACGTCCTCGACCAGCGTCACCGGCCGCTCGGCCGGGCCGATGGCCACGCCGAGGCCCTCGACGCGCAGCACGGGTTCTCCGGCCTCGGACGGGCGCGGCGCCAGGGACGACGAAAAGGGCATGTCGGTGTTCTTGGTTGCGGGCACGCGCTGATCCTAAGCCGCATGAAATCGGTTTCAACCCCGCTCGACCCCGGCAGGCGGGTTATCGGGCGGCGAAAGGCGGGCCGGGGAGGCCCAGGGTCGAGGAATCCCGGAAGGTGGAACCGGACGGCGGCGCGCCGCGCCCGATCATTCGGTGAATACGTCGTCGCGCCCCCTGCGGATCGCCGGGACGACGGCGATCGCCAGCATTGCCGCCGCCGCGAGCAGCAGACCGAGCGAAACCGGACGCTCGACGAAGGTGGCGAAGCTGCCGCGCGAGAGGATCAGCGCCTGGCGCAGCTTTTCCTCCATCAGCCGACCGAGCACGAAGCCGAGCAGCATCGGCGCGGGCTCGAAGCCGAGCTTGATCAGGACATAGCCGACGCCGCCGAAGAACGCCGCCAGGGCCACGTCCATGACGTTGTTGTTGATGGAGTAGATGCCGATGCAGCAGAACAGCAGGATGGCCGGGAACATCAGCCGGTAGGGCACCTTCAGCAGCCGCACCCACACCCCGACCAGCGGCAGGTTGATGACCAGCAGCATGGCGTTGCCGATCCACATCGAGGCGACCATGCCCCAGAACAGGTCCGGGTTCTTGGTCATCACCTGCGGGCCGGGGATGATGCCGTGGATGGTCATGGCGCCCACCATCAGCGCCATCACGGCGTTGGGCGGGATGCCGAGCGTCAGCAGCGGGATGAAGGAGGCCTGCGCGCCGGCGTTGTTGGCCGATTCCGGCCCGGCCACGCCCTCGATGGCGCCCCGGCCGAAGCGGCGCGGGTCGCGCGCCAGCCGCTTCTCCAGCGTATAGGAGGCGAAGGGGCCGAGCACCGCGCCGTTCCCGGGCAGGATGCCGAGCAGCGCGCCGACCAGCGTTCCGCGCACCACGGGCCAGGCGGAGCGGCGCAGATCGGCGCGGTCCGGCAGCAGCGGACCGATCTCCCCGCGCACCACGTCGCGCGATTCCGGCGTCTCGACGTTGCGCAGGATTTCGGCGAAGCCGAACACGCCCATGGCGAGCACGGCGAAGTCGATGCCGTCGATCAGGGCCTCGAGCCCGAGCGTCATCCGCGCCTGCCCGCTCTCCAGGTCCGTGCCCACGGTCGAGAGCAGCAGCCCCGTGAGCACCATCGCCAGCGCCTTGAGGAGCGAGCCGCGGGCCAGCACCACGGCGAAGACGAGGCCCATCACCATCAGCGAGAAATATTCCGCCGGGCCGAACAGCAAAGCGAGCGCGGTGAGCGGGCCGCCGAGCGCGGCGACGATGACCGTCGTCACCGTGCCGGCGAAGAACGAGCCGAGCGCGGCGATGCCAAGCGCCACGCCGGCGCGGCCCTGGCGCGCCATCTGGTGGCCGTCCAGCGTGGTGACGACGGAGGTGGCCTCGCCGGGGATGTTGACGAGGATCGCCGTGGTCGAACCACCGTACTGCGCCCCGTAGAAGATGCCGGCGAGCATGATCAGGGCCCCGGCGGGGTCCAGCTTGAACGTCACCGGCAGGAGGATGGCGATGGTGGCGATGGGCCCGACGCCCGGCAGCACGCCGATCAGCGTGCCGACCAGGCAGCCGACGAAGCACAGCGCGAGGTTCTGCCAGCCGAGGGCGACGGAAAAGCCGAGCTGGAGGTTGCCGAACAGGTCTCCCACGCGGCGCCTACAGGAACCAGGCGATCGGGATCGGCAGGCCGAGCAGCGACCTGAACAGCACGATGCAGAACGCCGTCAGCGCCACCGAGAACAGCGCCGCCTCGCCCCAGCGCGTCTCGTGGCTGGCGAGGCACCCGACCAGCATCGACAGCGGCCCTGCGAAGGCGAGCCCGAGCGAGCGCACCGTCGCCGCGAACACCACCACCGAGCCGAGGATGAAGAACGGGCCGCGCAGGCTCCAGCGCCCCAGCCCCTCGCCCGCCGACAGCCAGCCCGAGGCGGCGATGGCGACCCCGAACAGGCCGACCAGCACCGCGAGCGAGCGCGGCAGCATGCCCGCGCCCATGGCGCTCAGCGTGCCGAGCGGAAGGTCCGCCCCCGCCCACAGCGCGAACAGGGCGACGGCGACCAGGACCAGCCCCGCCGCGACGTCGCGCGACGCGCGGTCGCTGAGCGGCGCGCCGGGTTCGTCTCCGGAACCACCTTCGGCTGGCGTCATTGGTCTGTCCGTGCCCGGCGGTCCCGCGTCCCGCGCTGTTGTTGAGCGGCAGTTGTTGCAATAGAGAACTGCAAGTCAAGCCGGCGGGCGGCGGGGCGTCGCCCCGATCGTCGGCGCCTTTGGGAAGAGACACGCATGACGAGCAACAGGGTCCACCGCGTCGCGGTCATCGCCGGCGACGGCATCGGCAAGGAAGTCGTGCCGGAAGGCCTGCGCGTGCTGGAAGCCGCGGCGAAGCGCTGGGGCTTCACCCTCCAGCAGGACAGCTTCGATTTCGCCTCCTACGACTATTACGCCCGCCACGGGCGCATGATGCCGGAGGACTGGAAGGAGCGAATCGGCTCGCACGACGCCATCTTCTTCGGCGCCGTGGGCTGGCCGGCCAAGATCCCGGACCACGTCTCGCTGTGGGGCTCGCTGATCCAGTTCCGCCGCGAGTTCGACCAGTACGTCAATTTGCGCCCGGTGCGGCTGATGCCCGGCGTGCCCTGCCCGCTCGCAGGCCGCAAGCCGGGCGACATCGATTTCTTCGTCGTGCGCGAGAACACCGAGGGCGAATATTCCTCCATCGGCGGCCGCATCTTCCCCGGCACCGAGCGCGAGGTGGTGATGCAGGAAACGGTGATGACGCGCGTCGGCGTCGACCGCATCCTGCGCTTCGCCTTCGACCTCGCGAACAGGCGGCCGAAGAAGCACCTGACCTCGGCCACCAAGTCGAACGGCATCTCCATCACCATGCCCTACTGGGACGAGCGGGTGGAGGCGATGGCGGCCGCCTTCCCGGACGTGAACGTCGACAAGTTCCACATCGACATCCTCACCGCCCATTTCGTGCTGCATCCGGACTGGTTCGACGTGGTGGTGGCCTCCAATCTGTTCGGCGACATCCTGTCCGACCTCGGCCCCGCCTGCACCGGCACCATCGGCATCGCGCCCTCGGGCAACATCAATCCGGAGCGGACCTTCCCCTCGCTGTTCGAGCCGGTTCACGGCTCGGCGCCGGACATCGCCGGGCAGGGCGTCGCCAACCCGATCGCGCAGATCTGGTCGGCGGCGATGATGCTGGACCATCTCGGCGAGCACGACGCCGCGCGCGGCATCGAGGCCGCCATCGAGCGCGTGCTGGCGCAGGAGAAGCTGCGCACGCGCGACCTCGGCGGGCGCGCCAACACGGTGGAATGCGGCAAGGCCGTCGTCGAAGCCCTGGGCTGACCGCCCTCCCCCGCGAGCGAACGGACCCCGCATGATCGAGTTCAACGCCCAGACCCTGGTTTCCGTCCTCCAGATCATCTGGATCGACCTGCTGCTGTCGGGCGACAACGCCGTGGTCATCGCGCTGGCGTGCCGCTCGCTGCCGCCGCGCAAGCGGCGCATGGGCATCGTGCTGGGCTCCGGGGCCGCCGTGGCGCTGCGCATCCTGTTCGCGCTCGTCATCACCTGGCTGCTCGGCGTGCCGTTCCTCGGCGCGGCGGGCGGCCTGTTGCTGTTCTGGATCGCCGTCAAGCTCATCACCGGCGAGGAGGAGGAGGCGCATGTCAGCGAGAGCGAGACGCTCTGGCAGGCGGTGCGCACCATCGTCATCGCCGACGCGGTGATGAGCCTCGACAACGTGGTGGCCATCGCCGCGGCGGCCGACGGCAATGTCGCGCTCTTCATCTTCGGCCTGCTGGTCTCCATCCCGCTCATCGTCATGGGCTCGACCCTGTTGATGGCGCTGATCTCCCGTTTCCCCATCTTCGTGTGGGGCGGCGCGGCGCTGCTGGGCTGGATCGGCGGCGAGATGATCGTCACCGACCCCTGGGTGAAGCAGGCGCTGGGCCCCTCGGCGGACGCCTGGGACAAGCCCGTCGCCCTGCTCGGCGCGGTGCTGGTGGTGCTGATCGCGTTCGCCCTGCGCAAGGCGGCCGCGCGGACCGCGCGGCGCGGCTGACCCGCGCCCCGCGCCGGTTGCCAACACAGGGGCAAGGGGATAACCCACTGGCCATGGATTTCAGCCTGCACGGCCTCATCGCGGTCCTCGAGGTCATCTGGATCAACGTCCTGCTCTCCGGCGACAACGCGGTGGTGATCGCGCTGGCCTGCCGGGGCTTGCCGCTGCGCCAGCGCCGGCTCGGCCTGGTGCTCGGCTCCGGCGTGGCGGTGCTGATGCGCGTCGTGTTCACGCTGATCGTCGTGCAACTCCTGGAGACGCCGTTCCTGCGCATCGCCGGCAGCCTGCTGCTGCTGTGGATCGCCGTGAAGCTGCTCGTCGAGGAGGAGGACGGCGACGAGGACCGGGTGAAGGCGAGCGACAAGCTGATGGGCGCGGTGTGGACCATCGCCGTCGCCGACATGGTGATGAGCCTCGACAACGTGCTGGCGATTGCCGCCGTGGCCAAGAACAACACCGTCCTGCTGGTGCTGGGGCTGGTGATCTCGATCCCGCTGATCGTCGCGGGGGCGACGCTCATCATGGCGCTGCTCGGCCGCTTCCCGCTGCTGGTGTGGGCGGGCGCGGCGCTGCTCGGCTGGGTCGCCGGCGAGATGCTGGACACCGACCCCTGGCTGGTCGCCCGCTTCGGCGAGGAGGCCCTGGGCGAGGTCGAGTACGCGCTGGCGGGAGCCGGCGCGGCGCTGGTCGTCGCCGCCGGACTGCTGCTGCGCCGTCGCGCCGCGACGGAGGGCGCATGACGAAGGAGCCTTCCGAGACCGCGCGGCGCGTGACGCTGGCGGGCGTGCGCGAGGGCGCGCGCCTCGTCGCGCCGGTGCTGCCAGGCATCTGCGTGTTCGCCGCCGCCTTCGGCGCGGCGGCCCAGCAGAAGGGCATGACGGTGGCCGAGGCCGCGCTGTCGAGCGCCCTCGTGTTCGCCGGCGCGTCCCAGCTCGTCGGGCTGGAGCTGTGGACCGACACCTGGACCTTCGCGGCCCTGCTGGCTATCGCCGTCGTCACCTTCACCGTCAACGCCCGCATGATCCTGCAGGGCGCGTCGCTGCAGCCCTGGCTGCGCGAGGTGCCGGGCGCGGCGAAGTGGCCGACGCTGTTCCTGCTCACGGACGCCAACTGGGTGATCACCGAACGCTACCGCGACCGCGGCGGCGACGATTTCGGCGTCCTGCTCGGCTCGGGCCTCGTGCTGTGGGTGGCGTGGCTCGCCTTCACCCTGCCCGGGGCGCTGCTCGGCGGGCTGATGGACGATCCCAAGCGCTTCGGCGTCGATCTCGTCCTGCCGATCTTCTTCAGCGCCATGATCGTGCCGCTGTGGAAGGGGCGGCGCGACACCATCGCCTGGTCCGTAGCCGGCCTCGTCTCGGTGGCGACGTGGTACGCCGTGCCGGGCTACGCCTTCATGGTAGCCGGCCCGCTCGCGGGCGCGCTGGCTGGAGCGGCGATCGGCATGGCGGCGCGGCGATGAGCGAAGCGTTCTCGGTCTCGCCCGGCGCGTTCGCCGCCATTCTCGGCATGACGGCGGCGACCTATCTGTGCCGCGTCCTCGGCGTCTGGCTGATGGCCCACGTGCCGCTCACCCAGCCGGTCCGCGACGGCCTCGCCGCCCTGCCGGGCTCCATCGTCGTCGCCGTCGTGCTGCCGCTTTGCGTGAAGGCGGGGCTGCCGGCCGTGCTGGCGCTGGCGGCGGCGATGGCGGCGATGCTGGTGCGGCGCAACGAGCTGATCGCCCTTTTCGTCGGGCTCGCCGTCGCCTCGGGGGCGCGCGCTTTCGGGCTGTGAGGCTCAGCGGGCCGCCGGGCGCGGGTTGAGCGGTTCGGCGGCGCCCTCGTCGTCGCGCTGGCGCAGGCGCGACTCGCCCAGTTCGCCGATGGCTTCGAGGATCGGGTAGGCGGTCGCCGCGAGGTGGCCGTGGATGCGCTTGAGGTCGCGGATGAAGTCGAGATGGACGGCGCTGCTCTCCATCGACTCGACGCGCCCCGCGCGCAGTCTCGCGTAGTGGCGCTCCAGCGTCTCGCGCTCGGCGGTGCGGATCGTCACCTTGTCCTCGACGAGCCGGCGGGCGAGCTGCGGGTCGCGGCTGGCGAAGGCGTTGAGCGCCAGCGCCATGGTGTCGAGCACCAGCGCGTGGAAGCGGCGAAGCTCCTCCTGCCCCTCGGGCGAGAAGGCCATGCCCTTGCGCACCTTCTTGCCGACCAGCTCCATCAGGTTCTTGTCAATGATGTCGCCGATATGTTCGAGATTGGTCGTGAAGGACAGGATCTCGACGGCGCGCCGGCTCTCGTCGTCGCGCATCTCGGCGCGCGTGATCTGCACGAGATAGAGCTTGATCGCCTCGAACTGGGTGTCGACGCGGTCGTCCATGCGCTCGATGTCGCGGGCGACGCGCAGGTCCGACGATTCCAGCGCGTCGAGCACGCGCCGCAGCATGGCGGCGACCTGGTTGCCCATCTCCAGCGCCTCGCGCATGGCGCAGGCCAGCGCCTCCGAGGGGGAGCCGAGCAGGTTGGGATCGAGGTGGCGCGGCGCGCTGCCGTCCGCCGGCGCATCGGGGATCATACGCTCGCACAGCCGGGCGACGAGGCCGGTGAACGGCAAGAAGAGCAGCGCCACCAGCACGTTGAACGCGGTGTGCGCGACCACCACGAGGCGTCCGGGCGAGAAGAACGCCCACTCGCTCACGAGCTGCTCCAGCGGGCCGAGCACGGCGAGCAGCGGCAGCGCCACCGCGAAGCGCATCAACAGGTTGCCGAGCGGCACGCGCCGCGCGGCCGGCGGCGAACCCGACAGCGACACCAGCGGCGCGAAGGCCCCGCCGATGTTCGCCCCCAGCACGAAGGCCAGCGCCAGCGGCGCGCCGATGGCGCCGGAGGCGACCAGCGACATGATGAACAGCACCATCGCGAGGCTGGAATGGCTGAGCCAGGTGACGATCGCCATGATGGCGACGCCCATCAGCGGCTCGCCCTCCAGACCGCCGAGCACGATGCGGAAGACCTCCGAGCCGCGCAGCGCGGCGGCGGCGTCGCCGATCTCCTTCAGGGCGAGCAGCATGACGCCGAGCCCGATGGCGATGCGCGCCAGGCCGCGCGGCTTGTCCGCCTCGGTCGACTGCGCGACGAAGACGCCGGCGGCGATCAGCAGCGCCCAGATCCACTTGATGTCGAAGGCGAAGAGCTGGGCGGCGAGGGTCGAGCCGACGTCGGCCCCCAGCATCATCACCAGCGCCACGGGCAGGGTCAGCAGGTCGCGCCCCGCGAGCGCGCCGAGCAGGAGCGCCGTGGCGGTGGAGGATTGCATCAGGCCGCTGATGAAGCCGCCGGCCGTGAACGCCATGAGGCGGTTCGCGCTGGCGGCGGCCAGCAGCCGCCGCAGCTCCGCCCCGAAGGCGCGGGTCACGCCGAGCCTGACCTGCCGGACGCCCCAGATGAGGAGCGCCACGCTGCCGATGAGTGTGACGGTCAGCACCGTCGCGCCGGAATGGACCAAGGCCGCGTCGACTCCCTGCGGGTTTCGCCCCGCGACATGCCCCCGATTGATGACAGTGGTCGGTTAAGATTGTTCCCGTTTGCGCCCAGGCGACGCAAGCTGCTCAGGTCACGACCGAAGGCTCGTCCCGTCCGGTATGGCGCCTTATGCCGGCGATGGCGTCCGCCGCCGCCGCCACCTCGGCCAATGCGTCGGCGGTCGGCAGGTCGTGGCGTCCGTCGGCCGGCTCGTAGCGTTCCAGATAAACGCGCAACGTCGCGCCCGAGGTGCCGGTTCCAGACAGGCGGAACACCACGCGGGCGTCCTCGGCGAACAGGACGCGCACGCCCTGGCGCGGCGTGACGCTGCCGTCGACCGGGTCGGAATAGGCGAAATCGTCGGCCTCGCGCACCGTGAGCCCGCCGAATCGTTTGCCGACGAGCCCCGGCAGGGCGGCGCGCAGCTCCGTCATCAGCCGGTCGGCCGCCTCCGTCTCGACGCCCTCGTAGTCGTGCCGGGCGTAGTAGTCGCGGCCATACTCGCGCCAGTGGTCGCGCACGATGCGGTCGGCCGGCTTGCCGAGCGCGGCGATGATGTCCAGCCACAGCAGCACCGCCCACAGCCCGTCCTTCTCGCGGATGTGGTTGGAGCCGGTGCCGGCGCTCTCCTCGCCGCACAGCGTGATGCGGCCGGCGTCGAGCAGGTTGCCGAAGAACTTCCAGCCGGTCGGCGTCTCGTAGCACGGCAGTCCGAGCCGGGCGGCGACGCGGTCGACGGCGCGGCTGGTCGGCATCGAGCGCGCCACGCCCGCCAGCCCGCCCCGGTAGCCCGGAGCGACGTGGGCGTGGGCGGCGAGCACGGCCAGGCTGTCGCTCGGCGTCACGAACAGGCCGCGGCCGACGATCATGTTGCGGTCGCCGTCGCCGTCCGAGGCGGCGCCGAAGTCCGGCGCGTCCGGGCCGGTCATCAGCTCCATCAGCTCGCGCGCATGAACGGGGTTCGGATCCGGGTGGTGGCCGCCAAAGTCGGGCAACGGCGTGCCGTTGACCACCGTGCCCGCGGGCATGCCCAGCCGCCGCTCCAGGATTTCCGCGGCGTAGGGGCCGGTGATCGCGCTCAGCGCGTCGAAGCGCATGCGGAACCCGCCGGCGACCATGGCTCGGATGCGATCGAAATCGACGATGCGCTCCATCATCGCGGCGTAGGCTGTCACCGGGTCGACGATCTCGACCCGCATGCCCTCCAGCAACGTCTCGCCCTCGCGGCCGAGGTCAAGGTCGGGCGTGTCGAGCGTCCTGTACTCGGTGATGGCGCTGGCGCGCCGGAAGATTGCTTCGGTCACGGGCTCGGGGGCCGGACCGCCGTTGGAGGCGTTGAACTTGATGCCGAAATCGCCGTGCGGGCCCCCCGGGTTGTGCGAGGCCGAGAGGATGATGCCGCCGATGGCCTTGCGCGTGCGGATGAGGTTGGAGGCGGCCGGCGTCGAGAGCAGGCCGTCGCGCCCCACGACGACGCGCCCCACCCCGTTGGCGGCGGCCATGCGCAGCACGATCTGCACCACCTCGCGATTGAAGTAGCGTCCGTCGCCGCCCAGCACGAGCGTCGCGCCCTCGCGCCCCTCGATGCAGTCGAGGATCGACTGCACGAAGTTCTCGACGTAGCAAGCCGTCTGGAACACCGGCACCGTCTTGCGCAGGCCGGACGTGCCGGGGCGCTGGTCGGGGAACGGGGTGGTGGCAAGGCGCTGGATGGGCATCGTCTTCCCTCGGGTCGTGTGTCGCACGGGGCCGTATCGCGCCCGCTTTGTGGCGCGCGGATGGCGGGCGCGCAAGCCGCCGGGGCGTGAACCGGCGCGGCGCCGGCTTCGTTCCGTCGTCAGGTCCGCAGGCGCGCCTTGATGCGCTCCACCAGCCCGTCGCGCACGGCGCGGTAGGCGTCGAGCACCTGCTCGCGCGTGCCGTGCGCCAGCGTCGCGTCCGGAGTCGGCCAGTACTCCACCTCGAGCGCGTTGGTGCGCGTCAGCTCCAGCGCGCGGTGGTGCGCCTCGGGGCTGAGCGTGACGATGAGGTCGAAGTTCATGCCCTCCCACTCCTCGAGCTCGTCGATGGTGCGCGGCTTGTGTCGGGAGGCATCGATGCCGATCTCGTCGAGCACCGCGACCATGAAGGGGTCGAGCTCGCCCTTGCGGACGCCGGCGGACTGCACGTAGACGGAGCGGCCGAAATAGTGGCGGGCGATGGCCTCGGCCATCGGCGAGCGCACGGCGTTGAGCGCGCAGGCGAAGAGCACCGCGCCGACCCGCCCTCCGCGCGTCGCCTCCTGCCCGGTCCCGCTCATCTCAGCCCTTCCAGTGCAGGGCCATGATCAGCGTGAAGAGCCGTCTGGCGGTGTCGAAATCCACCTCGATCTTGCCGGCGAGGCGCTGGCGCAGCAGCTCGGCCGCCTCGTTATGCAGGCCGCGACGGCCCATGTCGATGGCCTCGATCTGCGCCGCGCTGGCGGTGCGGATGGCCGCGTAATAGCTCTCGCACACCATGAAATAGTCGCGCAGCACACCCCGGAACGGGGCCAGCGAGAGGATGTGCGTGGCGATCGCCTCGCCCTGCTCGCCGCGCACCTCCAGCGAGAGCTTGCCCGAGACCAGCGAGATGTGCAGGGCGTAGGGGCCTTCGGAATCGTTGGCGGGGCGGAAATCGTTGCTTTCCAGGAGGTCGTAGATCGCGACGGCGCGCTCGTGCTCCTGCTCGGGGCCGCCGCGCCCGATCGACACGTCGTCGAGGGTGACGGCGACGAGCCGGCGGCGCGATCCGGCCGCGTCCTTTTGCTTGCCCGGATCGTGCTGCGCCATGCCGCTTATCCCAGGTTGAGTCGCACCGCCACGGAGCGGGCGTGCGCCTCCAGCCCCTCCGCGCGGCCGAGCGCGATCGCCGCCGGCCCCAGCGCCCTCAGCGCCTCCGGCCCGCATTTCAGGATCGAGCTGCGCTTCATGAAGTCGAGAACGCCGAGCCCCGAGGAGAAACGCGCCGAGCGCGCCGTGGGCAGCACGTGGTTCGGCCCGGCGACGTAGTCGCCGATCGCCTCCGGCGTGTGCGCGCCGAGGAAGATCGAGCCCGCGTTGCGGATGCCGGCGGCCAGCGCCTCGGGGTCGCGCGTCTCGATCTCCAGGTGCTCGGGGGCGAGCCGGTCGACGAGCGGCGCGCACGACGCGAGGTCCGGCAGGACGATCACCGCCCCATAGTCGCGCCAGCTCGCCGCCGCGATGTCGGCGCGCGGCAGCGTGGTGAGGCGGCGCGCGACGGCGGCCTCGACGGCGTCGGCCAGGGCGGGGCTGTCGGTGACGAGGATCGACTGCGCCGCCGTGTCGTGCTCCGCCTGGGCGAGCAGGTCGGCGGCGATCCAGTCGGGATTGGCGTGGTCGTCGGCGATCACCACCACCTCGGAGGGCCCCGCGATCATGTCGATGCCGACCTGCCCGAAGACGCGCCGCTTGGCCGCCGCCACGTAGGCATTGCCCGGGCCGACGATCTTGGCGACCGGCGCGATGGTGGCCGTGCCGTAGGCGAGCGCGGCGATCGCCTGCGCGCCGCCGACGCGGTAAATCTCCGAGACGCCGGCGATGCGGGCCGCCGCCAGCACCAGCGGGTTCAGCTCGCCGCCCGGCGAGGGCACGGCCATGACGATGCGTGGCACGCCGGCGACCCGCGCCGGCACGGCGTTCATCAGCACCGAGGAGGGATAGCTCGCCGTGCCGCCCGGCACGTAGAGCCCGGCGGCCTCCACCGCCGTCCAGCGATGGCCCAGCTCGACGCCCAGCGCGTCGACGAAGCGCTCGTCTGCGGGCTTCTGGCGGGCGTGGTACGCCTCGATGCGCTCGCGCGCCAGCCGCAGCGCGGCGACCGCGTCGGGGTCGCACTGCGCCAGCGCGGCGTCGACCTCGGCCTCGGTGACCCGCAGCGTCGCCGGCGTCAGCTCCAGCCGGTCGAAGCGGCGCGTGTAGTCGATCAGCGCCGCGTCGCCGCGCGCGACCACGTCCTCGATGATCGCCTTGACCGCCGCGTCGACGTCCTCCGACACCTCCCGCTTCATGGCGAGGAGCGTCTGGAAGTCGCGCGCGAAGCTGGCGGAGCTGGCGTCGAGCCGCATGGGCATGGAGGGCGTCCTGGTCTGTGGCGGGCCGGCGGAAGGTCGGGGTCAGTCGGTGTGGCGGGGCTGGCTGGCGGTCTCCCAGACGGGGCCGAGGTCCCGCATCTCGCATTCGAGGCATTCGAGCTCCAGGCGCACCGCCGCGCCGCCGGAGAACACCAGCGTCACGAACCCCGACGGAGGGTCAGTCTCCTCGAAGGTGACGGCGAGCAGGTTCAGCACGGCCTCCTTGTCGTCCGGCCTCAGCCTGGAGAACTGGGCGCGCTTCACCCGGTCGAAGCGCACGCCGGTGCGCCGGCGGCGATTGGCCCCGGAAGCGGCCGACTCCCAGTCGAAGCGGTTGGCGACGAAGGCGAAGCGCTTCTCGCGCGGCAGCCACGCCATGTCCGCGACCTTGAGCACGGCGTCCTGGAGATGCGCGGAGACGACGGCCAGGTCGTCCCGGTCGAGGGCGGCGAGCTTCAGCGTGTCCATGCGCGATCGGTCTCCCGTGGCGTTCGGCGGCCGTGGCGGGCGCGTCCCGCCGCTGATCCTGTAGAACAGGACGCGCAAAAGGGGAATTCTCATTTCGGGCGCGGGCGCGCAAGCGCGTTCGCCTAAGGCAACGGAACCCGGCTACACTCGTTTTCAGACAGAGATTCGCAGCCGACCCGGAGAACAGCATGCGACCGAGCCCGAGATCCGCGACCGCCCTCATCGCGACGCTGGCGGGGGCGCTGTTGATGTCCGGCGCCGCCGAGGCGCAGTATTACGATCCCTACCGCCCGCCGCCGCCGCCCTATGGCGGCGTCTACCGGCCCGGGCCTTACTATGGCCAATCGCCCTACTACCGGTCCGGCTATTACGGCCGCATGTGCATCACCTCGCGCGGCAGCTGCGCGATGGGCCGGGCCCGGCCGGTCGGCTCGTCCTGCACCTGCTACATCCCCGGCTTCGGCAATAAGCGCGGCGGCGTGCGCTGAGCCCAGGCGGGCAGGGGCTCAGCCCTCGCCCGAAATGCGCTCGACCTCGGCCCCGCAGCGCGCCAGCTTCTTCTCCAGCGCCTCGAAGCCCCGGTCGAGATGGTAGACGCGGTGGACCGTGGTCTCGCCCTCGGCGGCGAGGCCGGCGATGACCAGCGACACCGAGGCGCGCAGATCGGTCGCCATCACCGGCGCGCCCTTCAGCGCCGGCGCGCCCTCCACCACGGCGAGGTCGCCGTCGAGCCGGATATGCGCGCCGAGGCGGGCCAGCTCCTGCACGTGCATGAAGCGGTTTTCGAAGATCGTCTCGCGGATGTGCGACACGCCCCTCGCTCGCGTCATCAGCGCCATGAACTGGGCCTGGAGGTCGGTCGGGAATCCCGGATAGGGCTCGGTCGTCACGTCGACGGGCGCGATCGGGCCGTCGCCGCGCCGGATGCGGATCGAATTGTGCGTCGACGTCACCTCCGCGCCGGCGCGCATCAGCACGTCGAGCGCCGCGCTTAGCAGGTCGGCGCGGGTGTCGAGCAGCGTCACGTCGCCGCCCGTCATGGCGGCGGCCATGGCGTAGGTGCCCGTCTCGATGCGGTCCGGCAGCACCGCGTGGCGCGCGCCGCCGAGCGACGTGACGCCCTCCACGACGATGCGGGACGTGCCCGCGCCCTCGATCTTCGCGCCCATCTTGCCGAGGCAATCGGCGAGATCGACCACTTCCGGCTCGCGCGCCGCGTTGTCGATCACCGTCGTTCCGCGCGCCATCACCGCCGCCATCAGCGCCGTGTGGGTGCCGCCCACCGTGACCTTGGGGAAGACGATGTCGCCACCACGCAGCCCGTTCTTGGCGCGGGCGACGGCGTAGCCGCCGTCGATGTCGATGGTCGCGCCCAGCCGCTCCAGCGCCATGATCAGCAGGTCGACCGGCCGCGTTCCGATGGCGCAGCCGCCGGGCAGCGACACCCTCGCCTCGCCCATGCGGGCCAGCAGCGGCGCGATCACCCAGAAGCTGGCGCGCATGCGCGACACCAGCTCGTAGGGCGCGGTGGTGTCGACGATGTTGGCGGCGGAGAGCCGGATCGTTTCTCCGGTCTCCTGCGTCTGGCCGACGCGCTTGCCGTCGATGGAGGCGTCGACGCCATGGTTGCCGAGGATGCGCATGAGCAGCCGCACGTCCGACAGCCGCGGCGTGTTTTCCAGCACCACGGTCTCCGGCGTCAGCAGGCTGGCGATCATCAGGGGCAGCGCCGCGTTCTTCGCGCCCGAGATGGAAATTGAACCGTTCAGCCTGTGGCCGCCGACGATGCGGATGCGATCCATGCGTGTCCCCGTTCGATCAGGCGCGCCAGCCCGAGCGCCGCCGCCGGCAGCCATGCGGCGCAGCTATGGCCCGATTATGGCCGATTCGTCACCGCCGTCGGCTCGACGCAATTTCGCGCTTGACATGCGAAGGAATTTATGCCTATATGGCTCTCGTCCTCTCCCGAGGAAGGGGCGTCTGCAGCGTGGCCGATGCGGGTGGGGGGCGGTGGCCGGTTCGAGGGAGCGTCACGCACTCC